>NZ_CP082362.1:2912500-4242500 GCF_020740535.1 Streptomyces profundus
GCCAGCCGACGCGTAGGTGAGGGTGGCCTCGTTGGGGTCGTAGACGGCGTACACGCAGGTCGCGATCTGGCTGGCGTCGATCTCGGCGGCCAGCCCGTCGAGCAGTCCGAGTACCTCGTGCGGGGGAAGGTCGAGGCGCGCGTAGGCGCGCACGGCGGTGCGCAGCTGTCCCATGACGGCCGCCGCGCGGACGCCGCGGCCCATCACGTCGCCGATGACCACGGCGGTGCGGCCGGCGCCGAGGGTGATCACGTCGTACCAGTCCCCGCCGACCGCGGCCTCCAGGCCGCCCGGCTGGTAGGTGGCGGCCACCCGCAGATCGTCCGGCTGCTCCAACTTCTGGGGCAGCAGGCTGTGTTGGAGGGTGACGGCGGCGGCGCGCTGCTGGCTCTCGCTCTCCCTGAGGCGTTCGGCGGAGACCACCTGGTCGGTGATGTCGGCGGCGAAGACCAGGACGCCGCGCTGGGCGCAGTCGGTGCCGGGCCCCGTGAGCCTGATCGGGGTGCAGGTGAAGGTGAAGTAGCTGTCGCGGTGCTCGCCCGGCACGCTGCGGGACTTCATGGTGCGCGGGGTGCCGCTGCGCTGGACCTGCTCCATCAGGGGGAGCAGGCCGAGCTCGACCAGCTCGGTGAGCGCCTCGCGGGCGGGGGCGCCGGGCTGGCGGGAGCCGAAGAGGTTGGCGTATGCCTCGTTCACATAGGCGACGCGGTGCTCGGGGCCGTGGACCACGGCGACCGGGGCCGGGACCTGGCCGAGCAGTTCGTGGACGGCGAGCGCGTCGACACCTGGGCCCGCCGACTGGGCCTTGCCCGACTCCCTGGGCTCGCCACGGGCCGCCGGCACCCCGCCGCCCGGCTCCTGGCCGGTGCCGGTCTGGCCCTTCGCGCGGCTCTCGGTGGCGCCGTGCCGCCGCTGTGCTCCGGGCAGCCGGATTCCCCAGCGCGTCAAATTCACAGCGTTCCGATCTGCTTCGTTCCAGGGGTGTGTGTGCTCGGGAGGTTGTGCTCGGGAGACGTTCTCGGGAGGTGTGCTCGGGGGTGTGCTGTCTGCGTGCTCTTCGCTGCGTGGCGTCCGACCCATGGTCACACGACCGGGGTCGGCCCCGGCCCTGGGAGGGAACCGGTCAGGGGCGCTTTCGGCGGCGGCCCGGGTCGGCCGCCAGCTCGAACTCGGCCCGTGGGTGTTCCAGGGAGCCGAGTGAGACGATCTCACGTTTGAACAATCCCGCAAGGGCCCATTCGGCGAGAACGCGCGCCTTGCGGTTGCCGGTGGGCACGCGGCTCAGGTGGTAGACGCGGTGCACCAACCAGGCCGGAAACCCCTTGAGACGCCGGCCGTAGACGCGGGCGACGCCTTTGTGCAGGCCGAGCGAGGCGACGGAGCCCGCGTGCCGGTGGCGGTAGTCGGTGGTGGGCTTGTCGCTGAGGGTGGCGGCAAGGTTGTCCGCGAGCCGCCGGGCCTGCCGGACGGCATGTTGGGCGTTGGGGGCGCACATGGGGGAACGGGCGCCGGTGTGAGGGGTGTGGGCGCCGGGCGCGTTGGCTCCCGAGGTGGTCTCCCGGGGGGCGCGTTCTATGGTGCGGCCCGCCGTGCCGGCCCGTTCCTCGACCGCGGTGGGCGGCGGCGTTCCCGTGCGTCCTGGGGCGGTTTCGCCGGGCTGGTCAAGGGTGTTGCGGGCGGCGGCGAGGTCGGGCACGGCGGCGGCGTCGCCCGCGGCCCAGACGTGGGCGACCCCGGTGACGCGGAGATCGGCGTCGCAGCGGACGCGCCCCCGTTCGTCCAGGGGCACGCCGCATTCGGCGAGCACCGGATGAGGTTTCACGCCGGCGGTCCAGACCAGGGTGCGGGCCGGATAGCGGGAGCCGTCGTCCAGGGCAACGGTGCCCCGCTCATAGCTGACCAGGCGGGTGGTGAGGCGAACGTCGATATTGCGCCCACGGAGTTCGCGCACCGCGTAGCCGCCCATCTCGCTGCCGACTTCGGGCAGGATGCGGTCGGTGGCCTCCACCAGCAGCCACTTCTGCTCCTCGGGCCGGATGTTGGGGTAGTGGCGGCAGGCGTAGCGCGCCATGTCCTCCAGCTCGGCCAGCGCCTCCACGCCCGCGTAGCCACCGCCCACGAAGACGAAGGTGAGGGCGGCGTCCCGCACGTCGGAGTCGCGGGTGGAGGAGGCGATGTCGAGCTGCTCAAGCACGTGGTTGCGCAGTCCGATGGCCTCCTCGATGTTCTTGAAGCCGATGCCGCCCTCCGCGAGCCCCGGCACAGGGAGTGTCCGCGCGAGGGAACCGGGGGCCAGCACCAGTTCGTCGTAATCCAGCCGGAGGGGCTCGCTTCCCGCCTCCGCGCCCGCGGCCGTACGGACCATGGCCGTGCGGCTCTCGGGATCGGCACCGACGATCTCGCCGGGGAGGATTCGGCAGTGCGGAAGCACGCGGCGCAGGGGGACGACGACATGGCGAGGGGAGAGGGAGCCGGCGGCGGCCTCGGGAAGGAAGGGCTGGTAGGTCATATAGGGATCCGGGCTGACCACGGTGATCCGGACGTCGCCGCTCCGCAGCTCGCGCCGCAGCCGGCGCTGGAGGCGGCGCGCGGTGTAGAGCCCGACATAGCCGCCGCCGGCCACGACGATGTGCGCGGTGTGCTTGGTCACCCGACCATGAGGCACCGGGAAGCGATGTTTTGTCCACAGCTCGGGCGGGGCGCCGCTCCGTTCCGGGCGAGTCCGTGGCGACTGCCGAGGTGATACATCTCGCTACGTCCGCACCTGGTGCAGGTGGTGCGGTGTTCTGGTGGATTCGAGGGATTTGACGCGCTCTGTGGCGTCGGGTTCCTCAACTATGTTCGTACTCGTAGTGGAAGCGCGCCAACCGCTTCTTCGATGAACGGGCCCGTTCCGCGCCAGCCGGCGCGGGGTGCGGGTCTCGGGGGGTCAACATGCGTATCAGGGAATCAGTCGACGGTTCGGACACCGCGGCGTCGAGCACGGCGCCGGGTGCCCCGTGGCAGGGCGGCGGGCCGCGTTCGGCGCCGCTGCGGGTGGACGCGCAACGCAATCTGCGGCATGTGCTGAGCGCGGCGCGGGCCGTCTTCGGCGAGCAGGGGTACGGGGCGCCGATGGAGGAGGTGGCCCGCCGGGCGCGGGTCGGGGTGGGCACGGTGTACCGGCGCTTCCCCAACAAGGAGGCGCTGGTCCGCTTCATCGCGGCCGAGGAGACGCAGCGGCTCACCGAACGGGCGCGGGAGGCGCTGGCCATCGAGGACGAGCCCTGGCGCGCGCTCGCCGGCTTTGTGCAGCGGTCGGCGGCGGCGGGCGCGGGGCGGCTGCTGCCGCCGGAGCTGCTGACGGTCGGCGGTGCGCGCGGCGAACGGGTGCCGCCGCAGCGGGCCATGGGCGGCGAACGGGGCGGCCCCGATCCCTCCGTGGCCGGCCGGGGGGCGACGGGTCTGCCGGCTGCGGGAGTCGGTCCTTCGGACGGCGGCTCGAACGGCGCCGCCGACGGCGCTTCTGCCGGTACCTCTGGCGGCGGCTCGAACGGCGCCGCCGACGGCGCGCGGCCGGCGGGTCCCGCTCGGGACGACGAGCCGAGCCCGCTCGTGGACTCGGGTGAACTGCTTTCCGCCGTCGAACAGTTGGTGGAACGGACCAGGGCCGCCGGCCAGTTGCGGGCGGATGTCACCGTTGCCGACCTGCTGTTGGTGATAGCGACCACGCCCCCGCGGCTCGACGATCCGGCGCGACAAACGGCCGCCGAGGCACGGCTGTTGGAGATACTGCTCCAGGGGCTACGCGCCGGCGGACGGTAACGCACGCGCGCCGGGGAAGCGCGCGGGAAGTTGGGATTGCGCCCGGCACACCGCCCGAAAGGGTGGTTTGCCGGGCGCTGCTCCGTTCCCGAGCCCCTGGCGTGGCAGCCTGACGTCGGTGCTGACACCTTGTAAATAACTGCTGCTGACGATGACCGCTGCCGATGTTGAAACCGCTGCCGACCGTGGCACATGGCAATAGGGGCTGGCCTGATGGACCTTGACGGGCGCGACGATCTTTCCGGCGAGACCACCGTGCCCCGACAGCGCGAAGGCGGCGGGAGCGGTAGCGGCAGCGGTGGCGGCGGTGGCGAGGGAACGGCCGACCTGGAGTTGGTCGACCGCATGCGCCGGGGCGAACGAGGGGCGTACGACGAGCTGTACCGGCGCCACGCGGACTCCGTGCGCCGCTACGCGCGGACCTGCTGCCGGGACGCGGACACGGCGGACGACCTGACCAACGAGGTGTTCGCCGCGACGCTCCAGGCCGTGCGCGGCGGCGCGGGCCCCCGCACGGCGGTGCGCGCCTACCTGCTCACCTCGGTGCGCCGGGTCGCCGCCGACTGGGCGCGGACCGCCAAGCGCGAGCAACTCGTCGAGGACTTCGCGGCGTTCGCGCTCTCCGACGCGGCGGCCCGCGCCGGCCGTGCCAACCCCGACGAACTGGCCGCCGAGGTCCGGGCCATGCGGGAGGCCGAACGCTCCATGGCGGTAAGGGCGTTCCGCAGCCTTCCGGAGCGGTGGCAGACCGTCCTCTGGCACACCACCGTCGAGGAGGCGACGCCCAGGGAGGTGGCGCCGCTGCTCGGGCTCACCCCCAACGCGACGGCGGTGCTGGCGCACCGGGCCAGGGAGGGGCTCAAGCAGGCGTTCCTCCAGGAACATGTGAGCCGCACCCTCACCGAGGGCGGCGAATGCGCCGGCTACGCCGACCGGTTGGGCGCCTTCGCGCGCGGCGGGCTGCGCACCCGCGCCGAGCGCGGGCTCCGGCGCCATCTGGCGGAGTGCGCCCGATGTTCCAGCGCGGCGTCCGAGGTGCGGGCGATCAACGAGAACATCGGAGCGGTGCTCCCGGTGGCCTTCATCGGCTGGTTCGCGGCCGAGGCGGGCGGCAAGGGCGTTCTGCTCTGGGGCGGCTCCAGCGGGGCGGCTGCCGCGGGCGGCGCGGGTGCCGCCGCCAGCGGCGGGGCCGCGGTGGGCGGCGCGGGTGCCGCCACGGGCGGCGGCGGGGCCGCGGTGGGCGAGGGGCTCGGCGGGCCGGTCAAGGCCGGGATCGCCTCCGGTGTGCTGGCGACCGCGGTGGCCACCGTCCTGGCCCTGGCCATGATGGGCGGCGACCCGGCCACCGAGACGCCGGCGGCTCCGCCGGAGGCCGCGGACCACAAACCACCGGCCGACCCCGAGCCGGCTCCGCCCGAGGTGCCGCCCACCCCTTCACCCGAACCGGAACCCGAGTCGGAGCCCGAGCCGGAGCCGGTTCCCGAGCCGGTGCCCGAGCCGCCGGTGGAGCCGACGCCCGAGCCCGAGCCGTCGCCCACGCCTTCGCCCGACCCCGAGCCCGCTCCCGAGCCGCCGACGGAGCCGGCACCCGAGCCCGAGCCCACACCGCCGGCGCCGCCGCCCGCCGCGCCCTACCAGCTGCGGGAGTTGGCGTTCGACGTGCTGGGCGGGACGGACGAGCCGACGGTGCGGCTCGGGTCGAGCACCCCGCCCTGGCAGCGCGACAGCCTGAGCATCGGCGGCGAGGAGCACTCCCACGGGATCACCGTTCCCGCGAGGTCCTCGGTGCTGATCGACCTCAACCGCGACTGTCTGAACTACCGCGCCCTGGTCGGCGTCGACGATCTGACCCGGGCGTTCGGCCCGGTGGTCTTCACCGTCTACGGGGACGGCGCACAGCTGTGGCGCTCCGCCGAGATCACCGGCGGCGACCCGGCGACACCGCTCTCCGTCGACCTGAACGGCGTACGCGAACTCCGCCTGGACGTCGAACCACGGGGCCGCCTCGGCGAGTTGGCCCTGGCCAACTGGGCCACCAGCGAGATCGCCTGCGGCTAGGCCAGGCCGTTGGGGCGGGCGGCAGGCCCCCGGGCAGGCGGCCCGGGGGTGACCGGCCCTCCGGGCGGGCCTCCCCAGAGGGCGAGTTACCCGTTGGAGTGCCTGCGACGGGTGGGCCCGCTACGCGGGCGGCCCTTGGGTACTCGACTGGAGGCGCTCCCCCGACGGGGCCATCCACCGACAACCAGCCCCGCACGGGTCACACACCCCGATGCCCCTCCGGGCACCGGGCCTCCCACTCGGGAACGGGGATGTCCGGACCGAGGGACGATCCCTCGGGCCCTCCCGGCGGGACGACCCCTCAGGCAACCAACCCCGCCGAGCCCGACGCCCTCCGGGCACGCGGCCCTTCAGCCAGCCAACCCCCGAGGCGCGCCACCCAGGACGGGAAACCCCGGACCGAGAGACGATCCCTCGGCCACCCAGCCCGACGCCCTCCCGGCGGCCGGCGCCCGAGGCGTCCCTCCGGGAACGGTGAACCCCGGACCGATGCCATCCCGGTGGAACGACCCCTCAGGCAACCAGCCCCGCCGGGGCCGATGCCCACCAGGCGCGCGGCCCTTCGGGCGGCCAGCCCCCGAGACGTGCCACCCGGGACGGGGAACCCCGGAGCGAGAGGCAAACCTCGGGCACCCGAGCCGGTGCCCTCTCTGCGGCCGGCGCCCGGAGCGTGCCCCGGGGGCGGGGAGGTCCGAACGGGCGTCGGTGACCGGCTCAGAAGCAGCCCCCTCGGGCGACCAGCCCCGCCGTCCCCGGTGCCCACCGGGCCCCGGGGTGGCTGCTGGCCGCCCGCAGGGCTCAGCGGGTGACGCCGCTGGTGACGGCGCGGGGGTCGTGGTTGCCCTCGGCGGTCCAGCAGGAGCCTCGGCGCATCAGGAGGCGGCGCAGCCACAGTTCGGTGGAGACCAGCTCGCCGAGGCCGTCGAGGGGGAGGGGCTCGCCCTGGGCCGCCGCCCTGAGGGCCTTGCGGACCACGCGGGCCTCGACGAGGCCGGCGTCGGCGAGCAGGGGCGCGTCGAAGAGGTCGACGAGTTGGCCGACATGGGCGCGTAGGCCCGCGCGGAGGGATTCGGTGTGGGCCGCCGCGCTGGTCGCGCCCCAGCCCGGGGGCAGGCCCCGGACGCCGGCGCCGGTCAGGACGGCGCGCAACACCTCGGCCCGCGCCCCGGGTTGCACGCGGAGGCTCTCCGGCAGCGCCTGGCAGGCGCGCACCACCTGGTTGTCGTAGAACGGGGCGTGCAGCCGTTGGTGGCGCAGTTCGGCGGCCTGTTCGAAGACCCGGTGGTCCGCCGCCTGGCGGGCCAACACGGCGCGGGCGCGCCGGACTCCGGGGCGGCCCGCCATGGTGGCGCTGCGCGGGCTGGCGGCGACCGCGTCGAGCCGTATCGATACTTCGGCCAACGCCTCGCCCGTCAGCCAGCGGGCGGCGGGGCCAGGACGGCACCAGGCGAGCGCGGAGAGCGAGGCACCGAGCGCGCCGTCGACGATCAGGGCGTCGTCGATGGGCTGGCGGAGCAGCCCGGCGGCGCTGGAGAGGCCCTCGTTGTAGGGGGTGCGGGCCAGCCGGCGGGCCGCGCGGTAGACCGTGAAGGGGATCAGCATGGAGCGACCGCCGCCCCCGCTGGCCTTGGCCAACGCCGTGGCGGGGCGCAGCAGATGGCGGCGGCGGCGGTCGAGGACCAGATCGGCCAGCCGGGCCGGGTGCGCGTCGAGCACCTCGCGGGCGCCGTTGCCGATCAGGTGGTCGGCGCTGCCGGCGGAGAGGCGGTGCCGGTGGCGGGCGGCGACGATGAGGGACGGGCCCGGCTCGTCGGTGAGCGGGCCCGACTCCAGGTCCCCGTAGGGGAGGGCGCTCTCGCCGCCGGCCACCACCAGGTGGTGGAGGCGTGGGTTCTCGGCGATCAGGCGGGCGCGTTCCAGCTCGGCGGCCCGGTCGGCGGCTCCCGCGCCGGTGCGGGGGGCGGAGAGGTCGTTGAAGGTGACGGCGAGGAGTCGTTCGCCGGCGAGGGTGGCGCCGGTGCCGTAGACGGTGCCAGGCATGCCCGGCAGCCCGGCGGCCAGCAGGGCGAGGGTGCCCGAGGCGCTGCCACCGGAGAGGTCGGCGCCGACGCCCGCCGCCGGGTCGGGCCCTGAACGGGCGGCCCTGCGGTCGTCCGGGCCCATGCCGGGCACGGGGCCGGCGTCCCTGGCGGGGGCGTGCCGGGGGGCGGCGAGCCGGGTGCGGACCGCCTCGACCAGCGCCTCGCGGACGCTGGCGACGGCGGCCTCGCGCTCGACCGGGGGCGCGGCGACGACCAGCGAGGTGGCCGGCTCGTAGTCGGAGATGTCGCGGCTGCCGCCCTCGCGCAGCAGCAGGGCGTGCCCTGGCGGCACGCGGCTGACGCCGTCGTAGGGGGTGCCGTCGCCGACGGCCTCGGGGGATTCGGGGCAGGCGAGCAGGGCGCCGAGATGGCCGACGTCGAGCTGGGCCTCGGTGAGGTCGGCCAGCGGCAGGGCCGCCGTGGAGTAGGCGGTGCCGCCGGCCCAGTCGGTGTGGAACACCGGGCGGCTGCCGGAGAGGTCGGCGGGGATCACGGTGCGTCTGCCGAAGCGGGCCACGGCCGTGTAGCTGCCGGGCCAGGTGGTGAGTTGGCGGAGCGCGCCGGCGCGGGCCGAGACCAGGGCGCGGCGGAGCGTGGCGTCGTCGGCGCCGCAGTAGCCGAAGACGGCCAGATGGGTGTCGCCGTCCGCGTAGACCAGGCGGATCTCGTCCGGACGCCAGTCGCCGACCGCCCAGAGCGGGTCGGGGCCCTCCCAGAGCAGTTGGGCGCCCAGCGGTTGGATGTCCCTGGCAGCGCTGGCGGAGGCACCGCTCCACCCGACCAACCACCGCATCGCCGCCTCCCCCACTGAAGATTCGGGCCTTGTGGTCCCGCGCGGACCGGTGCCGTCACGTAGGTGTTGAGGGCAATGCTGCCATGGGTGGGGGGTGAACGGGGCATACCGGGGAGGTAGTTCGCCTGGTGTGGCGAACCACCTCGGATGCGCGCGGGTCCCTCAGGGCCGTTGCGGAGAAGCTGTGATCACGGTCAAAGGTAACCGGTTGTTTTAGGCCAAACTCTGGCCGGCGTGCGGTACTTGATCGAGCGGCGCGCGGGTGCGGAGATCTTGTGGTCCGGGAGACGCTGGCTGTCTCCCGGACCACACCGCCGTCCGCGGGGAATGAGACGACGGCTTCCCCCGACCCGCCGACCTTCACGGCAGCGGGCCGACCCACGCGCAAACATCGAAGCGCTCCCCCCGACGACTGCCCAGAGCGCACACCCGGGCGCACGGCCACATGCCGGGAGCACAATCACGGGGACGGGCAGCGCTCGCACTGGGGTACGGACATAATCCCGCCATCCGGCTATCACCCCCTTAACGGTAAGCAGGCGGCGAACTACGCTGGGTTGGCGGAGGCACGGAAGAGCCCTGCGCTGGTCGTGGGGCTGCCGTTGGTGTGTCAGGGGTGCGCGCATGTCCAGGGAGCAACGCGGGCCGAACGAGAAGCTGGGCGCGGTTCTCGCCCTTGCGGGGATCAGTAACGCCGGTCTCGCCCGCCGGGTCAACGACTTAGGCGCGCAGCGGGGTTTGACGCTGCGATATGACAAGACGTCGGTGGCCCGTTGGGTGACCAAGGGGATGATCCCGCAGGGTGCGGCGCCCCATCTGATCGCCGCGGCCATCAGCAGCAAGTTGGGCCGGCGGGTCCCCTTGCACGAGATCGGGCTGGCCGACACGGATCCGGCGCCCGAGGTGGGCCTCGCCTTCCCCCGTGACGTTCGGGGGGCGGTGGACTCGGCGACGGAGCTTTATCGCCTCGATGTTGCCCCGGGCAAGGGCATTTGGCAGTCACTGGCAGGTTCGTTCACTGTCACGGCATATGCCACGCCGGTATCCCGGTGGCTTATCAATCCGGCCGACGCCTATGTGGGTCGGGCCTCGCCGGCCCAGGGGCCGCCAGCCGCCGGGCGGGTGGGGCACTCGGATGTCTCAAAGCTGCGGGAGGCGGCCGTCGAGGCCCGGCGGTGGGACTCCAAGTACGGTGGCGGGGACTGGCGTTCCTCCATGGTCCCCGAGTGCCTGCGCACGGACGCGGTGCCGCTGCTGCTCGGCTCCTACGCGGACGACGTGGGCCGTTCGCTGTTCCGGGCCACCGCCGAGCTGACCAGGTTGGCCGGCTGGATGGCCTTCGACACCGGCCAGCAGGAGGCCGCGCAGCGGTACTACATACAGGCCCTGCGCCTGGCCCGCGCGGCGGCCGATGTGCCGCTCGGCGGCTATGTGCTGGCGTCGATGTCCCTCCAGGCGACCTATCGCGGCTTCGCCGACGAGGGTGTCGACCTGGCGCAGGCCGCGTTGGAGCGCAACCGCTCGGTTGCCACCGCGCGCGCCATGAGCTTCTTCCATCTGGTGGAGGCCAGGGCGTTGGCCAAGGCCCATGACGCGCCGGGCTGCGGCGCGGCGCTCTCGGCGGCGGAGAGCTGGCTGGAGCGCTCGCGCGAGGGCGACGGGGATCCCGGCTGGTTGGACTTCTACGCCCACGACCGGCTGGCCGCCGACGCGGCCGAGTGCTATATCGACCTCAAGGTCCCCGGGCAGGTGCGGCGATTCACCGAGCAGGCGCTGTCGGAGCCGACGGAGGAGTTCGTCCGCTCGCACGGGCTGCGTCTGGTGGTGGCGGCGGTGGCGGAGCTGGAGTCGGGGAACCTCGACGCGGCCTGCGAGGCCGGCGCCCGAGCGGTGCGGGTGGCGGGGCGCATATCGTCGGCGCGCACCACGGACTATGTCCGCAACCTGCTGCACCGGCTGGCGCCCTACGGCGACGAACCGCTGGTCAAAGAGCTTCAGGAGCAAGCTCGCCCGCTCCTGGCGGCTCCGGCATGACCAGGCACATGACACCGGCACAGGCGGCTGGCGCACCGGGCCGGGGCCACCTCCGGCTCAGCCCCCGGCCGAGCGCTCGTAGGCGTGCAGCCGGACGGTCGGCGTCTCGGCGGCGAGGGCGGTGAGCAGATAGAGCTGATGCTCGTCGAAGGCCGCGATCTGCCGGTCGTCGGCCAGATCGGACGAGAACGGGACGGTGCCGACGTCCGACCGTTCGCCCGTGGCCCAGTCCAGCGCGAACACCCGCTGCACTCCGCCGTCGGCCGGCTCGGCGAGCAGTGGGCCGCCCGCCTCGTCCACGCCCAGCAGCTGCGTTCCCGCGGGGAGTTCAGCCGTCCAACGGATCTCGCCCTCGGCCAGGCCGTAGCCGGCCACGTGCACCGCCCCCTCGTCGGCGGGGTTCGCTTCGTCCGGGTCGACCATGGAGACCGGGACGTAGCGGGTGAAGAGCACATCGCCGGTCACCACCGAGTGCGCCCCCGGCAGCGGCCCGGGCCGCACCTCGTCGCCGTCCGCCACGCCGATCGGATGCCGCCACAGCACCTGCCCGGTCTCCGCGTACGCCACCAGCTCGCCGGCGCGCAGCAACAGCACGGGATCGCCGGCCAGAACGCCCTCGACCTCGAAACGCTCCGCCTCCGTCGCCTGGTTGCTCCACTCCCACTCGCCGGTGTCCGCGTGGTAGACGCTGACCTCGTCGCGCGGCGGCTCCCCCAGGCAACGGCTGCGCACCACGATCCGGTTGCCGTCCTGGTGCACCGAGCGCGGCAGCCGGCTCTCCGTACAGCTGCCCTCGGCGCCGTCCGGCGGGGACGGCAGCGGTAGTTCCTCACCCGTCTCGGTGGCCAGCCGGTGGAAGGCGGCGGGCTCGCCCTCCGCCTCCAGGCTCACCGAGACCGTGGTCTCCCCCATCGCCACGACCGCCCCCGCCGCCTCGGCTGGGTCGGCCGGTTCGCCCTCGGGGGCGGGCAGCTCGCGCCACCAGAGCGGCTCCCCCTCGGTCACCTCCAGCACCACAAGGAGCGTGCATCCGCCCGTCGCCGAGCGGTGGAGCACGGCGCCGAGGCCCGACGAGTTGACCGTCTCAGACGCGGCGCAGGGCGCGCCGGCCGTCGGCGGCGGCTCCAGCTCCCAGACGGGCCCGCCGTCGACCGTCTGATAGCCGTGCACCCCGGTGGCCGTGACCAGCGCCACGGTCGGATCGTGCGGCCAGAGCCTGATCAACTCGGCGCCGGGGCCACGGACCGGGGCCGCCACCCTGGGCGCGGCCCACAGCTCCGCCAGCTCGCCCGGCACCGGCACGCCCACCTCGCTGGTCCCGGGCGAGGCGACGTCCCCCGGCTCGGCCGCCTCCTCCCGGCTGAACACCACCACCCACACCGTGAGCAGCGCCAACAGCACCACGCCCACCGGCGCCACCACCAACCAGAACCGGCCCTCACCCTCCGCCATCACGCGTCCCCCCGATCGTGCGGCCCTCGCTCCGAGGGCCCCGGCCACCACCCGTTGACGAGGTCCAGCCAACCCCCTTTTCGTCCCATGGTCATCTCATCGGACGTAACCGCCACGGTGGGTGGTTCCGCGGCGCCGTACCATCGATGGCACTGTGTCCGAGACATCCGCCGCGCTTCCCGAGGCGCTTCCCACCACGATTCCCGCCGCCGAGACCGCCGTGGCCGCCGAGCCGCCCCGTATGTTCCCACCGGGCGCGGGCCCGGCCGCCGACCCCACGGCCGGCACCGCGCCCGACCGTGCCATCCGCAGCTTCCAGCCCCGGCGCAGCCGGGTCACGCCCAGCCAGCGGCAGTCGCTGCTGCGGCTCTGGCCGCGCTGGGGCGTGGAGATCGACGGCCACACCCGCCTCGACCCGGCCGCGCTCTTCGACGGCCGGCCGGTGGTGCTGGAGATCGGCTTCGGCATGGGCGAGGCGACCGCCGAGATGGCGGCGGCCGACCCGGGGACCGGCGTTCTCGCGGCCGATGTGCACACCCCGGGGCAGGGCAACCTGCTGCGGCTGGCCGAACGCGCCGGCCTGGACAACGTCCGGGTGGCCAACGGGGACGCGATCCTGCTGCTGCGCGAGATGCTGCCCGCGCGCTCGCTCGCCGGCGTGCGGGTCTTCTTCCCCGACCCCTGGCCCAAGACGCGGCACCACAAACGGCGGCTGATCCAGCCGGCCTTCGTCGAACTCGTCGCGTCCCGCCTGGCGCCGGGCGCCACGCTGCACTGCGCGACGGACTGGGAGCCCTACGCCGAAGCGATGCTCGAAGTGCTCGAAGCCGACGCGGCGTTCGAGAACACCGCGCCGGACGGCGGCTTCGCGCCGCGCCCCGCGCACCGGCCGCTGACCCGCTTCGAGCGGCAGGGGCTGGCCAAGGGCCACCGCGTCCGGGACCTGGTCTTCCGCCGCCGGGCCTGACGCCATCGCCCAGGGGGGCCCACCGTCGCGGCGGGGCCTTAAGGTCGAAGGGTGCGCCTCCCGTTCCCCCCACCTCGCGGCGCCGCCCGGTTCCGCACCCCGGCGATCGGGGGTGCGTTGGCGCTGTGCGGACTTGTGGTGGGCGTGGTCATCGGCCGCGAGACCGGCGTCCCCGGCCTGCTGGTCGGGCTCGGCCTCGCCCTGCTGCCGCTGCCCGTCCTGTTCGCCGCCTACCGCTGGCTGGAGGCGGTCCACCCCAGGCACTGGCGGGAGTTGGCCTTCGCCTTCGGCTGGGGCGCCTGCGCCGCCACGCTTCTCGCCCTGACCGCCAACGGGCTCCTCGTCCGCCTGTTGACGGACAGTCCGGCGCGCCTCTCCCCCGCCCATCCCGACACCCTGGAGATCACGGTGATCGCGCCCATGGTGGAGGAGACCGCCAAGGCCGCCGTGATCGGCTGGGTCTGGCTGCGCCAGACGCATCTCGGACACGGGGTCCTCGTCGGCCTCGCAACGGCGGGCGCCTCGGCGGCCGGGTTCGCCTTCACCGAGAACGTGCTCTATCTGGGCAGCGCGTTCGCACAGGACCAGGAGTTGGGCCAACAGGGCATCTGGGACTCGGCCATGGCCGTGACGTTCTTCGTGCGGATGGTGGTGGCCCCGTTCGCCCACCCCATGTTCACCGCCCTCACCGGCCTCGGCTTCGGGCTCGCCGCCATGCTCGCCCCCGGGCGGCGACGGCTGCGCCTGGCCCTGCCGGCGCTCGGGCTCGGCCTGGCGATGGGCATGCACTCCCTGTGGAACGCGTCAACGTCCCTGAGCCTGTTGGGGTTCGGCGCGGTGTACTTCCTGCTGATGGCGCCGACGCTGATCCTGCTGTGCCGGGTGGCGGTCTCCGCCAGACGGCGCGAACTGCGGGTGGTGCGGCGCACGTTGACGCACTACGCGGCGGCGGGGTGGCTCGCGCCGCAGGAGCCGCAGGCGCTCGGCTGCGCGCGCGCCCGGCGCCGGGCGCGGCGCCTTGGCCGCCGCGCCCACGGCCCGGAGGGCGCCCGCGCGGTCGCCGACTACCAGGCGGCGGCCACCGAGTTGGCCCTCCTCCGCGATCGCGCCGGCCGCGGCCTGACGGGCGACGCGACGGACGTCGGCTTCGCCGACCGCGAACGAGAGCTCCTCCACCGCCTCTGGACCCACCGCCCCCTCGCCGCCCCCCTCACCCTCACCCCCGACCCCTGAGCCCCAGCCGCCGAGCCGTTGCCACGGCGGGGCGGAACGCGGACCTCGGCTCGAACCGGCCAGGGACAGGGAGGGACCCGCCGGAGAGACACCGACGAGACCGGCCGACACGGCATCCGAGACGGCCCCGCCGGAGGGAGTGCCGACGGGACGGGCAGGGCGCCGGGACAGGTGTCCGGAACGGAAACGCCGACACCGGCCCCGCCGAAGCGAACACCACCGACCTCGGGCCGACCAGCGCCATCCATAAGGCGAGAGCGCGCCGTCAACGGGGCGTCGGGCGCCCAGTCGCCCCCACCAGCCCCGACAGGCGGGGACGGGACCGCCACCCCCGCCAGGCGGCGGCTGGTGGGGGGGCGGAGCCCCTCGTCCACCACAGCGACCAACCACCCGCAGGACGGGCCCGGTCGCCGCCCAGGGACAAGCACACGGACCGGCTGCCCCCGCCCACCATCAACCGCAACCCGACCACCCAACGGCGCCATAGCACCGCCCGCAAGGCGGGCCCGGTCGCCGCCCAAGCGGCAAGCAGGCCCGGGCCGCCCGCAGGGCCCCTGCGGGGGCACCGCCCCCTCATCCACCACAGCGACCTAACCACCCACAGGACGCACCCGGTCGCCGCCCAGGGACAAGCACACGGACCGGCTGCCCCCGCCCACCATCAACCGCAACCCGACCACCCAACGGCGCCATAGCACCGCCCGCAAGGCGGGCCCGGTCGCCCCCCAAGCGGCAAGCAGACCCGGGCCACGAAGCACGGCCTGACCCCGGGCCCCCCGCAGGGCCCCTGCGGGGGCACCGCCCACCATCAACCGCAACCCGACCAGCCAACGGCGCCATAGCACCACCCGCAAGGCGGGCCCGGTCACCGCCCAAGCGGCAAGCAGACCCGGGCCACGAGGCACAGCCTGACCCCGGGCCGCCCGCAGGGCCCCTGCGGGGGCGCCGCCTCTCACCCACCGCAGCGACCAACCACCCGCAGGACGGGCCCGGTCGCCGCCGACCGTCAACAGCGAACCGCCAGCCGCCCGCAGGGCACGGGCGACGCGGCCCCCCGGGCCGCGAGGCCGTGGCCCAGCCCCCCGCAGGGGGGCCGTGGCTAGGCCCCCGGCAGGGGCGCGCGGAGGGAGGTGGTCAGGGCGTCGTGGTGGCGGGCGTGGGCGTGGAGCCACTGGGCTTCCTCCGGGCGGAGGCGGCCGGGGAGCAGCAGGCCCACCAGATCGATCACGGGGTTGACGTCGAGGTGGTCGAGCAGGCGCAGCAGGGAAAAGCCCGTGCTGGGGTCGAGCGCCCAGCGGGGCTCGCCGAGCAGCGCCGGATCGCGGACGGGGTGGCTCAACGAGCGGTCGCCGAGGTGCGTCTGGGCGGCGGGGACCAGCCGGAGGCTCACCGCCTCGGCCCAGGCGTCGGCGCGTTCGCCGAAGACCAGCCGGACTTCGGTGGGCCGGCGCCAGCCGGGGCCGTCGCCCCGGTGGGAGACGGCGTGCAGATCGGAGCGGGTGCCGGTGCCGGACGGGTGGGGTGTGGCGGAGTCGAGCCGCATCACCAGGTCGTAGGAGTCGATGCGGCTGCCGAGGCCGCTGGCGGCGACCTCCTCGCCGCCGCCGACCACGCAGACCGTGCGGTCGGCGAGCCAGTCGCGGAGGCCGTCGACCGACAGCGGTTCGGGCGCGGTGGCCAGCACCGGGGCGGAGTCAGGGGCGCCCGCCAGGGCACGGTGTCGGCGGTAGGCGTCGCTCGCCTCGACCGCGCGGCCGTCGGCCGCCAGCGCGCGCCCCCGGAGCAGCCATGCCTGGTCGGAGCGGGCGCGCAGCGCGACGGCCGCGTCCGCGAGCCGGCGCGCGAGACGCACCTGGCCCGCGCCTATGGCGCTGTCGGCGGCTGCCAGCAGCGCCGTGAACGAGCGATCCTGGCACGGCTGGACGGCCGCCCGCTCCCTGACCAGCTCGCCGATGGCGGCGATCAGCGCGGGCTGGTCAGGGGGGCGCGTCGGATCCGTCAGGTGGCCGGCGCACTCCCGGACGCAGCCGGCGAAGAGGTCCTCGGCCCGCGCGACGCTGCCGGGCCAGGGGTTCGCGCGCTGGCCGGACCTGACCCTTCTGATGGCCTTCATGGTCGCGACCTTCCCGCGCCGGCCCCCCGCCCGCGTGGCCCCGAAGCACCGGCGAGGTGAACGTTCCCTGACCGAACGGATCGCCGGGGGGTCGGCTCAGACCGTGCTGGCCTCCTCCAGGAGCTTTGTCTCGGCGTCGTTGAGGCGCAGCCGGACGCCGGCGAACAGCGGGCCCAGCTGGTCGACCGTGCGGGCGCTGGCGATGGGCGCCGCCACGGTGGGCCGGGCGGCCAGCCAGGCGAGCGCGACGGAGGCCGGCTCGACCGAGCGCTCCTCGGCGATCCCCTGGAGCGCGGCCAGCACCCGGGGGCCATGGGCGGTGTCCAGATAGCGGGCGGCGCTGTCGGCCCGCCGGCTGGCGACCTCCGTGCCGGGGCGGTACTTGCCGGTGAGGAAGCCGGAGGCGAGCGCGTAGTACGGCATGGCGGCCAGCCCCCAGCGGGCGGCCAGCTCGGCCAGCTCGCCCTCGTAGGTGGAGCGGGAGACCAGGTTGTAGTGCGGCTGGATGGCGACATAGCGGGCGAGGCTCTCCCGCTCGGCGAACTCCAGGGAGCGGGCGAGCCGTTCGGGCGCGATGTTGGAGGCGGCGATCTCCCGGACCTTGCCGGCGGTGACCAACTCGTCGAGGGTGGTGATGATCTCCTCGGCCGGCACCGACTCGTCGTCGAAGTGCGTGTAGTAGAGATCGATGTGGTCGACGCCGAGGCGGCGGAGCGAGGCGTCGGCCGCGCGCCTGATGGTGTCGGGCGCCAGGCCCTTGGCGTCGGGGTGGCCGCCGGCCTTGGTGGCGATCACGACATCGTCGCGGCGGCCCCTGCGGGCCAGCCAGCGGCCGATGATCGTCTCGGACTCGCCACCCGCGTTGCCCTCGACCCAGGCGCTGTAGACATCGGCCGTGTCCACGAAGTTGCCGCCGGCGGCGGCATAGGCGTCGAGCACGGCGAAGGACGTCGGCTCATCCGCCGTCCAACCGAAGACATTGCCGCCCAGGCAGAGCGGGGAGACCTGAAGGGAACCCACGGCATGCGTCGTTGCTGTCATGGCGCCAGCCTAGGGTCCTGGTTGTTAACAGAAGTTGAACCGGTGACCCTGGCGTCGGGGGGCGCCGCCAGAGTCACCGGCGTTCATGGGGCCGTCAGATGGACAGGCCCTTGCCGCGCAGCCAGGTCAGCGGGTCGATCGCGGTGTCCCCGCCCGGCCGCACCTCCAGGTGCAGATGCGGTCCCGAGGAGTTGCCGGTCGAGCCGACGAAACCGATCACGTCGGCCGTGGTCACCTCGGAGCCGGCGGAGACGTTCATCGAGGAGAGGTGGCAGTACCAGATCTCCGTGCCGTCCTCCAGCTCCACGATGACGCGGTAGCCGTAGGAGCCGGCCCACGCGGCCTCGGTGACGACGCCGGTGTGCACGTTCTTGACCGGGGTGCCGGTGGAGGCGGCGAAGTCCGTGCCGGTGTGCGTCGACTGCCACATCGAGCCGCTCTCGCCGTAGCCCGAGCTGAGGCGGAAGTCGCTCAGCGGCAGCGTGTAGCTGGCGCGCAGCTCGGCCAACCGCCGCTCTTCCTCCAGGCGTTGGCGCTCCTCCTCCTCGGCGCGGAGCCGCTCCTCCTCGGCGACCCGCTCGGCCTCGGCGAGGGCGGCGGCCTGCTCGACGGCGGCGACCTGCACCTGCTGGACGGCCGCCGTGCGCGCCTGGATCTCGGCGCTGGTCTCCTGTTGGTCGGCCTGCTGGAGGATGCGGGCGCGCAGCGCCTCGCCGGCGTCGCGGCCGGAGTCGACCTCGGCCTCGGTGAGGCCGGCGCTGGTGAACACGGCGGTGGTGGCGGCCTGTTCGGAGCTGCCGGTGTCGACGAGCGAGCCGAGCAGCGGGATCTGCTTGACCTTGTCGGCCGCGCCGCTCATGCCGGGGACCGAGCCGGCGCCGTCCTCGTTCGCGGTGGCCATGCCACCCGCGCCCACGGCGGCGATCACGCCGACGCCGAGCACGGCACGGCTACGGGCGATCGTGCCGCCGCGCTGGCGGCCGACGCGGTGCCGGCCGCGGACCGGACGGAGCGATTCCTCGCTCGGGTTCCACTCGGCGATGGACTCGTCGTCACCGACCTTGGGGCCGTAGTAGGACGGATGGGTGCCGTAGGCAGTGCCATAGGCGCCGAGGCTGTCCTGGGGGGTGTGCTCCACGGGGCGTGGGGCATCCAGGGAGTCCACGGAGGCGTGCCGATTTGACGCCACGGGGGCGTTCTCCTTTCCTTCCTTCTCGCCTACCGGGTTAGCTGACGGGTTCGGAGCAGGAAGGTCTCCTACGGGCGGCTGGCGGGGGTCCCCCCGGCCGTCCGATTCACCCCAAGTGGTGGTTCCCCGGTTCCTTTGGTGCGTTGGTGACACACCTGCCAGATTCGGCGATGCGGCACGGCCCCGTCCTCTGCGACGGCGGTGACTACCGCGCTGCGTTATCGAACGTTAATAGACGGGACCACTGGATTCCAAGTGGCTACGGCAAAAACCCGCGAGATCTAGGGGGATTTTCGGTTACCAACTCCAGCAAAACAGACATAATTTCAAACCGATGTGGGTTGTCTCGCATTCTGATGGTGCGTCAATCGTTATGCGGAGCGGGGCGTTCCTCTTACCCTGCGTGATCTCTCACCCAGCGTGGTCCCCGCGCGAACCCCGCGTGGCCCTCACCCGAGCTGGTCCCCGTCCAGCCGGCCCTCCAGCGCGAGCGGCAGCCGGCGGTGCAGGTTCTCCGCCGTCATCCGGGCGTTCTGCCCCGAGCCGCGGGTCAGCATGGCGGTCACCTCCTCCTGGATGATCGCCGAGAACTGCTGGTAGTAGGGCGTGGCGGGGCGCGCCCGCGCCCCGTCGAGCGCGCACCACAGCAGCGCCGCGTACTCCGCACGCTCGGGCCGCCACGGCTCGTCGGAGGAACGTCCGCTCTCCCGCTCGACCGGGCGCTGATCGGCGCAGTCGGGCGTGGCGTTCTCGTCGAAGCCGTACGCCGCCTCAAGCGCGGGCGCGAACCCGGCCTCCAGCAGCTTCTCCTGGTTGTCCGGGTCGGCGGTCAGAAAGCTGATCAGCCGCTGCGCCATCTCGGCCCTGGGGCTGTTGGCCGCGACGGCCAGGCTCTGCCCGCCCAGGGCGCCGGGGCCCGGCAGGGTGGTCGCCCCGATCCGGAGCGCGGGATCGGCCCGTTCGGCCACCCGGTTGAGCGCGAACGGCCAGTTCCGCATCAGGGCCGGCCCGTTGCCCGGCTCGCCGTCCGTCCGCTCCTGGACGGGGACGGCGAACACGTCGATGGCGGCCGACTCGTCCGCGTCGAAGGAGGCGGCGCTGATCTCGGGGCCGCCAGGGGTGACGTTCGCGATGGCGGCCAGCTCGGTGAGGCCGCGCTCCCACTCCTCGACGCTCCCGGCATAGGCCCCCCGCCCGTCGACCAGCTCCGCCTCCGGGACGACGCTCCACAGCGCCTCAAGGGTGTTGACGGTGAGCCCCTCATAGGGCCGCAGTTGGGTGACATAGACGCCCTCGCCCCGGGTGACCATCCGCCCGTACACGGCCGAGAGCGGCCCGTTCCGCAGATCGGCCCCGCTGATCAGGTCGTCGCGGTAGTAGAGCAGGCCCACATCGGTGTTGAAGGGGACGGCGTAGAGCCTGTCGCGCCACCACCCGCCGACCGCCGTGTCGGCCACGAACGCGGGGGCGGCCAGCTCCTCGTCCAACTCGCCGATCAGGCCGGCCTCGGCGAACTCGGGGATCCAGGTGACGTCCAGGTTGAGGACGTCGTACCGCGCCACCCCCGACTGGAGTCCGCCGATCAGCTCGGCGCGCTGCTCGTTGGCGGTGGCCGGCAGCTCCACCAGCTCCGCCTTGACGCTCGCGACCTCGTTCCACCGGTCGATCAGCGCCCGCCGCACCCCTCCCTCGGGGCCGGTCAGATCGGAGCCGCTGACCACCACCAGCGGAACGTCGTCCGGTGGGACCGGCAGCACCGGCTCGTCGGGCGCCTCGCCACCGGCCGTGCAGGCGGCGGCGAGGACCAGCAGCAGGGCCGGCACGGTCAGCGCCCTCCGGGTCCTCCTCATCCGCGGCCTCTCCCCCCGATGGTGCGCAACAGCCCTGCCAGCTCGGCCGGTTGGTCGCCGCCGAGGTCGACACAGGTGTGCGCGGCGGTGAGCGAGGCCAGCGCGCCGGAGCCCTGGCAGACGTCGGCCGAGACCGAGACCACCACCAGGGTGTGGTCCAACCCCCCGAGCGCCAGATCCCGTCCCGCCGTCGGATCGGTGCGGTCGCCGCTGTCCGTGACCAGCACCAGCACCGTCTCGGTGTCGCTGCCCCTGGAGGCCGTCAGCAGGTCGATGCCCGCCAGCCCGGGCTCCACCAGCGAGACGGCGCCGCGCACGGCGGCCAACTCGTCCAGCGCCTCGCGCAGATCGCCGGCCGGGTGGCGGTCGAACTCCAACAGCGTGTCGTAGGAGCCCACGCCCCCGTCGCCGGCGCCCGGCGTGCCGAGCACCGCGTACCGGTCGTCCTCGTCCAGGACGTCGACGGCCGCCTCCAGGGTGGCCCGCACGGTCGCGTGGTTCCCCTCGGTGGTCGAACGCCCGCTCTCCGGGCCCAGCACCGATTCGGAGACATCGAGGACGAAGACCACATCCAGCGGAACGGACGGCTCCGCCGCCTCGTCCAGATAGCCCTCGACCTCCGCAGGCCCCGGCAACTCCAGCTCCACCAGGGGCAGTCGCTCGAACTGGGCGGAGGTGCGCAGCCGGACGGGGAGCGAGGCGCTGTCGAGCCGCTCCGTCCGCGAGTCGGCCTCGCCCGGCCAGGTGACGGTGTCCCGGTCGGGCTCCGCCGCGTGCCGGAAGCCCTGCGCGGAGAGCGCGGCCCGGCCGGCGTCCGACGTCAGCCAGTCGCGCAGCAGCACCACCGCCGCCCGCCGGCCCCGTTCGTCCGCGTCGGCGGCGCGCCAGTGCACCGGGACGAAGCTGAGATCCAACGCCGGCACGTCCGACGGGTAGTACGCCTGGTAGTCGGCCTGCCAGTCGCTCTCCTCGGGGAGACAGGCCAGCGGCTGCTCGCTCACCAGCGTGAGCATGGTCAGCTCGGCGACCAACAGCGGCGGCGGGGCCGGCTGTTCGTCCTCGTCCGGCCGCGGCCTCAGGGAGCACAGCAGCGAGGCGTCGTCCTCGACCGCGATATCGCCGTCGTTGTAGCCCGCGGCGCCGGCGGCCATGCCGTGCAGCAGCGCGGCGTCGGACGAGTCGGGCGCGGCGCGGTGCGGATCCCGGTCGAGCGCGGCCAGCAGCTCGGCCAGCTCCACCTCCTCGCGGGGCACCCCCGGCAGCTCGCCATGGGTCGCCAACACGGCCGGGCTCCTGGCGAGTTCGACCGGATCGCCGAGATGGACACGGCTGGCGGACGACAGCGTCGCCGGCCGCACCCGGTCCACCGAGAGCGAGCTGGCCGGCAGCCAGACGTCGGGCAGCGGACCGACGTCGCGCAGCAGTTGGGGACAGCGCCAGCTGGGCCCCTCGACGCAGGACAACCCGGGATCCGCCCAGTGCTCGGAGTGGCTGAACGCGTCCACGACGGCCGCGCCCGGCGCCCCGTACACCTCGACCACCACGCGGCGGCAGTCGTCGTCCGCCGGCACGATCCGATCCGCCTCGGCCGCGTCCGGCTGGAACCCGGCGAGCGCGCGGCGCAGCGGCTGCTCGTACTCCGGCGTGGTCAACACCCGCAGCTGCAACGGGATCGGGCAGCTCGACGCCGGATAGCCGTCCTCGTCGACGACCTGCCCCAACACCCCGAGCGTGGTCAGCGCGAGGGCCAGCAGCGTGCCGAGCACCAGCGGATACGCGGACGAACGCCCCCTGACGCCGGCCAACGTCGCCCGCAGGCGTTGGCCCAGGGCGCGCCCCTTGCGGAGCGTCCTGGTCAGCGAGGCGCGCAGCCGGCCGGGCGCGTGGAAGGCGTGGGAGAGCACCGTCTGGTCGCCGCCCGCCTCCTCGGTGAGGTGCGGCTCCCAGAAGTTGGCGTAGGCGCCGCCCCCGGCGGTGGTCCGGTGGTCGTCGGCCGCGTCGTGCAGCCGCTGGGCCAACTCGGCGACGGTGACCGGCCGGTTCGCGTCCCGCGCCGCCCGTAACGCGGCGATCAGCGCGGCGGTGAACGGGGTCGGCCCCGTGCCGTCGCCCTTCCACTGGTTGACCATCGGCCCGCACGAGGTGAGCAGCGCGAACAGCCGGCCGAACGGCTCCTCCTCGCGATGGGCCTGACCCGAGTAGCAGCAGTCCAGGATCACCACGACGCGTCGGGCCGGCGAGGTGCGCAGCGTGTCCCGCAGCCAGGCGTAGCTGACGACCTCGGACGGCTCCAACGGCAGCGAGGCGTCCCCGGGCAGCAGATAGAGCCGGCGCCCCCTGCCCTTAGGACCCGGCTCCGACTGCCCGTGCCCCGTGACATAGACCAGCAGCAACTCCCGTGCGCTGAACGCGGCTTCGCGCACCGCCTCGCGCACCGTCCGCGCGTCGTCGGCCGCCACCACCCGCCCGTCGGGGAAGACCGCCTCGCCGTCCTGATCCAGCGCGAACAGCGCGTCGCGCATGCCGAGCAGGTTGTGGCGGACCCCCGGGATATCGCCCAGCCGCGGGTAGACCGCCCCGCCGATCAGCAGAATCCGCGAACCCGGCGCGGACGGCAACTCGCCCATGAAGACGCCGGTCCGCCTAGTCCGAGCTCTGCTCTATGTGTTCGGCGATCCGCCGACTCAGCTCCTCCAACTCGGCGGCGGTCTCGACGTTGGAGGAGATGGTGAGAACCACGGTGCCGTCCGGGAGCGCGACCGTGACGGTGACGCGTTTCCGGCGGTTCTTGATGAAGTTGAAGAGGCTGCGGGTCAGCGCCGCGCCGACGCCCTTGGCCGCGGCGTCGAGGAGGAACATCAGGATGTCCTCGCCGGACCCCATGTTGTCGTCCGGCCGCCCCCACCCGTGGGCCCGCAGCTGGTCGTCCTCGGCGAGCCAGAGCCTGAGCAACTCCGCCTCGTTCTCGGGCGGCACGGCCTCCCGAACGCTGATCCGTAACGTGGTGACGGGCGTACCGTGCGGCCCGTCGGCGGTTTCCGACACGAGCGTCATCTCCCCGTGGCGCGTCCGACGCGCCGTTCTCCGCGCGCCCGGCTCCAGCGCGCCGCTCCCGTGTCCTCACCCGAACACAGAGGGTCAACCTAACACCAGGAATCAGTCACCGGAAGCCGAATGCCGCACAGCGAGTAGCGCGAGATCGTCCTTGAGCCCCCCACCGCTGTGCGCGACCACATCGTCCACCACCAGATCCAACAGCTCCTGGGGAGCGCCGACCCGGCGATCGGTGAGACGCGCGGCCGGATCGTAGAAGACACCGTCGGCGTCCCTGGCCTCGCTCAGCCCGTCCGTGTACAGCAGCAGATGGGCGCCGGTCGGAAACGTCGCGGTGGTGGGCTGGTCACGATGCGCGTGCAGCTCGCTCAGGCCCAGCGGGAGCGCCGCGTCCCCGTACAGATAGTGCGCCTCACCGCTCGCGTGCAGCAGGACCGGGGGCGGATGGCCACGGTTGATCATGCGCAGCCGCGTCGGCGGATCGTCCGGCAGCTCCACCAGCACGGCGGTGGTGAAGCCCTCCATCGCGTCCAGGGTCGGGCTGTCGCCCCGCTCCCGCAGCAGCGTGGCCTCCATCCGGGCGGCCACCTCGCCCAGCTCGGGCTCGTCCTCGGCCGCCTCCCGGAAGGCGCCGAGCAGCACGGCGACCACCTCCGTGGCGCCAAGCCCCTTGCCGCGCACATCCCCCACCAACATCCGCACGCCGTACGGCGTCTCCCGCACCGAGTAGAGGTCGCCGCCGATCAGCGCGTTCCGCTGCGCCGCCTGATAGCGGGCCGCCACCCGCAACCGCCCCACCCGCTCCGGCGGCTCTGGCACCACGGCGCGCTGCACCGTCTCGGCGATCCGCCGCGCGGAGGCGATGCGCTCGTCGCGCCGACTGAGCATGCGGTTCAGCAGCAGGGCGAACACGGCCATGGACGCGACCGTGCCGACCTTGATCACGGCCTCGGGGGCCGTGGGGGTTATCCGCAGCATCTCGGCTCCCACGAGGGAGACGGCCACCGCGCCATAGAACGCGGTGAGCCAGAACGAGAGCAACGGCGCCGCGGCGATGGGCGCCGCGACAAGGAACGGCGTCAATGTCACATGCGGCGGGGTGAGGAAGTCGAGAGCACCGCCGACAGCCAGCAGTATCCCCGGCAGCCAGGGATACAGCCGCCACCAGCCGACACCCGGCTCTCGCGTCCGCACCCTTCCACTGTGCGACCATTCCCCACCCCCCGCGACCGAAGCGCTCGCCACGCGGGCAGGGAGCCCTCTCCCCGCACCGGCGGCGACGCGGCAACGCTGCGCGGCGACGCCGCACTGACCACGCGAACCCGGGCACGAAGCGGCGGCCCCGCCGGCAGGCCAGCGCGCGCGCCCCGCGAAGCGGGGGCGGGGCGGTGGCGGAGCGGGGTCGGGGGCGCGCTGGCCCTGGGCCGCAAGGCCAGCGCTCGCCGCGCGGGCAAGGCGGTGAACAGCACCATCGCACCGACCGGGGAGGGATGGGCCCGGCGCGTTCGCCACGCCGGCACGGCGGCGAACAACGGCACCGCACCGACCGCGCGGGACGGGGCTCGAAACGACAGGCACGCCGGCACGGCGATTCACCGACGCGCCAACAAGGCCAGGAGCGCCGACCGCACGGGCCGGGCGCGGAGCGGCGGCCACGCCGGCACGGCGGTGAGCAGCGGCACCGCACCGACCGCGCGGGACGGGGCTCGAAACG
Source organism: Streptomyces profundus (assembly GCF_020740535.1). Taxonomy (NCBI): domain Bacteria; kingdom Bacillati; phylum Actinomycetota; class Actinomycetes; order Kitasatosporales; family Streptomycetaceae; genus Streptomyces; species Streptomyces profundus. The sequence continues at coordinate 2,937,884 of NZ_CP082362.1, forward strand.
ACAGGCACGCCGGCAGGCCAGCGCGCTCGCGGCGCGGAGCGGGGGCAAAGACGGCGCACCCGCCGCGCAGCGAGGCGCGGAGCAGCGGCGCCACTACTGACCCCGAGCCGCCAAAGCCGGCGCGCACGCCACGCTGGCCAAGCGGCGAACAACGGCACCGCCCCGACCACGAGGGCAAGGCGCGGAGCTGCGGCCACGCCGGCACGGCGGATCCACCGACGCGCAAAGCACACGAAAGGCCGTGCACTCACCGCGCAGCGCGGCGCAGCGCGGAGCGGGGCCGCCAAGGCCGGCTCGCCGGCCAAGCGGTGAACAGCACCATCGCACTGACCGGGGAGGGATGGGCCCGGCGCGCGCGCCACGCCGGCACGGCGGTGAGCAGCGATACCAAACGCCGACCGCGCGGGCCGAGGCTCGAACCGACAGGGACGCCGGCAGGCCAGCGCGCTCGCCGCGCGGAGCGGGGGCAAAGACGGCGCACCCGCCGCGCAGCGAGGCGCGGAGCAGCGGCGCCACTACTGACCCCGAGCCGCCAAAGCCGGCGCGCACGCCACGCCGGCACGGCGGTGAGCTGCGGCACCGCCCCGACCACGCGGGCAAGGCGCGGAGCTGCGGCCACGCCGGCAAGGCGATTCACCGACGCGCCAACAAGGCCAGGAGCGCCGACCGCACGGGCCGGGCGCGGAGCGCTCGCCACGCCGGCACGGCGGTGAGCTGCGGCACCGCACCGACCGCGCGGGACGGGGCTCGAAACGACAGGGACGCCGGCAGGCCAGCGCGCTCGCCGCGCGAAGCGCACGCAGGCCCGCACACCCGCCGCGCAGCGAGGCGAGGCGTGGCGCGGGGGCGCGCTGGTCCCCGGGAAGGGGGAGGCGCGCCGGCCGGCGGCTGGGGCGGGGGGCCCGCGTTCTGCCGGCGCGGCCGGCGCACCGTGAGGCACCGACGCGCTGTTCAGACGTGGCCGGGCCGATTGCCGCATATCGGCCACGGCCCGTCCGAAGGGAGCCAAGCGGGCACCCCAGAACCCACCGCCGGCTTCTTCCCGCACCGCCTCATCGGACCCCCTGCGTTCCCACGCGACGGCAGCGCCACGCTGCCCCATCGCAGCCTTTCCTGCCGTCCGGGGCGCGAAAACCGAGCGCCCGATGCGAGGCACCGGCGCGCGGGTTACCAGCGGTGGTGAACCTGCGCCCGCACGCGCCGGTCATAGAGGTCACGCACCGCCGCCAGGGTTTCCTCGGACAGCGCGGGGAGCCCGGCCGCCGCCGCGTTGGCCCTGGCCTGCTCGGCCGACCTGGCGCCCGGAATCACCGAGGTCACCCCGGGCTGCTGGATCGCCCAGCGCAGCGCCGTCGCCGCCGGGGTCGCCCCCTCGGGCGCGAGCCCGGCGAACTCGGTGGCGGCGGCGACGCCGGTCGCGAAGTCCACGCCGGAGAACGTCTCCCCCTGGTCGAACGCCTCGCCGTGCCGGTTGTAGGTGCGGTGGTCGCTCTCCGCGAAGACGGTCTCCACGGTGTAGCGGCCGGAGAGCAGCCCCGAGGCCAGCGGTACCCGGACGATCACCCCGACCCCCGCCTCGTCGGCAGCGGGCAGCACCCGCTCAAGCGGCTTGAGCCGGAACGGGTTGAGGATGATCTGTAGGCTCGCCGTGCCGGGCCTGGCGATGGCCGCCAGCGCCTCGTCGCAGGTCTCGACGCTGACCCCGTACCCGGCGACCCGCTCCTCGGCGACCAGGGTGTCCAGCGCGTCGAAGACCTGGTCGGAGGCGATCACGGCGGGCGGCGGGCAGTGCAGTTGCACCAGGTCGAGCCGGTCCACGCCCAAGTTGGTCCGCGAACGGTCCGTCCAGGCACGGAAGTTGTCCAGGGTGTAGTGCTCCGGCAGCTGCTCGGCCCGGCGGCCCATCTTGGTCGCGACCAGCACGTCGAGATCCGGCCGCTTCCGCAGGTAGTCGCCGATCAGCCGCTCGCTGCGGCCGTCGCCATAGACGTCGGCGGTGTCGAAGAAGGTGACCCCCGACTCGACCGAGGCGTCCAGCACCTCCCGCGCGGCGTCCTCGCCGACCTCGCCCCAGTCGCCGCCGAGTTGCCATGTACCGAGCCCCACGACGGAGACCCGTCGTCCCAACCTGTCAAACGCGCGTTGCTCCATGCCGGGCATCCTCTCACCGGCGCCCGAACCGTTCACGGGGGAGGAACGGGCCGTTTCCGTCGCCGCGCCGCCTCCGAGTCGGGGAGCAGCGCGGCAGGGCCGGTTCGACGCCGGTTCCGGGGGCGGCGGTCATGACGTTCCACCGCACGCCGCCCAACGGCCCGTATCCGGGCCGAGGGGGCGCCCTCCCGTTCGGTAGGCCGTGTGGGACTCGAACCCACAACCAATGGATTAAAAGTCCACTGCTCTGCCAATTGAGCTAACGGCCCGCACTGAGCAGCATAGCCCGGTGTCCCCACGCGTCTCGAAGGCGTTACCGGACCGCCCCTGGACGGCCGGGCCGCCGGGCGGGCGCCGGGGCGTGCGCGCCCCGGCTGCCGCCCGGCGGTCAGCGCCCGGTGCGGGGCACCCGAATGCCCTCGAAGATGCCGCTGAAGCCCTGTTCACCGCGCCCCTCGGCGATCCGGCCCCTGATCAGGTCGCGCACCAGGCGCAGTTGACCCGCGTCCACCCCGCGCGCGGCGCGCATCGCGACGAGGTGGTCGGCCACCGCCTCGTGGTCCTGGAGCCGGCCGAAGCTGTCGGGCGAGTAGACGCCGTCGTCGACCTCGGCCGCGATGGAGTCCAGGTGCCCGACGATGTCGTCGGCGATCTTGCGCGCGGCGCCGGCGAACGATCCGGCGGTCAGCCCCTCGGTGTCGATCAGGGCGAGCGTGTGCAGATAGCTGATCCACAGCTCGTAGGCGAAGGCGAGCAGCGCCAGGTCGAAGAGGGCCGGCAGCCCGTGGTCCTCGCCGAGATAGCGGGTGTCCTCGCCGAAGGCGAGCAGCGTCTCCCGGTGCGCGCGGAAGACCTGTTCCCGCCCCGCGTACATCAGCAGGGCGTCGGGGGTGCCGATGAGGTGGGCGCCGGCCTGGATGGCGCCGTCGAGGTAGGTCATCCCGCGCCGCTCGGCCAGGGCGGCGGCCTCCCGCGCGTCCTCGGGGCTGCCGGTGGTCAGGTTGACCACCACCTGCCCCTCGTCGACCGGCACCTCGTCGAGCACCGAACGGGCCGCCGCCGGGTCCGTCACGCAGACCACCACGATCCCGGCCCCCACGCTCGCCGCCGCGACGCCGGGCGCGGCCCGCGCGCCCCTGGCGACCAGCGGTTCGGTCCGGGCCGGCGTCCGGTTCCAGACCGTGACGGGGTGCCCGGCGGCCAGCAGCGCCTCGGCCAGCGCGCTGCCCATGGCGCCGGCGCCGAGCACGGCCACGGGCTCGCCGGCCCTGGCGGCCTCGGTGGCGCTGGCGGCCTCGGTGGTCTCGGTGGCCTCGGCGGGTGAGCTGTCGGTCATGACGTCACATTCCCCTTGTTCTTGTGTTCGACGAGCGTGCGCTAGGGGCCCACCCTGCGCCGTACCGCTTTCGATCTGGTTCTGATCCGCTTATGGCCGCTTCCGATCGACCCCGATCACGGCGCACCAGGTCGGAGCCCGGTTACCTTGGCTCCATGCGTTTCGCGGTGCTCGGCCCCCTGCGGGTGACCACGGCCGACGGGCGACCCGTCCACGTGCCGGAGACCAAGGTGCGCACCGTGCTGGGGCAGTTGCTGGCGCACGACGGGCGTCCGGTCTCCACCACCCGGCTGATCGACGCCGTCTGGGACGACCGGCCGCCCCGCCGGCCGACCGCCGCGCTCCAGGTGAAGGTGTCCCAACTGCGCCGGGCGCTGAACGAGGCCGAACCCGGCGCCCGCGAGCTGGTGGTCTTCGGCCCCGCCGGCTACGCGCTGGACGTCACCCGCGCCGACACGGATGTGCGGTGGTTCCGCGAGCTGTACGAACAGGCCACGTCCTGCCGGGGGTTGGACCCCAAGGTGCGGCTCGGGCTGCTCGACGAGGCGCTGGCGCTGTGGCGCGGCCCCGCGTTCGCCGACCTCGCCGACGCCGGTCCGGCCGTCGCCGGGTTCGCCGCGCAGGCGGCCGTCCGGCTGGCCGAGGAGCGGGCGCAAGTCCTGGAGGAACGCGCCCAGGTCCGCCTCGACCTGGGTGAACACCACGCTCTCGCACCGGAGTTGGCCGATCTGGTGGCCCGCTATCCGCTGCGTGAGCGGCTGCGGGCCATCCAGCTGAGGGCCCTCTGCCTCGCGGGCCGGGGCAGCGAGGCGCTGGCCGCCTTCGAGGCGCTGCGCCGCCGGCTCCGCGACGAGCTCGGCACCGAGCCCGGCCCCGAACTGCTGGCCCTGCACCAGGCGATGCTCCGCCGGGACCCGTCCCTCGAAGCCCCGCCGGCGCAGTTCGCGCGCGTCGCCCCGCCCCGGGCGCCGGGGGCGCCGCTGACGGAGCTGGTCGGCCGGGCCGAGGCCGTCGCCGAGGTGCGCGAGCTGCTGCGCTCGACGCGCCTGGTCACGCTGACCGGGCCGGGCGGGGTGGGCAAGTCCCGGCTGGCCCACGCGGTGTGGGAGGGGCCAGGCGAGGGCGAGCGGTGGCTGGTCGACCTCTCCGGCGTGGGCGCGCGCCCCGGCGCGGTCGCCGAGGCCGTGACCGCGGCGACCGGCCGCCGCGCCGAAGACCCCCCGGACGCCGGCCGCCGGCTGCTCGTCCTGGACGGCTGCGAGCAACTGGTCGACCAGGCTGCGGAGTTGACGGAACGTCTGCTCGTGGCCGATCCCCGGTTGCGCGTCCTGGTCACCAGCCAGGTCCCGCTCAGGCTGCACGGCGAGGTGCTCCGCGAGGTGCCGCCGCTGACGGTGCCGGCCGCCGGCGAGACGGACCTCGGCGCGCCCCCCGACGCGGTGCGCCTCTTCGCGCTGCGCGCCGCCGCGCGCGCCCCCGGGTTCACGCTCACCGCCGACAACGTCGCCGACGTCGGCACCATCTGCCGGCGGCTTGACGGCATCCCGCTGGCCATCGAGCTGGCCGCCGCCCGGGTGCGGTCCCTGGGCGTGCGCCGGCTGGCCGGCCTGCTGGACGACCGGTTCCGGTTGCTGACCACCGGCGCCCGTGACGCGCCGGCGCGGCAACGCACGCTCCGGGCGGCGCTGGAGTGGAGCTGGGAGCCGCTGACCCCGGACGAACGCGCCGTGCTGCGCCGGCTCGCCGTCCACCCCGGCGGCTGCACGCTCCAGGCGGCCGAGGCGACCTGCTCGGGCACCGCTGGCCTTGAGAAGGAGACGGACGGCACCATCGTCGCCACCGGCGCCGCCCAGGACGGCCCCGCGCCCGAACGAGTGCTCGACCTGCTCGCCGAACTGGTGGACCGTTCGCTGGTCTCCATGGTCGAGACCGGTCAGGGCCCGCGCTACCGGCTGCTGCGCTCGGTGGCCGCCTACGGCGTCGAACAGCTGCGGGCGGAAGGCGAGTGGGAGTCGGCCCTTGAGCGGCGCGACACCTACTATCTGCTGCTCGCCGAATGCGCCGAGACCTACCGCCGGCTCGACGACGAGGCCGGCTGGCCGGGCACGCTTGACGACGAGTCGAGCAACTTCAGGGCCACGCTGCACAGCGCGCTGGGACGCCGCTCGGCGGACATCGCGCTGCGCCTGGTCTGCGCCCTGGCCTGGTACTGGGTACGCCGGGGCCGGCTGGACGAGGCGCGCGAGGCCCTGGGCAGCGCGGTCGCCCTGCCGGGCGCGGCCCCCGCCGCCAACCGCGAACGTGCCCGCACCTGGCAGTCGGGGGTGGGGCGGCTGGCCCTCCTCGACGACGACCGCACCGCGCGCGGCCGGCTCCTCGCCGATCTGGGGCTCGGCCTGGTCGCCCGCCGCACCGGCCGCCTCGACCAGGCCGAATCCCATCTCCACGCCGCGTTGGCCTGGCCGGCGGGCGACATACCGGGCACGGTGGAAGCGTTGATTCTGGCCGAGCTGGGCTTCCTCGCCGAGCTTCGAGGCCAGGCGGACGAGTCCTACGCCTGGCACCGACGCAGCCTGACGGTGGCGCGCGAAGCGCGGGACGGCCGGGCGATCGGCTCCGCGCTGGAGGGACTGGCCGGGGCGCGCGCCCTGGCCGGCGACACGGCCGGGGCCGAAGCGCTGCTCAGCGAGGCCACCACCGCACGCACGGCGGCCAACGCCCCACCCTCCCCCGCGGAACGCGACGACCGCGCCCGCGTCAAGGCCGCCCTGCGCCCCCACCGCTCCGACCGAGCCACCCCGGCAGCACACCAGGCCGAAGCACCCCACCCCGATCACCACCCCTGAGGCCCCCACCCGACAACCACCGCCCGGCAGGACAGCCAGACACCCCCTCAGCCCCCGGGCCCCCATCGCACGCCCCACCCCGGACGCCGACGGCCGAACACCCCGCCCGAGCCCCATCCCCCGAGACGCCCCGGGCCGGCCCCCCACCACCAGGCCACCGGCACCTCCCTCAGCCCCCGGGCCCCCATCGCACGCCCCACCCCGGCGCGCCGAACCCCGGACGCCGACGGCCGAACACCCCGCGCGAGCCCCATCCCCCGAGACGCCCCCGTCCCCCACCACCAGGCCACCGGCACCTCCCTCAGCCCCCGGGCCCCCATCGCACGCCCCACCCCGGCGCGCCGAACCCCGGACGCCGACGGCCGAACACCCCGCCCGAGCCCCATCCCCCGAGACGCCCCCGTCCCCCACCACCAGGCCGCCGGCACTTCCCCGCCCCGCCCCGGAGCCCCACCAAACAGCCCCGCGCGCCCCAGCCCCGCCCCAGAGCCCGGTCCCTGACAGCACCCGAACACCCGCCGCAGGCCAGGACAGCCGGACACCCCACCACCAGCCCCATCAAAAGGGCCCCGCCCCCGCAAAGCGGTCGCGTCCAGCGCCCGCCCCGCCCCACCCTGGCCCCGGCCCCTGGGCCGGGGCCGCCGTTCAAAGAGAACCCGCGTCGCGGGCCGTCCACAGCGACGGGTACAGCGGTCGGAAGCCCAGCTCGTCGCGGATGCGCCGGTTGGAGACGATGCCGTCCCACGCGTCGGCCAGCGGCCGGTCCGCCATGCCGTCCGGGATCGGGGTGCCCGTCAGCTCCAGCACCTCGACCGCGCTGACCGGCGCGTCGTCGGCCACGTTGAAGATCCGGCCGCCGATCCCGGGCGCGCGCAGCAGCAGCCGCAGCGCCTGCGCCACATCGGCGTGGTGCACCAGCTGGAGCCGCTGGTGCGCGGCCCAGCCGAGGGTCCAGTGCAGCGACTGTTCGATATGCGGGTCGCCGTCGCCGTAGACGAAGGAGAGCCGCGCGATCCGCACGTCGAGCCCGCGTTCGGCGTGCAGCCGCAGCAGGCCGCGTTCCGCCTCGGCCTTGGAGTCCGGGTAGGCGCCCCGCAGGATGCCGTCGGCCGTCGCCTCGTCCGTCTCGACGGCGGGTCGGCCGCGCCCCGCGCCATAGACGAGGTTGGTGCTGGCGAAGACGAACCGGCGCGCGCCGGCGGCCAGGGCGGCCTCGGCCAGCGCGAGCGTGGCGTCCAGGTTGACCGCGCGCGCCTCCTCGTCCGGCACCCCCCGGAAGGCGGCGGCGATATGGACGACCGCGTCGACCCCGGCGAGCGCCGCCGGCAGCCCCGCCGTGTCGCGCAGATCCCCGACATGCGGCTCCACACCGCCCCCGGGAAAGCCCCCGGGAAAGGGCCCGGCGCGCCCCGCGTCCCGCACCAGCACCCGCACCTGGTCAGGTCCCGACCACCGCAGCAGCCTCGGCAGGAACCGCCGGCCCACCTGGCCGGTCGCCCCGGTCACCAACACACGCATGTTCTCTCCCTGTCTCCGCGGGGGAGCAGATGTCCCGCCCGCCCCCAGCGTGCGCCCGGCGCGCGCCGGGCGGGAGAGACGACCTTGTCCGGGGAGCGGCTCTCCCTGGATAACCGGTCCCGGGAGCGGCAGGCTGGTGGACGTGGACCGAAGAGAGCTGGCCGACTTCCTGCGCCGCCGCCGCGCCACGATCGCGCCGGGCGACGTGGGGCTGCCCGGCGGCGCCCGCCGCCGGACGCCTGGGCTGCGCCGCGAGGAGGTGGCGCTGCTCGCCGGCATGTCGGCCGACTCCTACACCCGCCTTGAGCAGGCCCGCGGTTCACGGCCGTCGCGCCAACTGCTCACCGCCCTGGTCGGCGCCCTGCGCCTGTCGGACGACGAGCGCGACCATCTGTTCCACCTCACGGGGAAGGAGCCGCCTCGGCCCCGGACGCCGACCGAACGGGTGCGGCCGGCGCTGCTGCTGATGCTCGACCGGCTGACCGATGTGCCGGCGCAGGTGGTCAGCGACCGGGGCGACGTGCTCGCCCAGAACGCCCTGTCCAGGGCGCTCACCGGCGATTTCGCCGGCGCCCCGGGCTGGGAGCGGAACATCCTGTGGCGCTGGTTCACCGATCCGGGCGCCCGTGAGCTGTTCCCCGCCGAGGACCGGGCCGCGCACGCCAGGGCCGGCGTCGCCGATCTGCGCGCCACGCTCGCCCAGCGCCCCGACGACGCCAGGCTGGCCGAGCTGGTGCGCCGGCTGCGGGCGGGCAGCGGGGAGTTCCGGGCGCTGTGGGAGGCGCACGAGGTCGCCGTCCGGCGCGGCAGCGTGAAGCGGCTGCTGCACCCGGTCGTCGGGCTGCTGGAACTGGACTGCGAGGTGCTGCTCAGCCCCGAGCACGATCAGCGGCTCATCGTCTACACGGCCCGCCCCGGCGGCCCGTCCGCCGCCCGGCTCGGCCGGCTGAGCGCGCCGGCGACGCCTTCGGCCCCGGCTCGCGCTGGGCGAACCGGGGCCGAAGGATTTGATCAACCTGATCACCATACTGACTGACCGGAGTGGTCAGCGCGTCGTTCAGTCGTCGCGCTTCCAGCGCGGCTTCTCGGCACGGCGGTCGAAGGAGGACGAGGACGCCGGGCGCTCGGAGCGGAAGCCGCCGCTGCGCTCACCACCGCCGCCACGCGGCCGGTCGTCCCGGCGGAAACCGCCCCCGCCGCCACGGTGACCGTCCCTGCGGAAGCCGTCGCCCCGCTCCTCGCGACGGAAGCCGCCGCCTTCCTCCCGGCGCCCGTAGGGGCGCCGGTCGTCCCGGAAGCCGCCGCCGCGCTCGCCGCCACGGTCCCCGCCGCCGCGCGGCCGGTCGTCGCGGCGGAAACCGCCACCGCCGCCACGGTGACCGTCGCGACGGAAGCCGCCGCGCTCGCCACCGCGCTCGTTGCGGGCGCCCTCGGCACGGGCGGCCTTCTCGGCGCGCCGCGCCTCGCGGATCGCCTCCCGCTCGGCCTCGCGCTCCGCCCGCTCCAGGGCCTCGGCCCTGGCCTCGGTGGCCTTGGTGACGGCCTCGGCCGGATCGTCGCCGCGCTCCCTGGCGGCCCGCGACGTCAGCCGCTCGGCCTCCTCGACCAGCTCGGTCGACCGCTCCTTGGCCCGCGTCAACTCCCGGGTGAGCCGGGCCACCTCGCGCTCCGCGTGGGTGGCGGCGCCCATGGCCGACTCGGCCTGGACCTCGGTCAGCGACCGGGCGCCGACGATGTCGGCGACATCGGGCGCGAAGAGGTCGCCCCGGCCGATGGTGTGCCGCGCGGCGTCGACGCCGGCGTCCTCCATCAGCCGGAAGATGGTGCGCCGCTGGTGCGGCAGCGCCAGCGAGACCACGGTGCCCGAACGGCCGGCCCGCGCGGTGCGGCCCGAGCGGTGCAGGTAGTCCTTGTGGTCGGCGGCCGGGTCCACGTTGAGGACGACGTCGATGCCGTCCACATGGATGCCACGGGCGGCCACGTCGGTGGCCACCAGCACGCTGGCCCGGCCGTCCTTGAAGTCGGCCAGGGTGCGCGTCCTGGCGCCCTGCGTCATCCCGCCGTGCAGCGCGTCGGCGCGCACGCCGGCCTCCCGCAGCTGACCGGCGACCCGGTCGGCGCCGAGCTGGGTGCGGACGAAGACGATGGTGCGTCCTTCGCCGCCGGCGATGGCGGCCGTCAGCGGCGCCTTGTCGCGCGGCTTCACGATCAGCACATGGTGGCTCATGGTGGTCACCGCGCCCTGGGCGGCGTCCACCTCGTGGTTGACCGGGTCCACCAGGTAGCGCTTCACCAGGGTGTCGATCTCGTTCTCCAGCGTGGCGGAGAACAGCATCCGCTGGCCACCGGGGGGCACCAGGTCGAGGAGCTCGGTGACCTCGGGCAGGAAGCCCAGGTCGGCCATCTGGTCGGCCTCGTCCAGGACGGCGACCTGCACATCGTCCAGCGAGCAGGCCCGCCGGCCGATCACGTCGCGCAGCCGGCCCGGGGTGGCCACCAGGATGTCGACGCCGCGCTCCAGGGCGTAGATCTGGTTGCCCATCGAGGTGCCGCCGCAGACCACCTTGAGCTTGAGGCCCAGCACATGGCCGTAGGGCTCCAGCGCGTCGCTGACCTGCATGGCCAGCTCACGGGTCGGGGTGAGGATCACGGCGCGCGGACGCTTGGGCTGGGTGCGCCCGCCGGCCAGCCGGGCCAGCAGCGGGAGGCCGAAGCTGAGCGTCTTGCCGGAGCCGGTGCGGCCCCTGCCGAGGATGTCGTGGCCGGCCAGCGCGTCAGGAATGGTCGCGGCCTGGATGGGGAAGGGAGTGGTAACGCCGTTCTCCGCGAGCTTGCGGACGATGTCCTGGGGGAGCCCCAGGTCGGCGAAGGTCATGGTGGGCTCGTCCAGAGGCAGAACAGCCTCGGGCGTGGTGACAGACATACGGGGTGAGAACCTTCCGGAGTTCTGAATCGTCGGCACGCGCCTTAGCTCCGTAAGTGCTCTTGACCGCCTGTATGCGATCAGCCACGGCTAGACGAGGAACGCGCCACACGGCGCGCTTCTGTGGTGGGCGCCGGGCAAGTGGGATCAAACGATCTACAAGCATACGCAGGGCGCCGCCCCACGCGCAAACGCGGTCCGTATCGGCCCTGACCACAAGGGAGTTGACGCATCGCCCGGGCCGCCGACGGCCCCGGCCGACGGCGCTCAGCCGTAGCCGAGCGAGTGGAGCCGCTCGTCGTCGATGCCGAAGTGGTGGGCGATCTCATGCACCACGGTGACCTCGACCTCGGCCACCACCAGCTCCCGGTCCCCGCCCTCTCGCTCACACATCCGGAGGGTGGGGCCCATGTAGACGGAGATCCGGTCCGGCAGCACCCCGGCGTACCACTCGCCGCGCTCGGTCAGCGGGGTGCCCTCGTAGAGGCCCAGCAGCTCGGGGTCCTCGGGCGGCGGCTCGTCCTCGACGAAGACGGCCACGTTGTCCATCAGCCGGGTCAGCTCCACCGGAATCCGGTCCAGCGCCTCGCTGACCAGCCCCTCGAACTCCTCGCGCGTCATCTCCAACACCCCACCATTGTCCAGCACCCCGCCAACCGGGGGAACGGATGGCACCGCACCGATCGGGCCCACCCGCCCGGCCGGGCGGGAACGCCGGAAGCAGCACATGCGTTTTGCCGATCACCCATGCCATCGCCTATGCTGCTCGGGCCCACGGCGCTGTTCGCTGGGCCGTCGCAGGCCCCCGTCGTCTAGTGGCCCAGGACGCCGCCCTTTCAAGGCGGTAGCGCGGGTTCGAATCCCGTCGGGGGTACCTCACACCAGCTGACCGTCCGGCGTCTCCGGACGCCACGGCTCCAGCACCGCCGCCGCCGCGCGGACACCCTCGCCGACCGTCGTCTCGGCGTGACACCCAACGCGGGGAACACCCGTCCGAGCGCCCGTCGCGATCCCACCGATGATCACCGCCCTCAGCCGCGATCGCACCGGCCCCCACCTCAGCCAGGCGGCTCTGCCCGGAACTCCAACAACCGTGCTGAGCTGGGCTTTTGACTGCCCGAAGCGGGCCAGGGCGCCACCGGTCGGGGGCACCCCCGCACCGTGATACGCTGATCCAGCGATGCCAGCCGGTGGCACACGGTGAGAGTCTCTGAGAGTCTCAGTGAGCGTTTCAACGAACGTTTCTCTCCGTTTTCCCCGCTGGTGGCAGCCGGGTCCTGTGGAGCAGTTTGGAGTGCTCGCCACCCTGTCAAGGTGGAGGCCGCGGGTTCAAATCCCGTCAGGACCGCTTCGGCTGGGTAGCTCAGTTGGTACGAGCGTCCGCCTGAAAAGCGGAAGGTCGCCGGTTCGATCCCGGCCCCAGCCACATCCCGTCTCCCTGTCGCAACAGCCCCAGCGCCGGTTCTCGCGCTGGGGCTTTCCGCGTTCCGCGCCCGGGGCCCCGGGCGTCCGGTCGGGAACGGATCCCGTCCACAGCCTGTTGACAACGTCCCGTGCGCCCGCCCCCCGGAACGCGCCCGCTCCGATAACAGCTCGCCGGTCACCGCGCGAAGGTGAGATTCTGGATTCCGTATGTCTACCGACCCCTCCCCCGTCTCCGTCCCGGCCCTCGCCGAGCGACTGACCTCGCTCACGCTGAGCGACCAACGGCGCCTCGGCCGCCGCCTTGACGGTGCGCGGCGCATCCGGAAGCCGAGCGCCCAGCAGGCGGTGCTCGCCGAGATCGGCCAGTCGATCGAGGCCGCCGAGCAGCGCGTCGAGCAGCGCCGCGCCGCCGTTCCGACGATCAGCTATCCCGAGCAGCTGCCGGTCAGCCAGAAGAAGGACGACATCCTGGCGGCCATCCGCGACCACCAGGTGGTGATCGTCGCCGGCGAGACCGGCTCGGGCAAGACCACCCAGATCCCCAAGATCTGCCTGGAGCTGGGGCGTGGCGTGCGGGGCCTGATCGGCCACACCCAGCCGCGCCGGATCGCCGCGCGCACCGTCGCCCAGCGGGTGGCCGACGAGCTGGGCACCTCGATCGGCGAGACGGTCGGCTTCAAGATCAGGTTCACCGACCAGGGCAGCGAGCGCACCCTGGTCAAGCTGATGACCGACGGCATCCTGCTCGCCGAGATCCAACAGGACCGGGAGCTGCGGCAGTACGACACGATCATCATCGACGAGGCGCACGAGCGCAGTCTCAACATCGACTTCCTGCTCGGCTATCTCGCGCAGCTCCTGCCCCGCCGCCCCGACCTCAAGCTGATCATCACATCGGCGACCATCGACCCCGAGCGGTTCGCCCGGCACTTCGGCGACGCCGAGGGCCGGCCGGCGCCGATCGTCTCCGTCTCCGGGCGGACGTATCCGGTGGAGGTGCGCTACCGCCCGCTGGTCGACGAAGCGGAGGAGGGGGAGGACGAGGGCGCCGAGCGGGACCAGATCGCCGCCATCGGCGACGCGGTGGACGAGCTACAGGCCGAGGGCCCCGGCGACATCCTGGTCTTCCTCTCCGGGGAGCGCGAGATCCGGGACACCGCCGACGCCCTGGAGAAGCGCCGGCTGCCGGGCACCGAGGTGCTGCCGCTCTACGCCCGCCTCTCGCACGGCGAGCAGCAGCGGGTCTTCCAACGCCATCCGGGCCGGCGGATCGTGCTGGCCACCAACGTCGCGGAGACATCCCTGACGGTGCCCGGCATCCGCTATGTGATCGACCCCGGCACCGCGCGGATCTCCCGCTACAGCCATCGCACCAAGGTGCAGCGGCTGCCGATCGAGCCGGTGTCGCAGGCCAGCGCCAACCAGCGCAAGGGCCGCTGCGGGCGGACCAGCGACGGCATCTGCATCCGGCTGTACTCGGAGGACGACTTTCTCTCCCGGCCCGAGTTCACCGACGCCGAGATTCTCCGCACCAACCTGGCCTCGGTGATCCTCCAGATGAACGCCGCGGGGCTCGGCGAGGTCGAGCGCTTCCCGTTCATCGATCCGCCGGACCACCGCAGCATCAAGGCCGGCGTTCAACTCCTTGAGGAGCTGGGCGCGTTGGCCGGCTCCCGGCTCACCGAGACGGGCCGCAAGCTCTCCCGGCTGCCGGTGGACCCGAGGCTGGCCCGGATGGTGCTGGAGGCGGAGCGCAACGGCTGTGTGCGGGAGGTGATGGTGATCGTCGCCGCGCTCTCCATCCAGGACCCGCGCGAACGGCCGGCCGACAAGCAGCAGCAGGCGGACACCCAGCACGCCAGGTTCCGCGAGGGCCCGGGCGAGGAGTCGGACTTCCTGGCGCTGCTGGCGCTCTGGGAGTACGTACGCGAGCGGCAACGGACGCTCTCCTCCTCGGCGTTCCGCCGGATGTGCCGCAACGAGTTCCTCAACTACCTGCGGATACGCGAATGGCAGGACATCTTCAGCCAGCTGCGCTCCGTCGGCAGGACGATGGGCGTCGAGCCGGCCGGCGAAGAGGCGCCGGCCGCGGCGCCGCAGGTGGTGCACCAGTCGCTGCTGGCCGGCCTGCTCTCCCAACTGGGGCTGAAGGACACCGAGAAGCACGAGTACCTGGGCGCGCGGGGCGCCAAGTTCGCGATCTTCCCCGGTTCGGCGCTCTTCAGGAAGCCGCCGCGCTGGGTGATGTCGGCCGAGCTGGTGGAGACGTCCAGGCTCTGGGCGCGGATCAACGCGAAGATCGAGCCGGAGTGGATCGAGCCGCTCGCCGGCCATCTGGTGAAGCGCACCCACAGCGAGCCGCACTGGGAGCAGAAGCAGGCCGCGGTGCTGGCCTATGAGCGGGTGACGCTCTACGGCGTGCCGATCGTGGCGCGCCGCAAGGTCAACTACGGCCGGATCGACCCGGAGATGTCCAGGGACCTCTTCATCCGGCACGCGCTGGTGGAGGGCGACTGGCGCACCAAGCACCAGTTCTTCCACGACAACCGGGCGCTGCTGGACGAGGTCGAGGAGCTGGAGCACCGGGCCCGCCGCCGGGACATCCTGGTGGACGACGACACCCTCTACGACTTCTACGACCAGCGAATCCCGGACGATGTCGTCTCCGGGGCGCACTTCGACTCCTGGTGGAAGAAGAAGCGCCACGAAGACGCGGATCTGCTCAACTTCGAGAAGTCCATGCTCATCAACGAGCGGGCCGGGCAGATCACCCAGAGTGACTATCCGGACGTCTGGCAGCAGGGGCGGCTCTCCCTCCGGACCACGTACCAGTTCGAGCCCGGCTCCGACGCGGACGGGGTCACCGTCCATCTGCCCCTTCAGGTGTTGAACCAGATCACCGCGACCGGCTTCGACTGGCAGATCCCGGGGCTGCGGGAGCAGTTGGTGACGGAGCTGATCAGATCGCTGCCCAAGCCGCTGCGCCGGAACTGCGTCCCGGCGCCCGACTTCGCGCGGCGCTTCCTGTCACACACCCCGGAGCCGACCGAGGCGCCGCTGCGGGTGGCGCTGGCCACCGGGCTCACCCGGCTGACCGGCGTCCGGATCAGCCCCGAGGACTTCGATCCCGATCGGGTCCCCGCCCACCTGCGGATCACCTTCCGAGTGGTGGACGAGCGGCACCGCAAGGTGACGGGCGGCCCGAACCCGGAGGACAAGGATCTGGAGGCACTCAAGCTGCGCTTCAAGCCACGCGCCCAGGCCGCCCTGGACCGCGCCTTCGACCGGGCTCCCAAGAGCGCCAGGGGCGCGCGGGGGGGCGCGCAGGCCGCCGACAGCGCCGGCGCGGTGCCCGAGCAGCGCACGGGCCTCACCCGGTGGACGATCGGCACCCTGCCGCGCGTGCTGGAGACCAGGCGCGGCGGTCAACCGGTGAAGGCATACCCGGCGTTGGTGGACGAGGGCACCTCGGTCGCGGTGCGGCTCTTCGACAACGAGCCGGCGCAGGCCGAGGCCATGCCCCGCGGCACCCGCCGGCTGCTGGTGCTCAACCTCCCGTCCGATCCTGGGAAGTTCGCCCAGCGGCAGCTGGACAACACCGCGAAGCTGGCCCTGTCGAGCAATCCGCACGGCGGCGTGCCGGCCCTCTTCGACGATCTGGTGACGGCCGCGGCCGACCAGCTGATCGCGGCCCACGGCGGGCCGGCCTGGGACGAACAGGGCTTCACCCGGCTCTTCGACGCGGTCCGCGCCGACATCGTGGATCTCACCGTGCGGCTCACCCGGCAGGTGCGGGAGGTGCTCACCGCCTGGCAGGTCTGCGAACGGCGGCTGGCCTCGCTGCGCGGCGCCACGTTGGGGCCCTCCCTCGCCGACGTCAGGGAGCAGCTGGACGGGCTGGTCCGCCCCGGCTTCGTCACGGCGCACGGCGCGCGCCGGCTGCCCGATCTGCTGCGCTATCTCCAGGCGGTGGACCGCAGGTTGCAGCAGCTGCCGCACCAGGCGGAGCGCGATCGGGCGCGGTTGGCCAAGGTCGGCGAGATGCGGGACGAACACGCCTGGCTGCTTGAGCAGTTCCCACCCGGGCAGCCCGTGCCCGAACGGGCCCGGGAGATCCGTTGGATGATCGAGGAGCTGCGGGTGAGCTACTTCGCGCACGCGTTGGGCACCGCGTATCCGATCTCGGACAAACGGATCATCAAGGCGGTGGACGCGCTGGCGCCGGCGCACCCGTCCTGACCAGCGCGGGCGCCGGTCGAAAGCCGATTGGCCGAGGGGCGGTCGGCTGGGGTAAAGTCTCCGACGCAGCGAGGTCCTGTGGAGCAGTTTGGAGTGCTCGCCACCCTGTCAAGGTGGAGGCCGCGGGTTCAAATCCCGTCAGGACCGCTGGAGTTCAGATTAGTTCAACTCTTGACGATAAGCCCGGACCCCACAGGGGTCCGGGCTTTCGCCGTGGGTAGGGGTTGCGGAGGGCGGGTGAGCGTCGAGCGGAGGGGTGCACTACCTCGCGACGGGCGTGTCGATCAAGCAAGGAGGCATGTGACGGGTGTCACCTAAGTTGATTGCGCGCTGGACTCGTTCGACCCCGTAGAGACACCCGCCAATTTAATATGTGCAATTGCACCGGGTGGCGGAGGGATCTCACGGACCCTCAGATACCGCCCCCAGAACGCAAAAAGATCGCGCCGGACCCGGCGGAGTCCGGCGCGATCGAAGCCAAGCGGTCCGGAGTGGGGGCCCCGGGGCCTGGGACGTGCGGTGTTGCTCAGGCCTCGCCACGCTGCTGCGGGATGCCCGCCAGGAGGGCGCGCACCTCCGCTTCGCGATAGCGGCGGTGCCCACCGAGCGTGCGGATAGACGTGAGCTTGCCCGCCTTTGCCCAGCGTGTGACCGTTTTCGGATCAACGCGGAACATCGTGGCAACCTCAGCCGGGGTCAGCAGCGGCTCGGCATCAGGGGTGCGAGCGGTCATGAGCGGCCTCCTCGGGAGAACCGAACCATCACGGTTCTTTCCTCTAAATTCTGCACCTTGACCCACGTTGCCCGAAATGACAGACGCGAGTCGAGTCGGTTATAGGACGAACGGCTTGTCCTCGGCACTACAACTACACCATCCGTCCAGCCGGGTCGGCCAAACCGATGGAATTGCCCTCTCAGGTGTTCAACCTCGGCGGAAGCCGATGGACCATGCCATAGCGGACAGTCACCCGCCCGTAACAATCAGTCACATCGTGATGAGTCACCATGAGACCCACCAAGGAGCGCAATACCGAGCCATCCGTCCCACGACGGACAGAAGAAGCCCCTCCGAACTCCTTGTCCTATTTTGACACGAGGGGAGTACTTGAAGGCAAGAGTCCGTACAGTGCCTTCCATCACGCTTGGGGCTTTAGTCCCCTCACGTCCCTCCGTCAGTTGGCGAACTGGCGTTCCCGGATGATCATCCAGCGGTCGGTCAGCTCCTCGTAGAGCCGGTTCGCGCGTTCCAGATCCCCCGCCGCCAGCGCGCCGAGCGCCTCGGCCACCTGCGCGGCCGAGCGGTCGGCCGCCAACTGCTCATCGGAGATCGTATAGACCAACCCGCCGTAGTCCAGTTCGACCAGGGATCGCGGGTGGAACTCCTCCAGCCAACGGCCCACATCCGTGAGCGCCGCCACCAGCGGCCCCTCGGGCAGCGCCTCGCGGACCGCGCGCAGCCCCCTGGCCACCCTCCGTCGCGCCTGGGCCATGGGCGTCCGGTAGCGCATCCGGGCGGACTCGCCCACCGTCCGCTCCCCGGCGCCGCGGAACTCCCGCTCGTCGTCGGCGAAGAGCGTGAACCAGCGGACCGGCACATGCCAGAGCGCCGAGCGGATCCACGGCCGCGCGTCCGGGTTGCGCTCCCGCCACCCCGCGTACTCGTCGGCCGCCCGCCGGCGCACGCCCGGCGGCAGCGCGGCGTCCAGCACCGAGTCCGGCATCAGCCAGTGCCCCACCTCCCCCAGCGCCTCCCAGGACCGCAGCCTGGTGCGCCAGGGACAGACGCAGAGCACCCCGTCCAACCAGGACACGAACGCGTCCGCACTCTCCCCCGCCGGCGCCACCCGGGGCGGCGAGGAGAGCAGCCCGGTCAGCGCGTGCCGCAACTCGTCCTGGACCCCCGGCAGCTCGGCCCGTCGCGCGTACTCGGCCCAGTGCGCCCGCTCCGGCTCGGGAAAGGCCGCCAACGGCTCGTAGACCCTCAGATACGCCGCGTAGGGAACCTTCGGCACGCCACCCTCCCGCTCTCTGTCCACGGCCCGGAGCCGCCCCCTGCGCCCCGTTTGGCGGGCGCACCCCACGATCGTGTCACTCCGACGCACCCGCGGCATCCCCGAGGGCGAAGCCGCCGTACCCTCGTCTCACCCATGCCCTCACCAAAGCCGAGGGCATCCCTCCCGACATACAGGAGTCACCACCGTGACCGACGTACGTCCCGCTGTCGAAGGCGCCAGCGGCACCGAGGCCGATGTGCTCACCACCCTCTTCCACTCGGAGCACGGGGGCCATGAGCAGGTCGTGCTCTGCCAGGACCGCCCCACCGGACTCCGCGCCGTCATCGCCATCCACTCCACGGCACTGGGCCCGGCCCTCGGCGGCACCCGGTTCTTCGCCTACCCGGACGCGGCCGACCCCGAACGGGCCGCGCTGGCCGACGCGCTCAAGCTGGCGCGCGGCATGACCTACAAGAACGCGCTGGCGGGTCTGGAACACGGCGGCGGAAAAGCCGTGATCATCGGCGATCCCGAGAAGCTCAAGACCGATGAACTCCTGCTCGCCTACGGTCGTTTCGTGGCATCCCTCGGCGGGCGCTACGTCACCGCCTGTGATGTGGGGACCTATGTCCAGGACATGGACGTGATCGCCCGCGTCAACCGCTGGACGACGGGGCGCTCCCCTTCGAGCGGCGGTGCCGGCGACTCATCGGTGCTCACCTCCTACGGCGTCTTCCAGGCCATGCTGGCCTCGGCCGAGCACCGCTTCGGCTCCCCCGAGCTGGTCGGCCGCGCGGTCGGGGTCGCCGGCGTCGGCAAGGTGGGCCATCTGCTGGTCGACCAGTTGGTCGAGGCGGGCGCCCGGGTGGTCGTCACCGACGTCAACCCGGAGGCGGTCCGCCGGGTGCTGGCCGCGCACCCCTCGGTCACCGCGGTCGACACCGTGGACGAGCTGCTCACCGACCCCACTCTCGACATCTACGCACCCTGCGCGCTGGGCGGGGTGCTCAACGACCGGACGGTCCCGCTGCTGCGGGCCGGCATCGTCTGCGGCGCGGCCAACAACCAGCTGGCCCACCCGGGCGTCGAGAAGGACCTGGCGGAGCGCGGCGTCCTCTACGCGCCCGACTACGTGGTGAACTCGGGCGGGGTGATCCAGGTCGCCGACGAGCTCAACGGATTTGAGTTCGCACGTGCGAAGGCAAAGGCCGCTGGCATCCGCTCGACCGCGCGCGAGATCTTCCAACGCGCCGAAGCGGACGGCGTTCCTCCGGTCGTGGCGGCCGACCGGATCGCCGAGGCCCGAATCGCGCAGGCCAGGGGCACGGATCGCCCGTTTGCGTAAGACATGTCACCCCCCGCGGACGAGTCGTACTGGGAAAGAAGGTAAAATCGCCGTTGACCAGCAGAGAGGGTTCATCGGGCGTCGGACGTGGCGGCTCGGGTCCTGCGGACGGCGTACCGCGGGGTCCCCGGACCAGGTACGGTTGAAGACCGATGGACTGGGCGCTTCTGAAGGGCCCGCTCTCAATCATGAACGGATGTCAACACTCCGGGGCCGTCGTGCCCCGTCGTTGAGGGGGTCGAGCCAATGGGGCGCGGCCGGGCCAAGGCCAAGCAGACGAAGGTCGCCCGCCAGCTGAAGTACAACAGCGGCAGGACGGACCTTTCGCGTCTGGCCGAAGAGCTGGGTGCTTCTCCGACGCCGGACCAACAGCCGTCCAACGGCGAACGGGTCGAGAGCGACGATGAGCTGGACGACGACCTGTACGCACGGTACGCGGAGGTCTACAACGCAGAGGACGAGGAGGACGACCAGGAGCCGTCCCCCGACTCCTCGAAACGCCGTGGCGTCTGACAGGCATTCCCGTCACACGTTTTCGCATGGCGACAAGACTGGCCCGGTCCGGGACGATCCCGGACCGGTCTCAGTGTTGTCCGCGTCGCATTCCGCCGCGGACCGGTCGTGTTCCGCCGGAGATCAGCGGGCGTAGTCGCCACTGAGGTTCACCGACTCGCCGTCGGGGTCCGCCGCGCCGATCTCGCCGGCGACCCACGCGGGCACGCCACGCTCCGCCAGCGTGGCCAGCGCCTGGTCCACCGCCTCGGGCGGCAGCACGGCGACCATGCCGACGCCCATGTTCAACGTCCGTTCCAACTCCGCCCTGGCGACCCGGCCCACCTCGCCGACCACCCCGAAGACGGGGGCGGGTGACCAGCTGCTCCGGTCGACCGTGGCACCGAGCCCCTCGGGCAGCACCCGGGCCAGGTTGTTGGCCAACCCGCCCCCGGTGACATGGGCGAAGGCGTGGATCTCGGTGGCCTCGATCAGCGCCAGGCAGTCGAGCGAGTAGATCCTGGTCGGCTCCAGCAGCTCCTCGCCGAGGGTGCGGCCGAACTCGGGCACCTCGCGCTCCAGCCCCCAGCCGGCCCGGTTGAGCAGCACATGGCGAACCAGTGAGTACCCGTTGGAGTGCAGTCCGCTCGCGCCCATCGCCAGCACCACGTCGCCGGCCCTGACCCGGTCGGCGCCCAGCAGGGCGTCCGCCTCCACCACGCCGGTGCCGGCGCCGGCCACGTCGTACTCCTCCGGGCCGAGGAGCCCGGGGTGCTCGGCGGTCTCGCCGCCGACCAGCGCGCAGCCGGCCAGCACACATCCCTCGGCGATGCCCTTGACCAGCGCCGCCACCCGTTCGGGGTAGACCTTGCCGACGCAGATGTAGTCGGTCATGAAGAGCGGCTCGGCGCCGCACACCACCAGGTCGTCCACCACCATGGCGACCAGGTCCCGGCCGATGGTGTCGTGGATGTCCAGGCGCTGGGCGATGGCGACCTTGGTACCCACGCCGTCGGTGGCCGAGGCCAGCAGCGGACGCCGGTACCTGGTGAGCGCCGAGGCGTCGAACAGACCGGCGAAACCGCCGAGCGCGCCCACGCTCTCCGGGCGCTGGGCCTTGGCCACCCACTCCTTCATCAGCTCGACGGCGGTCTCTCCGGCCTCGATATCGACGCCGGCCGCCGCGTAGCTGGCTTCGGGCACGTTAGTCGTCATCAGGGTCTCTCTCGTGTGAACTCCCGGCCGCCGGCCGGGAGCGCGTTACGGACGGCGCAGCGCGTCGGCCGCACCGGGGCCGGTGAGCAGGGGCAACGACGTGCCCTCCGACGCTCCGGCGGCGCGGGCGGCCGGCTGCTCCAGCACGTCCTTGCCCAGCAGCTCGGGGTCCGGCAGCTCCATCGGGTACTCGCCGTCGAAGCAGGCCCGGCACAGGTTGGGCTTGGCGATGGTGGTGGCCTCGACCATGCCGTCCAGGGAGATATAGGAGAGCGAGTCGGCGCCGAGCGAGGCGCCGATCTCCGCCACGGACAGGCCGTTGGCGATCAGCTCGGCCCGGGTGGCGAAGTCGATACCGAAGAAGCACGGCCACTTGATGGGCGGCGAGCTGATCCGGACATGGACCTCGGCGGCGCCGGCCTCCCGCAGCATCCGCACCAGCGCCCGTTGGGTGTTGCCCCGGACGATGGAGTCGTCGACCACGACCAGCCGCTTGCCGCGGATGACCTCTTTGAGCGGGTTCAGCTTGAGTCGGATACCCAACTGTCTGATGGTCTGACTCGGTTGGATGAAGGTGCGCCCCACATAGGAGTTCTTCACCAGGCCCGAGCCGTAGGGGATGCCGCTGGCCTCCGCGTAGCCGACGGCGGCCGGCGTGCCCGACTCGGGTGTCGATATCACCAGATCGGCGTCCACCGGGGCCTCCGCCGCCAGCCTCCGCCCCATCTCCACCCGGGAGAGGTAGACGTTGCGGCCCGCGATATCGGTGTCGGGGCGGGCCAGGTAGACATACTCGAACACACAGCCCCGAGGCTTCGCTTCTGCGAATCTGCTGGAGCGGAGGCCCTTCTCGTCCACGGCGATCATCTCGCCGGGCTCGACCTCACGCACCACCGAAGCACCCACGATGTCCAGCGCCGCCGTCTCCGAGGCGACCACCCAGCCGCGCTCAAGACGACCCAGCACCAGCGGCCGGAAACCCTCGGGGTCCCGGGCCGCGTAGAGGGTGTTCTCGTCCATGAAGACAAACGAGAACGCGCCCTTGACCCGGGGCAGCACCAGGGGCGCCGCCTCCTCGACGGTCAGCGGCTCGCCGCGCTCGTCGCGCTGCCCGGCCAGCAGCACCGTCACCAGATCGGTGTCGTTGGTGGTCGCCACCCGCTGCCGCGAGCCCCGGCCGACGGGCAGCTCGGCGACCAGCTCGGCCAGCTCCGCCGTGTTGACCAGGTTCCCGTTGTGGCCGAGCGCGATCGAGCCGTGTCCGGTGGCTCGGAAGGTCGGCTGGGCGTTCTCCCAGGTGGGAGCGCCCGTGGTCGAGTAGCGCGTATGCCCGACCGCTATGTGTCCCGTCAGCGAGCCGAGGGCGGTCTCGTCGAAGACCTGGGACACCAGCCCCATGTCCTTGAAGACCAGAATCTTGGCTCCATCGCTGACCGCGATCCCCGCGGACTCCTGTCCGCGGTGCTGTAGCGCATAGAGCCCAAAGAAGGTGAGCTTGGCGACCTCCTCGCCCGGGGCCCAGACGCCGAAGACGCCGCAAGCGTCCCTCGGGCCTTTCTCGCCGGGGTCGAGGTCGTGGTTGAGTCGTCCGTCACCACGTGGCACACCTTGAGTTTAGGCCAGAAGTGGCCGACCGGGAGAACCCCTGGATTGTGAGACATGCCCCATGTGACGCCGGCTTTGGGCGCTTTGGGACGCTGGGCGGTCAGCCGAGCACGGGCAGTTCCGCCGCGAGCGCCTCGGCCCGGCCGCCGCTGGCCCGCAGCCGGCCGCCCGCCATCGCCTCCGACCAGCCGATCCGGCCGGTCGCCAGCCGCAGCCAGGTGATCGGGTCGCCCTCCACCACATTGGGCGGCGTCCCCCTGGTGTGCCGGGGCCCGGCCACGCACTGCACCGCCACGAACGGGGGCACCCGCAGCTCCGTCGACGCCCCGGGGGCCTTGGCCGCCAGGGCGTCGGCCAGCACCCGCACCGTGATCGCCAGCGCCTGCCGGTCCAGCCGCACGGCCACCCCCGCCCTGGCCAGGTCGTCGCTGTGCACCACCAGCTCGACCACCCGGGTGACGCTGAAGTCCAGCGCCCGCATCGCGCCGAAGGAGTGCGGGATCAGCAGATCGTCCCTGACCCCCGTCTCCACCACCGCGTCCAGCTCCTCGGCGGCCGAGTCGATGGCCGCGCGGTGGTCGGGCTGCCGCGCGGCGGCCTCCCTGGTGTCCGCGTCCGACGCCTCGGCGAGATCGCCGACCGTGACCGTCCAGCGGTCCAGATCCGTGGCCGGCCCGCTCGCCTCCGGCGCCGGCCTGGCCAGCAGCCGGGGCAGCGCGTCGATCTGCTGCGCGATATGCGCGAGCAGCAGGCCGACGTCCCAGCCGGCGAGCCCCGTCGGCCGCGTCAGGTTCGCCTCGGGCAGCTCATGGGCGGCCAGCCGTACGAACTCCACCTGGGCGAGCAGCGCGTCGCGGACCCGATCCGGGTGATAGGCGCGGGGCTTGCGTCGGATGGCAGACATGACACGGAGCTTACCGACGGCCCCACGGGAGCGAAGGTGACAAGGTCATACCAAGTCGCCGGGCGCCGGACGGGTGCGGGGCCCGCCCGCCTAGGATGCGCGTCATGGCATATGCGGACCGGTACCTGGCCGAGGACGAGGAACTCCTCTACGAGACCCGGCAGCACTGGACCACCCTGGTGAGCGAGTTCCTGCTGCTGTGCGTGATCATCGCGGTGGCCGGCGGCCTCGTCTGGGCGCTGCCGACCGACGAGGACTGGGGCCGGACCGGCGTCTGGGTGGTGCTGGGCGTCGCCGGTGTGGCGGCGATCTGGCTCTGGCTGGTGCCGCTGCTCCAGTGGCGCGCCACCCTCTACTTCCTCACCACCAAGCGCCTCCACAAGCGGTCGGGCTTCCTCTCCAAGTCCGGCCGCAGCATTCCGCTGGCGCGGGTGAACGACGTCGCCTTCTCCGCCTCGCTGTGGGAGCGGATCATGCGCTACGGGACGGTCCGCGTCCAGTCGGCGTCCGAGCAGGGCATGATGACGCTCCGGCATGTGCCCAACCCCGAGGCCCTGAAGAACCAGGTGTACCAGGCGATCGACGGACTCCGCGACGAGCCGCCGGCCCAGCCGCCCTACGGAGCGTGACGGCCCGCCGCGCTCCGGCCGGTCTCGCCGAACTAAACCGACAAAGAGGGCCAATCGCCTGAATGTCCCGCCGGATGGCGGGTACCCCGGCGGCATGGCTGGTATCGAACTGCGCAGCACGGCATTCAACGACCGGACACCCATCCCCGGCCGCCATGCCAAGGACGGCGAGAACATCTCCCCACCGCTGACCTGGTCGCGGCCCCCCAACGGCACGGAGGAGCTGGTCCTGCTCTGCGAGGACCCGGACGCGCCGTCCGGAACCTTCGTGCACTGGCTGGTCACCGGCATCGATCCGGACAGCGGCGGCGTCGCGGCCGGTGAGCTGCCCGACGGTGGCACCGCACACCTCAACAGCTTCGGCGAACCCGGCTGGGGCGGCCCCCAACCGCCGATCGGCGACCGGGCCCACCGTTACCGCTTCCGGCTGTACGCGGTCCCCGAGCCGGTACCCCTGCCGGACAGCGCCAGCGCCACCCAGGTGCACCGCACCATGAGCCAGCACGGGCTGGCCAGCGGCCTGCTGACCGGCCTCCACCAGCGGTGACCGCCGGCACCACGGAGAGGAAGTGAGGGCGAGATGGTCCGCAAGAAGGTAGAGGGCAACGAGGAACAGCGGCGCGCGGCGGCCCGATCCGCCCGCGAGGCGGGCGAGAGCCCCAGCGCGCGCAACGTCACCACCGGGGGCTCCAAGCAGCGCACCCATGTGCCGGACCGCAACTCGTGGAGCCACGAGGAGCGGACTGAGCCCCTGGAGCGGGGCAAGCAGCGGGTGGAGGCGGCCGAGGAGGAGGCCCGACGGGCGGAGCCCCCGCCCGCCCCGCCCCCGGGCCGCGACTTCACCGGCCGGGCCCACCCCGGCTACGACCAGGAGCACCAGGCAGTCTTCCAGGCCGTCGCCACGGCCGAACGCCGCCACGGCGGCAACGCGGTCCACGCCCACGAGGTGGCCCGCACGGCGGGCCTCCCCCACGACCGCACCAAGGTCCTCCTCCACGATCTGGTGACCGACCAACGCCTCGTCACCAAGCTGGAGAACACCGACACCCCGGACATGGGCCCCCGCTACGAGACCCGCTGACCGCTCGCCGCCCGGGCTTCGGCCACCGCGCCCCCTGGGGGCGCGGGCCGGGGCCGGCGGCCGGCCGCGGGCCGGCAGGTTCCAGCCGAAGACGAGAGACCGAGGCACGGTGCCCGAATGCCCGGCCGAAGGCCGGCAACCGAGGCAACGGATGACCGAATGCCCGACCGGGGCAGGCCGGCGGGCCCAGCCGGGCTCCGCCTCCGGCCCGCCCCGGCCGGAAGGCACCGACCGGCAGGGGGCGGTCCGACCGCCGGCTCGGGGGGTCGGCCGGGCGCCCCGCGTCCCCGCCGCCGGGGGCCCGCGCCGGCGCCATCAAGGCCGGAGTGGGCGGTGGGCCCGGCCCCCGGCCGGGAAGGCCAGGGGCTCGGGCAGTTCCCAAGCGCACCGCGCACCACGCGCCGGGGACCAAGGCACCGGCTGGCGGGCGGAGGTCAGGGGGCCGTGGCGCGGTCCTGGGGGCCCGCTTCGACGCAGAACTCGTTGCCGGCCGGGTCGGCGAGGACGGCCCAGCCGCGGCCGTTCGGCTTGCGGCGGTCGTCCACCAGCGTCGCGCCCAGCGCGAGGACGCGCTCGACCTCCGCGTCCCTGGACACCTCGGGCTCCAGGTCCAGGTGGACGCGGTTCTTGAGCGACTTCCCCTCGGGCACCCGGACGAAGAGCAGCGTCGGCTGGCCGGCCGGGACGGCCAGCGCGACCTCGTCGTCGCCCGGCTCGTCGATCTGGTCGACGGGGTGGCCGAGCACCCCGCTCCAGAACTCGGCCAGCGCGTAGGGCTCGTGCGGCGGGGCGCAGTCGAAGGTGATGTGACGTATCGCGGACGGCATCGGCTCTCCTTGCTCGTGCCTCAGGTGAATCGCTCGTGCCTCGGGCGAATCGCTCGTGCCTCAGGCGAACAGCTCGCGCAGCGGCCGTTCGTGGGCCTCGCGCAACTCGGCCAGGGGGAGGCTGAACTGGCCCTGGACGTCCACCGACTCGCCGTCGAGGACGCCGACGCGCGCCGCCGGCAAGCCCCGCGCCGTGCACATGTCGGTGAAGCGGACCTCCTCGCCACGCGGCAGCGCCACCACCGCGCGGGCGGTGGACTCCGAGAACAGGAAGGTGAACGGGGTCAGCTCCTCGGGCACGACCAGCCGCGCGCCGACGCCGCCGCGCAGGCAGGACTCGATGACCGCCTGGATCAGGCCGCCGTCCGAGAGGTCGTGCGCGGCGTCGATCATGCCGTCCCTGCTGGCGGAGACCAGGATCTCGGCCAGCAGCCGCTCCCGCTCCAGGTCGACCCTGGGGGGCAGCCCGCCGAGGTGGTCGTGGACGACCTGGGACCACGCCGAGCCGCCGAGCTCGTCGGCCGTCTCGCCCAGCAGGTAGAGGAGTTGGCCCTCGGTGCGGAACGCCATCGGGGTGCGCCGGGTGACATCGTCGATGACGCCCAGGACGCCGACCACGGGCGTCGGGTGGATCGCGGTGTCGCCCGTCTGGTTGTAGAGCGAGACGTTGCCGCCGGTCACCGGGACGCCCAGGGCGAGGCAGGCGTCGGCGAGACCCCGGGTGGCCTCGGCGAACTGCCACATCACCGCCGGGTCCTCGGGCGAGCCGAAGTTCATGCAGTTGGTGACGGCCAGCGGCTTGGCGCCGCCGGCGGCCACGTTGCGGTAGGACTCGGCCAGCGCCAGCTGGGCGCCGGTGTACGGGTCGAGCTTGGCGTAGCGGCCGTTGCCGTCGGTGGCGAGGGCGACGCCGAGGTTGGTCTCCTCGTCGATCCGCAGCATCCCGCTGTCCTCGGGCTGGGCGAGCACCGTGTTGCCGAGGACATAGCGGTCGTACTGGTCGGTGATCCAGGAGACGGCGGCCTGGTTGGGCGAGCCGGCGACGCGCAGCACCTGCTCGCGCAGGGCGGCGCCGTCGGCCGGGCGGGGCAGCCGGGCCGGGTCGTCGGCCTGGAGGGCGTCCTGCCAGTCGGGACGGGCGAACGGGCGCTGGTAGACGGGGCCCTCATGCGCGACGGTGCGCGGTGGAACATCCACCACCTGCTCGCCGTGCCAGTAGATCTCAAGGCGTTCGCCCTCGGTGACCTCGCCGATCACGGTGGCGATGACATCCCATTTGGCGCAGATCTCCAGGAAGCGGTCGACCTTCTCCGGCTCGACCACCGCGCACATGCGCTCCTGGGACTCGCTCATCAGGATCTCCTCGGGCGAGAGCGAGGAGTCCCGCAGCGGCACGGTGTCCAACTCGACGCGCATGCCGCCCGAGCCGGCCGAGGCGAGCTCGGACGTGGCGCAGGAGAGGCCGGCGCCGCCGAGGTCCTGGATGCCGGTGACCAGCCGCTCGGCGAAGATCTCCAGCGTGCACTCGATCAGGAGCTTCTCCTGGAACGGGTCCCCGACCTGGACGGCGGGCCGCTTGGCCGGACCCGTCGACTCAAAGGTCTCGGAGGCCAGCACGGAGACGCCACCGATGCCGTCGCCGCCGGTGCGGGCGCCGTAGAGGATGACCTTGTTGCCGGCGCCGTCGGCCTTGGCGAGGTGGATGTCCTCGTGCCGCATCACGCCCACGCACAGCGCGTTGACCAGCGGGTTGCCCTGGTAACAGGGGTCGAAGACGACCTCGCCGCCGATGTTGGGCAGGCCGAGGCAGTTGCCGTAGCCGCCGATGCCGGCGACCACGCCGGGGAGCACCCGGCGGGTGTCGGGGTGGTCGGCGGCGCCGAAGCGCAGCGGGTCCATCACGCCGATGGGCCGGGCGCCCATGGCCAGGATGTCCCTGACGATGCCGCCGACGCCGGTGGCCGCGCCCTGGTAGGGCTCGATATAGGACGGGTGGTTGTGCGACTCGACCTTGAAGGTGGCGGCATAGCCCTGACCGATGTCGACCACGCCGGCGTTCTCACCGATGCCGACCAGCAGGGCGTCGCTGCGCGGCGCCTTCTCGCCGAACTGGCGCAGGTGCACCTTGCTGGACTTGTAGCTGCAGTGCTCCGACCACATCACCGAGTACATCGCCAGCTCGGCGCCGGTCGGGCGGCGGCCGAGGATCTCGCGGACGCGGAGGTACTCGTCCTCCTTGAGGCCCAGCTCGGCCCAGGGCTGGGCGACGTCGGGGGTGTCGGTGGCGTGCTTGACGGTGTCCAGGACGTTCTTGGACTGTGCGGACATCAGGCGACCAGCTTCTTGAGTACCGAGGTGAAGAACGGGATGCCGTCCGTGGTGGGCCCGGTGAGGGCCTCGACGGCGTGCTCCGGGTGGGGCATCAGGCCGACGACGTTGCCGGCCGCGTTGGTCAGCCCGGCGATGTCCCGGCGGGAGCCGTTCGGGTTGCGCTCCAGGTAGCGGAAGGCGATCCGGCCCTCGGCCTCCAGCTCGTCCAGGGTGCGCTCGTCGGCGACATAGCCGCCCTCGCCGTTCTTCAGCGGAACGGTGATCTCGGCGCCGGCCTCGAAGTCCCCCGTCCAGGCGGTGTCGGCGTTCTCCACGCGGAGCCGCTGGTCCCGGCAGACGAAGTGCAGATGGTCGTTGCGGGTCAGCGCGCCGGGCAGCAGATGGGATTCGCAGAGCATCTGGAACCCATTGCAGATCCCCAGAACGGGGAGCCCGTCCTTGGCCCCCGCAATGATCGTTTCCATCACGGGAGAGAAACGCGCGATGGCGCCGGAACGAAGATAGTCGCCATAGGAGAATCCGCCGGGCAGGATCACGGCATCCGTCTGGTGGAGATCTTTGTCACCGTGCCAGAGGGCGACGGGCTCGCCACCGGCCAGCTTTACCGCACGGGCGGCGTCCCGATCGTCGAGGGAGCCGGGAAATGTGACGACTCCTACACGAGTGGTCACCGGGCCACCTCTTCTTCCGCCCCATTGCCCGTGGCGCTCCCGGCCGCGTCGACCTCCTCGACGCGGACCGTGAAGTCCTCGATCACGGTGTTGGCGAGAAATGTGTCGGCGATCTCCCTGATCCGGGCCAGCGCGGCCTCGTCAACCGGCCCTGCCAGGTCGAGTTCGAAGCGCTTCCCCTGGCGGACATCGGTGATCCCGTCAAACCCGAGACGGGGCAGTGCGCGCTGCACGGCCTGCCCCTGGGGGTCGAGGATCTCGGGCTTGAGCATGACGTCAACTACGACGCGGGCCACTGGCTTACTCCCGGTGGTGTTGCGAGTGCTGGTGATGCGGGGCTCTGATGCTTCACGCCGCACGGATCAGCGTACCCGGCGAAGAAATCTACGCGAGTAGATCAGGGGGAGCTGGTCACGTTAAGGTATCGGGCGCACAAACCCCTGCAAGAAACGCGCGGAAATAAGTAGGGTCCCGGTACGCGAGAGTCATGACAGGACCTCTACAGGACTCCTACAGGCTCATGGTCAGACCCCTGAGACCTGCGAGACCCATGAGATGGCGTCGAGATGACACGCGACGGCAATTTCGCCGCTTCGCATTAGTGCGTCGAGCACAGTACAAATAAAGAAGAAGCCCACAAACGAGGGGAGCGCCGAGATCGTGGCGGCCGGGAAACCGGCGAAGCCCGCCCCGGGATGCCGGGGAACGGCGGCGACTCCCGAAAGGACCGATATCCGTGGCACAGCGTGTGGTGGTCACTCTCTCCGACGACATCGACGGCGGGGAGGCGGCGGAGACGGTCGCCTTCGGACTCGATGGCAAGACCTACGAGATCGACCTCAGCTCCAACAACGCGGAGCAGCTGCGCAGCGCGCTCGCGCCGTATGTGGAGGCGGGCCGCAAGCGGTCCCGCTCGGGCCGGACGTTCCACCGCACGGCCGTGGCCCCCGACCCCAAGGCGGTGCGGGCCTGGGCCGAGTCCAACGGCTTCGGCGTACCGGCCAGGGGCCGCATCCCGAGGAAGGTCTACGACGCGTTCAACCAGGCGCACGCGACCTCTCGTTGAGCCGACTTGCCATGCCCCCGGGGTGATCCGCTAAAGTCTGGAGCACGCCGAGGGGCAAGGCCGGAAGGTCGGAAGCCCCGAGGATCGTGCGGGTGTAGTTCAGTAGTAGAACACCCTCTTTCCAAGAGGGAGGCGCAGTGTGCAATTCCTGTCACCCGCTCCAGCCGCTGGACCGGTCTTCGGATCGGGTACAGTAGGCGCTGCAACACCCGTTCGCGGGTGGTCCACGCGGACGTGGCTCAGTTGGTAGAGCATCACCTTGCCAAGGTGAGGGTCGCGAGTTCGAATCTCGTCGTCCGCTCGGTGGAAAGGCCCCGACATCGGTTTCCCGGTGTCGGGGCCTTCTTCATGCGCGCTCGGAGTCTCCGGCCGGGTCGGAGAGTTGACATCTGTCATACGCGTTGATGACAACGCGCACTGCCTTCGCTCCGCTCGGCGGGTGAGCCTGGAGTCATGAGCGACGCGATCGAAGTGAACGGACTGCGCCGACGGTACGAGGGGCCGGGTGCGAACGGCGGTTTCGAGGCCGTCCGGGGGTTGGATTTCACCGTGCGGCAGGGCGAGGTGTTCGCGCTGTTGGGCACCAACGGCGCCGGAAAGACCTCGACGGTCGAGGTGTTGGAGGGCCTGGCGCCGCCGACCGGCGGCTCGGTGCGGCTGCTGGGCCACGACCCGTTCCGGGAACGGGCCACGGTGCGGCCCCGGATCGGGATCATGTTGCAGGAGGGCGGCCTGCCAAGCGAGTTGACCGCCAGGGAGACCGCGCGGATGTGGGCCGGCGTGGTGACGGGGGCGCGTCCCGAGGAGGAGGCGCTGGAGCTGGTCGGCCTCGGCGGTCGGGGCGATGTGCGGGTCAAGCAACTCTCCGGCGGTGAACGGCGCCGTCTCGACCTGGCGTTGGCGCTGATGGGCCGGCCGCAGGTGCTGTTCCTCGACGAGCCGACCACCGGCCTCGACCCGCAGGCCAGGCGCACCACCTGGGAGTTGGTGCGTTCGCTGCGCGAGGAGGGCAACACCATCGTGCTGACCACGCACTATCTGGAGGAGGCCGAGGCGCTGGCCGACCGGCTGGCGATCATGACGGAGGGGCGGATCACCGTCGCCGGCACGCCGGCCGAGGTGATGGCGGCGCAGCCGTCCCGGATCAGGTTCCAGCTGCCCCGGGGGCTCGTCCCCGCCCAGCTGCCCCTGACGCTGCCGGCGGCGGTGGAAGGGCGCGAGGTGGAGATCAGGACGCCCCAGCTCCAGGAGGCGCTCCTTGAGCTGCTGCGCTGGGCCGAGGACGGCGGGCACCAGCTGGAGCGGCTCGACGCCAGATCGGCGTCGTTGGAAGAGGTCTTTCTCGATATCGCGGCCAGGGGCGAGCGGACGGAGGAGCCGGCATGAGTGGGACGACCGGGGCGACGCGGGAGAGTTCGGCGGCGCGGCTGCTGCTGTGGGGGCTGCCCGACGCGGCGGCGATGCGGCGGATGCGGGCGCTGGCGCGGGCCGAGTTGACGCTGCTGCTGCGCAGCCGTTCGGCGCTGTGGGTGGCGCTGCTGATGCCGGTGCTCATGGTGGGCGGCGCCTATTCGGCGACCGAGGAGATGAACCTCGCCGAGGCCGGGCTCACCCAGGGCGAGGCGGTGCTGACCGGTGGCGTGGGGATGGTGCTGCTGGTCGTGGTCTATCTGAACCTGGTGCCCGCGCTGGTGACCCGGCGGGAGGAGCGGGTGCTGAAGCGGCTGCGCACCGGCGAGTTGATGGACGGGGAGATCCTGACGGCCGCCGCGCTGCCCACCGTGACGGTGGCGCTGGCGCAGTGCGTGGTGCTGGTGGTGGCCGGCAGCGTGGCGTTCGACGTGGCCGCGCCCGGCGCGCCGCTGGTCCTGGTGGCCGGGGTGGCGCTCGCCGTGGTGTCGCTGGTGCTGCTGGCCGCGCTGACGGCGGCGCTGACCAAGACGGTGGACAGCGCGCAGATCACCACCACGCCGGTGTTGCTGATCTCGATGCTGGCCTGTGGGATCTTCGTGCCGCTCGACGTGCTGCCCGACACGCTGGCCAACATCTGCCGGGTGCTGCCGCTGACCCCCGGGTTCGAGCTGGTGCGGCACGGTTGGATCGGCGGGCTCTCGGACTCCGAGGCGCTGCGCGCCTGGGCGCTCGCGCTGGTCTGGGTGGCGGTCGGGGTGTTTGCTGTGAAGCGGCGGTTCCGTTGGGATCCCCGGCAGTGAGGCCGGCGGGCCCGGCGGCGCTAGCGCGGGCGAGTGCGGAGCCAGGGGCGTAGGAGAGGACGGGCGGAATGCCACGCTGGAACTGGTGGGCGGAGCTGCGGCGCTCCAGCCATCGCGAGCGGGTCCATCACTACACCCGGTTCTCGCTCTACTTCATCGGCCTTCAGGAGCTGCTGCTGATCGTGGCGATGCTGGTGCGGGAGCACGAGGGGGCGGACGCCTGGGCGGTGGTCTCCGTCGCCCTCCTGGGGTGCCTGCACACCGGTTCGCTGGTGGTGTGCATCCGGCACAGCCTGGCGCGGTATCTCGGCGCCGGGCCGCTGCCGGTCCGGCCGCTGGCCTGGGGCCTGGGGCTGACCCTGGCGCTGAACGCGCTGGTCGGCTGGGCCGTGGCGGTGGAGGCGCTGGGCGACACGTCCGTGGTGCTGGCGATGTACGCCACCATGTTCTACGCGGGTCCCGTCTCGCTGGCGCTGTCGCTGCCCAGGGCGGCCGAGCTGTACGCGGTGCCGGCCGTGGCGTCGGTGGTGGCGCTGGGCGCGCAGCGCCCCTCGTGGACCGGGGTCCTGGCCGTGACGGCGGCCACCGCGGCGGCCGGGGCGATCATGGGCGGGATCTTCCGGGTCTCGGGGTGGACGCTGCGGGTGCTCGACCAGGTGAACGCGGCGCGGGAGATCGAGGCGCGGCTCGCCGTGGCCGAGGAGCGGCTGCGGTTCGGACGGGATCTGCACGATGTGCTGGGCCGCAACCTGTCGGTGATCGCGCTGAAGAGCGAGCTGGCGGCCCAGCTGACCAGGCGGGGTTCGCCGCAGGCGCTGGACCAGCTGGCCGAGGTGCAGCGGATCGCCCGGGACTCGCAGCGGGAGATCCGGGAGATGGTGCGCGGCTATCGCGAGGCCGATCTGGCGGCCGAGCTGGCCGGCGCGCGCGGGGTGTTGAGCGCCGCCGGGATCCGTTGCCGGGTGGTGGGCGAGGAGACGGTCGCCGCGCGGCTGCCGGCCGGGGTGCGTTCGGCGCTCGGCTGGGTGGTGCGCGAGGGCGCCACCAACGTGCTGCGGCACTCGTCGGCCTCGCGCTGCTCGGTGCGGCTGCGCCTTCCCGACGACGAGGCGGTCGTGGAGTTGACGATGGAGAACGACGGGGTGCCGGCCGCGCCCGGCGGGCCGGCGGGGAGCGGGCTCGCCGGGCTGCGGGAGCGGCTGGCCGGGCAGGGCGGCTCGCTCTCGGTCGAGCAGACCGGCGGGATGTTCCGGCTGACCGCGCGGATTCCGGTGGAGTGGGACGAGATGGCCGCGGGGTCGGGGACGGTCGAGACGGCGGAGAGGGCGAGACGGTGAGCGGGGAACGGGCGTCGGAACCGGACGAGTCGGTGATCCGGGTGCTTCTTGCCGATGACGAGCATCTGATCAGGGGCGCCCTGGCGGCGCTGCTGGCGCTTGAGGACGATCTGCGGGTGGTGGCGGAGGCGGCTTCGGGCCCCGAGGCCCTGGCCATGGCCAGGGCGCACCGGCCCGATGTGGCCGTGCTCGACCTCCAGATGCCGGGGTCCGACGGGGTCGCGGTGGCGAACGCGCTCCGCGTCGAGCTGCCCGACTGCGCCACGATGATCGTGACGGGGCACGGTCGTCCCGGCCATCTCAAGCGGGCGTTGGCGGCGGGGGCCAGGGGGTTTCTGCCGAAGACGGTGTCGGCGCAGCGGCTGGCCGAGATCATCAGGACGGTGCGTGCCGGCAACCGCTATGTCGATCCCGAGTTGGCGGCCGACGCGATCAGCGCGGGCGACTCGCCGCTGACCGCGCGGGAGGCGGAGCTGCTGGAGCTGGCGGCCGACGGCGCGCCGATCGCCGAGATCGCGGAACGGGCCGCCCTGGCGCCCGGCACGGTCCGCAACTACCTCTCGTCGGCCGTCGCCAAGCTGGGCGCGGAGAACCGCCACACCGCCGCGCACCGGGCCCGCGAGCGCGGCTGGCTCTGAGCGGCGCCCGCGGGGCACGGCGCCGCCGAAGTCACCCGTACGAGTGAGGCGGCCAGGGGGTCAGTCCCAGGCGTTGCCGGTGAGGAGCCGGTAGACCTCGGTGTAGCGGCTGTGGCTCTGCTCGATCACATGGGGCGGCAGGGGGGGCGGCGGGATGTCGCCCCGGTTGTCCCAGCGGGCGGCGGGGGAGGTCAGCCAGTCGCGGATGAGCTGCTTGTCGTAGGGGCGTTGGGGCTGGCCCGGCTGCCATTCGGACTTGCGCCAGAAGCGGGAGGAGTCCGGGGTGAGCACCTCGTCGGCGAGGACCAGCGGCTGGTCGGCGCCGGCGCCGATCGGGCGGCCGAGTTCGAACTTGGTGTCGGCCAGGATGATGCCCCGGTCCCGCGCGATGTCCCGCGCCCGGTGGTACAACGCCAGGGTGGTCTGGCGGAGTTGGGTGGCCGTCTCGGCGCCGACCCGGCGGGCGACCTCCTCGTAGGCGACGTTCTCGTCGTGGTCGCCGATCTCGGCCTTGGTGGCCGGGGTGAAGATCGGCGCCGGCAGCTCGGAGCCGTCCACCAGGCCCTCGGGGAGGGCGAGGCCGCAGACCGTGCGGTGTTCCTGGTACTCGACGAGGCCCGAGCCGGTGAGGTAGCCGCGGGCGACCGCCTCGACGGGGACCATGTCCAGCGGCCGGCAGATCAGGGTGCGGCCGGCCCAGTCGTCGGGCGCGCCCTTGGGCGGCTCGGTGCCGACGACATGGTTCGGGGCCAGATCGGCCAGTTGGTCGAACCACCAGAGCGAGAGCCTGGTGAGGATGCGGCCCTTGTCGGGGATCTCGCTGCGCAGCACCCAGTCGAACGCGGACACCCGGTCGCTGGCGACCATGACCAGCTGCCCCGCCTCGTCGCGGTAGAGGTCCCGCACCTTCCCCGTGTGCAGATGCGTAAGCCCCGGGACCTGGACGGGCTCGGGTCGCTCGATGAATCCTGGCACTGTGTCTCCTGGCGACTCGGGGGTTGGTGGGGCCGCGCCGCCCCATTGTCCCGCAGGTTCGTGAGCGGCCGGCGGCCGGGTGTGCCGCCCTGACGGCTGCGCCCGCTACTCTCGTTTGCAGATGCGATCGAGCAGATTGGCCGTGGCCCGCTGGATCCTCGGGTCGGTGTGTCCTGGTCTGGCCAGCGCGGGGGACCAGGCGAAGGTGCCGGAGGCGAAGACCCAGGCGCCGCTCGGCGCCTGGTAGAGCGAGGTCTGCTGATGCCGGGAGGCGCCCGTCTCGTCGCGGAACGGGGAGTGCGCCAGCAGCACCCGGCTCTCCGTGGCGGGCAGCGGGGTTCTCGGGAAGTAGCGGTCGGCCTCGCCCGCCACCAGGCCGGCCAGCTCCTCCCCCTCGGCCGCGCCCGTGGCCTCCCAGAGCCAGTGGTGGGCGTTCCGCACCACCAGCGGGTGCGGGCGCGGCACCCGGCCCGCGTACTGGATGCCGAGCAGCAGCTGTTCGGGGGCGCCCTGCTCGCGCCAGAGCACGGCCCGCCCGGGGCCCTGCCGTTTGCGGCAGTGCAGCAGCCGGTCCGCGTCGCCCGACGGCAGCGGGCCCAGCGACACCTGCCAGTACATGGAGTTGGCCGCCAGGAACACCAGCGAGGTGCCGATCTCCCTGGCCTCCTCGACGGCGCGGCGCATCGGCACCGACCAGTACTCGTCGTGCCCGGAGAAGACCAGGCCCCGGTAGCGCGCCGCGTCCACCCGCCCCGCGTGCAGATCGCGGGCGGTGGCGTAGGAGAGGTCGTAGCCGTACCCCTC
This sequence comes from Streptomyces profundus, assembly GCF_020740535.1. Classification (NCBI taxonomy): domain Bacteria; kingdom Bacillati; phylum Actinomycetota; class Actinomycetes; order Kitasatosporales; family Streptomycetaceae; genus Streptomyces; species Streptomyces profundus. The sequence continues at coordinate 2,974,449 of NZ_CP082362.1, forward strand.
GGCCCAGCGGATGAAGTCGTAGGCGTGCCCCGCGTGCAGCGGCAGCCCGGCGCCGGCGTAGGGGCGGTCGAAGGAGACGGTGACCGAGGCGTCCTGTTCGCCGAGGAGCCGACCGCCGGCGTCCCAGCCGTGGTAGAGGCTGGCGCCCGCCTGCCCGTCCTCGGGGAAGAGGTTGTACGCCTGCCACGTCACGTCGGGCAGCACCAGCAGCAGATCGGCGGCCCTGTCGTCGCGGACGGCGAACGGCACATGCGAGCGGAACGCGCCGTCGGCCGTGGTGAGCACGGCGACATGGGCGCCGGGCCGCCAGTCCTCGGGGACCTGGAGCCGCCAGGACAGCCACCAGTTGTGGCAGGAGACGGTGCGCCCGGCGACCAGCGGGGTCGGCTGTCTGATGCCCATCAGCTTGGGGCTGCGCAACAGTAACTGGGCGCCGTCACCGGCGAAGTGGCCGATGCGGTAGATGTCGATGGTGAACTCCTGGGGCGGGTCGACCGTGACCCTGAAGTCCAGCGCCTGGCCCGGCTCCACCGCCCCCTCGGTGACGAACCCCTTGATCTGACAGGCCACATCGTCCGCGGTGCGCGGCCCTGACGGCGGTGGGTAGCGGCGCTGGGCCGGCAGCGCGTACCCGGCGTCGTAGAAGTGCCCCTCGCTGGAGCGCAGCCAGGGCAACGGACCCTGCCCGTACGGATCGGATACCGCGTGTGTCAGCGTGCCCGCCTCCCAACGGCGAATACGCTCGGTGGTCTCTCTCAAGCTCCCCTCCCTGCACCTCCGGTGGCCGTGCCGTCACCAGCACATCACATATGGCGAGCGTCCGATCACCGTTTGTCGTGGGATTGACCGCGAGGTGTTGGCGAGATACTGGCGCCGGGGGCCGACCCTGTCGAGCCCCCAACCCCCGTTGTCACACGAGCCGTACGGGTTTGTCGGCGCGGACGCCGGCGATCGCCAGCCACTCCCGCAGCGGCCCGGCGTCGCCCTCCTCGACGAGGGTGTGCACCGTGCCGGCGAGGTCCTGGGGGCGGCCGGCCACGGTGCGCAGCACGGGGCCGTCCAGCCAGTCGAGGCCGGGGGAGGCGCCCGCGGTGTCCGCCGCCGCGCAGCAGACCGCGGCGGCCACATGGTCGACCAGGGACTCCCGCCGCCCGCGCGGCTGTTGGGGCGGCAGCGGCATCGGACCCGGGCCGCCGTCCGGTGGGGACCAGGGCGTGGGGGCGTGCGCCGCCTCGGCGCGCGCCGCGTCGGCGGTGAGGCGCGCCGCCAGCTCGTCGGTGCCGCCCTCGGCCGCCGCCTCGGCGAGGCCGTGCAGCGCGCGGGCGAGCGTCGGCGTCTCCGTCGCGTCCAGGGCGGTGAAGAGGCGGGCGGCGCGGTCCCGCCAGATGCGGTCGACGACCTCCTCCGGATACGCCGGCCACTCCACCGGCGTCCAGCCGGCCGAGCGGTCCTCGGGGACGCCGTGGAAGAGCCTGGCCGCCAGCAGCGACACCTGCTGGTCCAACTCGCCGGGGCGCTCCAGCAGATCGCAGGCGGGCCGCCGGTCGAGCCGGGCGGCGAAGCCGTCGGCCAGCCGGTCCCGGCTGGACAGCTCGGCGAGCGCCGCCGCCACCCCGGCGTCCAGGCCGCTGGGCCAGCGCCCGGCGCGCCAGGCGGGCAGCGCGACCCTGGTCAGCAGCCGGTCCCAGCCGGCGTAGGCGAGGCCGACCTGCTCCTGGGCGAGCGTGCGCAGCCCCTGGTCGACGCCCCGGGCGCGGGACGCGGCGGCTGCGGCCACCCCGCGCTCCATCTCCAGGGAGTGCCCGGCGCCCGCGCGCAGCAGGCCGCGGGCGAGCCGGCCGGCGACGGCGGACAGCGGATGCCGCGCCGCGCTTCGGCCCCTGGCGCGGCCGACCGCGGCGTCCCAGGCGCGCAGGCATCTGCGGGCGGAGGCGATGTCCGGATGGGCGGCGGGCCCGGTGCCGGCGACCACGGGCGCGAGCAGCGCCCGCAGCTCGTCGACCCGCAGCCACCAGAGGAACGGCGAGCCGATCACCAGCACGGGGGCGCCGCCGGGCGGCGCCGCCTGCTCGTCGAGCCAGCTGTCGCAGTCAGGGGTGAGCGCGATCCCGCTCGGCACCGGCACGTCGAGATCGGCCGCCAACCCCCGTATCAGCCGGTGCAGCGCCGGCGCCGCCTCATCGGCGACCGGGACCGTGGGCGTCGCCCCCGGGCGCGCCCCGGCGATGGAGAGGCCCAGCACGGCGGCCACCACCAGCACGCCGGCGGCCACCGCGGCCACGGACCAGCCGAGCGCGGCGGGCGCGCCGGCGACCAGCAGCACGACGGCGAGCGCCGCCGGCGTCAGGGCCAGCGCCAGGGCGGTGTTGCGCACCCGCAGCACCGCCAGCGCGTGATCCCGCGCGGAGTATGTGGCGTTACGCGCTTCGCGCTGCACCATGCCCGTGCCCTCCGCTGTCCGGTTACCGCCGCATCTGTCTCCACTGTGACACCGGGCTCAGACATCGCAAGGCGCGCTGCGCCGAACGCCTGAGGGCACGGTGAGTGGCGCCGAAGACGTTGCGACGCGCCCTAGTTGGGTGTGCGCCGCACCCTAGTTGGGTGTGGCGGGCACGTCAGCCGGACGGGGATTCGGTCACTCGATGGTGGGGCTTTGGTCAGAGGCTGCCCGCGCGGCGATATCCGTTCGATGGTGTGATCCGGCCAACTCGACCCTTCCCACCGCCCGGTAGGCCAGCTCCCGCGCCTCCGTCAGGTCGGCGCCGAGCGCCGTGACGGAGAGCACCCGGCCGCCCGCGCTGACCACCCGGCCCGCCTCGTCCCTGCGGGTGCCGGCGTGCAGCACGTAGGCGCCCGGCCCGTCCTCGGCCGCGACCGCGTCGAGCCCCTCGATCGGATCGCCCGAGCGCGGCGCCGCCGGGTAGCCGTCGGCGGCGATCACCACCGTGACGGCGGCCCCGTCCGACCAGCGCAGCGGCGGATGGCCGGCCAACTCGCCGACGGCCGCCGCGTTGAGCAGCCCGGCCAGCGGGGTCTTGAGGCGGGCGAGCACCACCTGGGTCTCCGGATCGCCGAAGCGCGCGTTGAACTCCACCACGCGCACCCCGCGCCGGGTGAGGGCCAGGCCCGCGTAGAGCAGCCCGGAGAACGGGGTGCCCCGGCGGCGGAGCTCGTCGACGGTGGGCCGCAGGACCGTCTGGAGCACCTCTTCGGTGAGTTCGGGGTCGGCCCAGGGCAGCGGCGAATAGGCGCCCATGCCACCGGTGTTGGGGCCCCGGTCGGCGTCGAGCGCGCGCTTGAAGTCCTGCGCCGGGGTGAGCGGGACGACCGTCTCGCCGTCGGTGACGGCGAAGAGGGAGACCTCGGGCCCGTCCAGGAACTCCTCGATCACCACCCGCTCGCAGGAACGGGCGTGCGCGGTGGCGACGGCCAGGTCCTCGGTGACGACGACGCCCTTGCCGGCGGCGAGGCCGTCGTCCTTGACCACGTAGGGCGGGCCGAACTCGGCCAGCGCCGCGTCCGCCTCCGCCGGGGTGGCGCAGGCGTGGGCACGGGCGGTCGGCACCCCGGCGGCTGCCATCACCTCCTTGGCGAACGCCTTGCTGCCCTCCAGCCTGGCGGCTTCGGCGCCTGGCCCGAAGGCCGCGATGCCGGCGGCGCGGACCGCGTCGGCGACGCCGGCGACCAGCGGCGCCTCGGGGCCGACGACGACCAGGTCGGCGCCGAGGCGGAGCGCCAGGGCGGCCACGGCCTGCCCGTCGAGCTGGTCGACCGGGTGGCAGTCGGCCAGCTCGGCGATGCCGGCGTTGCCGGGCGCGCAGTGCAGCGCGGAGACGGCCATGTCGTGGGAGAGGGCATGGCACAGCGCGTGTTCGCGGGCGCCACCGCCGATGACGAGGATTCTCACGCGGGCAGCCTAACGGCGTGCCGCCCGCCCCGCCGTGGCGTCCACCACCCGGTCGAACAGCCACCCCGCCCGGCCACCCGGGCCCCCGGAGACAAACGGCGGACGGGCACCACATGCCCGAGGCCGAACGGACCGCCCCTCGGGCCGACGAGACCGACGGACGAACAGCCCCGACGCGGGGACCCCACACGGGCACCGACACCGGACAGAAACCACCTCGCACAAGCGCACCGCGCACCGGCCAACCCGCCAACGGCGACCCGACGCGAGGGCACCGCACGGCGAACGCGGCCAACCCGCCAGCCCACACCCGCCACGAGAACACCACCGCACGGCCGCGAACCCCCCAACACCAACCCGACGCAACAACCCACCCCGCACAAGGGCACCGCACAGCCGAGAACCCGCCAACGGCGGCTCCGCGCAGGGGCGCTCCCGCCCGGCGCAAACGCACCGCCGCGCAGCGGCAAACCCAAAGACGCCGGCCCGGCGCGAGGGCACCGCGGCCACCCCCCGCCCGGCGCCAGGGCACCGCGCAACGGAAACCCACCACCACCCGCCCAGCGCGAGGGCACCGCCCGGCGCCAACGCCCGCCCGGCGCGAGGGCACCGTCCGGCGCCAACGCCCGCCCGGCGCCAGGGCACCGCGCAGCGGCAAACCCGCCAACGCCCGCCCGGCGTGAGGGCACCGCCCAACGGCAGACCCGCCAACGCCCGCCCCGGCGCAGGGCGCCGCGCAGCGGACGCGAACCGTCCCCCCAGCACAAGGGCGCTCGCCCCCGGCGCGAGGGCGCGCCACACAGCGGCAAACCCACCACCACCCGCCCCGGCGCCAACGCCCGCCCGGCGCGAGGGCGCCGCGCAGCGGCAAACCCGCCAGCGCCCGCCCGGCGTGAGGGCACCGCCCGGCGCGAGGGGTCAGCTGAAGACGATCATGGAGCCCTGGGCCAGGCTGCGGGTGGCCGCGGCGTGCAGTCCCAGCCAGACGTGACGTTCCTGGGCGAACGGACCGGCGTCGACGGGGGCCCCTTCGGCCGGCTCGTCGAGTCGGGTCGGGCGTCTCGGCGGGCTCGGCGGCGCCGGCGGCCTGGCCGGGTCGATGTCGAGCGCCGGCGCGACCAGCTCCAGTTCGCGAAGGAGTCCGTGGCTGGAGCCGAGCGGCCCGCCGCCGGCCAGCAGGTCGTCGTTGACCAGCGGATGCGGGAAGTCCACCGGCAGATAGGCGCCGGCGTGGTCCGAGTGCCAGACCAGATGGGCCTGTTGGGCTCCGCTCTCGAACATTTCGAGCAGCTGCTGGTAGTCGCCGTCCAGCTCGGCGGCCGGGGTCACCGGCAGCCCGCTGAGCTGGAGCAGATAGGCACGGCGCAGCAGGTGCAGCGCGGTGTAGTCGAAGCCGGCGACCGGCGCGACATCGCCGACCGTGCCGGGCACGTACCCGAAGACGGGCACCGGGGGGAGCCCGGCGTCGGAGAGGGCCCGGTCATAGCCGGCTATCTCCTCGGCGAACGGGTTGTCGGGGCTGTGGCACAGCACATCGACGAGGGGGACCAACCAGAGGTCACAGGCCACGTAGGAAGCTCACTCTCAGTCCAGACGGTGCGGGTCGACGGTGCGGGGGGTTCTCGGGGTCGGGGCGCGTCGTTCTGGTCCGGCTGCTTCAGGCCAAGGGTAGGGCCTGGCGGCTCAGGGCGTGTCGAGTTCGGCCGCGAGAGCCAGGATGTGGGATCGGTACTCGCCGAGCAACAGTCGGGTCTCGGCGGTGTCCCCGTGTTCCACGGCGTCGGTGAGGGGGAGGTGGCCGGCCCAGAGGCGGCCGGCGAGCCGCCCGCGCTGGCGCAGCGCGGGCACCAGATACGCCCAGCAGCGCACCCGGAGGCGGTCGAGGAAGTCGCCGATGTGGGGGTTGCCCATGAGCGCGTCCAACTCGCGCCAGTACCGCAGGTCGTAGCCGATGAGTATGTCCAGATCGCCGGCGAGGGCGGCCTGACGTGCGGCGACGGCGCGGCGGCGGACGGAGGTGAACGTCTCGGGCTCGGCCCAGTGTTGGGATAATGCCGGGTTGCGGCAGAGGAAGCCGTCGCTGACCAGCGCCTGGGCTTCGACCATCTGTTCGAAGTCGACGAGGGAGAGCTGCTTGATCCGGTAGCCCCGGTGTTGCTCGACCTCAAGCAGCCCCTGCGCCGACAGGTCGACCAGCGCCTCGCGCACCGGGGTCGCCGAGACTCCGTACTGCTCGGCGATCTCCCGCACGGTGAACTCGGCGTCGGGGGCGAGCCGTCCGGCCAGGATTTCTTCCCTCAGGGCGTCCGCCAATTGCTCCCGCAGGGTGCTGCGTTGAATCACGGCAGCCCAGACTACAGACTCACACTTGACAGCAGGCTGTCGATACGACAGCCTGCTGTCAACAAAGGAGGCGCTGATGCGCGCACACCCCGATGACACACTCCAGAACGGCACGGTCCACCTGGCCGTCTACGACACGATGGCCGACTGGGAGACGGGGCACGCCACCGCGACCCTGGCCGGCCACGGCTATCGGGTGCTCTCCGTCGGGCCGGGGCCCGAGCCGGTCACCACCCTGGGCGGGCTGCGCGTCCTGCCGGATCTCCCGCTTGAGCGGCTCGACCCGGCCGACAGCGCGCTGCTGATCCTCCCCGGCGCCGAGACCTGGACGGCGGGCGAGACGCTGGCGCCGTTCGCCGAGGCCGCGCGAGAGTTCGTGGCCGCTGGCGTGCCGGTCGCGGCGATCTGCGGGGCCACCCTCGGCCTGGCCCGCGCCGGCCTGCTGGACGACCGCGCCCACACCAGCGGCGCCGCCGGGATGCTGGCCGCCAGCGGATACGGCGGCGCCGCCCACTACCGGGAGGCGGATGCCGTGACCGACCGCGATGTGATCACGGCCGGGCCGACCGACCCCGAGCCCTTCGCCCGGGAGATCCTCGCCCGGCTCGACGTCCTCGAACCCGAGGTGCTGGACGCCTGGTTCCGGCTCTACGCGCACTCGGACGCCAGCGCCTACCCCGTGCTGGCCGCCGCCGAGGCCGCCAGGTGACCTCGGGGGACGCCGCGGCCCAGACGCTGCTCTCCGACACCGCGCTCACGGTCTTCCGGCTCAACGGGCAGTTCCTGGAGCTGGCCGAGCGGCTCTCCCGCCCGGCCGGGCTGACCGCCGCCTGGTGGCAGGTGCTCGGCGCGGTGCTGCGCGAGCCGCTGCCGGCCGCCGGCATCGCCCGCGCCATGGGCGTCACCCGGCAGAGCGTGCAGCGCGTCGCCGATCTGCTGGTCGAACGCGGCCTCGCCGAGTACCGCCCCAACCCGGCGCACCGCAGGGCGAAGCTGCTCGCGCCGACGGCGGCGGGGCGCGCGGCGATCGACCGGATCAACCCGGCCCACGCGGACGCCGCCCACGCCCTCGTCGAGGCCCTGGGCGGCGTCGCACCGGGCGAGCGCGTCCTCGCCGCGCTCACCGAGTTGTCGCGGGCGCTGACCGAACTCCCCACCGTCCCTGAGCAGTAGCGAGCCCACGCCGCGTGCCCCTTCGCACGGCGGTCGAACGGGGCCTGATCCCACGTGAGCCGGGACGACATTCACCTCTATCCTCGGGAAGGGAACCAATGTCATAACCGGGGGAGTCAGTTTCCATATGGATCGCCTGAGGCCGCAGGACCCGCACCGCATCGGCGAGTACCGGCTGCTCGGCAGGCTCGGCGAGGGTGGCATGGGCCAGGTCTATCTGGCCCGTTCCGAACGCGGGCGTACGGTCGCGGTCAAGACGATCAAGAGTGAACTGGCCCAGGAGCCCGATTTCCGGCGCCGGTTCGCCGACGAGATCGCCGCCGCGCGCCGCGTCGGCGACCGTTGGACGGCCCCGGTGCTCGACGCCGACACGGACGCGGCCACGCCATGGGTGGCCACCGGCTACATAGCCGGCCCGTCGCTCCACGAGGTGGTCGGCCGGGACCACGGGCCGCTCCCCGACCGCAGCGTGCTGCTGTTGGCCAACGGCCTCGGGCACGCGCTGCGCGCGATCCACGGCGCCGGCCTGGTCCACCGCGATCTCAAGCCGTCCAACGTGCTGATGACCATCGACGGCCCCCGGGTGATCGACTTCGGCATCGCCCGCGCCCTGGAGCCGGGCCCGGGCCCCGGCGTCACCCGCACCGGCGCCACGGTCGGCTCGCCCGGGTTCATGTCGCCCGAGCAGGTGCGCGGCCAGCGGGTCACCCCGGCCAGCGACATCTTCTGCCTGGGCTCGCTGCTGGCCTACGCGGCGACCGGCAGGACCCCGTTCGGCGCGCTGGACTCGGGCGTGCACATCCTGATGTTCCGGATCGCCGAGGAGGGCCCCGACCTCACCGGCGTGCCCGAGTCGCTGCACCCGCTGATCAGCGGCTGCCTGACCAAGGAGCCGGAGCGGCGGATCGGCGTCGACCAGCTGCTCGCGGCCACGCAGCCCGACACCTCGTCGAGGGAGCCATGGCTCCCCGGCGCGCTCGTCGCCCAACTGGGCCGGCACGCGGTGCGGTTGCTGGACTCGGAGAACCCGCTCAGCCGGGTGGACAACCCGGTGCTGCCTGGCCAGCCCAGGACCGGGCCGACCACGCCGCTGCCGGAGTCAGCCCCCGCCGCCGACCCCACGCCCCACCCGTCTCCGCAGAGCTCACCGGGTTCCCCGGGTGCCCCGCGCCCCGCCGGCAGCGTGCCCCCGCCGCCCGGGCCGCCCGGCGCGCCATCCCAGGCGGCCCAGGCGGCTCAGGCATCTTCCGGGTCCTGGCCGGGCTCGCGCCCGCAGCCGATCCCCTCGCCCTACTCCCAGCCGGGCCTCGGCTATCCGTCGACCGGCGCCGGCCGGCCGCACCCGTCGATGCCGGGCTCCGGCTCCTACGGCCCCGGCACGCCCTACCCCGGCGCGAACAGGGGCGCGGGAGGCTCCGGTTGGCGCTCCCGGCGCGGGCCGATCGCGGCGCTGATCGCCACCGGACTCGTGCTGGTGGTGCTGGTCGTGGTGCTGGTGACGAGGCTGGGAGGCGGCGGCGGTGGCGCCACCATCGACGAGGCGTATCTGGGCGTCTGGCAGGGCGAGTACAGCAGCGCCAGCGGCGACGCGCGGGAGCTGCGCTTCGAGATCGACCAGGGCAAGGAGGGCGAACTCGTCGGTAGCGCCCTGACGCTCACGCCCGACACCCTCTGCGCCTATGATGTGCGGCTCGACTCCTTCGACGATCAGCTGAACTTCACGGAGGAGTCGAACTGGAGCGTTCCCGAGGACCAGACGACGGAGGCGTGCCGGGACAACAGCACCGTGCAGAGTCTGCGGTTGGTCGAGGGGAGCGAAGGTGAACCTGGTGAGATGGTGTGGACATACGGGGAGCAGGAGACCACCCTGCACTCCGGTCCGGCCAGCTCGGGTGAGGATGTGCCCGAGGCGCTCGTGGACGACTGGGCCAACGAGTTCACCGAGAGCGACAGCGGAGACAGCTGGTCGGACGTGATCACCGTCCAGCAGGGCGCCGTCGGTGACCGGCTGCTGCGCTTCGAACGGCGCGAGCAGGACAACGACAGTCTGCACTGTGTCTGGGAGAACCGTCTCGTCCGGGTGGAGGAAGATCAACTGACCTTCGGCCCTGACGAGTTGGTGGAGTCCGGTACGGATGTCGACTGCGGGATATACGCCGCGATCAGGGTCAACCTCAAGGAGGACGAGGATGACACGATTCAGATCATCTGGCTGAACTCCCTGGACAAGACCCCGGTCGAGCACGAGCGCGACGACTAGGCAGGCAACCAGGTAGGCAGCTGGGCAGGCGACGGGGCGGCCTCAGGTCACGAATTGGCACAGTCGAGAGTCGAACCGGTTTGCGGGGAACCGATCACGGTTCGGCTTCTGTCCTCCTTTCTGTGCAGGGGCGACCGTATTCTCAAGAGGCTTACCGGACCGAAGAGGAGTAAGACAGCATGAAACCGCTCGGGCCGACAGATCCCCAACGCGTCGGCCACTACCGGCTGCTGGGGAAATTGGGCGCCGGCGGGATGGGCAGCGTCTATCTCGCCCGCTCCGACCGCGGGCGCACGGTGGCCGTGAAGGTGGTGCAGCCGGAGCTGGCCCGCCAGCCGGAGTTCCGGCAGCGCTTCCAGCACGAGGTGGACGCCGCCCGCCGGGTCGGGGGCGAGTGGACGGCTCCGGTACTCGACGGTGACACGGAGGCCGCGACCCCCTGGGTGGCGACCGGCTATGTGGCCGGCCCCTCCCTCCACGAGGTGGTCGCGAGCACCTACGGCCGCCTGCCGGAACGCACCCTTCGCATCCTGGCCAACGGTCTGGTGCGCGCCCTGCGCGACATCCACGCGGCCGGCCTGGTCCACCGCGACCTCAAGCCGTCCAACGTCATGATCACCATCGACGGTCCCCGGGTGATCGACTTCGGCATCGCCCGTGCCCTTGAGGCGACCAGCGAGGGTCTCACCAGGACCGGCGCCGCCGTGGGCTCCCCCGGCTTCATGTCGCCCGAGCAGTGCCGCGGCGAGACCCTCTCGGCCGCGAGCGACATCTTCTGCCTCGGTTCGGTGCTCACCTTCGCCGCCACGGGACGCACCCCGTTCGGCGACGCCAACAGCGCGATGACCGCGCTGATGCTGCGGATCGTCCAGAACCAGCAGGACCTGACCGAGGTCCCCGAGGCCATCCGCCCGCTGATCGAGGCCTGCCTGGCGGGCCACCCGGCGGAACGGCCCTCGCTCGACCAGCTCCTGGACGCCACCGCCACGGACGAGGCGGACGACGAGCCCTGGCTGCCCGGCGCGCTGATCGCCAAGCTCGGCCGGCACGCCGTCGAGCTGCTGGACTCCGAGGACCCGCTCCAGGCGCCGCCGCTGCCGGCCGGCTCCCCGCCGCCGGCGATGCCGAGCGCGCCGCCCACCCCGGCACCGCCGTCCGCGATGCCGGGCCCGCCGCCCGCCGCGCCGCCCACGCCCACCCAGCTGAGCGTCCCGGCGACCCCGCCGCCGAGCCCGCATCCGAACGGGCCGGTCGACGCGATGGCGACGATGACCTCGGCGATGCCGCCGGCCGGCTATGGCCCGCAGGGCCAGGGCATGCCGCCCCAGCAGGGCGTTCCCCCGCAGCAGGGCGGGGCCTACGGCTACCCGCAGCAGGCGCACGGCGTCCCCGGCTACGGCCATCCGAGCGACCCCAACAACCCCTACGGCGGCGGCTACGGCGCCGGTGGCTACGGGCCGCCCGGCGGCCCGATGGGCCCCGGTGGTCCCGGCGGCCCGGGTGGCGGGCGGAACAACAGGACGCTGTGGATCGTGGTCGCCGCGGTGGCCGGCCTCGCGCTGATCGCCGGCATCGCGGTGTTCGCGCTGGCCGGCGGCGACGACGACAACAACAAGGCCGACCCGCCCGCCCCGACACCGACGGGCGAGACCACCCCCACCGACCCGCCCACCACCGAGGACCCGCCCACGGAGGACCCGCCAACCGAGGACCCGCCGGAGTTCGGCACGGGCGAGATACCCCTGGAGATGGTCGGCGCCTGGGAGGGCGAGATCGTCAGGAACGACGGGGCCGTCTGGTTCCAGCGCGTCGAGATCACCGAGGGCATGGCCGGCGACCTGGTCACCACCCAGTACACGGTGCTGGCCAACTCGCTCTGCGTGGAGCAGTCGTCGCTGGTCGAGGCGGCCGGCACCGATGTCGTCCTGACCAGTGACTACATCGACCAGCAGTGGCCGTCCGACGCGGACTGCGGCCCGTGGGGCGAGCAGACCCTCGCCTACAACGGCGGCTCGCTGACCTGGACAGCCGCTGGCTACTCGGCGGAGAGCGAGCTGGCGCCCGCCCAGCGGGAGCCCGACCGGGACTCCATGCCCTACCCGATCCACAGCAAGACCTGGACCGCCGGCGGCCTCACCATCGACATGGAGACCACCAGCTACCCGGGCGAGCTGGCGCTGACGTTCACGGACGGCAGCTGCACCTGGGAGTCCGTCATGGTCTCGGGCGCCCTCTACACGGACCACATCATCATCGGCCCCGGCGAGGACCAGTCCAACGGCTGCGACCCGCTGCCGAGCTACCGGGTGCACTGGCCCGAGGAGGAGGACGACCCCGAGGTCATCACGTTCTCCCCGATGGGCGACCCGGACGACAGCTTCGACGCCACGCTCACCGACTGACGTCGAGCACAGCACACGGCCCGTGGGCCGGGCGGGGCCGAGGCCCTCGCCCGGCCCACGGGCCGTTCCGCACGCTGACCCGGGTCGACCCCGGAACCGACCCGAGTGGGGTCAGCCCGAGTGGGGTCAGAGGAGCGGGTGGATCTGGATGGTCTCGTCCCGTCCCGGGCCGACCCCGATCGCGGAGATCCGGGCCCCGGACAGCTCCTCAAGCGCCGCGACATACGCCTGCGCGTTCTTCGGCAGCTCCTCGAACGACCGCGCCGCCGAGATCTCCTCCTGCCATCCCGGCAGGTACTCGTAGATCGGCTCGGCGTGGTGGAAGTCGCTCTGGTTGTACGGGAGTTCACTCACCTCGCGGCCCTCGATCCGATAGCCGACACAGACCGGGATCCGCTCCCAGCCGCTGAGCACGTCCAGCTTGGTGAGGAAGAAGTCGGTGACCCCGTTGACCCGGACCGCGTACCGGGCGATCACCGCGTCGAACCAGCCACAGCGGCGGTCCCTGCCGGTGGTCACGCCGTACTCGTGACCCTCCGAACGGAGTCGGTCGCCGTCCGCGTCCATCAGCTCCGTGGGGAAGGGCCCGGCACCCACACGTGTGGTGTAGGCCTTGAGAATCCCGATCACCCGGTCGATCCTGGTCGGCCCGACACCCGTTCCGGTGCACGCTCCGCCGGCCGTCGGGTTCGACGAGGTGACAAAGGGATAGGTGCCGTGGTCGACGTCCAGCAGGGTTCCCTGGCCACCCTCGAACAGCACCACCTTGCCCTCGTCCAGCGCCTGGTTGAGCACCAGCGTGGTGTCACAGACATACGGCCGAAGCGGCTCGGCGTACCCCAACAGCTCCTCGACCACCTGCTCGACGAGGATGCCGCGCCGGTTGTAGATCTTGGCCAGCAGCTGGTTCTTCTGGTCGAGAGCGGCCTCGACCTTCTGCCGAAGAATCGATTCGTCGAACAGGTCCTGGACCCGGACGCCCTGCCGGTTGATCTTGTCGGCGTAGGCCGGGCCGATACCGCGCCCGGTGGTGCCGATCTTGCGCTTGCCGAGGAAGCGTTCGGAGACCTTGTCCAGAGTCTGGTGGTAGGACGTGATCAGATGGGCGTTGCCACTGACCAGCAACTTGGAGGTGTCGATGCCCCGTTCGTTCAGCCCTCGCACTTCGGCGAGCAGCTGCTGCGGATCGACGACCACGCCATTGCCGATGACCGGGGTGCACTCGGGCGTGAGAACGCCGGACGGCAGCAGATGCAGCGCGTACTTCTGGTCGCCCACCACAACGGTGTGACCAGCGTTGTTGCCGCCCTGGTAGCGCGCAACATAGTCCACGGAGCCGCCGAGCAGATCGGTGGCCTTGCCTTTGCCTTCGTCACCCCACTGAGCGCCGAGCAGCACAAGTGCGGGCACAGGCGTACACCCCTTTCGAGCGGGGCATCTACGCTTCAGCTGCCCCGGATCGACGAAACCCCTGCGCAATCGCGACAGGGGCTCTTGCACAGAGAGCTTACGGGAGACGCAGCCGGGAGGCGAACAGTCAGGTGCTCATCGTCATCGACCCGACGGCCAGGCGCGTGGACGGGGAATCGGTGCGCATCGCCAAGGATGTGCTGTGCGCGGGGGCCGGCGACGCGGCCAAGGTCTGCGTCCTCGACCAGCCGGGATCCATGCCGCGCGCGCTGGCCCGCAGGAACGGACGCCAGGTCGTGGTCGTCGGCGACGACCGCACCCTGTTGCGCGCGGTGCGCCTGCTGCACGGCGAAGGCGCCCTGGGCGCCCATCCGTTGGGGGTGGTCCCGGTCGGCGGCTCGGTCTCCCTGGCGCACGCCCTCGGCGTGCCGACGGACGCGGTCGCGGCCTCCCGCGCGGTGCTGGCCGGCCACACCCGCCGCCTCGACGTGCTGACCGACGACGCCGGCGGCGTGGTCCTCGGCGGCCTCGGCATCCCGGCCCCCGGCGGCCAGGGCCCGGCCAGCGCCTGGTGGCGCGCGGTGCCGTTCCCCCGCCAGCGCGCCCGCCCCAGCCAGCGGCTCCGCGTGGAGGCCGACGGCCGGCTGCTGGCCGATCTGGACCGGCCGGTCGCCGAGGTCTCCGTGCTGCCGGCGAACGGGCTGGCCGATGTGGTCGTCCGGGCCGGCCGCAAGGACAGCCTGGTCCGCGCCCGAGCCACGTCGATCACCGTCTCGGGGGCCGGCTTCAGCTACCGCGCCAACGCGGTGGACCTCGGCCCCACCCACACCCGCACCTGGACCGTCCGCCCGAACGCCCTCCGCCTCACCGTCCCCCACACCTGACGCTGCCCCTGAACCCACCCCCCGCCACCGAAAACGACGGAGGCGGATCGCGGGGCTCAGCGCGCTGAGCGCTGAGCGGCGGGGGGCGGCGGGGCGCGGGGCGCCGCCCGCTGAGCGGCGGCGGGGCGGCGGAGGCGCGCCGCCGGGCGCCGCGCGCCGAGCGACGGCGGAAACGGCGAACGCGGAGCGCCGGACACCACCCGCCGACCGGCGGCGGGAACAGCGAACGCGGGGCGCGGAACACCGCGCGGCGACCGGCGGCGGGAACAGCGAACGCGGAGCGCCGGACACCACCCGCCGACCGACACCGGCAACAGCGAACGCGGGGCGCGGAACACCGCGCGGCGACCGGCGGCGGGAACAGCGAACGCGGAGCGCCGGACACCACCCGCCGACCGACACCGGCAACAGCGAACGCGGGGCGCGGAACACCGCGCGGCGACCGGCGGCGGGAACAGCGAACGCGGAGCGCCGGACACCACCCGCCGACCGACACCGGCAACAGCGAACGCGGGGCGCGGAACACCGCGCGGCGACCGGCGGCGGGAACAGCGAACGCGGAGCGCCGGACACCACCCGCCGACCGACACCGGCAACAGCGAACGCGGGGCGCGGAACACCGCGCGGCGACCGGCGGCGGGAACAGCGAACGCGGAGCGCCGGACACCACCCGCCGACCGACGGCGGAAACGACGAACGCCGGGCGCCGCCCGCTGACCAGCGGCGGAAACGACGAACGCGCGGCGAGCGGCGAGCGGCGAGCGGCGAGCGGCGAGCGGCGGCAGAAACGACGGAGGCAGGGCGCGGGCCGCCGGGCTCAGCGCGCCGTGCGCGGAGCGAACGCGGGGCGCCGGGCGCCGCCCGCTGAGCGGCGGTGGGGGACCGAAGCGGAGAGGCACGAGCGCGCAGCGCCGGGCGGCCCTCGCCGGCCCGGCATGCGGGCAGACGCAGGTGGA
Organism: Streptomyces profundus; assembly: GCF_020740535.1. NCBI lineage: Bacteria > Bacillati > Actinomycetota > Actinomycetes > Kitasatosporales > Streptomycetaceae > Streptomyces > Streptomyces profundus. The sequence goes on from NZ_CP082362.1 coordinate 2,989,784, forward strand.
ACGCAGGCGGAACGCCAACTCCCGCACCACCGCCGGAGGCCCGCCGCCAACCCCCGCACCACCGCCGGAGGCCCGCCGTCGTGCCCCGCGCCACCGCCGGTGGCTACGTCGTGGCGTCGCCTCGCCGGCGCGGCAGGTCGGTTTCGAGCGGGCGTCCGGAGACGGCGCGGTGGGCGTGCCAGCCGTCGAGCAGCCGGGCCATCTGCTCTTCGAGGAACGCCATGAACGCGGAGGTCTCGGCGAGCCGTTCGGCGGCCATGGTGCTGGGGCCGACGGCATCGATCCCGCATTGCAGGGTCTGCTCCCAGCGGCGGTACATCTGGTCGCGGTTGGTGAGGCTGCGATACCAGACGTCCTGATCCACCCGGTACTGCTCGCGGCGGGAGCCGGGGAGGCGTTCCCTGCTGATCAGGTGGACCTGGCTGAGGTAGCGCACCGCGCCGGAGACGGCGGCCGGCGAGATCCGCAGCCGCTGGGCCAGCTGCGCCGAGCTGAGCGCTCCGTCCTCGGAGGCCAGCAGGCAGGCGAAGACCCGGGACGGCATCCGTTGGAGCCCCGCCGCGTTGAGGTCGGCGGCGAAGCGCTCGACGAAGGAGGCCACGCCCTTCGTGTACTCCGGATCGGCCCCCTCGGTTTCCTCGCCAGCGGGTCCCCCGCCCGCGGGCTTCTCGTGCCCCGCACTCCGTTCCATGGTCATCCCGACATCCTGCCAGCCGTACTGCCCATCCTGACTATTCGCTAGCTTCACATATTTCTGAAGTTAGCGTAAGTTCCTCGGCATGAAGTCCTCATCCAACGCGATCGAGATCGTCGATCTGGTCAAGACCTTCGGCCGCACCAGGGCTCTGGACGGTCTCGGCCTCACCGTGCGCACGGGCGAGGTTCACGGCTTCCTTGGGCCGAACGGGGCCGGGAAGTCCACGACCATCCGTGTACTGCTCGGCCTGCTACGTGCCGACTCCGGCGCCGTGCGGCTCCTGGGTGGCGACCCCTGGGCCCAGGCGGTGCCGCTTCATCGGCGGTTGGCCTACGTTCCGGGCGACGTCGAACTCTGGCCGAACCTCACGGGCGGCGAGGCGATCGACCTGCTCGCCCGGCTGCGCGGGGGCCTTGACCCGGAACGCCGCGCCCTGCTGCTGGACCGCTTCGAGCTGGATCCGACCAAGAAGGGCCGCACCTACTCCAAGGGCAACCGGCAGAAGGTCGCGCTGGTCGCCGCCCTCGCCTCGCGCGCCGAACTCCTGCTGCTGGACGAGCCGACGGCCGGCCTCGACCCGCTGATGGAGGTCGTCTTCCAGGAGTTGATCGGCGAGGCCAAGGAGAACGGGCAGACGGTGCTGCTCTCCAGCCACATCATGGCCCAGGTGGAGAAGCTCTGCGATCGGGTCTCCATCGTCAGACAGGGCCGGGTGGTGCAGTCCGGCAGCCTGGATGACCTGCGGCATCTCACCCGCACCAGCGTGGAGGCGGTCACCAGCCGGCCGGTCACCGGCCTGGCCGAGCTGCCGGGGGTGCACGATCTGCGCACCGAGGACGGTCCGGGCGACGGGGCGACGGACGGCAACCGGATCCGTTTCTCCGTCGACGGGCCACAGCTGGACCAGGTCTTCAGCCGACTGGCCGAGTTCGGCGTCCGCGCGCTGGTCAGCCATCCGCCGACGCTGGAGGAGCTGATGCTCCGGCACTACGGCGACCGTGGCCGGGACGAGAACGAGAACGAGAACGCGCGTACGGCGGCCGACCGATGACCGCGACCGCCGCCCCCGAAAGCCCCCCGGCCGGCGGGCCGCTGGTCGGCACCGGCACCCTGGTCCGCTTCGCGCTGCGCCGCGACCGGGTGCGGCTGCCCGTCTGGCTGGCCCTGCTGACGCTGACCCCGGCGCTCAGCGTCGCCAGCTTCCAGAGCACCTACCCGGAGCCCGCCGACCGGGAGGCCGCGGCCGAGACCATGCGGTCCCCGGCCGGGCTCGCCATGACCGGGCCCGAGCGCTATCTGGACCAGGGCTACGACCTGGGCGCCATGACCTCGCACCAGCTGATCGGCATCTTCGCCCTCGCCGTCGGGCTGATGACCGTCCTCACGGTGGTCCGTCACACCCGGGTCGAGGAGGAGAGCGGACGCGCCGAGCTGGTGCGCTCCGGGGTGTTGGGCCGGCACGCCCAACTGGCCTCCGCGCTGCTGGTGGCTGGCGCGGCCTCGCTGCTGCTCGGCGCACTGCTCGCCGGCCTGTTCGCCGCCATGGGCGGCTCGGACGGGCTCACCACGGAGGGCGCGCTGCTCTACGGCGCGGTGACGGCCGCCATCGGCCTGGTGTTCACCGCGGTGGCCGGGGTGACCGCGCAGATCACCGCGTTCTCCCGAGGGGCGAGCGGCCTCGGCTTCGCGGTGATCGCCGCCGCCTTCGCGCTGCGCTCGGTGGGCGACGTGGGACCGGCCGCGCTCTCCTGGATGTCGCCGATCGGCTGGGCGCAGCGCGCCTACCCGTATCTGGACAACCGCTGGTGGCCGCTGCTGCTCCATCTCGCGCTGACCGCCGTGCTCTGCGCGCTCGCGTTCTGGCTGAGCACCATGCGGGACCTCAACGCGGGGCTGCGCCCACCGCCTCCCGGGCCCCCCGACGCGCACCCGTCGTTGGCCCATCCGGTGGGCCTGGCGACCCGGCTGGCCAGGGGCACCCTGATCGCCTTCGGCGCCGGCGGGCTGCTGTTCGGCGTGATGCTGGGGTCGATCCTCTCCGACGCCGAGCAGATGCTGGACGAGATCGACACGCTGGCCAAGGAGTTCCTGCTGGACGGGGCCTCGGCCACCGAGGTGTTCGCCTCCGTGGCGCTCGGCATCCTGGCGATCGTCGCCGCCGCCGCCGCGGTGGCCACCCTGGTGCGGCCCCGCGCCGAGGAGACCGAGGGGCGGGCCGAGCCGCTGCTGGCCAGCGGGCTCTCCCGAACGGCGTGGGCCGGTGGCCAGTTGGCCGTCGCGCTGGGCGGCGCCACGCTGGTGCTGCTGGCCTCAGGGCTCGGCATCGGCGCGGCCGGCGCCGCCTCGACGGGCGACGCGTCGCTGTTGCCCGAGCTGACGGCCGCCTCGCTGGCCTACGCCCCCGCGGTGTGGTTCACCGGGAGCTGCGCGCTGGCGCTCTTCGGCTGGTTCCCCCGGGCGGTCGCAGCCGCCTGGGCGCTGCCCGGCTACGCCATGGCGGTCACGTTCCTGGGCGAGATGATCGATCTGCCCGACGTGCTCCGCGACCTCTCGCCGCTCGGCCATGTGCCGAGCGTGCCGGTCGCCGCGCTGGACTGGGTGCCGCTGCTGGTGCTCACCGGCCTTGCGGCCGGGCTGAGTTGGCTCGGCATGCTGGGCCTGCGCCGCCGGGACCTCGACCTCACCTGAGGCCGGACGCCACCGGGCCGCCGCTGACAGCCGGTCAGCGGCGGCCCTCGCGCGACGTTCCCCAACGGAGCAGCGGGGCACCCGCGAGGACCAGCTCCGGATGCGGACCCGGTCACGGACTGTTCGCATGGGTGACAGCTCGTCACGCACTCCGCGTGCGGCGGACGCCACGGAGGTCACCCGTTCATGAAGTCCACGCGATCCACCAGATCCCCCAAGTCCCCCAGGCTCCCCCAGTTCGTCTCCCCGACGCGCTCGTTGGCCGTGGCCGCCACCACGGCGGCGCTCACCCTGGCTCTCGCGGGTCCGGCCTTCGCCCAGGAGGACGAGGCGCCGGCGCAGGAGATCGCCGATGTCATCGAGGCGGCCGAGGCGGTCAACCCCGAGGGCCCGGCGGCGCTGGACGACGCCAAGCCCGCCTGGGACAACGTCGCACCGCTGACCGTCTCGCCCAGCTCGGGCGCTCCCGGCACCTCGGTCACCGTCCGGGCGCAGTGCCGCCCCAGCGGGCCCGCCAGGTCCGAGGCGTTCAAGGAGCCGATCACCCTGCGGCAGGGCGACTCGGGCCAGTGGGTGGGCACCGGCAAGATCAAGCACGATCTGAAGATCGGCCGCAAGTACCCGGTGACGGTGGAGTGCGCGGACGGCGTCCAGCTCTCCGCCAACTTCACCGCCACGGCCGGCACCCCGAGCGGTGGCGCCGAGGCCGGCTTCGGCGGCTCGGGCAGCGGCGGCGAGAGCGGTTCGCAGGCCACCGCGCTGGCGATCGGCGGCGGTGTCGCGGTGGCCGGCGGCGTCGGCTACGTGTTCCTCGCCAAGCGGCGCCGCTCCGGCTCGCACTACTACTACTGACGAGCGCGGCGTGCCCAGAATCCCGCGTGCGCTGCCCAGGCCGCGCATCCCGCGTCTCCCCTCGCTCCGGTCCCTCCGCCGGCCCGGCGCGGCACGCCGCGCCGGGCGGCCCCCGGGCGGCGAGCCGGCGAAGCGCCGGCAACGCCCGGCGCTCCTGACCGCCGTGACCCGGCGCGCCCACCACTGGTACCGGCTCGCCGCCGCGTGGTCGGCGGCGGCCGGCCGGCGGCTGGCGGGCCGGGCCGGCCGGGTGGGTGGGGCGGCGACGGGGCTGGTCAAGGGCCGGGCGCGGCCGGCGACGCTCCGTCAGGCCAGGGTCGCGGTGGCCACGGCGGTGCGCGGCGCCGCCGGGCCGCCGCCCGCGCCCCCTGGCGCGCGCACCCGACAGCAGCGGCTGGCGCTGCGCAGCCGGCGGCTGGAGACGACCATCGCCACCACGTTGGTCGTGCTCGGGCTGCTGATCGGGGTGTTCGCGCCGCGTGGCGGCGGCCAGGGCGACGGCGCCACGGCCGTGCGGGAGGCACGCTCCTCCAGCGATATCGCCGAGGGCGTGTCCCGCCCCGAGGCGGTGGACGCCCCCGGCACCGGCCCGGACGCCGCCGTCCTGGGCGAGTACGGCTACGAGGAGCTGGCGGCGCCGCTGGAGCGCGCGGCGCCGATCCGGGTCCGGATTCCGTATCTGGCCACCGATGTCGAGGTGTTCGGCGCCGATCTGGCGCCGGACGGCGGCCCGCCGTCGCCGTCGGAGGAGGACGCCATGCGGGCCGCCTGGTACGCGGGCGGCGTCTCCCCTGGCGAGCGCGGCGCGGCCATCCTCGTCGGCCATCTGGACACCTACGAAGGCCCGGCGGCCTTCGCGGGGCTCGGCATGCTCCAGCCGGGCGAGACCATCGAGATCGACCGGGCGGACGGCTCCATCGCCGTCTTCACGGTGGACTCGGTGGAGCAGTACCCCAAGGCCGACTTCCCCGACCAACGGGTCTACGGCTCCGTCACCTCCCCCCAACTGCGCCTGATCACCTGCGGCGGACGCTGGGCGGAGGACGGCGGCTACGACTCCAACATCGTCGCCTACGCCCGACTCACCGAGACGGTCTCGGCCGACTACCTCGGCGAGCCGCTGCCGGAGTTCGACGAGAACGGGGCCTAGGGAGCCGTGGTCAGGGACCCGTCGGCCGTCACCGCGCGACCTCTTCGGCCAGCGCGGCGGCGGCGCGCGCCACCTCGGCGAAGCCGGTGTAGAGCGGGGTGAAGCCGAGACGCAGCACATCGGGCGGCCGGAAGTCGCCGACCACCCCACGGTCCGCCAGCGCGGCCGTCAACCGCCGCGCCTCCACGTGGCGGAGGGCGATCTGGCTGCCGCGCCTGGCGTGTTCCACCGGGGTCAGCGAGGACAGGGCCCCCTCGGGCACCAGGGCGCCGACACAGGTGAGGAAGAAGTCCGTCAGCGCCAGGCTCTTGGCGCGCACCGCCGCGATCTCCACGCCGTCCCAGACGTCGAGCGCCGCCTCGAACGCCAGCATCGACAGCACGTCGGGCGTGCCGACGCGGGCCCGCCGCACCGTCGGATGCGGCAGGTGCTCGTCCGCCATCGCGAACGGGTCGCGGTGCGACCACCAGCCGGGCAGCGGCGAGTCGAACCGGTCGAGACGCTCGGCCCGCAGATAGCAGAACGCGGGCGCCCCCGGGCCGCCGTTGAGGTACTTGTAGCCGCAGCCGACCGCGAAGTCCACGCCGTTCCGGTCGAGTTCCACGGGCAGCGCCCCGGCGCTGTGGCAGAGATCCCAGACGCTGAGGCCGCCCACCTCCCGCACGGCGGCGGTGATCCCCGGCAGGTCGGCCAGTGCCCCCGTGCGGTAGTCCACATGGTTGACCAGCGCGGCGGCGGTCCTGGGCCCGGCCGCGCCGGCGATCTCGGCGGGCGGCAGCACCCGGAGGACGCGCCCGGTCATCCGGGCGGCGGAGGCCGCGACATAGCGGTCGGTGGGGAACGTCGAGCCGTCGAGAAGGATCTCGTCGCGCTCCGGCGCCGCCAGCCGGACCGCGCCCACCAGCACCTTGAACAGGTTGACGCTGGTGGAGTCGCCCACCACCAGCTGTCCGGGGGCGGCGCCGAGCAGCGGCCCCAGACGGTCCCCGATCCGCTCGGGCGCGGTGTCCCAACCGGCCTCCGTCCAGCCCCTGATCCGCAGCCGGCCCCACTCCTCGGCGATGACCTCGGCCACCCGCCCCGGCACCGCGCGGGGCAGCGCGCCCAGCGAGTTCCCGTCCAGATAGACCACATCGTCGTCGAGCACGAACCGGTCCCGCACCGCGCGGAGCGGATCGGCCGCGTCCAGCGCGCGGGCGCGCGCGACGAGCGCGGCGAGCGCGTGGGGTCCCGAGGGGTCCTGGGGGGTCACGCCGGTGGGCTCCCTTGCCATGCTTGACGTGGGTGGTGTCGGTCGCGGAGCAACGGCGAAGGCGCCCCGTGGTGTTCGGGGCGCCCAGGTTCCGGCGACGAGGGCACGGCCCGGCGGTGGCCCGGCCGGCGCCCCGGTCAGGAGAGCGTGTCGGCGGCGGTCGGCGAGCTGTCCCTGAGGAACTGCGAGCAGCGCTCGTACTCCTCCTGCTCGCCGATGGCGCCGGCGGCCCGGGCGAGCGCGTGCAGCGCCCGCAGGAAGCCCCGGTTGGGCTCGTGCTCGAACGGGATCGGGCCGTGCCCCTTCCAGCCGCTACGGCGCAGCGCGTCCAGGCCACGGTGGTAGCCGGTGCGCGCGTAGGCGTAGGACTCGACGACGCGGCCGTCGCCGAACGCGTCGTCCGCCAGTTGCGCCCAGGCGAGCGAGGAGGCGGGGTACTTGGCCGCCACCTCGGCCGGCGAGGTGCCCGAGGCCAGCAGTTCGCGCGGCTCCGGGTCGTCGGGAAGGTGGGTGGGGGGCGGACCCCCGAGGAGGTTCTCGTGCGTGACCATGCTGCCCAGTCTGCCTCTCCGGCCGGGCCACGCCCAAGCCGTCCCCCCGCCGGTGGCCGGAAGCGGCCTCCGGCGGGCCCTTCGAGGCGGGCCGGAAGGGGCGGGCCGGACGGGACGGGCCGGGGCCCGGCCCCGCTCGGCTACTTCAGCCTGGTGCCGGCGGAACGGAGGTGGGTGCAGGCCAGGGTGACCCGCTCCGCCATGCCGGCCTCGGCCAACTTGCCCCAGCTGCGCGGGTCGTAGACCTTCTTGTCGCCGACCTCGCCGTCCACCTTGAGCACACCGTCGTAGTTGCGGAACGCGTGGTCGACGATCGGCCGGGTGAAGGCGTACTGGGTGTCGGTGTCGAGGTTCATCTTCACCACGCCGTTCTCCAGCGCGGTGGCGATCTCCTCCTCCGTCGAACCCGAGCCGCCGTGGAACACGAAGTCGAACGGGTCCTGCTTGCCGCTGACCTCGGCCACGCCCTGCTGGAGGTCCTTGAGCAGCTCGGGGCGGAGCACCACATTGCCCGGCTTGTAGACGCCGTGCACATTGCCGAAGGACGCGGCCAGCAGATAGCGGCCCCGCTCCCCCAGGCCCAGCGCCTCGGCGGTCCGCAGCGCGTCGTCGACGGTGGTGTACAGCTCGTCGTTGATCTCGTGCGAGACGCCGTCCTCCTCACCGCCGGTGGGGGTGATCTCCACCTCCAGGATGATCTTGGCGGCGGCGGCCAGGGCCAGCAGCTCGGCGGCGATGTCCAGGTTGTCCTTGAGGGTCTCGGCGGAGCCGTCCCACATATGCGACTGGAAGAGCGGGTTCAGGCCCCGGTCCACCCGCTCCTGGGAGATCGCCAGCAGCGGACGGACATAGCCGTCCAGCTTGCCCTTGGGACAGTGGTCGGTGTGCAGCGCCACGTTGACCGGGTACTTCTCGGCCACCACATGCGCGAACTCGGCGAGCGCGCGGGCGCCGGTGACCATGTCCTTGTTGTACTGGCCGCCGAGGAACTCGGCGCCACCGGTGGAGATCTGGACGATGCCGTCGCTCTCCGCCTCGGCGAAGCCGCGCAGGGCGGCGTGCAGGGTCTGCGTCGAGGTGACGTTGATGGCCGGGTAGGCGAACTTGCCCGCCTTCGCCCGGTCGAGCATCTCGTTGTAGACCTCAGGGGTCGCGATGGGCATCTGTCCGCTCCTTGGAGAGTGTGCGTCGGGCTGCTACTCGAAATCAGGGAGACGTCTTCATTGGCGTCCTGGGCATCATCGTCGCGCCCATCTTCCCAGACGACGGCGGGCGCCCATGACAGCCTGCCGCAGTTTCACGTGAAACCATGACGGTCCGTAATCGACGCAGCTCAGGCCAGTCGGACGGCTCGGACGGCTCGGACGGTCAGGCTGGTCAGCCCAGGTCCAGGTCTCCGAGAGTGAAGACGGAGTAGTAGGGCAGTCCGGCCGCCTCGACGGCGGGAGCCGCGCCGCGCTCCACGATCACCGCCACGGCCACCACCTCGGCGCCCGCCTCGCGCAACGCCTCCACGGCGGTCAGCACCGAGTTGCCGGTGGTCGAGGTGTCCTCCAGGGCGAGCACCCGCCGGCCGGCCACATCGGGGCCCTCGATCCGCCGCTGGAGGCCATGCGCCTTGCCCACCTTGCGCACCACGAAGGCGTCCAGCCGCTCGCCCCTGGCCGCCGCCGCGTGCAGCATGGCCGCGGCCACCGGGTCGGCACCCATGGTGAGCCCGCCCACCGCCTCGTAGTCGAGGTCGCCGGTGAGATCCAGCATCGCCTCGCCGACCAGCGGGGCGGCCTCGCCGTCCAGGGCGACCCGACGCAGGTCCAGGTAGCGGTCGGTCTCCTGCCCCGAGGAGAGGATCACCTTGCCGTGGACCACGGCCTTGTTCTTGATCTGCTGGAGCAGTTGTGCACGCGCGCTCATGACCCCAGAGCCTATGCCAGCCGCCAGTCCCACCGGGTGGAGACCTCCAGCGGCTCCAGCCGGGTGACAAGACGGGGGTGGCTGTTCAGCCCGTTGGGCGGGCCCGACTGCGGTTCCACACAGACGGCCTCCGGCAGTTCGTCGTAGACGACCACCCACTCGGCCCGGCTGCCCACCGTCAACTCCAGCTGGTCGGGCCAGCTCAGGGTGACGTCGACCCCGTCCGGCATCCCGAAGCAGTCGTCCCAGGGCCCCGGCTTGGGCGCGACGCGATGGCCGGTGGGCAGATGGTCGTCACCCCGCTCCTCCTGCCAGGCCGGGGTGAAGTCGATCTCCACCTCGCGGCCCCCCGGGGTGAGCTGGCGCAGGAACCAGGGATGCCAACCGACCTGCGCCGGGAAGGAGTTGTCGGCCGTCTCGACGCCCAGCGTGAGGGTGACCCCGCTGCCGTCCTCGGCCAGCTCCACCAGCTGGCTGACCATCCCGGCATAGGGCCAGGGATCGGTCAGCTCGCAGACCAGGGCGACGGAACGCTCGTCCGCCCGCACGGTCCGCCAGGGGCGGCCCCTGACGGTGCCATGGATGGCGTGCGCGCCGGCGTTGACCGGCAGCTGGTGGTCCGTGCCGCCGTCGCGGAACCGGCCCTGTCGGGTCCGACCGCACCAGGGGGCCATCACAAAGGAGCCATAGCGCTCGCCCTGGCGCAGCAGCTCAAGGCCGGCGACGGTCAGCGAGGAGATCCGGGCCCCCTGGTCGGGGCGCACGGTCAACTCGGCGTCGCCGGCACGCAGTCGAATCCCACGTTCGGTGTCATCGATGGTCACCCCACGACGATAACGATCAGCTCTATGAAATGACTAATGGTGACCTCATGCTGGACAGCGCGTCGCGGGGCCGCTAACGCCTGCGGCGCAGCGCCCGGCCGATGACCACAGCCGAGGCCACCACCAGCGCGGCGGCCGGCGCGGCCCACCGCAGCACGGGGGAAGGACCGGCTCCACCGCCCGGCGCGACCTCCGGTGCGTAACGCCCCCGAGGGGGCGCGTGATCCACTTCCTCCGCGCTCCGCCCGATCATGCTGCGCCGGGCGTGATCCGCCTCGGGCGCGGGCAGCGAGAAGTCGCCCCGGCCCGCCTCGACGCGGCCGAGGACCCGCTCGGCCTCCGTGGGCGGCGGCGTCTCGGCGTCCCGCTCGTCGCCCGGCGTGCCGGCGGCCGGCTGGGAGGCCTCCACGGCGGGCTGCGAGGCCCCCGGCTCCGCCACATGCTCCTGACTCGACTCGCCGCCCCCGCTCGCCCTGGGCTCATGCGCCGCGTCGGGGCCCGCGTCCGGCACGGCATCGGGCTCGGGGCTCTGCGCCGAGGGAATCCCGGGAATCACCCGTTCGTTGTCGTCCGGCGCGCCGATGCCGCCCGGCGTCGGCGGCGGCTCGGCCTCCCCGGCCAGCTCATCGACGGACTCCGTCAGCTCGGGGACGGCCTCCGTCAGCGCCTCGTCGGCCTCCGGCAGGGGCTCGTCGACGGCCCCCTCCGTCGCCGCCTCCTCGGCGACCCGCTCGGCGACGGCCTCGGCGACCGCCTCCACCACGGTCTCGGCCGCCGCCTCGGCGAGCAGATCGCCCAGCGCGTCGGCGAAACGATCCAGCAGCCGCCGTCCCACCGAGTGCCGCTGCTCCTCCGTGAGTTCGAGGAGGCGTCCGGTGCCGGTGAGCCGGCCCTGGAAGGACAGCGTGCAGCCGGCGCCCCCGGGGCGCTCCCGCGCCAGCACCGTCAGCACCACGCTGACCTTCCCCGACCCCCTGGCCTCCTCGCCGGTGGCCGCGACGGTGTAGCCGCCGTCGGCGAGGGCGAAGGTGAGGGAGCCCCGGTAGGTGATGGTGGAGGTGCCGGCGCGCAGCCGCAGCCGGCCGCGCACCTCGCCGGGGGCGGTGTCCCGCACGGCCGGACTCCCCGGCTGGGCCGGTTGGAGCCCCGGCACACAACGGGCCACCCGCCTCGGCTCGGCGAAGGCGCTCAGAACGACATCGGCGGAATACGGGAGGTCGACCTCGTGCTCCATGGCGCGGAGCCTACCCACTGAGCGGCACATATGTTACTGGGTGGGCCAAAAGCAACGTGCGGCGTCGGTGAGGCGGAAGCGACCCGCTGGGCCTCCTCCCGCTGGTGCAGGACCCGCTCGGCCCGCTCCCCCAGCGAATCCACCGTCAGGGCGCAGACCACCAGCGTCGCCGTGACCCCGGAGACGACCAGCGTGAGCCGGGCGCGGCTGGCCCGGCTGAGATCGCCGCGGAAGAGCCAGAGCACCACGGCGCCGCCGGCCAGCGCGTTGACCACGCCGGTGAAGAGCGCGGCGTTGAGATGGCCGAGCAGCGGGAGCAGGAGAAAGGGGAAGGCGAGACCGCCCAGCAGCGCGCCCACGTAGTCGGCGGCGGAGAGATCGGCCACCGCGCGGCCGGCGTCCTGCTGCCTGATGCGCTGGATCAGCGTCATCAGCAGCGGCATCTCGGCGCCGATCAACAGGCCGATGGCCAGCGACAGCAGCACCAGCGTGGGCCTGACCTCGTCGAACCACAGGAAGGAGAGGTGCAGCAGGGTGGCCGAGCAGCCGCCGACCAGCGCCAGCATCGCCTCGATCAGGCCGAAGTTGACGGAGGGTTGGGCGCGCAGCCGCTTGGCTCCCAGGGAGCCGATGCCCATGGCGAAGACCATCGAGGAGAGCACGATGGACGTGAGCGTGACGGTGTCCCCCACCAGGTAGTCGGCGAGCGCGATCAGCTCCAACTCGTAGACCAGCCCGCAGGCGGCACAGACGAAGACCGCCAGCAGCACCAGCCTCCGCCCCACCCCGGGCGAAACCGGGAGGGCCGCCCGGGCACCGGGCCCGTTCGCGCACTCGGCCTCGGACGTCTCGATCATGAACCGAACGTTACGTCACACCTCGAACTCGCCCTGTCACCCACAGGAGTGGACTTCGGTGTCGCCTCCACCGCGTGCGGCGCGCCCAACACCGTTGTCCTGGTGGCCACAAGATGCCGCTCCTGCGGGTACGCGTGCCAGGTGCGCCAGTGCACCTGGCCCTGTTGGCGTTGCGCCAGCAGCGCGGTGAAGGCGTTGGGGTCGCCGGGGAACAACGCGGCCAGTCCCTGGGGGTGTTCGGCGACCAGCGCCAGCAACTCCTGGGCCCGGCCGGCGAACGACCCCGGGCTCAGCGTCTCCACCCGGGCGGCGAACTCGTACTCGAAGTTCCCCAGGCGGCGGGAGACCCCCATGGGCAGCGGGGTGTTGCCGCCGGGGATGCAGGCGACTGTCTCCGAGCAGGAGCCCCGGCTACTGTTGAGCAGGACCTGGTGTGAGGCGCCCAGAACGCGCAACTGAACGGAGACGTCCCCCAGTTCGAGGTCGAGCGTGGCCAGGGCCGGCTCCGGACCTCGATCGAGCGCCCAGGCGAGGTCGCCGGCGCGCGTGTCGGTGAACATGGTGTTAATGGATTTGAGCATGGATCGGCCCCCCGCATGACATGCAGTTGAGGGTGGTGCGCCCGACCCTCCCAAGAGCAACGAATCCACCGAACCACGGAACTCCCAGCCCCCACAGCCGTTTTACCCAACTCCACCAGATTTCCCCCTACAGGGGGGCAGGCTAGGTCAGGTGTTCACCAATGCCCCGACCGGATAACGAACAGCCGCGCACGATCAACGCGCGGAGACCGGGGCGAATCGCCCTTCTCTGCCCATGAATCCACCCAATCAATAGTCACAGCTCAGCGTTCTTCACATCTCGGCTGCACAACGGTCACTCTGACGCACTTGTTAGGACCTCCAACTGTGAGGAGGCTCTCGACAACTTCACCCGAAGCCAGACACCGTGGAAGGCCCAAGATGACCCGATTCGGCAGAACGTCGAAACTCGTCACGGCCATGTTGGCAGGGACGCTCGTTCTCTCCGCATGTAGCAGCGACGACAACGACGACGACGGCAACGATGACGCGAACGGCAGCGGTGGCACCGGCGGCACGGTGACCTACGCGATGGCTCAACCGTGGCAGAACTACAACCAGACCACGGCGGGCGCCAACACGGTGGCCAACGGACAGGTGATGGGCCAGGTCCTGTCCGGCTTCTGGAAGTTCGGCGACAGCGACGGCCAGCCGATCGCGAACGAGGAGTTCGGCACCTTCGAGCAGGTGTCGGAGGACCCGCTCCAGATCGACTACTCGATCAACCCGGACGCCGTCTGGTCGGACGGCACGCCCATCGACTGTGACGATGTGCTGGTGTGGTGGACCGCGCAGAGCGGCGCCTTCGACGGCATCTTCTCCGTCCCCGGCACCCAGGGCATCGAGGACACCGCGCGGCCCGAGTGCGCCGCCGGCGACAAGGACTTCTCCCTCATATACGACCAGCCCTACGCCGACTGGCTGACCGCGGGACCCGGGCACGGCAACACCACGATGATGCCGGCGCATGTCCTCGCCGGGCAGTCCGACCTGACCGAGGAGGAGTTCCTCGCCGCGCTCCAGGGCGACGACCCGGCCCCGCTGGAGGCCGCCGCCGAGTTCTACAACTCGGGCTGGCAGATCAGCGGTGAGCTGCCCGCCGAGGAGCTGATCCCCTCCTCGGGGCCCTTCAAGCTCAGTGACTACGTCGCCGACCAGTCGGTGACCCTCGTCCGGAACGAGGCGTACTGGGGCGAGCCAGCCGCGGCCGACTCCGTCGTGATCCGGATGGTCGCCGAGCCGGAGCAGGTCCAGGCCCTTCAGAACCTCGAAGTCGACATCATCGAGCCGCAGCCCACGGTGGACATGGCGGAGCAGATCGCCGCCGCCGAGGGCCTGGAGTCCGAGGTGTCCGAGGAGTACACCTACGAGCACCTCGACTTCAACTTCGACAACGGCCCGTTCGCCGACTCGATCGAGCTGCGTGAGGCGTTCGCCCTCTGCGTGCCCTACGAGACCCTCGTGGACAACCTGATCAAGCCGGTCGTCCCGGAGGCCACCGTCAAGCAGGTCCGCAACGTCGCCCCGTGGGACGCGGGTTACCAGGAGGCCATCGACGCCTCCGCCGAGTACATCGAGTCCTACGGCACCACCGACATCGAGCGGTCCCGCCAGATCCTTGAGGAGCAGGACGCCGTCGGCCTCACCGTGCGCCTCGGCACCCTGGACAACCAGCGCCGCAACGACGCCGGTCTGCTGATCGAGACCTCCTGTGAGGAGGCCGGCTTCGACGTGGAGTTCACCGCCGCGGCCGACTTCTTCGACACCACGGGCGCGCTCTCCGAGGGCCGGTTCGACGTCGCCATGTACGCCTGGTCGGGCTCGCCCGACCGCTCCGGCTGGAACTCCACCTACCGCACCGTCGGTGAGTGCTCGGTCGACGGCAAGGGCAACAACAACGGCTGCTACAGCAACGAGGAGCTGGACCAGCTGCTCGACGACGTACTGCGCACCGGTGTCCTTGAGGAGGCGGTCGCCATCACCGCCGACATCGAGGCCCACCTGTGGGAGAACCTGGTGACCATCCCGCTCTACCAGCACCCGGGCATCACCGCCTGGAACGGCGCGGTGGAGAACGTGGTCCCCAACCCCTCCCAGAACGGCATCATCTGGAACGCCCAGACGTGGAGCAAGAGCTGACCGACCCTGAGGCCCACCGCGCCGAGCGGTGAGCCCCGGGCCTTGGTCAACGGCACCACCACGGGGCCGCGTCAAGCGAGTTGAGCGGGGCCGGGAACTATCACTTCCCGGCCCCGCGTCCCGTACCCGGGGCGAGGTTTCGGCCACCCGCCGAGCCACGGCCGGGGAACGGTCGGTCACGCGCCCCTTCCCCTCCCTAGCTCCCCACCTCCGCAACCACAGGAGTCAGCGCCATGCTTGTCTTCATCGCGCGGCGGCTCTTCGTCTCGATCTGGGTCTTCCTCGCCTCCACGGTCGTGGTCTTCCTGCTGGCCACCCGCATCCGCGACCCACTGTCCGAGGCCAGGCAACTGCCGGACGGCGCCCGCGAGGCCGCCATGGCCGAGATAACCGAGCGCATGCACCTCGGCGATCCCGCCATCGTTCGTTACTTCCGCTGGCTGGGCGATGTCCTCACCGGTGACCTGGGCGTGAACCGCCAGGGCCAGGACGTCAACGCCATGCTGGAGAACGCGTTCACCGCCACCATTCAACTGATCACCGGCGCCACGGTGTTGGCCATCGTGATCGGGATCGCCGTCGGTGTGCTCTCCGCGCTGCGCCAGTACACCGCGCTCGACCACGCCGTCACCTTCGTCACCTTCATCTGCTTCTCGCTGCCGCTCTTCTGGGTCGGCACCCTGCTCAAGCAGTTCCTCGCCCTGGACTTCAACGACTGGCTGGCCGAGCCCACCATCTCGCCCACCTTCGTCGGTGGCATCTCGCTGATCTTCGGCCTGGTCTGCGGCTCGGTCGTGGTGGGTGACCGAAGGTCCCGGCTGATCGCCTTCGGCTCGACGACCGCCGGCATGGCCGTGCTGCTGACGCTGCTCTCCGCCACCGAGTGGTTCACCGACCCCGGGCTCGGCCCGATCGTCATCGCGCTCACGGCGGTGGGCGCGGCGCTCGGCTTCACCACCCTCGTCAGCGGGCTCGAATGGAAGCCGCCGCTCCAGGCGGCGATGGCCACCGCCGGGATCGGCGTGGTCGCCTCGCTCTCGCTCGGACCGGTGTTGAAGGACCCCGAGCTGCTCACCATCGTGCTGCTGGCGCTGCTCACCGTCGTGATCGCCGCCGCGATCGGCTGGTTCCTCGGCGGCGATCTGTACCGCAGATCGGCGATCCCCGCCGCGGTGCTCACCGGCGTCTTCACCGGCGCGGTCATCTTCACCGACCGGATGCTCCAGTCGTTCGCCGACTACAGCGACTCGGTCGGCGGCCGGCCGATCTCCACCATCGGCGCGGAGACCCCCAACTACTCGGGCACCTTCTGGGAGTCGGGCCTGGACTCGGCCGGCCACCTGGCGCTGCCGACGCTCGCCCTGGTGCTGATCTCGCTGGCGAGCTACACGCGTTACACCCGCGCGAGCATGCTGGAGGTGATGAACCAGGACTATGTGCGCACCGGACGGGCCAAGGGGCTCAGCGAGCGCGCGGTCGTCACCCGGCACGTGCTGCGCAACGGCCTGATCCCGATCACCACGCTGGTCGCCTACGACATCGGCACGATCGTCGGCGGCGCGGTGGTGACCGAGGAGGTCTTCGGCTGGTCGGCGATGGGGAAGCTGCTCTTCACCGGGATCGACGAGGGAGACCCCATGCCCATCATGGCGTTCTTCCTGGTGGCCGGTGGCGCGATCGTGGTCTTCAACATGATCGCCGACATCGTCTACGCGTTCCTCGACCCTCGCATCCGGTTGTCGTAAAGGAGACTGGCCATGACGCGAAACGCGGAAGGCGCCGGGGCCGAGAAGAACCCGGAGGACCCTGGCACGAGCGCGGCGCAGGTCGCCGACGCCCAGGGCATGAACGTGGTCGCCCGTTCCCAGGGGCAGTTGGTGCTCCGCCGCTTCCTGCGGCACAAGGGCGCGCTCGTCGGGATGGTGCTGTTCTTCCTGGTCGTGGCGCTCGCCGTGACCAGCATCGGCGCCGGCTTCATACCCGGCTGGTGGGACAAGGACCCCTCCACCACCGGATCGGTCGTGGAGGGCGGTCGCCCCACCCTCTCGGTGGTGCCGGGCTTCCTCGGCGGCGGCGGAGTCCACCTGGGCGAGCACCCGTTCGGCCAGGACAACGTGGGGCGTGACTACTTCGCGCTCACCATGCGCGGCGCCCAGGTCTCGCTGCTGATCGCGGTGATCGTGGGCCTGGTCGCCACCCTGGTCGGCACCGTGGTCGGCGCCGTCGCCGGCTATTTCCGGGGCTGGACCGAGGCCGTGCTGATGCGGGTCACCGATGTGGTGATCGCCGTGCCGACGCTGCTGCTGGCCGGCCTGATCGGCGTGATCGTGGCGGGCCGGGGCGTGGTCCTCTTCGCCCTCTTCCTCGGGCTCTGCCTGTGGACCCAGATCGCCCGGCTGGTGCGCGGCGAGGTGCTCTCGCTGCGCGAGAAGGAGTATGTGGAGGCGGCCCGTTCGGTCGGAACCTCGGCCAAGCGGATCATCTTCAAGCACATCCTGCCCAACACGATCGGCATCATCATCGTGTCGGCGACGCTGACGATCGCCAGCGCGGTGCTGCTGGAGTCCGCGCTGTCCTTCCTCGGCCTCGGTGTGCGCCCGCCGGACACCTCGCTCGGCCGGCTGATCACCGAGTACCGCACGGCGTTGAGCGTGCGCCCCTGGCTCTTCTACTGGCCGGGAAGCTTCATCATCGCCATCGCCCTTTCGGTGAACTTCATCGGCGACGGACTGCGCGACGCCTTCGACCCCCGACAGACCCGGGTGCGTGACTGATGTCCCTGACTCCTCCCATCAACACACCCACCGCCTCGACCCCCGGCGGCGACGCGGCGGTGACCGAGGCCGCCGAAGAGGTGCACGCCGCCCACACGTTGGCCGACGCCAAGCCGCCGTCGGACGAGGAGATCCTCGCCGTCGAGAACCTGACGGTGGAGTTCCCCACCGACGACGGGCTCGTCAAGGCGGTGCGCGGCCTCAACTACACGCTGCGGGCCCGCGAGGTGCTGGGCATCGTCGGCGAGTCGGGTTCCGGCAAGTCGGTCTCCTCGATGGCGGTGCTGGGCCTGCTGCCCAAGTCCGCCCGGGTGCACGGCAGCATCCGCTACCGCGGCCAGGAGCTGCTGACCATGCGGCCCAAGGAGCAACGGGGGCTGCGCGGCCGGAAGATCGCGATGATCTTCCAGGACCCGATGACCTCGCTGAACCCGGTGCGCTCCATCGGCGACCAGCTCGCCGAGGCGGTGCTCGCCCACCATCTGGTGCCGCGCAAGAAGGCGATGGCCAGGGCCAAGGAGATGCTCGGCCTGGTCGGCATCCCCCAGCCGGAGCGCCGGCTCAAGGCGTATCCGCACGAGTTCTCCGGCGGGATGCGGCAGCGGGTGATGATCGCGATGGCGATCATCAACGACCCGGACGTGATCATCGCCGACGAGCCCACCACGGCGCTGGACGTCACCGTGCAGGCGCAGATCCTGGAGAAGCTGCTGGAGGTCAAGGACGAGGTCAACGCGGCGATCCTGATGATCACCCACGACCTCGGGGTGATCGCCGGCATGGCGCACCGCACGCTGGTGATGTACGCCGGCAAGCCGGTCGAGGTCGGCGGCACCGACCAGGTCTTCTACGACCCGCGGATGCCGTACACCGCGGGCCTGCTGGGCTCCATCCCGGCGCTGGACGGGGCCCGTTCCGACCGGCTGCGGCCGATCGGCGGCACCCCGCCCTCGCTGATCCGGCTGCCGATCGGCTGCCCGTTCTCGCCGCGTTGCCCGCTGGCCACCGCGGAGTGCCGGGAGGACGAGCCCGGGTTGGTCGACCAGGGCGAGGGCCACGAGGCCGCCTGCCACCACAGCGACCAGCTGGCCGAGGCCGAGGACGCGACCACGTTCTTCCGCACCACCGAGGAGGGCCGATGACCGCCACGGCGACCGATCCCAGTGAACTGCTCCAGGTCAAGGACCTGGTGGTCAACTTCCCCGTGCGCGGCGGCGGACTCGTGCGGCGCACGATCGGCCAGGTGCAGGCGGTCAGCGGCGTCTCGTTCTCGGTCAGCGAGGGCGAGACGCTCGGCGTGGTCGGCGAGTCGGGCTGCGGCAAGTCCACCACCGGGCGGGCGCTGTTGCAGCTGATCAAGCCGACGTCGGGCTCCGTCGTCTTCGACGGGCAGGAGATCACCGGGCTCGGCACGCGCGATCTGCGCCCGGTCCAGCGCAAGGCCGGCATGGTCTTCCAGGACCCGTACGCCTCGCTCAACCCGAAGCTGCCGGTGAACGACATCATCGCCGAGCCGCTGAAGGTGCAGGGCGTGTGGCGGCGGACCGGCAAGGCGCGGGTGGCCGAACTGCTGGAGCTGGTCGGCCTCAGCCCGGAGCACGGCAACCGCTATCCGCACGAGTTCTCCGGCGGTCAGCGGCAACGCATCGGCATCGCCAGGGCGCTGGCGCTCGAACCGAAGCTGCTGGTCCTCGACGAGCCGGTGTCGGCGCTCGACGTCTCCGTCCAGGCCGGCGTGGTCAACCTCCTGGAGGACCTCCAGGAACGCCTGGGCGTGGCCTATGTGTTCATCGCCCACGACCTGTCCGTGGTGCGGCACATCTCCGACCGGGTGGCTGTGATGTACCTGGGCAAGGTGGTGGAGACGGGCGAGCGGGAGCAGGTGTACGAGCGCCCCTCGCACCCCTACACCCAGGCGCTGCTGTCGGCGGCCCCGCTGGCCGACCCGAGGCGGGAGCGCCAGCGCCGGCGCACGGTGTTGACGGGCGATGTGCCCAGCCCGCTCGACCCGCCGAGCGGCTGCCGCTTCCGCACCCGCTGCTGGAAGGCCCAGGACATCTGCGCCACCGAGGAGCCCGAGCTGCGCGACCGGGGCACCGGGCACCCGGTGGCCTGCCACTTCGCCGAGGTCCCCGATTCGGGGGTGGCGCCCCTTGAGGCGGCGGCCGACGCCCTGGCCAAGGGGCCGACGGCGAGCGAGGCGGAGTAGCGCTGGCCGAGGCCGACGAGGCCGGCCGCCGGACGGGACGTCCCGTCGGGCGGCCGGCCTCGCCTGTGTCACCCCACGGGGGCGGCCCCGCGTCAGCCGTGCTCCGGCTCCTCGGCGAGCAACTCGTCGACGCGGCGGACCTTGCGCTCCAGGCCGTCGGTGACGCCCGGCCTGATATCGGCCTTGAGCACCAGGCTCACCCGGCCGGCGCGGGCCTCGACGGCCGCGACCGCGTCCCTGACCACCGCCATCACCTCGTCCCAGGAGCCCTCGATCGAGGTGAACATGGCGTCCGTGCGGTGCGGCAGGCCGCTGGCCCGCACCACCCGCACCGCCTCGGCGACCTCCTCGCCGACGTCCTCACCGGCGCCGATCGAGGTCACCGAGAAGGCGACGATCACGCCGGGGTCCCCGGGCCGCCGGGGGTGTCGTCCCCGTCCGACGGCTCCTTCGGCTCGCCCTCGTTGGCGTCCGCGTCGGCGTCGGCGTCGGCATCGGTCGAGCCCGCGACGTCCTCGGCCAGGCCGAGCCGCTCGACCAGCCACTTGTCGAACTCCATCGCGGCACGCACCCAACTGACCGTGCTTGCCACAAAGTGGTCGAACGCGACGCCGGCGCCCAGCAACATATGCACATCGCCGACCAGCCGGACCGTGCCGTCGTCATTGGTGTGCGTGTAGACCTTGGGCCACAGCGTGGTGTGGTTCCACTCGTCCACGCTCTCCAGCAGCCGGGGCTTGTCGTCCAGCGTGTAGGGGCGCGCGTAGAACGTCCGCACCGACAGCACGCGCTGCTGCTTCTCGCCCCGGAACATGAAGTAGGTGCGGAACTGCTTCCAGGGGGCGACGAGATCGCCCTGCTTGTCCACCACGTACTTCAGCTGCATCCGGTCCAACAGCTGCTTGACCAGATCCTGGTTCGGCATGATCGGGCCGGTCGGCTTGGTCGGCTGCTGGCCCTGCTGCTGGCCCTGGCCTCGCTGCTGTTCCGGCTTGTCGGGCCGCCCCCCGAAGTTCGGGATGGCGGACGGGTCAACGGACACGGGGGGTCCCTTCGTACGGATTAGCGGGCACCCCATCCTCTCCCACCACCGCCCCCAGGGGGCAACCAGCGGGAACGGGGCATGTCCGGGCGACTCGGATCAGCCGTCGCCCCCGTCGACCGCCTCGACCGTCAGCTCGCCTTCCAGCGCCGCGTCCACCCGCACCGTCGCCCCGTCCCGCACCTCGCCGGCGAGGATCCTGCGGGCCAGCGGATCCCCGATCGCCGTCTGCACCAGCCGCCGCAGCGGGCGGGCGCCATACGCCGGGTCGTAGCCCTGGAGCGCCAGCCAGTCGAGCGCCAGCTCCGTGACGTCCAGCGTGAGCCGCCGATCGGCCAGCCGCCGCTGCAACGCGTCCACCTGGAGGCGCGCGATCCGGCTCAACTCCACGCCGCTCAGCGTGTCGAAGACGACCAGATCGTCCAGCCGGTTGAGGAACTCGGGCCGGAACGTCGCCCGCACCGCCGCCAGCACCTGCTCGCGCCGCTGCTCCGGCTTGCCGGGCCCCTCCTGCCCGAGGGCGGGCGAGGAGGGAGCGTCGAGCAGATGCTGACCGCCCAGGTTGGAGGTGAGGATCAGGATGGTGTTGCGGAAGTCGACCGTGCGGCCCTGGCCGTCGGTCAACCGGCCGTCGTCCAACACCTGCAACAGGATGTCGAAGACCTCGGGATGCGCCTTCTCCACCTCGTCCAGCAGCACCACCGTGTACGGGCGGCGGCGCACGGCCTCCGTCAGCTGGCCGCCCTCCTCGTACCCGACATAGCCGGGCGGGGCGCCGACCAGCCGGGCCACCGAATGCTTCTCGCTGTACTCGCTCATGTCCACCCGGACCATGGCGCGCTGGTCGTCGAAGAGGAAGTCCGCCAGGGCCTTGGCCAACTCCGTCTTGCCGACGCCCGTCGGGCCCAGGAAGAGGAACGAGCCGGTAGGCCGGTCCGGATCGGCCACCCCGGCGCGGCTGCGGCGCACCGCGTCCGACACCGCGCGCACCGCCTCGGCCTGGCCGATCAGCCGCCGCCCCAACTCCTCCTCCATCCGCAGCAGCTTCTCCGTCTCGCCCTCAAGCAGCCGGCCGGCGGGGATGCCCGTCCAGGAGGAGACCACATCGGCGATCTCGTCCGGGCCGACCTCCTCCTTGACCATGGTGTCCCGCTTGGCCTCCTGCTCCGCCTCGGACGCGGCGGCCAACTCCCGCTCCAGCGCCGGGATCTCCCCGTAGAGCAGCTTGGAGGCGGCCTCGAAGTCCCCCTCGCGCTGGGCGCGTTCGGCCACGCCCCGCGTCTCGTCCAGGCGTTCCTTCAGCTCACCGACGCGGTTGAGGCCCTCCTTCTCCTTCTCCCAGCGGGCGGTCAGGCCGCGCAACTCCTCCTCGCGGTCCGCCAGCTCGGCGCGCAGCCGGGCCAGCCGCGCCCTGGACGAGACATCGGACTCGTTGGCCAGCGCCAGCTCCTCCATGCGCAGCCGGTCGACGGCGCGCTGCAACTCGTCGATCTCCACGGGCGACGAGTCGATCTCCATCCGCAGCCGGGACGCCGCCTCGTCCACCAGGTCGATCGCCTTGTCCGGCAGGAACCGCGAGGTGATGTAACGGTCGGAGAGGGTGGCGGCGGCGACCAGCGCGCCGTCCGCGATCTGCACCTTGTGATGCGCCTCGTACCGGCCCTTGAGCCCGCGCAGGATGGCGATCGAGTCCGCCACGTCCGGCTCGGCCACCAGCACCTGCTGGAACCTGCGCTCCAGCGCCGCGTCCTTCTCGATCCGCTCGCGGTACTCGTCCAGCGTGGTGGCGCCGACCATCCGCAGCTCGCCCCTGGCCAGCATCGGCTTGAGCATGTTGCCGGCGTCCATCGCCGAGTCGGCGCCCGCACCCGCGCCCACCACCGTGTGCAGCTCGTCGATGAAGGTGATGATCTGACCGTCGCTCGACCTGATCTCGCCCAGCACGGTCTTCAGCCGTTCCTCGAACTCGCCCCGGTACTTCGCGCCGGCCACCATGGCGCCCAGATCGAGCGAGACCAGCCGCTTGTTCCGCAGCGACTCGGGCACATCGCCCTTGATGATCCGCTGCGCCAGCCCCTCCACCACGGCCGTCTTGCCGACCCCTGGCTCGCCGATCAGCACCGGGTTGTTCTTGGTGCGGCGGGAGAGCACCTGCACCACCCGGCGGATCTCGTGGTCCCTGCCGATGACCGGATCCAGCCGGCCCTCCCTGGCCGCCGCCGTCAGGTCCGTGCCGAACTTCTCCAGCGCCTTGTAGGTGCCCTCGGGATCGGCCGAGGTGACCCGACGGCCGCCGCGCGCCGCCTGGAACGCGTCCGCCAGCCGCCCGTCCCCCGCGCCCTGCCCCGAGAGCAGCTCACCGACCTGGCCACCGTGCGCGGCGAGACCGATCAGCAGATGCTCCGTGGAGACGAAGGTGTCCCCCAGCCGGGCCGCGCGCCCGCCCGCGTCCGCCAGCACGGCGAGCAGCTCGCGGTTGGGCTGCGGCCTGGCCACCGAGGCGCCCTTGACGCTGGGCAGCGCCGCCAGCAACCGCTCGGCCCCCGACCGCAACGCGGCCTGGTCCGCCTCGACCGAGGCCAGCAGGTCCTGGATGTTCTCGTTGTCCTGCCCGGTGAGCAGGGCCAGCAGCAGATGGGCCGGGGTGATGTCCGGGTGCCCGTCGGTGAGCGCGCGCTGGCTGGCCACGCTGATGGCGTCCCGGCTTCGGTTGGTCAACTCGGCGTTCACTTCGCGGCACTCCTCCACTCCCGACAGCGGGGGCAGGGCCTCATGGCGCCCCGCCCCTGCCACAGCCAACGTGCGATAAGTTGAGTCTAAGCCACTCAAGGCCAAGAACGCCAAGCGCCCACCGGGAAAACCGCGCGACCTCGGGCGCGCCGGCGGAGCAGAGTGGCCGCCATGGAGAACCCCATGCTGGGCAGAGGGCTCGCCGCCGACGGCACCATCGCGCGCGAGGGCGCGCTGGAGCGCGTGCCGGCGGCCTTCGCGCCGGTGGTGGCGGCGGCCAGGGCCCGGCTGCTGCCGTTCCTCGACGACGGCCGGGCCCACAGCGCGTACCTCTACGGCAGCGTCCCCCGGGGCACGGCCACCCCCGGCGTCTCCGACCTCGACCTGCTGCTCGTCCTTGGCCACCGGCCGACCGAGGCGGACCGGGCCGCCGCCGATGCCGTCGAGGCCGCGATCAACGCGGCCTTCGCGCAGGTGAACGGGGTCGGGCTGCTGATCGACTCGGTCGACGAGGTGCTCAGCGAACGCGAACGGCACGACCTCGGCTTCTTCGTCGCCTGCCTGTGCACCCCGCTGCTCGGCCCCGACCTCGCCGAACGGCTTCCCCGTCACCGGCCCGGCTCCCTGCTCGCCAGGGAGACCAACGGGGACCTCGGCCCGGCGCTGCTCCGCTGGCGGGAACGGGCCGCCGGCACGGCCACCGACGCGGAACGCCGCGCCCTGGCCCGATCCGTCGCCCGCAAGCTGGTCCGCACCGGGTTCACCCTGGTGATGCCCCGCTGGGGCGGCTGGACCAGCGATCTCCAGCGCTCCGCCAGGCTGTTCGGCCACTACTACCCGGAGCGTCTCGACCAGATGCGCCTGGCCGCCGAAACCGCCCGCCACCCCACGGCGGACCCCGCCGTCCTCCGGGTCCTCACCGAGGACCTCGCGCCCTGGCTCGCCGCCGAGTACGCCGACCGGCACGGCCACAAGGCCCCACGCCCCTGACGGTCAGCCCTCGCCGGCCGCCGCGAACAGGCTTCTGGCGTCGGCGGGGAAGGGCCGGCCGACGACCTGCCCGTCGCCACTGCCGACGGACATCACGGCGACCACCGTGCCGGTCCCCGTGGCGTGGTCCAGATCCTGCAACCAGGGACCGCCGCTCGATCCGGCCGTCAGATCGCAGTCGCTGAGCAACAGCCCGCCGACGTTGACCGCCTCGGCCTCGCCCTCCGCCAGCACATCGGTCTCGCCCGCGCAGTAGCGCAGCGACTCGCCGTCATAGGGATCCGCCGCGGGATAGCCGAGGACGGCCACCTCGCCGCTCTCCCTGATCGGCTCGAACGCCAACGCGTTGGCGCCCTGGGCCTCCTGAACGGTCCTGCCGTCCTTGGGCTCCAGGGTGAGGAACGCGTAGTCGTGCGGGAGGATGTCGTTGGTCTCGCGGCTGATGTCCCACTTCTCCGGCGTGTGCAGCGAGGCCACCCGCCAGCCGTCCTCGCGGTAGCGGTCCCGGCCGTGGTCGTAGGCCGGGACGAAGTACACGTCGCCGGGGGCGGCGGGGCTCTCCGCACCGCTGACGCAGTGCGCGGCCGTGGCGACCACGCTGCCGTTGGGCGCGTCGACCACGGAGCCCGAGCAGAGCCCGAGACGGCCGTCGCCCGCGTCCCAGATGATCTTTCCCACCGTGCTCACCGTGCCCTGTGCCCAGGGGTCGGCCGCCACCGAGGGGGGCGCCGTGACGAGCATCGCCGCCGCCATTGCGGCGATGGATATGGGGAGGCGTAGGTTCATACCGACACCCTGTGATCACTCAGGGGTGAAGTCCAGCCACTGTCCGCCGATCGAGTGTCTCAGCGAAAGGGAGAACGATGATGCCCCCACGTCCGCCGGCCGGCGTCTGGCCCGGCCTCTCCCTGCTGGCGGCAGCGCTCTGCGCCGCGCTGCTCGCCGTGGTGATCGCCGGCGGGAACGAGCCACTCGCCATCGACTCGGCCCTCCACGAATGGGCCCTGGCGCACCGGACCCCGGGCTGGGACGACGCGTTCACCCTGGTCTCGGAGACCGGCACCCGGCTGCCCGCCACCGTCGGCGCGATGATCGCCGGGGCGCTGGCCGCCGGACGCCACTGGTGGCTCGGCGCCGTGGCCGGCGGCGCCGCGCTGCTGCTGGCCCAACTGCTGCGCTACGGGCTGGTCGTGACGATCGATCGGCCCAGGCCGCCGGAGGCCGACTGGGTGACGCAGGTGAACAACCCGGCGCTGCCATCCGGCCACGCCACCACCTCGGCGCTGGTCGCCATCGGGCTGGCGGCGGCCCTGTGGCCGAGATGCCGACGCCGCCTGACGCGCGCCCTGGCGGTCGGCCTCCCCGCCCTCTGGGCGACGGCCATCGGCCTGAGCCGCGTCTACCTCGGCGTCCACTGGCCCACCGACGTCCTCGCCGGCTGGCTCCTCGCGATCACCCTGACCACCGCCCTCCTCCCCCTCACCCCCCGCCTCCACAGCCCACCCCCCACCCCCACCTGACACTGCGGCCTTCCCGCCCCAACGGCCGAACGACGAACGGGCAGACGGGACGCCAGGACGAGGGGCCCCGGGGGGGGCGAGGCCGGCAGGGCGGGAAGGCCGGGAGGCCGGCAAGGCCAGGAGGGCGGACGGCTGGGAGGGCGGCAAGGCCGGGAGGGCGGACGGCTGGGAGGGCGGGGAGGCGGCAAGGCGGGGAAGCCGGCAAGGCCGGGAAGCCGGCAAGGCCGGGAAGCCGGCAAGGCCAGCAAGGCCAGGAGGGCGGACGGCTGGGAGGGCGGGGAGGGCGGGAAGCCGGAACGCCGGGAGACCGGGACGCCGGAACGCCCGGCAGGGCGGGAGGGCGGCCGGCCGAGACGCCGGGAAGCCGGAACGCCGGGAGACCGGCGAGGCCAGAACGCTGGCAGGCCAGGGGCCGGGGAAACCGGGAGACCGGCAAGGTCAGCAGGGCCAGGAGGCCGGCAGGGCGGACGGCCGGAAAGCCGGGAAGCCGGGAAGCCGGGAAGCAAGGAGACCGGGAAGCCGGGAAGGCCAGCAGGGCGGACGCCCGGCAAGCCGGCAGGGCGGACGGCCGGGAAGCCGGAACGCCGGGAGGCCGGCAAGGCAGCAGGGCGGGAGACCGGCGAGGCAGGCGAGGCCAGAACGCTGGCAGGCCGGGCGGCGGGGAGGGTGGGTGGCAGGCCCCGCAGCCGGCAGGCCGGCAGGCCGAAACGCTGGCAGGCCGGGCGGCCGGGAGGGTGGGTGGCAGGCCCCGCAGCCCGCAGGCCGACAGGCCGAAACGGAGGCAGGCCGGATGCCCGGACGCCAGGGCCTCCCGACCCGGCCCGTCCCGACCAGACCCGGCGCGGCGGGCCGTGGAGGAGTCCTGGGCTGGTCGCCTCCAACGGCCCCGGGTCGGCGCCGGTGGTGTGAGGCATCACGGCCCCCGGACCAGTCGAGGCGCGCCCTGGCCTCCGGCGGGGAGCCCGGCACAGCGGCAACGCCGGGGCCGGAAGGCCGACAGGACCGCCCCCGGCAGCACGGCACCCGCCCGTCCGTTGGAGGGGCGGGCGGGTGGGAAGAGCCCGTTCGGGCCAGCCCGGCCTCGGGCTCAGCGACGGCGGTCCGGGCGCCAGACGACCAACGCCGAGGACTGGCTGACGTCCTGGTACGGCACCAGATCGCGGCGGTAGGAGGCATGCACCTGCGCCTCCCGCTGCCGCATGGCGACCGCCGCGCCCTCAACCGCCTGCTGCAACTCGACCACCCGCGCCTGAAGCGCGGCGACCTGCGTCTCCAGCTCGATGATCCGCTTGATCCCCGCGAGGTTGATCCCCTCGTCCTGGGAGAGCCGCTGGACCTGGCGCAACAGCTGGATATCGCGCGCCGAGTACCGGCGGCCCCGACCGGCCGCCCGGTCGGGGCAGACCAGGCCGAGCCGGTCGTACTGACGCAGCGTCTGCGGATGCAGCCCGGAGAGCTGCGCCGCGACCGAGATGACGTAGACCGGCGAGTCGTCGGTGAGTTCGTAGGGGTTACTGCTCTGTCCGTACCGGCCGTCCATCTCGTTACTCTCCCTTCGCGGCCTCGAACAGGCCCGCCCGAGGGTCTTCCCCGTCGGCCGCCGCGCGATACTCGCCGAGGGCCTTTCGGGCCTTCTCCCCCATGTCGCTCGGCACGGCGATCTCGATGGTGACCAGGAGGTCGCCTCGGGTGCCGTCCTTGCGGACCGCGCCCTTGCCCCGGGCGCGCATGGTGCGCCCGCCCGGAGTGCCGGGTGGCAGCTTGAGCGTGACCGGTGGGCCACCGAGCGTGGGCACCTTGATCTCACCACCGAGCGCCGCTTCTGGGAAGGTCACCGGCACCGTGATGGTCAGATTGTCGCCACGCCGGCCGAAGACCGAGTGGCCGCCCACGTGCACCACCACATAGAGGTCACCGTGCGGACCGCCGCGCTCGCCCGGGGCGCCCTTGCCGCGCAGCCGAATGCGCTGCCCGTCGTCGACGCCCGGAGGGATCCGCACCTGCATGGTGCGGGAGCTGGTGGCCCGGCCGCTGCCCCGGCAGACCTGGCACGGGTCCTGAGCGATCAGGCCCCGCCCCCGGCAGTCGACGCAGGGGTCGGTGAGCGAGAACCCGCCGCCGCCACCCCGGCTGACCTGCCCGGTGCCGACACACGTCGGGCACACCCGAGGTGTGCCGTTCTTGTCGCCGGTGCCGGAACACGTCTTGCAGGCGGCACTCGACGACATCCGCAGCGGGACCGTGGCGCCCGAGACGGCCTCGGTGAAGCTGAGCGTGACCTCGGACTCGATGTCCTGGCCACGCCTCGGCTGGGTGCGCGCGCCCGGGGCGCCGCCCCGGTTGAAGAGGCCGCCGAACACGTCCCCGAGCCCGCCGCCGAAGCCGCCGGCCGCGCCGCCAGGCCCACCGGGAGCGCCAGCACCGCCGGGACCGCCAGGCCCCTGCTGGCCCGGGGCACCGCCGAAGAGGTCCCCCAGGTCGAAGTTGAACTGGCCGGCCCCGCCGGGCCCGCCGGCGCGGAACCCGCCGTTGCCGAACAGGGCCCGCGCCTCGTCGTACTCCTTGCGCCGCTTGGCGTCACCGAGCACGTCATAGGCCTCGGAGACGTCCTTGAAACGGTCCTCCGCCTTGGCGTCCCCCTCGTTGGCGTCCGGGTGGTTCTCCCGGGCCAGCTTGCGGTACGCCTTCTTGATCTCCGCCTCGGTGGCGTCCCGGGGGACGCCGAGGACCTTGTAGTAGTCCTTCTCGATGAAGTCCTTGGTGCTCATCCCCGACGTCCCTCCCTTCGCGCGACGGATCCCGTGCGGTCGTCGGCCACGTCAGCCCTCGTCCGAGCCGCCGTCGTCGTCCTTCTCGGACGCGCTCTCCTCCTGGTCGGCGGGCTTCCCCGGCTGGGGCTCGGCCACGCCGACCCGGGCCGGGCGAATGGTGCGCTCGCCGATGCGGTACCCGGGCTGGAGGATCTGCACGCACGTCGTCTCGGTGACGTCGGGCGAGTAGCTGTGCATCAGCGCCTCGTGCACCGTCGGGTCGAAGGGCTCGCCCTCCTTGCCGAACTGCGCGAGGCCCATCTTGGCCGCGACCGTCTCCAGGGACTCGGCCACCTGCTTGAAACCACCGAGCAGCTCGCCGTGGTCCCGCGCCCGCCCGATGTCGTCGAGCACCGGCAGCAGCTCCGTCAGCAGGTTGGCGATCGCCACCTCCTTGACCGCGATCCGGTCCCGCTCCACCCTGCGGCGGTAGTTCTGGAACTCGGCCTGGAGCCGCTGGAGGTCCTGCGTGCGCTCGTGCAGCGCGGTGCGCGCCTGATCCAGCTGAGCGGTGAGCGCCACCTCGGCGGCCTGGGCGGACGCGGCCTCCGCGTCGTCCGGGGCGTCCGCCTGGCCCTCGGGGGCGGCGGGCTCGCCGCTCCCCTCGGGCTTCGTCGGCTCGGCGGGCTCGGGGGGCGCCGCTTCGGCGTCGGGGACCTCAGGCTCCGGGTCGAAGCCCTTCGGCTCCTGGGTCACGCCGCACCGCCCTTCGGCTTCTCGTCGTCCACGATCTCGGCGTCGACCACGTCGTCCTCAGTGCCCTGGGCACCCTGGCCGGAGGCGCCGCCGGGGGCCGCCGACTCCGTGCCGGGGGCGCCCTGCGCCGACTGGGCGTCCGCGTAGAGGGCCTGGCCCAGCTTCTGGCTGGTGGCGGCGACCGTCTCGGAGGACTCGCGAATGGCGGCGGTGTCCTCGCCCTTCAGCTTCTCCTTGAGATCGGCCACGGCCGTCTCGACCTCGGTCTTGACGTCGTCCGGGACCTTCTCGGCGTTCTCCTTGAGGAAGTTCTCCGTGGTGTACACCAGCTGCTCGGCCTGGTTGCGCGTCTCGGCGGCCTCGCGGCGCTGGGAGTCCTCGTCGGCGTACTGCTCGGCGTCGCGCATCATGCGCTCGATGTCGTCCTTCGGCAGCGCGGAGCCGCCGGTGACCGTCATCCGCTGCTCCTTGCCGGTGCCGAGGTCCTTGGCGGAGACGTGCATGATGCCGTTGGCGTCGATGTCGAAGGTGACCTCGACCTGCGGCACGCCACGCGGCGCCGGCGGCAGGCCGGTCAGCTCGAACATGCCCAGCTTCTTGTTGTACGCGGCGATCTCGCGCTCGCCCTGGTACACCTGGATCTGCACGGACGGCTGGTTGTCCTCGGCCGTGGTGAAGATCTCGGAGCGCTTGGTGGGGATCGTGGTGTTGCGCTCGATCAGCTTGGTCATGATGCCGCCCTTGGTCTCGATGCCCAGCGACAGCGGGGTGACATCGAGCAGCAGGACGTCCTTGACCTCGCCCTTGAGCACACCGGCCTGGAGGCTGGCGCCGATGGCGACGACCTCGTCCGGGTTGACGCCCTTGTTGGCGTCCTTGCCGCCGGTCAGCTCGCGCACCAGGTCGGCGACGGCGGGCATCCGGGTGGAGCCACCGACCAGCACGACGTGGTCGATCTCGGACAGCTGGATGCCGGCGTCCTTGATCACGTTGTGGAACGGGACCTTGCAGCGCTCCAGCAGATCGGCGGTGAGCTGCTGGAACTGGGCCCTGGTGAGCTTCTCGTCCATGTGCAGCGGGCCCTCGGCCGAGGCCGTGACATAGGGCAGGTTGATCGTCGTCTCGGTGGACGAGGACAGCTCGATCTTCGCCTTCTCGGCGGACTCCCGCAGGCGCTGGAGCGCCATCTTGTCCTTGGAGAGGTCCACGCCGTGGCCGCCGGCGAACTGCTTGACCAGGTGGTCGACGATCCGCTGGTCCCAGTCGTCACCACCGAGGTGGTTGTCGCCGTTGGTGGCCTTGACCTCGACGACGCCGTCGCCGATCTCCAGCAGCGAGACGTCGAAGGTGCCGCCACCGAGGTCGAAGACCAGGATGGTCTGGTCGTCCTTCTCCAGGCCGTAGGCGAGCGCGGCGGCGGTCGGCTCGTTGACGATCCGCAGCACGTTGAGGCCGGCGATCTCGCCCGCCTCCTTGGTGGCCTGCCGCTCGTGGTCGTTGAAGTACGCCGGGACGGTGATCACCGCGTCGGCGACCTTCTCGCCCAGGTAGGCCTCGGCGTCCCGCTTCAGCTTCTGAAGGATGAACGCGCTCATCTGCTGCGGGTTGAAGTCCTTGCCGTCCAGGCCGATCTTCCAGTCGGTGCCCATGTGGCGCTTGACCGAGCGGATCGTCCGGTCCACGTTGGTGACGGCCTGCCGCTTGGCCACCTCGCCGACGAGCACCTCGCCGTTCTTCGCGAAGGCCACAACGGACGGCGTGGTCCTGGCGCCCTCGGCGTTGGTGATGACGGTGGGCTCACCGCCTTCGAGAACACTGACGACGGAGTTCGTCGTGCCCAGGTCGATGCCGACCGCACGTGCCATTTCGGATCCTCCAGCTGCTCGCCGCTTTACTTGAGTGTGACAGGCTCAAGACTGCCCGAGCGCGCGCCTCCAGTCAAATGACCTGAGCCCAGGGCGCTCAACCTTGTTCAGTCGGCCTGCTCAACGGCGGGCCCGGCCGGTGTTCCGAGCCGAGCCAGCGGAGCCAACCGGGGTTCAGGCCCGTTCCGAGGCCCGTTCCGCCGCCGGGCGCAGCGCCAGCAGCGCCACATCGTCCCGCACCTCGCTGGCGAACCCGGTCATGTCCCGCCACACGAAGTCGACCAGCGCCTGCGGGTCGGGCGAGGGACCGCCCTTCGCGCCGCACCAGCCGGACACCCGCTCCACCAGGGGATAGAACGCCCCCGACGCGTTCCTGGCCTCCGTCACCCCGTCCGTGTAGCCCAGCAGCACATCGCCGGGGCAGAGCGGGACGGTCAGCGGGTGCGGCGTCAGCCCCTCCAGGCCGAGCCCCAGTGGCGGCGCCGGAACGGCCGCCAGCTCCCGCACCCCGCCGTCGCGCAGCAGCAGCATCGGCGGATGCCCGCAGGACGTCAGCCGGACGGCGTCCTCGTCGGGCGGGAACTCCAACAGCACGGCGGTCACGAACAGTTCCGACGGCTCGGGCCCGGCCGTGCCCGCCTCGATCCGCAACCGCCGGTCGAGGCGCAGCGCCACCCCGGCCAGCTCGCGCTCGTCCAGCAACGCCTCGCGGAACGTGCCCAGCAACGCGGCCACCGTGCCCACCGCCGCCAGGCCGTGTCCCTGCACGTCCGCGACCAGCGCCCGCACCCCGTAGGGCCCCTCGCGCACGTCGTAGAGGTCCCCGCCGACCTGCGCCGCCACCTGCGCCGCGCGGTAGAGCCCGGCGCAGCTGACCGCCCCCACCCGGGGCGCCACCGGCGGCAGCACGGCGCGCTGTGCCGCCTCGGCCACCGAGCCCACCCGAACCAGCTCACGGGTATAGCGACTGCGCACCCAGGAGACCAGCACACTGAACCCGGCGATGGCCGTCATCGCCGCCACGTCCGGCTCGTTGATATGCGCGGGCTGGGTGGGCGGCAGCATCAGCAGCACCAGCACGGCGACCGAGAGCGCCGCCGTCCGCCAGGGGCCGAAGAGCAGTCCGGTCAACGGCGGCAGCGCCGCGAACACGAACGCGAGCTGCACCCACCCGGGCGCGATCATCTGGACCACGGCGAGCACGACCAGCACCCCCCAGGGCACCAGCCACAGCTGGCGGGGCACCGTCGGGTGCTCCCCGCCCGGGAACCCCGGCCAGCTCACCGCCCACCGGCGACCCGCAGCCGGGCCGCCTCCTCCCGGATATCGGGCAGTTGGGCGTAGAGCGCGTCGCCTGGACAGTCCGTCTGGACGATGTCCCGGTGGCCCGACACCACCTCCAACTCCGCCGGATCGCCCTCCGGCACCCTGCTGTCGTCGTTGGTCGACACCATCCGGACCCGCTCGCGCGGATCGGTGCCCGGCCGCAGCTTCCACGCCGCGACCTCGGCGATCGCCGTGATCAGCTCCCCCGGCACGGCCGCCGGGTCGGTGAAGGCGCCGAGCGCGGCGATGCCCACGCTGTCCATGTTGAAGCCGGTGGTGTGCGCCCCCAGCACATAGCGGTCCTTGCCCCCGCCCCGCCCCTCGTAGACGGTGCCGCACTTGTCCACCACGAAGTTGTAGCCGATGTCGTCCCAGCCCTGGGCGCTCACATGGTCGGTGTGCATCGAACGCAGCATCTCCGGCGCATCGGCGCAGTCATAGTCGTCCGGATGGTTGGTGTGATGGATGAACACCGCACGCGAGGGCCCCGTGTAGGTGACGGGCTCAGTGTTCAGCTCCTCGTCGGCGCCCCACTCCGCCCGGGTCACCACCTCGGGCGCGGGCGCGGGCCGCTCCACGGCGGGCAGCGGACGTCTGGGCCCGGTGGCGTCTCCCTGGGGCAGCGGCGGCGGCGCGTCCCAGGTCACCACGAGGGCGATGGGCAGCACCGCGGCGAGGAGGGCGAACCGCTGGGTGGACTGTGCGGACATGGCGCCCCGCCTCAGGAGAGGATCTTGACGGCGCTCGACCAGTTCAGCCCCAGCCGCTCCTGGGCGGCCATATGGAGGAACTGGAAGGCCTCCAACTCCCTGGCCCGCCGCAGCGGGCCCACGTCCCTGGGGATCAGCCCGCCGGACGTGGCGAGTTCGGCCACCCGGGCCTTGGCGTCCTCGTCGTCCCCCGCGATCAGCACGTCCAACGGGAGCCCGGCGACCTGTCCGCTGAGCAGCGTGGTGGCGAAGGTGGTGTTGAACGCCTTCACCACCGGCACCCCCGGTGCGGCCTCGGCGGCGATCCGCTCGGCGGCCGAGGTGCCGGCCGGCACCACGAGCCCGTCGAAGGTGGCGAAGTCCACCGGGTTGCTGATGTCCACCAGCACCGCCCCGGTGAGCGCGGTGCCGTACTCGGCCGCGACCGCCAGCCCCGCCGGATACGGCACCGCCAGCACCACCAGGTCGGCGTCCTCGACGGCGATCGCGTCGGACGCCGCCACATCCCCTTCGGGCACGCCGCGCCGCAACTGGTCGGCGAGGTCGGCGGCCTTCGGCGGCGAGTGGTCGACGATCCGAACGGTGTGCCCGCCGGCGAGCGCCCTGGTCCCTATCCCGCGGGCCATGGCGCCCGCACCCACAATGGTGACAATCACCCCTTCATGCCAGCACGTGACCCCCACCCCCGCATCTCGGCCGGGACCCGCGGGGGCCCGGGCCGCCCGCCGTCAACTCCCCTTGCCGTCCCGCATCTCGTCGAGCCGTTCGGCCAGCACCGCCGGGTGGCCGTGCTCCGGGTCCTTGGCCGACGTCAGCAGGGTGACGGTGCGCCCCGCCCGGTCCAGCTCGTGCAGCCTGGTGAGCGCCGCGTTCGGCTCGTCGGCCGTCAGCTCCGCCAGATATCTGCGGCGGAACTCGTCGAAGTCGCCGTCCGGGCCGTGGTACCAGCGGCGCAGCTCGGGCGATGGCGTCAGCTCCTTGGGCCACTCGTCCAGCGGCAGCTCGTCCTTCTTCACCCCCCGCGGCCAGATCCGGTCCACCAGCACCCGGACCCCGTCGTCCCGCTCGGGCTCCTCGTACACCCGCCGCAGTCGAATCACATCGGCCTCCACTCCGTGTCGAAGGACCCGGCCCCGTGTTGGCCGGCGGCCCCGCCCACCCCGGGCGAGGTCATGAGGACGGCGCCGGCGCCGACCGCCAGCAGCACGCCGAGGGCCAGCAGGAGCCACCACCAGAAACGCTGTTGCGGGGTCATCTGGACAGCCACCTCGGTGCACCCTTCCGGCGAACGGGCGGCCGGGGTCCAGCGCCGGCCGCCCGCCCATGGTGTCCGTCCCCCCGGGCGACTTATCGGATTTGGGACCCGACCCCGCCGGCTTCCTCCGATCGGGCGGCGGGCAGGACGTCATTCGGCCCAGCCGAGGCGAGGGCGTCGTCGGGGCCGGCCGCCGGCCGCCCTTCGCCCGGTCGGGTCGGGGGCCGCCCGGAGAGCAGCGCCGCCGGCACCGAGGCGGCCAGCACCATCACCGTCGCCCAGAGATAGGTGTGCTGGAAGGCCGCAGCCGTGCCCTCCCGGCTCGCGAGGTTGCTGGTCAGCAGCACGGCGAACACCGCCGCGCCCACGGCCACCGCCAGCTGGTTGCCGATGTTCAGCAGCGTGGAGGCCGCCGGCACGTCGGGGCCCCTGGCGGAACGGGTGGCCGCCGTGATGGTCGGCATCATCGTCATGCCCACGCCGACCCCCAGGACCCCGAGCGCCAGCCGCAGCTCCCCGTCCGACGGCCGACCGCCCACCAGGACGGTGAACCAGCCCAGCGCCGCGGCCACGATCAGCACCCCCGGCAGCACGATCCAGCGCGGCGCCACCCGGTCGGACAGCCGCCCGGTCAGCTGCATGGTGATCCCGGCCGCCAGCCCCAGCTGGATCGTCATCAGCCCGGACTCCAGCACGCTCGCGCCCCGCACCAGCTGGAAGTACATCGGCGTCAGCAACATCGCCCCGAAGTAACCCATCACAAACGGAACGAGCGTCAACATCCCCACCGCCAACGGCCGGTGCGTCAGCAGCCGCAGGTTGATCAGCGGCCTCCTCGACGTCAGCCCCCGCCGCACGAACACCAGCACCAGCACCGCGCCAACGCCGATCGGCAGCAGGGTGCCGGGCGCGGCGAAGCCCCCCTCGCCCTCGCTCGCCCTGGTCAGGCCGTAGATCAACACGGCGAACCCGGGCGAGAGCAGCAACAGACCGGGAACGTCGAGACGGCTCCCCCTGCTCGGCGGATCGGTGGGGAAGATCCACAGCACCAGGGTCATCGCCAGCGCGACGACCGGCACGTTGACCAGGAACATCCACCGCCACGACACATCGTCCACCAGCCAGCCGCCCAGCACCGGGCCCAGCGCGGGCGCCACCAGGATGGACAGCCCCGAGATGCTCATCAGCTTCCCCTGTCCACCCCCGCTCGCGGCGGCGGCCCGCAGGACGAGCGACATCCCCACCGGCGTGATCAGGCCGCCGCCAAGACCCTGGAGGGCGCGGAACGCGATCAGCGACTCCGCGCTCCAGGCCGCGCCGGCGAGCCCGGAGCCGAACGCGAAGAGCCCCAGGGCGCCGAGGTACACCCGCTTGGCGCCGAACCGCGCCATCGCCCACGGCGCGGCCGGGATCACCGAGGCGAGCGCCAGCACATAGGCCGAGGTCACCCACTGGATGGTGGCGAGCGTCGCGTCGAACTCACGGGACAGCGCGGTCAGCGCGACGTTGACGATGGTGGTGTCCAGCACGATGGTGAACGAGGCGAGCGCGGCCACCAGGGCTATGGCCACGGGCGAACGCGGCGCGGCACGAGGGGCCCCTCCGGGCTCGGCGGACGGGGCGGGCGGACGGGACGGCACGGACATGGCGCACTCTTCTCGACTCTCTCGGCGGGGTGGGCGCTCTCGGCGCTCTCGGTGGGGTGGGCGCTCGCTGCGGGGTGGGCGTGGGGCCGGGCGTCGCCGCCGTGGCGGCGCCACGCGTCAGGGCTCGTAGGGCGTCGCGCCGCGCGCCGAGCGCAACGCGGTGGCCCACCAGACCAGCTGGTCGATGACCCCCGCCATCGCGCGCTCGTTGCTCTCCGCCTCGGCCGGACGCCCGGCGTCGTCGAACCAGTTCCAGGGGTGGTGGAAGCTGACACCACGCCGGATGGTCACCGCGTGCAGCTCGGCGAAGACCCCGCGCAACTGCTCCACGGCGCGCAGCCCACCGCCGAGCCCCCCGTAGGAGACGAACGAGACCGGCTTGGCCTGCCACTCCGTGAAGTGCCAGTCGATGAGGTTCTTCAGCGCGGCCGGGAAACTGTGGTTGTACTCCGGGGTGATCACCACGAACGCGTCGGCCGCGGCCAGCCGTCCGGCCACGTCCGCCAGCGCCCCGGCGGCCCCGGCGGCCCCGGGAGCGGACTCGGCGGACGGCGCGGCCATGTCGAGCCCGAGCGGCACCTCGGCGACGTCCAGCACGTCGACCGCGACGTCGCCCCGTTCGGCGCCCCGGCTCAGCAGCCGCTCGGCCACCCAGCCGGCGACGGTGGAACCGAAGCGGCCCTCCCTGAGGCTGCCGAGGATCACGGCCACCCGCACGGGCCCCGCACCCCCGGCCGACGCCTCGGCGTGCCCGCTCGCGCTCCGGGGCCCTTCGGCCGCGACACCGCCGCGAACCGTGCTGTCGTCGACGCCTTCGATGGTGGGGGCGGTGGACATGGTCGGCCTCCTGGGCTCCGCTGGTGAGGTACGGAGACCAGGTTGGAACTTCAAGAACACTTGAAGTCAACCCATGGCGCCG
The DNA here is from genome assembly GCF_020740535.1 of Streptomyces profundus. NCBI lineage: Bacteria > Bacillati > Actinomycetota > Actinomycetes > Kitasatosporales > Streptomycetaceae > Streptomyces > Streptomyces profundus. Next base: position 3,027,015 of record NZ_CP082362.1, read on the forward strand.
GGGAACCCGCGAATCACCCGCCGGACCGGCCCGACACCAGGACCGTTAGCCAATTGAGTTACCGCTCAGTAGGATGCCCCTGGGCTATCGTCTAGCCTTCGCCGCCCGCCCTTCCGCAGGTACGAGGAGCCACCATGCAACTCGCCGCGATCGTCATCTCGTTGACGCTCACCGCGGTCGCCATCGCGCTGTTCAGCCGGGCGATCGCACAGATCGTCCGCCAGCTGCGCCTGGGGCAGCCGGTCCCCCAGGGGCTGCGCACCGACAACCCGGTGGCCCGCACCCTCACCCTGGCCAAGGAGTTCCTCGGCCACACCAGGATGAACCGCTGGGCGGTCGTCGGCGTCGCGCACTGGTTCGTCGCGATCGGGTTCCTCACCCTGATCCTCACCATCGTCCAGGCGTACGGCCAGCTCTTCCAGGCCGACTGGACGCTCCCGGTGCTCGGCACCTTCGTGCCCTACGAGATGTACATCGAGTTCATGGCGCTGATGACGGTGCTCGGCATCGGCACGCTGATCGTGATCCGGCTGCTCAGCCTGCCCAGCCGCCCGGGGCGCAAGTCCCGGTTCACCGGCTCCACCTCCTGGCAGGCGTACTTCGTCGAGTACGTCATCCTCACCATCGGCGCGGCGATCCTGCTGCTGCGCGGCCTGGAGGGCGCGCTGCACCACGTCGACGGCTACCGCGCGGCGTACTTCGTCTCGTACCCGCTGGTCGCCGCCTTCGACGGGCTGTCAACGGGCGCGCTCCAGAACATCGTCTACCTGGTCGCGCTGATCAAGATCGGCGTCAGCATGACCTGGGCGATCACCATCGGCCTCAACACCGCCATGGGCGTCGCCTGGCACCGCTTCCTCGCCTTCCCCAACATCTGGTTCAAGCGCGACGCCGAGGGCGCCCCCGCGCTCGGCGCGCTGCTGCCCATGACGTCGGCCGGCAAGCCCATCGACTTCGAGACGGTCTTCGACGACGAGGGCGGCGAGGACACCCAGTTCGGCGTCTCCCAGGTGGAGCACTTCTCCTGGAAGGGCCTGCTGGACTTCTCCACCTGCACGGAGTGCGGGCGCTGCCAGTCCCAGTGCCCCGCCTGGAACACCGGGAAGCCGCTCTCCCCCAAGCTGTTGATCATGTCGCTGCGCGACCACGCGCACGCCAAGGCCCCCTACCTGCTGCCCGGCGCCGCCCCCGACCCCGTGGCCACCACCACCGACGACGGCGTGCCCGCCGTGGCCGAGAACGAACGCCCGCTGATCGGCACCGCCGAGCAGCACGGCGTGATCGACCCGGACGTGCTCTGGTCCTGCACCACCTGCGGCGCCTGCGTCGAGCAGTGCCCGGTGGACATCGAGCACATCGACCACATCGTGGACATGCGCCGCTACCAGGTGATGATCGAGTCGGCGTTCCCCAGCGAGGCCGGCACCATGCTCAAGAACCTGGAGCGCAAGGGCAACCCCTGGGGCATGGCCAAGAAGAAGCGCCTGGAGTGGACCAAGGAGGTCGACTTCGAGGTCCCGGTCGTCGGCAAGGACGTCGAGGACCTCACCGAGGTCGAGTACCTCTACTGGGTCGGCTGCGCCGGCGCCCTGGAGGACCGCGCCAAGAAGACCACCAAGGCGTTCGCCGAGCTGCTGCACATCGCCGGCGTGAAGTTCGCCATCATGGGCGGCGACGAGGCCTGCACGGGGGACTCCCCGCGCCGCCTTGGCAACGAGTTCCTCTTCCAGCAGCTGGGCGAGCAGAACGTCGAGTCGCTCAAGGCGGCCAAGGCGCGGAAGATCGTCGCCACCTGCCCGCACTGCTTCAACACCATCGCCAACGAGTACCCGCAGCTGGGCGGCGAGTTCGAGGTCATCCACCACACCCAGCTGCTGCAACACCTGGTGGACGAGAACAAGCTGGTCCCGGTCACCCCGGTGGACGGCCTGATCACGTACCACGACCCGTGCTACCTGGGCCGGCACAACAAGGTCTACACCCCGCCGCGCGAGATCATCGGCAGGGTCCCGGGGCTGCGCAACGAGGAGATGCACCGCCACAAGGAGCGGGGCTTCTGCTGCGGCGCCGGCGGCGCCCGGATGTGGATGGAGGAGCGCATCGGGAAGCGCGTCAACGACGAACGCGTGGACGAGGCCCTCGCCCTGGACCCGGACATCATCTCCACCGCCTGCCCGTTCTGCCTGGTGATGCTCAGCGACTCCGTCAACGGCAAGAAGAACGACCAGCAGGCCAAGGAGGAGCTGCGGGTGGTGGACGTGGCCCAGCTGCTGCTGGACTCCGTGCGGACCCCGAGCGCCGACGGGGCCGCCGAGCCGTCGCCGTCGCCTTCCCCCTCGTCCTCGCCGCCGTCCTCGCCACCGTCCTCGCCTTCGCCGGAGTCGCAGCCGACCGGAAGTTGACGCCGGCCGACCGGCGGCCGGCCATCCCGGAGACCGGGGGCGCCGGTGGCTCCGGAAGAAGGTACGTTCTAGGCGTGGCCGGATTCCGAAGGAAGCGCGACAACCAGTACCCACAGGGCTCCCACCCCTACCCACAGGGTCAGGGCCCCCAGCCGGGATATGACGGACAGTCATATCCCGGGCCTGGCCCGTACGGAGGCGCACCGCCGGGCAACGGCCCGTACCCGCCGGACGGTTACCGTCACGGCGACTACGGCGACGGCGCGTACCAGGACGACGGGTACGGCCGGCAGGGGTACGGCGGCTACGGCGACGACGGGCCCGGCGAGGGCGGCAACGACGGGTACGCCGACGGCGGTTACGGCGACGGCGCTCCGCCCGGGCCCCCGCCCGCCGACCCGCTGCCCTGGCGTCAACTGCTGCTGGGCATCGTCTTCCGCCCCAGCGGCACCTTCTGGACGATGCGCGACTACCCGATGTGGTGGCCCGCACTGATCGTCAGCTTCCTCTACGGACTGATCGCGGTCTTCGGGCTCGACGACTCCCGCGACACCATCCTCGACACCACCATCTCCAGCCTGATCCCCTACCTGCTCTTCACCGGCGTGGCGATGGTGCTGGGCGCGCTGGTCCTCAGCACCGTGACCCACAACCTGGCGCGCCAACTCGGCGGCAACGGGCTGTGGGCCCCGACGGCCGGTCTGGCCATGCTGATCATGACGCTGACGGACATCCCGCGGCTGGCGCTGGCCCTCTTCCTGGGCGGCGGCGACCCCATCGTCCAGGTCCTCGGCTGGGCCACCTGGCTCTACGCGGGGCTGCTGTTCACCATGATGGTCAGCCGATCCCACGAGATCGCCTGGCCCCGGGCCCTCGGCGCCTCCAGCATCCAACTCCTGGGCCTGCTCATGCTGATCAAGCTGGGCACCCTCTGACCCACCAACCCCTCCGGTAACCTCGGGGGGTGCTTCTGTCAGACAAGGACATCCGGGCCGAAATCGATGCTGGCCGCGTGCGGATCGAGCCATTCGAACCGACGATGATCCAACCCTCCAGCATCGACGTCCGACTCGACCGCTACTTCCGGGTGTTCGAGAACCACCGCTACCCGCATATCGACCCGTCGGTGGAACAGCCGGACCTGACGAGGATGATCGAGCCCAAGGGCGACGAGCCCTTCATCCTCCACCCGGGCGAGTTCGTCCTGGCCTCCACCTACGAGATGATCACCCTCCCGGAGAACCTCGCCTCCCGGCTGGAGGGCAAGAGCTCCCTCGGCCGCCTCGGCCTGCTCACCCACTCCACTGCGGGCTTCATCGACCCGGGCTTCTCCGGCCATGTCACGCTGGAGCTGTCCAATGTGGCCACCCTGCCGATCAAGCTCTGGCCCGGAATGAAGATCGGCCAACTCTGCGTCTTCCAGCTGACGTCACCGGCCGAGCGCCCCTACGGCTCCGGCGCGACAGGCTCCCGCTACCAGGGCCAACGCGGGCCCACCCCCTCGCGCTCATACCTCAACTTCCACCGCACCGAGATCTGACCTCCGCACGGGCACCACACTCCGCAACCGCGCACACCGCGGACACCTCACCAACCGCCCAGGCCCGATCCGGTCGCTCCCCAACTGCCGCATCGGAAACCGAGCGGCGCTGAACACATGCCCCTCAACACAACGAACAACGGTAACGGCGCCGACACCAGACAACGTGGCCTTCTCCCCTGCCTCTTGACAACGAAGACCACTCTAAGCGACCACACCGACACCCCCACGCCGGCACTCCGACACCCCACCCCCCGAGGAGATGAGGTAACCTGTACCCCACGAACGGCCCTCAAGCCGCTCAAGCGGGCGTAGTTTAATGGTAGAACATGAGCTTCCCAAGCTCAGAGCGCGAGTTCGATTCTCGTCGCCCGCTCCATCTCAAACCCCCAGGTCAGCGACCTGGGGGTTGTTTGCTGAGCGAGGCCGGCATGGGGCCGCGTGCCAGATCCGTGCCAAATGAAGCTCCTGGGCGCCCGGGTAGCCACACTTATGGCTCGTGCGTGACCGTCGGACACCGCTGATATCCATTTCGCGAGACGCATGTTGCATGACGTGTACCACATTCGCCCGCGCCGCATAGCGGTATACACAGAGACATACCCGGACAACGCCGGGTGCCCAGCGTCCCGAGCATCAGGAAGACCCCTCCTGGCCGCACCACTCCAGAGGCCGTGCCAGATCCGTGCCAGAGCGGGACACCGGAGAACGCCCTCACGTCGCGTCGCCATCAGCCTCCGCAGCGGCGAACGGATGCACATAGCCCCGGTCGTCGAATGGAGTGAACCAGTCCTTCACTCCCATCGGGGCGGTACCCAGATGGGCCAGGCTGGGTTCCTCGTCGATTCCGTCCATCGCCGGCTGATACAGCCACTCGTGGTCCGTGTCCTCATACACCTGATTGGCGAAGCACTCCCAGGCGACCTTGATCTCCTCGCTCAGCAGGCCGTTGATGTCCACCACGACAAGTGCCTCGTCGAGCAGCAGCCGCAGCAGCAGTTCCTCCGCGACACAGCTCAGCTCGGCGTGGTCGGTGCGCGTGAACTTCTCGATCATCGACACGGCAGCAACGGTGAGCCGCTTGGCGAACAGCGCCGTGTACAGGTGGGCGTACGCCGGGGGCAGCTGCTCCAGCACCATGAACACGCCGTCGCTGTCCGCGACGCTGGTCCCGCTCTCCTCATGCAGCATCACCACATCCTGGAACAGCTCATCCACCAGGATCTCCGAGGCGTACACCAAGGCGCCCGCGGCCAGTTCGGCGTCATCCCGGCTGACGATCCGCTCCTCCTCATCGTCGGAGTAACCGAAGCACTCCACGGGAAACGCCTTCAGACGGGGAGCGAGTCCACAGATCTTGCCGCGCATCGCTTCGATCTCCGCCGGGTCAAGCTGGGGAGTATGGACCGGCTTACGGGCCTCCGCGTGGCGCCGCGCCCGCTCCTTCGGGTCAGCGGGCGGAGCGTCCTCTCCACCCGCCGCCTCCAGGCTCCGCTGAGCGAGTTCGGGATGCAGGTCGACCGCGCACTTGGAGATCTGCCACTCGGCCAGCGGCTCGTTCTGCTCCAACAGGTCAGTCACAACCGCCCGCACGGCGTCCTCCGCGAACTCCAGGGCAGGCGCGTCCACGGACACCCCGAGGAGCACACCCTCCGGGTGTGCGCCCACGAAGCAGTCGGCAACCTCCACCTCGACCCCGTCGGGTCCGTCGATCGCCTCCACCGACTCCAGCCCCTTGGCCAGCAGCGATGCCGCACCCTCCCGCTGGAGCTCATCAAGCCCCACGACCCCCTCGGGGGTCCCCACTTCCACCGTCACCCAGTACGTCACCCCTTCATCGTGCAGCAATCGCCCGTCCGTCGGGACGCGAATCAGGGATGCGGCCCCACGGACCGCATCCCGGATCACCCCACATCCACGCCTGGTCAGGTGCGCCCGTCGGAGCGCCTGCGGACCTCGGCGTCAATACCGTCGGCGATCTTCCGCTGATGGCGTTCGGTGGAGTGCTGATAGAAGAGCTGCGCCCGAGTGGAGGACTGGCCGGCGCGAACCATCAGGTCCTTGAGCTTGGCACCGGTGTCGGCGGCGAGAGTGTTGCCGGTGTGCCGCAGGTCGTAGAAGCGGAAGCTTTCAGGCAGGCCGACGCCGGCCCGCGCTCGTCGCCAGCGGCGGCCGAACGTCGAGCGGCGAAACGGCGCCCCGCGCTCGCCGACGAAGAGCAGGCCGTCGTCTTCCTTCTGCGCGAACCACTCCAGGTGGCGACGGACGTCGAGGTGGACAAAGCTCGGCAACACGATCTCCCGCCGTCCCGCTCGCGACTTGAGGTCGCCGACCACCCGACGCCCCGTCGTCAGCTCGGGCGCCGCCCGCCGGACCCGCACCACACCCTGCTCCACGTCGACGTCGCCGCGTCGGAGTTCCGCCAGTTCCTCGGGGCGAAGGGAGGCGAAGGCGGCCAGCAGGACCATCAGGCGCCAGCGGGGCCCAACGTGGTCGGCGAGGTCGAGGACCTGGTCGACGGTGGCGATCGGCCGTTCCGCCGCTGACTCCTGGCCTGCGCCCTTGATGCGGCACGGATTGCGCCGAATCATGTCGTCCTCGACAGCTGTCTCCATGATGGCCTTCAGCAGCCGGTACGCCTTGGCTACCGTCGTGGCGCCGGTCGTCTCCAAACGCGCCGCACGCCAGGTACGCACGGCTGCCGGAGTGATCTCGTTCACGAGCACCTCCGCGAACGTCGGCAGGAGATGGACGCGCAGCAAACGCCGATACAGCTCGGCGGATGTGGCGGCGAGGCCGCGTTCGCCGACCCAGCGCGTCGCGAACTCGCCGAAGGGGACCTCACCCGCGTGCGGATCGGTCCAGGCGCCCCGGGCGATATCCACCTCGGTCTCGGACAGCCAGAGGTCGGCGTCCGTCTTGCTCGGGAAGGTGTCAGGCGCCTTGCGGATCAACCCGTCTGGTGCGGTGTACCGCGCCTGGAAGCGGCCGGAGGGGAGCTTCCGCACACTGCCGAAGCGCCGCTTACGCGGCTTGCGGCCCGGCATCAGGCGGCCCTCCGGTACCGGAATCGCTCCGGGCGGCGAATCGGTTCAACGGTGTGGTGCGCGATGAAATCGCTCAACGCACTCTCCGGAATGCGCACATGGCGCCCGACTCGGACGAACCTGATGCGGCGCTCGGCTATCAGCCGGCGCGGGAAACGCTCGGTGGTGCCGAGCATCTCGGCGGCCTGGGCGACGTTCAGCATTCGCTCAGCCACGCGACACCACCTCCTCAGCGAAGGAACGTGAAAAAGGCATGGATGTGGTGCGGCAAGAAGTCATGGGTCTCCTCTCAGCGGGCGCAAGGTAAAGCCGACCGCTGAAGTGGCAGATGCGGGATGGGCGGGTATCGGTTGGCGTCAAGCCGTGTCGGCTCACGGTGTTCGTAGCACCGTGGCCGAGCGGGCGTGCGGGCGTGCCCGCAGGTCAGGCAAGAACGTGGTCGCCGGCTAGCGCTCTTCGGCTCACGGTCCGCGAGGAAAGAGAGGCGGGGTGCATGGTGGGTCAACGCCCTTCGTCTCAGGGGGCGTCGGAATCTAGCATCCGTTTCACGGCCGCTCCAAGAAAGAGCGCCGACGGCAGGGTCGAATGCGGTTATTCCAAGCTGTTCCGGGTCGCCTCCCAGCATGGCCCATCGCAACTGTTTGGCGGTGCAGTGGTTTTGGGGGTAGTAATGCCCGTGCAGAAAGCCCCCGGTGCTACGAACACCGGGGGCCTGAAGCCGGAATACCTTCAACCGCCCATCCCAGGACAGTCACCCACGGCGCATCGGGTTGCCTCCCGAAACCGCCGAGCGAGGATCTTCCATGACCGAGAATACCGCCCAACCAACCCAGCACGACGCCCCGCCGTCGCCGGGTGCCGCCCTCCTGGACGAACTCCGCGACGCCATCGCCCGCTTCGTCATCCCACCCCACCACCACGCCCTGGACGCCACCGCACTGTGGGTCGCCGCCACCCACCTCCAGGCCGCGTGGCAGCACGCGCCACGCCTGGCCGTCGTCGGCCCGGCGAAGCGCTGTGGCAAGTCCCGGCTGCTGGACGTGCTGACCGAGACCGTCCACGCCCCGGTCATCACCGTCAACTCCACACCGGCCGCCGTCTTCCGTTCCATCACCGAGGAACCACCCACGCTCCTGGTGGACGAGGCCGACACCCTCTTCGGCACCCCCAGGGTGGCCGAGAAGAACGAAGAGATGCGCGGTCTGCTCAACGCCGGTCACCAACGCGGCCGTTACGTGCTGCGCGTGATCGGCAACGATCACACCCCGCACCACTTCCCCACCTTCGCGATGGCCGCGCTCGCCGGCATCGGCGAGCTGCCCGACACGGTCATGGACCGGTCGATCGTGATCCGGATGCGCCGCCGCGCCGACGGCGAACGCGTCAGTCCCTACCGCACCAAGCGAGACAGCCCCCGCCTGCGCGCCATCCGCGACCGGGTCGCCGCTTGGGCGCACCCGTTGACCGCCCACGCCCTGCGCCTGGAACCCCAGATGCCAGTCGAGGACCGCGCCGCCGACACCTGGGAACCTCTGATCATCGTCGCCGACCTCGCCGGCGGCCCCTGGCCGGCCCGCGCCCGCGCCGCCTGCGCGCGGATGGTCGCCGACGAGGCACGCGCCGAAGCGGATCACCCCGACAACGCCCGCCTGTTGGCCGACGTCCGCCGCGTCTTCGCCGCCGCCGGCGACCCCGACTGCCTCAGCACCGACCAACTCCTCTTCGCCCTCAACAGCGACCCCGAGGCGCCCTGGGGCGAGCACACCCGCACCGGCCTCACCGCCCGCGCCCTCGCCAGGCTGCTGCGCGACTACGACATTCGCTCCGGCAACGTCCGGATGCCCGACCACACCCAGCGCAAGGGCTACACCCGCGCCAAGTTCACCGACGCCTGGCGCCGCTACTGCCCCACCATCCACCCCCTCGACGCGACCGCGCCTACCACCTGAACCCGGGCCAAGCGGACCAGCCACCCGCCAGGCACCCGTCTTCTGCCGTCCCAGCCGTCCCCACCCCAAAAGCCCAGCTCAGACGGGGAGTCGACGGGACGGCACCCCGTCCTGAGACGGATACCCATCCGTCCCGGGCACCACAACCCGCCACGGCCGTACCCACCCTGACCTGCGAGAGCAACGGCAAGACGGCCAAGACGGCACCCCACGCACCACCCCGAGGACCCATGAACGCCAACACACCCACCGCCACCCGCCGGGACCGCTACGCCATCATCGGCCTCGGCCTCGTCGGGTGCGCCCTCTCCTACGACGCCCTCGTTCAGATGGCGCTGGCCGCCCACATCCGACCGCCGTTGACCTACCTCTTCCCCATCGTGATCGACGGCTTCATCGCCTACGGCGTCCGCGCCCTCCTCGTCCTACGCACCGCGCCCGTCCGCCCCCGCCTCTACGGCTGGACGCTGTTCATCGCCGCCACCACCGCCAGCATCTGGGCCAACTGCCGACACGCCATCAACCTCAACCAACCCGGCACCACCACCCTCCGCCTCGACGACACCACCGTCGCCATCCTCTCCGCCATCGCGCCCCTCGCCCTCGCCGGCGCGACCCACCTTCACATCCTCATCAACCGCCACAGCCACCCACCCGCCGCATCACCCTCCATTCCGGCCGAACCGGCCGGCCCATCCCCAACCGGCCAACCGACACCCCCCACTCGGCCGGCCCCGGCCGAAACGAACCGGCCCCGCCGCCCAGGCCGCCGCGCCGACGCCTCCATCCCCCACCTCGCCACCACCATCGCCGCCGCCCACCCCCACACCGACCACATCACCCGCGCCATGGCCCGCACCGCCATCGAGGCCGCCGGCCTTTCTGCCGGCAACCAACGCATCAAGGAAGCCCTCCACCACCTCCACACCACCCGCCCCACCTCAGGAAACTGACCATGGCCGCACACCACCAACGCCCACCCGCCACCACCGACGGCGGAGCAAGGTATCCCGTTGGACCGTCCAAGGGCCGGTCCAACGGGGAGTCCTCCGCCCCGGGGGTGGCGGAGGAGGGCGGGCGCCGGGGGGCGCCCGAGGGGGAGGGGGCGAGTCTGTCGCGGCGTGCCGCGGAGGAGGCGGCGCTGCGGCGGGTCGCTCGGCGTCGCCGGCGTGAGCCCGTGCGGCGGGCGGAACGGGTGGATGTCCGGTACAGCGTGGCGGAGAAGCAGGCGATCCTGGCGCGGGCCCGGTCGTTGAACATCGCGGGTGCCCATCTGGTGGGCGCGGCGGTGATGGCCTATCTGGACGGCGAGTTGGCGCTGCCGGGGCAGCGCACGGCGGTGGATGACCTGATCGACGAGTTGGCCGCGTTGCGCGGGCAGGTCGCACGGCTTGGGGGCAATGTCAACCAGATCGCCCGCGCGTTGAACTCCCAGGCCGATCCCCAGCCTGTGGACGCGGTCGTCCTCTCCCGCGCCCAGCGTCTCCTGGAGACCGTCCACTCCACGATCGCGGCGCTCGATTCGGCCGCGCACCGCACCGCGACCGGAAGGCCGACGGCCTCGTGATCGCGAAGATCACCCGTGGCGGCAACACGGGGAAGCTGATCGCCTACCTGTACGGCCCTGGGCGGGCCAACGAACACACCGACCCGCACCTGGTCGCCTCCTGGGAGGGCTTCGCCCCCGATCCGGGCCGCACCAACAGCGCCACTGCCACCGCCGTAAGGAAGCAGCTGGTCAACGCCCTCGACCTGCGCGTTCACCAGGCCGGACAGCGGGCTCCGAGCCGCCACGTGTGGCACTGCTCGATCCGTGCCGCGCCACAGGACCACCACCTCACCGACGCCGAGTGGGCTGACATCGCACGCCGCGTCGTGGCCGTCACCGGCATCGCTCCCGAAGGTGATCCGGACGGCTGCCGCTGGGTTGCCGTCCGCCACGCCGACGACCACATCCACATCGCGGCCACGACCGTGCGCGGCGACCTGCGGCCGGCCCGGCACTGGAACGACTACCTCACCGCCGACCGTGAACTCGCCCGGATCGAGATCGACTACGCGCTGCGGCGCGTCCCACGTGGCGACCGCACCGCCGCCTCGCGTCCCACTCGTGCCGAACGCGAGAAGGCCCACCGCGCGGGCCACACGGGCACCGCCCGCGAGTGCCTCCGCACCCTCATTCGCACGGCCGTCGCCGCGGCCAGCAGCCCCGAGGAGTTCCTCGCGCTGCTGGCCCACACCCCCGATGTCCTCGTCGAACTCCATCGCCTGCCCTCGGGCGACATTCGTGGCTACAAGGCCGCGCTGCGAGGCGACACCAATGCTGCCGGCGAACCCGTCTGGTACGCCGGTTCCACCCTCGCCGAGGACCTCTCCTGGCCCCGCATCCGCCAACGCCTCCCCGCAGCGTCATTCCACGCCCCGGCCTCCTGGCACCGCACAGCCGACGCCATCGAAGGCATCCCGCACCATCTCCACCACGCCCCCGATCCGGCAGCCCAAGCCCACATCAACGCCCTCGGCGAGACCCTCGACCTGCTGCCCCTCCTGGCTCCGCCCATCCTTCGGGCCCAACTCCAGTCCGCCGCAGCGGCCTTCGAACGCGCCACGCGCTCCCGCATCAGGGCCCAGCACGACCAGGCTCGCGCCCTGCGCACAACCATCCGCGCCTTGCTGCGCCAACCGCCCCCGCCTCGGGGCGACGCAACCTTCGCCATGCTCGTCGACGCACTCATCATCGCCGTCATCGCGGCCCACCACTGGCACCGGTCACGCCGGCACGACCAGCAGGCCGCCGCCGCGCACCAGACCCTCGTTCATCTCCACGCCGCCTACCGCCAGGCCACCGAAGCGCCTCCCCTGGGCGTCGCGCACCACCCGTGGCCCCAAGCCGACACGCACGCCCGGCACCTCCACTACCTCCGCCGCACCCTCCCGGCTCACGCCCAGCAGATCATCGACGATCCCGCGTTCCCGCACCTCAGCGCCGCGCTTTCCACCGCCGAAGCCGCCGGCCACGAACTTGACCGTCTCCTGCGGCAGGCCACCCACCAGCGCCCCCTAGACAACGCGCACGCCCCCGCACGCCTTCTGATCTGGCGCATCCAACGCCTGACCGCCTCCGCAACGTCCACCCGCCCGCATCCCACCGCCGCGCCTCGACAGGCACGACGCCACCGCTAAGCCCGTCCGAGCCTCAACTCCCCGCGCCCGGAGTCCGCTTCGCGTACTCGACGAACACGCCCCAGGCGTCCCGCCGAGCGGTCACCGTTCCCTTCCCGCGCGCCTTGGTGTCTCGCACCCTCACCCGCTCGGGGTCGTTGTCGGCCACCTCGACGCAGCTGTCGGACTTCGTGTAGGTGCTGGTGCGCCAAATCAGTGGCTGTGTTGCGGAGTTCACGGACTTCACGGGGTCCTTCTAGTCGGTCGGCAGTTGGTCGTAGTGGTGGCTCGCCCGAAGGACGAGTTCGCGGACGGCGGTGCCGTAGACGGCCGACTGCTGGAGCAGGGCGAACGCCTTGGTGTACATCTCGATCTCGCGGGGCTGGGTGACGGACAGCTCGGCCGAGTAGGTCTCGACGAGGACCAGTCGGTCGTCGAACATCGAGAAGGAGTTGCCCGGCCAGATGGCGACCGGTGCCGACCTGGGGATGATGCCGAGGCTGAGGCGGGGCAGTCGCATCACGGCCAGGAGCCGGTCGAGTTGGCCCTTCATCGTGTCGGGGCCGCCGAAGTTGGTGTAGAGGGCCTGTTCGCCGAGGAGGACGTTGAAGATCTTCTCGCCCCGGTACAGGTAGCGCTGGCGTTCCAGCCGTTTGGCGACGGCTGCCTCGGCGTCGTCCGGTACCTCGTAGAAGCCGACGACCTGGTCGAAGACCGCCGCAGCGTACTCGGAGGTCTGGATCGTTCCCCAGATGACCGTGGGGTGCCAGATGCGGAACACCCTGGTCTTGCCATAGACGGGAATCGCTTGTTGCTGTCGCTGTTCGGCGCCGGTGCGCAGCAACCTGCGCAGGTCGAGCCAGAGTTCGTCCACGTGGCGAACGATCGCGATCAGGTCGCCGAGTTGGTCGTTCTGTCCGGTGGCCTGGCACCAGATCCGGATGTCGTCCTCGCTGGGCCGCTGCCTGCCGTTCTCGATCCGCGAGACCTTCGACTCCTGCCAGGAGGTGGCGCGCGCGAACGCCCGGCCGCTGGTGAATCCGGCGTCCTTGCGGAAGCCGCGCAGCCGGGCGCCGAGCGCCTGAAGTGCCTCTTCTACCTGGGTGGTCACGGGCGGTTCAGGACAGGTGGTAGTCGCGGTGCGGAACGGCTGCGGCCCAGAGCCGGTCCCGCAGGCGGACGCAGGCGGCCACGGTCTCCGGGGCATCCACCAACTCCGAGCCGAGGACCCGGCCGTCGTTATCGAAGTGACCGACGGCGAGGAGACGGTCGTCGAACAGCCACCAGTCGTTGCCTCCCACGGGGAGGGCGGCATCGGCGGGCAGGAGGTGCCGGGGCAGCCAGCGAATGTCCTCGCCTGCCTCCTCGTTGAGGTGGGTGGTGGCGTGTTCCCAGCGGATGTAGGGGCTGGGCGGCTCGGTGACCACGCGCACTCGCCGAACCGTGCGCCCCTCGCTCGTGACGCGTCGTATCAGCCGCGTCCAGGGCGCCATGTAGGAGTAGTCGACGTTCTCGCCGCGCAGCCAGCTGGTGAACGGGCTGTCCTCGTCGGGAACGGAGTAGTCGTCCCGCAGCTCCAGGTGGAACGCGTCCCGCTCGAAGCTCTCAAAGAGCTGGTTGCGCTCGGCGCTGGAGATCAGCTCCACGTGGCTCCTCCAGTAGGGCGGTGATCGCGGTCCTGGGGACCTCGACCACGGTCTCGTAGTCCGGGATGTCCATCTGGGCCAGGGCGTGGGGGTCGGTCACCTCACGCCCCTGGACGACGAAGGTACCGCCCGGCGTCAGGATCATGATCGGGTCCGCCACCCGCTTGATCTCCCCGGCTGGCAGGCCGTCCTCGGTGAGGTGCTCGAACAACTCGGTGGGCACCTCCACAGCGGTCTCTCCCTCCTGGAGATCGAGCCGCATCAGCAGGTCGTTCGCGAAGATCCTCCAGCCCTGGACGAGGTAGGTGTCACGGTCGGTGGCGTACAGGGTCGGGCAGTCCCCGATCGTGGAGTTCTTACCAAGGAACCGTAGCTTCATGGTCGTTCCCCTGTCTGCTGCCTTGCAGAGTTTTGCGCGACACGACGATGGTCGGCTCGGTGTTCGAGACCGTCAATCAGCTTGCCGCAAACTCGCGCAATCTCCTTGGGGCCTGAGCGACGGCCGCTCTACCTTCGAACCCGAACCCGAGCAGCCGAGGCGGACGACCCGCCCCACGGCGCCGCCCGAACGAAGGAACCCGCCCACGCAGCAACGGAGTCGACCCATGCCCCCATCCCCACAACACGCACCCGACCCGAACCCCGAAGGCCGCCAGCCCTCGATCTCCCCAGCCGAGGAAGCGACGAGCGATCAGGCCCTGACCACCGAGAAACTGCTCGCCAGGGCCAACGACTTGCGCAGCCGCGTCCACAGTCACCTCGCGGGGATGGCCCGGTGAACGGCCGCCATCGCCGCCAGCGCGTTCCCACGATCGACGGCCACTTCGCTGGCCTTGCGCTGATCTTCCTGAACGTCTTCGGCCTGGCCTTCATCGGCTACGCCGCCGAGACCACCACGGCCGTCCCCGACCAGGCGACGGCGGCCCCGGACGCCTGACGGCGCTCCCCCACAGACTCCGCCCGACGGCCTGGCGTGTTCTCCGGCTCCCAGTCCCGGAGAACTGCCCACGTCGGGCGGACCGTCGCCCGCCCCGGGCGTCCCGCCTCTCGCGGTGGGTGCGGGCGACACCCCGCCGTTCCCCCGGGCCGGTCCGAGATCTCTCCCGCTCGGGGGAACGGCCCCAGCCCACCCCCGAACCCCTCCCGTTGCGAACCCGGAGTGTCCCCATGCCGCAGACCGCCACCGACAGCCCGTCGGCCCCGTCCCCCGAACTCCCGCGCATCACCCGTCCGTTGACCGTCCGGGTGACCCTGCTCGCCACCACGCGCGACAACCACGTGCTGATGGTCCGAGACCCGCACATCGAGGGCGGCTGGCAATTGCCGAGTGGCACGGTGCCGCCGGGCGACTGCCCGGTACGGACCGCGCGGCATCTGAGCGTCTCGCAGACCGGCTACTACCAGGAGGCCACGCACGCGTTAGCCATCACCCTGGAGCACGGCCCGTCCGGGCTCCCGATCGCGCTGGACTACGTCCTTGACGGCGGTCAGGCGGACACCCCGCCCTGCGACGCGGGCACCCTCGCGGACGGTGCTGGCTGGCGCCCCATGCGGGAGTTGCTGGAGTCCCCGCCCGTGGTGCAGAACGCCCTGCTCGCCCTGGCGCGCGGTGAGCGCGTCCCTGTCCTGGTCAACGGCGACCGACCGGCGTGGCCGGAGCCGGACACCACGGACCAGCCCGCCTGATGACGCTTGCGCTGTGCGCCGCCCTGCTCGCGCTGCTGGCACCCCTCCTTCCGGGGTGTGCCTTCACCGTCGCGCTGGTGCGGCGCATCGGCCAGGCCGACCGCGACACACCGCAACCCCACCCACTCGACCGCCGTCCGGAAAGTTGACCGCCGTGCCCGATGTTCTCGTTCCCGAAGCCGTGATGACCTGGGGGCCGCGCCGTCTCCCGGTGCCCTACGCCGCGCACTGGAGCGGCGAAGGCCCCTACGGACGACGGGTGACGATGCGCCCGGACGTAGCCGGCGTCTGGTACCTCGACGAGACGCCGGCCGACCGTGACGCGTTCGGCGTGCTGTGGGCCCGCGTCCAGGCAGCGCCCGGCGACGGCCGTCCGGACTTCCCCGCGATGCACCCGGCACGCCAACGCCGCGCCCAGGCCGAACGGTTGTGCCAGGTCTGCGGCGAGAGCGCAAGCCACACCCAGGACGGCTGGCTCTTCCTGATGAACCACGACGGCTCGGACCTCTACGAGGGGGCGAAGGTCACCAAGCCTCCGGTCTGCGTCCGCTGCGCCGTCCTGGCCACCCGCTACTGCCCCCACCTCACCCACCCGGTCGGAGTCCGCTCCCGCCGCCCGAAGATCTGGGGCGTCTTCGGCACCCTCTTCACGCCCACGCCGAATGCCCAGCTCAAGCCGCACGTAGACGAATACCTGCCCTACGGCCACCCGGTCACGGAATGGTTCCTGGCCTCCCAACTGGTCGTGGAACTCAAGCGTTGCACCGTCGTGGATCTCGACGCGGAACTCGCGGCATTGACCTGATTTCCGCACTCAGGCAGTCCCCTCCCCGGCTCACCCTCGTGCCCCCCCGCATGTTGTGGTCCCAAATCCAACCCATGGGAGAGACGAACATGACGCACCTTGGTATCCCCGCCGTGCCCAGCCCGGCCTCGCGGCCTGTCGGTGGCGGCGTGGCGTTCGCCAACGACGGCCACCACTTCGCCGCCGACACCGGCGTGGACACCGCCTCGTTGGCCGCTGCCGCGAGCGCTCCGCTGTCTGTGATCCTCCAGGTCACCAAGCGGTGCAACTTCGACTGCTCGTTCTGCTCGGAGATCCTCCAGTTGCCCGACCCGACGTTGGAGCAGCTCGACGTGATGCGTCGCAACCTCACCGGCGTGGCGCGGGTGTTCCTCTCCGGCGGGGAGCCGTTGATGCGGCGGGACTTCGGCGAGATCGTGGACATGTACCACCAGGACCACATCCTGGCGGTGCCGACGAACGCCACCCACGGGTTGCAGCACGCCCGGCACATCGCGGGGAAGATCGCCTTCGCCAACGTCGGGTTGGAAGGGCCCAGGGCGACCACGAACCGCGTGCGGGGCGACTACGACCAGGTGATGCGCGGAGTCCGAGCCCTGATGGACGCCGGCATCCCGCTATCCCTCTCGGCCGTGGTCTACCGATCCACGCTCCCCGCTCTGCCGTTCACCTGCCAGATCGCCGACGTGTTGGACGCCGGCAAGGTCAAGCTGATCATGCCGCTACGCAAGGGCAACGCGCTGGACCTGGACGAGAACGAGTTCATCTCCGACCAGGAGGCCGCAGAGACGTTCTCCCGGTTGTCGGAGTTGCGCACCGTGCACCAGTGGCGTCCGGCGTTACGGATGACGACGTGGACGCCGAGCAACGAGGGTCACATGATCGTCATCGAGCCCAACGGCGTGGCGCGGGCCTGGCCGGTCTACGACGCGCCGGACCTGTGGGAGCCGCTGGGCAACGTGCTCCAGGAGCCGATCAGCGCGATCTGGCAGCGGTACCGGTTCAAGGAGAACCACTTCGCCAAGTACCTCGGCCGCTCCATCCGCACCGCCGCCCACACCCCGGCCGCGCGAGGCTGACGGTGCTGCGGATCTCGAACCTGGCCTGGCCCGACACCCCCTTCGGCGCGGACAAGCGCACCTTCCCCAGGAACGTGCGGCTGTTGACGGGCATGGCGATGCACTTCGCCGACGACGGACAGGACACCGTGCCGGTCAGTGCGGCGGCCGTCTTCCTGCCCGTCAAGCGCACCCAGCGCCGGCACGTCGAGGCGGCGACCCTGCACTTCGGCTTCCGCCTCGCGGTCATCGAACATTCCGACGACGCACAGGAGTTGCTGCGGCTGACCGATGGCGTTCTCGTTCAGGGGCGGCGGCACGCGGAGATGCTGGCCTGGCACTCCTTCCCGGACGACCTGCACGTGGTGCGGATGCTGGCCGCTGGACGCCTGCCGGGCTTCACCGCAGTGGGTGACGCCTGGCCCAGGCGCGCGGAACGGGAGCGCGGGCTGGCGACCCTGGTGGACACCGGCCACGATCTCGGCACCACTTCCCTCGCCAGTACGATCGCCGGTGACCTGGGGATCGACATCGGGCCGCGCCTGCACGCCCTCCAGCAACCGGCAGCGATACAGGCACGGTTCGAGGAACTCGCCGCCGGGCTTTCCGCCACCTCCCGCCTGGTGCAGGAGTTGGCGGCGGGGGTCCTCGGCCAGGCGCTGTGCGTGGCCCTGCTGGCGGGCCAGCACACCGAACGCCTCGTTTGGCAGGCGCTGCTGAACGCCGCCGAAGCGGTCGAACGCGAGGCGTGGCACCTGCTCCCCGCCGTGTTTTCGACCAACCCACCGAACACGGCCGATCCCAACCAGTAACGTCCCCAGGGCAAGCGGTGGGGCCGGCCTCCGACAACGGCGGCCGGCCCCACCATCGCCCCCGTTGGAGAGACGCCCGTGATCACCACCAGCAACCTGGCCACCCCCACCCGCGCGCCCAGGAAGCCCTCCGGAACCGTGCGGTTGGCGTCCATCGATGTCGAGTGGACCAAGAACTACCGGATCAAGAACGGCAACCGGCCCTTCTGCTACTCCGTGGTCTGGCTCGACCTCCCCGCAAGGGCCCCTCGCCAGGCCGACCTCGCGGATGTCCCGTTCCACTTCACCAGCGTCTACGTCGAGGATGCCGACGAACAGCCGGCCCTGGTGCGCTCGGCCGCCAACGCCCTGCGCACCGCCACCAACAGCGCGGACCTGATCACCGGCCACCAACTCTGCTCCGACCTCGCCGTCCTCGCCGCCACCGCCGACCGGCCCCAGCCCACCATCGACCAAGCCCGCGCCTCCTGGAAGCAGCGCAACGCCCCGGCCGAGGGTGACCCTCGCTACCTGGACACCCGCTTCGACGCCGGCCACCTGCTGACCGGCACCTCACGCCGCCTGGTCGATGTGTGCACCGAACTCCGTCTTGACGTCACCCAACCCGAACTCCGTGGCACCTCGATGACCGCCCTCCATCGTCGCTGGCTCACCGACGCGGACGCGACCGCCCGGGAGAAGATCAGCGTCCTCAACGTTCGCCACTCCCTGTCCACCGCCTACGTCGCCGCCCACGCGGCCGGCCTGGGCCACTGGGCGCCCGAGGGACTCAACGTCAACCGCGTCCTGGCCGCCACCACCGCCGGCGCCTGGGACTGGCTCACCTCACCCACCTTCCACACCCTGCTGGGAGAACCATGCCCATCCGCGACTGCACCGCGATCGCCATCGAGGGAACCCAGGCCGCCGGCAAGACCACCCTCGTCCACGCCCTGACCGCCCACTACCGTGAACGGTCCGTCAACGTCACCTGCACCGGCGAACCCGCCCGCACCAGCCCGTTCATGGAGGCCGTCGTCCTCCACGGCCAGGGCACCTTCGACCTCGCCGCCGAACTCGACCTCTTCGCCCTCCAACTCACCACCCCGCTACGCGCAGCCCGCAACCACCGCCTGCTGATCACCGACAAGACCCCGGCCAACGTCCTCGCCCTGGCCCACCTCGTCCTCGACCCCAGCGAACCCGGCGTGGCCGCCACCCTGTCCGCGATGGAAGCCCTCTGCGCGGCCTGGATGCCCACCGCCTACGACCTCGTCGTCCACTGCCGCGACCGGTTCGACCAACGCGCCGGCGGGGACCGCTTCCGGGACAAGGTCCTCACCCTCCAGGACCAGACCGACCACGCCGTCCTCGACGCCTGCACCGCGACCGGCGTGCCCCTCGTCGAACTCCCCACCGGCCTGGACACCCCCGCGCGCGTCCAGTGGATAGCCGAACAGCTCACGCTCCGCGAACTCACGCCCCACTGACACCGGCGGACTCGCTAAGGTCCCTCCCTCAGGCACCACACCGGGGAAGGGACCCATGGCCGCCCACACCGTCATCGACGTCATGATCATCCTGGAGCGCGAGGACCGCCACGTCCTCCTCGCCGAGCGCGCCAACACCGGCTACGCCGACGGCCTCCTCAACCTCCCCAGCGGCAAGGTCGAGCCGGGCGAGAACGTCATCGACGCCGCCGCCCGGGAAGCCCGGGAAGAGATCGGCGTCACGATCGAACCGGCCGCCCTGCGCACCGTCCACGCCATGCACTACCGCAACCCCGAGGGCCAACCCCGCCTCGGCTGGTTCCTCGCCACCCCCCACTGGCACGGCCACCCCAACAACGCCGAACCCCACAAATGCGCGGGGATCAGCTGGCATCCTGCCGACAACCTCCCACCCCACACCGTCCCCTACAACGCCCTCGGCATCACCCACTACCTCAAAGGCGAAACCTTCTCCGTGCACGGGTGGTGACTGGGACATACCTACAGAACATCAGGATGGGGGCTGATCTACCGCTTCGCAGAAGCCCTATAACCGAGCCACTCAGCGCACGAGGACAAGAGCCCTCTACTCCCTATGCCTACTCCACATATAGCAGCATAGAATTCACTAATCTTCCGGAATGCCAACAGGCGGTGATCGCGGTGGATCAATCGCATCACGGTCAGGGACATCGATCAACATCCTGAAGAGCCGTACAAGCCGCACCGCTCTGAGTGCACCGAAGACCAGAATCAGTTCGAATACCCAAGCACCACGACCAAGCGACGAACCACGATCCCAGATCAAGAAGGCGAGCGAAGAGCCCGAGACAGTAAGTATACTGCTCAACACCCCGGACCAGTTAATCCGCAGTCTTACGCCGTAATATCGCCGAAGCTGCAGCATGCGGCTTCCACCCGCCGTGACGTACTACGCAATTGCCGCAGTCCCGAAGCCCCCAACCAGCGCCGAGACTGAAGCAGTTGTTGTATAGATAGTGCTGCGCTGCTGAGCATCGAGCCCTTGAAGCAAGCTCGCCGGCCCTCCCACGTGAGTAAAAAGAACGTGCACAGCAACAATGATCATGGACACGAGCCAGTCGACCCTGGGGCGCTCGCTCCACGAGTCCTGCAGACGACGCGCCAGCACGCGAACCGCAGCCATGCCTCCCCTTCCTTACAAGAGGAGACCAACCCTAGCGCTAGGCACCGACAGCGGCCCTCAGCTCTGCCTCGCAACTGCGCGCCGACTCCAAGATCGCTTCCACCGACACTTCATAGCGGGGCCGCCCTGAATGCCCTGTAGTTGATCCGCTGCTTGGCTGTGACGCGGTGAAGAATGAAATCAATTGGGGTATCGATGAACTGCCCTTCATCGTCCGAGACAGTCACATTAGCCCTTGCGCGCGTAACGCCGGTAGCATCCCGCAGGTACCCCAGCTCAGAGAGCAAGTCTCCAACATCTTGCCGCAGCCTACGCTGCCCTCGACGGCGGGCAACTACACCTGGGCTGACCGAAGTTTCTCTATTCCTCTGCGTGCGTGAAGTCCACAGTTCCCCTACACCATTTTCCGAACCATGTCGGCAGCCCAAGGGAGGCAATTTGACTTGAAAGCTCTGATCGAGACAATGGCTTCCCTTTCCAGACATCGAGGGCCGCCGACTTCTCCCGTGTAGCGATTACCCGCCTGAACCAGTCAAGCCCATGCACGCCGTCGATTATCTCATGAAAGGGATGCAGACTCGGATAAGTGGTTTCCACCAAGACGCAGCTCACCCACACAAGGAGATGGTGAGCAGTAATATCCGACTTCACGTGAGCCATCTGCTCTCGCGTTAACTCTGGAAGAAATGCCGAGATGTCACCGAGAACCTGGGAGAAGTCCGCACCGTTACGCATCACCCATTTTCCCAGATCATCTCCCTCCAGCCAGACCAGCCCTTCAGGCAAAGGCTCATAAGGGTAAATACTACTGCCGGGCCAAACAGAGGCCAAGAGTTGCACAGAAAGCGGGCCAAGGCAAAAACTATCGAAAGCCTCAATATGGGTTAACCAACCCGGGCGATTCCTTTGCCGAACAGCCGAAATATCCAGAATTCCATTGTGGAGCATATACGCCTGAGTGGGCTTATCTGTCACTCCCCCCATCTCATACAACCGCTCGGCTAATTCCACCATCTGTGGTGCCCACGCTTCGTCGAAATACCGAGCCTTTCCCGATAGCCAGAACCTTGCCCATCGAGCCACTACGGCGCGTGCCGCCGCAGAATCTCCTTGCGTTAACCCACCGCTTAGCAGGGCATGAAGTCGATTCCGTGGGTCCCGATAGAGGTCGAACAAGTCCGTCGAGGACTCTTCGGTATCATTAAGGGGGGTGCGCTCCCAAAAAGAGAATAGGGTGGCAAAAATAGCGTCGGTCGTGCGCTTTGGCAGTGGGGCCGCGTTAAGTATCCGAAGACTGAGCGAGACATACCTCTTCGCGTTCACCCTACCCAAGGAACGCGCCTTTTCAAGAAGCCCTGCGACGATCGCCTCAGCTCCTCGATCGTACTTCTCATCGACACACTGCACGATGACATCAGCGAGGACGGAGCTTGCATCACGCTCGTAAGCTCCGACCACTTCGTCTACCAGCTTCTCAATCGAAGAGGCTCGACGAACGATCTCTTCTGCCGAAAAGTACTCCATGAATGTTCGATGAGTGAAACCAAATATACGCTCGCCGCGGTCTGTCGTACCTTGCGTTGTCAGAAGCCAAGCCCGATCTGCGCAGAAGTCCAAGAAAGCCTGTGACCGCCGAAACGCCTCATTATCCTCGACCGAACCCGTATCGGTAAGGAATAGGGATATCACCTTTCTTAGCTGCCCCTCTTCCACTCCGCCTTGGGCCGATTGGCTCCGGTAGAAGAAGTAAGCCAAATCTTGCATCAGGCGTGTCCCGTAATGCCGGTGATCCATAGGCTGTTCGATCTGACGCATCGAATCCCAACGCTGGAAGAGCAAGTCTGCGCATGATCGATATACCTCTCGGCGGTTACGTGGGATGTACCCACGGGCGCGATACAAGGCGCAGAGCAGCGAGAGCATCAAAGGGTTGACGCGAACGTCCGGAATACTTTGGGACTCTCGCAAGAAGGCGTCGCGCTCCAGGGCGCTTCTTTCTGTTGCCCGGAACCACTTCTCGACATACTCGTTTACTTGCTCATCAGAGAAGTCGTCAAGCTCATACAGCTTAAATTCTGTCGGCTTCAAGGGTGCTCTTTGGTAACCGATACGTCGAGCGGTGACCAGGACAGGGCTCAGTGGATAACGAACAGCGAAGAGTTCAACGGCCCGCACGAATGACTGACGCCTGGCAATATCGATAATCTCGTCTACGCCGTCAAAAACTATAAAAGATCGACCTAGAGTTAAGATGTCGTTGACTGTTCTACTGTCAATATCCAGCTGCAAATCTTCTCGGAGAGAGCGGGTAAGTGAGTCCAGTATGAAATGACTGGAGTCGGCGCCGGCGAATTCTTTGCACTGAATAACCAGAGGAGCGAAATCTCTCCCATTCTCAGACTGCACCGAACTAAGTTTATGCACGACATGTTGAACTATAGTACTCTTACCCACCCCCGGATTACCGATCACCACGCACCTGGGGCGACTAATGGGACGGACTAGGAAATCATCCGTGACACTCTCACTCGAATTGTACTCTCGAAGATTCCTATTCACATAAAGCAACCCTCTCTCGAATCGGAAAGATTCCTGCATGTGGCTCAGCGTATGCGTAAGACTGACCTCGGAGTAGAATTCAGCTGAGGCGCTACGAATGTCGTGAAGGGCGAAGCGCGCAGCCTCGAACCTACTCCGATCACCGGCAATTTCCACCAGATCTCGAAAAGCAACATTGGCAGGCCGCGCACGCCCTTCTATAAGTTGAGTTGCACCCACATACGAGGATAGACGCTTTTGCTCATCTGCGGTAATGAAAGCAGACAATTCTTCGGCGGGGAATACCGACTCAAGTGAATCCAGCAGCACCTGCCACAAAATCGAGGCGAGTCCGCGCCAATTATAATTACGATCGTCGCAGAAATTTTCGACGAGGGAGGAGAAGGCTGCTTCGAAATCTTCGACTATCGAAGCGAATGCGCTTTCTATTCTGCATCCAAATTTAGCGATGAGCAGAAATTGCGTCAAAGTCGAAACTTCAGGCGACTCCATGAAGTCGCTCACTTGGGAAACCTGGTCTTGGGTGAGGATAGTCACGATCTCTGCCGTAATGGGGTCGTACAGGGGCCACCCGCCTCGGTAGTCGACCTCCTCGGACCATTCCGGAAACTCTCGCCTTACCCCCTCCGCCTGATCCGCAGTACTGGCGCCGGTCAAGGACTTGAAGGATTTGGAGACAACGCCTCCTGCGAGCCGACCGGCCATTCCAGCGACCATCGGATCCATATCTTTTCCCTCCCATTGCTTCCCAACTGACCACTGTAGTTCTCCAACGGCCGCAAGGAGCAACAAAGCCCAATCATCCCTACATGCCCGAGATAATGTTAATGTCGTCTTTACCTAGGAAGGGGACTTCCCGCCCGAACCCTCGAACCTGATCCATGCCAGATGCGTGCCAGAACGGGCGGGGAACTGCGGTCAACTGGGGCACGGCGACAGCTATCGAGCAGCCCGCAAGAGGGGCGTTCATGCAGGTCAGTGCCGATGCTTGGGCAATCACGCCCGGTGATTCCCAAGCTCAGAGCGCGAGTTCGATTCTCGTCGCCCGCTCCACCTCAAACCCCCAGGTCAGCGACCTGGGGGTTGTTTGATGCCCAGCCCAGTTCAGCCCTCTTGCACCACCCGATCCGCACCAGAAGGCTTGGTGGCCTTCTTCTTCCGCTCAGCCACTGCCCGGCCATCCAGGGCGCCGGTGATCTCCTTCTGACGCTCACGGTCCGAGTGCTGACAGGTCAGCGCCGCCCGCTCGGAGGACTGCCCCGCACGAAACCATCGCGTCCTTCAGCGTCGCACCGACCTGAGTCGCCAGGGTTTGACTCGTGCCCGGAGATCGTAGAACCTGATGTCTGCTGGCATCCCGACCTTCACCCGCGCCTTGCGTCATTTCCGCTCGAAGGCCGAGCGCCGGAACAGCTTGCCGCGTGCACTGATGAACAGCACACAGTTCGGCTCCCACGTGCACGACGCAACCGCTAATCTCCCTGACGGCTGATTGCCTGTGACGAAGGAGCTCAACGGCCCCTATGTCGAGGGCCTGTTGGGAACGAATAGCTCTGCGGTGGGGAAATTTGCGGATTACCTTGCGGACAGATGGCGACTCGGCGGAGCAGGACGCGCGTTCCCTGTACGAGTGGCTGCTCCTGGACCGTGGAGTGCGGCGTGACGCTCACCTGAAGATGACGTCGTCGGCCGCTCCGATACCGGGACAGCAGGGTGCGCTCCTGGACGTGGTGTCCCTGACAGTGGGCACCAGTATCAGCGCTGGCTCGCTCGGGGTGGCGATCGCGTCGTGGCGGTCGACTCGACCTCAGGAACCAACCGTCACGGTTGAGCGTCCGGACGGCCACAGGGTGACAGTCAGTGGCATGTCGCGTGACGAAGCACAGCGTATGGTTGAGCAACTACGCAACGAGCAGCGGCAATCGTAGGAGCGGGGCATGAGCAGGCTACCCGACCCCCGAAGGTCACACGCATTGTTCGTCGGAGCGGACAGGTTCGACAGCGACGGTCTCGACTCCTTGCCAGCGGTCAGCCGGAACCTGTCGACGCTCGTCGACCTGTTCGCCGGTGACTTGTGAGGGCTGGACCCATCACGGTGTAAGCGATTACTCAATCCCGGCTCGACCCGCGAGGTAGACCGCGCCGTACACCTTGCCGCAGAGGCGGCGACAGAGACCTTGTTGGTGTACTACGCGGGGCAAGGGCTGCTCGACCTGCGGGGTCATCTACACCTGGCGTTGCCTGGCAGCGACACGGGCGCGGTTCACTCAACGGCGTTTCCCTACGACTGGATGCGGATGAGGCTAAGGGCCAGCGGCGCAGCGCGGCGCATCGTCATCCTCGACTGCTGCTTCAGCGCACTTGCGATGGGCGTACAGTCGCCGGCCTCCAGCATCGCGGCGCTTGCCGAGGCAGAGGGTACCTACGTGCTCGCGGCGTCCGTCGAGCGTGCCGTCGCGCTGGCGCCGCCGGGGGAGACCTACACGGCTTTCACCGGCGCCTTGGTGTGTGTGCTCACCGAAGGCATAGCTGGCGCCCCCGAATTCCTCGACCTGGACACGATCTTCCAGGGGGTTCAGTCGATCCTGAGGCAGCAAGCCCGGCCTGAGCCGCAGTGTCTGGGCCGCAACCAGGTGGGTCGGACATCGTTCACCAGGAACCTCACCTATGTGCAGGAACAGTGCGTCGACTTCGGCTCCAGCCTCATGAACGCCCTCCACTACCTCAATACCGCCCGCAGTTTGGCCGACACGTTGCAGACTGTCGCAGACCGCGCCGTAGCCGATCTTGGCTACGAGCTGGCCGTTGTGAATGTAGTACGCCAAGACGGCGACCTCGTAGTTACAGCGGTGTCGGGTAGCGACGCGGCCGAAAGCCAGATCGCCGGAAAGGCCGGGCCCCGTGCAGCCTGGGATCACCGTCTCACCATGGGTGACGCGTGGGGTAACCTCCGGTTCGTTTCCCAGACCGAGTGGGAGACCCTCGAAGTGGACGGCGTTCCCGAGTACTTGAGCCCGGCTCGTGTCGAGGGCGAGTGGCATCCTCAGGACCGTCTCTACGCCCCTATGTACAGCACAGACGGTGCGCTGCTGGGCGTTCTCTCCGTACACGGGACACAGACGGGCCGCATGCCTGGGCGGGGGCAGCGGCAAACGCTGCAGACCTATGCGTACCAGGCGGCTATCGCGATCAGCAACGCCAGGCTGCGTTCCAACATGCAGCGTGCGCTGGCCCGCCTTGAGCGGGAGCAACAGGCGGTACGTGCCAGTAAGGAGAGCTTCCGTCAGGCGTTCGAGTATGCCCCCAGCGGCGCGGCCATAGCCGAGATGAGCGGCGACGAAGCAGGGCGTCCGATAAGGACCAACGACGCATTGTGCCGCCTACTCGGTCGCCCCGCCTCTGTGATGCGGCGCTACGCGCTCTCCGACCTCCTCCATCTTGAGGACGTCCCCACGTGGATGCGCGCTTCCTCCGAGGGCGGACCGGTGGAGCTTCGTCTCAGCCGTCGTGACGGGACATACGTGTGGGTTTCGCTCCGCAACTCAATCGTTGCTGACACCGCTGAAGGGCCCCGCTTTTGGCTCACCCATGTCGAGGACATCCAAGAGCGCAAGCTGCGCGAACTGGAGCTCACCCATCACGCCACTCACGACCAGCTCACCGGGCTGGCCAACTCCATGGGGCTGCATGCTCGTCTCAGCGACCGATTGTGCGGGGAACCTGACAGCGCCGATTCCCCGTCGAGCCATCGGCACGCGACCTCTCCCGAAGATCCGCACACCAGAGGAGTGGCCATCGTCTTCTGCGCGCTGCGTGGCTTCAAGTCGATCAACGCCAATTTCGGACACGAGGTTGGCGATGCCATCCTCGTCGAAATCGGCCGCTGCCTACACACGTGGACGCATGACACGGACACGGTAGCCCGACTTGGCGGTGACGAATTCGTCCTGCTGGTCGACAGCATCGATCCCGCTGGGGTGCGGGATCTCGTGGCGTCCACGGCCAACGAACTCCGCAATCCGCTACATCTCGACTGCGGCCAGATCACTCGGGTCAACTGGAGCTTCGGCATCACGTGGGCGCGGTGCGGAGCCACAGTGGCCGACACGATACGGGCGGCCCGTGAGGCTGCGGTCTGAGAAATCCGTGCCGTGCGTGCCCGTCGCGTGCTCGATGGGTGGTAAACCCCGGCCAGCGAAAGAGAGTTGGATGCGTAGGAGGTATGGCGAGAGCAGCGAAGGAGCAGGTCGGGTGGCCAACTGGCGCTGGAGGGACGGCGATTCCCAGCCTCAGAGCGTGAGTTCGATTCTCGTCGACCGCCACACACCTCACTCGCCGACGAACAGAGAGGCCGTTGGGCTCCTTCTCCGCGTACCACTCCGGGTGGCGCTTCACCTAGCTTGTTGGCCGGACCGACCGAAACGACGCGCACCGCCTCGACGCCGCCTGCACCCATCCCGCGGACGCCACTCCTGGATGCGTCGGCGGCTCGGTGCGCTCCTGGTCATCCGACCACTCCCAGAGGCGATGTCAGACGCATGGTGCAAGGTAGCCGGGGGCGAGGCTGTCACGGGTCGCCTGAGTAGACGAGGAACATGTGGAGAATGTGACATGCCGAAGATCCCCAAAGGGCGGCGGGTAGGCCAAGCCGCTGTGAACGCGCTGCGCACGCTGCTTGAAGAGCACGACCACATCGTCCAGGAGATATCCGGGCAGAACGACTTCGGTGAGGATTTCTATGTCACCTTCACGGACGGCGGGGATGTCACCAGCGACACGATCAAGGTCCAGGTCAAGGGAGGGGTCAGTTGGCGTCGGGGCAATGGCTACGGCGTGCCCGTGGAGCGGCATCGCGATACATGGTCAGAGGGCAACATCCCGGTCTACTGTGTGGTGTACGACCCGGACAGCAAGAAGCTGTACTGGGCCAACGCCACCCAACAATTGCGCCGCTTCGGTTCCTTCCATGCACCACACTTCATCGGGATAAGTCCCAATGCGGTGCTGGAGGACAGCACCATGGGTTCCTTCGTCGCCCAGGCACGCCGCTACGTCGGCCGCTACCGGGGCCGGCAGGCCGTCTTCACTCATCTCGAGGAGATGTCCGGAGCGGAGTTCGACCCTGCAGATCACGTTCTGCACTTCGTCAACGGTGATGACGATGACCTCATCTTTTGGAAGCGCCCGGGCGACGCAGCGGCGACGCTGCTACTCAGCACCCAGGAATGGGAACCGGTTTTGGTCACTCTGGAGTCGCTGATGCGGTCCGAGCTTCCGATGCCAGAGCCCTCGGGCGGCCTCGGGATCCCAGACGTCGATCTGTGTACTGCCGAGGACCTAGGGCTGAACCGAACCGAGATCATGTGGGTGGCTGCCTGCTTCGCCTCCACCCGGCAGGCCGACGAAGGCCCGGAGGGCGAACTCGTCGAGTGCGAGGGATGCCCAAGTTGCACCGGGGAGGAGCCCGAGGAACACGGCAGGATCGAAGCGGACGTCATCCATGAGTACGTGCTCGGCTGCATACTTGACCGCATCGATGCCGAGCCCGACCTCGTGCAGCGCTCGATCCGAGCGATGCGAGAGGAAATCGATCTGGAACCGGGCATCGTGGCTGAACTCGGCTCCCTCGAAACCGAGCCACGGGTCGTCCGACAGGTGCACAAGCTCAGCCGGGTGACAGTGGAGACGGTGGACGACATCGAACCGGAGGCCTACCGGCTGGCCATCCTCTATCTCATCCAATGCATCTACGTGAGTGGTCCCTCGCTCCCCCTCGACGAACAGGTACGAATCGTCTGGCGCGTCCCAGAGCCCACGACATCCCACCCGTCACAGGCTCCATAAGCGCGAACGGGATCTAAGCGATAAACCCCCTTCCCACCGCGGTGACGAACACCCCACTCACAGCTACCCGTCGATGCCAGGTATGCAACAACGGCACCCCAGCCAGCCGCGCCGACATCCCTTAGCTAGTGGCCTCTCCGTGGCCGTTGGCCCTGACTTCATGCTCGGACGCATCCCACGTGCTGGCTCGCTCTCGCAAAGCGCGCACCCTCGGGACGTGCAACCGTGACACTGGCGCAACGATGAGACGACCAACTCCACTTCCTGGCAGGCCACTCGCGATGACGTGCCACTACGTGCCGTTCAGGACGGTTAACAGCGGTCACTCGGGGACCTCACCAGGGATTCCCAAAACCTGCCACCGAAGGCATTCCTGCTGGTGAGAGGCATTCCAGGCCCTCGGCGCCGAGTGATTCCCAAGCTCAGAGCGCGAGTTCGATTCTCGTCGCCCGCTCTTGTAGGCAAGGCCCAGGTCAGAGGCATTCTCTCCGACCCGGGCCTTTGTCGTGTTCGAGCTTGCTAATACTGCAAGGGTGCTTGCCGTGACGAGGCTTCAGCTCTTTGGCTGTGGCCTCGTCTCTTGTAGTGGCTGGTCCGGGCTTGGTGTTGGCGTCGGCGACGCCATCGGGACCAGTGCGGGACGTGGGTGATGCTGCGGCGGGCGGGCCGGGTGAGGCGGGTGATCAGCCAGCGGATCTCGGGGACGGTGAGTGGGATCAGGTCTGGCGTTCGATCCACTCCTGCCCCTTTTCGAGGTGCTGGGCCCGCAGGACAGCGAGGTAGGTGTGGGCGGCCATGGCCAGGGTGATGTGCCGGTACCACCCCGGGTAGCGGCGGACCTGGTAGTCGTCCAGGCCGCACTGTCCCTTCGCGGTCTGGAAACACTCCTCGATCGCCCAACGGGCACCAGCGACGGCGATCAGCTCATGCAGTGTGGTGCCGACGGGCGCGTAGGCGATGTAGTAGGCGATCTTCGTCGGGTCGGTGATGCTTCGGCGGACCAGAACCCAGTGCTTGCGGTCAGGACGATGCCAGGGGCGGACCTCGACGCGGGCCCAGTCGTAGATCCGCGGGCCGTGGGCGCCCTCGCCGCACGAGCGGCGCTTCCACTTCTGCCGGGGCAGATCGGCGACCAGGTCATGGAGCGGGTGGTCCAGGGCCTGCCGGGTGACGACGGTGTCGTACCGGGTCGTGGCCACAACGTGGAAGACATCGGCCTGCTCCAACTCGTAGCGCCAGCCCTTGCTGTAGCCGTAGCCCGCGTCTGCGGTCACCCAGCGAAACGGGATCCCATCGTCGACCGCGTGGCGGACCATCGCCCTCGCGAGCTGGACCTTCGTGGCGAACTCGACCTCGTCGCCGATTCCCGCCTCCCGACAGCGCTCACGGTCGTCCGTCCAGGATCTCGGCAGGTAGAGCGCCCGGTCGATCAAGGTCCGGACCCGCTCGCCCGAGTACCCGAGGAAGACTCCGACCTGGCAGTTCTCGGTCCGGCCGGCAGTACCGGAGTACTGCCGCTGGACGCCGGCCGACCGCACGCCCTTCTTCAGGAAGCCGGTGTCGTCCACGATC
Source organism: Streptomyces profundus (assembly GCF_020740535.1). Lineage (NCBI taxonomy): Bacteria > Bacillati > Actinomycetota > Actinomycetes > Kitasatosporales > Streptomycetaceae > Streptomyces > Streptomyces profundus. The sequence continues at coordinate 3,057,731 of NZ_CP082362.1, forward strand.
CAGACGCCTCCCGGGTCGGCCAAGTGCTCGACCAGGTACTCGAGCACGTCGTCGAGCACCTCGTCGGCGTCCCAGTCGATCCGGTTCAACAGCCGCTGGATCCGCTCCGGTCCGCAATGGCCAGCCTCCTCGGCCACCGTCCAGCCGTTCTTGCGCTCCAACGACGCCAGCAGGCCCCGCATGTACGCGAGAGCCGACTCCCGCGACCCACTCCGTGCGAACCGGCGAGCAAACCGCTCGCACAACCCCGCTAACCCATCCGACCAACGGCGAGCATCAACCTCGGATACTCCCCCACCCACGAACGCACCAACGAACGGACCCGACAACCGTCACGGCAAGCACCATTGCAGTACTAGGGCTCCTGCACCAGATCCGCGCCAGAAGCCTTCAGCCGAGCATCCCGCACCCGAGCGTCGGTGCCGGCGGCGACCTCCCTCTGTCGCTCGATCTCCGAGTGCTGGTAGATCATGGTGGCCTTCTCCGACGACTGCCCGGCCCGCACCATCGTGTCCTTGAGCGTGGCCCCGCTGCGGGTCGAGACGCTGTGGCCGGTGTGCCGGGTGTCGTACGGACGGAAGCCCTTCGGCAGGCCGACCGCAGCCAGTGCCCGGCGCCACTTGCGCCCGAACGTGGAGCGCCGAAACGGCTTGCCCCGCTCCCCCACGAACAACAACCCGTTGGCCTCCTTCTCGTGTACTGGCCCGCAGGGTTGTTCACACGGCTGATGGGTGGCTTGCCTCCGAGTGCGGTGTGGCAGCGATGGTAGTTGTAGGAGCAGGCCCAGGATGGGGCCGATGCGGGCCGGGCCGAGTTTGTGGGCGGTGCGCGGTGCGATGACGCGGGTTTCCAAGGCCGCGGCGACGCGATGGGGAGAGGTGTGCGGACGGCTGTGCCTTTCGACAAGACCGGCTTCGCCCTCCGCCCGCCACCGGCGGACGCATTTACAGGCGGTCGCGCGGGAGACCCCCATGTCGGCGGCCACATGCGCGACGGGACGACCGGAGCGGACCCGCTCGGCCAGAAGGCGGCTGCCATGAACGGTCAGCCGAGCATGGCGGTGGGACACGAAGACCTCCATGTGGTGCGGTCCCAGACAGCTCCACCACATCGGAGGTCTTCGTCATGCTCAAGCCCCAACCACCGTGACCAGAGTCAACAACACGCGTGATCAATACAGAGGCGGGGTCTCGGAGAATCATCAGCACGTGACTCAGGAGTCCGGGCTCTTCTCGACCCGCTCGTCCAACGCGGTCTCCTCTCCATCACCGCAGTGGTCGAGGTCGAGATGCTGTAGTGGGAGCCCTTGGGCTGGTGAGCGTTGTGCGGTCCGCGCTCCGCTGCCGTATGAGTCCTGACGTTGTCGCGCGACCCGGCGGGCTCGGTGGAAGGCCGAGCCCGCCACGTCGGCTCCGTGCCGGAGCCGGAGTCGTGTCACGCCGTCAGCGCTGCAGTGTCAGCAGGCCCGGGCGGTAGGGGAGGAGACCGTAGTCGCCGCCGGAGTTGGGGCTGCGCCCCTGGTAGAGGAGTTGCAGATTGCAGGGGTCAATGGTCATGGTCTGATCGGGGCTCGTGCGCAGCAGTTCGCCGTGGCTGATGTCGTTGGTCCAGGTGGCGCCGCTGTTGGCCTTGCCGGCGAAGGGGTTGTTCTCGGTCACGGCCTGGGGTGTCCACGAGCCGTTCAGGCTGGTGGCTGTGAACGAGCGGAAGTAGCGGCCCTGCGAGCCGATCGCCTCGACGATCATGAGGTAGCGGTTCTCGCCCTGAAGCTTGTAGACCTGCGGGCCTTCGAACAGGTTGTTCTGCGTATCGCTCATGATCACGGTCGAGGTCGAGCCGAAGCTGCTCGGGAAGTTCCCGATCGGCATACTGGCCCGGTAGATCCGGCCGTTGTCACCGGCGAAGAACAGGTACATGTTCGTGTCGTCGGCGATGAGCGTCTGGTCGATGGGACCGGTCGGGGAGTCGGAGATGCTTCCGGAGAAGAGCTCCTGCTCGGCTGACCAGCCGTTCGGGTTGGTGGGGTCGCTTGAGGTCCGGTAGGAGAAGGAGGTCCTGCCCCATTGGTAGGCGAGCACCCAGATGTCCTTCGGCGCGAAGTAGAAGAGCGTGGGCGCGACGGTGGACGCTGACATCGTGTTCTGGCTGGCCGAGGCCATCTGCGACCAGTTGCCGAACGGGCTGAAGTTCATCGAACCCCAGCGCGTCCCTGTGTCGTGCGTCGTCGCGTAGACGAGGTGCTGGCCGTTGTGGGGGACGACGGTGAAGTCCTTGAGCGAGACCCACCCCGGCTTGGGCTCCGCCAGCGCGCCCGTCGATGTCCAGCGATATGTCGATGGCAGAGCGCATGGGCCGGGGTTGCCGTCGCCGACCTTGACGAGTTGCCACTGCTGGTTGGCGCCGTCCCAGTCGTCGTACTGGACGATGTTCGCGCTGTCGGCGGTGGAGGCGCCTTGCACTTCGAGGGCCTTGCCGCTGTGGCGCGAAATGAACCTCACGTAGCCGTCAGAGCTGTCGGCCAGCCGCCACTGCTGGTTGGTCCCGTTCAGGTCGGCCCACTGGACGATCGAGCCGCCGTTCTCGGTGGACCAGTTGTGGACGTCCAGGACCTTGCCTGAGTGGCGGGACTTGACGCGGTAGTAGCCGTTGCCGGAGTCGACGAACTGCCACTGCTGCTGGGCCTGATCGTTCCTGGTCCACTGGGTGATGCGGGCGCCGTCGCTGGTCGCCTGGTTGTAGACGTCCAGGGCCTTGCCGCTGTTGCGGTTGACCAGCACATACGAGGCGTTGGGGTCGATGGTCGCCGCGCTGGCGGGCTGGGCGCCGAGGAAGGTGGCCACGAGCAGTAAGGGCGCAAGGATGGCGAGCAGGCGTCTCAGGCGGAGCGGGGACGGACGGCGAAGCCACATAGGAGGCATCCCTTTCTGGGGTCGGGGGTGAGGTGACCCCGATGAACCGCGACGGCCGCCCCGGGGGGGTCAGGGAGGGGAGAGGTGCGAAAGCGGCCGTCTATGCCGAAGAGTTGGTTGCGCTGGGCGCTCAGCCGGAGCGCTTCGCCGTGGACGGAGACGAGAGATACCTCCAGCCTTCAGCCGTCCCAGCTGACGACCCGTTGTGACGGCTACTGCCAGGGGCCGTCACGCCAGCGGATCCGCTGGGCGTCCGGTGGGTGTTGGCCATGGAGACCTCCGGGGCGGGAAGCGTCAAGCATCGAAAACTTACGAAACTTCACGGACTCCTTGGCGCCACAAGGTAGGAACATGTGACCTCGCGGTCAAGACCTGTCACCCATCTGTCCACAAACAGCGCCTCTCCTGCGGGCTTGAGGGAGCACGTCCGACCCTGGCCGGCACTCGACCTCGCGCGACCAGCCGGCACGTGGACCTGCCGCCTCAGGGGCCGATCAAGCTCGCCGACCTGCTGTTTCGATCCTTTCGCCGGGGCCCGCGCCAACGGCCCCCACCGACGGCGGCGCTGGCGGGGCCGGCGGTCCCGTCGGACTCGCCAGACTTCCGGAAACTTTCGGTCGAGACACGGAATATTTTTCGCGAGGAGCATTGACGATCCACCGTCAATCCCTCAATCTCGCTGTCTGAGAGGACAGTTGCCGTCCGAAACTTCGAACGGTCCACCCCGAGCGATCCGTGGTGCACGGCAGAGCCGCGCACCACAGCACCCGCGCCACCCCGTTTCCGATCCGGTGGGGTTCACGCCAGCGCATCCTGGCTCTTCGCAGAGTTGGAGAGTTAGGCGACGCCGCGTGGCGGTCCGCCGATCGAGCCGCCATGGAGTACCCGTGCCTCTGTCGAAACCCCGCCACGGCCCCGCGTCCGGTACGCGCGGCCGTGGTCGTCCACTACGGCCTGGCGTCGGCGTCGCTCAGCGTCCCCGCCGAATCCACTGCGCTTCGGCGCGCCCATGGTGTCCGGTGATCCCGTAATGTCCGGGTTCCGGCCCGCCCCGTCCGCCTGCCGCGTGGGGCGGACGACGCCTCCGCCGCACTTCAGCCCTTCCGTGACGTCTACCCTGGAGGCACAGTCATGGGCTCGTATGCCATATCTCCACCCACCGCCCGCCGGAAGTTCCACGGCCTGCTGACAGCGCTGGTCGTCGGCGTCCTCGGGGTGGTCGGTGCACTGGTCACCCCGCCGAGCGCACACGCCGCCGAGAGCACGCTCGCCGCCGCGGCGGCGCAGAGCGATCGTTACTTCGGCGTCGCCATCGCCTCGGGCAGGTTGAACGACTCGGTGTACACGAGCATCGCGAACCGCGAGTTCAACTCGGTGACGGCCGAGAACGAGATGAAGATCGATGCCACCCAACCCCAGCGCGGACAGTTCAACTTCACCGCGGGTGACCGCGTCTACAACTGGGCGGTGCAGAACGGCAAGCAGGTGCGCGGCCACACCCTGGCCTGGCACTCCCAGCAGCCCGGCTGGATGCAGAGCCTCAACGGCGGCGAGCTGCGCCAGGCGATGACCGACCACATCACCGGCGTGATGACCCACTACCGCGGCAAGATCGTCGAGTGGGACGTCGTGAACGAGGCCTTCGCCGACGGCGGTTCGGGAGCCCGGCGCGACTCCAACCTACAGCGCACCGGCAACGACTGGATCGAAGTCGCCTTCCGCACCGCGCGCGCCGCCGACCCGGCCGCCAAGCTCTGCTACAACGACTACAACGTGGAGAACTGGAACTCGGCCAAAACCCAGGCCATGTACGCCATGGTCCAGGACTTCAAGCAGCGCGGCGTGCCGATCGACTGTGTCGGCTTCCAGGCGCACTTCAACGAAGGCAACCCCTACAACAGCAACTTCCGCACCACCCTGCAAAGCTTCGCCGCGCTCGGCGTCGACGTGTCCGTCACCGAGCTCGACATCCAGGGCGCCTCGCCCACGACCTACGCCAACGTGACCAACGACTGCCTGGCGGTCGCGCGCTGCGTCGGCATCACCGTCTGGGGCGTGCGTGACAGCGACTCCTGGCGATCGCACCACACGCCGCTGCTGTTCAACAACGACGGCAGCAAGAAGCCCGCCTACGACGCCGTCCTCAACGCGCTCAACGGCGGCTCGTCCACGCCGACTCCGGGTGGGCAGATCAGGGGCGTCGGTTCGGAGCGGTGCCTGGACGTGCCCAACTCCAGCACCACCGACGGCACCCAGGTCCATCTGTGGGACTGCAACGGCGGTACCAACCAGCAGTGGACGCACACCGCAGACGGCGAGTTCAGGGTCTACGGCAACAAGTGCCTGGACGCCGGCGGCACCAGCGACGGCACCAGAGTCCAGATCTACAGCTGCTGGGGCGGCGACAACCAGAAATGGCGCGTGAACTCCGACGGCTCCATCGTCGGCGTCCAGTCCGGCCTCTGCCTCGACGCCACAGGCTCCGGCAACGGCGCCCTGCTCCAGCTCTACTCCTGCTGGAACGGCAGCAACCAGCGCTGGACCGTCACCTGATGGGGCCTGCCGCTGACAAAGAAGTGAACCGACGAGGATCTGTGGTGCGGCTCGCTCCGCCCGCCCACACGGATCTCGATGGTGGTCCCGGTTCACCGCCGTGCTGGCGGCGGTCCTCGCGACCGGCCTGCTCACCTCGGTGATCACCACGCCCGCCCAGGGGCTGTCGGCGTCCGCCGAGGCCGCGGCGGTGGACACAGACGCCTGGTACGTCCTGGTCAATCGCAACAGCGGCAAGGCACTGGACGCCGACTGGGCGGCACCAAGCAGCAATGGCGCCGGTCCAGTGGGCCGCATTCGGCGGAGGCCACATCCCCGGTCCGGTCGACGGCTCCCCCGACGAAAGCGGCGTCGCCACCTGGACCAAGGGAGAGATCTGGCGGTTCTTCGCACAGTTCGAGTGACACACCGGCGTGAGGTTTGGCGGGCTGCGGGGGCCTTGTGGCCCGGTGAGCCGTGCCCGACGCGTGCCCGTCAGGGCGGTCGTTCACGGTCAACGGCGGTTCTCCGTGGCCTGCCGGACTGTCGCCGTCGGCGGCGGTCCGGCAGGCCAGCGACCACGGGCCCGCCAGGAGCTCAGCGATTCCCAAGCTCCGAGCGCGAGTTCGATTCACGTCGCCAGCTCGTTGAGAAAGGCCCAGGTCAGCGGCCTGGGCCTCGTTGGTTTCTGGACACCGGTGTGCGCGGTTCAGGCTGCGCCGGGGTGAAGGTGACGCGGGAGTCATCCGCGGTGAGGGCCGCGTCTGTCGTCCCGACGTCCATGTCGTCGGGGCCGTAGGCGACGGCCGGGGTGGTCGTGACATCGGCGCCGAGGTTCGCGTCATCCGGCGTGCTGCTCCGCAGCGCCGCCCGCCACGCGTGGCGGTGGGTGCCGACGAACCGGGGCTGAGCACGCGGACGACGCCGTCGGCCAGGACGCCGAGGTGGGGTCCGTGGTGACCATGGCCGGAGACCGGCAGGCCGACGTCCTCGGGCCGGAGTCGCGCCCGCCGGGATCCGTTCGAGGGGGTCCGGGGTACGCGGCACCCGCCGTCGGGCGGTGGCCAGCGGTGCGTGGGTGCGGTGCACCGGGGTACGGCGCGGCCTGGTACGTCCTGCCACCCGCGGCGAGGCTCGTGGGTACGGGAAACGCCGTCGCCCACCCGGTGAGGGCGCCTCCCGGGCACTTCTCGGTCCGTACGCGCATCTCTCGGAGGACATCCATGAACCAGAGCTCCAGGCGCGGTCTGCTGGCCGCCGCCTCGGCCGGCGGGCTGGTCCTCGCCGCCCCGGCCACCGCGCACGCGGCGGGCCCGACGACGCGGCACACCGCTCGGGAACGCCGCAACCGGAAGGTCGTGCTCGACGCCTTCGCCCAACAGAACGCGGGCGGCGACTTCTTCGACGTCCTGGACGACGACGTGGTCTGGACGATCGTGAACGGCAGCACCTACCGCAGCAGGGAGGCGTTCCTGGCGCAGGGGGTGGCGCCGGTACAGGACCGGTTGCGCACGAATCTGCACATGACGGTGGTCGACCTCTGGCTGGACGGCGACACCGTGATCGTGCGCTTCCAGGCCGACGCCACCGCCCTGGACGGACAGCCGTACCACAACGACTTCTGCTGGGTGCTCACCGTCGACGGTGCGCGGGTGACCACCGGTTACGCGTTCCTGGACACCGTCGCCCTGACCGAGCTCATCGAGCGCGTGGAGCTGCCCGGGTGACCGGCCGTCACGCCGTCGGACGGCGGCGCGGTGCGGGGACCCGTACCGCTCTCGCGCTGCTGGTACTCGCGCTGGCGGCGGGCACCGGCTGCCAGAACGGCGTGCCGTCCGCGGAGGGCCCGACGACCCCCGCGGCCCGCGCCCCCTCGTCCGAGTCCCCCACATCCGGAGCGGAGACCATGAACAGCACCACGAACGGCACCACGAACAGCGAAGCGCACCCCCACCCCTACGTCGGCATGTGGGTCACCGCCGACGGGCACATCCGCCAGCGGCTGTCAGCGGACGGGCGGTACGACGAGGCGCGCGGCGAACGTGAGAGCGCCTACACCGGCAGCTACCGGATCAGCGGCAACCGCATCGTGTACCGGGACGACACCGGTTTCACCGCCGACGGTGAGTTCGACGGCGACGTGCTGCACCACGCCGGCTACGTCTTCCACCGGCAGGCCGACAGGCCCCGGAGCGACGCCGGGTAGCGGGTGCGGCAACCGAAGGGACCGGCCCGCTCGCACTGACGCGGGGTGTCCCAGAGGATCTCGCAACGGGCTATGGACCCGCCGTTGGGCTTGGTAAGGCCCTTCTTGATGCGCACGTCCGCGGCGCCGCGTGACATGCCCAGCAGCGCCGCGGTGATCTCGGGGCCCGGGGGACGCGGGGCGTGGAGACGCGTTTCCTGAGCCATGCGGCTGCGGGCCCGCTGGCCACTGTGCGTGAGAGGCGACGAGCGTCGAACGGTCCGCGACGCTCAACGCCCGGCCCGCCGTTCGTCGATCGCGGCGAGGATGTCGTCGGTGGCCACCTCACGGACGGCGCGGCGGTCGGCTCGGGCCGCCATCTCAGCGAGGGTCGGTTCGGCCGCCTCACCGGTGACGGGGCCCGGGAGATCCCCTGGAGGGAGTGGCCCGCCTCGGCCGCACGCGTCTTCAGGCGGCGGGACCGGCGTTTCGGCAGGTCGGCTGCCAGGGAGGCGCCGGAGGCCCGCTGATTCCCGAGCTCGGAGCGCGAGTTCGGTTCTGGTCGCCCGCTTCCCCGCCTGAGGCCCAGGTCAGGGACCTGGGCCTCTGCCGTGCGACGAGGTCCCACCGACCGAGGCAGGTAACGCGTTGCCATCCCGCGCACCCGCTCGGTAACGTTCCGGTGGACGTCTGAACGCGGCCTTGGGGGGATCGTGGCACGGCCATCTGACTGGTCACCCGTCGACATGGACCGGGACCCGACGCCGGGGAATCCGGAAGAGGTCCGCGAGTTGGCGGACGATCTGCGGGAGTTCGCCGACGATGTCGGCGAGGCGTTGGGGAAGATCCGTGGCCTGGCGGGTGAGCGGGCCGTCCTGGACTGGGCGGGGCTGTCGGCGGACACCTTCCGCAGCGAGTTCGACGGCGTTCCCGACAACCTCACCAAACTGGAGGACTCCTACAGCCTCTGCTCGCAGGCGCTCCAGTCCTACTGGCCCCAGCTCCAGACCGCCCAGGGCATGGCCGACCGCGCCCTGGATCGCGCGATCAGCGCCCAGGCCGATCTCGCCAACGCCCAAACGGCGTTAGGCGACGCGACCGACTGGGTCGGCCGCGCCGGCGACGAGGCCGAGCGGTTGCAACGCGAGGGCGAACGGGACAACGTCGAACCACCGGACGAGGCGGACGTCCGCAACGCCGCGCGGGACCAGCAGGCCGCCCAGGCCGCCGCCGGCGCCGCCCAGGCCCGCGTCGACGACGCCGAGGAACGCCTCTCCGCCGCACGCCAACTCGCCCAGGACGCACAGGAGATGCGTGAGGAAGCAGCTCGCCAGTGCGCGCAGGGAATTGACGAAGCCAGCGACGCCGGCATTCAGAACCGGAAATGGTGGCAGAAGGCCATCAAATGGGTCACCGACAACTGGGACACCCTCGTCGAGATCTGCAAAGTCATCGTCGCCGTCCTCGGCGTCGTCGTCATGATCATCGGCGGCCCGCTGGCGTGGGTCGTCCTCGCGGCGGCCCTGGTGGTCCTGGCGGACACCCTCATCAAATTCGCCCAGGGCAAAGCCGGCCTCCTCGACGTGGCGTTTGCGGCACTGGACTGCATTCCGGGGATGAAGGGGCTGACCACCCTGGGGGGTTTGGCCCGAGGGCTGCGCGGTGCCGGCTCCACCGGTCTACGAGGAATCAGACAGGGTGCACTCGGCCTCGGCCGAAGCATGCGGCGCAACGCACGGCCGATGGACGTGCGTGTCTGCCGCACCGACCCGATCGACATGGCAACCGGTGAAATGGTCATGAACGCGGTCGATGTCGAACTGCCGGGCGTCCTCCGGTTCTCGCTGGAACGGCAACACGTCTCCTCCTACCGGCACGGCAGATGGTTCGGCCCGTCCTGGGCCTCAACCCTGGACCAACGGCTATTGCTCAGCGATTCGGGTGTTCAGTTCTTCACCTCCGACGGCATGGCGCTGGACTATCCAGTGCCCATGTCGGACGCGGAGGCTCCCGTGTTCCCTGTGGAGGGACCACGCTGGGGACTTTCGTGGGATGGCACCGCAGGGGGCACGCTGACCGTTCGCCTGCAGGAGCACGGCCACGTCCTGTCCTTCTCGCCCGTGAACGGTCGTCCGGCGCATGAGTTGTCTCTGACCGCGATCGCCGACGGGAACGGCAATCGGGTCGAGATTCGCCATACCGAAGAAGGCACACCACGGGAAATCACGCACTCCGGTGGATTCCGCCTGGGCTTCACCCTCTCTGCTACTCAGAAGGTCACCGAGATCCGGTTGTTGAGCGCCCCGGATCACCCTGTCCTGAGGTCCTTCGGCTATGACGATCAGGGCTCCTTGTCAGAGGTTCGGGATTCTGCGGGTGTTCCCGCCAGCTACACCTACGACGAAGATCAGCGAATCACCGGATGGCAGGATCGCAACGGCCACTGGTACCGGTACCACTACGGGCCGGACGGTCGGTGTCTGGCGACTGAAGGAATGAACGGTGTTCTGACCAGTGAGATTCATTTTGACGACGAGGAACGGCAGACCGTCTTCACCGACTCCCTGGGGCGAGTGACGCGTTTCAATTTCAACGATTCCTTCCAACTCGACTCCGAGATCGATCCGTTGGGCCATACCACCCGGTTCGAATACGACCGCTACGACCAGCCCGTCTCCGTCACCGACCCGATGGGGCGCGTCACCCACTATGAATACGATGTCGCCCACCGGCTCACGGCGGTGGTGCGCCCCGACAGCAGCCGATATGTATGCGAATACGATGAGTCGGGCTTCCCGATTGCGATCACCGAGCCAGACGGATCGACTTGGCGGCAGGATTTCGACAGCGCAGGAAATCGCGTCCAGACAGTGAGCCCCCTGGGCTTGGAAAGCCGGTTCGGCTATGACCAGCACGGCGGAATCGCCTGGATGGTGGACGCGGCCGGTGAACGAACCGAGGTGGAGTGCGACTCCGCCGGACTCCCCGTGCGCAGCGAGAACAGTGCGGGAGCGGCCACGCGGGTTCGGCGGGACGATCTCGGTCGTCCGGTCGAGATCACAGTTCCGGACGGATCGGTCACGCGACTAACCTGGAGCCTCGAAGGGCGGCTGCTCACCGAGACGGACCCGGAGGGTGGCGTCCAAGCCTTCGAGTGGGACGCGGAGGGCAACAGGACCACTCAGACCGACGCCGCAGGCAACGTCACGCGCTACGAGTACGGCTGCTTCGGAGCGCTGCACCGCCGCGTCGAGCCGGATGGCGCGGTGTATTCGTTCGAACGGGACACCGAGCTGAACCTTCTCAGCGTGTTGAACCCGAAGGGCCATGAGTGGTCGTACACCTATGACAGGGCAGGCCGCCTCGTCGCCGAACGCGACTACGACGGCCGCGTCACGGAGTACGCGTATGACGCCTGTGGCGAGCGCGTTCTGAGTAGCAACGCACTGGCTCAACGCATCGAGTACCAACGCGATGTGCTTGGACGGGTGACGGTCAAGAGCGTCGATGGGATGGTCACCAGGTACGACAGAGACGCCAACGGGCGACTGCTGCGGGCAGTCAACGACCATTCGGAACTGGTGCTGCAACGGGACGCGAACGGTCGCATCACGGCTGAGATCTGCGACGGCCGCGAACTGCGGATCGACCACGACCGCATGGGACGCCCGGCTCGCCGGATGACCCCATCGGGGTGGGAGAGCGTCTGGACCTACGGGATCGATGGCAGACCGCTGTCACTGCGGTTCGGCCGAGAGGCGCTGCGCTTCACGCACGATGTCAACGGCCGGGAGACCGGACGGCACCTGGACACGGTGGCAGCCCTGCAACAGAACTGGTCCCCGGCAGGTCGCCTGACGAGGCAGAGGATCGGGACCGCGTCCGTTCGCGAATACGACTACCGCGCCGATGGCTACCCCGAGGTTGTCGATGACAGCGCACTCGGGGAAACGCGGTTCATTCTCGATCCAGGCGGTCGCGTCAGCCGGGCCGAATCACGCCACGGCATCGAAGAGTACGCCTACGACGCCACCGGCAGTCTCCGATCGGCGAGTTGGCCATCCTCAGCGGGTGTGGTTGAGACAGAACAAGCGGGCGAGCGCCACCACCACGGCACCAGGCTCGTCCGAGCCGGCCGGACCCACTACGCCTACGACGACGCGGGACGCCTGGTGCGCAGGCGAACGCGCACCCTCTCCGGGCGAGTCCGTGAGTTTGTCTACGCCTGGGACGGCGAGGACCACCTGCGGCATGTCGAACTTCCGGACGGCTCCCGGTGGGAGTACCGCTACGACCCCATCGGACGGCGGATCGAGAAGCTCCATCGAGCGCCGGACAACACTGAACGCGACCACGTCATCTTCACCTGGGACCGCTTCCGACTGGTCGAGGAAACAACCTGGCGGCCAGGAGCCGATCGACCCGACTTGATTACGGCATGGGAATGGGACGAGAAAACGGAATCCCCGACCGCGCAGCTCGAATGGCGTCCGGACGACGACAGGGAACGCTTGCTCGCTGTCGTCACCGATTCCGTGGGAACGCCACAGGAACTGGTGACTGAGGAGGGCGATGTCGTCTGGCGGAACAACAGCACGCTCTGGGGCGTGCCACTCGGCGGCTCGGAAAGCGTAACAAGGTGCCCGCTGCGTTTCCCCGGTCAGTACCGGGATGAGGAAAGCGGGCTGCACTACAACGTATTCCGCTACTACGACCCCGAGACAGGCCGTTATCTCTCCCCCGACCCACTGGGACTCGAACCCGCACCACACCACTACAACTACACCCCGAACCCGCTTGTTTGGGCCGACCCGTACGGACTGGCCTGTACGGTAGTACGGCACTTCACCACCCGCGCCAACTATCAACGCATCATGAGTGGCGGCGGCAAGGACCACATCGTTCTCCGCGCGAGTTCACCCGTCAGGGGACATCCGCAGGGTGTGTATGTGACACAGAGGCCACTGTCGGAGATCCTCAAGAAGCCGAACGGTTTCAAAAAGTATCTGGGTCTAACCCGAGAGAAGTCCGAGCACATGATCGAATTCACCATGGATGGCGATTTGCTGCGCAGCATTAGAGGCAGCAGGGGGAGTCATGTTGAATTCTCTCCGCAGGACCTCAGAATCCCGAAGGAGAACATCTCCTACCATGGCCCAACCGCCAACTACTCACTTAACTGAAAGGGAGCCCCATGGAACTGACCGGCGTATCGAGCGATTTTATCTGCGATTCATCGACCTTCTCAGCAGCGATGCGAGATTTCATCTCCAGACAGTGGGCAAGATGGCCCAGCCTTCTTCTCGACGACGAAGATCTCCCCGAATCGCCTCCTACGGATTGGACATTTCCTGGCGATAGCGATGAAAAGATGCCCGGAATCCTAACATTTTGCCGCGATGAACAGATGGACACCTTCTGGGACAATAACGGATACGCCATCGAGCCAACGAGTGGTGAGGGGCCCTTCGCTGTCTTCTTCAGCCTGGCAACTCACCCGTTCTATGCCAGAAACCTAGTCGACGTGCACGAAATTCGACCTCTCAACAAGCCATCGGCAGAGTTTCAGGGAACACAGCTCCTGCTCGCCCAGTACATCAAGGCGACACTGCTTACTCCGGATGATCCGAGCGATGATCCCTTCTCCCAGAGTGTGCTGCGCGATTTTCTCACCAGCCTGGGCGGACAACAACTTGCGGCCCGTTTGATGGGGTGACACACCACGTCGAGGGGGCGCTCGTATGGGGGGAGTCGCGAGCAATGTGATCACCGAGCGGGGTGAGCAAGGTGGCGGGTGGGGATGGCCGGTTGCCAGGAGGCGTCGGGGCTCGGTCGTGATGAGGTTCGCCGAGGTGCGCGACAAACGTGGTGAGTCGGGCAGACGCGACGCAGGGGTTCGAAGGCCCCTCCGCCGGGCTGGCAGAGAGGCGGCCGAGTGGCTGTGGCAGTCATGGAGGGTGAGTGCCCCGAGTGGCGCTGATCTTGAGGCCGCGGTCGGAGTCACTCCGCGCGGCGAGGCCGGTTTCCGGGCCTGGGTCGCGGAGTTCCAGAGCGGAGAGGGCGATCGGTGGGCGGGGGTGCCTGGTGGTGGGCTCGGGTGCGCGGAGCCGGGGCACCCCCGCCGTTGTGGGAGTCGGTGGTTACTCGACCGGCTGGGCCGGCTCGACCGGCTGCCAGCCGTCGATGCCGTCGACCTCTTCCTGGGTCAGGCGCTCGACCTCGACTCCGTCCTCGGTGCGCTGGACGGAGACCCCCGGCTCCAGGTCCGCGGGCGGGCCGGGCTCGGTCGGCTGGTACTCCGTCTCGGCGGGCTGGTTCGCGGGGCCGTCGTCGTCGGCGGCGGCGTTGGCCGAGGTGATGGCCAGTGCGGTCAGGCCGACGGCGGCGGCCGACGACGCGATGATTCCGACGACCCGTGACTTGCGCATGAGGTGCTCCTTGTTGTCGCGAACCCGGCCCTGTGCCCTGTTCGTTGCTCCATCACATCGCGGGGCCACGTTCAGCCGGGTAAGCGGAAGAGGGGACATGCGCCGCGTTTCCTTATCCGGCCGTCACCGTCGGCGCCTGGTGGGCCCCGGCGGCGAAGTGGACGGCGACCGTGAGCCCTCCGTCAGGGCCTGGTTCGGCGCGCAGGTCGGCCCCGTGCGCGTGGGCGATGGACCGGACGATGGACAGGCCGAGGCCGTGCCCCGTGGTGCCGACGCGGTCCTGTCCGAGGCGTCGGAAGGGCTCGAAGAGGTCGTCGACGAGGCCGGGGTCGATGGGGCCGCCGGTGTTGGTGACGGTGAGGGTGCCGCCGTCGAGCGTCACCTCGACGTGGCCGTCCGGACGGTTGTAACGGAGCGCGTTGCCCAGCAGGTTGGCGACGAGGTGGCGGATGAGGACCGGGTCGCCCCGCACCCGCGCCGGATCGCGGAACCGGGTGCGCAGGGCCAGGCCCTGCTCCGCCGCGACCCGACGCGGCCCCCGCGCCGCCGCGTTGACCTCGTCGGCCAGGTCCACCTGCTCCGGGTGCTCCAACCCGCGTTCGCCGCGCGCCAGGAGCAGCAGGGACGCGATGAGCTGTTCGGCCTCGCGGTTGGTGGTGAGGAGGTCCTCGCGGGTCTCCGCGAGGTGTTCGGGGAGCGGGCCGGCCAGGCCGACCTCGATGCTAACGCGTTGGGCGGCGAGGGGGGTGCGCAGTTCGTGGGAGGCGTTGGCCACGAAGCGGCGCTGGCTGTCGAAGGCCCCTTGCAGACGCTCCAGCATGGAGTCGAAGGCGTCGGCGAGGTGGTGCAGTTCGTCGTCCGGGCCGGACAGGTCGAGGCGTTTGTCCAGGCTGGTCTCGCTGATCCGCAACGCGGTGTCGGTGACCGCGGCCACCGGGCGGAGCGCGCGGCGTGCCAGCCATCGGCCGGTGAGGACGACGAGGACGGTCATCAGGACCAGCCCGATGGCCGACCACTGGATCATCTGGTGCAGCGCGGTGTCCTGCACGGTCTGGACGGTGGCGTCGATGTGGTGGGCGGACAGGCCGCCCGGCGCGTCCGGTGCGGCTGGCCCGTCCTCCGTGGGTTGGTAGCCGGTCGGATACATCCGCCCGCTGGGGGGCTCGTCGTCCGTGGTCAGGGCGATGCCGGAGATCCGCGCGGCCGTCCCGTAGCGGGCCAGGACGACGACGAAGGCCAGAAGGGCCGTCCCGGAGAGCAGGAACAGGCCGCCGAACGCGAGGGCGAGCCGGGTGACGAAGGGGGTGCGGGCCCACCGGCGCCGGTTCACGGGGTGAGGCGGTAGCCGCGGCCGGTGTCGGCGGCGATGGTGCCGGGGCCGCCCAGCTTCGTCCGCAGCCGGCTGACGGTGGCCCGGACGGCGCCCGTTCGGGGCGTGCGGTGCTCGTCCCAGACGGCGCGCACGAGGTCGCGGTGCGAGACGGGCTCGTCGCCGGACGCCAGCAGCATGTGCAGGACGGCGAACTCCTTGGGCGTCAGATCGACCGGCCGCCCGTCGACCCGCACCTCGCGGCGCGCGCCGTCCATCCGGATGCCGTCCCGCCGCAGCACCAGGGGCGGGGGTTTCGGGGTACGGCGGTACAGGACCTGGATGCGGGCCACGAGTTCGACGAAGTCGAAGGGCTTCGCCAAGTAGTCGTCGGCGCCGAGCTCTTCGAGCCCGTAGACCCGCTCCGCGAGCTCGCCGGCGGCCGTCAGCAGCAGGACCCGGGGCGGATCCGGCAGCTCCCGCAGCCTTCGGCAGACCTCGTCCCCCGTCATCACGGGCAGGTCGCGGTCGAGCACGAGAACGTCGTATTCGGTCAGGAGACACATCCGCTCGGCCTCGTCCCCCGACGCGGCCAGATCGACCGCCATCGACACCCGGCGCAGCCCCTTGGCGATGGTGCGCGCCAGCACGCGGTGGTCTTCGGCTACCAGAACCCTCATGGCGCCCATGACATCAGGCCGTCGGTCACAGACGCGTAAGCGTCTGACGCCGACGAGCCTCCCCGTGTGCTGGCCGTGGCGCGGCCGGATCGAGGGACCAAGGCCGCGGGACCGGTCAGTTCGGCTGGAGCCCGGCCGGCAGGTCCGGCTCGGCCGGCGGGACGAAGCGCGTGTCCTCGGCGTCGGCAGCCGTCCGCCGCCCGGCGCTCTCGGCACCGCAGAACGCGGCCTCCAGGGTGCCGCCCAGCGCCGTGTTCACGTCGCCGTTGTTCGAGGTGTTCGCCGTCGCGGCCAGACTCCGCGCGCCGTCCTCGGTCGTGAACGCGTAGGTGTAGTAGCCCTGCACCGTGCCGGTGTGCCCGAAGACCGAGACCTCGCAGGAGAGGTCGTAGCGCCGCAGGCCCAGCCCGTAGTGACGGGTCCCGGTGTCGTCGCTCGGGGCGACCTCCAGCATCGCGTCCAACTGCTCGGAGCCCAGCAGCTCCCCGCCGAGGAGCGCGCTGGTGAACCGGTTGAGGTCGGCGGGGGTGGAGATCATCGCGCCGGCCGACTGGGCCCACGACACGGTCTGCTCCGTGGAGTCCACCAGCGGCTGCCCGGCCTCGTCCGGGGTGAGGTGCCCGTCGATGTGCGCCCCGGGGACGGTGTTCTCCGGATGCGCGTACGCGGTGTCCTCAAGGCCGAGCGGGTCGATGACGCGCTCCCGGTACGCCTCGGCGAGCGGCTGGCCGGTGAGGTGCTCGACCAGCAGGCCGACGACCACGAAGTTGGTGTTCGAGTACGCGTAGGCCGAGCCGGGCTCGACCGTCAGCGGCTCGGCCGTCGACAGCCCGACCAACTCCTGGAGCGTGTACACCTCGTTCCGCACCGCCTCGAACCCGGGCACGGTCTGCGCGAACATGTCGTTGCTGTAGTCCCACAGCCCGCTGCGGTGGCTCAGCACATGCCGCAACGTGATCCGGTCGTCGGGCAGCAGACCCGGCAGATGGTCGTTCACCGGGTCGTCGAGCCCGGCCGCGCCCTCCTCCACCAGTTGGAGCAGCACCACGGCGGAGAAGGACTTGGTGACGCTGCCGACGCGGAACCGCGCGTCGGTGTCCATCGGCTGCCCCGAGCCGAGCTCCCGTTCGCCGACGACCTCGGACAGCGCGCCGTCCGGCCCGTCGAAGCGCGCCATGGCGCCTGGCGCGCCCAGCTCGGTCGCCTCGGTCAGTGCCGCCCGCACCCCCGCCGAGTCGGGCGCGGGTCCTGGCGACGCGTCGTCGTCGCCTCCCGGCACGCCGATGGCTTGGGCGGCGACGGCGAACGAGGCGACCAGCGTGGCGGCGACGAGCGCCACCCGCTTGCGTGTGGGGGAACGCACGACGGTCCTCAACTCCCATGGTTCGCGGTTCGGCTGTGTCCCTCACCCTAGTGACCAGGGGCTTGTGACCCGCCCCCGTGATGTGGCGCCGGTGGCCGTGTCCGGTGTGGGTTCGGGCCGCTGTTGGAGGTCGGGGGGACAGGCCGTGGATCGAGGGTGACCAGTTGTGGACGTCGCCCCGGCCCGGCCACCGTCCCTGACGGCGGGCTGCCGCCGGCCGTCCGGCCTGATCAGACCCCACCCGGAACGATCCGACGGACCCCGACCGCGCGGCGGGGCTCCTTCACCTTCGTCACGGTCGTCACGGTCTCCTGGGGAGTCCGACACATCTGGCGGTCGCGACTCCCCTCGCCGACGGGTCGGGGGCGTCATCCCCGGCGGTGGGCGTTGTGGTGTCCGGCGACTCGGGCCCGGCTCGACGCGTCACGGCTGGCCCATGGTTCGCAGCGCCTCGGCGGTGACCGCCAGGTGGTGCGAGGTGGCCCAGGCGCGCCACTCCGCGCCGCCGCCCGCCTTCGGCCGCTCTCGGCGCGCGCACTTCGCCAGCTCGGCGTCTCCCCACGAGGTGGCCTCCCCACGCGCCGGCCAGTGCTCCGACCGGAGGAGTGCGCGCGCGATCGTGAAGAAGTCGTCGTTTCCCGGGAGGGTTTGACGGGCCACATAGACCTGCCAGTCCTCGCCAACCGTGTACCGGATGTTGGGGATGCTGCCGCGACCACGCCGGGGCGTGGCCGCGTGGCTGACCCCGTAGTCGCCGAAGTGCGGTGGCCTGCCCTCGGTCTCATTCGCCACCTTGCGCCACAGGGCGGCATCCCAGCGACGCACCCGCTGGGGGATCCCTCGCGCCAGCTTCCGCAGGGACCGGGGGAAAGCCCCTGCCGCGACCACCACGTTGCGCCACGCGGCCTGCCGGGACCAGTGCAGCGCGTCCAGCATCGGCGGCACCGCACCGGCCAGCGCGGCGTCCCCGGCGACATGGCCGGCATCCAGCACCAGGTCAACCTGTTCGGGTGCCAACCGCACCGTACGCAAGACCCCGCGCAGGTGGCGCGGTGTCGCCGACAACCGCGGCGGGGTGTCGAGCACATCGACCCGGAGGACCGCTCCCCGGCCGTGGGCGCGCTGGACGTCACGGACCTCGGCCAGCGCTCCGACGGGATCGTCCGGACGGAAGACGGGGATCAGAGAGAGCAGCCAGGCTCCGAACGCCTCGCTGAGCCAGTTCATCGGCCGTCCGGTCCACACCCCGCCGATCTCACCGTGATGCCAGAGGTCGCCACAGTCGACTGCGATGTCCAGCCCTTTCGGGAGCTGGTTCCAGGCGTTCTTGCGGAAGGTCTCCATGACGTCTCGCAGGCGTTCGTCGTGGACCACTTCCATGATCGGATGGACCTCTGCCCGCACCTCGGGCTCCATCTGCCCGAGCGCCGTGAACTCGCCTCGTTTTCCTTTCAGGATCGGTACATACGCCATCGCTGCCCCAAGGAGCCACGCAAGCCCGCCCTCGCTGGAGGGATTGGTTCGAGAGTGCCTACCGAAACACGGGACGAACAGGGCGAGATCAAGGCATCTGTCTGAAAAGACTCGGACATGGCTGAGGCACCAGGCCCAGGGGGATTTCCAGAAGACGCCCGTCGTGGCCGACGTCGACCGCCGGCGGAGCCGGGGTCAACGAGGGACGAGCCGCTTCCGGTTCCGCGCGATCGTCCGGCCCGAAGCTACGTTGATTGCGGCGCCTTGCCGTACGGCCTCGCCACGAAGCACAGTTGACCCGTCACCTCGGGTGAGGAGGGCGCAGGTCGATCGACTTCCGACGTGTCATGGCCGACGCGTGCTTGTCGCGACAGCTCGCGATGGTCGCGGTCGCTGTCGGACGGAGGTCGCACATGTGCCAACCCATTGAGCCGACCAGCGGGGAGAAGGGCGAGGACGGAAAGGAGAACGGGGAACGGCCGGCCCTCGGGCCCGCGCGGTCGGCCAGGAGGTGGCGGCTGTGGGAGGGCGTCTCGTGGGGGACGGGCCTGGGCGTCGTGTTCGCCGCCCTGGACGCGGTCGCGGTCCTGACACAGGACGAGGCCCTCGCCGTGGCGGCGAGGGCTCTCCGCGCGGTAGGGAATCCGATCGTCGACGCCGGACAGCACAGGCGATCGTGATCCCCGGGCCTGGCCGTCGCAAGGCGGCCGGGCCGCACCTCCCCAGGAAACCGCATACGGCCCGAAGTACCAAGGGACGCGAACCTTCTCGCACCTGTCACCCGGCACGAAAGTCGTTCCGTGCGCCAGGAACGCGAGTCCGTTCGCCAGCGACGCGAGGGGGAGGAGGACGACCGGACGTGGACACCGTCACGGACCGCTGCCAGGAGTGCGGGACGCCGCTGCCCGTGGCCGCCAGGGTGGGACGGCCACGGCGCTACTGCTCCGCCTCCTGCCGGTCGGCCGCCCGCCGGGCGCGCCGCCGGGCCGAGAGCGCGGGCGGCACCGCGCTCCCGGCGGGCCCCTGCGCCACGGACATCGCCGGCCACCGCTGCGGTCGCGCGGCGCGCTTCGCCATCACGCTGAGCCGCCGCGAGACCCGGCTGTGCGGCCCCTGCCACAAGGCGGCCATCGATTTCCTGATCGGCCAGGGAGTGACGGCCCGCGACATCAGGGCGGTACCCCTGACCGGGCCGGAGCCCCAGCCGGACCCGGTGCCCGCCACACCAGCCGCCCCGTCCGCGCGGCACCCCGTGGGACGTCCCCTTCGGCCCGCTCGCGTACTCCTGATCGAGGACGACGACGCCCTTCGCGATGTCCTCAGGATGGTGCTGACCCGCGGCGACGCCTACCTGGTCAGCAGCGCGCGGGACGGCGAGACGGGGCTCCGCGCGGCGTACACCCAACGTCCGGACCTGGTGCTGCTCGACATCATGCTGCCGGGGATCGACGGGATCGAGGTGCTGCGTCGCCTGCGCGGCGTGAGCGATGTTCCCGTGATCTTTCTGACCGCCAGGAGCGACAGTCAGGACCTGGTGATCGGGCTGGCCGCCGGCGCCGACGACTACATCGTCAAGCCGTTCGACGTCAACGAACTCAAGGCACGGATCGCTCGGGTGCTGCGTCGGCACCAGGTCACGGAGAGCCGGCAAGCGGTCTACGAGGACGGGTTGCTGCGGTTGAACTCGCTGACGCTGGAGGCCCATGTCGTCGGCGAGCCGCTGGCGCTCACGCCCACCGAGTTCCGCCTGCTGAACCAGCTGGTGCGCTTTCCGGGCGCGGTACAGCCGTTCGGGCAGCTGCTGGCCGCGGCCTGGAACGACCCTGGCGGACGGGGGGCGAACCGGGTCAAGTTCATGGTCTCGCGGCTGCGTCGCAAGCTCGACGCCACTCCGCTGGGCAGCGACGCGATCGCCTCGGCGCGCGGCATCGGGTACTTCTACCGGCCCCCCGTCAGCCCTCCGCCGCCGGCCGACCCGAGGACTCCCCCCGCCGGCCACGGCCACGCCGGACGCATCCTCGACCTCCTCAACACGCGCGAGAGAGCGACCTAGTGCCGCGTCGGTCGCGGTTGCCCCGCCACCGGGCGGGGGCGGCGACGGCGCGGGGCCGGCTTCGCCGTGCCGGCCGGGGCGGGCCCGGCGTAGACTCGCCGGCGGGCCGTCGAGGCCATGACCAACCCGGGGGAACCGTGCACGACTACGACGAGCCGGCCTGGGGGCCGCTCCCCGTCCGGCCAGCCGCACTGCGCTGGCTGCTGCTTCTCCCCCTGACCCTGCTGGTCCTGCCGCTGTGGTGGGTGATGTGGATCCTCCTCGCGATCTGCTGCTACGGCCTGGCCTCGGTGGTCCAGTTGGTCGTCTACGTGCTGCCGCGCACCGAGGCCGGCGCGATCAGGATGCTGGACGCCACGTTGGGCAGGGTCCCGTTCATCCCACGCTGGTGCGTGACCCCGGTGGCGCTGGTGCGCGAGGGCGACACGACGTACTACACGGCACGAGTGGACCGCCGCGTCAGCAGGAGCACCCGGCGGGTGGAGACTTCCCACGGGTACGACCGCGACCTGGAACTCGGCGTGCACTACTTCCGAGGCGCGGGCGCCGGTTACGTCGTGCGCGCCGCCTCGGAGCGGGGCTGGGACCTCCACCCGGTGCTTCGCTCACATCCCCGGCGCCGACTCCGACTGCGCCACAGCGGCCGACCACACCCCCACTCCGACAACTGACCGGCCGGGTACCTCCGCGCCGTCGGGCCCGGCTGGTGCAGACGCGTGGCCCTCGACGTCTTGGTCGATCCCCGCACTCAACCGGCTACTCTCCGCACGGCAGCCGAAGTCGTCGCGAATCAGCCAGAGGCGCCGGCTATGGACCGGAAGGGCGTCCCGGCCGGGCCGCGTAAGCGAGAGGGATGGCGTTGACCATGCGCCCCGACCACCGATTCGATACCTTGGAACCGGCGACTGCGATATCGTTTAGGTATCGTCCACAACAAGGAGGAATGCATGTCGAGGACCGTGATCGACCTGGACGACCAGGCGACCGAAGAGCTGATGCGCCTGTACGGGGCAAAGACGAAGGCTGAGGCTGTTCGGCGTGCCATCGACGAGACGATCAAGCTGCACAAGCGGGTCGCACTCATGGACGCCATCGACAGCGGAGAGATCGACCTCACCTACGACGCCCGGGCAGCGTGACCGTGCGCTATCTGCTCGACAAGTCCGCCCTGGCCCGCCGTACCAAGCCAGGGGTCCGGGCCTTTCTCGACCCGCTCGTGCAACGCGGCCTCCTCGCCGTCACCGGAGTAGTCGAGGTCGAGATGCTGTACTCCGCCCGCAACGCCCGTGAAGCGGAGATGATCCGCGAGTTGCTGCGCGGCTTCGACTACCTGCCGTGCCCTGACGAGGTGTGGGACCGGACCCTGGACGTCCAGGTGCAAGCCATCCGTAAGGGCAACCACCGCGCCCTGTCCACCGCGGACCTGCTGATCGCCGCGACAGCCGAGCGGCATGGCGTGAGCATCCTGCACTACGACGAGGACTACGAGCAGATCGCCGCCATCACCGGCCAACCGCATCGATGGGTAGCCGAACCCGGCACGGCCGACTGACCGGAGATCCCGCACCGCCCGACGCGTTCCCGGCAGAACGACCAACCGCGGTCACCAAAGGTCGTCAACGGCGGGTGATTGGTGGAATGACGTCGCGGAGTCTCGTCGAACGCCACCTGGAGACAGAGGCGATGCGTCCGCCCTCGATGATCGCTTCGCGGAGCGTCAAGCATCACCTCGTAGTGCGCGGCGAGGAGGATCCCCTCCAGCACGACGTGGTAGCCACCGTCCAACGCGTATCGAGCCACGATGTCGATCAGCGGGCGGAACGAGCGGACGTGGCGCCCGGGCCTGTCGTCCCCGTGTGCTAGGCATCCGGTATGGATCACTCCGGGCCCGTGCCGTACATCGAACTGGAAGAGGAACAGCATCAGTTGCTCAGGGAGCTGGTGCGGACGAACCTTCCGTCCCCAGACGGCAGTGAAACGGCCTCGGCGTTGCTGACCGCCAGAGGGCTGGACCCGGACCTGCTTCGCCGCACGCTGGCGGGCATGCCGGTGGGTCTGGTGCGCACGACGGCTGGCGAGATCAGCGTGACGGCGTTCGGCGCCGCCGTGTTCTACCGGGCGGAGGCCGAGCGGCTGGAGCTCCTGCTCAGCCGTATCGCACACTTCGCGGACGTGCACGGCGGGGCGGCACGACGCTTCGCCGGCTGTGTTCGTGACATGGCGCAGGGAGCGTTGCCGCCGGAGGACGCCCAGAACCGAATGGACGGAACGCGCTGAACGGCGCCCTCAAGCCCCTTCGGTTTCCGCCGTGAAGAGCGTCTCTGAGGACGGCGCCCGAGCTCGGGTCGCGGCCTTCCCTGGTGGCAGTACCGCTGCTGAGGCAAGGTCACCCCGCGAGATCACGGGGCCGGCGAGCACGTCGGTGAGGAGTTCCTGCTGATGTGGGACGAGTTCGGTCAACCGGCGAAGCACCGAGAGGAGTTCGATCAACTCGATGGTCCACTGACCAGGCCAACTCTCCACGTGGAGGTCGTCCAGCGGACTGGACCGCTTGCTGCTGGGCGACGCCTTGCGGTAGCCGAACCACTTCCGCACGATAGGCATCCCGCCGACATCGTAGTTCCACATCTCATCGGTGACAGGGGCCAGAGTGCCCTCCCCGATGTGGAGTGTCGCCGTGCCGAGGTCGTGGTAGACGTGCTCCGGCACCGCCGTGCCGATGTGGACGTCGTAGCGCACCTGCCGGTGGTCCCCATGGACGAACTCGACACTGCCACGGGGGCGCCCGGCTTCCGTGTCAGCGAAGCGCTCGCCGTAGGTGGATGTCCACAGCACCTCCCGGCCGATCCCGACAGCCCGGTGCCACAACTCCGGATCCCGGGTGAGGGGGACACGAACGCCCGGGGTGAGCAGATCCTCGCGAAAGCGATCGGTGAAGCCCCGGTGTCCGGTGATGGCGACGACATAGGCGGCAAGATCGGCAACCGGCACACGCCCCAGTTCCAGGGCACGGGCAAGACAGGTGAGCAGCCCGTGGGGAACGTTGGCCGAGCCGTCCGGGTGGTACAGCGGCATCACGCGACCACCGCGACCGTTGAAGTGGTGGGTGTCAGGGATCAGATGGGTCGCGACCACCGCCGGCCCGGACTCGATCGCCTGAGACGACTGCTGGTTGAGGAACAGTTGCTCCCGGCTGAGCGCCGACCAGAGGTCGGGGCGCGGGAAGTCGACGGCGCGGAAGTCCCGGATCAGCCACTGTCGGTCGAAACTGCGTTGCGCGTAGCGGACAACCTCCGGCTCTTCCGCACCACTCGATGTCGTGACCTGGTCGTTTCCGGTCGCCGAAGTGCCTGCGAAGTGCGACAGGGCGCGGTCGCGTGTCTCCTTGAAGAGCACGGACCGCTGTTCCGGGTCGGTCTCCGCGAAGAGTCGCCGCCAGCGACGACGGAGCGTCTCAGGGCTTGGCGCGCTGACCCACGCGCGGTTGGATTTCACCCCGGGGCTGCCCCACGGGAACAGGTCGCCGAGCGCCGGGTAGTCGTCCCAACCCGACTCGGTACGCGGTGTGAACGGCTTCGTCGCGCCGGAATGGACCGGTCGCCAGCCGTCGTCGTCCAGTCGCACCTGGCGCAGCTGTGAGAACTTCTCCGCTCGGCGCCCGGACAGCGACCGGTAGTGCAGGGTGGCCCGATGCTCCGGCCCGCGCATCGCCCCCGCCCGGCGAACGACGACACAGATCGCCAACGGCTGGGCGACGCCCGGGAAGACGCGGGTGCCGACATCCGCCCGCTGGCCCTCCGGGCTGAGACTGATGATCCACCCCTCGTCGCAGGTACGCCGGATGTAGTCCCGCATGCCCCGCCCACCGGGGCCGGTCGCCCAACCCGAGGGCGTGATGAAGCAGACCACACCGTGCTGGTCTTCGGGATGCGCGTCAAAGACCTTCCACGTCGCCCACCGCCAGAAGTAGACGTACATGTTCTTCAGGACGTGCTCGTACCTGCCGTTGCCCGCCAGTCGGAAGTCCTCCAGGAGTGGAACGTCGTCGCGCGCCTCCCGCTTCTCCACCCAGCCGCCCCGGTTCTCCGCCTTGTCGTCGTAGGGCGGGTTGCCGATGACGACGGTCACGGGCACCTTCGCCTTGAGTTGGTTGGCGCGCCGGCGAGAGTCCGAGATCGGGTCATAGGTGGACGGGAGATAGTCGGTCTCGGTGTGCGGGTTGTCCAGCGTGTCGGTGACGTACAAGTGCGGCCCGTCGGCCGGGACATGCACTCCGTACCTCTTGAGCAACACGGTCGTCCGCAGCTCCGCCACGGCGTACGGGCCCATCTGCAACTCCAGCCCGTGCAGCCGGCCGACGAACCGTGCGACCGCGTCGGGGCGCATGGCACAGCCCTGCCGTTCCTCAGCGCGCGCGGCGACGCGCTCGATGGCGGCGTGCAGGAACGTCCCCGTCCCCATCGCCGGATCGACGATACGGACCTCGTCCGACCCGAGGCCCTCGGCGTGCCCAAGCCTGCTGATCAGGATGTCCTCGGTGAGGCGGACCATCTCCGTCACGACTTCGCGGGGCGTGTAGTACGAACCGCTCCTCTGACGCAGGCCAGGATCGTAGACGTCGAGGAAGTGCTCGTAGAGGTGGAGATAGGCGTCCTTGTTGCCGTACTCGATCGCCGACCAGTCGACACGCGCCACCGTGCGCTTGAGCAACTCCAGGCTGACAGCGAACCGTTCACCGACATGTCCGGTGAGCAGGTCGAGCGCGCGGCCCATCAGCGCGTGCCCGGCGTCCAGCCGACGGCTGACGTCATGCAGCGTGGAGTCCTCTTGGAGCAGCCCCTCGGCGCGGGCCAGCAGCAGCGCGAAGGCAACGGTCTGGGCGTAGCCGTCCGCGAACGTCGTTTCGTCGGCTGTGGGAAAGAGGAGTTGACGCCAGTCGTTGCGGAGACCTGTGAACGGTCGCACCCGAAAATCCTGCGGCGGGGCGGACGACTTCGCCTCGGCGCTGAGCTGTTCGAGGACGGAGCCGCGCAGAAGTCGGCAGAGCGGCGCCACCTGCTGGACCAGCCGCGCGACATTGGTGATCGCGATGGGGCGCCACAGCAGGAACTGCTTGAGGAGCGCGTCGAAGGCATCGGGGTCCGAGGGGGCGAGCTTGCCGCCCATGACCGCCAGCCCACCCGTGAACGTCGCCTCGGCGACCGGATGACCGTGCCGGTAGAGGCGCCAGTCCGTGCCATTGGTGTAAAGCAGGTTGGGCAGATCGCGCAGCCGCTCCCACTGCTTCTTGTTGGCCCCGCGGAACGTCGAAGGATCGATCGATAGACCGGGACGTTTCAGTTCGATGTACCCGGTGAGTTCGCCTGCCGCGCGGACGACATAGTCGAGCCGGACTCCCAACTCGGCGACAGGGTACTCGTCGTGCCAGCTGATCTCCGGCTGTTGATGGTGCTCGCCGACAGTCCGCAGCAGACCCTCCAGGGGCCCGCGGATCGACGCCTCGGGGCTGCCACCACCAGATAGTTTCCGTTGCGATTCTCGGCCGAACTCTGCGACTGCGGTGAGCAACCAGGTGCGCGCCGAACCGGACATCTTCCCCCAGACATCATCGGTGACCCTGCCGAGCAGGCTAGCTACTGCCCGGCGTTGGGGGGAAGAGGGCGTTGGGCGGGATCCGTGGCCTGGTGCCCGCCCCGAACCCGGTCACCCACGTACACAAACCCCACGTCTTCTACGATCCACTCGGCCTATCACCCTGCCCCGGTTGATGTGGCCCGAGGAGTTCGCGAACACGGAGCTCGGGAACACGCCGAGCGCAACGACCACACCCACTGTCGGGAACATCTCGACACCTGGGAGCACGAGGTCTGGGCGCCGACACGGGACCCGTTCACATGGCCGGGAGCACCGACCTGGTGGGGGCATACACCCGGGAGGTGGCGGGTAGGGGGTGGTCGTTGTCGGTCGTCGTGGGTGTGGTGGTTGGTGGTCGGAGGGGCGAGGTGTGGCTCCTCGGCGGTGGTCCCGATGGAGCGTCCATGCTGCGAATCCACTTCACGCCCGAGGACCTGGCGCGGGTCAGGGTGGCCCCGGGGCCTGACTTCCTGTGGGAGATCACCAACAGCGTGCAGACGCTGCAACGGAGCGACGGGGAGCGGGTGTTCGGCGCCTGGCGTCGATGGGCGCGGCCACGGCTGCCGCAGAGCCGGCGGCTGCTCTCCCCCCTGCTGCCGCCATACGGCTACTCCCCCGACTTCCTCACCCCGACATCCGGTGACCGCACCACCCTCCGGGCGGCCATCGACACCCTGCTGGGGACGCCACGCCCCCGGCTGCGCACGGAGTTGACGCGGCTGGCCGCCTCGACCCGGCTGCCCGGCTGGACGCGCGCGCTCGCCGAGGGCGACGCGGACACCCTCGTCCAGCTGGGCGACGCCCTCCACGCCTACCAGGCACAGGCGCTCCTCCCGCACTGGGCGCACGTCCGCGCGGATGTCGAGGCGGACCGCGCACGGCGGTTGCAGAGTCTGATGGACGGCGGCACCGAGGGGCTGCTGGCGGGGCTCGGCCCCGGCACCCGCTGGTGCCCGCCCGTGCTTGAGGTGGCCTATCCGGTCGATCAGCACCTGTATCTGGCGGGCCGGGGGCTGCTGCTCCAGCCGTCGTTCTTCTGCTGGCCGACCCCGACCACGTTGGCGGACGGGAGGCTGCCGCCCGTCCTGGTGCATCCGATCCACCACACGGCCGGCTGGGCGTCGGGGGCGGCCGGGCCGAGGGCCGTCGCGGGCCGCGATCCGCTCGGGCGCCTCCTGGGGAGGACCCGCGCGGAGCTGCTGCGGGCCGCCCGTACCGGCTGTTCCACCGTGGAGGCCGCGCGGTTGCTCCAGGTGACGCATCCGGCGGTCAGCCAGCACATGAACGTGCTGCGCGCCGCGGGGCTGATCACCACGGTCCGCACGGTGGGGCGCGCGTTCCACCTCGCGACGGCCGAGGGGCGCGCCCTGCTGACCGCCGACGACCACGGCGCCGGGCGGGGAGGGGCCGAGGCGACGCCCATGTAAGCCTGGGCTTACGTCTCTTGTGCCCGTCCCGGCCGGGGCAGCACGCTTGCCTCCCGCCCAGGGCCGGTCACGCGCACACCGGCGCGGTGCCGCGCGTCCGAGCCCACGTCCCCCCGGAGGTCATGTTGAGCACGCAGCGTCCGACCCGCAGAGGTGCCTTGAAGGCCGCCGCCGGCATCACCGCGATGACGGCCGTCGGCGGGGCCGGTCTCCTGGCGTCGGCGTCCCCGGCCCACGCGGTCGGCGACGGCTTCGGCCTGCGCATCGTCGACAGCGACGAACGCGACGCCCGGATGCGGTACTTCCGGTTCGCCACCGACGAGATCGGCTGGGACCCCGGCGTCAACGTCCTTCTCCCGGACGGCTACCACACCTCGGGGCGCAGATATCCCGTCCTGTACCTCTTCCACGGCGGCGGCGTCGACCAGGACTTCATCACCTTCGACCGGATGGGCATCCGCGCCTGGACCGCGGGGAAGCCACTCATCGTGGTGATGCCCGACGGAGGCAGCGCCGGTTGGTACTCCAACCCGGTCAGCACCAACGTGGGCCCCCGCAACTGGGAGTTCTTCCATATCGAGCAGCTGCTGCCGTGGGTCGACGCGAACTTCCGGACCTATGCCGAGTACGACGGCCGCGCGGTCTCCGGGTTCTCCATGGGCGGGTTCGGCGCGCTGAAGTACGCGGCCAAGTACTTCGGGCACTTCGCCTCGGTGAGCTCCCACTCCGGGCCCGCCAGCCTGCGCCGGGACTTCGGCCTGGTCACCCACTGGGCCAACGTCTCCTCGGCCGCCGTGGAGTTGGGCGGCGGCACGGTCTACGGGGCGCCGCTGTGGGACGAGGCGCGGGTCAGTGCCGACAACCCGGTGCAGCGGGTGGAGAGCTACCGCGACAAGCGGGTGTTCCTGGTGGCCGGCACCAGCCCCGACCCGGTCAACTGGTTCGACACCGTCAACGAGACCCAGGTCCTGGCGGGCCAGCGGGAGTTCCGCGGCGTGCTCGGCGCGGCGGGGATTCCGCACGAGTGGCACGAGCCGGCGGGCGGCCACTTCGTGCGCCCGGACCTGTTCCTCCGCGATCTGGACGGGATCGTCGCCCGGCTCCGAAAGGCCTGACGTGCCCACGACCCCCGGGAGTCCCGTCATGCATGGATCGAACAACCCCCCGCGTGCCGTCCGGTCCGCCGGTCCGAGCCGCCGGGCGCTGCTGCGCTCCGGCGCGGTCGGCGGGCTCGCCGTGGTGGGCGTCGGCGCCGGTGGTCCCGGTGCGGCGGCCGGGCCGCTGGTCTCCGGGGCGAAGGTGCGCGACCTCACGGGGCCGGCGCAGACCGGTCGGTTCGCCGCGCCCTGGACCGACCTGGGCATACCGGCGCGCTGCCCCGACGGCTCGATGCTCTTCGTCTGCGGCGACACCTTCGACGGCGGGGGCGTCGGCGGCCCCGACTGGCGGTCGCCCGTGGGGCTGCGCTCGTCGAATCCGGCGCCGGACTCGCTCCTGATCGACGGCAGCGTGGGCGGCTCCCGCGCCGTCGGCCTCGTCCCCGAGGGCCACACGGGCGGCACCACCGCCATCCCGTCCGATGTCTTCACCGTCGGGTCGACGATGTACATGCACCTGATGCGCGGGGTGATCTACCAGACCCACCACACGGACTTCTGGCGCTCCGACGACAACGGTGAGACCTGGCACTACCTCTGCCAGTGGCCGGGCGACCAGTACGGCGGGCAGTTCCAGCAGAAGACCTACGCGGTCGCCGACGACGGCTACTGCTATGTCCTCTCGACGGTCTTCAACCGCGAGGTGACCTCGGCGCTGCTGCTGCACCGGGTCCCGCAGGACGACCTGGGGAACCCGGCGGCGTACGAGCCGTGGGGGTACGCGGACGGCGGCTGGGCGTGGGGCCGTCCGCCGACATCCGTGACGGCCGCGCGCCGCTGGGGCGAGATCTGCTTCCGGGCCATGGCCGGGAGGTACGCGCTCACCTGGCTCAACATGAGTCCGCTCGACATCAGGGCGCAGATCTTCGCCGTGCCGACATCGAACCTGTTCACCACCCCGGAACAGACCATGATCGTCCCCACGGTGCCAGGGCGGGAGACCGGCAACGCCGTGGCGAGCCCGTACGGCGGCTTCATCGTTCCGGGGTCGAGCCTCAGCGATCTCCATATCGCCGTCAGCCAGTGGTACGACAACCAGAACTACCGGGTGATGCAGTACCGCGTGAACGGGCTGACAAGTTGACGGGCTGACGGGCTGACGGGCTGACGGGCTGGAACGCCGTCGGCACCGACTGGCGCGCGCTGGACGACGGCCGGCCGGCTACCCGCTGAGCTGTGGTGGCGCGCGCTGGGGCACGGCGGCGAGGGGCACGCGTCGACGGGCCCCGAAGGGGTGGCGCGGCCTGGTCGTTCACTTCAAAACCTTTTGCGGCGCCCGGGCCCGGGAGCTCCGCCCCGGCGGGGCGGGGCCGCCGGGCCGCCGGCCGGGGCCGCCGGGCGCGCCCGACGCGGGGGCGCGGCCCGGGCGCCGCCCCGGGCCGGGGGCCGAACCACCCGCCCCACCAGGCGTTTTCCCCGGCCCACCGGCCGGTGGGCCGGCCGCTGGCCGGCCGTCGCCGGCGGCGGTGGCCCACCGCGCCGCGCTCCCCCCGGCCACGGTGGGGTCCGCGGAACCGCCGGCGTCGGCCACAAATCGGGTGATCCAGATCTCAGCCCCGAGTACGTCGGAACCGGGAGAAAAGCAGATCAGCGCTGGCCGGGCGGGCTTCCCCTCACCCCGCACCGCAGATCAAACAATTGAAATCCGGCCCCGCCGCCGATGCCCGCTCCTACGCTAAGGTCGGCCGACGAAAAGCGACATCCGGCGCTGACCGGGAATGGCGGCAATCCGGTGCGCATGTTTTCCCCGCTGGGAATTCGGCGGGAGTCGGCCAGGAGGGGAACCTATGGATGTCGCGATAGCCGCCCGTGGACTGCGAAAGCGATATGGCGAACACGAGGCGCTGAAGGGCGTTGACCTTTCCGTCCGATCCGGTTCCGTCACCGCTCTGCTCGGCCCGAACGGCGCCGGGAAGACCACCGCCGTCCGCATTCTCGCCACGCTTATCAGAGCGGACGGCGGCGAGGCCACGGTGGCCGGTGTCGACGTGGCGAGGAATCCGGTCGAGGTGCGCCGCAGGATCGGTCTGACGGGCCAGTACGCCGCTCTCGACGAGCGGCTGACCGGCCGGGAGAACCTGGAACTCATCGGCAGGCTCTTCCATATCGGCCGGCCGACCGCGAGGCGGCGGGCCCAGGAGCTGCTGGAGCAGTTCGAGCTGACCCACGCGGCCAGCCGCCGGGTCTCCACCTACTCCGGTGGCATGCGGCGCCGTCTCGACCTGGCGTCCAGCCTGATCGCCAGCCCGCCGGTGCTCTTCCTCGACGAGCCGACCACCGGGCTCGACCCCAGCAGCAGGACCGTGCTGTGGGGGATGGTCAGGGAGCAGGTGCGGCAGGGCGTGACGGTGCTGCTGACCACTCAGTACCTCGAAGAGGCCGACCAGTTGGCCGAGCGGATCACCGTCATCGACAAGGGTCTTCGGGTCGCCGAGGGCACCCCGGACGAGCTGAAGCGCACGGTCGGCGGTGAGCGGCTTGAGATCACCTTCGCCTCGGTGGAGTCCCTTCCGCTCGCCGTGAAGGCCCTCCAGGGCGTCGGGTTCCCGGCGCCGGTCGCCGAGGACGACGACTGCCGGGTCTCCGCCCCGTTGGAGAACGGCCTCGCCGGGATCGCGGCGGCGTCCACCGCGTTGCAGCAGGCGGGGTTGACGGTCCTCGACTTCTCCGTCCGCAAGCCGTCGCTCGACGACGTCTTCCTGGAACTCACCGGCCAGCCGGGCGCGCCCAAGGCGCCGGAGCCCGGCACCACAGCGGAGGTCGCACGATGACGGACACGGTGCAGCGGCAGGCGCCGCCCCCCGTCCCGGTGAGCCTGGAACCGCGACCGCAGCGGGTCGTGCAGGAGATGGTGGCGGACTCGATCGCGCTGATCGGCCGGCACATGAAGCACATCGCCAGGACGCCGGAGAAGCTGATCGGCGTCACCGTGATGCCGATCGCCTTCGTGCTGGTCTTCGGCTACATGTTCGGCAGCGCGATGACGGTGCCGGGCGGCGGTAACTACCGCGAGTTCATCATGGCCGGCATCTTCGTGCAGATGATGCTCGCCGGGATCGGCACCACGGCCGTCGGGGTCTCGACCGATCTGGAGAACGGCCTGGTCGAGCGGTTCCGTTCCCTCCCGATGTCGCAGGTGGCGGTCCTGGTGGGCCGCACGGTCTCGGACCTGGTGCTGACGATCATGTCGTGCGTCGGCATCACCGTGGTCGGCCTCATGATCGGCTGGCGGGCGCACAACGGGGTGTGGAAGACCCTCGCCGCGTTCGGGCTGATCCTGCTGCTCGGCTACTCGGTGGCCTGGGTGGGCGCGTTGATCGGCCTGGTGGTCCGCAACGCCGAGGCGGTCAGCTCCATCGCGGCGTTCATCACGATGCCGCTGGCGTTCCTGTCGTCGGCGTTCTTCCCGCTGACGAACCTGCCGAGCTGGCTGCGCACCATCGCCGAGTGGAACCCGATCAGTTCGGTGGTGAGCGCCTGCCGCGAGCTGTGGGGCAACCCGACCGCGGTCACCGACGAGAGCGCCACCGTCATGCAGAACCCCTTGCCCTACGCGGTGATCGGGCCCCTGCTGGTGTTGGCGATCACCATACCGCTCGCCTCCCGCGCCTACCGGCGCGCGGTGTCCAACTGACGTCAGGACGGGCGCGCGGCGTCCTTCCCCCGCGCACTGGGATCGGAGAGTATGGATCGTGACTGATGACGCCATAGTGGTGCTCGGCCTGGGGGGTTCGCCGCGAGCAGGATCGACGACGGAGCGCGCCCTGCGGGTGTGTCTGGAGGCCGCGGAGCAACGCGGCGCCGTGACGCGGATGATCGCGGGCGAGAAGCTCAACCTGCCGCTGTACGACCCGAATGTCGCGCTGCGCAGCGACCGGGCCCGCTACCTGGTGCGGCAGATCGCCCAGGCCGACGGGATCATCCTGGCCACCCCGGCCTACCACGGCACCATCTCCGGGCTGGTGAAGAACGCCCTGGACTATGTGGAGGACCTCAGGGGCGCGGACCGGCCGTACTTCACCGACCGGGCCGTCGGCTGCCTCTCGGTCGGGCAGGGCTGGCAGGGTCCCGCGTCGGCCCTGGCCGCGCTGCGGGACACCGCGCACGCGCTGCGTGGCTGGCCGACGCCGCTGGGCGTGACGATCAACACCGAGGCCGGGGTCTTCGAGGCGGACGGCACGTTCGCCGACACGAGCCTGCACAACCAGCTGCGGGTACTCGGCACCCAGGTCGTCGAGTTCGCCCAGATGAACCACGCGCTCCGCTTCGCCCAGATGACCAGGGCGCTGCGCCAGTCGGCGCAGCGGGAGCGGATCGGCACGCCGGACTCCGACGTCCGCACACGCCTGTCGGCCGGGGCCGACGTCCAGTGGTCCGCCATGGCTGCCGGCCGCTGAGACGCCCGGCAGCCACCGAGGAGAAGCACGAGAGAAGGAGCACCATGACGAACCCCTTCGAGGACGAGAACGGCACGTTCCACGTCCTGGTCAACGACGAGCGGCAGCACTCCCTCTGGCCCTCGTTCGCCGAGGTGCCGGCCGGCTGGACGGTCGCGCTCAGCGAGGTCACCCGGGAGCAGGCCCTGGAGTACGTGAACGAGAACTGGACCGACATGCGGCCGAAGAGCCTGGTCGACGCCATGGGTGGCTGAGGCCCGCCTCCCGGGCGCGCGTCGAGGCCGGTGCGGTGGGGCGGCGTGGCCCCTGACGTACCGGCCCTCGGCGACGGGTGGTGGGCGGCGCGGCACCGCGGTCGGTGCCGGCCGGCCACCGCCCGGCGCGTTCGGCTCAGGGGGTACAGCTCACCTTGATGGTGTCCATGAGTGCCAGGACGGCCCGGGCGGAGGGCAGGATCATCCTGCCCTCCTGGGTGAGCCTGGCACCGCCGGAGTCACGGGTGAACAGCTGGGTCCCCAACGACTGCTCCAGGCACTTGACCTGGTAGCTGATGGCGGACTGCGAGTACTTCAACGCGACGGCCGCCTCGTCCATTCGCCCTATCTCGGCGATCGAGACGAAAGCGCGAAACTCTCTCTCATGCATGACACACACCGCTCCCTGCAACATGCGTTCCTGGGTCCATTGCAACGCATGGCGCTGAGGGCTCCAACGTGCCCGGCAGGAAACTGCTGGATCTTCGGCGGCCGGCAGGTCGGTGTCAGGTTTCGGACAGCGGTGGGCCCGGGCGGGACGCGGCAGGTCCCGCCCGGGCCTCGCGCGGTGGCTCAGTGGCCCCGCTCGATCGCCCGCCAGGCGTCGTGGAGCCGCCCCAGGTGCTGGAAGCTGTCGAGGACCTCCTCGGTCCCGACCCCGAAGTCGACCAGGCAGGCCACCTCGTCGACGCCGGCGTCCTTCAACTGCTTGAGCATCCCCAGACAGTCGTCGACGGTGCCGAACAGGCCGCTGGTGTCGAAGTAGCGGTCGAATGCCTGGCTGACCAGGAACGCCAGGTCCTCCTCGCTCATGTCGCGCAACTGCCGTGAGGCCTGGACCCCTTCGGCGCCCATCGCCTCGGCGGCCCGGACCACCAGGTCGAAGGAGCTGGCCAGATAGCGGGAGAACGGCTCCCGCACGGTCTCCCTGACCTGCTCCCGGTCGGTGCCGACGAAGGTGTGCAGCATCAGCGTCACATGGCCGGCGTTCGCCGCCCCCGGCTGGTGCGCGCGGTGCGAGCCGCGGTAGCCCTCGATGCGCTGGCTCAGCCCCTCGACCTCCTGGCCGAGCAGATGGGTCAGGATGCCGAAGCCGTGCTCGCCGGCGAGGGCGAAGGTCTCGGGGGTGCCGGAACTGGTCAGCCACACCGGCAGTTCCGGCTGCACCGGCGGCGGGTACATGGTCATCTCGGCCGGGTTGCCGGAGCCGTCGGTCAGCGTGATCGACTCCCTGGCCCACAGCCGGCGCACCGTGTTGATCGTCTCGACCAGCGTCTTCTTCCGGTCCTCGTACGCCTCGGGGCGCAGCGCGAAGTCCGCCGCGTTCCAGCCGGAGGCGAAGGCTATGCCGGCCCGGCCGTTGGAGAGGTTGTCGACGACCGACCACTCCTCGGCGATCCGCATGGGGTGGTGCAGCGGCGCCACCACGCTGCCGGCGCGCACCGCGACCCGCTCGGTGACGGCGGCCACCGCCGCGCTGGTCACCGAGGGGTTGGGGTAGAGACCGCCGAAGGGGTGGAAGTGCCGCTCGGGCGTCCAGACCGCGGCGAATCCCTGCCGGTCGGCGAAGCGGGCACCGTCCAACAACAGCCGATAGCGGTCATGTTCCTCGGTCTCGTTGTTCGCGAAATAGAGCAGACTGAATTCCACGGGATCCTCCTCTGCGGCAGCGAATCAGCCTTTGCGGCCGGCCGGTTCGACTACCTCCGGTTTCCAGCGAAGCTGGCGTCGTCAAGTCGGTTCACGGCCGCCGGATCAAGTGCTTGTCCCATGTGGCCGGAGCGTGCGGCATGATGGCTGGCCGTGGGTGTCGAACTGTCGCTGCGGCTGGTGCCCGACGAGCTGTGGGAGCTGGTCGCGCCGCTGCTGCCGCCGTTCCCCGCGCGCCCGCAGGGCGGCGGGACCGCGCCGTTGGACGAGCGGGCCGTGTTCGCGGCCGTGGTGTACGTGGTCACCAGCGGCTGCGCCTGGCGCCGGTTGCCGGCCACGTTCGGCGTCTCGCCCGCCACCGCCCACCGGCGGTTCACCGCCTGGAGCGAGGCCGACGTGTGGTCCCGCCTGCGGCGGGACGCACGGAAGGCGCCATGGGCGCGCGCCGAGGCGGACTGGGCCTCGGCCGTCGCCCTGGCCGCCGCCGCCAGGGCGGGCGAGGGAACGCGCTGAACCACCCCCCGGCCCTCCCCGGTCCCGCTTCGGCGCCCACCGGCCGCGAGAAGCGCACAGAAACCCACCACATGAGACAAGCTCTAAGAAGCCAAAGCGGGAACCTGGAGTTCCCCGGCATCAAGAGTGAACCCCTCGAATAGTACGCCCCGGCCTGGGGTTTCTCCGCGCACATCGAAGTTTTCCCACTGGGATAGCCCCCGCCAACACCCGCCCGTAGGGTGGCCCGTTGGGGGCTTTCCGGCGCCACTTTCTTTTCAATAGTCAGCGTGTGGGGTGAAGTTACGCAATGTTGAATCAGTCGGCTTCCCGGTTGGCCCTGACAGACGGCCAGAGGGGAATCTGGTTCGCGCAGCAGATGTACCCGGACAGCTCGGTATTCAGTCTTGCCGAGCGCATTGATATTCAGGGTCCGTTCGACATCGAGCTCTTCACCGCCGCGCTGGAGCACGTCACCGCCGAGACCGCGGCGATGCGGCTCCGCTTCGCCAGCGACGAGGACGGCCCCTACCAACTGGTCCTGGCCGAGGCCGACTCAGGACCCGAACTCCTCGACCTGCGCTCGGCCGACGCCCCCCAGGCCGAGATGGACGCCTGGATCGAGGCCGACCTGCGCCGCCCCACCGATCTGACGAAGGACCGCCCCCACACCTTCGCCCTCTTCCGACTCGCCGACGACCGCTTCTCCTGGTACAGCAGGTTCCACCACATCGCGCTGGACGGCGCCGGCGGCGGGCTCGTGGTCCGCCGGGTGGCGGAGGTCTACTCCGCCCTGGCCGCCGGGAAGCCGGTGCCGGAGCCGCCGGCCGGCACGCTCGCCGAACTCGTTGCCGACGACGAGGAGTACCGCGCCTCGGCCAAGCGGGACGAGGACGAGGAGTTCTGGCGCGAGCTGATGAGCGAGCGCCCCGCCGCGCCAGGGCTCGGCGCCGACCCGCAGCGGATACCCGACACCATGCTGCGCGCCGAGGAGCTGCTGCCGGGAGAGCTGATGGAGCGGCTGCGGGACCTCAGCCGCGAGGTCGGGGTGCCCTGGCCGGCCGCCTTCTTCGCCGCCCAGGCCGTCTATCTGCACGCCGCGACCGGGCAGCAGGAGGTGACCCTGGGCATGTCGGTGGCCGCCCGGCCCCAGCGCGGGCCGCGCCTCGTCCCCGGCATGGTCTCCAACATGGTGCCGGTGCCGCTGACGGTCCACCCCGGCGCCACCGTCGCCGACCTGCTGAAGCAGGCCGCGCGGCAGATGCGGGCGTGCCTGCGCCACCAGCGGTACCGCTTCGAGGACCTGCGGCGCCTGCTGGACCAGGGCGGCACGGGCCGCCGGATCGCCGGCCCCCGGCTCAACATCATCCTGGCCGACGGCGCGCTCGCCTTCGGCGACTGCGTCGGCACGGTGCGCCCCCTCGCCGGCGGGCAGGACGACGACCTGATGGTGGTCGTCGACACCCGGGTCAGCGGCGGCGCGGCGCGGTACGACGTGACCGCCAGCCCGCTGCTCTACACCGCCGAGGAACTGGCCGCCCACACCGCCCGGTTGACGGGGCTGATCCGGAGCCTGGCGGACGCCCGCCCCGAGCAGCCGCTGGCCGCGCTCCCGCTCACCGGCGCCGAGGAGCGCCACCGCGTCCTGACCGAGTGGAACGGCGACGCCGTCCCCGGGCCGCCGACCACCCTGCCGCCGCTGGTGGAGCGGCAGGCCGCCGAGCGGCCGACGGCCACCGCCGTCAGCTGGGACGGCACCGGGATCAGCTACCGGGAGCTGAACGACCGCGCCAACCAGCTCGCCCGGCTGCTGATCGCCGAGGGCGCGGGCCCCGGACAGTTCGTCGCCGTGGCCGTCCCCCGATCGCTCGACCTGGTGATCGCCCTGCTGGCCGTGGTGAAGTCCGGCGCCACCTATGTGCCGGTGGACGCGGCCTACCCGGCCGAGCGGATCGCGTTCATGCTGGACGACGCCCGCCCCAGACTGACCCTGACCACCACCGACTTCGGCACCGAGCTGGCCCCCGGGCCACGGCTGGTGCTCGACGCCCCGGTGGTCACCGGCCGGCTGGCCGGCCTCCCGACGCGGAACGTGACGGACGACGACCGGCCGGCGCCGCTCACCCCCGACCACCCCGCCTATGTCATCTACACCTCGGGCTCGACCGGCCGCCCCAAGGGCGTCCTCGTCCCGCACCGCAACGTGGTCCGGCTCTTCCGGGCGACCGACCCGTGGTTCGGCTTCGGCCCCGACGACGTGTGGACCCTCTTCCACTCCGCCGCGTTCGACTTCTCCGTCTGGGAGCTGTGGGGGCCGCTGCTGCACGGCGGCCGTCTCGTGGTGGTGCCCTTCGACGTCTCCCGCTCACCGCGCGAGTTCCGGCGGCTGCTGGCCACCGAGCGGGTCACCGTGCTCAACCAGACTCCGTCCGCCTTCTACCAGCTGATCCAGGCGGACGCCGAGGCGGCGACCGACCCCGGGGCCGGCGAACTCGCCCTGCGCACCGTGGTCTTCGGCGGCGAGGCCCTCGACCCCGGCCGGCTGGCCCCCTGGTACGAGCGGCACCGGGGGGACGCCCCCCAGCTGGTCAACATGTACGGCATCACCGAGACCACGGTGCATGTCAGCTATCTGCCGGTGACCCCGGAGGCCGCCGCCGGCGGCGGCAGCCTGATCGGCCGGGGCATCCCCGACCTGCGGATCTACGCCCTGGACGCGGCGCTGCGCCCGGTGCCGCCCGGGATCGTCGCCGAACTCTATGTGGCGGGCGCCGGCCTGGCGCACGGCTACCTCAACCGGCCGGCGCTCACCGGGGAACGCTTCGTCGCCGACCCGTTCGGCGCCCCCGGCACCCGGATGTACCGCACCGGCGACCTGGGGCGGTGGACAGGGGACGGCACCCTGGAGTATCTGGGACGCGCCGACGACCAGGTGAAGATCCGCGGCTTCCGCATCGAACTCGGCGAGATCACCGCCGCGTTGACCGCCGCGCCGGGCGTCGCCGACGCCGAGGTGCTGGTCCGCGAGGACTCCCCGGGAGACCAGCGGCTGGTGGCCTATCTGGTGCCGGAGCGCGACGACGCGCCGCCCGCCACCGCCGAGCTGCACGACCGGCTGGCCGCCGCGCTGCCGGAGTACATGGTCCCCTCCGCGTTCGTCGTCCTGGCCGAGCTGCCGCTCACCCCCAACGGCAAGCTGGACCGCCGGGCGCTGCCGGCCCCCGAGGTCAGCTCGGGCACCGCCTTCCGGGCCCCGCGCACGCCCCAGGAGGAGATCGTCTGCGGGCTGTTCGCCGAGGTGCTCGGCGTCTCCCAGGTCGGCGTCGACGACAGCTTCTTCGACCTGGGCGGCCACTCCCTGCTCGCCAACCGGCTGACCTCCAAGCTGCGTTCGGCCCTGGGCGTGGAGCTGTCCATCCGGTCGCTCTTCGAGGCGCCGACCCCGGCGGCGCTCGCCCCGCTGCTGACCCCGACGGAGCGCCGGGGGGCGGCGATCCGCCGCGCCGAGCCGCGCCCGGAGCGGCCCCCGCTGTCCTTCCCGCAGTGGCGGCTGTGGTTCCTCAACCGGCTGGAGCCGGGCAGCGCCGACTACAACATCCCCTACGCGGTGCGGCTCTCCGGCGGGATGGACCACGCGGCGCTGCGCGCGGCGGTGCGGGATGTGGTCACCCGCCACGAGACCCTGCGCACGGTCTTCCCCGACACCGAGGGGGAGCCCTGGCAGCACGTGCTCGACCCGTCGGTAGTGACGGTCCGTCAGATTGAGGCGGACGAGGAGACGCTGCCCGCCCGGCTGACCGGGGCGGCGGCCCGCGGCTTCGACCTGTCCGTCGAACCGCCGCTGCGCGTCGAGCTGTTCACCCTGGCCGAGGACCAGCATGTGCTGCTGCTGGCGATGCACCACATCGCCGCCGACGGCCTCTCGTTGGCCCCGCTCGCCCGCGACCTGGCCAGCGCCTATGGCGCCCGGCTCGCCGGCGACGCCCCCGACTGGCCGGAACTGCCGGTGCGGTACGCGGACTTCGCGCTCTGGCAGCGCGCCGCGCTGGGCGACGAGTCGGCGGCGGACAGCCCGCTCAGCCGCCAACTCGACTACTGGACCCGCACCCTAGACGGGCTGCCGCAGGAGATCACCCTCCCCGCCGACCGGGTCCGACCGGCGGCGCTGACCACCGGCGGCACCGTCGGCTTCCACCTGGACGGGGAACTGCACGGCGCGCTCGCCGCGTTGGCCCGCGGCCAGGGCGCCAGCCTGTTCATGGTGCTCCAGGCCGGTCTCGCCGCGCTGCTCTCCCGGCTCGGCGCCGGCGACGACATCCCCATCGGCACCCCGACGGCCGGCCGTTCCGAGGACGTCCTGGACGACCTGATCGGCTTCTTCGTCAACACGCTGGTGCTGCGCACCGATGTCTCGGGCGACCCCACCTTCGGCGAGCTGGTCGGCCGGGTCCGGGAGACCAACCTGGGCGCCTACGCCCATCAGGACGTCCCCTTCGAGCGGCTGGTCGAGGCCCTCAACCCGGAGCGTTCGGCGGCCCGCAACCCGCTCTTCCAGGTGCTGCTCAGCGTTCAGAACGACCCGGCCGCCGAGCTGGGCATGGCCGGCCTGACCGTCGAGGAGCTGCCGGTCGAGGTCCGCAGCAGCAAGTTCGACCTGGCCTTCGAGTTCACCGAGCGGTTCGACGAGACGGGCGGAGCCGCCGGCCTGGCGGGCACCGTCCGCTACAGCGCCGACCTCTACGAGCCGGACACGGTGCGGGCCATCACGCGTTGGCTGACCGGCTTCCTACGGGCCGCCACCGCCGACCCGGGGCAGCGGGTGGGCCGGCACCCGGTGCTGCCCGCCGAGGAACGGCAGCGGGTGCTGCGGCACGGCTTCGGACCCGAACTGGCCGTGCCCGGGCGCACCCTGCCCGAGCTGTTCGAGGCACAGGTCGCCGCCGCCCCGGAGCGGACGGCCCTGATCGACCCGGACGAGAGCCTCGACTACCGCGAGTTGAACGCCCGGGCGAACCGGCTGGCCCGGTATCTGGCGGACCGGGGGATCGGCGCCGGCGACCTGGTGGCACTGATCCTGCCCCGCTCCCCCGAACTGCTGGTCTCACTGCTCGCCGTGCTCAAGTCCGGCGCGGCCTATCTGCCGATCGACCCGGACTACCCGGCCGACCGGATCGCCTACCTCCTGGCGGACTCCCGGGCCGCCCTGGTGCTGACCGCGGACCCGGCGGACGCGGGGGGCGGGCGCCGGATGCCGGCCAGGGAGGCGGTCGAGGCCGCCGCCGGGTTCGCCTCGGACGACCTCACCGACGCCGACCGCACCGCGCCGCCGCACCGCTCGCACCCGGCCTATGTCATCTACACCTCTGGCTCGACCGGCCGCCCCAAGGGCGTCGTGGTCGAGCACCGCTCGGTCGTCGACTACCTCACCTGGACCGGCCGGAACCACCCCAGCGCGCGCGGCACCTCCCTGGTCCACTCCTCCATCGCCTTCGACCTCACCGTGACCGCGCTGTACACGACGCTGACCTCGGGTGGCGCGGTGGTCCTCGCGCCGCTGGCGGAGGACCCGGCGGTGCTCGGCGAGCTGAGCGGGCGGCCATGCACCTTCCTCAAGGGCACCCCGAGCCATCTGCCGCTGCTGGAGACGCTGCCGGACGCGTTCTCACCGACCGGTGAACTGCTGCTCGGCGGCGAGCGGTTGCTGGGCGAGGCGCTGCGCGACTGGCGCCGCCGGCACCCGGATGTGACGGTGCGGAACGTCTACGGGCCGACCGAGGCGACGGTCAACTGCGCGGAGTTCCGGATCGAGCCGGGAACCGAGCTTGACGCGGGCCCGGTGCCCATCGGCCGTCCGCAGGGCAACGCCAGGCTCTATGTGCTGGACGCCGCGCTCCAGCCGCTGCCCCCCGGGGTGGCCGGCGAGCTGTATCTGGCCGGCGAGGGGCTGGCCCGTGGCTATCTCAACCGCCCCGGGCTGACGGCCGACCGCTTCGTGGCCGATCCGTTCGGGCCAGCGGGCGAACGGATGTACCGCAGTGGTGACCTCGCGCGCTGGCGCCGCGACGGAAGCCTTGAGTATCTGGGCCGCACCGACGACCAGGTCAAACTCCGCGGCTTCCGCATCGAGTTGGGCGAGATCACGGCCGCGTTGACCCGTCTCGACGGTGTGGGCCAGGCCACCGCCCTGGTCCGTGAGGACACGCCGGGACAACAGCGCCTCGTCGCCTACCTCGTCCCCGAGGACCCGGCCACGCCCCCCACCACCGAGGACATCCGCCAGCAACTGGCCACCGCCCTCCCCGACTACATGGTCCCCACCGCCTTCATCCGCCTCGACGAACTGCCGTTGACCACCAACGGCAAGATCGACCAACGAGCGCTGCCCACACCCCCCACCACCAGCGAGAGCGACTACCGCGCCCCCCGCACCCCCCAAGAAGAAACCCTCGCCGCACTCTTCGCCGAAATCCTCGACCTCCCCCAAGTCGGCATCGACGACAACTTCTTCCACCTCGGCGGCCACTCCCTCCTCGCCACCCGCCTCATCAGCCGCATCCGCACCACCCTCACCACCGACATCACCCTCAGAGACCTCTTCCACCACCCCACCATCGCCACCCTCACCACCACCCTCACCGACACCAGCACCCGCACCCCCCTCACCCCACAACCCCGACCCAACCCCCTCCCCCTCTCCCACGCCCAACAACGCCTCTGGTTCCTCAACCAACTCGAAGGCCCCAACCCCAACTACAACACCGGCGAAGCCCTCCGACTCACCGGACCCA
Source organism: Streptomyces profundus (assembly GCF_020740535.1). Lineage (NCBI taxonomy): Bacteria > Bacillati > Actinomycetota > Actinomycetes > Kitasatosporales > Streptomycetaceae > Streptomyces > Streptomyces profundus. The sequence goes on from NZ_CP082362.1 coordinate 3,100,462, forward strand.
TCAACCCCCACACCCTCGAACAAGCCCTCAACGACCTCATCACCCGCCACGAAACCCTCCGCACCACCTACCCCGACACCAACGGCATCCCCCACCAACACATCCACCACCCCACAACAACCCACCTCACCCTCAACCACACCCACACCACCCCCGACCAACTACCCCACCACCTCACCCACACCACAACCCACACCTTCAACCTCGCCACCGACCTCCCCATCCACGCCACCCTCCTCACCCTCACCCCCACCGACCACATCCTCCTCCTCGTCATCCACCACATCGCCTCCGACGGCTGGTCCACCATCCCCCTCCTCAACGACCTCACCACCGCCTACACCACCCGCCACCAAGGCAACCCACCCAACTGGCACCCCCTCCCCGTCCAATACGCCGACTACACCCTCTGGCAACACCAACTCCTCGGAAACACCAACGACCCCAACAGCCTCATCACCAACCAACTCACCTACTGGCAAACCACCCTCAACAACACCCCCACCGAACTCCCCCTCCCCACCGACCACCCCCGCCCACCGGTCGCGAGCAACGAGGGCGATGTGCTGTTCCGGGAGTGGCCGGCCGAGCTGCACGGCAGGCTCGACGCCCTGGCGCAGGAGAGCGGTACGAGTCTCTTCATGGTGATGCAGGCCGGTGTCGCGGCGCTGCTCTCGGCGGTTGGCGCCGGCACGGACATCCCGATCGGCACGGCGGTCGCCGGACGGAACGACGAGGCCACCGAGAACCTGGTCGGTCTCTTCGTCAACACGCTGGTGCTGCGCACCGACGTCTCGGGGAACCCCAGCTTCCGCGAACTCCTCGGCCGGGTACGCGAGACCAACCTCGGCGCCTACGCCCACCAGGACATCCCCTTCGAATACCTGGTGGAGGACCTCAACCCGGAGCGGTCCCTCGCCCGCCACCCGCTCTTCCAGACGATGCTGACCGCAAGCTCGGTGGCCAAGGCCGAGCTGCGGATACCGGGCATCGAGGCCCGCCCGCAGCCCATCGAGCTGACCGCGAACAAGGTGGATCTGGCGTTCTCCTACAGCGAGCGCGGCCAGGGCACGGAGCACCAGGACGGCATCGAGCTGGTGGTGGAGTTCAGCACCGATCTGTTCGAGCGGGGAACGGTGGAGCGGCTCGCGGAGCGTCTCCACCTGCTGCTGGACCAGGTCACCCGCGACCCGGACACCACCCTGCACCGCCTCACCACCCTCACCCCCGACGAACACGAACAACTCCTCACCACCCACACCGACCAGCCGAACACCCCCCACCCCACCGCCACCCAACTCCTCGAAACCCAAGCCACCCAACGCCCCCACCGCACCGCCCTCACCTACCAGAACACCCACCTCACCTTCCAGGAACTCAACCACCGAGCCAACCAACTCGCCCACTACCTCACCGCCCACGGCGCCCAGCCCGACACCCTCATCACCACCGCACTCCCCCGCACCGAACAAGCCCTCATCGCCCTCTGGGCCACCCTCAAAACCGGCGCCACCTACCACCCCATCGACCCCCAAGGCCCCACCCAACGCCTCACCCACATCCTCAACGACGCCCAACCCACCCACCTCATCACCACCACCCACCACACCACCCACCTCCCCACCCCCCCAACCACCACCCACATCACCCTCGACGACCCCCACCTCCAACGCATCCTCACCTCCCTCCCCACCACCAACCCCACCACCCACCACCACCCCCACCAACCCGCCTACCTCCTCTACACCTCAGGCTCCACCGGCCTCCCCAAAGGCGTCATCGTCACCCACCACAACCTCGCGGCGTTCTTCCACGACCACCGCGAGACGCTGACCCCGCAGGAGGACCGGGACACCGTCCACGTCCACGCCGCCCTCACCGCCTCCCTCACCTTCGACACCTTCTGGGACGCCATCACCTGGCAACTGGACGGCCACACCCTCCACCTCATCGACGACGACACCCGACACGATCCGGCCGCCCTGGCCCGCTATGTGGCCGACCAGCGCATCGACATGCTCGACATCACGCCGAGCATCGCCGAACTGCTGATCGCGGAGGGGCTGCTCAGCGACCCCGAACACCGGCCGCGCACCGTGATCGTCGGCGGCGAGGCACCGGGCCAGGCCCTCTGGGACAAACTGCGGGCCGCCGCCCCCGACACGGCCGCCTACAACGGCTACGGCCCGACCGAGGCCACCGTCGAGACCTTTGTCTGCCCGGTCGCCGAGCAGCCGGCGCCGAGGCTGGGACATCCGACCATCGGCACCCGCGCCTACATCCTGGACCACCTGCTCCGCCCCACACCCCCCGGCACCCCGGGCGAGCTCTACCTCGCCGGACACCAACTCGCCACCGGCTACCTCAACCGCCCCGGGCTGACGGCCGACCGCTTCGTGGCCGATCCGTTCGGGCCAGCGGGCGAACGCATGTACCGCACCGGAGACCTCGCCCGCCGACACCACGACGGAAGCCTTGAGTATCTGGGCCGCACCGACGACCAGGTCAAACTCCGCGGCTTCCGCATCGAGTTGGGCGAGATCACCGCCGCGTTGACCCGCCTCGACGGCGTCGGCCAGGCCACCGCCCTCGTCCGCGAGGACAACCCAGGACACCAACGCCTCGTCGCCTACCTCGTCCCCGAGGACCCGGCCACGCCCCCCACCACCGAGGACATCCGCCAGCAACTGGCCACCGCCCTCCCCGACTACATGGTCCCCACCGCGTTCGTCCACCTCGACGAACTGCCGTTGACCACCAACGGCAAGATCGACCAACGAGCGCTGCCCACACCCCCCACCACCAGCGAGAGCGACTACCGCGCCCCCCGCACCCCCCAAGAAGAAACCCTCGCCGCACTCTTCGCCGAAATCCTCGACCTCCCCCAAGTCGGCATCGACGACAACTTCTTCCACCTCGGCGGCCACTCCCTCCTCGCCACCCGCCTCATCAGCCGCATCCGCACCACCCTCACCACCGACATCACCCTCAGAGACCTCTTCCACCACCCCACCATCGCCACCCTCACCACCACCCTCACCGACACCAGCACCCGCACCCCCCTCACCCCACAACCCCGACCCAACCCCCTCCCCCTCTCCCACGCCCAACAACGCCTCTGGTTCCTCAACCAACTCGAAGGCCCCAACCCCAACTACAACACCGGCGAAGCCCTCCGACTCACCGGACCCATCAACCCCCACACCCTCGAACAAGCCCTCAACGACCTCATCACCCGCCACGAAACCCTCCGCACCACCTACCCCGACACCAACGGCATCCCCCACCAACACATCCACCACCCCACAACAACCCACCTCACCCTCAACCACACCCACACCACCCCCGACCAACTACCCCACCACCTCACCCACACCACAACCCACACCTTCAACCTCGCCACCGACCTCCCCATCCACGCCACCCTCCTCACCCTCACCCCCACCGACCACATCCTCCTCCTCGTCATCCACCACATCGCCTCCGACGGCTGGTCCACCACCCCCCTCCTCAACGACCTCACCACCGCCTACACCACCCGCCACCAAGGCAACCCACCCAACTGGCACCCCCTCCCCGTCCAATACGCCGACTACACCCTCTGGCAACACCAACTCCTCGGAAACACCAACGACCCCAACAGCCTCATCACCAACCAACTCACCTACTGGCAAACCACCCTCAACAACACCCCCACCGAACTCCCCCTCCCCACCGACCACCCCCGCCCACCGGCGGCCAGCTATCGCGGCCGGCATGTCGACCTGAACCTCGACGTGGCGACGCACCGCGCCCTGAACCAGCTGGCCAGGGAGACCGGCACCAGCCTGTTCATGGTGCTCCAGGCGGCCGTCACCGCCACCCTGTCCCGGCTGGGCGCCGGCACGGACATCCCCATCGGGACCGTGGTCGCCGGACGGAACGACGAGGCCACCGAGAACCTGGTCGGTCTCTTCGTCAACACGCTGGTGCTCCGCACCGACGTCTCGGGCAGCCCCAGCTTCCGCGAACTCCTCGGCCGGGTACGCGAGACCAACCTCGGCGCCTACGCCCACCAGGACATCCCCTTCGAATACCTGGTGGACGCCCTGAGCCCGGAGCGGTCCCTCGCCCGCCACCCGCTGTTCCAGACGATGCTGACCTTCCAGAGCGAGCTGGCGGACGCCCCCGAGCTGCCGGGGCTCACCACGGAACGGCTGCTGACCGACAGCGCCGCCGTCAAGTTCGACCTGCACTTCGTCTTCGCCGAGCGCCCCTCCGAGGACGGCGCCGAGCAGGGCGTGCTGGGCCGACTCCACTACGCCACCGACCTGTTCGACGAGGCCACCGCGCGGCGGATGACCGAGCGCGCGGCCCGGCTGCTGGCGACCGCCGTGGCCGACCCTGAGCGGCCCGTCGACGAGCTGGAGCTGATGGAGCCGGCGGAGCGCCACCAGGTGCTGACCGGCTGGAACGCCACCGAGCACCCGGTGCCGTCCACGACCCTGGCGGAGCGTGTCGAGGAGCGGGTGCGCCGCTGCCCGGACGCCACCGCGGTGGTCTTCGAGGGCACCGAGCTGACCTACGCGGAGCTGAACGAGCGGGCCAACCGGCTGGCGTGGCTGCTGCGTGGCTATGGCGCGGGCCCCGAGCGCCATGTGGCGCTGGCCGTGCCCAGGTCGGTCGAGCTGATCGTGGCGCTGTTGGCCGTGCTGAAGTCCGGGGCCGCCTATGTGCCGGTCGACCCGGACTACCCGGAGGAGCGGATCTCCTATCTGCTGGGCGACGCGGGCGCGTTGGCGCTGGTGACCACGGAGGAGACGGTGGGCGCGCTGCCGGCCGAGGCGCTGCGGGACCGGGAGGTCCTGGTGTTGGACGCCCCCGGGCTGACGGAGCGGCTGGCCGGCTGCCCGAAGGGCAACCTGCCGGATGTGGCGGGCACAGAACCGGCCCACCCGGCGTATCTGATCTACACCTCGGGCTCGACCGGCCGCCCCAAGGGCGTGGCGGTGCCGCACAGCGGCATCGTCAACCGGCTGGCCTGGATGCAGTCGGCCTACCCGCTGACCGAGGACGACCGGGTGCTCCAGAAGACGCCTTCCGGCTTCGACGTCTCGGTCTGGGAGTTCTTCTGGCCGCTGATCGAGGGCGCGACGCTGGTGGTGGCGCGGCCCGGTGGGCACCGGGACCCGGGCTATCTGGCCGAGCTGATCCGTACACAGGGCATCACCACGGCCCACTTCGTGCCGTCCATGCTCCAGCCGTTCCTGGCCGAGCCGGCCGCCGCCGGATGTGCCTCGCTGCGGCAGGTGTTCTGTAGCGGGGAGGCGCTGCCGGTGGCGGCGCAGAACCGGTTCCTGGAGCTGTTCGCCACCGCCGGCACCCGGCTGCACAACCTCTACGGCCCGACCGAGGCGGCGGTCGACGTCACCGCCTGGGAGTGCCGCGCGGAGCCGGACGCGGCGACGGTGCCGATCGGCCGGCCGGTGTGGAACACGGGGCTCTATGTGCTGGACGACGGGCTGCGTCCGGTGCCGCCGGGTGTCCCCGGCGAGCTGTACCTCACCGGGGCGCAGTTGGCCCGCGGCTATCTGAACAGACCGGCGTTGACGGCGGAGCGTTTCGTCGCCGACCCCCACGGCCCGGCGGGCACCCGCATGTACCGGACGGGTGACCTGGCGCGGTGGCGCCCCGACGGCGCGATGGAGTTCCTCGGCCGGGTCGACGGCCAGGTGAAGATCCGGGGCCTGCGGGTGGAGTTGGGCGAGATCGAGAGCGCGCTGGCCGCCGCCCCCGGGGTGGCGCACTGCGCCGTGGTGGTCCGCGAGGACACCCCGGGCATCCGGCGGTTGGCCGGCTATCTGGTCGCCGAGCAGGAGGCCGCCCCCGACCTGGACGAGGTGCGCGCCCGGCTCGCCGCCCGGCTGCCGGACTACATGGTGCCGCAGTCCCTCATGGTGCTTGAGGCGCTGCCGCTGACCCCCAACGGGAAGCTCGACCGCCGGGCGCTGCCGGCCCCCGAGGTGCGGACCCGCGCCGAGTTCCGGGCACCGGGGGACGAGACCGAGGCGACGCTCTGCCGGATCTTCCAGGAGGTGCTCGGGCTGCCCTCGGTCGGTGTGCACGACAGCTTCTTCGAGCTGGGCGGGGACAGCATCGTCTCCATCCAGGTGGTGGCGGCGGCCCGCAAGGCCGGCCTGGTGATCAGCGCCAAGGATGTCTTCGAGCACAAGACGGCCGCCGGGCTCGCCGCCGTGGCGGCGCCGCTGGAGGCGGCCGGGCCCACCGAGCCCGATGTGCCGACGGGCGAGCTGGCGGCCACCCCGGTCATGCGCTGGCTGCGGGAACGCGGCGGCGGCATCGACGGGTTCAGCCAGTCGCAGCTGCTGCGGGCGCCGGCCGGGCTGCGGCAGGAGGCGCTCTCGGGTGCCCTGCGCGCGGTGCTTGAGCGGCATGACGCGCTGCGGCTGCGGCTGGGCGCCGAGGACTGGCGGCTGACCGTGCCGGGCGTCGACGAGGTGCCGGAACTGCCGCTGCTGCGACGGGTGGACATCACCGAGGTCCCGGACGAGCGGCTGACCGAGGTGCTGGTCGAGCACGCCGAGGCGGCCAGGCGGCGGCTGTCGCCCGTCAGCGGCCTGATGCTCCAGGCGGTCTGGTTCGACGCCGGTGCCGACCGGGTCGGCCGGCTGCTGCTGGTCGCCCACCACCTGGTGATCGACGGGGTCTCCTGGCGGGTGCTGCTGCCGGACCTGCGGCAGGCGTACGAGGCGCTGGTGGACGGTCGGGCGCCCGGGTTGGCGCCGGTCGGCGCCTCCTTCAGGCGCTGGTCGCGGCTGCTGGTCGAGGACGCGGCCCGCCCCGAGCGGCTGGCCGAACTGCCCTACTGGCAGGAGGTGTTGGCCGACGCGGGCGCCGTGCTCGCCGATCCGCCCGACCCGGGGCGCGATGTGCTGGGCACGGTCCAGGAGATCACCCTGAGCCTGCCGGTCGCCGACACCGAGCCGCTGCTCGCCCGGGTGCCGACCGCGTTCCACGCCGGCGTCAACGATCTGCTGCTGACGGCGATGGCGCTGACGGTCACCAACTGGCTGCGCCGGCGCGGCCAGCCGACCGGTCCGGTGCTCATCGGCCTGGAGGGGCACGGCCGCCAGGAGATCGTGCCGGGGCTCGACCTCAGCCGCACCGTGGGCTGGTTCACCAGCCTGCACCCCGTGCGGGTGGACCCGGGCCCGGTGGACTGGGGCGAGCTGTGGGGCGGCGGACCGATCGCCGGCCGGGTGGTGAAGCGGGTCAAGGAGCAGCTGCGGGTGCCGGACCACGGCATCGGCTACGGCCTGCTGCGCCATCTCTCCGCCGAGGCGGGACCCGCGCTGGCCGCCGCCGCCACGCCCCGGATCGGCTTCAACTACCTGGGCCGGGTGCGGGCGCCCGAGTCGGCGGCCGGCGGCGCGGACTGGGAGATGGCCGCCGAACGTGCCGAGCTGCCGGCCGGGCACGACCCGGAGCTCGGCACGCCCTACACCGTGGAACTGAACGCGCTGACCGTGGACCGGCCGCACGGTCCCGAGCTGGTGGCCACCTGGTCCTGGCCCAAGGCGCTGCTTGACGAATCCGAGGTCCGTGAGCTGGCGCAGGGCTGGTTCGAGGCCCTGAAGGCCCTGCGGGCCCACGCGGAAACCGAGGGCTCCGGCGGATACACGCCCTCGGACCTCCCCCTGGTGGAGCTGGACCAGGACGAGATCGACCAGCTGGAAGACGAATGGAGATTGCAGTGACCGCTCAGCCGGGATTCGAAGATGTCCTCCCGATGGCACCGTTGCAGGAGGGCCTGCTCTTCCACGCGCTCTACCAGGAGCAGTCGCTGGACGTCTATGTCGCGCAGGTCGCCCTGGAGCTCGCCGGTCCGCTGGACGGCGAGCGGCTGCGCACCGCGGTCGGGGCCCTGTTCAAGCGGCACGCCAACCTGCGGGCCGGTTTCCGCTTCGAGCGGCTGAGCAAGCCGGTCCAGGTCATTCCCAGGGAGCTCAAGCCGCCCTACCGGGAGGTGGATCTCAGCGACCGGGCGCCCGAGCTCTGGGAGGCCGCCCTCGCCGAGGTGCGGGAGCGGGAGGCGGACGAGCCGTTCGATCTGGAGTCCGGGCCGCTGCTGCGGTTCCTGCTGGTCAAGCGGGAGGCCGAGCGTCACCACCTGGTGGTGACCTGCCATCACATCCTGCTCGACGGCTGGTCGACGGGCGTGATGATGGGGGACCTGTTCGAGCTGTACCGGCACCACGGCGACGAGTCCCGGCTGCCCCGGGTCACCCCGTACCGCGACTACCTGCGGTGGCTGGCCGCGCGGGACCGGCCGGCGGCCGAGGCCGCCTGGCGGGCGGCGCTCGACGGCGTGGCCGGGCCGACGCTGCTGGCCGACGTGCCCGAGGACGACGAGTCGGGGACGGTGCCGGAGGAGCTGACGGTGACCGTGCCGGAGGAGCTGACCCGGCGGATCACCGAGGCGGCCCGCCGCCACGACCTGACGTTGAACAGCGTCTTCCAGGGCAGTTGGGCGCTGGTGCTCTCCCGGCTGACCGGGCGGGACGACGTGGTGTTCGGCTCCACGGTCTCCGGCCGTCCGGCGGAGCTGCCCGGCGCCGAGACCATGGTGGGGCTCTTCATCAACACCCTGCCGGTGCGGGTCGTGATCCGCCCCGAGCAGCCGCTGGCCGCGATGATGGCCGCGTTGCAGGGCTCGCAGGCGTCGCTGATCCCGCACCAGCACCTGAGCCTGCCGGACATCCAACGGCTCACCGGCGGCGGGCAGTTGTTCGACACGCTGACGGTCACCGAGAACTACCCGGTGGAGGCCGACGACTTCGAGGCGCCCCGGGGCGACGTCCGGCTGGTCGGCGCCGAGGGCACCGACGCCAACCACTACCCGCTGAGCATCGCCGGGCTGCCGGGCGATTCCTTCCGGATGCGGTTCGGTTTCCGGCCCGACCTGTTCGCGCGGGAGGAGGTGGAGCGCGTCGGCGAGCGGGTGCTGGCCGTGCTGCGCGCCTTCGCCGAGCACCCGGACCAGCCGCTGGCCCGGGTGGACGTCACCACGCCGCTGGAGCGGGTGGAGCTGCTGGCGCGGGGCACCGGGGAACTCCCCGACCACCGGGGCCAGGTCATCCCGCAGCTGTTCGAGCGGCTCGCGCAGCGGCAGCCGGACGCGCCGGCGGTGGCCTACGAGGGCACCGAGCTCGGCTACGCGGAGCTGAACCGGCGGGCCAACCGGCTGGCGCACCAGCTGATCGCGGCCGGCGCCGGCCCGGAGAGCCGGGTGGCGCTGGCGCTGCCGAGGTCGCCCGAGCTGGTGGTGGCCATCCTGGCGGTGCTGAAGTCGGGCGCGGCCTATGTGCCGGTCGACACCGACTACCCGGCGGACCGCATCTCCTATCTGCTGACGGACTCCCGCCCCTCGGCGCTGGTGACGACGGTGGCCGGCGGCGCCGGGCTGCCGGTGGACGAGGACGGCGTCCCGCGGATCGTGCTCGACGAGCCGGCGACGGCCGCCGAGATCATGGGCCGCCCGGAGCGCAACCCGGTCGCCGACGACCGGGGCGGGCCGCTCACCTCGGCCAGCCCGGCGTATGTCATCTACACCTCGGGCTCGACGGGGCGCCCCAAGGGCGTCGTGGTCTCGCACGCGGGCGCCGCAACCCTCGCCGAGACCCACAGGCGGCGCCTGGAGGCCGGCCCTGGCAGCCGGGTGCTCCAACTGGCGTCGCCGAGCTTCGACGCCGCGTTCTGGGAGCTGTGCATGGCGCTGCTCACCGGCGCGACCGCCGTGCTGGCGCCGGCGGCGCGGCTGGCGGCCGGCCAGCCGCTGGTGCGGCTGATCGCCGAACACGAGGTCACCCACGCCACCATCACCCCCTCCACGCTGGCGCTGCTGCCGCCCAGGGAACTCCCCTCGGTGCGGAGCCTGGTGGTCGCCGGCGAGGCGATCTCCGAGGAGCTGGCGGGGCGTTGGGCCTCGGGCCGACGCATGGTCAACGCCTACGGGCCGACCGAGACGACGGTCTGCGCGTCGATGAGCGCCCCGCTGTCGGGCCCGGGGCTGCCGCCCATCGGCGGCCCGGTGGACAGCGTGCGGCTCTATGTGCTGAACGACGCGCTCCAGCAGGTGCTGCCCGGGGTGCCGGGCGAGCTGTATGTCTCCGGCGCCGCGCTGGCGCGCGGCTATCTGGGGCGTCCCGGGCTGAGTGCCGAGCGGTTCGTCGCCGACCCCTTCGGCGGCCCGGGCCGGCGGATGTACCGCACCGGGGACGTGGTGCGCTGGCGCCCCGACGGCCAGTTGGAGTTCATCGGCCGCGCCGACGAGCAGGTGAAGGTCAGGGGCGTGCGGATCGAGCTGGGCGAGATCTCCGCCGCGCTGACCTCGCACCCGGACATCGCCCAGGCCGTGGTGGTGGTCCACGGGGATGACGACGCCCGGCAGCTGGTGGCCTATCCGGTGCCGGAGCCTGGTGGCACGGTGCCGCCGCCCGCCGTGCTGCGGGAGCATCTGACGGCCTCGCTGCCCACCCATATGGTGCCGGCGGTCTATGTGCCGCTCGACGCCCTGCCGACCACCCCCAACGGCAAGTTGGACCGCAAGGCCCTGCCCGAGCCGCAGGTCGCGGGCGTCGGCACGGCCCGTGCGCCCAGGTCGCCGCAGGAGGAGATCCTCTGCTCGCTCTTCTCCGAGCTGCTCGGGGTCCCCCTGATCGGCATCGACGACGGCTTCTTCGAGCTGGGCGGTCACTCGCTGATCGCCACCCGGCTGATCGCCCGGGTGCGCGCCGTGTTCGGGGTCGAGCTGCCGATGCGGGTGCTCTTCGAGTCTCCGACGGTGGCCGCCCTGGCGCCCCGGCTGGCCGACGCCGAGGGGACCCGTCCGGCGCTGACCGAGCAGGAGCGGCCGGCGAGGGTGCCGCTCTCCTTCGCGCAGCAACGGCTGTGGTTCCTCAACCGGTTCGAGGGCCCGAGCCCGACGTACAACATCCCGATGGCGCTGCGGCTCACCGGCACGCTGGACGTCGAGGCGCTGCGCGCCGCGCTGGAGCACGTGTTGGACCGGCACGAGAGCCTGCGGACGGTCTTCCCCGACGACGAGGGCGAGCCGTACCAGGCGCCGCGCGAACGAAGCAGTGGGCCCGCCGCGCTGGACGCCGTGGACACCACGGACCTGTCCGAGACGGAGTTCGACCGGGCGCTGTACGAGGAGACCTGCCGGGGCTTCGACCTGACGGCCGAACTGCCGGTGCGGGCCCGGGTCTTCACCCGGGGCGAGCAGGACCATGTGCTGCTCGTCGTGCTGCACCACATCGTCGGCGACGGCTGGTCCCTGGTGCCCCTGGCCCGCGACCTGTCCACCGCCTACACCGCACGGCTCGAAGGACACGCCCCCGACTGGCAGCCACTCCCCGTCCAGTACGCCGACTACGCCATCTGGCAACGCCACTGGCTGGGCGACGAGAACGACCAGGAGAGCCCCATCTCCCGGCAACTCGACTACTGGCGGAACACCCTCGCCGACCTCCCCGCCGAACTGCCCCTGCCCACCGACCGGCCAAGGCCCCGGCTGGCCAGCCACCGCGGGGACAGCGTGCCGCTGCGCCTTGAGCCCGAACTGCACGCCAGGCTGCTGAAGTTGGCCAGGGCCGGGCAGTCGAGCCTGTTCATGGTGCTCCAGGCCGGGCTCGCCGCGCTGCTGGCCCGCAGCGGCGCCGGCGACGACATCCCCGTCGGCACCCCGATCGCGGGCCGCACCGACGACGCCCTCGACGACCTGGTCGGGTTCTTCCTCAACACGCTGGTGCTGCGTACCGACGTCTCGGGCAACCCGACGTTCCGCGAGCTGCTGGGCCGCGTCAGGGAGACCAACCTGGGCGCCTACGCCCACCAGGACATCCCCTTCGAGCGGCTGGTCGAGGACCTCAACCCGGAGCGGTCCCTCGCCCGCCACCCGCTCTTCCAGACGATGCTGACCCTCCAGAACAACCCGACGGCCACCGTGGCGCTGCCGGGGCTGCGGGCCCAGAGCCATCCGCTGGGCGGCTCGGTCGCCAAGTTCGACCTGTTCTTCCAGCTCGCCGAGCGGCGCGGCCCCGACGGCGCCCCCGACGGCCTGGAGGGCAGCATCGACTTCAGCACCGACCTGTTCGACCGGGAGAGCGTCGCGCGGCTGGCCGAGCGGTTCGTCCGGCTGCTGGCCTCGGCGGCGGCCGACCCGAGGCGCGCCCTCGGCTCGCTGGAGATCATGGACCCGGTGGAGCGGCACCAGTTGCTGGTGCGGGAGAACGACACCGCCCGCCCCGTGCCGGCGACCAGCATCCCCGAGCTGTTCGCCGCGCGGGTCCGGGAGACCCCCGACACCACGGCCGTCGCGGTCGGCGACACCACGCTCAGCTACGCCGAGTTGAACGAGCGCGCCAACCGGTTGGCGCATCTGCTGATCGGCCAGGGCGTCGGCCCCGAGTCGGTGGTGGGCATCCTGCTGCCGCGCTCGGCCGACCAGCTCGTCTCCCTGCTGGCCGTCCTCAAGGCGGGCGCCGCCTATCTGCCGATCGACCCCGACTACCCGGCGGAGCGGGTGGCCTTCATGCTGTCCGACGCGGCGCCGGCACTGACGCTGACCGACTCCGCGACCTGGCGGCCACGCCCCGGCACGGCCGCCGTCCCGCACCTGGAGCTGGACACGGGCTACGCCCTCGACCAGTTGGCGCGGCAGCCGGTCACCGACCCCACGGACGCACGGCGCACCGGCCGGCTCACCCCCGACTCGCCGGTGTATGTCATCTACACCTCGGGCTCGACCGGCCGCCCCAAGGGCGTGGTGATGCCGGCCAGGGCCATGCTGAACCTGCTGTCCTGGCACGAGTCGGCGATCGGACGCACCACCGCGTCCGGACCCGCCCGGGTCGCCCAGTTCACCGCGCTCAGCTTCGATGTCTCCGCCCAGGAGGTGCTCTCCGCGCTGACCTCGGGCAAGACGCTGGTGGTCCCCGACCAGGAGATCAGGCGGGACGCGGCGGCGTTCGCCCGCTGGCTGGACGAGCAGCGGGTCAACGAGCTGTACGCGCCGCGGATCGTGGTGGACGCGGTGGCGGAGGCCGCCGTCGAGCAGGACCTGGCGCTTCCGGCGCTGACCGCCGTGGTGCAGGCCGGTGAGGCCCTGGTGCTGAGCCGGAACATCGACGGGTTCCACGCCGCCGCCCCCGACCGGCGGCTGTTCAACCACTACGGGCCGACCGAGACCCATGTGATCACCGCCGAGGAGCTGCCAGGGGACCGTTCGCTCTGGCCGGCCACCGCGCCCATCGGGCGGCCGGTGTGGAACACCCGGATCTACCTGCTGGACAACCGGCTTGAGCCGGTCCCCGTCGGCGTCGTCGGCGAGCTGTACGCGGCCGGCGACTGCCTGGCGCGCGGCTATCTGAACCGGGCGGGGCTGACCGCCGACCGTTTCCTGGCCGATCCCTTCGCCGGCGGCGGCCAGCGGATGTACCGCACCGGCGACCTGGCCAGGCGGCGGGCGGACGGACGGATCGAGTACCTGGGCCGCGCCGACGGCCAGACGAAGGTGCGGGGCTTCCGGATCGAGCCGGGCGAGATCGAGTCGGTGCTCTCCCGACTTCCGGCGGTGTCGGCCGCCGCCGTGCTGGCCAGGCGGGACCGGGAGGATCAGGAGGATCGGGAGGGTACGGCCCGCCAGTTGGTGGCCTATGTGGTGCCGGCCGACGGCGGGGAGCTGCCAGGAGAGGCGGAGCTGCGCGCCCAGGTCGCCGCCGAACTGCCGGACTACATGGTGCCGGCGGTCTTCGTGCCGCTGCCGGAGCTCCCGTTGACGCCCAACGGGAAGCTCGACCGGCGGGCGCTCCCGGCGCCCGAGCGGGGGGCGGTGAGCCGGCGGGCGCCGCGCACCGCGCGCGAGGAGCGGCTGTGCGCGCTGTTCGCCGAGGTGTTGGGGGTGCCGGCCGAGTCCGGGATCGGCATCGACGACAGCTTCTTCGTGCTGGGCGGCCACTCGCTGCTGGCCACCCGGCTGATCAGCCGGGTCCGTTCGGTGCTCGGCGTGGAGCTGTCGCTGCGCGCCGTCTTCGAGACCCCGACGGTCGCCGGGCTGGCCGAACTGCTGGCCGACTCCCCGGCCGGGGCGGCGCGTCCGGCGCTGACCCGGCAGGAGCGGCCGGAGAGGGTGCCGCTGTCCTACGCGCAGCAACGGCTGTGGTTCCTCAACCGGTTCGAGGGCCCGAGCCCCACCTACAACCTGCCGATGACGCTGCGGCTGACCGGCACGCTGGACATCGAGGCGCTGCGCGCCGCGCTGGACGACGTGACCGGGCGGCACGAGAGCCTGCGGACGGTCTTCCCCGACACCGGTGGGCGCGGCCATCAGGTCGTCCGCACGGACCGGGCACCGGAGTTGACCGTGGTGGACGCCACCGGCTACCCGGCGGACCGGCTCCGCGACGCGCTCGGCGACGCGGCCGGCGAGGGCTTCGAGCTCACCAGCCAACTCCCCCTGCGGGCCCGGGTCTTCACCTGCGGCGAGCAGGACCATGTGCTGCTGGTCGTGCTGCACCACATCGTCGGCGACGGCTGGTCCCTGGTGCCCCTGGCCCGCGACCTGTCCACCGCCTACACCGCACGGCTCGAAGGACGGGCCCCGAGCTGGGAGCCGCTGCCCGTCCAGTACGCCGACTACGCCATCTGGCAACGCCACTGGCTGGGCGACGAGAACGACCAGGAGAGCCCCATCTCCCGGCAACTCGACTACTGGCGGAACACCCTCGCCGACCTCCCCGCCGAACTGCCCCTGCCCACCGACCGCCCAAGGCCCGCCGAGGCGGGACACCAGGGCGACAGCGTGCCGCTGCGGGTCGGGCCCGAACTGCACGCCCGGCTGCGGGAGATCGCGCGGGAGGCCGATGTCAGCCTCTTCATGGTGCTCCAGGCGGGTCTCGCCACGCTGCTGGCCCGCAGCGGCGCGGGCGAGGACATCCCCGTCGGCACGGCCGTCGCCGGCCGCACCGACGACGCCCTCGACGACCTGGTCGGCTTCTTCGTCAACACGCTGGTGCTGCGCACCGACGTCTCGGGCGACCCGACGTTCCGTGAGCTGCTGGGCCGCGTCAGGGAGACCGACCTGGGCGCGTTCGCCCACCAGGACGTCCCCTTCGAGCGGCTGGTCGAGGACCTCAACCCGGAGCGGTCCCTCGCCCGTCACCCCCTGGTGCAGACGCTGTTGACGCTGGACAACAACGCCGAAGCGGTGCTCGAACTGCCGGGCGTCGCGGTGTCGGGCGAGCCGCTCGGCCTCGACGTGGCCAAGTTCGACCTGCTCTTCGGCCTGGAGGAGCTGCGCGCCGAGGACGGCTCGGCCGCCGGCATCGACGGCGCGCTCCAGTACCGCACCGACCTGTTCGACCGGGAGACCGCCCGCCGGCTGGCGACCCGGCTGACCCGGCTGCTGGCCGCCCTCGCGGCCGATCCCGACCGTCGGGTGTCGGCGGCCGAGCTGCTGGAGGAGGACGAACGGCGGCTGCTGCTGCGGGAGTTCAGCGGGATCGAACAGGACACCGAGCCGCTGGCCGCGTCGGTCCCCGACCGGTTCTCCGAGCAGGTCAGGCGGGTGCCGGACGCGGTCGCCGTCAGCGCCGGCTGGGTCTCGCTCAGCTACGCCGAACTGGACGCCAGATCGAACCAGTTGGCCCGCCGGCTGGTGGAGCGGGGCGTCGGCCCGCGGTCCTCGGTCGCGCTGCTGCTGGAGCGCTCCGTGCACGTGGTGGTCGCCTCGCTCGCGGTGCTCAAGACCGGCGCCGCCTATGTGCCGCTCGACCCGCGCTTCCCGTCGTCCCGGGTGCGGGACATCATCCTGGAGAACGAGGTGTCGGTCCTGCTGGCCGACAGCATGGGGGCCCGTCCCGAGCTGCCCGCCGGGGTGGAACCGCTCCTGGTCGACGTGGACTTCGCGATCGGCCAGCAGCCGCCCGACCCGCTGGACGTCACCATCTACCCGGAGCAGCTTGCCTATGTGATGTACACGTCGGGCTCGACCGGCCGCCCCAAGGGCGTCGCCGTCACCCATCGGGACATCCTGGCGTTCGCCGCCGACCGGAGCTGGACCGAGGGGCACGAACGGGTGCTGCTGCACGCGCCGCACGCCTTCGACGCCAGCACCTACGAGTTGTGGGCCCCGCTGCTGGGCGGCGGCGAGGTGGCCGTCGCGCCGGCCGGTCCGCTGGACCCGACGCGGCTGGCCGCGCTGCTCGGCGAGCGGCGGATCACCGGCATGTTCCTGACCGCCGGGCTGTTCCGGCTGATCGCCGAGGAGCGGCCGGCCGGCTTCGCCGGCCTGCGGGAGCTGTGGACGGGAGGCGACACCGTGCCGGCCGCCGCCGTGCGCCGGGTGCTTGAGCACTGCCCGGGGCTGGTGGTGACCAACGGCTACGGGCCGACCGAGGCCACCACGTTCGCCGCCAGCCACCCGGTGCGGGACGCGGCGGCGGTGCCGGCCCTGCTGCCGATCGGCCGGCCGCTGGACTCGATGCGGCTGCTGGTCCTCGACGAGCGGCTGCGTCCGGCGCCGATCGGCGTCGCCGGCGAGCTGTACATCGGCGGCGACGGCGTGGCCCGCGGCTATGTGCGCCAACCGGGCGTGACCGCCGAGCGGTTCGTCGCCGACCCCTACGGGCCGGCGGGAGCACGGCTGTACCGCACGGGTGACCTGGTGCGCTGGACCGCGGCGGGCGAGTTGGTCTTCCTGGGCCGCACCGACGACCAGGTGAAGCTGCGCGGCTTCCGGATCGAGCTGGGCGAGGTGGAGGACGCGATGCTCGCCGCCCCCTCGGTGGGCAACGCGGTCGCGGTGGTGCGGCACGAGCCGCCGGCGCCCAAGCAGCTGGTCGGCTATGTGGTGCCGGCCGAGGCCGGGGCCCGGCTGGATGTGGCCGAGCTGCGGCGGCTGTTGGCGGAACGGCTGCCGGAGTACATGGTGCCGGCCCGGCTGGTCCCGCTGGAGCGGCTGCCGCTGACCGGCAACGGCAAGGTGGACCGCCGGGCGCTGCCCGCGCCCGACCAGGCACGGGAGACGCCGGCGCCCGAAACGCCGGCGCCCGAAACGGCTGAAGCGCCCGAAACGCCCACGGCTGAAGCGCCCGAGGCGGCTGAAGCGGCTGAGACCACCGAAGTCGCGGAAGGAGCCGAGACGCCGGCGGCGGCGGAGCCGGCCGAGCGGTCGGCGCAGGACATCCTGCGGGGGCTGTTCGCCGAGCTGCTCGGCCAGCCGGAGGTCGACGCGCACGACAGCTTCTTCGACATCGGCGGCGACAGCATCTCCTCGCTCCAACTGGTCTCCCGGGCCCGCGACCACGGGCTGGTCTTCGCGCCGAAGGACGTCTTCCAGTTCCGGACGCCGGCCGAGCTGGCGGAGATCGCCACGCCCGTCGCGGAGCAGGAGCAGGAGGACCAGTCGGCGGGCACGGGGCCGATGCCCCTCACGCCGATCATCCACTGGCTGCGCGAACGCGGCGGAGCCATCGGCCAGTTCAACCAGTCGATGATCCTCCAGGCGCCGGCCGGAATGACCCACGAGCAGCTGGTCACCACCGTGCGGACGCTCGTCGACCACCATGACGCGCTGCGGATGCGGCTGAAGCGCACCGAGGCGGAGTGGTCGCTTGAGATCGCCCCGCCCGGCACCGTGCCGGCCGAAGCGGTGATCCGCCATGTCGACCTGTCGGGAACGGCCCCCGAGACATGGGGGACGACCATGCACGTCGAGGGCCCGGCCGCCCGGCGGCGCCTCGACCCCGACGCCGGAAAGATGATCCAGGTCGTCTGGTACGACGGCGGCTCGGCACAGCGGGGCCGCATCCTGCTGTCGGTGCACCACCTGGCCGTCGACGCGGTGTCCTGGCAGATCCTGCGCTCCGACATCAAGAGCGTCTGGCAGGCGGTCGTCGCCGGCCGCCAGCCGGAGCTCGAACCGGCCGGCACCCCGCTGCGCCGGTGGGCCGAGCGGCTGATCGAGGCGGCGAAGGACCCGGCCAGGACGGCCGAGTCGGCGGCCTGGCGGGCGCGGCAGGAGAGCCCCAACCCGCCGATCACCAGCGAGCGGGTGGACCGGGAGCGGGACGTGGCCGACACGGTGCGGACGCTGACCTTCACCCTGCCGACCGAGACCACGTCGCCGCTGCTCACCAGCGTCCAGACCGCCTTCAACGCGCGGGTCAACGACGTGCTGCTGACCGGTCTGGGGCTGGCCGTCGCCGACTGGCGCCGGCGGCGCACCGGCAGCACCGCCACCGGTCTGCTGCTGGCCCTGGAGGGCCACGGCCGCGAGGAGTTCCTGGACGGCGTGGACCTGTCCCGCACGGTGGGCTGGTTCACCAGCATGTACCCGGTCCATGTCGACCCGGGGGCCGCCGACGACGCGCTGTGGGCCGAGGGGACGGGCGCCGGGCAGGCGCTCAAGCGGGTCAAGGAGCAGCTGCGGGCCATCCCGGACAACGGGGTCGGCTACGGGATGCTGCGGTATCTCAACCCGGAGACCGCCCGCGATCTCGACTCCACGTCGAGCCCCGCGATCGGGTTCAACTACCTGGGCCGCTTCGACGCCGGCGGGGCCGGCGAGATCGCCGACTGGGCCCCCTCACCCGAGGGTGGCGCCTACGGCGGCGACGACCCGGGGATGCCGGTGGCGCACGCCTTGGAGATCACGGCCTTCACCGAGCAGCACGCGGACGGCCCCCGGCTGACCGCGAACTGGCACTGGCCGGCGGCCCTGTTCGACGAGTCGGCCGTCGCCGAGCTGGCGGAGAGCTGGTTCCGCGCGCTGACCGCGCTGGTGAAGGACGCCGAGGGCCCGGGGGCCGGTGGGCTGACCCCGTCCGACGTGACCCTGTCCTCGCTTGACCAGGACGAGATCGACGCCCTCGAAGCAGAGCTGAACGGACTGTAGGAGACAAGCACGTGAGCAACTCGAAGATCGAGGACATCCTTCCGCTGTCACCGTTGCAGGAAGGCATGATGTTCCATGCGACGTTTGACGAAGAACTCGACGTCTACACCGTTCAGTTCGTCCTGACCATCGAGGGACCGCTGGAGCGGGACCGGCTGCGGGCCGCGGCCGAGGCGCTGCTGCGTCGGCACGCCAACCTCCGCGCCGGGTTCCGGCTGCGGCGCAACGGCGAGCCGATGCAGGTGGTGCACCGCGAGGTGGCGCTGCCCTGGACCGAGGTGGATCTCGCCACGCTGGAACCCACCGCCCGCGCCAAGGAGTTGGACCGGCTCCTCGCCGAGGACAGGTTCCGTCGGTTCGACCTCAGCCAGCCGCCGCTGATGCGGTTCACGCTGCTCGATCTCGGCGCCGACGGCCACCAGTTGGTCCTCAGCAACCACCACATCCTGCTGGACGGCTGGTCCATGCCGCTGCTGGTGGGCGAGTTGCTCGAACTCTACGGCCGGGGCGGTGACCCGGCCGGGCTGCCGCAGGTGACGCCCTACCGGGAGTATCTGAGCTGGCTCTCCCGCCAGGACCAGGCGGCCGGTGAGGCCGCCTGGCGCCAGGTGTTGGACGGGGTCACCGAGCCCACCCTGCTGGCGCCCTCGGGCGCCGGCAGGGCGGCGCGGGCCCCCGAACAGCTGTCCGTCGAGCTGCCCCACGAGCTGTACTCGCGGCTCCAGGAGACCGCGCGCGCCCGCGGCGTGACGCTGAACACCGTGCTCCAGGCCGCCTGGGCGGTGCTGCTGGGCCGGCTGACCGGCCGGGACGACGTCGTCTTCGGCGCCACCGTCGCCGGCCGCCCCCCGGAGGTGCGCGGCGTCGAGTCCATGATCGGACTCTTCATCAACACCCTGCCCGTCCGAGTCCGCCTCAACGGCGAGGAACCACTCGCCGACCTGCTCACCCGCCTCCAGGGCCAGCAGGCGGAACTCCTCCAACACCAGCACCTGCGGCTGACCGACGTGCAGGCCCTCACCGGACTGCCCGAACTCTTCGACACCCTGCTGGTCTTCGAGAACTTCCCCGTCGACGGGGACTCGCTGAGCGAGAACGCCTCGACCTCCACCCTCCAGGTGACCGGCCTCACCGGGGAGGACTCGACGCACTACCCGCTGACGCTGATGGTGATGCCGGCCAGGGAACTGACGCTGCGGATCGGGTATCGGCCGGATCTGATCCCCGAGGACGAGGCCCGCCTCCTGCCCGACCGCCTCACCCAGATCCTCACCACACTCACCGAAGCGCCCTCCACCCCCACCAGCCGGACACCCATCCTCACCACCGAGGAACACCACCGCATCATCCACGACTGGAACAACACCACCCACCCACTCCCCTACGACGACCTCCTCGACCTCTTCCACCACCACGCCACCAACACCCCCAACCACCCCGCACTCACCACCAACAACACCACCCTCACCTACCAACAACTCAACCACCAAGCCAACCAACTCGCCCACCACCTCACCACCCAAGGCACCCAACCCGGCACCCACATCGCCATCGCACTCCCCCGCACCCACCACCTCCCCACCGCACTCCTCGCCACCCTCAAAACCGGAGCCGCCTACCTCCCCATCGACCCCACCTACCCACCCGACCGCATCACCTACATGACCACCCACACCCAACCCACCCACATCATCACCACCACAGAACACACCCACCTCTTCCCCCCACACATCCCCCAAACCCACCTCGACAACCCCACCACCCAAACCACCCTCACCACCCACCCCACCACCAACCCAACCCCCACCATCCACCCCCAAACCCCCGCCTACACCATCTACACCTCAGGCTCCACCGGACGCCCCAAAGGCGTCACCATCCCCCGCCACGCACTCACCAACTTCCTCACCTCCATCCCCCACACCACCCACCCACTCACCCCCAACGACAACCTCCTCGCCGTCACCACCATCGCCTTCGACATCGCCGCCCTAGAGATCTACCTCCCCCTCACCACCGGCGCCACCCTCACCCTCGCCACCCGCAACGACACCCGCGACCCCCACCAACTCACCCACCTCATCAACACCCACCACATCACCACCCTCCAAGCCACCCCCAGCCTCTGGCACACCCTCACCACCACCCAGCCCAACGCCCTCAACCAACTCCACGCCCTCACCGGCGGCGAAGCCCTCCCCACCCACCTCGCCCACCAACTCACCCAACACACCCACACCACCCACAACCTCTACGGACCCACAGAAACCACCATCTGGTCCACCACCACCCCCATCACCCCCACCAACACACCCCCCAACGGAAAAACCCCACCCATCGGCCACCCCATCTGGAACACCCGCGTGTACATCCTCGACAACCACCTCCGACCCCAACCCCCAGGCACCCCAGGCAACCTCTACATCGCCGGCCACGGCCTCGCCCACGGCTACCACAAACGCCCCGACCTCACCGCCGAACGCTTCACCGCCGACCCCTACGGCCCACCCGGCACCCGCATGTACCACACCGGAGACCTCGCCACCTGGACCACCAACGGCACCCTCCACTACCACGGCCGCACCGACCACCAAATCAAACTCCGCGGCCACCGCATCGAACCCGCCGAAATCCAAACCGCCCTCACCACCCACCCCCACCTCACCCAAACCGCCGTCATCCTCCGGGGCGAGGACAGCGCCCACCAGTACCTGTGCGCCTATGTGGTCCCGGCCGACGGCGCCGAAGCGCCGAGCGTCGACGAACTGCGCGCGCACGCCGCGGCGGCCCTGCCCGAGTACATGGTTCCCGGCGCGTTCGTGGTCCTCGACGCGCTGCCGCTCACCCCGAACGGCAAACTCGACCGCGCCGCCCTCCCCGACCCCGAACTGGGCTCGGGGGAAGGCTCCCGACGGCCCCGGACCGCCCGCGAGGAGGCCGTGCACGGCGTCTTCGCCGAGGTGCTCCGGCTGGCCGAGGACGGCTTCGGCACCGACGAGCGCTTCTTCGACCTGGGCGGCAACTCGCTGCTCGGCAACCAGCTGATCGGCCGGGTGCGCACCACCTTCGAGGTCGAACTGCCGCTGCGCACCCTCTGGGACGCGCCCACCGTCAGCCTGCTGGCGAGCCGACTGGACGAGCTGATCGAGGACGGGCAGCACGCCAGGACCGCGCTCACCCGGGTGAAGGACCGCCCCGAGATCGTCCCGCCCTCGGTGGCCCAACGGCGGCTGTGGTTCCTGAACAAGCTGGAGGGGCCCAGCCCCACCTACAACATCTCGCTGCCGCTGCGGCTCTCCGGCGCGCTGGACCGCGCCGCCCTCGGGGCGGCGCTCCAGGACGTGGTGCGCCGCCACGAGAGCCTGCGCACCGTGATCCAGGAGGTGGACGGCGTCCCCCGACAGGTCGTCCTCGACGAGGTGCCCGACCTGACGTTGGTGGACAGCGGCCCCGACCGGCTCGACGCGGATCTCGCAGCCGCCCTGGACCACGCCTTCGACATCGCCAGCGAGATCCCGATCCGGACCGTGCTCTTCGCCACCGGCCCGTCGGAGCACCTCCTGCTGCTGCAACTGCACCACATCGCCGCTGACGGCTCGTCGGCCGCCCCGCTGAGCCGCGACCTCTCGCTCGCCTACACGGCCAGGGTCGAGGGCCGGGAGCCCGACTGGCAGCCGCTGCCGGTGCAGTACGCCGACTACACCCTCTGGCAGAACGAGCTGCTCGGCGACGCCGAGGACGAGAACAGCGTCGTCGCCGGGCAGTTGGCCTACTGGCGGCAGACGCTGGACGGCTCACCGGCCGAGCTCTACCTGCCGGCCGACCACCCGCGTCCCGACCAGCCCAGCTACCGGGGCGGCTCCGTGCCCGTCCAGCTGGACGCCGAGCTGCACGCCCGACTGCTGGAGCTGGCCCAGGCCACCAACGCCACCCCGTTCATGGTGGTGCACGCCGGTGTCGCGGCGCTGCTCTCGGCCGTGGGCGCCGGCACGGACATCCCGATCGGCACGGCGGTCGCCGGACGGAACGACGAGGCCACCGAGAACCTGGTCGGCTTCTTCATCAACACGCTGGTGCTGCGCACCGACGTCTCGGGGAACCCCAGCTTCCGCGAACTCCTCGCCCAGGTCCGCGAGACCAACCTCGGCGCCCTGGCGCACCAGGACATCCCCTTCGAGCATCTGGTGGAGGACCTCAACCCGGAGCGGTCCCTCTCCCACAACCCGCTGTTCCAGGTGATGTTGGCCTACCAGAACGTCGAGTCGGCCGAGCTGCGGATGGCCGGTGTCACCAGCTCCGCCTACCAGTCGGAGGCCCAGGTCGCCCAGTTCGACCTGTCGTTCGCGCTCAACGACCACTACGGGAGGAGCGGCGAGCCCACGGGGATCAGCGGGGTCATCGAGTTCAGCTCCGACCTGTTCGAGCGGGGAACGGTGGAGCGGCTGGCGGAGCGTCTCCACCTGCTGCTGGACCAGGTCACCCGCGACCCGGACACCACCCTGCACCGCCTCACCACCCTCACCCCCGACGAACACGAACAACTCCTCACCACCCACACCGACCAGCCGAACACCCCCCACCCCACCGCCACCCAACTCCTCGAAACCCAAGCCACCCACCACCCCCACCGCACCGCCCTCACCTACCAGAACACCCACCTCACCTTCGAAGAACTCAACCACCGAGCCAACCAACTCGCCCACTACCTCACCGCCCACGGCGCCCAACCCGACACCCTCATCACCACCGCACTCCCCCGCACCGAACAAGCCCTCATCGCCCTCTGGGCCACCCTCAAAACCGGCGCCACCTACCACCCCATCGACCCCCAAGGCCCCACCCAACGCCTCACCCACATCCTCAACGACGCCCAACCCACCCACCTCATCACCACCACCCACCACACCACCCACCTCCCCACCCCCCCAACCACCACCCACATCACCCTCGACGACCCCCACCTCCAACGCATCCTCGCCTCCCTCCCCACCACCAACCCCACCACCACCCACCACCCCCACCAACCCGCCTACCTCCTCTACACCTCAGGCTCCACCGGCCTCCCCAAAGGCGTCATCGTCACCCACCACAACCTCGCCGCCCTGATCCACAACCACCAGAGCACGCTGACCCCACAGGAGGACCGGGACACCGTCCACGTCCACGCCGCCCTCACCGCCTCCCTCACCTTCGACACCTTCTGGGACGCCATCACCTGGCAACTGGACGGCCACACCCTCCACCTCATCGACGACGACACCCGCAGGGACACGGCGGCGCTCGCGGAGTACGTCGTGGCGCACCGGATCGACATGATGGACGTCACCCCGAGCATCGCCGAGCTGCTGGTGCAGGAGGGGCTGCTCAGCAACCCCGAACACCGGCCGCGCACGCTGATGGTGGGGGGCGAGGCATCGGGAGCCGCGCTCTGGGACAGCCTGCGCGCCGCCCCCGACACCGTCTCCCACAACGCCTATGGCCCCACCGAGGCCACCGTGGACACCCTGGTGTGCCCGGTCGCCGAGCAGCCGGCGCCGAGGCTGGGACATCCGACCATCGGCACCCGCGCCTACATCCTCGACCACCTGCTCCGCCCCACACCCCCCGGCACCCCGGGCGAGCTCTACCTCGCCGGACACCAACTCGCCACCGGCTACCTCAACCGCCCCGAACTCACCGCCGACCGCTTCATCGCCGACCCCCACGGGCCAGCGGGCGAACGCATGTACCGCACCGGAGACCTCGCCCGCCGACACCACGACGGAAGCCTCGAATACCTCGGCCGCACCGACGACCAGGTCAAACTCCGCGGCTTCCGCATCGAGTTGGGCGAGATCACCGCCGCGTTGACCCGCCTCGACGGCGTCGGCCAGGCCACCGCCCTCGTCCGCGAGGACAACCCAGGACACCAACGCCTCGTCGCCTACCTCGTCCCCGAGGACCCGGCCACGCCCCCCACCACCGAGGACCTCAGGCGCGAACTGGCCACCGCCCTCCCCGACTACATGGTCCCCACCGCCTTCATCCACCTCGACGAACTGCCGTTGACCACCAACGGCAAGATCGACCAACGAGCGCTGCCCACACCCCCCACCACCAACGAGAGCGACTACCACGCCCCCCGCACCCCCCAAGAAGAAACCCTCACCGCGCTCTTCGCCGAGATCCTCAACGTCCCGCGCGTCGGCGTCGACGACAACTTCTTCCACCTCGGCGGGGACAGCATCCTCTCCATCCAGCTGGTCTCCCGGGCCCGCAAGGCCGGCCTGGTCCTCACGCCCCGGGATGTCTTCCGGGAGCGTTCGGTCGCCGCGCTGGCGCTGGTCGCCAAGCGGGAGGCGCCCAGGGCCGTCGCCGGCCCTGACGACGGCATCGGCGAGGTGCCGTTGACGCCGATCATCCGGGGGCTGAGCGAGAACGCCACCGCGATCAGCCGCTTCAGCCAGTCCGCCGTGGTCCGCACGCCCGCCGGGCTGACCAGGGCGCAACTGGCGGCCTGCCTCCAGGCGTTGGTCGACCACCACGACATGCTGCGGCTGACGCTGGACCGGGCGGCCGACGCCCCCTGGACGCTGCGCGTCAGGCCGCGCGGCGCCGTCACCGCCGACGCCCTGATCCACCGAGCCGATGTCGCCGACGCCGACGCCGAGTCGCTGCACGCCACGCTGACCTCGCTGGGCCAGGAGGCGGTCGACCGGCTCGACCCAGACGGCGGCGTGCTCCTCCAGGCCCTGTGGTGCGACGCGGGGCCCGCCCGTCAGGGCCGACTGCTGCTGGTGATCCACCATCTGGCGATCGACGGCGTGTCCTGGCGCATCCTGCTGCCCGACCTCGCCCAGGTCTGGCAGGCGGTCAGCGCCGGCCGGAAGCCGGAGCTCGACCCGGTGGGCACCTCGTTCCGCACCTGGGCCAAGGGGCTGGTCGAGGCCGCCGGGGAGCCCGCCAGGGTCGCCGAGTTGGAGGACTGGCGGCGGCGCCTGGCGACCGCCGAGCCGCTGCTGGCCAGCCGGCCGACCGACCCCACGCGGGACCTGGCGGCCACCGTGCGCTCGACGACCGTCACGGTCCCCGCCGAGCTCACCGAGGCGCTGCTCACCCGGGTGCCGGCGGCCTTCCACGCGGGCGTCAACGATGTCCTGCTCACCGCCCTGGCCGTGGCGGTGGCCCAGCACCGCCACGCGTCGGGGGACACCGCCACCGGTCTGCTGCTGGCCCTGGAGGGCCACGGCCGCGAGGAGCTGGTACCGGGCGCCGATGTGACCAGGACGGTCGGCTGGTTCACCGCCGAGCACCCGGTGCCGCTGGACGCCGGGCGGCTGGACTGGGCCGAGGTGTGGGACGGCGGGCCCGCCGTCGGCGCCGCCGTCAAGCGGGTCAAGGAGCAGCTGCGGGCCGCCGCCGACAACGGCCTCGGCCACGGCCTGCTGCGTCATCTCAACGCGGAGACCGGTCAGGCGCTGGCGGCCTTCCCCGACCCCCAGGTCGGCTTCAACTACCTGGGCCGCTGGGGCGCGGGTGGCGCCGCCAGGGGCGAGGACTGGTCGCCGGCCGGCGAGGGCGGCGAGATCGGCGGCGACGACCCGGGGATGCCGGTGGCGCAGGGTCTGGAGATCCTGGCCTCGGCGGTGGACCAGGCCGAGGGACCGGAGCTGACCTCCGACTGGCGTTGGGCCTCCGGGCTGTTCGACGAGGCGGAGATCGAGGGCCTTGCGGCGACCTGGGTGCGCGCCCTGCGCGCCCTGGTGGCGCATGTCGACCAGCCGGGCGCCGGTGGGCGCACGCCGTCCGATCTGGAGCTGGTGAAGCTGGGCCAGTCCGAGATCACCGCCCTGGAGGCGGGCGACCCCACCTCCGTCGAGGACATCCTGCCGCTGGCGCCGCTCCAGGAAGGGCTGCTCTTCCACGCCCAGTTGGAGGACGGCGACGAGGACGACGTGTACGCCACGCAGTCGGTGTTCACGCTGCACCACGCGGTGGACCGCGCGGCGCTGCGGGCGGCAGCCCTGACGGTGCTGCGTCGGCACGCCAACCTGCGGGCCGGCTTCGTGCGGTTGGGCTCGGGGCAGGCCGTGCAGGTGGTGCACCGCGAGGTGGCGCTGCCCTGGACGGACGTGGACCTCTCGGCGCTGCCCGAGGCCGAACGCGCCACGGAGCTCGACCGGCTGATCGCCGAGGACAGGTTCCGCTCCTACGATCTGACGGCGCCCCCGCTGCTGTACTTCACCCTGGTCAAGCTGGCCGCCGACCGCTGGTCGCTGATCCTCAACAACCACCACATCCTGCTGGACGGCTGGTCGACGCCGCTGCTGCTCAACGAGCTGTTCACCGCCTACCAGCGGGGCGGCGACCCGGCCGGGCTGCCGCAGGTGCCGCCCTACCGGGAGTATCTGACCTGGCTCTCCCGCCAGGAGCAGGCGGCCGGAGAGGCCGCCTGGCGCCAGGTGTTGGACGGCGTCACCGAGCCGACGCTGATCGCGCCGCCGGAGTCCAGCCGGACATCGGCCACTCCGGTGCAGTGGGAGACGCAGCTCCCCGACGAGCTGTACTCGCGGCTCCAGGAGACCGCGCGCGCCCGCGGCGTGACGCTGAACACCGTGATGCAGGCCGCCTGGGCGGTGCTGCTGGGCCGGCTGACCGGCCGGGACGACGTCGTCTTCGGCGCCACCGTCGCCGGCCGCCCCCCGGAGGTGCGCGGCGTCGAGTCCATGATCGGACTCTTCATCAACACCCTGCCCGTCCGGGTCCGCCTCAACGGCGAGGAACCACTCGCCGACCTGCTCACCCGCCTCCAGGAGCAGCAGGCGGAGCTCCTCCAACACCAGCACCTGCGACTGACCGACGTGCAGGCCCTCACCGGACTGCCCGAACTCTTCGACACCCTGCTGGTCTTCGAGAACTACCCGCTGGACGCCGACGGACTGCGCGAGGGTTCGGAGGGGCTGCGGATCGCCGACTTCGACGGCGAGGACTCGACGCACTACCCGCTGACGCTCTCCGTGACCCCGGCCAGCGGCCTCAGCGTACGGATCGGGTATCGGCCGGATCTGATCCCCGAGGACGAGGCCCGCCTCCTGCCCGACCGCCTCACCCAGATCCTCACCACACTCACCGAAGCACCCACCACCCCCACCAACCAGACCCCCATCCTCACCACCGAGGAACACCACCGCATCATCCACGACTGGAACAACACCACCCACCCACTCCCCTACGACGACCTCCTCGACCTCTTCCACCACCACGCCACCAACACCCCCAACCACCCCGCACTCACCACCAACAACACCACCCTCACCTACCAACAACTCAACCACCAAGCCAACCAACTCGCCCACCACCTCACCACCCAAGGCACCCAACCCGGCACCCACATCGCCATCGCACTCCCCCGCACCCACCACCTCCCCACCGCACTCCTCGCCACCCTCAAAACCGGAGCCGCCTACCTCCCCATCGACCCCACCTACCCACCCGACCGCATCACCTACATGACCACCCACACCCAACCCACCCACATCATCACCACCACAGAACACACCCACCTCTTCCCCCCACACATCCCCCAAACCCACCTCGACAACCCCACCACCCAAACCACCCTCACCACCCACCCCACCACCAACCCAACCCCCACCATCCACCCCCAAACCCCCGCCTACACCATCTACACCTCAGGCTCCACCGGACGCCCCAAAGGCGTCACCATCCCCCGCCACGCACTCACCAACTTCCTCACCTCCATCCCCCACACCACCCACCCACTCACCCCCAACGACAACCTCCTCGCCGTCACCACCATCGCCTTCGACATCGCCGCCCTAGAGATCTACCTCCCCCTCACCACCGGCGCCACCCTCACCCTCGCCACCCGCAACGACACCCGCGACCCCCACCAACTCACCCACCTCATCAACACCCACCACATCACCACCCTCCAAGCCACCCCCAGCCTCTGGCACACCCTCACCACCACCCACACCACCACCCAACCCAACCCCCTCAACCAACTCCACGCCCTCACCGGCGGCGAAGCCCTCCCCACCCACCTCGCCCACCAACTCACCCAACACACCCACACCACCCACAACCTCTACGGACCCACAGAAACCACCATCTGGTCCACCACCACCCCCATCACCCCCACCCACGTAACCAACCCCCCCATCGGCCACCCCATCTGGAACACCCGCGTCTACATCCTCGACAACCACCTCCGACCCCAACCCCCAGGCACCCCAGGCAACCTCTACATCGCCGGCCACGGCCTCGCCCACGGCTACCACAAACGACCCGACCTCACCGCCGAACGCTTCACCGCCGACCCCTACGGCCCACCCGGCACCCGCATGTACCACACCGGAGACCTCGCCACCTGGACCACCAACGGCACCCTCCACTACCACGGCCGCACCGACCACCAAATCAAACTCCGCGGCCACCGCATCGAACCCGCCGAAATCCAAACCGCCCTCACCACCCACCCCCACCTCACCCAAACCGCCGTCATCCTCCGGGAGGACGAGGGCAAGTCGCCGATGCTCGTCGCCTATCTGGTGCCGACCGCCGACGCCGAGCTGCCGGCGGACCCGGACTGGGCCGGCCATGTGCGGGAGACGCTGCCGGAGTACATGGTTCCCGAGGCGTTCGTGGTCCTCGACGCGCTGCCGCTCACCCCGAACGGCAAGCTCGACCGCGCCGCCCTCCCCGAGCCCGAGGCGACCGTCAGCAACGGGCGTGGGCCACGGACCCCGCGTGAGGAGCTGCTCTGCGAGCTGTTCGCCGAGGCGCTGGGTCTCGACCGGATCTCGATCGACGACAACTTCTTCGAGTTCGGCGGCAACTCGATCAGTTCGGCCATGCTGGTGGCCAGGATCCGCAGCACCTTCTCGGTCAGCCTGCCGCTGCGCACGCTGTGGAACGCGCCGACCGTGGCGCAGTTCGCCGAGACGCTGCGGAGCGACCAGGGCGGGGTCGAGGAGGACGACCCGTTCGCCGTCCTGCTCCCGCTGCGGACCGGTGGCTCCCGGGCCCCGCTGTTCTGTGTGCATCCGGTGGCCGGGCTGAGCTCCGCCTACTCGGGGCTGCTGCGACATGTCGAGGACCGCCCGGTCTACGGGCTCCAGGCGCGTGGCCTGGACCGGGACGAGCCGCTGCCGGCCGATATGGCGGAGATGGCCAGGGACTACGTGGCGCAGATCCGCCGGGTCCAGCCGCACGGCCCCTACCACCTGCTGGGCTGGTCGATGGGCGCCAACGTGGCGCACGCGATGACCGTCGAGCTGGAGCGCGCCGGCGAGGAGGTGGGCCTGCTGGTCTATCTGGACAAGCTGCCGGCCGTGGCCGAGTCCGAGGTGGTCGGCGACGTCCCCGAGGTCGACGAACAGGACATCCTCGACGGGCTGTTGAACGCCGTCGGGGTGGAGCCCGCCAGCCTGGGCGAAGGCCCGCTCGACCCGGCCAGGGTCTGGGAGGTCCTGGAGCGGGAGGGCAGCGCGCTGGCCGGTCTCGAACGCCGCCATGTGCCGCGGATCGCCGCGGTCACCGCCAACAACCGGCGTCTTGAGGACACCTGGCACGGCGCCGAGCTGCGCGCCCGGGTGCTGGCCTTCGTGGCCACCCCCGATCCCCTGGCCGACCGGCACCTGGTCCGCCACCACCTGGACGCCTGGCGACCGTTCGCCGAGGAGCGGGTCGAGACCCACCAGGTGGCGTGCAGCCACGGCGAGATCATGCGGCCTGGCCCCATGGGCGAGGTCGGCCGGATCGTCGCCGAGCGGCTGGACCGGCTCTGAGCCGAGTCGGGTGGGTGGACGGTCGGCGGGCCGCCCACCCACCCGGCTCCTTCCTGACGGAACAAGGAACGGGAACAACGGGAACGATGACGACTGCCACCCTGACCATCGACGAACTCGAGACGATCAACCTCGCCGACCCCATGACCCACAGCACCAGGGACCTGGCCGACTACTGGCGGCTGCTGCGCACCAGGCGGCCGGTCTTCCGGCATCCGGAGACCGAGAACGGCCCGGCCTTCTGGGTGTTGTCGCGCTACGCCGACCTGCTGGCGGTGTACCGGGACAACGAACGGTTCATCTCCTCCCGGGGCAACGTGCTGACCACGCTGTTGAACGGCGGCGACTCGGCCGCGGGGAAGATGCTGGCGGTCACCGACGGGCGCCGGCACCGGCAGCTGCGCGCGGTGCTGCTGAAGGCGTTCTCCCCCCGGGCCCTGGACCGGGTGGCCGAGCAGGTGCGGCGCACCACCAGGGAACGGGTGCGGGCCGTGGTGGCCGACGGGGAGTGCGACTTCGCCAAGGACGTCGCCGCGCACATCCCGATGGGCACCATCTGCGCGCTCCTCGGCGTGCCCGAGGAGGACCAGGAGTTCCTGCTGCGGCTCAACAAGTCCGCGCTGAGCTCGGACGACGCGGCGGCCACCGACCGGGACGCGCGGCTGGCCCGCAACGAGATCCTGATGTACTTCTCCGGCCTGGCCGACCAGCGCCGTTTCGACCCCAGGGACGATGTCATCAGCGTGCTGGCGACGGAGACCATCGACGGCAAGGAGCTGACGGACGACGAGATCGTCCTCAACTGCTACAGCCTGATCCTGGGCGGCGACGAGACCAGCCGGCTGTCGATGATCGGCGCGATGGAGGCCTTCACCCGCTATCCGGAGCAGTGGCGTGCGCTGCGCGACGGCGAGGTCGCCGTCGAGACGGCGACGGAGGAGGTGCTGCGCTGGATGACCCCGACGTTGCACTTCGGGCGGGTCGCCAGGTACGAGACCACGGTGGGCGACCAGTTGATCCCGGCGGGCGAGGCGGTGACCCTCTGGAACTGCTCGGCCAACCGGGACGAGGAGGCGTTCCCCGACCCGTACGCCTTCGACCTGGCGCGGACCCCGAACAAGCATCTGACCTTCGGCCATGGGCCGCACTTCTGCCTGGGGGCCTATCTGGCCAGGGTGGAGATCGGCGCGCTGCTGGAGAGCGTGCGGGAGATGGTGGACTCGATCGCCGTCAGCGGCGAGGTGCGGCGCATCCACTCCAACTTCCTGACCGGCATCAGCCAGCTGCCGCTGACCCTGACCGCCAGGTCCTGAACGCGAGACCGCCCCGGCCCGCCGGCGACGTCTGTCGCGGCGGGCCGGGGCGGTCGGCGGTTCAGGCGGGCTGGAGCTCGGTCCGCCTGGTGCGGCGGCGGTAGTGGTGGACGCCGAGCGCGGCCACCAGCGGCCCCCAGGCCGCGAGCGGCACATAGGCGCCGACCAGCGCGACGCGCTGGAAGCCGGGGCTGGTCATCTCCGAGATGGGGGTGCCATAGCCGGCGTGCACGCCCCAGGCGGCGTAGACGCAGCCGCCGAGGACGAGCAGGCCGCCCACCACCGCCGGCACAGCGGCGGCCAGCGGATGCACCTTCCGGCCGCCGATGAGCGGAATCCAGCGCGGCGCCACCTCACCCCAGGACTGCACAAGGCCCAGGGTGAGCCACGCGGCGCCGAACTGGGCGCCGCTCATCACTATCAGATACGGATACTCCCACCAGTACAGATTCATTTCCTGGTGGACCGGAATTCTGGCGACCAGAGCCATTCGCCACAGGACCGAGGGAACGTTGAGCAGAGGCACCGCGATTGCCGAGATCTTGGCCCATCTCGGCACATCGGGCAACGTCTGGACCAACGGATGCTTTGCGATGCGCCTGCGGAGTCCAGCCAGCGTAGACATCCGAATTCCTCTTTCCTGCGACCGTCCCGGTTCTCTGCCGGAACTATCGTCTCCCGCCGGGCTGTCCCGCCGGATCATCCCTGAAGCTAGCGCCGCTACGCCCTGAGGATGATATTCACCAGACCACCGGGAGCCGTTCCAGCGGTCGCACCCCAATGCGCTGGAGATAGCGCAGTTCTGACGGGTCGACAGCCAGCTTGATTTCGGGGCGGCGGGCGAACATCCGGCGCGTTCCGACCTCGGTGATGAGCTTCGCCAGATGCGCTCCGGAACAGTAGTGGATACCGAAACCAAAGCTCATCTGGGCCGGTTTGGGGCGGTCCAGGTCGAGCTTGTGCGGGCAGCCGGGGAACTGTTCCTCGTCCCGGTTGGCGGAAAGGACACTGACCACCACCGTCTCGCCGGCGGGAATCTCCACCCCGCCGATCTCGACCGGCGCCGTGGTGACCCGCTGGAGCGAGGTGGTGAGCGGGTTGACGAACCTCACCAGTTCGTCCATCGAGCTCTTCCAGCTCTTCGGGTCGGCCAACAGCCGTTCCCGCTCCGCCGGGTGGGTGAGCAGGGTGGCGAGCACGCCGCCGAGCAGCGTCGCCGTGGTCTCGTTCCCGCCGGACATCAGGGCGAAGGCGGTGGAGAGGATCTCGATCCTGGTCAGCCGACGGTCCTCGTCGGCGTGGATGAGCGCCGAGAGCAGATCGTCGCCCGGCTCCTTCTCCTTCTCCTCGATGAGTCCCGACAGGTAGTCCGACAGCTCGCGGATGTTGGCCTGCCGGTCGGCCACCGCCGACGGGTCGGCGGCGAAGTGCGTGTGCAGCGCCACCGACCAGCGCAGGAACTCCGACCACATGTGGGTCGGCACGCCCATCAACTCGGCGATGATGATCACCGGCAGCGGGTCGGCGAACCCCTCGATCAGATCGGCGGGTTGGCCGGTCATCCGGTCGATCAGCTCGTCGGACACCTCCTCGACCCTGGCGCGCATCGACTCGGTCCGCTTCGGGGTGAAGGCGAAGCTGATCGCCTTCCGCAGCGGGGTGTGCCGGGGCGGGTCCAGGTTCGCGAGGTGGTTGGCCTCCTCGGGCGGCGGCAGGATGGTCCGCCCCGCCTCCTTGGACATCTGCTCGTACTGGAGGTGGATGTCGCGACTCAGCCTGGTGTCGGACAGCGCGACCTTGGCGTCCGCGTGGCGGGTCACCACCCACATGCGCTGGCCGTCCGGCAACGGGAACTCCGTCACCGGCCGTTCCGCCCGCAGGTGTTCCAGCATCGGGTAGGGGTTCTGGGTGAACTCGTTGGTGAGCATCCAGTACTTGGAGAGGGGTCGCGTGCTGCTCATGAGGTCTCCCTGGAGCTCAGCCCTCGGCCGCCGGGGCGGCGGCCGTCTTCTGGCCGAGCAGGCCGATGATGTCGCGGAGGCTGGTGACCTGCGCGATCTCGGTGGACTCGATCTTGATCTCGTACTCGCGCTCCATGGCGACGGCCAGCTCAAGGGCCAGCAGCGAGTCCACGCCGAGGTCCTCGATGAAGTGGGCCTCGTCGGTGATGACCTCCTCGTCGAGGTCCAGCACCTGGGCGACCAGCGCGCGCAGTTCGGCCTTGTCCACGGTCTTGGCGGCGTTCATGGGGTCTCTCTCCTGGATCTGCTGAATCTGCTGGGTCTGCTGGACCGGCTTGTCGCGCCGGACGTTTCGAAGGGGCGGGTGACAGCCCGCCCTGGGCGGGTCAGCCGCAGCCGCCGGCGTGCCCGGCGTCCTGCTGCGGAACCTCAAGATCGGCCCGGTCGGCGATGGCGCCGAGCCAGGACTGGTCGGACGGGTCGGAGAGCTCGGCCCCGCCGAGCACCGCCACATAGGCCCGGAACCGGTCGACGCCGAAGAACTTGTCGCGCCCGGCGACAAAGAACGGCACCCCGAAGACGCCGTCCTTGTGCCCCCTGGCCAGTCCCGCGACGCCGCGCTCGCGCAACGCCGGATCGTCGGCCGCGGTGGCCACCCGCTCCGGGTCGAGGCCCACCTCGCCGCCGATCCGGCCGATCAGCTCACGGTCGCTGATGTTCTCGCCGCGCTCCCAGCGCGCCTGGTACACCTTGTCGGCGAACGCCCGGCCCTGGCCCGCGTCCACCGCCAGCAGGTACGCCAGGTGCGCGACCTCCCAGTGCGGGTCGCGGTCCACCGGCCAACGCATCTGCCAGCCGCGGGCCTTGGTCAGCCGGGCGGTGTCCTGGAGGATGTAGAAGTCCTTCTCCCTCGACATCGCCACGAACGGCAGCCGGATGCCCCGGTCGGCGAGCGTCTTCTCGGTGAGCTCGTCCGGGTTCCAGGACGGGATCCACTCGATGGTGTCGGCGATCTCCGGGTGGTTTTCCGTCAGTTCCCGGTAGGCCATCCAGGAGTAGGGGCTGCGGAACGAGAAGTACCAGCGCGGGCCCTTGCCCGGCTTGGTCGCTGCGGACATCTCAGTCTCCCTGGGGTAGGGGCGGGTGGGGACGGTGCCGCGCGGTCACAGGCGGATGCCGCCGTCCACGTGGAAGACCGAGCCGGTGACATAGGCGGCCCGGTCGGAGGCGAGGAAGGACACCAGGTCGGCCACCTCGTCGGCGGTGCCGAGGCGGCGCAGCGCGATCTGCTTGCGGGCGTCCTTGAGGAACTTCTCGTCGACCGCCGCGGTCATGTCCGTCTCGATGAAGCCGGGGGCGACCACGTTGACGCGGATGCCGTAGCGGCCGACCTCCTGGGCCAGCGACTTGCTGAAGGCGATGATCCCGGCCTTGGACGCCGCGTAGTTGGACTGGGCGGCGTGCCCGTGCACCCCGGCGACCGAGGAGAGGTTCACGATGGTGCCGGACTTGCGCTTCATCATCTCGTAGACCACCGACCGGCTGAGGTGGTAGACCCCGTCCAGGTTGACGTCGAGGACGGAGTGCCACTGCTCGTCGGTCATCAGCAGCAGCGGGTTGTCCCGCGTGATGCCGGCCGAGGCGACGGCCAGGTCGACGGGGCCGAGCTCCCGCTCGGTGCGGGCGACCAGCTCACGCACGGCCGCGCCGTCGGCGACATCGGCGCGGACTCCGAGCGCCCGGCGGCCGAGTGCGGTCAGCTCCTTCTCCAACAGCTCGGCGGCGGAGCCGTCCGAGGCGTAGCAGAAGGCGATGTCATAGCCGTCCCTGGCGAGCCGCAGCGCCGTGGCGCGGCCGATACCCCGGGAGCCGCCGGTGATCAACGCGACCCGCTGGCTGTTTTCCGACATGGGTTGTTTCCCTCGTTTCAGTCGCTTGTCGGCCGCAGCACCGCGGCCGGGCGGAAGGCCATCAGTCCCTGACCGACGGTCATCACCACCTCGTCACCGCAGCGCGCCTCGCCCTCGACCATCAGCGCCTCGTCGAACACCCGGCCCAACCGGACGTGGTGGGTGACGAGTTCGCCCGGCCACACCGGCCGCGCGTACTCCACGGCCGAGGCGCCGCCGAAGAGCATCACGGAGTCCTCGCCGGCCATCCCGCCCGTCGGCCCGGCGCCGGCGAGCAGCCCGGCGGCCTGCCCCCACGACTCCAGCAGCAGCGCGGGCGGGTAGCCCAGGTCACGGCCCTCGGGCGCGTCCGAGATGTGGGCGTACCACGGCTCGTTGAGCGACACCGCCTTGACCGCGACGATGTGCTCGCCCGGCACGAGCTCCAGGATCCGGTCCACCAGCAGCATCGGGTAGCGGTGCGGCAGCAGCCGGTGGATCTCCCGCTCGATCGGTGTCCGCGCGGCGGTCACCCGCTGGTTCCCATCCGCAGCAGCGCGCAGCCGAGCACGCCGTCCTGGTCCACGGCGACGACCAAGGCGGTCCCGCCGGCGGCGGCCGGATCGCGGCCGGCCTCGACCAGCACCGAGGCGAGTTGGAAGGGCACGGTCACCGCGCCCGCCTCGCCCCACGGCTGGTTCGTCGGCACCCGCCGGGTGCGCTCGTCCTTCAACAGGGCGTCCACCGCGTTCCGTTCGGCGACGCCGAGCGGACCAGCACCGGCCTGGGTCGAGACCGCCCAGACGGTGCCGGGGTCGACGCCCGCGCGGTCGAAGGTCCTGGTCAGGCACTCGGTGAGCGCCGGCTCGACATCGGTGCCGCCGTGGATGCCGGTCTCGACGGCGAGCACCTCGCAGAGCCCGCCGTCCACCTCCTCGGTCCGCTCAAGCAGCAGCACGGCGCAGCCCTCGCCGAGCGGGCCGCTCGGCTCGCCGGCCGGCCGGCCCTGGTGCTCGACCCAGGCGCGGGCGTGGGTGAGCTCCTCGGCCGCGCCGCACAGCACGGTGTCGGCGCGCCCGGCGGCGTGCAGCCGCAGGGCGTAGCGGAGCGCGAAGAGCCCGGCGGCGCGGCCACCGCCGACGGTGGCGTTGGGCCCGGTGATGCCGTGCCAGATGGCGCACTGGGCGGCGGCGCTGTTCATGATGCCGCTCGGGATCTGCGCCGCCTGGACGTAGAAGGGACGCTGCTGGACGAGGGTGTCCCTGGTCAGGTTGACCATCGTCTGCACGCTGCCCGATGTGGTGCCGAGCACCAGCGCCGTGCGGCGGCCCGTGGCGCTGACCCGGCGTCCTGGCACGGCGTCCAGCAGCTGGCGGACGCCGGCCACCGACAGCGCGCTGAGCCGGTCCATGGAGCGGGTGCCCTTGCTGCCCAGCACCTGGCGGATGTCGAAGTCCGGCACCTCGTGGGCGAGTCCGTCGCCGGGCAGCGCTTCGAGGCGGTCGGGGCGCACCGTCCCTGCGACGGCGCCGGCGGTGATCCCGGCGGTGAACGCGTCGCGTTCGACGCCGAACGGCGAGATCGCCGACCAGTCCGAGATGACGAGGCGACTCATCTGTCGCCCTCCCGCTCGCCGCGGAGCGCGGCGGCGACCCGCTCGTCCCAGGTGACCAGGCCGCCCTCGTTGCCGTTGGTCAACTGGCCGTAGCCGTGGGTGATGTCGCCGGTGGCGGTCCGCACCAGATGGCCGTCCCTGGCCACGTAGCAGTCCACCCGGGAGGTGTACATCAGCTGCTTGAAGATGTTCTCCACGGTGAAGACGACATACATGTCCTCCTCGATGAGGGCCTCGTCCAGCAGGGTGAGGCTGGAGTGGGTCACCACCGGAATCCAGTTGTGCTCGTCGAGCAGGGTGCGGATGGAGATGCCGCGCGCGTCGACGAACCGGTGCTTGGCCTCCTCCATCACCCGCAGATAGGCGGACATCTGCATCCGCTCGAAGAAGTGCACATAGGTGTAGGGGACGCGGAACTTCCAGGCGTAGGCGTTGGCGCCCTCGGTCAGCTGGTCGAGCACCGGGTCCCCGGTGTCGGTCGATCCGCCGGAGACCAGCGCGGGCCCGGTCGGCGCGGGCACGGGGGCGCCTGGCTCGGCGCCGCCGATCCGGTCGGTGACAAACGGCTCAAGCCCCTCGGGCAGCGGCAGCCAGCGGGTGAACCTGACCTCGCTCGCGTCCCGGCGCAGCACCGCCCTCGCCGTCGCGGTCACGGCCTTCTTCGGCTGCCCGTCCCGCTCGGCGGTGATGTCGACCTTGAAGGTGAGCTCGGAGGCGCCGTCCTTGGTGGCCGGCCTGACCTCGATGGACACCGTGTCGTCCACGAACAGGGCGGCGGCGAGGCGGCTCTTGATGTGCACCAGGTCGAAGCCGACGCCCTGCTCCTGGTAGAGCGCCCCGACCGGCAGGCCGCAGCGCCTGAAGTGGTCAAGGACGGCCTTCTCGACCAGGTAGTTGACGTGCTTGAAGCCGATGCCGGTGCCGATGTTGGCACCCTCGTAGCCGGGCTCGTGGGTGACCGTCGTCGTCTCGGTGAGCAGCCTCTTCACTGCGGTGCCAGTCATCGGGCAGCCTCTCTCATTGCCTTCGGGGTAGCTCGTGGTGCCCGCCGGGCGCACGCCGGTGGGCGTTTCCAGGAACGCGCGGATTCCGGCGGCGAACCGCGAAGCCTGTTCGATCATGGGGAAGTGGCCGCAGCCCTCGACCGGCAGGAAACGGCCCTGCGGCAGCGCCCGGCTCAACGCCCGGCCCTCGTCCGGCGGGGCCGCGGTGTCCCACTCCCCGGAGACGACGAGCACCGGCAGCCGCACCCGTTCGGTGCGCAGCCACGGGGTGCGCAGATAGTGCTCCAGGAACCGGGTCCAGCCGTAGGGGCCGATCTCCTCGCACACCCGCTCCGCCATGGCGCCGTGCAGCTCCGGGTTGCCCCGGCCGTCCGCGATGACGCGGATGCCCTCCGCCATGGCCTGCCGGAAGGTGTCCGCCATGCCGCTGACCGTGCCCCAGTCGAACTGGTCGGCGGAGGCGCGGTAGAAGGGGCCCGCCAGGACCACGGCGCTCAGCCCGTGGCGTTCGATCAACTCCGGCTCCTCGGAGAGGAGTTCGGTCAGCAGCAGCGCGGAGAACGAGTGGGCGACGACCACGTCGACACGCCCCGTGTCACGCGAGGTCCGCTCGATGGCCTCGCGCACCCAGCGGGTGGCCCCGCCCTCGTGGCTCCAGGCGGCGCCGCCGCCACCGCGCCAGGGCAGTTCGGCCACGGTGCGGGCGGCGTCCGCCGGCAGCGCGGGGCCGAGCCGGTCCCAGACCCGGCCGCTGTTGGCCACGCCGTGCAGCAGCAGATACCGCGGGCCGGCACCCGGCTCGTGGTCGAGGAGCACCGGGCGGTCGGCCGGGCGCACCGCCACGGGCGGGAGCGAACTCCCCGGTTCGCTCCTGGGGCCACTGAGGGTGCTGCTCGCGGCGCCCGTCACGGTGCCGCCGACCGCATCAGGACGCCGGCCGCGTCCTCGCCGGCGCCGCCGCCGGCCAGCGCCAGCACCGCGCCGTCGGGGTTCTCGCGCAGCCGGCCGGTGGCCGCCGCGCACCAGAGCACGCCGAGCGCGCCGGACGAGGCGGGCCCCGGGGGCGCGTCGAGCCTGGCCACACCGGGCAGCGGGTCGCCGTCGAGCTCGCTCTCCGGCGGGTACCAGCCGGCCAGTTCGTCCGCTTCCAGGCGCAGCGCGGCGACCACGCCGGCCACGTCCCCGGTGCGGGCGTAGCGGTCGACGACGGCGAGCGGCGGCGCGCCGCGTTCGGCGGCC
This sequence comes from Streptomyces profundus, assembly GCF_020740535.1. Classification (NCBI taxonomy): domain Bacteria; kingdom Bacillati; phylum Actinomycetota; class Actinomycetes; order Kitasatosporales; family Streptomycetaceae; genus Streptomyces; species Streptomyces profundus. The sequence continues at coordinate 3,140,233 of NZ_CP082362.1, forward strand.
GAGGCCGCGGTCTCCAGCACCAGCGCCACGGCGCCGTCCAACCCGGGGCGGCCCGCGAGCAGTTCACGGACCACCGGGTTGTCGGGCTCGGCCCCGAGCACCAGCACCCGCTGGGCCCGGCCGCCGGCCAGCCAGGTCAGCGCCCAGCGGATGGCGTCGAGCCCCGAGGTCGGCCCGTTGCAGACCGTCAGGTTGGGGCCGCGCAGGGTGAACCGGATGGCCACCTCGGAGGCGATGACGTTGCTCGACAGGTTCGGCACCGTGATCGGGCTGACCAGCCGGGTGCTCCCCGCCTCGGCGACGGTCGTCACCACATCGCAGACGGAGTCCAGGTTGCCGTAGTTGGAGCTGGCCACCACCCCCACCGAGGTGGGTTCGGCGGTCAGCGCGGCGGCCCGGCCCTCGCCCTCGGCAAGCCCTGCGGCCCGCAGCGCGTCATGGGCGGCGACCAGGGCGAGTTGGGTGGCCCTGTCCTTGTAGCGCAGCCCCTTCTTGCCGATCCTGGCGGCCGGGTCGACCGGCGTGGCGCCGTCCGTGGGCCCGGTGTCGTCGGCCGCCGCGAGACCCGCGGGCACCAGGGCCCCTGGGAGCGCCAGCCCGACCCCTGTGACCACCGTGGCGCCGCCGCTCGGGGTCTCGTCGCTCATAGTGCCGCCTCCTCAGGCTCGCAGCGCGCGTTCGCGCCGTTCGGCGTTGGTCGCCGGGGACTCCACGACGGCGACCGCGTTGACCCCGCCGAACCCGAACGCGTTGATCTGGGCCAGCGCGACCGGTTCGGAGACCGGCGCCTCGCCGCGCACCATGCGGAACTCCCCGACCTCGTCGATCGGGTTGCGCAGCGTGGCGATCGGCACGACCTGGGAGGTGGCCATGGAGCGCAGGGCGACGATCAGGCTGTGCAGCCCCGAGGTGCCGGAGGTGTGGCCGGTCAGCGACTTGAGGCCGGTCATCAGCGGCACCTTGACGGCCGGGCCGAAGACGGCGCGCATGGCCTGGGCCTCGGTGAGGTCGTTGGCATGGGTGCCGGTGCCGTGCAGCATCACCAGGTCCATGTCGTCCGGTTCGGTGCCGGCCCGGCGGTGCGCCTCGTTCATGGCGTCGGAGATCCGTTCCAGGCTCGGCGCCGTGGGGTGCCCCGCGTCGCAGTTGATGCCGACGCCCCGCACCCAGCCCAGGACCCGGTCGTCCGGGGCGGGTTCACGCCGCAGCACCACGGCCGCCGCGCCCTCGCCGAGGATGGAGCCGGCCCGCTCGGCGTCGAACGGGCGGATGGTGTCGGGCGGTACGGACTGCACCCGGTCGGCGATCCCGAACATGCTCTCCGTGATGGAGTCGGTGCCGGCCACCACCACCGTGTCGGCGGCGCCGGCCGCCAGCAGGTCGGTGGCCATCGACAGCGCGTAGAGGGAGGCGGAGCAGGCGTTGGCGACGGTGTGGGTGTCGGTGGCGCCGAACCGCTCCCGCAGCGCGGTGCCGAAGTGCAGGTCGCCGGCGGTGAGCGGGGCCTGGTCGCGGTGCCACAGCTCGACGGAGCGCAGCTCCCGCAGCCCGGTGCCGACGAGCACGGGTACGTCGCGCAGATCCTCGGGGAGACCGGCGTCGCGCAGCGCCTGGGCGATCGCCTCGACGAGGAACTCGGTCGCCCGCAGCGGCCGGTCGGCGCCCTGCTCGCGGTCGTCCCGTTCGAAGAGGTGGCCGGCGGTGTACCACTCGGCGGTGAAGCCGCGCAGCGGGGCGCGCCCGCTGCGGCCCGCGCACAGACTCTCGAACATCTCGTCGGCGGTGTCGCCGACGCTGGACAGCGCGCCGGCGCCGACGATCGGCCAGGATTTCGTCATCGGGCCACCCCCGCGTCCTCGTAGCGGCTGAGCATCACCACGGCGTTGTTGCCGCCGAAGGCGAGGCCGTTGTTCTGCACGATGCGCGGGGTGGCCTCGACCGCCTCGTTGGGGACGCAGTCGATCCCGCAGTCGGGGTCGGTGGTGCGGTGGTTGATGGTGGGCGGGATGAACCCGCGGGTGATCGCCAGCACACAGCCGATCGCCGCCAACGCGCTGGCCGCGCCCATCGTGTGCCCCAGCATCGACTTCACCGACACCGTCCGCGGCGGACTCTCCCCGTACACGTCCCGGATCGCCCGCGCCTCCGTCACGTCGTTGGCCCGAGTCCCCGTGCCATGCGCCGAGATGAAGTCCACCTCCGACGGCTTGACCCCCGCGTCCTCCAACGCCAACCGCATACAGTCCGCGACACTCTCCTGATGCGGCGCCACCGGATGGTGCGCGTCACAGTTCAACCCGTAACCCAACACCTCGGCATAGATCCGAGCCCCCCGACGCAACGCCGACTCCAGGCTCTCCAACACCAGGATCCCGGCACCCTCACCCGTCAGGATCCCGCTGCGATCCACGTCGAACGGCGCGCACACCTCCGGCGCGATCGTCCCCAACCGGTAGAAGGCGGTGAAGGTCTTGCGGCACATCGCGTCCGCGCCACCGCACAGCGCGAAGTCCACCTCACCCGCCCGGATCGCGTCGAAACCGTTGCCGATCGCGTAGTTGCCGGCCGCACACGCGGTCGGCACCGTCACCGCCTCCACATCGGCCAACTCGAACTCCCTGGCCACCGAGACGGAGACCCGGCTGGCCCGCAGCCGGGCCGCCACGGCGGGCTCCATGCTCGCCGGTCCTTCCGCCAGCTCGGCGCCCACCAGGCGCTCCAGGTCGTAGGACTCGCCGTCGGTGGTGCCCACGGAGACGAGACCGCGCTGGGCGCGCAGCGTCGCGGGGTCGAGCCCCGCGTCCTCGACGGCCATCCGGGCGGCGGCCACGGAGAACTGGCTCGCCCTGCCGAGGGAGTCGGGCGGGAGATGGCGGATCAACGGCTTCGGATCGAAGTCCGTTATCTCGCAACCCTTTGCGTGCGCGAATCCTTCGGTGTCAAATGCGGTGATGGGCTTGGCACCACTCAATCCGGCGCGCAGACCGGATGAGAATTCATCAACACCGATACCGATACTCGATATGATCCCGAGCCCGGTGATCACCACGCGTTGCGCGGCCGGGGCCTTGGGCAAGGAATCGGACGGCCGGGATTCCATCAACCCACCTCTTTCCGAATCGACAGTGAGGGAGGGCTACTTCTTCTCGATCGCCACCTCGACGACCTTGACCACGGCGTTCAGGTTGACCATCTCCGCCAGCTCGGACTGGTCGATCACCACGTTGAACTCCCGCTCAAGGGAGGCGAGGATCTCGATCGCCCGCAGCGAGTCGGCGCCGTACTCCTCGAACAGCCCCTCGGCGGTGACCTCGTCCTCCTCCAGTTCGAGGATCTCGCAGACGATCTCCTTGATCTTCCCGAACCGCTCGTCAACTGGTGCAGTCACTGGATGCCTCCGCTACTTCCGCAAGAACTTCAATGGGTGTGTATGCACCGGCCCGCAGACAACTGGGCACAGTGCTGCCATGCTGCCCGGTAAACATCCTGAGGGCGAGTAATTTCGGGTATCAGGCAGGAAGATGCCATGGATTCGGCAGCATCGAGTCAATTCCCGTACGCGAACCCTCGGTTGCGCTATTCCATCCGGGCGAGGCCGCGCGCCGAACGGCGGGCCACACCGCGGGAGACCACCAGCGGATCCCAGTCGGCGGCCCGTTCCGGCAGCCGGTCGGGATCGCCGATCACGGCGCCGGCGTGCACCTCGCTCATCAGCCGCCGGCCCAGCACCGCGCCGGCGCAGGCCATCCCGCCGACCATCACGCCGGTGATCCCGCTGCCGTAGCGGGAGCTCTGCCCCACCGCGTACAGCCCGGCGATCCCGGTGCCCAGATCCGGGCGGGTGCCGTGGCCGCCCCAACTCGCGATCCCATAGGGGGTGCCGCCCGTGGAACGGGTGTAGCGCTCCTGGGTGAGCGGGGTCGCCGTCTCCAGATGGACCACATGGTCCCGGAACGGGCCGAGCAGTCGCTCGGCGGCGACCAGCACCCGCTCGGTGAACTCCTCCTTGGCCGCGCGGTACGCCTCCTGCCTGCGGTAACGCACCCCGTCCGCCGGGCCGCCCGAGACCCCCCAGGGCTCGTACTCGGGCGGACAGACCGTCATCAGCTGGAAGTTGCTGTGCCCTGGCGGGCACATGTGCCGCGATCCCGGGTCCTTGAGCGAGCTGAAGGAGGCAAAGAGGAACCGCACCTCGTCGGGGAGCCGCCCGGTGGCCAACTCCCGGTAGTAGTCGTCGATGTCCTCGGTGTCGTACCACCAGATGTTGGCCTCGCCCGCCTCGGCGCTGTAGGGCCCGCCCAGCCGCGCGATCTCCCGGTCCAGGGCCACATAGACCGTGGCGAACGGCAGCGTCATCCGCGCCTCGCGGGTCTTGCGGACCACGGGACGCGCCAGATGCTCCTCGCCGACCAGCTCCAGCATGGTGCGCCGGTAGTCGGCGTTGGAGATCACCAGCGGGGCGTGGAACTCCGTCCCGTCGGCCAGCGCCACCCCGCCCACCGTGCGGTCCCGCACCAGCAGCCGGTCCACCAGGCAACGCGTCACCAGCGCGCCGCCGTTGGCCTCCAGTGCCTCGACCAGGGTGGCCGCCAGCACCTGGCCGCCGCCCACGGGGAAGTAGGCGCCACGGATGTAGTGGTCGATCACGGTGGCGTGCATGCCGACGGTGGCATCCTGGGGACTGAGCCCGTAGTTGGGCGACTGCGCGGCCAGCACGGTGCGCGCCCTGGCGGAGAGGCCGCAGTGGTCGAAGAGCGCGGCCAGCGGCCTGCGCCCCCACTCCCGCACGGTCGGCGTCATCGCCAGCATCTCGGTCAACGTCGGCTCGCCCCCGGCCAGCAGCGCGGCGCGCTGTTCGGCCCCGAGCGCCTGGACGATCCCGGTGAACGTGTCCAGCCCCGTGGTCTCCTCGGGCATCGCCTTGGCCAGCCTGGCCCGGTACTCCGGCCAGCTCGCCGGCACGTCGAGGGTCAGGCCGGGCAGCACCACCCGGTCGAAGCAGTCCGGGTCCATCTCCCGGAACTCCACCCGGTCCCGGGCGCCGAGGCCGGCGAGGATCGCCGGCACCGTGCCGTCCGCCCCGCAGTCGCCGACGTAGTGCACGCCCACGTCGAACTCGTAGCGGCGCCGGCGCCGGAAGACATGGCTGTTGCCGCCGGCGATGTCGTGCTGCTCCAGCACCAGCACCCGGCGCCCGGCCGCCGCCAGATAGGCGGCCGAGGTGAGCCCGGCGAGCCCCGCGCCCACCACGATCGCGTCCCACTCCCGCGCCAGTCCGGTCGCGGCCCCCGCCCGCCGGGTCACGCGCCACCCACCCGGGCCAGCGCGGGCGTCGCCGCCGACCCGGCGGTGCCGGGCCGGGGGAAGCGCAGCCGGACGCGGGCGCTCACGCCCCGCGGGTTCTTGACCACGGCGCGGCACTGCCAGCCGGAGTCCACGGACTTCCAGGCGAGTTCGACGGTCACCGGCTCCCCCGGGTAGACCGGATCGAGGAAGCGGGCCGACTCCACGGCGTCGAGGCGCACCAACTCGCCTTCGGCCGGCCGTGGTTCGGGGAAGGCCGCGAGCGCAGCCCGGTGGGCGCACTCGATCAGGCAGACCCCGGGCAGGATCGGGAAACCGGGGTAGTGGCCGGCGAAGACCGCCTCGTCGGCGGCGATGTCGATCCGCGCCTCGGCCTGCGGCGCCGACCCGGCGGCGGCCTCGGACCCGACCAGGCGGATCTCGCCGGCGAGCGCGCGCGGGGTTGCTGGGGACGGCATGAGGGATGTCCTCCGTGTGATGGGGTCCGCGGCCTACGCCGGGCGGGATGTGGGTGCCTGGCCGCCGGTGGGCCGGACGGACAGCACCGCGCAGCCGGCGACGCCGTCCCTGTCGACCGAGGTCACCAGGCCGATCCTGGGCCGGTCGCTCGGCTCGGACTCGGCGTGGACCAGCAGCGAGACGACCTGGAACATGCCGGCCGCCGACGCGGTGTCGCCGATCCGGTCCACGCAGGAGATCCGCCGGGCACCCGTCTCGCGCAGCAGCTCGTCCAGCGCGGCGCCGGCCGCGCCGCCGCCGGCGTCCAGCGGCCCGTCGGCGGCCACCGCCCACAGGTCCCCAGGGGCCACCTCGGCGTCGGCCAACGCGCGGCGCACGCTCGCGACCAGCACCCGGCCCGCCTCCTCGGGGGCGGCGAAGACCCCGGAGCGCACCGCGAGCACATCCGCCAGGCCCCGCTCGGCCTCGGCCTCGACGCGGAGCATGGCGCAGCCCTCGCCGAGCACGGTCGGCTCGTCCGCCGCCGCGCCGTCGGCGGTCCCGCTGTGCCGGCGCAGCCAGGCGCGGGCCGTCGAGTACTCCTCGGCCGCCCCGCACAGCACGGTCCGCGCCCGGCCGCTCACCTGGAGCCGGCGGACGTAGTTGAAGGCCAGCACGCCGGCGGCCCGGCCGCCGGCGACCGTGACATTGGGCCCGGTCAGGCCGTACCAGATCGCGGCGCTGCCGGCGGAGTGGTTCATCACCGTGTTCGGGAAGACGGCCGGGTCCACGTGGTAGGGCCGTTTCCCCGTCAACGAGGTGTGGGTGAAGTCCATCATGGACTGCGCGCTGCCCGTCGTGGTGCCGAGCACCAGGGCCGTGCCGCGCCGCTGCCCCGACTCCTCCGCCTCGGGTTCGCCGGCCAGCAGCTCCCTGATGGTGGCGACCGTCAGGCCGGTGACCCGGTTCATCGAACGGGTCCCCTTCTTGCCCAGCACGGCGCGGACGTCGAAGTCGGGCACCGGGCGGGTGCTGATCCCCGGCACCTGATCGCCCGCCGGCGGCACCGGCTCAGGGGCCGCGCCGGCGAGGATGCCGTCGCGGAACGCCGCCCGGCCCACACCGAAGGGGGAGATCGTCTCCCAGGACGTGATGACCGGCGCCGGCCGGCGAGTTCGCTGGTTCACGCGTCATACCTGCCAAAGATCACGACGGAGTTGTTACCGCCGAAGGCCAGGCCGTTGTTCTGCACGATCCGCAGATCGGCGCGCACGGCTTCGTTGGGCACACAGTCGAGGGCGACCTCGGGGTCGGTGGTGCGGTGGTTGATGGTGGGCGGGATGAACCCACGGGTGATCGCCAGCACACAGCCGATCGCCGCCAACGCGCTGGCCGCACCCATCGTGTGCCCCAGCATCGACTTCACCGACACCGTCCGCGGCGGACTCTCCCCGTACACGTCCCGGATCGCCCGCGCCTCCGTCACGTCGTTGGCCCGAGTCCCCGTGCCATGCGCCGAGATGAAGTCCACCTCCGACGGCTTGACCCCCGCGTCCTCCAACGCCAACCGCATACAGTCCGCGACACTCTCCTGATGCGGCGCCACCGGATGGTGCGCGTCACAGTTCAACCCGTAACCCAACACCTCGGCATAGATCCGAGCCCCCCGACGCAACGCCGACTCCAGGCTCTCCAACACCAGGATCCCGGCACCCTCACCCGTCAGGATCCCGCTGCGATCCACGTCGAACGGCGCGCACACCTCCGGCGCGATCGTCCCCAACCGGTAGAACCCGGTGAAGGTCTTGCGGCACATCGCGTCCGCGCCACCGCACAGCGCGAAGTCCACCTCACCCGCCCGGATCGCGTCGAAACCGTTGCCGATCGCGTAGTTGCCGGCCGCACACGCGGTCGGCACCGTCACCGCCTCCACATCGGCCAACCCGAACTCCCTGGCGATGGCGGCCGAGATGCTGGCCACCGACGCCCGCGCGGCGACCTCCGGGTCCATCGCCTCGGGCCCGCCCGCGAGGCCCTGCTCCACCAGCCGGTCCAGATCGCGGGACTCGCCGTCGGTGGTGCCCACGGAGACAAGACCAGGGAGCGCGGCGAGTTCGGCGTCCGTCAGGCCGGCGTCGGCGACCGCCATCCGCGCGGCGGCCACGGAGAAGCGCGCGGCGCGGCCCAGGCTCGCCGGGTCGAGGGTGCGCAGATGCTTCCCCGCGTCGAAGTCGGTCACCTCGCAGCCCACCGCGTGGTCGAAGCCGGCGGTGTCGAAGGCCGTGATCGGCCGGGCCCCGCTGCGTCCCTGGGAGAGCCCCTGGAGCAGCTCCTCGGCACCGACCCCGATGCAGGACACCGCACCGAGGCCGGTCAGCACGACCCGCTGCCGCCCCTGTTCCGCTGTGGCATCCGGCACGAGATCACCCCCATAACTCGTCGTCCATTCGTTTCGGACAGCGCTCGCCCCACGCGTCTCGGACGGCACCCACCGCGACCGCCAAGCACAACGGCGTGCGCGGCACCCGACCGAGGCTATGTTCGACTTGGCCCTGACCCGCTATGCCATGCAGGGACCTGCCAGCGGGGATGGGGAGGCTCTCGCGCGCTCGGGCAGCTTGCTGCCACGGCGACCCCGCTCGCCGAGAGAGCCTGATTACTCTGGGCCACCCGGCCGCGGCGGCACGCGGCGCTCCCCCGCGACCGACGGCCGTGACGGCGCGTCGCACTCCCGACGGGGGCCGCGAGCGAACGAGCGCCCAGCCAGGACTACGGAAGCGCAGGTCCCGCCTCATGTCTGCCGCCAGCCTGCCAGGACTGATCACCGGACTGATCCTCTTCACCGTCGCCTTCGCCGTGGCCAGCCGACGGCTGTTGGGGCTGCGGATCGGCATCGTCCGGTCGCTGCTGACCGGCGCGGTCGGCAGCACCGTGGTGATGATCCTGAGCGAGGTGCAGAAGGAGGAGCAGAGCGGACTGCTCCTCGGGGTGCAGCTGGGCACCACGCTCGTGGTGGCGATGGCCTTTCTCGCCGGCCTCGAAGTCGTCGCGCCCAGCGGGTCGTTGGGCTGGCCGAACGCCTGGTGGGCGGCGCTGCGCTCGTCGGCGGCCAGGGCCAGGCGCTACTCGGGGATCAGCTCCATCGTGGTCCGGCACGGGCTGCGCCCCTACCTGCGGGGCAGGGAGGCGCGCTCCACCGGCCTCGCCGTGCCGCTGCGGCGGGCCCTTGAGGAGGCGGGCGGCACCTTCGTCAAGCTCGGCCAGGTGCTCGCCACCCGCGACGACCTGCTGCCGCCGGCGCTGGTACGGGAGTTGAGCGTGCTCCAGTACCAGGTGCCGCCGGAGCCGCTGCCCGACATCAGGTCCGAGTTGGTGCGCGAGTACGGCCGGCCGGCGCGGGAGGTGTTCGCCTCCTTCGACGAGGATCCGCTGGCCGCCGCCTCGATAGCCCAGGTGCACCGGGCCAGGCTGGTGGACGGCACCGAGGTGGTGGTCAAGATCCGCCGGCCCGGCATCAGGGCGGGGGTGGAGCGCGATCTGGACGTGATCTGCCGGCTGGCGCGGCAGTTGGAGCGGAGGACGGGCTGGGCGGTCTCCCTGGGCCTGGTCGAGCTGGCGGACAACTTCGCCAGATCGGTCCAGGAGGAGCTGGACTTCCGCATCGAGGCGCAGAACCTGGACGATGTGGCCGATCTGCGGGAGCGCCACTCGGGGCCGCCGCGGGTGCGGCTGCCAGGACGGCACCGGGAGCTGTCCAGCGAACGGGTGCTGGTGCTCGACCACCTGCCGGGCGACCCGATCAGCACCGCCTTCGCCAGGCTCGACGAACTGCCCCGGGACCGCGCCGAGTTGGCCAGGGAGCTGCTGGGGGAGCTGATGCGGCAGATCCTGGTGGACGGGGTCTTCCACGCCGATCCGCACCCGGGCAACATCCTGTTGCTGGCGGACGGCGACCTGGCGCTGATCGACTTCGGCTCGGTCGGGCGGATCGACGCCCAGTCCCGGTCGGCGCTGAAGGCGTTCCTGGTGGCGCTCCAGAGCGGTCAGGCCGCCGCGATGAGCGACGCCCTGCTCGACGTGCTGACCCGCCCAGAGGAGGTGGACACCCAGCGCCTTGAGCGTGACCTGGGCCGGTTTCTGGCCCGGCACTTCAACTCCCGTACGCCGCCCAGCGTCCAGGCCTTCGTCAACCTGTTCCGGATCGTCACGGACCACGGTCTGCGGGTGCCGGCGGAGATCGCCGCCGTCTTCCGGTCGCTGGCCACCCTGGAGGGCACCCTGACCCGGATCGCGCCCGGCTTCGACCTGATGGCGGAGGCCAGGGACCTCTCCACGGAGAACACGCTGGGCGCCGGCCCCTCGCAGCGGTCCGTCCAGGAGACGTTGCAGGGCGAGTTCTACTCGGCGCTGACCATGCTGCGCCGGCTGCCCCGCCGCCTCGACCGGGTGACCCAGGCCATGGAGCGCGGCCAACTGACGGTCAGCGTCCGGCCGTTCGCCGACGCCAGGGACCGGCGGTATCTGCGGTCCCTGATGCACGAGGCGCTGCTGGTGGTCGTCAGCTCGGCCAGCGGGCTGACCGGCGCCGTGATGCTGACCATCGACGACGGCCCCCGGTTGACCCAGCGGATCGACCTCTTCGAGCTGGTGGGCTACCACCTGCTGGTGCTGGCCGCCGTGTTGCTGGTGCGGGCGCTGTCCGTGATCTCCCGGCACAAGGAATGATCCGGCCGGCCGTCGGAAAGCTCGGGCCAGGTCGATCGCTTTACGTTTCCCGCTCTTTCCGCTGATCCCCACACGGGAATTCGCGGAAAACCCTCCGGTCCTCCGACGCGTGAGCGCGTTCGGCCGGGTTCGTCCCGCACGCCCGTCTCCGGAGACTCCGTTCCGTATTGGGGCAGCCCACCGCCGTCGAAGTGGTTCACGTGGATGAGAAGTCGTCCTGACGCCCGCCGGAACGGCGTTCAACGGACGCCGATGGCGCGCCTGCCCCGGGGTTCCGATGTCGCGTCACCCCGAGTTCTCCACCGCGCAATTCCGCCCGTCCAATGCGGCATCAGGACCGGCCTGTGAAATGCGCCACCCCGCGCGGCCCTATTCCGGCCGGGCCGCCGGATGGCGCCGGCCCCGGCGGCTGCCCGTCGCGACGCCCACCGGAGGAGCGGGGATAGCACACCCCCACCTCCCACACAACAAGAATCGCCTGAGTGTTACGGTAGCGACAAAGAGTAACCACTGAGGGCGCCTGCGGCGACCGACGGCAACTCCTCGGCAGCGCTGCGTAGTCGTGAAGCCCCGCGGCACGGTTCCTTTTCACGAAACACTTGCAACTTGCTGCCATCGCGCCGGAAAGAGCTTTGCGTCAGTGGCCTTGGCGGGGGCCGTCATGTTTACTCAGCTACGCGCGATCTGGCCGAGTTGATACTCGTCCGTAGCGCGCCGGGGCCATGGCGCCCTGACCGTGCATTGTCAGGCCGGGTAACGGCCTAGTTCTATATTGAACTAATGGCCCTGTGGGGAGCCCGACCGAGTAGCCGTCGGTCAATGGCGACTGGGCTCCACGACAGAGCCAGACACCATGGGGGAGTACGGGGAGATGAACAAAATGGTAATGACCAGACCATTACGCGTTGGCGTTGGTTTGGAGTCCACCACGCCAGACACAGAAGCGCACGTGGAACAGGCTCTGCTTCAAGCACGCGCGCTGATCAGGACCACCGTCTCGGTGAACCGCCGGCAGATCCGCACGCCGTCGGCGGTGGTGCGGATGGCCGCCGCCCGCCTCGGCGAGCTGCTGGGCGAGCACCTGCCGAGGGCCCAGCACTCCGTCGTGGTCGCGCTCAACGGGGTGAGCGAGTTCACGGACGCGGTGCTGGCCACGCTCAACAGCCTGCCGTCCGAGGTGACGGTCCGGGTGCTGTACACCACGGAGGCGAGTCGGGTCACCTCGGCCAGGCTCCAGCACATCCCGGAGCACGCCGAGGCCAGGGTCTCCAACAGCGACCTGCGCGAGGTGCTGGTCGTCGACGGTTCCACCGCGCTGGTCTGGGCCGACCAGCGCGCTCCCTACCGTCGCGTCACCACCATCACCGACCCGGCGGCGGTCCGCACCGTCGAGTTGCTCTTCGCCAGCGCCTGGACCCGTGGTCACAAGCTCGCCGACCACCTGCGGCTCGGGCCCTGGCTACAGAGCGAGTTGAAGCGGCAGATCCTGCAACAGCTCCGCTTCGGCTACACGGACGAGGTCGCCGCCCGGGAGATCAACGTCTCGCTGCGCACCTACCGCCGCCATGTCGCCGAGATCATGCGGGAGGTGGACGCCAGCTCGCGGTTCCAGGCCGGGGTCCGCGCCGCCCAACTCGGCCTGCTCTCCGGTCTGCCGGCCGTCGACCAGCCACGAGAGGAGACCCCGACGGGAAAGAGCGTCGCTTCGCTCCAGTGATCCTTGAGACGGGAGTCGTACCTTGGACCAGCCGCAACAGCACCAGGACGAGCTGGAGCGTGCCCTGCTCGAAGTCCAGACGCTCATCGACTCGACGGTCGCCATGCATCGGGACCGCCGGTCGCAGGGGGAGCTGATCGAGGTCATCGACGGTGGGTACGGCGCCGTGCTGGAAGCGGCGCTCACCCTGATGCGGGCGACGACCACACACGTCAGCATCGTCTACACCGGCTGTTTCTACGCCAGGACCCCGGACATCAGGCGGGCGGAGCGGCAGCTGATGCTGAGCCGTCCGACCCCTGTCCACCTGCGGTTCCTCTCGGTGCCCGCGCTCCTCCCCGAACTGCCGGTGGACGGGTGGGCCGGGGCCGACGAGGAGTCGCAGGTGTCCGTCCGGGTGGCGCGGATGCCTCCGATGCAGGCGCTGTTGGCGGACGGGCGGGCCGCCCTGGTGGTCACCGAGTCCGCCGCCGGGCACCGCGCCTCGGTCCTCCAGGTGCCCGAACTGGTGGACAGCGTCCGGTCGTTCGTGGACAACGCCTGGCGCAACGCGGCCTCCCCCGGGGAACGCATGATCTTCGGGGACCGGGACAGGGCGCTGCTCGCCCGGCGCATCCTGGGGGCGCTCCAGGCGGGGGTCACCGACGAGGTGGCCGCCAGGGAGCTCAGCATCTCGGTGCGGACCTACCGCCGCCAGGTCGCGGAGATCATGTCCATGTTGGGCGCGACCTCCCGCTTCCAGGCGGGCGTCCGCGCCGCGGAACTCCAACTCCTGCCCCCCACCTCGCCGTAGGCGGGTGGCGCCGGGTCGTCATCCCCGGTCACACCAGCACGTTGCCGTTGCCCGCGCGGTAGGAGCGGGTGCGCCTGGCGTCCAGGTGCACCAGGGTGCGGTGCAGCCAGCGGTCGGTGCCGTCGAACCGTGGCGTGTAGGCGGTGCGGCCGTGGATGGCGACCCGGTTGTCCACGAAGACCATCTCCCCCGGCTTCAGCATCAGCGAGGTCGAGGCTTCGAGAAAGGCGACCCGCAGCGCCTCAAGCACCTGCTTCGCCGCGCTGTCGCGGGCCACGGTGGCGTGGAAGTCCACGATGACGTTCGGGTCGGCCGGATCGCCGGAGAGGATGGGCTGCGGGGCGGCGGCGGCGCCCCGCGGACGGGAGGCGGGCGCGGTGCTGAACCGGGGCTGCCGCAGCACGTCGATCATCTCGACCGGCAGCAGGCGGAGCGTCCGCCGGATCGAGGAGACCAGCATGCCGGCCGACCGGCCCTGGTCCCCGCGCAGACACAACAGACCCACATAGTCGGGGCGTTGCGGGTGCCAGGCGTTCTCCACCTGGAGTTCGAGCGGGCTCGCCCCGGCCGCCCGCCGACTCGCCACCCGGCCCGGCACGGGGACCACGTTCTGCACCAGGGCGCCGCACTGCCCCTCGCGGTAGCCGGCCACCTCCCCCAGCTGGAGGGAGACCAGCATCGCCACCGTCGCCGGCACCGTGCTGTGCAGCTCGGGGCCCTCCGGGGTGGGCGGCAGCTGGTCGACCGCGATCGGCAGGTTACGCAGGATCAGCAGCCCGTCCAGGCTGGGGTCGTGCCGGAACTGACGCAGGATGTCCCGCAGCCGCAGCGGGAGTTCACACGAGGCGCGGCGGGCGCGCGAGACCCAGCCGTGATCGTCCACCAACCCCGGCTCCGCGGCTGCCAGTCGCGTGACCAGCTCCTCGGTCTCCCTTCGCTCGGCGGCCGAGAGGGTGAGCAGATGGGTCTCGGCAACGTGTGGGCTCTCCTGCACGAAGGGCATGCGGGTCCGCTCCTTTGGTGTGGGGTCAGTGGCAGGCAGGCGGCGGGTCGCTCGTCGCGACGGACGGCCCACCGTTCCCCCGTCGGCGCGTGGCCGTCGATGGTGGGCTCCCGCGCCGCCACGTCGAACGCGGTCCTGACGGGGTGCGACGGCCGTCCGGACACCGGGGTGGGGGTGTCGGCGCCCGGCTGACGCATGGCTCCACAACCGGTCGTGACCCGCCGCGGGGATGCGGCGGCGGGCGCGGCTGAGCAGTACGGCTGCTCGGTCTTCGGGACCATGGCGGGATGTCGTTCCAGGAAGGTGCGGAGCGATGCTGAACCAGCCCAGTGTGGACGTGGCACCGCGAGGTGTCCCCCGGCAGTTCAAAGACTTGAGTGCGGACGGCTGACCTCGGCAGGACCTTGCCTGCGGGAGCGCTTCCGACCGTCGCGGGGGCTCCGTTCGCAGCGATCTCGCGGGGTGTCATCGCATGGTCCTGCCAACGCCCGCCGCGCCGGTCGGGTGACGCGCGCCTCCGTTGCCCGGTTCTCCGCTGTCCCTTTCTTCCTGTCTTCCCCACAACATCCGACCGCTCTTGCAGCTTCCTGCACTCGCGGTTGCCACCCTGCTTCAAATACGTTGCTATGGAGTGGAGTTCAGCCACAACCTGTGGTTTCGCACCACGGCGCGCAGCGGTCGCTGCCGGGCGCCGAAAAACTGGGGGTCCCATGCACGAGCGTGAGTTTCGCGCCTTCGTGTCCGTCGCCGAGAACGGACGAATGGACGAAGCCGCGAAAGCACTGGGATATTCGCAGCCGGCTATCAGTTACCAGATCAAATGTCTGGAACAGATGCTGGGCACCCGTCTCTTCACCAGGGACTCGACCGGAGCGCGGCTGACCAGGGAGGGCCGCATGATCCTCCCCTCCGCCCACGCCGTGCTCGCCCTCATCGACACGATGAAGGCGGTCACGGCCCCCTAGGGTGCGCTCGGCTGGTGCCGGCGCCGCTCCGGCGGGGTCAGTCCCGGGTCATGTGGTAGCCGGCGTGGTGCAGCGTTCCGTCCACGAACTCGCCATAGGCCCAGAAGCCCAGGTCGTCCAGGTAGTCGATGCGGTCGCCGTTGATCCAGTACCGCCCCGTGTAGGCGCTCTCGCGGTCGCCGCGTGCCTCGTCGTAGCGCCCGTCGGGCAGCAGCTCCTGCCGTAGGAACCGGTCTTCGGTGCACCAGGATCCGACGTAGGGGTGGTCCTGGTCGTGCGGGGGCTCCGGAGCCGTCGCGGGCGAGGGGGCCGCCGCCGTGGGGTGGCCGTCCCAGAGCTGGACCTGCCCGCCGAGGACCAGCAGGTCGAGATGGTGCCGGGACGGCGCGGCGTCCGCGACCCGGTAGACGGCGACATCGGCGCGCTCGCCGGGGGTGAGGGTGCCGACGGGGCCGGCGCCGGTGTGGTCGAGGGCGGCGGGCAGCACCACGGTTCCGGCGCAGTCGATCACGATCATGCCGTCGTCGTCGGCGGCGGTGCGCAGGCCGGGACCGACACCGACGATCGTGTCCCCTCCGATGAGGACGTCGGCCGCCGGCCAGTCGCCCATCAGCGCGTTCTCCGTCAGCACGGTGCCGCCGGTGAGCAGCAGCGGACGCCCCTGGGGGTCCCTGACCTGGGCGAGGGTCGTTCCGTCGCGGCGGGGGCCGACCGTGGCGGTGCGGCTGCCGGCCGGCCGGCGGCCAGGTTCGACGATCCGGCTCCTGGAGTCGCGCACCCGCGTGCGGAGGGCGGCCAGGTCCACGTCCAGGACCTGGCCGGCCCACTTGCGGGGTTCGCCGTTGACCAGCACCGCGACGATGTTGCGGGCGTCGGCGCCGAGCACCACCGTGCCGATCGGGTCGTTGAGCGGCATGTTGTTGAGTTCCTCGGCGCTGATCACCAGCAGGTCGGCCCTCTTGCCCGGGGTGAGCGAACCCGTCACGTGGTCCAGGCCGTTGGTGCGCGCGCCCTGGAGCGTGGCGAAGTCGAGCACATCGTGGACGGTGATCCGGTTCGGCACCCGGTCGGTGCCGTAGGCGTCGTTGACGGCCCGCATGCGCTGCACGGTGTGCAGCGCGCGCATCTGGGTGAACATGTCGCCGGCCAGGGCCACTTCGACGTCGACGCCCAACCCGGGGCGCACCCCGGCGGCCAGCGCCTCGTCGATCGCGGGGACGGCGGTCTCCAGGCCGATCTGGGTGTCCGAGGTGGGCGCCAGGGAGACGGTGGTGCCGCTCCCGCCGATCGCCCGCCACGCGTCGCTGGTCAGACCGGTGGCGTGGATGAGGGTCACCTGGGGGCCGAGCACGTCCTGCGCCTCCCAGGCCCGCACCGCCAGCGAGGAGGCGGTGCCGAAGACGGCGTCGACGCTGACGCCGATGTCCAGCTCCCGCGCGACCCGCGCCAGCGCGGGGCCGTACGCGAGCTCGGGCCCGGCGATCTCGTCGGTGGCCAGGGCGGCCAGGCGCACGGTCAGCAGCGGACCCGACCACCGTTCCCGCAGCCGGGTCAGATCGCGCGGCCACTGCCCGTCCCAGTCGCCGAAGTGCGGGGCCATGGAGGCGTGTACGCCCCGGATGCCGCTGTCGACCAGGGCCTGGACGGCGGCGTCGGAGTGGGCGGCGGAGCGTGCGTTGTGGGAGAAGTCGAGCAGACAGGTGACACCGCTGTCGATCGCCGACAACGCGGCCAGCCGTGTCCCGACGTACATGTCCTCGGGGCCGTACGCGGGGGCGTAACCGGCCAGGGTGGCGGTGACATAGGCGGCCAGGTCGTCCACGTCCGGCATGATCCGGCGCAGTTGGGACTGCCACGCGTGCCGGTGGGTGTCGACGAAGCCGGGCGTGATGACACAGCCCGTGGCGTCGATCACGACCGCGTCGTCACCGGCCTCAAGACCTCGCCCCACGGCGAGGACCGTGTCGCCCTCGACCAGCACGTCACCGTCGTCCAGGACGCCGAGGTCCTGGTCCATGGTGACCACCGCGGCATGGGTGAACAGGACGCGCCGTCGCCGGTCGTGGCGCCGGGCCCGGATCTCGTCCAGCGCGGTCGCGTCGGTCGGACGCATGACGGGGGTGGCAGGCATGGGATCTCCCTGAAGGTGGTGCGGGCGGGAACTCACCACCGACTCTCGTCCCGTCGCCCTCCGGCAACCAGGCCGCCGTTCACCCCGGTGCGGCGCTCCCTGGCAGCGCGCGCCGGCTCCTGGCGGCCTCGGCGCCACTCTCCCGGCCCGTGCTGTGCAGGGAGCCGAGCAGCGCCAGGGCCTCCTCGGACGAGCTCCCCGGCTCGGCCTGGTAGACCACCAGCTGCTGGCCGGCGGCGTCGTTGACGGAGAAGCTCTCGTAGTGGAGCTCCAGATCTCCCACCTCGGAGTGGTGCAGAAGCTTGGACCCGCCGCCCTTGCGCCGCACCTCGTGCCGGGACCACAGGGAGCGGAACTCGACGCTGCCGAGGGAGAGTTCCCCGACCAGCACGCGCAGCCGGTCGTCGTCGGGCAGCAGCCCCGCCGCCCGGTGCAGCTCCGCGACGACGGCGGCGCCGGCCCGATCCCACTCGCGGAAGAACGCGCGGGCCCTCGGGTCGAGGAAGGTCATGCGCGCCATGTTGTCCGTGATCGCGAAGTCGTGGTGCAGGGCCTCGGCGAGGCCGTTGCGGGCCAGCACGTCGAGGGTGTCGCCCAGGACGAGCGCCGGGGTGTCGCACCAGCGGTCGAGAAGCCCGAGCAGCCCGGCGCCCACCCGGTCACCGGGGCGCGTACGGCGGGTTCGCCGTTCCGTGGACGGGGCCAGCCGCCGCAGGTGGTCGGCCGCCTCCTCGTCCAGCCGCAGCGCCCTGGCCAGCGCGTGGAGCACCTGGGCCGAGGGGTGCCGCTCCCTGCCCTGTTCGAGGCGCGTGTAGTAGTCGGTGCTCACGCCGGCCAGGGTCGCGACCTCCTCCCGGCGCAGCCCTGGCACCCGTCGGCGCCCTGAGGTCGGCAGGCCGACGTCCTCGGGCCGGAGCCCGGCACGCCGGGCCCGCAGAAACGCGTCGAGGGTGATGCGAGGTCCGTCTCTCTGGTCAGCGCCCATACGGCCGAGGCTAGGACGGACCCGCGACGTTGGGCAGCCCCGAACGTGGGTGCGCGACACCCACCGACGGACCGGCCGCCCGGCCCGCACGGCGGCGTCATTCGTCGAGGAGTCTTCGGGCCTCGGTGAGCAGGCGGATCAGTTCGGTGCGGGTCGGGGTGTCCCGGGTGGGGTCGGCGGTGGGTGGGGGGCTGGTGTGGCCGGTGAGGACGTGGAGGGCCACGGCGGCCTGGCGGGCGAAGAGGGCGAGGACGTCGAGTTCTTCGAGGCCCGATCTGGCCTGGGGTGAGGGGTCGAGCACCTCAAGGACGCCGAGCACGTCCTCGCCGTGGATCAGCGGCGCCGCCATCAGCGCGTCGGGGACATAGCCGGTGGACTTCGCGATGGTGCGGTCGAAGGAGGGGCTGGCGCGCAGGTCGTCGACGACCATGGGCTCGCCCGAGGCGGCCACCCAGCCGGCGATGCCGCGGCCGGCGGGGAAGCGGGAGCCGACGAGGAACTCCTCGCCCTGCCCCGAGACGGCCTCGAAGATCATCTCTTCGGTCTCGGCGTCGAGCAGCAGGATGGAGCTGGCCTGCGCTCCGAAGATCGCGCAGGCGGTGTCGACGACCGACTGGAGGAGCTCGGTCACCGCCGGGTCGGGGCGCGGCGCGGTGGGCTCGGCTGGCAGACTCGTCTGGGCCATGAGGCCCCCTTCCGGCTCCGAGGCGTCACCGATGTCCGTGGACCCGGACGTTGGCCGCCGACGTGTACAGGGCGTGTTTCAGCTGGAACGGCGTCAGCCGGGGGCGGCTGGACAGGATGCGGGCGCAGAGCCCCGCGATGAACGGGGTGGCGTAGCTGTTGCCCGAGCTGCGGATCTCGGTGCCGCCGAGCCAGGCCACCCTGACCTTCTGGCCAGGGGCGAAGAACTCGACCGGCGGCTGGGGGTTGTAGAGGTGGAGGTCGGGGTCGTCCTCCTGGTGGCTGCCGACGGAGATCACCGAGGAGAACCGCCAGGGGAAGCTCTCCACCCGGGTGTTGTGCGCCGAGGCGACGATCACGGTGCGCTGGAAGTACGCCTCGTCGGCGAGTTTGCGGAGCTCGTCGGCGAAGCGGACATGGGTGGTCGACAGGCTGAGGTTCACCACGTCGAACCGTTGCCTGACCGCCCAGCGGATGCCTTCCAGGAGCACGTCGCCGCTGCCGGAGAACCGTTCGCCGAGCACGCGGACGCTGGAGAGTTCGCAGTCGGGCGCGGTCCTGCGGATGATCCCGGCGCAGGCGGTGCCATGGCCGCAGGCGTCGCCGAGGTCGGTCTCCTCGACGTGGAGCCCGTCGTCGTCCTTGCGGACGCGCCAGGTGCGGGCGAGGGGGCCGACGAGGGGGTGGTCCGCCTCGACGCCCGAGTCGACGACGCAGACCCGCACGCCGCGCCCGCTGCCGCCGATCAACGGACGTTCGGGGGCGGTCGGCAGATCGACCGGGTCGGCCTCGACGGGCACATCGGCCGGGCCGCGTCCGCGCAGGCCCCAGGTCAGCCCGGGCGGTGGTCTGCGGACGGTGGTCATGGGGATACCTCCACGCCGGTGTCTGAGGCGGCCGAGGCGGCGGCCACGGCGGTGGCCACCGCCTCGGCCTGGCGGACGGCGGGGAGGTGCCCCTTGGCCTCGAAGCGCCGGCGCGCGTGCGCCGCCCCCTCCGCCGCCGCGTCCTGGTGGCCCGAGGCGAGCGCGGCGCGCGCGAAGTCCAGGGCGGCGTAGCCCTGGACGATCGGGGAGTCGGTGGCGGCGGCGGTCTCGCGGGCGCGGCGGGCCAGCCGCATCGCCGCGCCGGCGTCGCCCTCGGCCGCCGCGACGCGGGCGCGCAGCCCGTCGAGGTCGGCGGAGTCGGCGCCTTCGGCCGCGTCGCCGAGCGCGCGGCGGGCGGCGTGCCGGTCGCCGAGGTCGAGGTGGATGCGCGCGGCGTCCAGCAGCGCGCCGCGCAGCAGCCCGGTGGCGCCGAGGTCGCGGGCGGCGGTGGCCGCCAGGCCCAGGTGCCGCAGCGCCTCCTCGGGGCGGCCGGCGAGGTCGGTCACGGTCGCGGTGAAGAGCGGGAGGAAGACGTCCGCCTCGGCGTAGCCGAGGCGCGGCGCGAGGCGTTCGGCCTCGGCGAGGTCGGCGAGGGCGCCGTCCGCGTCGTCGTGCAGGGCGCGCAGGACCGCCAGGGTGCAGCTCAGGGTGAGGCGGACGGCGGGGCGTCCCCCGCCGTGTTCGGTGCGCAGCGTCCGGCAGTGGTCCAGGGCCGCCGTGACCGGTTTGGGGCCGCGCCAGAGGGAGACCCCGATGGCGCCGAGGGCGGCGGCCCGCTCCGGCTCGACGCCCGCCCGCACCGCGTGGTGCAGGGCGCGGGCGAGGACGCGTTCGGCGGTGCCGTGCCGCCCTCGTTCCTGGTCGAGTTGGGCGATCCGCAGGCAGGCCCTGGCCTGGCCGAGGTGGTCGTCGGCGGCCTCGAAGACGGGCAGCGTGGCGCGCGCGGCCTCGGCCGGTGACTCGGCGCGGCCACCGGCCCCGCCGACGGAGGCGAGGACCAGCCGGGCGTGCGCGGCCTCCACCGTGTCCGCCTCGGTGGCCGGCGCGGTGGCGAGCAGTTCTTCGAGCAGCGCCCGGCCTTCGGCGCCGCGCCCCAGGTCGATGAGGGTCTGCCCGAGTCGTCTGCGGGCGCCCGAGCTGTGGGGTTCGCCCGGCTGGTAGTGGTGCACGGCCCGGGTGAGAAGCCCGGCGGCCCAGACGGGGTCGGCGTGGGCCAGGGCCAGCCGGCCGGCGTCGGCCAGCGCGTCGGCCGCCTGGCGGCGCAGCCGGTCGGTGTCCGGGGCCTGGGCGCCCAACTCGACGCGGTAGCGGTGGGCCTGCTCCAGATGGGCACCGACGGCGGCGCTGCCGCTCCGCCGTACCGAGTCCGAACGGGCGGCGCGTTCGTGGCGGTCGGCGCGGTCGTTCTTGGGCTGGCTGTCGTAGACGACCTCCAGGATGAGCCCGCCGGCGAACCGGAACGCGTCGCCGTCCTGGATGATCAGGCGGTGGCGCACCAGGCGGCGCAGCGTGGCGTGGAGTTCGGCGCGCGGTTCCGTGCGGGCGCCGGCGTCGAGGTGGGTCTCGGGGCGGTCGGCGAGGTGGGCCTCGGGGCGGTCGGCGAGGTCGAGGAGTTCGTCGGCGGTGAAGTCGCGGCCCAGCACGGAGGCCAGGCCGAGGGCGCGCCGTTCGGGCGGGTCGAGGGTGTCGATCCTGGCGCCGATCAGGGCCTGGAGCGGGAGCGGGACATCGCCGGGCGCGGCGCCCAACGCACCCTGGGCGATGAGCAGTTGCTCCAGGTGGAGGGGGTTGCCGCCGGCTCGCTCCAGCAGCTGCCCGGCGAGCGGCTGCCCCGGCGCGCGCCCGTCGTGGGCGGCCAGCCCGGCGGCGAGGAGGCGCGCCTCCTCGTCCCGGAGTCCGGCCAACGCCATGGCCTCGCCGGCGAGTTCGGGCCGCCGGTCGAAGAGTTGCGGGCGGGTGAGCAGCACCACGAGCACGGCGGCTTCGGTGAGTTCGGCGAGCGTCTGGTCGAGGACGTCGAAGAACGGGTCGGCCGCCCAGTGGCAGTCGTCGATCACCAGGATGGCGGGCCGGGTCGCGGTGAGGTCGGTGAGGACCTGGACGAGCGCGGCACAGGTGGCGTCGACGGAGGGGTGCGGGGTTCCGTTGCGGAGCAGGCCCTGTTGGAGCAGGGCGAGTCCGAGGGGATGTTCGAGGGGATGCTCGAGGGAAGGGGGCACGGTGTCCTCGGTGCGCAGCAGGGAGGACACCGCGTCGGCGAGGGGCCCGAGGCTGGCCTGTTCCCCGCGCGCCCGGCCCCGCCCCACGCCGTACCAGCGGCGGCCGGCCGAGGCGGTGGTCCCGCGCAGCCACTCGCGCAGCAGCCGGGTCTTGCCCTGTCCCGCCTCGCCGCTCACCACCATTCGGGTGGCCCGCCTGGTGTCGATCACCTGCCGCAACGCCGCGTCCAGCGCGGCGAGTTCGGGGGCGCGGCCGACGAAGTCGACGTCGGTCCCGCGCGGTGCGTCCGGCCCTTCCTCCGCGTCCAGCCCGAGCAGCCGGTGGGCGGTGACCCGTTCGCTCTTGCCCTTGACCCGCAGCGGCCCGATGTCGGCGACCCGAACCCCTGCGCCGGCGGCGCGCAGGGTGTCGGCGCCGATGAGGATCTCGCCGGCCGACGCGTTCTGCTCCAGGCGGGCGGCGACGTTGACGATCTCGCCGGACACCATCGCCTGCCGCGCGGTGGACGAACCGGTCACCGCCTGCCCGGTGTTGATGCCGATGCGCATCTCAAGGCGGACGCCGATGGCGGTCTCCAGCCGGTCGTTGAGCTCGGTCAGCGCCGCGCGCATGCCCAGGGCGGCGGCGATCGCCTGCCGGGCGTCGTCCTCCCGGACCGTCGGCACGCCGAAGACGGCCATCACGGCGTCGCCGATGAACTTCTCGACGGTGCCCCCGTGTTCCTCGATCCGCAGCCGCATCCGGTCGAACCAGCGCAGGCTCACCGAGCGGAGGGTCTCCGCGTCGAGCGTGCCGGAGAGCGCGGTGGAGCCCACCAGGTCGCAGAAGAGCACCGTCACGACCTTGCGGCCGGTGGCCCTGCCGGTGGCCGCCGTGGGGGCGCACGGCTGGCCGCAGAGATGGCAGAACCGGGCGTCGGACGGCAGCTCGCGCCGGCACGGGGCGCAGAACATGGGGTTTCCTCCAGAAGAGCGGACCGGCTCAGAACAGGGCGCCGCCCGCGACCTCGGCGTGCGCCTGCACCTCGGGGGCGGCCTCGTCGAGACGCACCTTGATGTCGATCAGCAGCGAGAGCTCCTCGGGGGTCAACGTGCGGAGCACGGCGTGCTGTTCGTCGCTCAGCGCGTCGAAGTTGAACCCGGCCTCGGCGAGGGCCCCCAGTGTCGGCTCGGACGATGTGGGCTCCGACGACGCGGGCTCGGACGACGCGGGCTCGGGTCGCGTGCTGTCGTTCATGCGGGTTCTCCGGGGTCGTTCGCGGGGTCGGTGGGCGGGTCGGTCGCCAGGTGGCGGAAGAGCTGGGTGAGGAGGCCGGCCGTGTGCAGCGCGCTGACGGAGACCACCGTCCGCTGCCGCCCGGTCAGCGGCAGCTCGTCGAACTCCCGCAGCAGCGCGGCGAGATGGCCGCCGTCCAGCGCCGCGTGCTCGCGGAGGGTGCGGAACGCGGCGGGCGGCAGCCCGGTGGCCAGGGCGAGCCGGTCCGGCAGCCAGGGGGCGGGGGCGTTGCCCTCCAGCACGGCCATATAGCCGAGCAGCGCGACGGGGTGCTCGTGCTCGACGCGGTAGTGCTGCGCCCCCGCGAGTTCGACGACGGCCCTGGGCGGCACGTCGGGCGCCCGGCCGCCCGCCTCGGCGAGGTCGGCCAACAGCCAGGCGTCGTGGCCGCGTTCCTCCTCGGCGTGGCGGCGGTAGTAGGCGGCCAGGCGCGGCGCGTAGGGGTCGTCGAGGTCGGCGCAGCGGGCGGCGGCGCGCTCAAGCAGCGGCACCGAGGCCACCAGCAGCGGGTGCATGGCGGCCAGATAGCGGAGATAGCGCTCCCTGAGCCCTTCGGGCCGCCAGAGGCGTTCGGTGGCGCGGTGCAGCGCCGGGGTGACGAGCGCGAGCTTCATGCCGAGCACGGCGGAGGGCGCGGCGGAGGGCGCGACGGAGGGCGGCGACGCGGTCATCGGTCGCCCTCGGCGGGGGCCAGCGTCACCAGGTCGGCGTAGCGGGCGCAGCCGAAGCGCCGGACCAACGCCGCTGGCCCCGCGGCGCGTTGCTCGTCGGCGACGAGCCCGTCGATGAGCGCGCCGACCCGGCCCGAGGCGTCGCGGGCCGCGCCGTCGCCGACCTCGGGCTGGTCGCTGAGCCCGTGGCAGGCGCGGCAGTAGCCGTCGGGGGGCGGGGACGACGCGTAACGGGAGTGCAGGCGGCGCGGTCCCATGGCGCGCACCAGGCGGAGCACGGGGGATTCGAGGGAGCGTTCCCTGATGGTGGGCCAGTCGTGTTCCGCGATGTGCCCGAGGCGCAGATGGGCGGGGACGGGGCGGCGGTCGATCGCCCGCTGCCCGCAGCAGGCGATCACGGTGCCGTCGAAGGCGATCGTCGGCCAGGCCGCCATGGCGCACGGCGGGGCGCGGAAGTGGTGCGGGGCCGGCGGGGGTTGGGCCGCCAGCCGGGCGCCTCGGCCGAGCGGCCTGACCTCGTTGACCAGCATGGGCACCCGGTCGGCGAAGGTGCGGCGGATATCGGCGACGGCGTCGGCCAGATACGGGTCGTCGGGGCCGCTGCCGGTGAGGTGGACGCTCACCGGCGTGCCGGCGTCGAGCACCGCCCGGAGAGCGCGGAACACGGCGGCGCGGGGAACCTCGCGCTCGTGGTGCGCGTCCACACTGGCGGAGAAGTGGTCGAGCGCGGTGATGGCCCCCATGACGGGGCGGGGGACACGGCCCTGGCGGGCGAAGTACATGCCGCTCAGCAGCGCGACGCGGGATCCGGCCCGCTGGGCCGATCTGGTGAGACGAAGGGCGAGTCGGGGCAGCAGCAGCGGCTCGCCGCCGGTCAGCATCACCACGTCGGGCCGGTTCGCGGGCTCGAACGACGCCACGAACCGCAGCAGTTGCTTGGAATCCGGCCGCTGGGTCGTGGTCAGGGACGAGTTGGTGGAGCAGTGGGCACAACTCAGCGGGCAGCGCCGGGTGAGCGCGACCAGCAGGCCGGCGCCCGGCGTCGGCCGGCGGCCGATGAGTTCCGCCAGGTCCATGTGCCCCTCCCGTACGCCGAGTTGGTGCCACACGGACAACACGGCCGAGCGGAATCCTGCCCCCGGCGGGAGATTTCCGGTCCTGTAACGCCTGGGAAACGGTAAAGCCGCAGGCCAGCCCGGGTGATCGCCGGCTCACCGGGCCGCCGTCCGGGCTCCCGGCCAGCTGACGGTCCGTATACCGGTGCCCAACCGACAGCAAGGCGTTCCCATACCGAAGATCCGTATGTTCTCGCTGAGTCGGCGCAGCGGACGCCGGCAACCCCCGCAAAGGAGGTCAGCATGTCCGAGGACAAGAACGTGGAGCCGGCTGAGACCGAGGGCGAGGAGATCGAGGTCGTCGCGCACAGCGAGGACGAGGAGCTGGAAGCCAGCTGCATCATCAACCACTCCAGCGAACTCTCCTGAGCCAGGCGGTCCGCCCGACTCCCCACCTGGCCGTGGGATTCGGGCGGACCGCGGGCCCGGGAGCCGGCACCGCAGCAGCCCGTCACGCCATCAAGGGAGCGCCGAGTGACCTCCGTCGTGCCACCCACCCAGCGCCGGTATCCGCACGCGGCCCGGCAGGACGTGAGCGAGGACCTGCACGGCGAGCGCGTCGCCGACCCGTACCGCTGGCTGGAGGACGCGGAGGCCGAGGCGACGGCGCGCTGGAGCGACGCGCAGGACGCCCTCTACGAGGCGGAGCGCGCGAGCTGGCCCGGGCTGGCCCAGTGGCACGACGAGGTGACGCGGCTCACCGCCGTCAGCCGCGCCATGTCGCCCAAGGTCTGCGGGGACCGGGTCTTCTGGCGGCGACGGGCGGCCCGCCAGGAGCATCCCGTGCTCGCGGTCGCCGAGGGGGCGACGGAGCGGGTACTGCTGGATCCCTCGGTGCTCGACCCCACGGGCCACACCGTCCTCGATGCCTGGCAACCGTCCCTGGAAGGCGAGTTGCTGGCCTACCAGGTGTCGTCGAACGGCACCGAGGACTCCCAGCTGCTGGTGATCGAGGTGGCGACGGGAAAGGTCGTCGACGGTCCGGTGCGCCGGGTGCGGCGGTCCCCCGTCGCCTGGCTGCCGGGCGGCGGGGCCTTCTACTACGTCCGCCATCTCGACCCGCTGGACCCCACGGCCCGCCCGAACGAGGCGCGTTACCACCGGCGGGTCTATCTGCACCGGGTCGGCACCGCGCCCGAGGCGGACGTGCCGGTGTTCGGCGAGGGCCGGGAGCGGACCCAGTTCTACAGCGTCTCGGTGACCTCGGACGGGCGTTGGCTCGGTGTCACGGCCACCCTGGGCACCGGGCGCGGCACCGATCTCTATCTCGCCGACCTGACACTCGACCCACCGGACCGGCCCCGGCTGCGCCCCGTCCAGGAGGGCAGGGACGCGGCCACCCGCCTGCACGCGGTCCCCGACACGGGGCCCGACGATCCGGTGTGGCTGCGCACCGACCGGGACGCGCCGCGCGGCCGGGTCGTCGCCTGCCGGCCGGCGGACGCGCACCTCGGCCCCGACGCGTGGCGGGAGGTGATCGCGGAGCGGCCCGACGCGGTCCTGACCCATCTTCTGGTGCTCTCCGGGCCCGAACTCGACCGTCCCGTCGGGCTGGTGGCCTGGACCCGCCATATGGCGGCCGAGGTGACCGCGCACGATCTGGTCGACGGACGGCTCCTCGCCACCGTGCCGCTGCCCGGCGTCGGCGCCGTGGGGGACTTCTCGGCCGGTCCGCACGGGAGCCACCAGGCGTGGTTCGCCTACACCGACTTCGGCACGCCGCCCCTGGTGCTCCGCTTCGACGCGCGGACCCTGCGGGTGACCCGCTGGGAGCGGGACCCGGGCGAAGCGCCCGACCGGCACGGCGCGGTCACCCGGCAGATCGCCTTCCCGTCCTCGGACGGCACGACGGTGCGGATGTTCGTGATCTCGCCGACCGGCCGGCCCGACACGCCGCGCCCGACGCTGCTCGCCGGGTACGGCGGCTTCGCCCAGACCATGTCCCCCCGGTACCGGGCGCAGATCCTGGCCTGGGTGCGGGCCGGCGGCGCGTTCGCCTGGGCGGGGCTGCGCGGCGGCGGCGAGGAGGGCGAGGAGTGGCACCGGGCCGGCAGCGGCGCGCACAAGCAGAACTCGTTCGACGACTTCGCCGCCGCGGCCCGGCATCTGGTCACCAGCGGATGGGCCGCCGAAGGGCGGCTCGGGATCATCGGAGGTTCCAATGGCGGACTGCTCGTGGGAGCGGCCCTCACCCAGTGGCCGGGGTCATTCGCCGCTGTGGTGTGCATGTCCCCGCTGCTGGACATGGTGCGTTACGAGGGCTCGGGGCTCGGCCCCAGCTGGGTGCCCGAGTACGGCAGCGCCAGCGTTCCGGACCAACTGCGCACCCTGCTGAGCTACTCGCCCTACCACCGGGTCACGCCCGGCACCGCCTATCCGGCGGTGCTGCTGACCGCGTCGGACGGCGACACCAGGACGGATCCCCTGCACGCGCGGAAGATGTGCGCCGCGCTGCAACACGCCACCTCGGGCCCGGGGCCCGTACTGCTGCGCCGTGAGCACGGCGTCGGCCACGGCGACCGGGCGGCGTCGAGCGCGGTGGCGCTGCGCGCCGAGTGCCTGGCGTTCCTCGCCGCGCACCTCGGCCTGGCGGCGCCGGCCGAGCGAGGGCGGGAGGGCGCGTGAGGGTGCTGCTCTGTCCGCTGAGCGACGGCGGCTATCTCTATCCGACGCTCGCCGTCGGCCGGGAGTTGGGGCGCCGTGGCCACCGGGTCGACGTGCTGGGCCGGGCCTCGGCCGCCCCGGTGGTCGCCGAGGCGGGGCTGCCCTTCGTCGCGGCCGACGACCTCGGCGGGCGGCGGGCGTTCTCCGCCACCTGGTGGGGGCCGACGGGGCTGGCGCAGTACCGGGCGACGGTCCGGGCGGCCAGGGCCGCGCGGGCCGATCTGCTGATCACCTCGGTGCTGTGCAACGGTGCCCTGCTGGCCGCCGAGAAACTGGACCTTCCGGTGGTGGTGGTCGGGCTCGCGGTGCATCTGTGGGACTACCGGTCGGGCGGGGACGGCGAGCCCCAGCTGGGCAGGACCAGGGAGAGCCGGACCCACGAGTCGCGGAAGCTCCACGCCCAGGTGCGGGAGGAGGCGGGCCTGTCGGCGCGCGCCGCCCGCTGGGCCGATCCGCTGCTGGGCGACGCGCTGCTGCTCCGCGGCGATCCGGCGCTTGAGTACCCGGGCGCCCAACTGCCCGCGCCCGTCACGCATGTGGGCCCGCTGGCCTGGGAGCCGAGGGCCGACCCGGCGGAGCTCGCCGAGATCGAGGGCCGGCTGGCGCGGTCGGGGAAACCCGTCGTCTACGTCCATCTGGGCCGGGCCTTCGGGGGCGCCAGCCTCTGGCCCCGGCTCAACGAGCTCTTCACCGGCGGCCGGTTCCAGGCCGTGGTGGAGCAGGGCAGGTCGGCCGACCCGACGCCGGCGCCCGAGGCGGACATCCTGCTGGTGCGGAAGCGCTGGCTGGGTCCGCTCGTCGACCGCGCGGGACTGGTGCTGACCAACGGCACCTCGGCCCCCGTGCTGGGCGCGCTGCTGCGCGGCCGGCCGCTGGCGATCTCGCCCAACGGCTCCGAACAGCCGCTGCTCTCCCTCGCCTGCGAGCGGGCCGGCGTGGCCGTGCGCGTGCCCCAAGACCCCGGAAAGACGTCGGCCGACCCGTCGGCGCCGGTGGCGGCCACCTGGCGGGACGTCGGCCTGCGAACGCGGGCCCGCGAGCTCGGCGACCGGCTGGCGTCCGTCGACGGCGCGGCCCGCGCGGCCGACACCGTCGAGCGGGTGGCCCAAGGCATCCGTGACCCCGAGGAGTTCCATGGATACACGATCAGCCGACACTGACGAGGCCGTGGCGCGGCTCTCGGCCGGCGCCCGGCAGTGGCTGGTGCTGCACGCCGGATACCTCGACTCGGCGGCCGGACGCGCCGAGCTGCCGCTCACGCCCCGGGTGAAGGCACTGCTCCAGCTGGCGCTGCTCCGCCACTACTGGGCCAGGACCGAGCCGGCGGACGACGGGCTCAGGGAGGTGACGGGCATCGTGGAACAGGCGTGGCGGCGCCCGGACTTCCCACACGCGGATCGTCTCGACCCGCGCTACGCGCGGCAGTTGTGGCTGGCCTACGCCGCCCTGGCGCCGGCCGGCGGCCGGGCGGAGCCGTACCGCGGCCTGCTGGCGCGGTTCTCGGCCGAGGGCTATCTGACGCCACGCCGGAAGATGCCCTACCTCCAGCTGGAGACCAGGTACTACGCCGATCTCGCCGGCGCGGCACACCAACTCCCGTCCTACCAGGAGCTCTACGCCCGAAGCCTGCTCGCCCGCTGCGACGACCTCCCGGCCGCGTCGCTCGACGTCTGCGAGATCACCCACACCGTCCTCTACCTCAGCGACTTCGGCTTCCGCGATCCGGGCCTCACCGGAGGCGAGGTGGAGCGGGCGCGGAACACGGTGCGCCAGCTCCTCGAACTCAGCGTCCGGCGGGGCACCTGGGACTACGCGGCGAAGCTGCTGCTCGCCCAGCACTGCCTGGGCCAGCGGCCGGCGAGCACCGCCGCCGGCCGGGCCGGCATCGAGATGCTCACGCGGGCCCGTACGGCGCACGGCGCCATCCCCGGCAGGACGGCCGACACCCGGAGCACGCCGGCGGCGACCGCCCAGCAGCGGTTCCGCAACTCCTACCAGCCGACCCTGGGCACCGCCCTGTCGACGCTGCTGATCACCGCGGGACGGGCGGGGGCGCTCACCGGCGCCCCAGCGGAACGGGGGCAGAGGTGAGTCTCGACCAGGCCGAACGCGCCGTGGGCGCACGACTGTTGCACGGCGAACGGAACTGGTGGTTCCTGGGCCCCGGCGGGGTCGCCCGGCTCGGCGACGGGCATGTCACCCCCGAAGGATCGCTGCGGCCCGGCGCGCGACGCCAACTGCTGGAGAGGGGGCTGCTCTCAGGCGGAGCCGTCCGCTCCTACGCGCTGACCGTCCTCACCAGCACCCACTGCAACCTGGGCTGCGGCTACTGCTTCCAGAACATCGCGCAGGACCCGACCGGCGGCAGCCGCCCACCGAGGATGCCGAGGACCAGGCTCACCTCGGCGACCATCACCTCCGTGCTGGACTTCACCCGCCGGCAGATGGCGGCCGTCGGCCTGGAGAAGCTGCGCGTCCTGCTCTTCGGCGGCGAGCCGCTGCTCAACCCGCACGGCTGCCTGGAACTGCTGGAACGCGCCAACGACATCGGGCGGACGTCGGCCTGGATGATCTCCAACGCGACGCTGCTCACCCCGGCGCTCGCCCGCCGACTCGGCGACCTCGGCCTCGACTCGGTCCAGGTCACCTTCGACGGCGACCGCGCCGACCACGACCGCATCCGGATCTCCCGCGCCGACGGCGGTGGGACCTACGACACCATCGTCCGCAACATCGCCCGCGCCTCGGAGGTCTCCACGCTCCGCTGGGGGCTGCGGGTGAACGTGTCACAGGAGAACTTCGACGGCATCGACGCGCTGGTCGAACGGCTCGCGTCCCAGCTCGACCCCGCCCGGTGCTCGCTGTACTTCGCCCGGGTCGGCGACGTCGGCATCGGCTACGCCAACGATCTGCTGCACAGCGGCGAACTGGCCGCCACGTTCAGCCGCTGGCAGCGCCGGGCGCTGGACCTCGGCTTCACCGTCAACCGTCCGGACGCCCACCGGTCCTGTTCCACCTGCGGCCACACCGGCGGGCGTTACGGCGCGGTGGTGAGCGCCGACGGGTCGCTGGCCAGCTGCTGGGAGACGGCCGGCAAACCCGACTGGGACGTCGGCAGCGTCACCGGCGGGTATCTGCCGGACGAGGTCACCAAGGACCGGTGGATCGGCTGCGAGGACCTCTACCGCTACCACGACGACGGCGCGACGCTCCGCACGTTCCGGGACAGCGTCGACGCGGCGCTGCTGGACTACCTGCACGAGACGGGGCGGCTGTAGCGATGGTCACCTCCCGCTCCGTCGACCGGCTCGCCGCCGGCGCACTCGACTGGCTCGTGACGCGTCTCGACCACTTCGACCCGTTCTCCGACCGCGCCGCCTCGGCGGCCCACCCGCCGGCGAAGGCAGCGCTCGAACTGGCGCTGCTGTGCCACTGCGTGGCCCGACTCGACGGCGCGACAGCCGAGTTGGGGGCGGCGCCAGACCTCGTCCGACGGCTGTGGGCGGCCGACGGGTTCTCCCGTCTCCTCGCCGACCGGCCGGCGACCGCCTCCTCCTACGCGCTGATCTTCGCGGCCCTCGCGCCGCGCCCCGTCGACGCCGGCCGCCGCCGCGCGGCGCTCGCAGGGGTGGCGCCCGGCTTCCTCACCCCGGCGGGGAAGACGCCCTACCAGCGCATCGAGATCCGCTACTACGCGGACAAGGCCGGCGCCCCGCACGGCATCGAGCCGCTGAAGGAGCTCGTCCCGCACAGCCCGCCCGTCACCCTGCGCGCGGCCACGGAACCCGGCGCCCCGCCGCTCACCACCGGCGACGCGTACCGGCTGACCCACGCCACCTTCTACCTGGGCGACTTCGGCCACGCCGACCCCGGGCTTCCCGCCCAGGACACCGCCCGCGCACGGGAGTTGGTGGCGGCGCTGCTGCGCCACTGCGTGGCACACGACCTCTGGGACCTGGCCGCCGAGCTGCTGCTCACCCAGTTCGTGCTGGGCGCCGACCCCCTGCGGGACGCCGCCGGCGCGGCGGCCGTCGACTGCCTGACGCGGGCCGCCGAACCCGACGGGAGCCTACCGGGGCGCAGCCCCGAACTCGCCGCCGTCGCCGGGGACTCCGCCGCCGAGACCTTCGCGAAGGCGTACCACACGACCCTGGTGACCGCCCTGATGGCGCTGACCCTCTCCGCCGCGAGCCCGCGATGAGAGGGCGCCGGTTCGTGTTGATCAACCGCGACTACACCCTGCTGTGGATCGGGCAGGCGGTCTCGTCCGTCGGCGCCGCCGTCTTCAGCACCACCCTGGTGCTGTGGGTGGCCACCGATCTGGCGGCCGGCGAACCGTGGGCGCCGATGGCCGTCAGCGGCGTGCTGATGGCGACCAGCATCGCCGTGCTGGGCATCGGCCCGCTCGCCGGTGTCTTCGTCGACCGCTGGGACAAACGCGCCACGATGCTGCGCACCGAGGTGGTACGCGGCCTTCTGGTCGGCACGTTGGCCATCGTCTCGATCCTGCCGACGCGGACCCTGCCGGTGGCCGTCTGGCTGGGCCTGGTCTATCTGACGGTGCTGCTGCTGCACACCGCCGCCCAGTTCTTCACCCCGGCGCGGTTCGCGATCATCGCTGACCTGGTGACCGGGGACGCCGACCGCGCCCGCGCCGCCGGCATCACGCAGGCCACCAGCCAGACCGCCTGGATCATCGGGCCGCCGCTCGCCGCGCCGCTGCTCTTCACCGCCGGAGTGCAGTGGTCGCTCTTCTTCAACGCGGCGGCCTATCTGGTGTCGTTCCTCGCCATCCGCGCGGTCAGGTCCCCCACTCCCGAACCGGCCCCCGAACCAACCCCCGAACCAGTGCCGGAACCGGCGCCCGACTCCGTCGACCCCGCGCCCGAACGGAAGGGCGTGTGGCGGGAGTTCGTCGCCGGGCTGAGGTTCTTCGCGCGGAGCAGGTTCCTGGTGGCGCTGGTGATCCTCGCCTCCATCGGGCAGTTCGGCGTGGGCGCCCTCGAAACGCTCAACGTGTTCTTCGTGACGGAGACCCTCGACGCCTCCGCCAAGCTCTACGGCTACATCGGGATGGCCATGGGCATCGGCGGCATCACCGGCGCGCTCTGCGCCGGCCGCGTGGTGCAGTGGTTCGGCGCGCGGCGCACCACCTGGATCGCGCTGCTGGTGAGCGGCGCGCTGCTGATGGTCTACTCGCGGCAGACGGGGTTCCTCGGCGGCGTCGTCGTGCTGTTCCTCTTCACCGTTCCGCTGACCATGCTGAACACCGCGATGGCCCCGCTGCTGCTCGGCGCGGCCCCGTCCGCCTACCGGGGCCGGGTGCTCGCCGTGTTCTACCCGGTGACCAGGATGGCGGCGATGCTCGCCGCGGTGCTCTCCGGCTGGCTCGCGGGCACGGTGCTACGCGACCTCGACGCCACGTTGCTCGGCATCGACTTCGGCGCGACGGACACCATCTTCACGGTGTCGGGGCTGATCGTCATGGCCTCCGGCGTCTACGCCAGGTTCGCCCTCCCCGACCCGGACACCCCGGAGGGGAAACCGGTGGACCCCCCGGACCCCGTCGAACACGCGGACCCCGTCGAACGCGCGGAACCGGCGCCGGCGTCGGAGCGGACACCGGCGTCGGAGCGGCCGGCGCCGTGAACGGGCTGTCCGGCCTCGCCGGCGTAGAGATGCAGCAGATACGGCAGCAGATACTCCGCGCGGTGGGAACGGGCCTCGGCCGGTGGGGAGAGCACGGCACCCGCCTCGATCATCGTCTCCAGGGCCCTGCGCGTCTCCCCCGGGCCGCCGCCCAGCATCCGGGCGAACTGCTCCATCCGGAACGTGCCGCCGGGCGGCAGCGCCGAAAGCGCCGCCACCAACGCCAGATGGTGTTCCGCCACCCCCCGCCAGGCGTCGGCGGCGCGCGCCCTGACGTCGAGGTCCCCCACGGTCAACTCGTCCAGCACCGCGCCTGGATGGGCCAGCCGCTCGGCGTACTCCTCAAGCGGCAGATGCCGCAGCACCGCCAGCTTCTGCGCGGCGGCCCGCACCGCCAGCGGCAGCCGGCCGCAGGCCAGGACGATACGCCGGGCCGCCGCACGGTCCCTGTTCACCCGGCCGTGCCCGATGACCTGCGCCAACAGGTCCAGGGCCGCCGCCGAGGAGAACGACTCCAAGGCGATCCGCCGCGCCGAGGTGATCCCGCCGAGCTGGGTCCTGGCCGTCACGATCGCCGTGCTGCGCCCCGCCCCCGGCAGCAGCGGGCGGACGCTGCTCTCGGTGACCGCGTCGTCCAGGATCAGCAGCACCCGGCGGTCCGCGAGCCAGCCGCGCCAGAGCGCCGCCTCCAGATCCGGGTCGCCGAGCCGCGCCGACCTGCCGGTGGTCAGGCGCGCGTAGGCGAGGAGTTCGGCGGTGACCGCCGACGGGGGACGGGGGGCACCGTCCTCGTCCCTGAGCCGGACCAGCACCCGGCCGTCCGGGTACTCGCCGGCGAGCTGGTGGGCGGCGTGCACGGCGAGCGCCGTCTTACCGACGCCGGCGGGGCCGACCACCACGCTGGTGGCTCCGACGGCCGCGTTCTCCAACAGCCGGGCGGTCTCCGCGGCCCGTCCGGTGAAGTCGGGGATGTCCACGGGCAGCACCACGGGCGAACGCGGCGGCCCACCGCGCACGGAGCTCACGGCGCTCACAGCGCTCACCGGGGATCCCGGACCCACGGCGGGCTCGGTGAGGATGGAACGGTAGAGCGACTCAAGCGCGGCGTTCGGCGAGAGCCCCAACTCGTGGGCCAGCCGCTGCCGCAGATCGTCGAAGGTCGCCAACGCCTCGGATCGACGTCCCGCCAGATGCAGCGCGGACATCTGCGCCGCCCGCAGCCGCTCCCGCAGCGGATGGCGCTCCACCAGCTCCGCCGTCACATCGACGACCTCGTTGACCTGCCCGGACTTGAGCGCCACCTCGGCCCAGTCCTCGGACAACGTGAGGTGCCGGAACGCCAGTCGGTCCGAGACCTGCCGGATCGCCTCCGAACACGTCAGCTCGGGCAGCGCCGGGCCCTGCCATAACCCCCGTGCCTGGCCGAGCAGTTCGGCGGCCCGCCGGAAGTCGCCGTCCTCCGCCGCCCGGCGGCCGGCCTGGGAGAGGGCCCGCAGCCGGGAGGCGTCCAGCTCGGCCTCGGAGATCCGTAACAGATAGCCCCCGGGAGCCTGGACCAGCCGGTCGCCCGCGGGGGCGAGGGCCCGCCGTAACGCGGACACGTACACCTGGAGGTTCTTCCGAGCCGTCCGGGGCGGATCGTCGTTCCAGACGGCCTCGGCCAACGCGTCGACCGAGACGGCGGCGCCCTGGCGGAGCAGCAGCGTCGCCAGGACCAGACGTTGCTTGAGCGGCCCGAGCACCAACGGCCTGCCGTCGTACTCAGCGGTCAAAGGACCCAGAACCGAGAATTTGAGGGCTCCCGGCGTAAGTCCGGAACATAAAGTTCTAGACATGCGTCACTCTCTGCGGCAACTCGGTGTCCAACGGCGGGAAAGGGCGGTACTACCGCCGAGTAGTCACCGTGACACGAGACGCCCCCGCCAGCATCGGGGAATTCCCCCCAGATAGTTCCCTCCGCCCGAACCAGCGCCCGCGACGCCCACCGCGCCGGTCACCGCTGAGGAGATCGACCAGGCCGTATCGGACGGCATGGCGGACAACGTGGTCCTGGCCGAGTCGTATGACACCGAGACCATCCTGACCCTCGACCGCCGGGGTTTCCGAGCCCTCACCCCTCTCACCGGCGGCCACGCCTTCCGCCTCCTGCCCGACGACCTGTGGCGCGCCCGGGTCAGAGGCGTTTGACGGCGCGGAGAACCGGGGTGCCGGACTGTTCGAGGGTGGTGAGGAGCTGCTGGTTGTCGGTGACGCGGATCTCCGTCCAGGTGCCGTCGGTGGCCAGCACATCGATGCCCGGCATCCCGAAGAGCCCCTTGGGCGGCAGCTCCTCGACCACATAGACGCTGGAGAACGGCACGCCCCACGCCGGACCCTGCGTGGTGAGCAGCCGCAACCAGCGGTCCCCGTAGGTGATCTGACCCGGCGTCTCCCCGGCGAACCCCGGCAACGCCTGCGTATACCCCCCGGACGCGGGCACCGCCGCCGCCAACCGACGCCTGCTGCGGGCGGCCTTGAGGCCCTGGGGCAGCACGATCGGCAGCCCGACCAGCAGCACCCAGCACCCCACCCCGGCCAACACCGGCACGAAGAACGGGACATCGGCGTCGTCGCTGGTGGCCACGCTGACCCCGATCGCGATCCCCAGGGCCAGGAACACCCCGAGCGTCAGCCCGATCATCAGGCCCGCGCCGCCCCATCTGCGGTAGGACACCGGATGCTGCGCGACCCGCTCGATACCGCACTCGCCGATGTGCCCCAGCGTGAGCGCCCGCCGCTGATCCGGTGGGAACTCGTGCCTCGGTGTATGGGGAAGTGGGGCTCGGGTCACGGTTCCGCCTCTCTGGTCGGTAACACGGGGGAGCGCCCGGTGCTCAGCCGGCGGGCGCCACCGGGGCAGCGGTCTCCTGACCGGCCTCCTCCTCGCCGGTGATCAGCTTGGACCTGCCGGCGATCAACGCCACCAACATGGCGAGTTGCGTGTCCTGCTCGGGGTCCAGACAACTACCGATGGCAATGATGCCGAACTCGGCGCCCGGCGCATAGGAGAGCGCGGTGGCCATGCCGGTTCTGCGCGGCTCGCCGTTGACGTCCGGCACGGTGTCGCCGCCGGGCAGCGTGATCGGCGGGCGGCCGATCAGCCCCAGGCCGAGCCCCATCTCGGTCTGGTACTTCTCGACATGGGTGAGGTGGTCGAGATCCGAGCTGCCGACCATCCGTTGGAGCAACGTGGTGGTATCCAGCTCCGCACTGGCGGACGGCAGCTTCATGGCCGCCACCAGGATCTGCCAGAACGCGCCCTTCTCCTTGCCCCGGGCCGGCACGCTGATGATGCCGTGCGCCAGGAACCCGTCCGTCCACAGGCCGTCGCGCCAGAGCATCAGGCCGTCGACGATCTCCTGGTGGCCCTCCAGCGGCATGTTGGGGTAGATCTGCGGTATCAGTCGCTCGTACCGCCGCCGGGCCGCGTCCCGATCGTCGCCGTCCGCGAGGAAGTTGAGCCAGTCGGTCGGCAGATACAGCGCGGCCGGCGGCCCGCCGCCGAAGATGTGCTCCGCCGGCGGCTGCGCCGCCCCGTCCGCCCCGCCGGGCTGGCTGGGGACCCTCGGGTCCACGGGCTGCTCCGACTTGCCCATGTGGGCCGGTCCTCCGCCGGTCGTCTCCATCACGCTGTCCTCAGTTCGTGCTTGTCGGTCCTTGCTCGCCAGCGGTGCGTCCCACCACTGCCGTCAGGCTGGGCTCAGTCGCTGGTCCGCACCGGCGCGTCGCTCGTCGACCAACCATTCACGAACGTGCCCTTGAGGTCGAAGATGGTGCTCGCGTTGCCGAAGCCGTCCATGAACCGGCCCGCGCCCGCGTTGAGGTTGGTGAGAACCGTGAGCCCCCCCACGCCAGCCAGGCCGCTGGTGGCACTGCCGTTGCGCATGGCGAAGCCGAACACGTCGTCGACCGCGCTCACGGTGGCGCCCCCGAGCTTCATGCCCTGCAACGCGGTCATGCCGACGAACGAACCGACGCCGAACGACAGGGCCGCGGCCGACAGCAGGAAGTTCGGGTCGGCGAGCGCCGAGGTGAAGCTTCCGGTCTCGCCCACCGCGGCGCCGTAGTTGGCCAGCACCGAGATGGCCCCCAGGGCCAGCGAGACCACGCCGAGCACCTGAAGGCCGGGGATCAGCGCCAGCAGGCCGGTGATCGAGCTGAGCAGACCGGCGATGGCACCGATCTTCGACAGGATCGGCGCCCACTCGGCGAGCAGGTCGATCAACGCGGCGCCGAGGTCGTCGAGCAGATCGACGAAGCCGTCCATCAGATCGCCGATCGCGTCCCCGAGCGAGGACCAGAACCCCGGCTCGTTGGGCGCCAGATCCATCGCGTTCCGCAGCCGTCCGGCGATGTTCTGGCCGGCCGCGTCGTAGTCCAGCTGGAGCCGCTGCGCCCGCTCCCTGAACTGCTGGAGCGCCGCTTCGGCGACCCGGACCGAGCTCTCCCGCCGCTCCCGCTCCTCCTCGGTGCGGTCCGCCGCCTCCTGTTCCTCGTCCGTCTCCGGCTCGGGGTCGAAGATCCCCGGGCGCGGCGGCATCCCGTCGAGGCCGGCCTGGGCGGATTCGAGCTCGGCCAGCGCCGCGGCCGCGTCCCGCTCCAGGTTGTCGGCCTGCCGCTGGAAGTCGCCCATGTCGACCAGCCAGTCGACCATCGCCCGGTGCGCGCCGCTGAACGACTGGTGCGCCTCCTCCACCTTCGGGCGGAAGTCGTCGCGCAGCATCCGCCGGAACTCCCGGGCGGTGCGTCCGCGCCACTCGCCGTCCTCCGACCCGGAGAGCACCGAACTCACCTCGCCGAGCACCTCGGCGGTGTCGCCGAACTCCCCAGAGACGGTGTCCATCGCGGTCTGGTCGCCGGGGCACGGTACGAATCCGAGCGCCGGGAAGTCGGATATGTGAGGTTCCCTCGGGAAGGTCATCTGCGTTGTCCCCCGTTACCGCTGTCGCTGCCGTTGCCGTTGTCGATGTCGCTGCCGATGTCGCTGCCGTTGGCGCCGATACGCCGTCCCCACGGGTGGCGCCGCTCCTAGCCGGAGTTCGCCTCGTTGAGCGCCTGCGCCAGGCTGAGGTCCAGGTCGTCGAATTCCTGCTCGATCCGGGTCAGGGTGTCCGCCGCCCCCCGGGCGAACTCACCGATCTGACCGATGCCGTAGCTCCACTCGTCACCGAAGTCGCCGAGCCGGTCGGAGAGCGCCCGCACCCCGGCCGAGGCGGTGCCGACGGATTCGATCGCCTCCGCCGGGTCATCTAGGATGTCGGTGATGTGGGTCAGGTTGTTTCGCACCCGGGAGAGCACTTCACCGTCTATGTAGAGATCGCTGTCCCCGCTCACGTTTCCCCCATCGGGTCATCGCCCGTCGCTCACATGATCCTGTTGAGTCCCGTTGACCCTGGCTGTCAACAGGCCACATTCTAGTCAGCCTTGTGTTCCCGGCCGGGCCCCGGTTCTGTCACCGTTCGGCACCATCGCCGACCATCACCCACCCGCGCCCGCCATCGCCCGCCCGCGCCGCCACTCCGCCGGCGCGGCGCGGCCCAGCGGCGGGCGTGAAGATCATTCATGTCTTCCGCACGCTTGCCTCCCGCCTCGGTCGCCCAGCGAACCAGCACGACGAGGCGGAACAATGAGCAGCACTCCCGACACCATCGGCCGACTGGCCGGGCTGGCCGAGCCGATCGCCGCGGCACGCGCCGGCAAGCCGCTGGTGATCCAGCGGGCCCAGGAAGCGGGCGCGGCGCTCTTCGACGGGCCCGCGCCGGTGCGCGCCCCGGTGCGCCGGGGCCTGGCCGCGCTGGCCGCGCGCTGGCACGGCGTCCAGGAGCTCGTCGACGAGCACGCGGCGGCGGGCGGGGACCCGGCGCTCTGGGGGGACGAGCTCCCCGAAGAGCCCGCGCTGCGCGCGGCGGCTGCCCATGTCGATCTGCTCAGCGTCTCCCCCGCGTTGGCCGGCCGCGAGGATCTGGCGCGGCTGGTCGACGCCGGCTGGTCGACCGACGCCGTCGTGACCATCTCCCAGACGGCCGCCTTCACCGCCTTCCAGGCCCGCGCCATCCAGGGCCTGCGGCTGCTCCAGGGCCGGGCGCCGGCGGCCGGCCAGCCGCCGGCGCGGCCCACGCCGGGGCGTGGCCGGCGCAAGAGCGCGGCGCTCACCGCGTCCAACGGGCGTCCGCGCCCGGTGGAGTACACCCGCGAGTCGCTCTCCTGGACGGCATGGGTCCCGCCGGTGCCGACCGACGAGCTCACCGCCGAGCAGGAGGCGGCGTTCCAGGGCAAGACCAACGGCGAGTACTTCCGGCTGCTGGCCCGGCTGCCCGGGGTGCTGGCCGCCCGCACCGCGCTGGACGCCGCGATCTTCGCCACCCGCGAGGGCCTGCCGCGCGCCGAACGCGAACTCGCCGCCGCCGCGACCAGCAAGGTGACGGACTGCGTCTACTGCGCCTCGGTGCACGCCAGGAAGTCCGCCCAGATGTCCAAGCGCCCGGCGGACGTGGACCGCCTCCTCTCGGTCGCCCTGGAGCGGGACGCCGACTGGCTGCCGTCGAGCACGGCGCCGCTGGCCGAGGGCCAGGACGCCCGCTGGGCGGCGATCGTCGCGTTCGCCGGGGCGCTGGCGACCACCCCGGTCTCCGCCACCACCGCGCAGGTGGACCGGCTGCGCGCCGAGGGGCTCACCGACGCCGAGTTGACCGATCTGGTGGCGGCCACCGCGTTCTTCGCCTGGCCGAACCGGCTGATGCTCAGCCTCGGCGCCCCCTACTGGCCGGCCCAGGACCAGGCCCCGTCCCCGACCTCCGCCTGAACGACCCGAGACCTCCGTCTGAACGACCCGAAACGGAACAAGCACCATGAGAAAGCGCCCCGCTCGCGCCGCCACCCTCGCCGCCGCCATCGCCCTCGTGCTCTCCGCCGCGGCCTGCGGCAACGTCACCGAGGAGTCCCCGACCTCGGAGGAGAGCGACGGGAACGAAGGATCGCTCACCGTCGTCGACGATGTCGGCCGCACCGTCGAGCTCGACGGGCCGGCCGAGCGCGCGGTCATCCTGAACAGCTACGGCAACGAGTTCGCCCAGGCCATCGGCGCCGGCGACCGGGTCGTCGGCTTCGACCGGGTCTCCGCCTCCCGGCTGCCCTATCTGGAGATAGCCGGCGACGAGATCGTCAGCGAGGACCTCCAGGAGATCAACTACGAGTCGGTCGTCCAACTCGACCCCGATGTCTTCATCCTGCCCCGCAACGGCGCCTGGCAGGAGGCCAGCGAGCAGCTGGAGACCTTCGGCATCCCGGTGGTGGTCGCCACCGCCTGGGACTTCGATGTGTTCCACGAGACGGTGGAACTGCTGGGCGAGGTCTTCGACGAGGAGGCGGGGGCACGGCAGGTGTCCGGCTTCTACGACGAGATCTTCGGGTTGATCACCGACCGGGTGGCCGGCACCGAACCGGTCCGCGTCTACTGGGAGACGGAACAGCCCTATCTCACCGGCCTGCCGGGATCGGGCTTCGACCAGATCATCGTGGCCGCCGGCGGCGAGAACGTCTTCGGCGATCTGGACACCGGCGGCGACGAGCAGTCCGAGACGACGGTGGACCCGGTCGCGATCCTGGAGCGCGACCCCGAGGTCGTGGTCCACGAGTTCGGCCCCTCCGCCGAGCCCACCGGCCAGGGCCGGTTCGACACCCTCGCCGACGAGCTGACCTCCCGGGCCGGCTGGGAGAACCTCTCGGCGGTCGCCGACGACCGGGTCTTCGTCACCAACGGCTGGGCCACCAGCGGCCTGTCCAAGGCCATCGGGGCGCTCTACCTGGCCAGTTGGCTGCACCCCGAGGAGTTCGCCGACATCGACCCGGGCGACTATCTCGCGCGCTGGGCCGAGGAGTTCCAGGGCGCCGACCTCCCCGACGACGACGCGTACGTCCAGAGGGTGGGCTGACCCGCGATGAAGCTGTCCCCCGGCGGCCAGGCGACCGCCACCCTCCCCCCGTCGTCCCCCGCGTCCCCGGGGCCGGCCGAGAGCCAGGGCGGTCCCGGCCGGCGCTCGCGCGCCGCCTGGGCGGGCCGGCCCGCGGTGCTGTGGGCCGGCACGGTGGTGTCCGTCCTGGTCAGCGCCTGGTGCGTCACGGCGGGCACCACGAACGCCGGGCTGCTCGACGTGTGGCGCGCGATCCG
This sequence comes from Streptomyces profundus, assembly GCF_020740535.1. Lineage (NCBI taxonomy): Bacteria > Bacillati > Actinomycetota > Actinomycetes > Kitasatosporales > Streptomycetaceae > Streptomyces > Streptomyces profundus. The sequence continues at coordinate 3,181,644 of NZ_CP082362.1, forward strand.
ACTCGCCGTCTTCGGCGGCGTGTTGACGGAGGACTTCGCCCAGACGTACTCCGTGATCATCAACCTGCGGCTGCCGCGTGTGCTGCTGGCCTTCGCGGCCGGCGCCGCCCTCTCGCTGGCCGGCGTGGTCATGCAGGGGCTGCTCCGCAACCCGCTGGTCAGCCCGTTCACCCTCGGGGTCTCGCCGGCCGCCGCCTTCGGTGCCGCGCTGGCGATCCTGCTCACCGGCGGTTCGGCGGGCTCGGGTTCCTGGCTGGTGATCGGCAGCGCGCTCGGCACCGCGCTGGCGGTCTCGGCGCTGGTCCTGGGGCTGGCGTCGGCGAAGGCGATGTCGGCCGCGACGCTGCTTCTGCTGGGCATCGCGCTCACCCAGCTCTTCGAGGCGATGACGGCGGCGCTCCAGTTCGTCGCCGACGAGAACACCCTCCAGGCGATCGTCCGTTGGACGTTCGGCTCGGTGAACAACGCCGACTGGAACGATGTCGTGGTGGTGGGCTCGTTCACGGTGGTGGTGCTGCCGCTGCTGCTCTGGTTCAGCCGCGATCTCAACGCCATCGCGTTCGCCGGTGACGACGCCGCCAAGAGCCTGGGCGTCCATGTCACGGCGGTGCGGGTGGGGCTGATCGTGGTCTCCGTGGTGCTGGCGGCGCTGGTGGTGTCGTTCTGCGGGGTGATCGGCTTCGTCGGCCTGGTGGGCCCGCATATCGCGCGGCTGGCCATCGGCGCCGACCACCGCTATCTGCTGCCGTTCTCGTTTCTGACCGGTGGACTGCTGCTGGTGATCGCGGACACCGTGGGACGCACCGTGCTGGCGCCCTCGGTGGTCCCGGTCGGGATCGTCGTCGCCTTCATCGGCGCTCCGGTCTTCATCAACCTCATCCTGACCAGGAAGGCGGCCCAGTGAGCCTCGATGTCGCGTCGGTCCGGTTCGCCTACCGGCGCAACCCGGTCCTTGAGGGCGTCGACCTGCGGGTCGCCGAGGGCGGCTTCTGCGCGCTGCTCGGCCCCAACGGGTCGGGGAAGTCAACCCTCGTCAAGATCATCGCCCGGGTGCTGCGACCGGCCGGCGGCGGCGTCTCGTTCGCCGGCCGGGACCTGCTGGCGGCGCCGCGCCGGGAGCACGCGCGGGTGGTCGCCTACGTTCCGCAGTCGGGCGCCACCCCGTTCGAGCAGACCGTGCGGGAGGCCGTCCTCCTCGGCCGCACCCCGCATATCGGGCTGCGGCCCACCCGGCGGGACTGGGAGACGGTGGACGCGGCGATCGAACGGCTCGGCCTGACGGAGCTGGCGGACCGCCCGCTCTCCCAACTCTCCGGCGGCCAGGCCCAACGGGTGCTGATCGCCCGCGCCCTGGCCCAGGAGCCGCGCGTGCTGCTGCTGGACGAGCCGACGTCGGCGCTCGACCTGCGGTACCAGATCGAGACGCTCCAGATCGTCCGCTCGGTGACCCGCGAGGAGGGCGTGACCGCGCTGATCGCCATCCACGACCTCAACCACGCCGCGCACTTCTGCGATCAGGCCGTGCTGTTGGACGGCGGCCGGGTCGTCGCCGACGGGCCGCCGGCCGAGGCGTTCGACGCGGCCGTGCTCAGCCGGGTGTACGGCCTCGACGTCCGGGTCTCGCAGGGGGAGACGGGCGTCGAGGTGCGGCCGGCGGCGCTGGAGAGTCCCGCTGTCACCGGTGCCGTCCGGGAGCGGGCGTGACCGAGACGTTCGATGTGATCGTCGTCGGCGGCGGGCCGCGCGCGGTCGCCGTCGTGGAGCGGCTGACCGCCAGGCACCGGACCACCGCGCGGCCGGTGCGGGTGGCCGTGGTGGACCAGGTGGAGGTGGGCGCCGGCGCCACCTGGCGCACCGACCAGTCCCCGCTGCTGCTCAACAACACCTACAGCGCGCACACCACCATCTACACCGACGAGTCCACGCGGATGACGGGCCCCGTGGTGCCGGGCCCCGACCTGATCACCTGGGCCCGCGAGAGCGTCCCGCCGCCCGACCGCCCCGCCTGGGTCGCCGACGAGGCGGCCCGGCTGCGGCCCTGGTCCTATCCGACCCGCCGCATCCAGGGCGTCTACTACCGCGAGCAGTTGGCGCGCGCGGAGGAGACCGGACGGGTGGCCGTCACCCGGGTGCTCGGCACCGCCGTCGGCCTCGACCGGGACCCGGCCGGCGACCGCACCGTGCGGCTGGCCGAGGGGCGGACGCTGACCGGCCGCTTCGTGGTCCTGGCCCAGGGCATGGTCCAGGCCAAACGCTCCGCCCGGGTGCGGTCGTTGGTGACGGAGGCGCGACGTTCGGGGCTGCTCTACATCGAGCCGGGGATGCCAGCCGAACGCGACTGGGACGCGGTCCCCGCCGGCGAGACCGCGCTGGTGACCGGCCTCGGCGCGAACTTCTTCGACGTGGTCGCGCTGCTCACCGAGGGCAGGGGCGGCCGGTTCGAACCCGCCGGGGATCCGGCGCGCCCGGCCCGGCTGCGCTATCTGCCCAGCGGACGCGAGCCCCGGCTGGTCGCCGGCTCACGACGCGGACTGCCCTACCGCGCCAAGGCCGGCTACGCCTCCGGGTTCCCGCCCCGCTACGAGCCCCGGCTGGCCACCCGCGCCTGGTTCGCCGAGGTCGCGACCGTGCCGGCGCAGGACTTCCGCCGCGCCGTCTGGCCGCAGCTCGCCAGGGAGTTCGCCTGGGCCCATCTCGCCACCCTCCTCACCCACCACCCGACGGCGGTGGTGCCGGGCGCGGGCGAACGGGAGACGTTGGACCGGCTCCGCGCCGCCGAAAGCGACGCCGAGGTCGACCGGGTCGTCGCGACCACGGTGACCTCCCCCCGTTGGCTGCTCTCCGTCGGCCGCCTCGACCGGCCGCCGGCGCCGGGCCCGGTGGACGAGTCCACCTGGCGGGCCTGGGTCCGTGACCAGGTGAACGACGAACTGGACGCGATCCACGCCCCGCTCACCAGCCCCCGCAACGCCGTCAACCGCGCGATGGCGGCGGTGCGCGGCCCGGTGCGCGCGCTGGTCACCCGGGGTGCCCTGGACGGCGGCAGCGTGGTGGCCGACGTCGACGGCTGGTTCACCCCGCTGGGCCTCGCCCTGGCCTCCGGTCCACCGCCGGACCGCACCGCCCGGGTGCTGGCCCTGATCGACGCCGGCGTCCTCGAACTCCTCGGCGAGTCCACCTCGGTGACCTGCGAGGACGGCGCGTTCGTCGGCAGGTCGGCCGTGCGGCGGGACGCCCCGGTGCGGGCCCGCGTCTTTGTGGAGACCCGGATGTCGAAGGGCGTGGTGACCGACACGGACGATCCACTCCTCGACGGGCTCCTCCGCGCCGGCCGCGCCCGCCTCCACCACTGGCCGAGCGACCACGGCCCACCCGTGTCCAGCGGCACCCTGGACGTGACCCCGGACGGCTTCCACCTGCTGGACGCGGCGGGCGTCCCCGACGAACGGGTGATCGTCCTGGGCATCCCCGCCGAAGCCCACCAACCCGGCTCCGCCATCGGCGCCACCCCCGGCACCCCTTCCCCCCTCCTCTCCGGCGCCGACCTGGCAGCGGCCCAGATCCTGACCAACTCCCCCGTCCCCTGAGGGACTTCCCACACGACGGCCCGCTTCCCACGGAAGCGGGCCGGACGTCTGTGGGAGGTCTCCACGGCCTGAGCCGCCCGCCGTGACCTACGCGGTCAGCGGGCATCCCCTCCGGGGGAACGCGGAGATCACGTGCTCGCGAGGGCCGGGGCCCCCGACCGCGCCCCGTAGCGTTCTTCCATATCCGTGATGTGCCCGGCTCGGCGGCCCATGAGACAGACTTGGTGCGTGTGCGCCGCACTTCGTGCACCAGCTTGAATCCTCCAGCCAACGGAACGGGCCAGGATCACCTTCTCAACGGCGGGGACGTCATCGACCGTGGCCGAACGCATGGCGAACACGTGCTTCCACCACTCAATGCGCCTTCCCGCCCCCGCCGATGGTCAGGACGCCCCGGCGGCGGGAGCAGGCGGCTCAGTTCAACGGACCGTGTCACCCTTGGCGGCAGGTGATCATTCGCCGGCCTTCCCGCTCGCGCTGGGCGTCGTGCGGAGGTAGGTGCGTTGCCACTCGGTGGAGGTCATGGTCTGGGCCGCGTCGGCCAGGGCGATGGCGGAGGGGGACTTGAGCTTGGCCCGCGTGCTGTCCACCCACTCACGGGCGTTGCTGTACCCCTGCTCCAGATATTCGATGCCCTGGAGCATGCACTCCAACTTGTCCGCGTCGTGGGCGACTTCGACCTCCAGCGAGTCCCCGGTCTCGTACTCGTCCACGATCGCCTGAATACCACTGGCCACGACCGGATGCGCGTCGGCCACCTGATCGGCGGTGACCTCCTGGTTGGAAGCCGTCGTCAGATAACGCCGACCGATCCAGGGGATGTCGCCAACCCGGGTCTCCTGACTGTCGTGGAACGTGCACATCAGGGCGACCTTCGCCGGATCGGCGCCCTCCAACATCGCCAGCACCGAACCAATGACCGCCGTGCGAAAACTGTGCTCCGCGATCGACTCCGGCTCCTTCACCCCCACGATCCACCAGCCACTGCGCTTACTCCGCTTCAGCGCCCCCATCTCCAACAGATAGCCCGCACATCCCCGGGCATACCGTTCCTCCATACTCGAACACCCTCCTCTTCGATCACGACCTCGACAGTCGTAAAGCCCTAACAGACCTGCTCCCGTTCTGGTTGCCCTCCGGGCAGTACCTCGCGCCATGGGCCCACCCCGAACTGATCAGGGCGCCAGTACCAAGTTGACGACGCGTTCCGTGTCGTCAAGGCCGGGAAGCGCGAAGTCCGCGCCCGCCTCCGCGAGTTCAACCCGGGTGCTCCGACCGGTGGCCACGGCGACGGCAGGACGCCGACCTCGACAGCCGCCCTGACGTCCGCGGGCGTGTCCCCCAGACGCAACACCTCGCCTACCGTCGGGCTGCCCGCCCGCTTCAGCGCGATGCGCACCAGCTCGGGCCGCGTCTCGGCGTCCTCCCTTCGGCCATCCCGGCCACAGCGGCCAGCCGCTCCATACGCCACGCGACCACCCGGGCGAACGCACGCCCGAGCAACTCCCAGCCCACACCCCGCATCTCCACCCAATGGTGGTCGATATCCCGGAGCACCGCCGTTCCATACCCCCTCCCCCAGGGGTCACCCGGTCTGCTCGATGACAGCCTCCGGCCCCCGACGTAGCGTTGAGATCCGACCTTTGGCGGGGGTGGCGCAATGCATGAAGAGTCAAACATCGGTGATCGGATCGCGCGGCTCCGCGTCAGGCGTGGGCTGACGCAGGAGCAGTTGGCCGATCGGGCACGGCTTTCGATCGATGTGGTGCGGAAACTCGAACAGGGACGGCGGCAAACCGCACGGCTCGCAACCCTCAACGCGCTCGCTCACGCGTTGGACGTGGAAACCTCCGTGCTGGTGGGGCAGCCCAACACCTTCGAGGTGAAGGAGAGCGAGGATCCGCCGTCGGTACTCGCGCTCAGACTGGCCATCTCCCCCGTCAACGAACTCCTGGGCGAGGCCCACGATCCGGACCCGGAGGATCCCCCCACCCTGGAGCGGCTGCGGGAGTCGTTGCGGTCCACCGAGCGGATCCGGCGCGAGGGGCGCGTGGCGGACATCGGAGCCGTGCTCCCCAGCCTGATTCGCGATGCGCAAGCCGCCGTGCAGGTGACCGAGGGAGTGAGCAGGGCGGCGGCCTGGGCGGTGCTCGCCGAGGCTTACCAGGTGGGGGCCACCACGCTGGCGGCACTTGGAAAGGAGGACGCGGCGTTTACCGCTCTCGAACGTTCGATGCACGCCGCCAGGCAGTCGGATGACCCACATCTGGAAACCGTGGGATTCTCGACGCTTTCCTGGATTCTGACGAAACAGGGGCGGCTCGCGGATGCGGAGCATGTCGCCCTGGCGCAGGCCACAAAGATCGAACCCGGCTTTCGGTCTCGCCCGCTCGACCTCTCCCTCTGGGGAATTCTCCTGCTGCGAGCCGCCACCGCGGCCGTGCGCCAGGACAAAGAGGCCGAGGTGGACGAGCTGTTGAGCTTGGCCGGCGCGGCGGCCACCCGGGTGGGGCAGGACAAGGTCGTCTATGCGACCCCCTTCGGAATCACCAACTTCGGCGTCGCTCGCGTCAACTTCATGGTCGAAATGGAGAAAAGTCGGGAGGCCCTTCGAGCGGCACACGAGGTGCGCGACGTGGGAACCCTGCCACCCACCTGGGCCGCGCGCTTTCATGTCGACAGGGCGATCGCACACGCCGACCTCAAGGACGACGGCGGAGCGGTGCAAGCGCTGCTGAACGCGGAACGGGAGGCGCCGGAATGGATGCGTTACCACGCCACGGCGCGGCGGGTGGCAGCCGAACTGCGGATCCGTGAACGCCGCCGGACTTCGCCCATCAGCGCACTCGCCGACCGCTTGGGCCTCGACGTCTAGGGCGCCTCGTCCTACCTTCAGTACCTGGAAACGGCCGACAGCGGGGTACCCATCGAACCGGCCTGTGTCAGGGCCGAGTTGGACCGGTGGGCGGACGGTGCGTACCGGCTCCGCGTCGACTGACCAAGCGGACGGCACCGGTCAAGATGCAGTCTTCAGATGGTGAAGCAGCAGCAGCCCGGCGACCGCGTTGGCCGAACGCACCTCGCCCCTGGCAATCAGCTCCGGAACATCCCGCAAAGGAACCCAGGCGCGTTTCTCGGATTCGAAGTCGTCCTGCGGGTGCCCAACGTGTTTCGCCCCATCGGCCCAGTAGACATGGTGCACCGCGTCGCTCAACCCGTTGGACGGCTCCACCGTCAACAGATGCCGCAACGGTCCACTCGGACGCCAGCCGGTCTCTTCCTCCATCTCCCTGGCAGCGGCAGCCTCGACGCTCTCGCCGTCCTCGACCACGCCGGCAGCGATCTCCCACCCCCAGGTGCCCGTGATGAATCGATGCCGCCACAACAACAGCACCTCGTCGGCGTCGTTCACCGCCGTCGCCAACGCCACCGGCCGCTGCCGAATGACGTAGTGGTCCAGATGCCGCCCACTCGGCAACTCCACATCGGCAAGGTTCACCCGCAGCCAGGGATTGCTATAGACGGGCTTCTCACTCAGGTTCTTCCACAACACAACGTGCCTCTCCATCAGATAGAACAGGACCCACCCCAGCGGCCTTCGGCTAGCCGAAGGGAACCAGGAGGGTCTCATCGATCAACTCGACCACACCGCGCGCGGCCCTGGCCTCGTGTTGGGACAGCGTATTGCGCACTGACACCAATCGCTCCCGTAGGCGTCGAGATTCCATGCCTCTGGCCGCATCCACCATTTCGAGGGCGGTCCTCGCCGCGCCCTCAACCTCACCAGCAGCCGACTGGGTACGAGCGAAGGTAGCCAATCGATGGACCCGGCCCCGAAAATGAGCCTGCGTGCGCACAGCCTCCAGCGCGTATTCCTGGGCAGGCACCGTGTCCCCGAGGCTCATGAGCGCTTCGGCGAAGTGCGCCTCAATGAGTCCAGGCTGAACGTAACCTGTCTCAGCGGGTTCTTCTGAAGGCCGGATCCTGCCGACCGTCATCTCCGATCGCCGCATACAGCGATGCGCCGCTGATTGATCTCCCATCCTGGCAAATGCTTTGGCTTGCATGGCATAAAGGTCCGTAGCCAAGGCCGGAGAGATCCGCGCCCCCGCTGCCCGTAGACCCGCCTCCGCGAAAGCAACTGCCAACCGATAATCTCGCAAATACACGGCCTGATTCACCATGAGCACCATGACATAGGCCCCAAACTGGCGATCACCGGACGCCTTAGCAAGCCGCAATGCCTGGTGGAAGTATCTCTGCGCGTACCCCTGAGCGTCGGAGTCATAGGAACAGATGCCGGCCACCGCGACCAGTCCACCCACAGCGCGATGAAGCTCTCGCCCCATACGGTCAGAGTAAGTGCCACGAAGCAGTGGCATGACTTGACTAAAGAGAAACTGAGCAATTCGACTTCTGGTGGCAACACCACCCACTTTTCGGTACATTTGCTCGTAGTGAGTGCGAGCAGTGCGCAGCAGGGCAACATCACAGGAATCGACGCTCAGCGAACCCTTCCGCCCTACATCGAGGTCTTCGGGCGGGTTCTCCCACTCCCATACGGGAGCAATAGCATCCGTCCCCTTCTTGACCGCGAAGGATTCCACTCGCCGCTGCTCATCTGCACGCCACAGCGCAGCTGCCCGATCGACAAAGGCGTTCAAAGACGGCTGGGATTTCGAACTGACATGCTGACCTGTCATTCCGATGTCATCCAGCGAGATGGTGCGCTGGAGCACACTCGAAAGAATTTCACAGATCACGTCCGGCACCTGGCCACGCGGGCGTTGCCCCTTGAGCCAACGGATCACCGAAGTGTTGTCATAGCGAAGTTCCAGTCCACGCAGACTGCCCAGTCGATTGACGCGTGCCGCCAGACCGAGGTGCGAGATACCCGCTTCGTCCAACAGGGCATCGAGCAGCGTGTTCGGCTCCAAGGAGAACCCCCTAACGGTCGAGGAGCCCCATCCTAGTGAACAGCCGATCACACACTGTGTGAATCCGAAGAGGCACCTGGGAGCTGACACATACTGCCGCCGCAGGGTAGGAGTCGCCAGGGTGGTCGCATCGATCCACTGCACCCCTCGGAGCCATCTGATGCTCAACCAAGTCGCGCGCCGTCCTCAGGCGGTGTGCACCATGCGGAAGGTCAGCCCTCGTTTGGGCCACATGCGTGCTGCGGGGGGCTCCTTGTGACCACGCCACAGGAGACCACCGCCACCTCCGAGATCGCTGATGCGCCCCCTCAGGAAAGCCCCGAAGACGTGGAGCACGACCAGCACGCGGAGTTGCTCGCTCGGCTTCGGGCGCGGAACGCGGCGAGCGAGGTCAACTAAGCATCAAAAGCGGGGGGTTGCCGTGACGTTGCGCGGTTGCGACTCGCCGGGCCTCACGCTCGTGCTGGACGACGGCGAAGCCACCTTGTTCGTCATGGCGTGCGTGGCCTGCGGGTTCTTCGGGCCGAAGGGGCAGGACGTGGAGGACGGGGCGGAGTGGGCCGTTCAACACCTGGCCCTGCATCCGGATCACCTCGCCTATCGCGAACACATCACGCGGGCCTACCGGTTCGAGGCTGGTGCGGCGTCGTGACCGGCAGTCCGATCATCAGGGGTGCGGACTGGGTGCTCACCGACGAGCACGGGCCCGGGGCGCCGGATGGCATCTACGGCGTGGAGTGCATGACGTGCACCGCCCGTTCGCCGCTGTTCGACGACGACGCGCATCCCGTCGCCGTTTGGGCGATCCAACACACGGCCCAGGAGCCGGGGCACGAGTTGTTTCTCGCGCGAGCCGAGAAGCACTGGCGGGTGGTCCGCCGTCGGCACGAGGACGAGAGCCCGGGGCCGGCGCCGCAGAAGCCGGTGGTCGCGTTCCTGGACCGGGCCTTCGGACCCGCCTTCGTCGGGCTGATGTGCCTGTGCACCGCCCTGACCGGCTATCTCATCGCCCTCAACTGACCACCAGGGAACACCACTTCGTGAACACCACCTTTATGGTGCTGGCCACCACCCGGGACGGCCACCTCCTCATGGTCCAAGGACCTGACGGCTGGACGCTGCCCAACGGCACGGTCCCGCCCGGCAGATGTCCCGTCCTCACCGCCCGGCAGACGTTGATGGACACCACCGGCTACGACCGAGGCGTCACCGACGCCTACGCGATCAGCGTCACCCACGCCGACCCGGTGTCCCTCACCTATGTGCTCGACGGCGGACACACCCCCACCGTCCCCGCCGGCGCGCACAAGCACCTCCCCGCCAACGCCGGCTGGCTCCCGCTACGCGAGCTGCATGAACCACCCCCGATCGTCCGATACGCCCTCACCGCCGCCGCGCAGCGGCGCCGCGTGCCCGTCCTCGTCAACGGCGAACGCCCCGACGCCTCCTACACCTGAACGACAACAGAAAGAACCGAACATGTCCCAGCAGGTCATCGTCCTCGTCATCACCCGCAACGGATACGTCCTCCTCCACCGCGACCAACTGCCGCAGGCAACCGTCCCCAACCACGGCAACCTCGCCCTCACAGGCAGGCTCACCCTCGCCCGCCAGACCGGACACCTCGCCGACATCACCCGCGCCTGGACCGTCCGCTCCATCGGCCCGGACAACGACGGCGAACTCTGGGTGCTCGACGGCGGCGTCCACGACACCGTCCCCGACGCCACCGAGGACACCCACCCCCACGCCCGCTGGGCCCCCATCACCACCCTCACCGAGAACCAGGCCATCCAGGAAGCCCTGGAAGCCGCCGACGCCGGGATCAGCGTCCAGTTGCCCGCTACCTGAGCCGGTCGGCCCGGCGGCGGGGTGGTGGCGGGGGTTGGGGGACGCCGCCGGCCCGGAGCCAGGCGGCGCGCAGCGCACCGTGCAGGCGGGCCAGTTCGCGTGGGGCGTGCGGTGGCGCCTGGTGGAAGACCTGGCCGTAGCGGCCCCGGTCGCCGGGGCCGAACTCGGGGGCCCGGTGGAGCCCCATCGCGCCATGGACGAACGACGGCACCCAGCGGGCCGTGTCGTCGCGCATGCGCAACGCGATCCGCCATCGGCCGCCCGGCTGGGTGCTACCGGTGCGCTGCGCGAGTTCCACCTCGACGACATCCGCCCAGCGCACCCGCCGGTTCCTGACCGAACCGACCAGCACCGCGCCCTCGTCGGTCAGCACCATCCGCCGCGACGCGATCCGCAGACAGGCCACGGTCAGCACCGTCCACAGCGCGTACTCGGTCGCGCTCACCGACGTCTCGGGCGCGAAGGGGCCCCGATCCCGGGTGGACGCCCAGGCGTTCAGGCCGCCACAGACGATCGCCGTCACCGCCGACAGCAGCCACCCGGCGAACCGCCAGCGATGCCGCAACACCCGTCGTCCAGCCATCTCCCCCGCCACCGTTGGCACCCCGGTCAGGCGTGGGGGTCGAGGTCGGCGTCGCGGGCGAGGAGGGCGGCCTGGACGCGGTTGTCGCATTCCAGCTTGGTCAGGATGCGGCTGACATAGGTCTTCACCGTGGCCTCGCTGACATGGATGCGCTGGCCGGCGTCGGCGTTGGAGAGGCCCTCGCCCAGGAGGGCGAGCACCTCCAACTCGCGGGCGCTCAGCGCCTGGAGGCGGCGGCGCGCCGCGTCCCTGCGGGCGCCGGCGGCGCCGCCGGGGCCGGTGGCCAGGGAGTCGACGACATGCCGCGTGACGCCGGGGGAGAGGAACGCGTCGCCGGCGGCGGCGGCGCGCACGGCGCGGATGAGTTCGCCGGGGGCCGCGTCCTTGAGGAGGAAACCGGCGCCGCCCTCGCCCAGCGCGCGCAGTACGTTGTCGCGCTCGCCGAAGGTGGTGAGGATCAGGGTGCGCACGGTCGGCGCGATCCGGCGCAGTTCGGCCAGCGCGGCGAGGCCGTCGAGCAGCGGCATCCGGATGTCGAGCAGGGCCACGTCCACAGCGTGTAGGCGGACGAGTTCGACCGCCTCGCGGCCGTTCCCGGCCTCGGCGACGACGTCGATGTCGTCGGCGGAGGTGAGGATCATCCTGATGCCCGCCCTGATGAGCGGCTCGTCGTCCGCGACGATGACCCTGATCACGGCGCTCTCCCCCGGCTCTGGCGGCGGTGCTCGGCGCGTCGGCCGGCGCGTCCCGGTGGGGACGGCGCGGTTCACGATACGCGAGGCGAAGGTGCCGTCATCCGTTGGTCGTTGCCGACGTAGCCGATCGGCTGCCGTGCCGCGCGGCGTCGGGCTCTACGGTGAGGGCGTGCAGCGAAGGACATGGGCCGAAGGCGCCTGGCAACGCCTGTTGGCGAAGGGGGTCGGCGCCTGGTCGGGGCGGCGGACGGCCGGCGAGGTCGTGCTGGCGGCGATCAACGCGCTGGTGGCGGGAGTCGGCCTCACCCGGTACGGGGTGGCGGCGATGGTGGTCGGGGCGGTGGTGGCGGCCGTGCTCTCCCTGCTGCGGCGGTTCGTCCCCGGCGGGGTGCTGGTGGTCGCCGGCGCGCTCACCGGGGCGTTCGGCGTCTTCTGGCTCATGCTGGTGCTGGCGGGCTGGTCGGCGGGGCGGCGGATCGTCGAACCCAGGCGGGTGGTCGGGGCGTTCGCCGCCTCCTGTGGTCTGCACAGCGCGCTGACGGCGGTCGGCGAGCCCCGGATGGCCCTGGAGCCTCGAGCGCTCCTCTTCGTCGTGCTGGCGTACCTGACCACCACCGTGCTGCCGGGTGTGGTCAACCGCTACCGGGGCCAACGCCGGACGCTGCTGCGCGCGTTGCACGAGCACAACGCCCAGCTGCTGCGGGAGCGTGAACTGATCGCGGCGCACGCCAGGTTGCGGGAGCGGCAGCGGATCGCGCAGGACATGCACGACAGCCTCGGCCATCAGCTGGCGCTGATCTCGCTGCGCACCGGCGCGCTGGAGGTCGATCCGTCCCTGACGGTCGGGCAGCGCGAGAAGGTGGTGGTGCTGCGGGAGGCGTCGGCCACGGCGCTGCGGGAACTGCGGGACGCCGTGGGGGTGTTGCACGAGGGGGAGCCGGACGGCGGTGCCTCGGAGGGCCGGGGCACCGGCGGGATCGAGGAGCTGGTGGCGGCGGCGCGGCAGGCGGGGGCTGAGGTGGCGCTGCGGCGGGCGGGCGAGGAGCGTCCGCTCGCCCCGGCCGGGGAGCAGGCCGCCTACCGGGTCGCCCAGGAGGCGTTGACCAACGCGCTCAAGCACGCTCCTGGGGCTCCCGTCACCGTGGAACTGCGGTACGAGCCGGACGCGTTGGTGGTCGAGATCGCCAACGGGCCGCTGGTCGAAGGGGCTTCGGGCGCGGATGTGGTGAGCGGCGGCCAGGGGTTGACCGGTATCGGGGAACGGGCGCGGCTGGTCGGCGGCATGGTGCACGCCGGGCCGACGGCCGATGGCGGCTTCCGGATCGCCGGGCTGCTCCCCTACGGGCCGCCGAACCGGCCCGCGCCGGACGCGGGCGCGCCTTTCGTCGAGGCGGTGGACGACTTTCGGCGACAGCGGCCCGCTGGGGCGGTGGGCGACGGTGGAGCGGTCATCGACTGGGCCGGATCGCCGCATCGGCAGGGGGAGTTCGACAGAGCCATGGGACAGGGACTGAGACGCGGAAGGCGGGCCTGCGCCATCGGATGCGGAGCCCTCCTGCTGGGAGTGGTGGGCATCGGGGTGCTGGCGTACTGGGGGATTCGGGAGGCCACCAAGACGATGATCGACCCGGAGGTCTACGAGGCCGCCCGGATCGGTGAGAACGAGGCGGCGCTGCGGGAGCGGCTGCCGGACAGTTCGTTCATGCTCACCGACCTGGAGGACGACGGCCCGCCGAAGCCGGCGGGCGCCGACTGTCTGGTGCTGCTGTCGAGCGACCAACCCGAGGACAGCGACGAGGCGTTCGTCTTCCGGTTCTGCTTCAAGGACGGCGAGCTGGTGGAGAAGCGGTCCTATGCGGTGGGGTGGTAGGGGTGGCCGCCGAGGTGCCCGATCAGGGGACGACCACCGGCCGCGAGAGCGGGTGGGACGATCCCTACCTGCCGTGGTGGGCCGGGTTGGGGCCGGTCGGGGCCGCCGTGCTGGTCGTCCTCGGGGCGGGCTTCGCGCTCTGGGCGCACTTCGAATTGCCCGGCCCGGGGGGTGACCGGGTGACGGGCTACTACCAGGGCGGCCAGGTCGTCGCCGTCGGCCTGGTCGTCGGGGGCGGCTGGCTGGTGGGGCGGCTGCGCGCGAAGGGCAGGCCGGACGGCGGGGCGTCGGCGTCGGCCGGGCGGTCAGGGGTCGCGGAGCAGGGCGCGGACGAGGCGGCCGAAGAGCAGCCGGCCGGCCCAGGCGGTGGGGGCGTCGAGCAGGCGTCGCGGCATCCCTCGGACGCGCGCCTCCTCCCGCCAGACGACAGCTGACCCGTCGGCCTCGGGCCGCACCTCGATCTCGGCCCAGCCGGCGACGACCCGGCCGCGTTTCTCCAACCGGCAGACGCCGGGCCGGTGTTCGGTGGGCGGCTGCCAGCGCACGACGTCCATCGGATCGTCGAAGGCGGCCCGTCCGATGCCGGTGCGGGCGACGACGGTGGTGCCGGTCCTGGTCTCTCCTGGCGGCCGGACGGCGATCCTGGTCAGCGGCGTGTGGGCGGCGTGCAGCCGCCAGTCCGTGAGACGCCGCCACGCCTCGTCGGCCGGCAGCGACGACCGGCGTTCGACGGTGAAGAGGGCCACGGGCCGATGGTAGGAGACGGAGGGGAGGAGACGACGGAGGGTTGGCGGGGAAGGCCACCGGATGGCGTGATTTCGCTACACTGCGTCAATCGATCACCACGGGGGCTCAATGGACGGGAGCACACCGTCGGAGGGTGTCAGGGTTCCCTTCTTCCAGGACCGTGTCCCCTTTCTCGCCTGCCTGGAGGACGGGGAGCGGGCGGAACTGCTCGCGCTGGGCCCCAAGGTCGCCTACAAGGCGCGCACCGAGGTCATCAGGGAGCACGACCCGTCTTCCCATGTGCAACTCATCGTCAGGGGCCGCCTGATGGTGACGGCCGGCTCCCCCAACGGCTATGTGGCGCTGCTGGCGCTGCGGCGTCCCGGGGACGTGGTCGGGGAGTCGGCGGCGTTGACGGGGCGCGTCAGGTCGGCGACGGTGACCACGTTGGAGGCGGCCGAGTGTGTGCTGGTCAGCCGGGAGGGCTTCCTCGACTTCCTCGCCCGGCGCCCCGGCGCGCACCGCAAGCTCAGCGCGCTGCTGGTCGACCGGGTCAGGGCCGGCGACCGCAGGGCGCTTGAGCTGGCCTCGCTGACCGTGCGGGAGCGGTTGGCGGTGCTCCTGCTCGATCTGGCTCGTTCGCACAGCGAACGCACCGAGGCCGGGCTGTTGTTGACGGTGCCGCTGAGCCAGCAGGAGCTGGCCGGGTCGGTCGGCGCTTCGCGGGAGGCGATCGTGCGGCTGCTGGCGGAGCTCCGCGCCAGCGGCGTGCTCGTGACCGCGCGGCGGAAGATGTGGTTACGCCGGCCCGAGGTGCTGCGCCGGATCGTGGGCGACGAGGGCAGGATCTGACCGACGGGCCGCGGCCCGCGCCTCGTTGTGCGTCATCGGTCACAGTTCGTCTGCGTCCCTTTCCCTAGAGGCGAACCCACTCCCGCCGCCACGCTGCTCTTCCCACAGCGAAACGGCGCCCGCTCCAGCGGGCCCGGCGAGAGGGAGGGGCCCGACGTGGCGGAACCACCGCGCCAGAACATCCTGTTGGTCGATATCAAGGGCTCGGGCCGGGGCGACGACGTGGTCCGGCGGGTGCGGCGGCGCCAGATGTACGAGACGGTCGCGTACGCCCTGGAGGCCGCCGAGGTGGGCACGGCCGACCACCGCGTGGAGGACCGTGGCGACGGCGTCCTGGTGCTGGTGAGCGCGGGCGTGTCGAAGGTGGGTCTGCTGCGCGCCGTGCTCGCCGAGATCCCGGCGCGGCTGCACGCCTACAACCGGCTGGCGGACGAGAGCGCCCGGGTGCGGCTGCGCGTGGTGCTGGCGGCGGGCGAGGTCGCGCTGGACGAGGGGCCAGGCGTGCTGGGGGGAGCGGTCGGTCGGGACCTGGACCAGGCGTTCCGGCTGCTGGACGGCGACCCGCTGCGGGAGGCGCTGCGCCGCCGCAGGGGCCGACCCGCCGGCCTGGAGGACGCGCTGCTGTGTGTCTCCGACGCGGTGTTCCAGGGCGTGGCACGTCACGACCACCGTGGCATCCGTAGTGACGCGTTCCAGCCGATCACCGTGCCGGGGAAGGAGGGGCTGGTGCGCGGCTGGGTGTACGGGGTGGGCGCCCCCCGGGCCGGGGAGCGGACGAGGGACACCCCGGAGCCGGCCGGGGCCGAGCCCGGCCGGGCGGCCGTCGAGGCGCCTGAGACGGCTACGGCTGCGGCGTCTCGCGGCGGCTGTGTGGCCGGGGACGTCCATGGCGTCCCGGGTGGCCGGGTCGGCGGGGATGTCGTCATGCGTGACAAGATCGTCGGCCAGCGGCGGAGCCGGGGTGAGCGGCCATGACGGCGCCGGAGGCGAAGCCGGCGGGCAGCGCCAGGCCCGGGCCGGGCGGCGCGGCGGGGCGGGGCGGGCGCACGGCGGGGCGGGACCCGGAAGGCGGCCCCCGATGACCCGGGAGTTCCCGAACGATCTGGCGGAGCAGTTGCTCAGGGAGGTCCGGGTGGAGATCGCCAGGGCCGACTCCAAGGCGGCCCTGCTGGTGGCGGCGCTCGGGCTCGGCGCCGGGCTGTTCGGCGGGATGACGACGAGCGGCGACTGGTCGCCCGGCTCCCTGGCCGTTGCCGGCCGGGTGTCGTGGTGGTTCGGCGTGCTGGCCCTGATCGTGGCGCTGGCCGCGTTCCTGCTGGCCGTGGCGCCGCGCTTCGGGCCGGACGACTGGACGTCGGAAGCGCCGCTGACCTACTTCGGCGACATCCACCGGGCGGCGCGGCGGGGGGAGTTGCGCCAGGCGCTGACGGCCACCGAAGCGGCGTCCGAGGCCCGGCTGGTCAAGGCCCTGGAGTTCAACAGCCGGATCGCGTCGATCAAGCTCCGCTGGGTTCGGCACGGCCTGATCGCGGTCGCCGCCGGCGTGCTGCTCATCTCGGGCGCCCTGCTCACCGGTTGAGGCCGGGGCGGCGTCCGTATCGGCGGTGGCGTGGTGCTGCTCATCTTCCTCTGCCTCTGCGCGATCGTGGTCGCCGGCGTGCTGACCATGCCGTGGCTGGTCGTGCCGATGCCGGTCAGCCCGTATGTGGTGGCCGCCGCCGGCCGGGCCGGCACGGCGGAGTCGCTGCTGAGCACCCATCCGAGCCTCACCAAGCGGCTGGAGCGCCTGGTCGGCCATCTGCCGCCGCCGACTCGCTGAGCGGCCCCCGCGGCCGGTTGACTTCAACCACGGTTGAACTTCTACCGTGCTGTCGTGGCGCCGCTCGAAGTCGTCGGGGCGTGGCCGTCGCAGCCAAGGAGGAGATGGGACCGTGGTGGACCAGCAGATTCGTCTCGAAGTGATCATCGGAAGCGTGCGGGAGGGCCGGGTCGGCTCGGCGGTGGCCTCCTGGTTCGCCGAACGGGCCCGCGAGCAGAAGGAGTTCGACGTCGGCCTGCTCGACCTGGCGGACCATGAGCTGTCCGACAGGCTCTCGGCGAACCCGCCGCGGGCGACCAGGGAGGCGCTCGCCGAGATCACGCCCCGGCTCGCCGCCGCCGACGCCTTCGTCGTGGTGACGCCCGAGTACAACCACAGCTATCCGGCGGCGCTGAAGACGGCCATCGACTGGCACCACGAGGAGTGGCAGGGCAAGCCCGTCGGGCTGGTCTCCTACGGCGGGCTGTCCGGCGGGCTGCGGGCGGCCGAGCACCTGCGGCAGGTGTTCGCCGAGCTCAGCGCCACCACCGTGCGGAACACCGTCAGCTTCCACCGGTCCAGCGCGCGGGACCACGGCCCCTGGGACGACTTCGGCGACGCCGGTGACCAGGACGCGGCCACCGCCGCCAGGGTGCTGCTGGACGAGCTCGGCTGGTGGGCGCTCGCCCTGCGCGACGCGCGCGCCGCCCGCCCCTACCCGGCGTGAACCCGGCGCCTCATCCGCCCCCGTAGCTCTCGGCGACGGCGGCGAACGCGGCCTTCGGCTCCCAGGGCAGGCCGGGGTAGGTGGTGCCGTGCCCCTGCGCGAGGACCTTGACGATGCCGAGGCTCGCGAGGTCAAGGTCGAGCCGGGGGTCGCCGTCGGGGCGGTGCGGCAGGTTGTCGAGGGCGAAGAGGAAGACGAATGTCGCGTCGACGCCCTCGGCCTCGAAGATCTCCAGCAGTTCGCGCAGGTAGGCGGCCTGTCCCGCCTCGTCGCGGTCGAAGGGGCCGGTCAGCCTGACGGGTTCGCCGGCCGCGTCGTGTTCCAGGATCTCCATGCTGCGCGGCGCGCGGTCGGCCGCGCCGCGCCAGGTGGCGGTGCCGAACCCGGTGATCGCGACCGGTTTGCCGCCGGCGACGAGGGATCGCACACCGTCCCGGAACCGGTCGGCCACCTCGGCCGAGCGGATGAGCTCGACGGCGACGATGTCGAACAGCTCCCAGTCGACCCGCTCGAAGGGGATCGCCGCATAGGTGACGGGGCCGTGGAACGTGCGGCGCACCAGGCGGACGGAGCGCCGCAGGAAGGCGTTGAGCCGCTCGCTCGCCTCGGCGATCCGCTCGGCCCTGCGCCCGGGATCCGCCAACAGCCGGGCGAGTCGCTCCGCCACGCTGTCGCCCTCCACGAACCCCCGGTTCATCAGGGTGAGTTCGACCCCGGCCACCAGCACCACCTCGGCCCCTTCGGCGCGCAGCCGCTCGGCCCTGGCCGCGCAGTCGGCGAAGAGGGCCAGCATCGCCTCGGCGTCCAGTTCGAGCGGGTAGGGCGAGAACCAGACCTCAAGGCCGAGTCGGGCGGCGGCGCGCGCCGCCAGCTCCAGCCGGTCCGGATCGCCGCCGGTGATCTGCACGGCGGTGCAGTGCAGATCGTCCCTGATGATCGCCAACTCCCTGGCGACGCGCGCCGGATCGAAGGTCGGGCGCGAGCTGCCGCCCTGCCGCACGAAGCCGGTGTCATAGGTCATTCCTCTGGCCCGCATGTCGAAGGTCCCTTCTCTCATCTGGACGGGAGGAGACCGTACGCCCAAAACTTGCGTGCGCGCAATATTGCGTCCACGCACCTTCGCTGGCATGCTGGGCGCGTGACAGGCAACCGCGACCCGGGGCTTCGCGAGCGGAAGAAGCGGGCCACCAGGGAGGCGCTGCGCACCGCCGCGCTGCGCCTGGCGCTGGAGCACGGCCCCGAACAGGTCCGCGTCGACGACATCGCCAGGGCCGCCGGCGTCTCGCCGAGGACGTACAACAACTACTTCTCCAGCCGCGAGGAGGCCATCGTCGCCGCCGTCCTCGCCGACCGGGACGCCCGTGTCGCGGGCGCCGTGGCGTCGGCGCCGGCCGGGATCGGCCTCGCCGAGGCGGTCATCGAGGCCGTGGTGGCGCAGTACACCGACCCCCCTGGCCACGGCCGGGAGTTCCTGCGGCTGCTCGCCAACAGCCCCCACCTCCGGGCCTGTTACGCGGATGCGGCGAGCTCGCTTGAGGAGCCGCTCGCCGAGGCGATCGCGGCGCGCGCGCCCGACGCGGGCGGGGTGCGGAGCCGGGTGCTCGCCGCCGGGGTGGCCGCCGCCGTCCGGGTCGCGGTGCGCGCCTGGATCACGCCGGCCGCCGAGGGGCTGGTGGTGGCCACCGGATCACTGCCCGACGGGCTGAGAGCGGCACTGGCCGTGCTCGCCCCCGCGCTCGACGCCGCCGAGCGGCCCCCGCGTTGACCCCGGGTGCCACCGGCGCCCGCCTCGGGGGAATTCGCGGTAGCGATCGGCGGGCGGAGGGCTTTCCCGCTGGGAAGCGCGGAAAAAAACGGGAGGAGAACGAGAGAAGAACCGAGCGGGCGCCGGCGAGGAACCCAAAGGCCCCCGCGGAAAACCCGGCAGGAGCCGTCGGAAACTATCGGGAACCGTGGGGAAAGGGGCTCGATAAGTGCGGTAATAGGCCGGCGAAGAGGCTCGCCCCACCCTCGACGGGAGCCCGGTCCCGCCACCCCCACCCGGCGTGACGGCCAAGGCGGCCGGCGCCGGCCCCCCGACGGCCGCGCGGCCGAAGTACCCGATCACCCGCCCTGCGCCAACTCTCCTGCCAGTAACGGGACTTAGTATGAGATCTCAGCAATGGTGAAGCGATTCCTCAGGCAAAGATTCCCTAAAGCTCGTGTGCCATCCGATGATGCGACAACCGCGTCGCCGACCGCATCGCGGGCCTCGTCTCCGCAGGTGACTACGGGTGCGGGCGGCCAGTTCGCCCCGTTCCGAGGAGCGTCACACCCCCTCTCACCCTCCCGGACCCCGGCCGAGTCGACGCCGCCGGCGGCACGGCGCCGCGTCACCACAAGCGGAACCGCTCGCTCCCAGGCAGGTGGCCGAACCCGGCGACCTCCGGGCCGCGCTCACATCACTACTTTCCGCCACGGCCCGTCAGGCAGCGGTCAATTCCTCAAAAAAGCCCACAAAGAGGGGGGAAACAAGGGCCCGGGGTCACGGAGGCGGCATCGGGTGCCACACCCAGTAGCAACTGTCTGGCCCCCCTTGACGAGGTCCGTCAGTCTCGAAGATCGTGGGTCAGCCCTTCTACGCACGGCGAGTTCGCGGCCGTTGTACGGTCCGATCACAGTTTTGCCAGCGTCCCGCGCGCCAGTGGGGCATGCAGCACCAGTCCGCGGTTGACCGGCCGTAGTCATGCACGCTGGAGGGGGAGGGCTGTGCCAAGCGAGCTATGTCGATCCACATCATGCCGAAGCACACGAAATACAGCCGCGGGGGACAGCAGAACAAGGGCAGGCGAAGGGGTCTTCTTATGCCCGGCCTGCCGAAAACGCCTCGCACATGATTTGCTGCAATTACCGACGTTGTACTCCGACTGCCACCGGGGCTCGGGCCCCGAAGTGGTACGCGTTATACGAAAAGCCCCTCGTAAGAGCGCCACAAACGACTCGATGAATCCCGCCGCCGCCGAGATACGATCCACGATCCGCAACGTGCTGGCCTCTTGGGGCGGACTGGTCGCCGAAGAACGCCGACTGGCGCCGCCGACCCGGGACATACCGACTCTCGCACGCTTTCTGGGCCGCCACATCGAATGGCTGGCCCGCCATCCCGCCGCCGGCGACATGGTGGACGAGATCCGGGATCTCACCCGCCGAGCACGCAACATCGCCTACCCGAACAACGTCCGCCGTGTCCCGATCGGCGGCTGCCCCGACGACGGCTGCGCGGGCGAGTTGGTCGCCCTGATACGGCGTCAGGACGACGTACTGCCATCCGAGATCGTCTGCACCGTCTCCCCCAGCCACTCATGGCCCGTCACCTGGTGGACCAGGCTTGCCCGCCAGATACGCACAAGGCAAGGAGAACGTGCTTGAACGGTAAGAGCGCGGTTGCCGGCCTCACCGCCGACGACATAGCCGGCGTCTGGCACATTCCCAAGGGCACGATCTACCGGTACGCCCACAAGTACCGATGGCGGCGCTACACCTACACCGGCCGCGCCTACTACCACCCCGAGGACGTCTCGGCGACGCTCGACGAGTTGGCCAAGGAGGGACGTTAGCCTACCCCACCGACAACCTCCCACCGCGTGAGCCGCGTTGGTCCCTTCGGTCCCGACCGCGCGTGACATCGGCGGTTCGCCCTCCTCCCGCTGTCGCCGCGTCACCCACCGGGAGTGTGCCCGAGCCGACCGGGCCCATGGCCCGCGTCACCGGATGTCTCCGTCATCTTCGCGATCTCCGCCGTCTCCGCGATTCGGACACGACGCCGTTTCCAGCGCCCACGCCGACCCCGTGCCCCCGCTTCGGCCGAAGTGGGGGCACGGGGTCGGTTTATTCGACGGTTTCCCGGGGCAACCCCTTGCGCCTCAGCGACCCGTGAACCCCTCCGATCTTGTGAACCGGTTGGCTGGAGGGCCACATGAGTCAACCGAAGACACAGGAGCCACAGAAGAGTCTTGACACCCTGCACTGAAGAACATATAAATATACTGGTAACCCTGACTCCGCCCTTATGCCCCCGGCACATGCCTCAATTCCATTCGCCCGCCGGGCACTTGGGCGACCGAGGCGGAGATCACCTCGCCGGAGCGGGGTAATTCCCACCAACTCCCGGGCTCCCCGGGAATTGGCGCGCCCGGCGCGCGTTCCCGTGCCATGCCCGTGGCCGTGGGGCCCCGTGGTCTCCCCGCCGTTCACCCGAGGTCCACGGGCGTGCGGCCCCGGCGGCCACCTGTCATGGCGCGAGCGCGTCGCACCTGCCATGACCTCCCTCCCACCAGGGGGGATCAGCGCGACCCACCAGTCCAACCCGCGGGGCGGCGACCGGCCGACGAGGCCGGCCCTTTCGCCGTCCCGCTCCTCGTGTGCCCGAAGACCTCCGCGTGCCCGCAGGACTCCGGGCCCCGGAAAACCCTCGGGGACAGCCAACCGACCGACACCGGCGACAGGAGCCACGGTCCCGTTTGCATTTCCGGGAAACCGCCCGCGAGTTCTCGGTGGAGCACTCCGGAAATGCATCTCCGTAACGGCGTTACAGCTGACGTGCTGCGGATGGTCCGCAGCATCGGAAGACTGCGAGAAAGACTCTCACGCAAAAGGTAGACTCCAAAGAAAGTAGATTCTAGACATGCCAAGGCTATGCAAGCCGTCGGTGAGTGTGCCGGAATACACCATCACCATGGAAGAAACTCTGGAATTTGCCGAAAGAGTACACGCCGGAAAGCCGCAGCTCCCGCTGGCACTTCGCCTGATCCAGAACACCGGGGTGAAGAAGCGACACCTCGTCCAGCCCATCGAGCAGACGCTCAGCCACCCGGGCTTCGAGGAGCGCAACCGGGTCTACGAGGTCGAGTCCAAGAACCGCTGCCCCCAGGTCATCGAAGAGGCCCTGGCCAACGCCGAGGTGACCGCCAGGGACATCGACGCGATCATCTATGTGTCCTGCACCGGGTTCCTGATGCCGTCGCTGACGGCGTGGTTGATCAACGTCATGGGGTTCCGCTCCGACACCCGGCAGATCCCCATCGCCCAACTCGGCTGTGCCGCTGGCGGCGCGGCCATCAACCGGGCGCACGACTTCTGCCTGGCCTACCCCGGCAGCAACGTGCTGATCGTCTCCTGCGAACTGTGCTCGCTCTGCTACCAGCCCGAGGACGACGGGGTCGGTTCGCTGCTCTCCGACGGGCTGTTCGGTGACGCGGTCGCCGCCGCCGTCGTACGCGGCCACGGGGGCACCGGCGTCGCGCTGGAGCGCAACGCCTCCTATCTGATCCCGAACACCGAGGACTGGATCTCCTACGCGGTGCGGTCCACCGGCTTCCACTTCCAGCTGGACCGCCGCGTGCCGGGGACGATGGAGCCCCTCGCCCCGGTGATGCGGGATCTGGCGACCGACCACGGATGGGACGTCCGCAACCTCGACTTCTACATCGTGCACGCGGGCGGGCCACGCATCCTGGACGACCTGAGCAAGTTCCTCGACGTCGACCGGAAGATGTTCCGGCACAGCTGGGCGACGCTGACCGAGTACGGGAACATCGCCAGCGCCGTCGTGCTCGACGCGCTCCGCAGGCTCTTCGACGAGGAGCCCCCGATGGCGGGGGCCACCGGCGTGGTCGCCGGCTTCGGGCCCGGCATCACCGCCGAGATGGCGCTGGGCACCTGGGCCGTCGACGCGCCAGGCGAGGCCGGTTGACCCCGCCGGGGTGGCGCCGCACCCCGGCCCCCACGCGCCGTCGCGGCGGCGCGTGCGCCCTCTCCCGAATCCAGCGACCAAGAAAGCGCATCAGATGAGCGGCCTCATTCTTCCGCCAGGTCAGGGACGACGCCTGACGACACCGACCCAGGACGTCACCTTCAAGGCCACCGAGTCGGACGGCTCCGCGATATCCATATTCGAGGTGGTCGTCCCGCCCGGGTTCGACGTGGGCGCGCACAGCCACCACCACGCGCAGGAGTTCTTCTACGTGCTCGAAGGCGAGTTGGACCTGCTGGCGTTCGAGCCGGTCAAGCGGACCGAGGAGGGCTGGCAGGACTGGGAGTCGGCCGACGGCGACCGGGTCGTCCACGCCGGCCCCGGCAGCAGCATGTTCGTGCCGTCGGGGACCCCGCACGCCTTCCGCAACTCCACGGACGAGCCGGCCCGGATGCTGTTCCAGAGCTTTCCCTCGCCCGACCACGAGCTGTACTTCGAGGAGATCACCAAGATCTTCGCCGCCGGCGCCGGTCTCGATCCGGAGGCCGTCGAGGAGCTGCGCATCCGCTACGACGTCAGCCAGATCACCCCGTTGCGCTACGACCCGCCGGCGCAGGTGAGCGCCGGTACCGCCGCGAGGAACGGAGCGTAGAGATGACCACGACCCAGCCGATCCCGCTGGTGCACGCCAGCCTGGGCGACGAGGAACTGGCCGCCGTGGCCGAGGTGTTCGCCTCCGGCTGGCCGGCCGGGCAGGGCCCGCAGGGCAAGGCCCTGGAGGCCGAGCTGGCCGAACGGTACGGCGTCGGCGGCGCGGTCGCGACCAGCAACTGCGGCGTCGCGCTCCATCTGGCGCTGCTGGCGCTCGGCGTGGCGCCGGGCGACGAGGTGATCGTCGCCGACTACACCTTCCCCGCGCCGGCGCACGCGGTGCACTACGTCGGCGGCGTGCCGGTCTTCGCCGACGTGCGGGCCGACACCGGCACCGTCGACCCGCGGGCGGTGGCCGACCTGGTCGGCCCGCGCACGGTCGGGGTGATCGCGGTGGACACCGTCGGGCTGCCGGCCGACTACGCCGAACTGCGGGCGATCACCGAGCGCCACGGTCTCTTCCTCGTCGAGGACGCGGCCTGCTCGGTCGGCGCCACCTACCAGGGCGTGGAGGCCGGCGGTCTCGCGCCGGTCGCCTGTCTCTCCTTCCACGGCCGCAAGGGCGCGACCAGCGGCGAGGGGGGCGCGTTGCTCACCGCCGATCCGGCGCTCGCGGCGCACGCGCGGGTGCGGTCGTCCTTCGGCATCGGCAGCATCTTCGACCAGGCGAAGATCGTCGGCCTGCCGATCCCCGAGTTCACCGAGATCGGCTACAACTACAAGCTGTCGGATATCGCCGCCGCGATCCTGCGGGTGCAACTGCGGCGGATCGGCGAGCTGTTGGAGCGCCGCAGCGCGGTCGCCGCGCGCTATGGCGAGCTGCTCGGCGACGAGGAGCTCCTCACGCTGCCCCATGTGCCGGCGGACCGCACCCACGCCTGGCAGACCTACATGGTGACGCTGGACCCGCGCGTGGACCGGGCGGCGCTCGCCGCCGACCTGCGGGGCCAGGGCATCGGCTGCGGCCACGGCACCTGGGCGAGCCATCTCCAGCCCGTCTACGAGTCCAAGCAGCGGTGCCCGGTCTCCGCCGACCTCTTCGAGCGGAACTTCGCCATACCGATGCACGCCGAGCTGAACATGGACCAGGTCGAACGGGTCGCGGACGCGCTCCGTGGCGCCCTCACCACCCACGCGCGCCCGCACCAGGGCTGAAAGGGGCAGCATGACGAACAACCAGCCGACGCCCGAGGCGATTATGCGGCTCATCAACGGCTACTGGGCGACCGGCATCCTCGGCGCCGCGGCGACCCACTCGCTCTTCACCCATCTCGACGGCGGCGCGGACACGGCCGACCGGCTGGCGTCCCTGGCGGGCATATCCGAGCGCGGGGCGCAGACCCTCCTGGACGGGCTGGTCAGCCTGGGCCTGGTCGAGCTGAACGACGGCCGCTACGCCAACACCGCCGAGGCGTCGACGTTCCTGGTCGAGGGCCGGCCGGCCGACCTGAGCAGCTTCGCCAAGCTGAAGCTGACGCACATGGGCGGCATGGTGGACCTGCCCGAGGTGGTCAGGGCCGGCGGTCCGGTGCGGGACGCGGCGGTCGAGGTCGCCGACAACCCGCACTGGGCCGAGGTGGTGCCGGCCATCGCGGCGCAGTCGGTGCCGGTGGCGCGGATCGCCGCCGAGACCCTCGGGCTCGCCGAGGCCGGGGAGATCTCCATCCTCGACGTGGGCGGCGGCTCCGGCATCTACTCGGCGATCTGGCTGGGGCTCAACCCGGCCGCCCGCGCGACGCAACTCGACTGGGGCCCGATCAACGAGCTGGCCACGCGGCTGGTGGCCGAGCGCGGCGTGGGCGACCGATTCACCTGTGTGGACGGCGACTTCCACGCCACCGACTTCGGCACCGACGCCTACGACGTGGCGGTCTACTCCCATATCGCGCACCAGGAGGGGCCGGAGGACAACGTGGCGATCCTCAGCCGGTTGCGGAGCGCCCTTCGGCCGGGGGGCACCCTGGTGCTCTGCGACTACGTCGTCGAGGACGACAGGAGCGGCCCGCCCTTCCCGTTGATCTTCGCCTCGGAGATGTTGCTCAAGAGCAAGCAGGGCGGCACCTGGCGGCGGGCGGACTACCACGCCTGGCTCACCAAGGCCGGTTTCGAGGACATCTCGTTCCAGTCCACCCCTTCGCCGGCCACCCTGGTCTTCGCCCGCTAGGGCGCGTCGGCACGTCGGCGCGTCGGCGGGGGCCGCCCCGGGGCCGCGGTCGCACGTCGCGCCGGATCGGCACCGGCGAGCCGATCCGGTTCGGCAACGCCCTGTTAACAACGCACCGCGCATGATCGGGTACGGCGCCCGCGACAGACGCTCAGGAAGACTTTTGGAGGATGCATGTCCGAGACCACCGAGTTGGCGGCCTACTACGCCGCCATCGAGGCATCCGCCCGGGTGCTCGACGTTCCCTGTTCGCGTGAGACGGTCTGGCCGATCCTGACCGCGTACGAGCACGCCATCGCCGCCCAGCCGGTGATCGCCTTCCGGGTGGCCACCGGCAAGCGGCATGTGGGAGAGCTGGACTGCCGGTTCCTGATGCCTCCCGACGATCTGGACAGCGCCTACTCCCTCGCCGTGGAGAGCGGCCTCGTCCCGGCGACCGACCATCCGGCGGGCTCGCTGCTCGCCGAGGTCCACGAGCGGTTCCCGCTGGACACCTCCGGTATCGACTTCGGGGTCGTCGGCGGATTCAAGAAGACCTGGTCGTTCTTCCCTCCCGACCGGCTCCAGAAGATATCGGACCTCGCCGCCCTCCCCTCCATGCCGCCCGGGCTGGGCGAGAACGCCGACTACTTCAGCAGGTTCGGCCTCGACGACCGGGTGAGCGTGGTCGGGATCGACTACCGGAACCACACGATGAACGTCTACTTCGGCGAGCTGCCCGACGGCTGCCTGTCCCCGGAGAACATCCGGGCGATGCACCGGGACATCGAGCTGCCCGAGCCCAGCGAGCGGATGATCGCCCTCGGCGGGCAGTCGTTCGGGCTCTACGCCACCCTGCGCTGGGATGTGCCGAGGATCGAGCGGATCTCCTTCTCCGTGATGGCCCCCGATCCGAAGGATCTCCCGGTGCGGTTCGACGCGAAGATCGAGGAGTTGGTGAGGAATCCCCCGTATGGCGCGCCCGAGCGGAACGTGGTCTATGTCGCCATGTCAGCGACGGAGGGGGAGTATTACAAGCTCCAGTCCTACTACCGCTGGCAGTCCCAGATGACGGAGCTGATGCTGTTGGCCGAGGCGGAGCAGGACGCCGCCCCCGAGGACGCCGGCGCGCGTTAGCGATTGGGGGATTCCGAGCCGCTCCCCCGGGGGGCGGCGACCACAGACACGCAGGCGGTATTCATCTCCGGCCGGCCCGGTGCCGCCGGATCACGGGAGGCAGGTGAGCCCAACCATGGTCGCAAGGGAATCGCAGCTGGTGGAGCTGGTCGGCGCGGACGGCGCGGCGGCGGGCTCCGCCACGGTCGCCGAGGCGCACAGCGCGCCCGGCCGGCTGCACCGCGCGTTCTCGGTGCTGCTGCTGGACGATCGGGGCCGCGTTCTGCTCCAGCAACGGGCCGCGGTGAAGACCCGGTTCGCGCTGCGGTGGGCCAACGCGTGCTGTGGTCATCCGGCGCCGGGGCAGAGCGTGCTGGAGGCGTCCGAGCAGCGGCTGTTCGAGGAGATCGGGGTGCGGGGCGTGCCGTTGCACGACACCGGCGTCTATCTCTATCGGGCGGAGGATCCGGAGACGGGCCGGGTCGAGCACGAGTACGACCATGTGGTGGTCGGCCGGGTGCCGGTGGATCCGCGGCTGAGCCTGGATCCGGCCGAGGTGGCGGACATCCGCTGGGTGGCGCCCGATCGGCTGCGTCTCGAACTGGACGACAGGCCGCAGGAGTTCTCGCCCTGGCTGGCCGGGGTCCTCGGGGTGGCGACGGAGGCCGCCGGCCGCCTCCCGGAGGCGGCGGCCCTCGCCCACCCGTAGGGCCCGGCCCTGGCGGCCCCGGAGGGTGCTCGGGGCCGCCAGGGCCGGGGGGTCCGTCAGGGCTGGGGGCCCGTCAGGCGGCGCGGCCGGCCTTGAGCGCCGCCGCGGTCTCGACGACGCGGCGAGCCTGGTGGTCGGCCGCCTTCAGGGCCACCTCGGAGGGCGGGCCCTCGCCGGCGACATGGGAAGTGCCGTAGGGGTTGCCCGACTTGAACTGGATGGGATCGGTATAGCCGGGCGGCACGATGATGCCGCCCCAGTGATAGAAGACATTGCTCAACGCGAGAATGGTGGACTCCTGCCCGCCATGGGCGGTGTTGCTCGAAGTGAAGGCCGAGTACACCTTGTTGGCGAGCTTCCCGTGGAACCACAGGGGGCCGGTGCTGTCCAGGAACGCCTTCAGCTGGGCGGCCGGGTTCCCGAACCGGGTGGGGGTGCCGACCAGCACCGCGTCCGCCCAGTCCAGGTCGTCGTGGCCGACGAGCTCGACATCGGCGGTGGCCTCCAGGTGCGGCCCCCAGGCCGGGTTGGCGGCGATCGCCTCCGGCGGCGCCGTCTCGGCGACCTTGCGCACGCGCACCGTCGCGCCCGCCTTCTCGGCGGCCTCGGCGGCGGCCCTGGCCAGCGTGTACACGGTGCCGGTCGCGCTGTAGTAGATGATGGAGAGGTTCACGGATGCCACGAGCGTTCTTCCTGTCGTCATATGGGTTGTTTCCGGGGACGCGGGGCCATGGTCGTGCCGACCGCCCCGCGCGGCGCGGCTTCGGTCAGAGGTCCGGAAGGTCCGAGGGCCGGAGGGCCGGACCGTCAGAAGGAGTGGGGACCGAAGCGGCCCCACGCCACGAAGACGGCCGCGGCGAGCAGGATCGTGTTCAGCCCGACGGACTGGAGCTCCTTGCGGCGCTGGTGGATGACGATGGCGCCGACCATCAGCAGCGCCACCCCGACGGCGGCCAGCGGCACGAAGACCGGCGCGATGTCGACGGCGGCCGGCAGGATGAGGCCGATCGCGGCCAGCACCTCGACGACGCCGATGGACCGGATGAACGTGTCGCTGACGTCCTCGACGAATCCATAGCCGGAGGCGGCCATCTTCTCTCTGGTCTGGGTCAGCTTCATCAGCCCACTGAACAGAAAGAGCGCGGCCAGCAGCGAAGCGACGATCCACAGAGCGACGTTCATGACGGTTTCTCCTCGAACGGGTGGGGCGGCCTCACCGTCGAGGCCGCCTGCGGTGCCCCGGCCGCCCTGGGCGAGGGTGGCCGGGCCCGAGCGCGTTGGGCTCGAAGGTACGACGAAGCGGTCGCTCGTAATGTGAGGTCGGGCGCCGGCCCGGGCCTGGGCCGCACGAGTAAGGGCGCACGGGACAAGGGGAGTTGGCCAGAGAGATGAGCACGCAGTCGGAGCCGGTGGACGGCCGGCTCGATCCGGGCCTGAGCGCGGTCCTCAGCGAGCGCCGTCAACTGATCAACCTCGGCTATCGGTTCCTCGGCTCGCTGGCCGACGCCGAGGATGTGGTGCAGGAGACCTACGCCCGCTGGTACGCGCTCTCCAGGGAGCAGCAGGAGGCCATCGCCTCCCCCGGCGGCTGGCTGACCAAGGTGGCGAGCCGGATCTGCCTCGATGTGCTCGGCTCGGCGCGGGCCAGACGGGAGCGCTATGTCGGGGAGTGGATCCCGGAGCCGCTGCCCGACCGCACGGAGTGGATCAACGGCCGCTCGGCCGGCGCCCCGGCCGACCCCGCCGATCGCGTCACCCTCGACGAGTCGGTGAACATGGCCTTTCTCGTCCTGCTGGAGTCGATGACCCCGGCGGAGCGGGTGGCGTTCATCCTGCACGACGTCTTCCACTACTCCTTCGCCGAGGTGGCGGAGATCGTCGGCCGCTCGCCGGCGGCCTGCCGGCAGTTGGCCTCGACGGGCCGCCGCCGGGTCAGGACGCTGCGCTCGTCGACCACGCCGACGGCCCAACGCGCCGACGTGGTGCGGAACTTCAAGCTGGCCTGGGAGGCCAGGGACATCGAGGCCCTGATCGCCGTCCTCGATCCGAGGGTGACGACGGTGGCCGACGGCGGCGGCCTGGTCAGCGCCGTGCTGCGCCCCGTCGAGGGCGGCGAGCCGGTCGCGCGGGTCTTCGTCGGCATCGCCGAGCGGGCGCCGGGCCTCACGCTTCTGGAGCGCACCGTCAACGGCCAGCCGGGTCTTGTGGTCCGGTGGGCCGGGGCCACGGCGGCGGTGTTGGCGTTCGACGTGGCGGGCGACCGGATCAGACACGTCTGGGCCGTGCGCAACCCGGAGAAGCTCCGGCCCTGGACGAGTTGAGCGGCGCGTGGCGCGGCGCGCGACGCATGAGAACCGCCAAAAAAAACTACATCGCCTCCAAACTTGCCATCACCCCAATATTAGCCTAAGGTCGACAACATGAGCACACAACTCGCCATCGTGAAGCAGTACTTGGAAGGTGTCCTCAAGGCCGACAAGGAGCAGGTCCTCGCCCATGTGACCGACGATGTCGTGTGGGAGGTCGTCGGCCGCGTCAAGGTCCAGGGGAAGAAGGCCCTGGAGGGCGTCGTCAGCAACCCGGTCTTCGCCGGCCCCCCCACGCTCACCGTCGACCGCTGGATCGAGCACGGGGACACCGTCATAGCGAAGGGCGCCGGCAGCGCCGTTCTCGCGGCCGGCGGCCAGGTCGAGTTCTTCTTCTGCGACGTCTTCACCGTCACGGGCGGCGCGATCAGCCAGGTGGAGAGCTACAAGGTCAACCGCGAGGAGCCCGGCTCCAAGGGCCCGTGACCGACGGCCCTTCCCAACCACCCCCGGCAGACCGCCGCTTCCCCGGGAGGCGGCGGTCTTGTCATGTCGGACCACACGCCCGACCCACACCGCCCGCCCCGCACTACCCGACCCGCACCGCCGAACCACACCGCCCGACCCGCACCGGCCGACGACAGCTCGCCGCTCGACGCGCGCCCCCCGGCGCGGCGCGGGCCGGCGATGTCCGATCACCCATCGAACACCGCAAAGGAGACACACTCGATGAAGGGCTCCCTGGCCTACAAATCGGTACAGAAGCGCGGTCTCCACATCGGACTACTGCCCGAGATGGCCGCGGCCGTCAACCCCTCGACATCGCTCACGCTCGATCACGATCTGGACGTCTTCCCCGAGTTGGGGCGGCGCCTGACCATCGCCAGGTACGCCGAGGCGGTGGCCGAGCTGGCCGCCCGGCTCTCGGCGGCCGGCGTCCGGCCGGACGAGCGGGTCGTGATCCACAAGACCGCCAACGCCGACATCTGGATGTTCGCCGCCGCGACATCCCGCATCGGCGCCGTGCCCGTGCTGCTGTCGCCCGCGCTGGACGCGGCGACGGTGGGCGCGCTGCTTGAGCGGGTGGGCCGGCCGAGCCTGCTGACCGACGAGCGCAAGCTCGACGGACTGGCCGAGGTGCCCCTGGCGGAGTTGACGACCCGGGTGATCACCGCGACCGGCAGCCGGCCCGGCGCCGTCTCCGTGGCCGAGCTGGCCGGCTCGCCACGGGTCGGGCCCGTGGTGCGGCCGATCGACGAGGCCGCCGTGATCACCCACACCTCCGGCACCACCGGGCTGCCCAAGCTGGTCGTGCACACGGCCAGGACCCAGGGCACCCGGCTCATACCCCAGTGGCGGCTGCTGTCGCTGATGCGGCGCAAGGAGACGGTGGCCATCCATATCCCCTTCGTGCACTCGCGCATGGTGGCGGCGATGGCCCTGGCGCTGCTCAAGGAGATGCCGATACTCCTGCTGAACAACCCGGATCCGGACAGCGTCGCCGCCCAGTTCGTCACCCACCAGCCGGGGTTCGTCGAGGCGCTGCCCAACTCGCTGATGGAGTGGGAGCGGCTCACGGAGGACCAGCGTCGGCCGTTCCGCTCGGTGAAGATCTTCAGCAGCACCTTCGACGCGATCCACCCCAGGACGATGAGCCAGCTGCTGAAGTCGTCCGACCGGCGGGGCGCGTTCTTCTTCCAGATCTACGGGCAGAGCGAGGTGGGCCCAGCCGTGGGCCGGGCCTACTTCCGGAGCTCGGCGCACAAGGCGAACGGTCGGTGCGTCGGCTGGGCGATGCCGTTCGGCGCGGCGAAGGTCCGGGTGGTCAGCCGGGACGGCCAGCCGCCGTCCGAGCGGAACCCCGGCTTCATCGAGGTCGGTTGGCCCGGCCTGGCGAAGACCTACTTCGCCGAGCAGGGCCGGTACGACGAGAACCGGCACGGCGACTGGTGGCGCACGGGGGATGTCGGCTACCGCACCAGATTCGGCTGCCTGCACATGCTCGACCGGGAGATCGACATGATCGCCGGGCTGCGCAGCTCCCTTGAGGTCGAGGACAGCGTGCTGGGCGCGCTGGACGAGCTCACCGAGCTGGTCGTGGTGCCGGGCCCGGGCGGCGAGCCGGTTCCGGTGATCTGCACGGTCGAGGACAAGCCGCTGGACCCGGAGCGCTGGCGCGCCGCGGTCGCCGGCTTCCCGCAGCTCGCCGACCCCGTCCATATTCCCGAGTCCGAACTCCCCCGCACCGCCACGCTGAAGGTCCAGCGGGTGGAGCTGGCCCGCCGGCTCAAGGAGCAAGAGGCCGAGCGCGCCTGAGGCCCGTCCGGCGGCGGAGTCCGCCACGGCCACCGAGCCGACCCATTCCTCATCGAGGTGGCGCACCGGTGCCTTCCGGTGCGCCACGGCGGTGGATCAACCAACTCGAAAGGGACCAGTGCAATGACATCTGAAGCCACCCTCGGGCGATTTCGCGAGTACATGGTGGGGCCCTCGCGCTTTATGACCCTGCTGTCCTGTTTTGAGCTGGGCATCATCGACCGACTCCGGGCGACCCCCGGCCTGACGGCTGACAAGCTGGGCGCCGCCGTGGGTGCCAAGCCGGACGCCGTGGAGCAGCTCCTGCACCTGCTGGTCAAGGAGGGCTTTGTCGCGCTCGACGAGAAGTCGGGCGGCTACTCCCTCGACGCGCTCGCCGAGGTCCCCGAGCTCGACCTCCGCCGGGCGCTCACCTATATGAACATGATCAAGGTGGTCGCGCTCCGACAGTTCTTCTACCTCACGGACAGCGTGCGGACCGGCAGCCTCGTCGGCCTCAAGGAGCTGTACGGGGCCGAGGGCACGCTCTACGGAGCGGTGGCCGAGCACCGCGATCTGCGGGAGTCCTGGGCCACGTTGATGGACACCGTCACCGCGCACATCGACCCCTGGTTCTTCGGCAACATCGACGTGCCGGCCGGCGCCCAGGTGCTGGACCTCGCCGGCAACACCGGCCTCGGCGCGATCCACACCTACCAGCACAAGACCTCTCCCGGGCTGCGGGTGACCACCTTCGACCTGCCGGAGAAGGAGCAGGACGCGCTGGAGAACTTCCGGTCCCACGGCCTGGAGGAGCACCTCTCGTTCATCGGGGGCAACGTCTTCGACGAGATCCCCAAGGGCTTCGACATCGTGCTGATCAAGCACTTCCTCGACATGTTCGACCGGGACGACGTCTTCCGGATCCTGTCGGGAGTCAACGCGTCGCTGGAGGTCGGCGGCCAGGTCAACATCATGGTGCCGGTCTATCCCGAGGACATCAGGGACACCGACAACTACAACGTCGACTTCTTCCCGGCCTTCTTCATCGGCGCCACCATGGGCCAGGGCGGGCCGCAGAAGCTGTCCGTCTACCAGAGCTGGCTGGAGGAGTGCGGGTTCGAGGTCACCAAGGCCATCACCAAGTCGGCCGCCGAGATCCCGCCGGACGTCATCCCCGTCCAGGCCATCCTCTGCGCGACCAAGGTCCGCTGACCCGTCGTCTGCTGAGCGCCGCCGGCGGGGACACCGCCCGCCGGGGCGCCCTGTGCCGGGACAACGACCGTTCAGGAACTGGCCCTTGAGGAAGGGCCAGGAAACGCCGAGGCCACCGGGCCGTTCCACCGCTGAGCGGTGAGGCGGCCCGGCGGTCCTGGTACCGTTCGCCCGTTCCACGGCGCTCCACCGTCGCGCGCCACCGAGCCACCGCGCACACCGCCCCAAGTCCGCCCGCGACACGGCCCGTTGCGCTCCGTCCTGACCGCACCCCGCCTGACCCACTGCCCCCGGTTCACCGCCAACCCTTGTCCGACGGCGGGCTCAAGGCGTTCGAACCTACGTTGAGGAGTTGTTGGTGCTTAACGTCTGTATCGTCGGCACAGGACCACGCGGACTCTCCGTCCTGGAACGCGTCTGTGCCAACGAACGAAAGTCGCCGGGCCACCAGGCGGTGACCGTGCACATCGTGGATCCCTACCAGCCGGGCCCGGGCAAGGTGTGGCGCACCGACCAGTCGCGCCATCTGCTGATGAACACCGTGGCCTCGCAGGTCACCGTCTACACCGACGACAGCGTGGTGATGGACGGCCCCGTGGAGGTCGGCCCCAGCCTCCACGAGTGGGCGGCCGACCTCGCCAAGCGCGCCGACGCGCCCGAGGTGCGCGCCCGCCACTCGGAGCAGACGTTGAGCGAGGCCCGCCGCCTGGGCCCCGACGCCTACCCGACGCGCGCGTTCTTCGGCGACTATCTGGCGGACGCCTTCCAGACGATCGCCGACGGCGCGCCCGCCCATGTCACCATCGTCGAACACCGCACCAGGGCCATCGCGTTGACCGAGGAGCCAGGCGACGGCGGCGCCCAGTCGCTCGCCCTGGCCGACGGCACCCGGCTCACCGGCCTCGACGCCGTGGTCCTCGCGCTGGGCCATGTGCCGGCCCGACCCACCCGGCGGGAGGCCACGTTGGCCGAGGCCGCCGCCGCGCACGGCCTGCGCTACTTCGCGCCGGCGAACCCGGCGGACGTGGACTTCTCCGCGATCGAACCGGGCGAGACCACGTTCGTCCGCGGCCTGGGGCTGAACTTCTTCGATGTGCTCTCGCTGCTCACCGAGGGGCGCGGGGGCGTCTTCGAA
Organism: Streptomyces profundus; assembly: GCF_020740535.1. Taxonomy (NCBI): domain Bacteria; kingdom Bacillati; phylum Actinomycetota; class Actinomycetes; order Kitasatosporales; family Streptomycetaceae; genus Streptomyces; species Streptomyces profundus. The sequence goes on from NZ_CP082362.1 coordinate 3,216,571, forward strand.
CGGGTCGGCGACGCGCTGCGCTACCGCCCTTCGGGCCGGGAGCCGCATATCGTCGCCGGCTCCCGGCGCGGCGTGCCCTACCACGCGCGCGGCGAGAACCAGAAGGGCCCGTACGGCCGTTACATGCCCAGGCTGCTCACCCTGGAGCGGATCGCCCGGCTGCACGAGCGGGCCGCCGTGGGCGAGCGGCTGCACTTCGCCACCGACCTCTGGCCGCTGATCGCCAAGGAGGTGGAGAGCGTCTACTACGGCACGCTGCTCGCCGTGCGGGGGCGCGGCCGGGAGCGCGAGGCGTTCGTCCGCCGCTATCTGGCCGCCGAGGGGCGCGCGGCGGAGGGCGCGTTGCTCGATGCCACCGGCATCGCCCCGGGCGACCGCTGGGACTGGGAGACCATCGCCCACCCCTATCGCGACCGCGTCTTCGCCGACCGCGCCGACTTCCACGCCTGGCTGCTCGACCACCTCGCCGCCGACGTCCGCGAGGCCAGGGCGGGCAATGTCGACAGCCCGCTGAAGTCGGCGCTCGACGTGCTGCGGGATCTGCGCAACGAGATACGGCTGGCCGTCGACCACGGCCGGCTGGCCGGCGACTCCTACCGCGACGACCTCCAGTCCTGGTACACCCCACTGAACGCCTTCCTCTCCATCGGCCCGCCCGTCTCCCGCATCGAGGAGCTGATCGCGCTGCTCAAGGCCGGCGTGGTCGAGGTCCTCGGCCCCCAGGTGCGGCTCGCCGCGCCCGATCCGGGGCGCCGACTCCCGCCGGGCGAGGCGGCGTTCACCGCCGTCTCGACGGCGGTCCCCGGGCCGCCGGTGGTGGCCACCACCGTGGTCGAGGCGCGGCTCCAGGAGCCCGATCTGCCGCGCACGGCCGAGCCGTTGCTGCGCGATCTGGTGGAGCGCGGGGAGGCGTCCAGGCACCGCGTCGACGGCAGCTGCGGCACCCGTTACGAGATGACCGGGCTGGCCGTCACCGAACGCCCCTACCAGCTGATCGACGGGGCCGGCCGCCCGCACCCACGGCGCTTCGCCTACGGTGTGCCCACGGAGACCGTGCACTGGGTGACCGCCGCCGGAATCCGTCCCGGCGTCAACTCCGTGACGCTGGGCGACGCGGACGCCATCGCCCGCGCCGTGCTCGCGCTCGCCGCCCACGGCACAGGTGCGATGACCATCCCGAGCAGGACCCCGGAGGCGCCCGCGGCCGGGGACAGCACCCCGCCCGCCGACCCCGTCGAGGTGACCGCGTGACCCCGGACAGCCCCCCGCCCAGCGACCCGACCGGACACGGCCCCGACGCGGGGCTGCTCTCCCCGGTCCGGGCCGGCACCCCCGCCGAGGCGGCGACCTCCGACCTGGCCTGGCTCCAGGCGATGCTCGACGCCGAGGCGGCCCTCGTCCGCGCCCAGTCCACCCTCGGCACCGTGCCCGCTTCGGCCGCCGCCGCCATCACCGAGGCCGCCCGCGCCGAACGGCTCGACGTGCGCGAACTCTCCGTCGCCGCCCGGGAGACGGCCAATCCGGTGGTCGGCCTGGTCCGCGCGCTCACCCGGGTCGTCGCGGCGGATTCGCCCGAGGCCGCCGAGTACGTGCACCACGGCTCCACCAGCCAGGACGTCTTCGACACTGGCGCCATGCTGGTCGCCGCCCGCACGCTGCGCCTGATCCACGCCGATCTGGCACGCGCCGCCGCCGCGCTCGGCGACCTCGCGGCCCGGCACCGCGACACCGCGATGGCCGGACGCACCCTCGCGCTGCACGCGGTGCCCACCACCTTCGGCCTGAAGGCCGCCGGCTGGCGTCGGCTGCTGCTGGACGCCGGGGACCGGGTGGGCGCCGTCCTCGACGGCGGCCTGCCCGTCTCGCTCGGCGGCGCCGCCGGAACCCTCGCGGGCTATCTGGAGTTCGCCGTCGGCGGCGTCGAGGAACCGCCCAGCCCTGAGGCCACCGACGCCTATGTGGAACGGCTGCTGGACGCCTACGCCGCCGAGACGGGCCTGGCCCGCCCGCCGCTGCCCTGGCACGCGCTGCGCACCCCGATGGCCGATCTGGCCGCCGCCCTCGCCTTCGTCGCCGGCGCGCTCGGCAAGATCGCGGTGGACGTCCAGTCGCTGACCAGGACGGAGGTCGGCGAGGTCACCGAGCCGGCCGTCGAGGGGCGCGGCGCGTCCTCCGCCATGCCGCACAAGCGCAACCCGGTGCTGGCCACCCTGCTGCGCAGCGCCGCGCTCCAGGTGCCGGTGCTGGCCGCCGGGCTCACCCAGTGCCTGGTCACCGAGGACGAACGCTCGGCCGGCGTCTGGCACGCCGAGTGGCAGCTGCTCCGCGAGTGCCTACGGCTGGCTGGCGGCGCCGCGCACACGGCGGTCGAGCTGTCCGAGGGCCTGGTGGTGCGGCCCGAACGGATGCGGGCGAACCTGGATCTGACGGGCAGTCAGGTGGTCTCCGAGCGGGTCTCCGCCACCCTGGCGCCCAAGCTCGGCAAGGCCCGCGCCAAGGCGCTCCTCACCCGCGCCTCGGCCGAGGCCGAGCGCACCGGGCGACCGTTGGCCGACGCCCTCGCCACCCTGCCCGAGGTGGCCGAACACCTCACCGACGCGCAGGTCAGGCGGCTGCTCGACCCCACCGGCTACACGGGCGCCGCGGGCACGCTGGTCGACCGGGAGCTGGGCGAAGGGCCCTGAGGCCCCTCCGCGACCACGGCGAGCGGGGAGAACCTGACCGGCAGCCTGGCCAGCGCGCGGTGGAACGGGCCGGGACGCCAGACCAGTTCGGACGGCTCGGTCGCCAGCTCCATATCGCTGAGGTGGCTGGTCAGTTGCTCGATCGCGGTGATCGCGATCAGCAGCGCCGGCTGGCGCGCCGGACAGCCGTGCGGGCCGGCCGCCCAGGCGAGATGCGCGTTCTCCCCCGCGCGCGCCGGATCGTCCCCGGCCGGCGTCCTCGTCTGGCTGTTGGCCGCTGCGTAGGAGACCAGCAGGAGTTGTCCCGCGCGCAGCCGGCGCCCGTGGAACTCCATGTCGCGGCGCGGATAGTGCGCGGAGAAGTTCGCGAACGGCGGGTCCTCCCAGAGGACTTCGGTGATCGCCTGGTGCGCGGTCATGGCGCCGCCGTAGAGCGACCCGGCGTAGCGGGGGTCGGTCAGCATCCGCAGCAGCGCGTTGCCGATCAGATTGGTGCTCGGCTCATGGCCCGCGCTCATGGTGAGCGTGATCTGCCGGATCGCCTCGTCGTTGTCCAGGCCCGCCGGATGGGCCAGGAACCACGAGGTCAGATCGCGGCGCGGCGCCGCACGGCGGTCGGCCACCAGCCGGGTGACCACGGCGACCAGATCCGCGTAGGCCGCCGCGGCGTCCTGCGTCGAGTTGACCATGCCGGCGATGCCGGCGACCAGCCGGTCGCTGTCCGTATCGGGCACGCCGAACCAGCTGTTGAAGACCCGCAGCGGCAACTGCCGCGCGTACTGGGCCACCAGATCCGCCTCGCCGGCGCCGGCGAAGTCCCGCAGCAACAGCCGTGCCGCGTCGGCCACTTGGCGCTGGAGCACATGGGGCTCGATCATGGCCAGGCTGTCGGTGATCGCCGCCCGGTAGCGGGCATGCGTCTCCCCGTCGCTGAACAGCGCCGTCGGCCGGTAGCCCAGCATCGGCAGGATCGGCGAGTCGGGCGGCACGGTGGCCTGCCAGCCGCGCGGATCCTTGGAGAAGCTGTCGGCGTCCCGCAGCAGATCCAACGCCGCCTGGTAGTCGATGACCAGCAGCGCCTCCACGCCGGGCGCCAACTCCACGGGCGCGAGCGGCCCATGGGCGCGCAGCCGCCGGTAGTGACCGGCCGGATCGGCCGCGAAGTCGGGGCCGTACAGGGCGAGTGGGGCGCCGGTCGTCATGGCTGGTCCTTACGGCAGTCGGGTCAGAACATGCTCGGCCAACGCGATCAACGCCGCGACGCCGCCTCGGCGTTCCCGCGCGTCACACTGCACGAGCGGGGTGCCGGGGTGCAGATCGAGATGCCCGCGCAACACCTCGTCGTCGTACGCGGGCGCGTCGGGGAACCGGTTGACGGCCACGGCGTACGGCAACCCCTGCTCCTCCACCGCGTCCATCACGGGGAACGAGTCGGCCAACCGCCGCGTGTCGGCGAGCACCAGCGCGCCGAGCGCGCCCCTGGCGATGTCCTCCCACAGGGGGAAGAACCGCTCCTGCCCCGGCGTGCCGAAGAGATAGAGCACCACGTCGTCCGGCACGGTGAGCCGGCCGAAGTCCACGGCCACGGTCGTGGTCGTCTTCGCCGGCACCCCGGAGAGATCGTCCAACTCGGCGCCCGACCGCGTCATCACCTCCTCGGTGTGCAGGGGGCGAATCTCGGACAGGGTACGGATCAGGGTGGTCTTGCCGACTCCGAAGGGGCCGGTGACCACCAGTTTCATCAGGGTCTGCCCGCCGGCTGGCAGGTATCCGACCCGGTCAACGGAGGGCGCGGAGTCCAACGAGAAGCCTCTCGACGAGCGAACGGTCGATCTCCTGTGCCGGAGGCACCGGCGGGCGGGCGTGCAGATGGCCGCGTTCGATCAGATCGGCGGCCAGGATGACGGTGGCGCTCACCGGCAGGCGCAGATGGGCGGCGCACTCCACCAGACTGAGCGCGCCGGGCTCCAACAACGCGCACAGGCCACGGTGTTCGGGCCCCAACCCACCGCCGGGGCCCGGCGGCTCCACCAGGACCAGCACCGTCAACCGCTCCAGGTCCGGACGCCGCGCGACCGGACGGCCCCCCGTCACCAGATAGGCGGGAACCAGTCGGCGTCGCGGCGCGCGGCTCATGGCGTGGCGGCGGCATCCGGCTGACGGGCGGGGGCAGCCATCGCCCTGGCCAGCGCGGCGACCTGCACCTGCATCTGGTAGGCGATATTGCCCAGTTGGGCCTCCGGATCGGCGAAGAGCGCCAGCGAGGTGTTCTGCCCGGCGGGCACCACGATGGCGAACCCCTCCTTCGACTCCACCACCGTCTGCTGGAGGCCGGGCGCCTCCTCGTCCGTGAACGAGGTGGTGAACGCGCGCGCGGCGGCGTGCAACGTCGCCGTCATCGCGGCCACCCGCTCGGCCGACGCCCGGCCCAGCCCGGGTGAACTGCCCTCGACCAGACCGTCGCCGGTGGCGATCACCGCGTGCCGGACCCCCGGCAGCTCCAGCAGGGGTGTGAGGACCCAGGCCAGGCCATCGTCCGCGCGGACATCTCTGGTGGTCACGATCCATCGCCTCCCATATCGTCACGATCGCCGACCGCGCTGTCGCCGGCGGCACTCCTGCCCAGGCGGGTGCCCTGCTGTAGGGCACTCCACCGGGCGTCGGCCTCCTCGGGACTCCGCTCGGCCGCGGGGGCGCTGCGCGCAGGCCGCGCGGCCCGAGCCACCCGCCGCCGCCGACTCGGCAACCCCACCCCCCGCCCAACCCCGACCACGGCGCCCTCCCCGGACGGGGTTGGCGGACCAACCGAGCCCTGGCCGGGCGGGGTTGGCTGGTCAGAGGCGGCAGAGCCCTGGCCGGGCCCGGGCACCGGGTCAGAGGCAGCGGAGCCCTCCCCCGACGCGGTAGCGGCGGTGGACTGCCCAGGCCCAGGCACTGGATCAATGGAGCCCCCGGCCCCGGGGCCCTGGCCCCGCCGAATCCCCGGATCAGGAGCAACAGCGGCCTGCCCGGGGCGAGAAGCAACGGCCGCCCCCGTCGCCCCATCGGCGCTCGCGCCCCGCTCGGGGCGGGACGCCGGATCGGTGGGCTGCCCAACTCCCCTGACGGGGCCGGCCTCCACGCCCGCTTCGGCGTCCTCAGGCACCTGCGCGACCACACCAGCGGAGCCCTCCCCCGGCCGGGAGGCCGCGCCAGCGGACACAGCACCCGGGTCCTCCGTGATATCCAAAATCCCAGGCCCCGTCCCGAGGGCGCCCACCGCCGCGGCGGCCGGCCCTCGGGGCGCGACTTCCCGCCCGGAGGGCACCGCGACCTCCCGCCGGGAGGGCACCGGTTCGGGGGCCAGGACGGAGAGGGTGTGGTCGTCCTCGATGGCCGTCAGGACGTCCGCCGGGACGCGCAGCATCGCGCGGATGCCGCCGTAGGGGGACGGCTCCACATGACAGGTGAATCCGTACTGTCCCGCGAGTCGGCCGACCACGGCGAAGCCGGCCTGTGGCGGGTTGCCCAACTCCGTGAGCAGCACACCGTCCGGGCTGGTCAGCAGCCTGCGGGCACGGGCCAGCGTGTCGTCGTCCATGCCGACGCCGGCGTCGTCGATCACCACGAACACGCTTCCGCCGCCGCCCTGTTGGAGGGTGACGGGGACCTCGGTCTCCGGATGCGAGTAGGCCGTGGCGTTGGCCAGCAGCTCCGCGAGCGAGATGGCCAGCGGTTCCGCCGCGCGCGCCACCACGCCGGTGCGTGGTTCGCGCAGGTGGTTGGCCACCTTGACGCGTGCGTAGCCCGGCACCCTGGACTGCGCGCCTCGGACGATCTCGGCGAGCGGCGAGTCCGTGCGGGCGAGCCCCGGCCAGGCCTCGCAGAGCACCGCCGTGGCCTGAATCCGACGGAGCGCCAACTCGTTGCGGAAGTCGAGCTCCAACAGCCGGGGGTCGTCGTACTCGTGCTGGAGGTCGTGGAGCAGGCTCTGGATCTGGTAGAGCAGCGACTGCACCTTGGCGGTGGCGCCGCGCATCGCGGCGCGGGCCGCTGCGTCCACCCGTTCCCGTTCCTCCACGACCGCGGCCAACACGGCGTCCAGCGCCTCGTCGAGCGCGCGGACCTCGTCGGGGCCCATCTCCGTGGCGCGGGGCGGGGCGGGGACCGGCGCGTTCGGGTGGTTGAGCGCCAGCGCCGCCGCCGGGATGCGGTCCTCGGCCAGCCGCCGCAGCTCGGCGGTGACGGCGGCCAGCCGCCGGACGGCGATCCGTTCCCCCGTCCCCGCCGTCGCGACCCGCGCCTCCATGGCGCGCAGCCGCTCCGCGTCCCGACGGCGCAGCCACAGCGCGCAGCCGACCGCGCCCAGCGCGGCCGTCGCCGCCAGGAGCACCACGGCAAGCGCAGCGTTGGTCATGACTCCCCCGTCGTGATCCCGCCTTATGCTTCCAACTCGTCTGCCAGCGTCGCGACTTCCGTCATGAGCTGAAGAATTCCGGGCCGCTCGGCGGCGCCGTCGAGGTGACGGTACTCGGTACCGATGGTCACCACCAGCCGCTCAGGCAACTCCAGTTCCGGAAAGGTTCCCTCCGCTATCACCCGGCGCGCGGCCTCCGCCGCGGGCACTCCGGCGGCGTGCGACGCATGGGCACGCTCCCGCAGATGTTCGAGATAGCCGATGTGCCCCCGCACCCCGGCCCGGTCGAGAACCGGCCCGTGTCCGGGGACGAAGATCTCCGCGCCGGTGTCCAACACCCGCTCGACGGCGGCGATCACGTTGCCGAGCGGCCCGACCCAGTGCACCGGGTGGTCACCCGGCTGTTCGGGCGTCGAGGCGAAGACCACGTCCCCCGTGAACACCGTGCGCTGCGCCGGCAGATGGACGATCAGATCGCCGGCGGTGTGCGCGGGGGGCAGGGACGAGAGCCGCACCGGATACTCCCCGACCGACAGTTCGAGCTCGCCCGTGAAGTAGGTGGCCGGCCGCACGGGTTCGGTCTCCGACCAGTCGAACACGCCGAGGTGGCGCCGCAGATACGCGCCCAGTGGGGTGGCCGGATCGCTGCCGTTGACCAGCGCGTGCTGCTGTCGCGGCGACGGCTCGAAACACATCTGCTCGCGCGCCTCGTGGCTGGTGATGATCTCGGCGTCGGGCACCACCCCAGCGCCCCAGAAGTGGTCGCCGTTGGCATGGGTGACGACGACCCGGTCGATCGCCACCCCCTCGGGCAGCAGGGCCAGGCTCCGGTCGAGGAACGCCCGGGCGAGCACCGGATCGTACGGCGTGTCGATCCACAGGGCGGTGCGCGAGGAGACCAGCAGCCCGCAGTTGGCCAACCCCCAGCCGCGCCGGGGCGGCAGCCACGCGTGCAGGTCCTTGGCAATCTCGGAGATGTTCCAGTCCTTGGCCGTCATGCGACGCGATTATGCCGCTCCGGCTTCCGGCCAGAGCCCCCCTCCCATGCCGGGAACGTGCCGTGAACGTGCCGTGAGCGTGCCGGGAGTTGACCTCGACGCGGCGGTGACCCCTGCCCAGGATGATCCGGAAGAATCCTGAAAGTTTTCGGTGACATCGATCCGAAAAAGCCACCAGCCGAGCCGGTCGAACGGCCGTCAACTCGCCGCTGAGCTCTGGTAGATGACTTTGAACAGGCATGATCTGGGATCAGGGACTTCCGGCCCCCGACAGAGTTTTCCGGGATGCTTGCGGAAACTGTTGACAGCCCCGGGGGGTCAGCTGAACATTGTCATGCCATCGACAGAGAGCCGCTGTCGATCAGGCTCACCAGCGGGATCCGGCACTCCGGTCACGAGCCGCACCACCGACCGGACGGCCCCGCCGCCCTCACGCGTCGCCGACCCACGCCGGCCTCGCCCCGGGCCCCCGGAGCCACCCCGCGCTGCCCGCACTCCCCCCAGTCCCCCATGAGTTGGCCCCCCACGAGGAGGAAGCATGGAAAGGAACACTCCCCCCAACCCCCCGATCAGCCGCAGAGCCATGATCGGCGGCGCCGGCGCCCTGGCGCTGGGCGCGTCCGCGCTGCTGCCGAGCGCCGCCAGGGCACAGGAGTCCATCGGCACCCGGCAGACCATCATCGACAACCAGGAAGGCACCCACGACGGCTTCTACTTCTCGTTCTGGACGGACGCGCACAACACCGTCTCCATGACGCTGGGCGGCGGCGGGAACTACAGCACGTCCTGGAGCAACACCGGCAACTTCGTCTGCGGCAAGGGCTGGAGCAACGGCAGCCGCCGGAACGTGAACTACTCCGGGAGCTTCAACCCGTCCGGGAACGGCTACCTCTGCCTCTACGGCTGGACGTCGAACCCGCTGGTGGAGTACTACATCGTCGACGCCTGGGGCACCTACCGGCCCACCGGCGAGCACCGGGGCACCGTCAGCAGCGACGGCGGCACGTACGACATCTACCACACGATGCGGTACGACTCCCCGTCCGTCGAAGGCATCCGCACGTTCCCCCAGTACTGGAGCACCCGGCAGTCCACGCGGGTCGGCGGCACGATCAACACCGGCAACCACTTCGACGCGTGGAGCCAGGCCGGCATGAACCTGGGCAGCTTCAACTACTACATGATCATGGCGACGGAGGGCTACCAGAGCAGTGGCAACTCCAACATCAACGTGAGCGGCTGATCCTCCGCACCGCACCCGCGCGGCGACCCCCGGGTCGCCGCGCGTTCCGCGGGCGCGGGGCGCGCGCGGCTACCGGGGCTATTCGCAGTGCACCGGGCTTCAGCCCGGTGGTGAAGCGAATCTGAGAGCTGCTCTGGCCTCGGCTGTGTGTATGGATCCGCACTGTTCACCTCAGCCCAGGTCAGAGCGGCCGGTTCTGCTGCTCGATGTACTGCTTCACGATGCTGAGTGGTGCGCCGCCGGCGGAACCGGCGAAGTACGAGCCGGACCAGAGTCGTTGTGCTCGCCAGTAGTGGCGCACGAGGTCGGGGAACTCCTGGCGGAGGCGGCGCGAGGACACGCCTTTGAGGGAGTTCACCAGCCTGGACACGGCGACCTTGGGCGGGAAGTTCACGAGGAGGTGGACGTGGTTGGCCTCGCCGTTGAACTCGACCAGCTCGGCCTCGAAGTCCTCGCACACGGCGCGCATGATCTCCTCACACCGCGTCAGGTGTCGGTCGGCGAAGACGGAGTGCCGGTACTTCGTCACGAAAACCAAGTGGACATGCATGCGGAAGACACAGTGACGACCTGTTCGAATGTTCTCATCGATACCCATAAACCAACTGTGTATCATGATCCCCATGCAGCTTCGGTACAGCTTCCGCCTGTACCCGAGCACCGGTCAGCGCAGCGCGTTAGCGAGGGCGTTCGGGTGCGCGCGGGTGGTCTACAACGACGCGCTCCGCGCTCGCAAGACCGCCCGCAGCGAAGGCATGCCGTTCCCGAAGACCGGTGACCTGTCGAAGTCGCTGATCACCGAGGCCAAGAACACCCCGGAACGGGCCTGGCTCAGCGACGTGTCGGCGGTCGTCCTCCAGCAGTCCCTCCGCGACCTGGACACCGCGTACCGGAACTTCCTCGACGGGCTGGCGGGCAAGCGCCCGCGCATGGGCGCACCCCGGTACAAGTCCCGCAAGGACACGCGACATTCGGTCCGGTTCACCGCGAACGCCCGCTGGTCGATCACGACCGGCGGGAAGCTGCGCCTGCCGAAGATCGGCGACGTCAAGGTGAAGTGGTCGCGGACGCTGCCCTCCGTGCCCTCGACGGTGACGGTGGTCAAGGACAGCGCGTGCGGGTACTTCGCGAGCTTCGTCGTGGAGACCGGTCCGCAGGAAGTCCTTCCCGAGGTCGTGCCCGAGCTGGGCATCGATCTCGGGCTCGGGCACTTCGCGGTCCTCTCCGACGGGACGAAGGTCGACAGCCCGCGCTTCCTGCGCCGGGCCGAAAAGCGCCTGAAGAAGGCACAGCGGAACCTCTCCCGCAAGGAGAAGGGCTCCAGCAACCGGAACAAGGCCCGGCTGAAGGTCGCCCGCGCTCACGCGAAGGTGGCCGACGCGCGCCGCGAGTTCCACCACCAGCTCTCCACGAAGCTGATCCGCGAGAACCATGCGGTCGCCGTGGAGGACCTGGCGGTGAAGGGACTCGCCCGCACGCGCCTGGCCAAGTCCGTCCACGACGCCGGATGGTCGGCGTTCGTGAACATGCTGGAGTACAAGGCCGCACGGTACGGGCGCACCTTCGTGAAGATCGGCCGCTTCGAGCCCACATCTCAGGTGTGCTCGCAGTGCGGCGTGAAGGACGGTCCAAAGCCGCTGCACGTCCGCGTGTGGACGTGTGGAGCGTGCGGGGCTGTCCTGGACCGGGACATCAACGCGGCGGTCAACGTCGCCAAGGCGGCCGGACTGGCCGTGACAGCCTGTGGAGCGCAGGTAAGACCGGGACCCGTCCCGGCACCGCGCAGCGAAGCAGGAACCCACCCGACACCACAGCCTCTGACGGCGCGGTAGGCGGGAATCGCCGCCCCTCAGGGCGGCGAGGAAGTCAAGAACGCTGCTTGTCGGACCGCGCGGCGCGGGCCGCGTCCCGCTCCTTGATCCGCTCCGCCTCCTTGCGCACATCCGCCTGGGTCGCGCGCTCCTGCTGGAGCCACTCGGGGAGCTCCTGCCTCAGCTCCTCGATCTGCTCGGTGGTGAGGGCCTGGGTCACACCGCCCCGGGCCAGCCCGGCGATCGAGACGCCCAGCCTGGCCGCGACGACGGGGCGGGGGTGCGGCCCGTCACGGCGCAGATCCCGCAGCCACTCCGGCGGATCGGTCTGGAGCGCGCGCAGCTCGTCGCGCGAGACCACGCCCTCCTGGAACTCGGCGGGGGTGGCCCGCAGGTACACACCCAGCTTCTTCGCCGCGGTCGCGGGCTTCATGGTCTGGGTGCTCGGGTGCGACGTCATACCGTCCACCGTACCGAGCGTCCGGGCCGCGCCCGACCACGACCCGATAGCCTGGCGTCGTGACAGGCCAGGACACCCCCGACTCGGCCGCCGGCCCGCCGGCGTCCCCCACGTTCCGGTTGGCCTATGTCCCGGGTGTGACACCGACCAAGTGGATGCGGATCTGGCAGGAACGTTTGCCGGACATCCCCCTGCGGCTGCACCAGGTGCCCGCGGACGAGGCGCCCGACCTGCTCCGCGCCGGCGGCGCCGACGCCGGCTTCGCCCGGCTGCCGATGGATCGGACGGACCTCAGCGTCATCCCGCTCTACACCGAGACGACCGTCGTCGTGGTCCCGAAGGACCATCTGCTGACGGCGGTCGACGAGGTGTCGCCCGAGGACCTCGCCGACGAGATCGTGCTGCACCCCCTCGACGACCCCCTCCCCTGGGAAGAGCCGCCCGGCCGGCCGGCGAACGAGCGGCCGGCCACGACGGAGGACGCGATCCAGCTGGTCGCGGCGGGCGTCGGCGTGCTCGTCGTCCCCCAGTCCCTGGCCCGACTGCACCACCGCAGGGACCTCACCTACCGCCCGCTCGCCGAGGCGCCCGAGTCCCGCGTCGGCCTCTGCTGGCGGGAGGACGGGACCACAGAGCTGGTGGAGGAGTTCATCGGCATCGTCCGCGGCCGGACGGTCAACAGCTCCCGAGGGCGCCCGACCCCGCCCCAGGCCGCCAAGGCCAAGCCGAAGCCGGCCGCCCGGCAGGGCGGGAACCAGCGCGGCGGATCGGGAGCCGGGAAGCCCCACCGGTCCGGCAAGCCCACCAGAGCCGGCAAGCCCACCAGAGCCGGCAAGTCCAACAGACACGGCAAACCCCGCCGTCGTTCCTGAGGTCCTCCCCCTCCACTCCTTGAACAGGAGTGCCATCGCGCCCCCCGGGCCCCGCGGACGGTGATGCTTCCGTCACAGCCGGATCCCAACCGGGCGACGCGGTCTCCCTCGGCGTGCCCCGGCCGCACTACCTTGATGGGGTGAACTCGCTGAAGCTGCCCCGCCTGTCGCGTATCTCGGTTGTTCCCGCCCTCGCCGCCGTACTGCTGGTGGGTTGCTCCTCCGGCGACGACGAGCCGGAGGGCGTCGAGTCCAGCGAGAGCCCCGTGGCGGAGGACCCGGCGGCCGGGGACGAGCCGGAGGCCGCCGACGACATCGAGGTGCTGGAGCAGCTCTACCTGGGCTACCAGGCGCGGCTGGTCGAGATGGAGAGCACGGGGAACGCGGACGGGGCGCTGCTGGAGGAGTACGCCGAACTCCACGTCCGCGAGGGGCAGAGCGCGCGCATCCGTCAACTCGCCCAGGAGGGCATCACCCGGCAGGGAGAGCCCGAGGTCTACGACGTGACGGTCGAGGTGACGGACGACAGCGCGGTGATCCAGGCCTGCGTCGACACGGAGCACTGGGAGCCCCTCCTCGACGGGGAGCCGATCGACCGCGAATACACCGGCCCCTCGGCCGGAATCGTCAAGGCGGCGCGTGGCGAGTCCGGTTGGCTGATCAGCGACCACCCCCAGACCGCGGATGAGGCGACCATCACATGCACATGACCGCCCGTGCGGGCCCATGGACGACACGACTTCTCGTCATCATCGCGCTGACTCTCGGCACGGTGGTCCCCCTGGGCGCGCGCGAGGCGGCGGCCGACCACTGCGAGTTCAACTGGGAGGAGAACAACGGGGGTTCCGGCGGCCTCGACTACGGGGACTGCACACACGAGGAAGGTTCGGGGGGCGGTTCCGGCAGCGGGGGCGACGGCGGCGAGCCGTCCTGCGACGTCTCCCTGGCCGGCGGCTACGGCGACTCCCAGTGGTGCGAGGACGACTACGCCTGCTGGGCCAACATCCCCTCCGCGGCCTACCCGCCGGAGCAGTGGCCGTCGGACCCGCCCGAGGAGAACTCGGTCTATATCTACAAGTACTGCGTCAACGCCGCCGGCGAGTTCTATGACGCATGGGACTGGCACACCCCCGAGGGGCCCTCGCTCTGGGAGCTGGCCACCCAGGCATACGGTCAACTGAACCTGCCCGGCTTTGAGTTGACCTTCAACCCGCCGGACGAGGCCATCGTCAACCTGGCCACCTGGTGGTGGGCCGCCGGCGCGGCCGACGGCGAGGTGCGCGGCACCCCGGCGGGTTCGGTGGTGGCCATCGCTGAGCCCAACCGGATGGAGCTCGACCCGGGCGACGGCAGCGCCACGCTGAACTGCCCCCTGGTCGCCTCCCGTTCGGGCCGGTGCGCGCACACCTACACCCGCGCTTCGGTCAACGGCGGCGCCGAGGCCCCGGACGGCGGCCCGGCCTACCCGGCCCGCGCCCAACTCGTCTACGACGTGCGCTTCGAGAACAACGGCGCCCCCCTCAACCTGCCGGGCCTCCCCGACTCCCTCACCACCCCCTGGGCCCAGACCCCCGTCCCGGTCACCGAGGTCCAGGCCAGCGTCGTCGACTGAGCCCGACGCCCCGACGGCGCGCCGCGCGGCGCCTGTTGGGGCCGGTCAGGGACGGCCGGGGTGGGCGATCCGCTCGGCCGTGGGGGGTGGTCCCGGCGGGGTGGCGTCGCCGAAGGGGCGACCGCCGAGCTGCTCGCGGTGGTGCGGGGTGAGCCAGCCCGACAGGTCGGGGCCGGCCGGCACGATGCCGGTCGCGTTGATGCCGGTGTGCACCGCGTAGTAGTGCCGCTTGATGTGGTCGAAGTCGACGGTGTCGCCGAACCCGGGCGTCTGGTAGAGGTCGCGGGTGTAGGCCCAGAGGACCGGGTCCTCGGTGAGCTTGTTCCGGTTGCACTTGAAGTGCCCGTGGTAGACGGGGTCGAAGCGCACCAGCGTGGTGAAGAGCCGGATGTCGGCCTCGGTGATGGTGTCGCCCACCAGGTAGCGGCGGTCGGCCAACCGGGCCGAGAGCAGGTCGAGGCGGTGGAAGACGTCGGCGTACGCGGCCTCGTACTCGTCCTGTTCGGTGGCGAACCCGGCGCGGTACACCCCGTTGTTGACGTCGCGGTAGATCTCCTCCGCGACCTCGTCGATCTCGTCCCGCAGCGGCTCCGGGTAGAGGTCGGGCGCGTCGGGACGGTGCAGGGCCCTCCACTCGGTGGCCAGGTCGAGCGTCATCTGCTGGAAGTCGTTGGTGACCAGCAGCCCGCTGGGCACATCGACGATGGCCGGCACGCTGACGCCGCCCGGGTACCCCGTCTCGCGCGCGTCGTACGCCTCGCTCAGATAGCGGATGCCGAGCACCGGGTCGCGGCCCTCCGGGTCCAGGGTGAACCGCCAACTCCGGTCGTCCTGAAGGGGGTCGACGACCGCGAGGGAGAGCGCGGACTCAAGACCGAGGAGCCGCCGTGACACCAGCACCCGGCTGGCCCAGGGGCACGCGCGGCTGACGACCAGCCGGTAGCGGCCCGCGCTCACCGGCCAGCCGTCCTCCCCGGCCGCCGTGACGCGGTCGGCGAAGTGGCTACGGGAGCGTTTGAACTTCCGCCGGCCGTACTCGGTGTTGCCGTCGGCCGCCGACTCGGCGCCCGCGTCCGGGTCCGGCGCTGCGCTGTTTTCGGTCATTCCGGTGCCTCTTCTCGTTGCTCGCCGTTGATGAACCGACCGCACCCACCGTCGTTCGCGATCGGTTCTGCCGACCGGGGCCCCGCTGGTCACGAGCGTTCCGCCCGTCTCGCCCGTTCCGCTCCACGAAGCGTCCGAAGGGGAGCACGTCACCGACCACCGGCCGGCCCCTCCCGGCGTATAACCGCCCTCAGACGCGGAGGCAACGGTTCCAAGGGCCACTTTTTGACGGTACGTTGCCATAGGGAGCGCTCCCATGAAACACGCCGACACATTCCGGCGTGGGACGTGGTCGGCGCGGTTGGCCGGCGTGTGTGGACGGGCGGGTGCATGGGTGGTCGCGCAGGGGCGCGCGACATCGCCACGTCCGCCGGCGCGCGGGTCGGTCGGTTCGACGGCCGGGCCGTCGACGGTGCGGCGTTCGTCCTTCGCCGGGGTGCGGACCTGAGAGGGAACCCCCACATGACCCATCGACCCCCCACATCGCGGAGCGCCTCACCGGCGCGCCGGGCGCGCTTTCTCAGCATTCTGGTCACCGCGCTGGTCGCGCTGGTGATGACGAGCCTGCCCTCACCCGCAGCCGCGCACGGCGTCAGCATGTCCCCCGGCTCACGCACCTACCAGTGCTACCGGGACATGATCGACAGCGGGAACCAGACCCCGTCCAACCCGGCCTGCGCCGCCGCCGTCGCCGAGACCGGCACCAACCCGCTGTACAACTGGTTCGCGGTGCTCGACTCCAACGCCGGTGGCCGCACGGTCGGTTACATCCCCGACGGCGAGCTGTGCAGCGGCGGCCACAACGGCCCGTACGACTTCTCCTCCTACAACGCGGCGCGCGCCGACTGGCCCACCACCAGCCTCACGGCTGGCTCGACCATCGAGGTGCAGTACAGCAACTGGGCGGCGCACCCGGGCGACTTCGACGTCTACATCACCAACGACAGCTGGTCCCCCACCCAGCCGCTCGGCTGGGGTGACCTGGAGCTGATCGACAGCGTGACCGACCCGCCGCAGCGCGGTGGCGCCGGCTCGGACGGCGGCTACTACTACTGGGACGTGACGCTGCCCTCGGGCAAGAGCGGTCAGCACATCCTCTATGTGCACTGGATCAGGTCGGACAGCCAGGAGAACTTCTACTCCTGCTCCGACGTGGTCTTCTGACGGCGTCGGCGGCCGGCTGAGCCGCCGACCCGGGCGTGCGCCGCCTACGCGCGGGCGCCGCCGAGGCCCGCCGGGACGTTCCCGGCGGGCCTTCGCCTGTTCCGGAACGGAAGGTTGGCGGGGAGCCCGGGGCGGCACAGCGGGCGGGTCCCGCGCCGGCGGCGATGCCACACTGAGGGCATGAGAGATGGCGAACTGGGCGCGTTTCTCCGTGCCCGCCGCGAGGCCCTCAGCCCCGCCGATGTCGGCCTGCCGGCGGGCTCGCGGCGCCGCACCCCCGGTCTGCGCCGCGCGGAGTTGGCGATGCTGGCCGGCGTCAGCGTGGAGTACCTGGCCCGGCTGGAACAGGGCAGGGACCGCCGTCCGTCCCCCTCGTTGCTGGCCGCGCTGGCCGACGCGCTGCGGTTGGGCAAGGCGGACGTCGACCACCTCAACAACCTCGCCACCATCAGCAACGGGCCCGAGCTGTGCCGGCACGCGCGGCGCACCGCCCGTACCGTTCGCCCCGAGACGCGGGCGATCCTCGCCCAGCTCGAACCCAACCCCTGCTATGTGGTCAACCACCTCGCGGACGTGCTGGCCTGGACCGACGGCTATGCGCGGCTGATGCGCCCGCTGGGCCTCTTCGAGACCGAAGCGCCCAACCTGGCGTGGTTCACCTTCGCCGAGGAGCGCGCCCGCGCCGCGCACCCGGACTGGGCCGAGCTGGCCGACCAGCAGGTGGCCGCCCTGCACGAGCTGCGCTGGGGCGATCCGGCCGTCGACGATCTCGCGGCGGCGCTGACCAGCGCGGCGGGCGAGGAGTTCTCCCGCCGCTGGGAGACGCGCCCGCTGGGGAGCCCGCGCTCCGGCGTGCGCGCCCTGGAGCATCCCGAGATCGGCGCGCTACGGCTGAACTTCGAGACGCTCGAAGCGAGCGACGACGACCAGCGGTTGGTGGTGATGCTCCCCGCCGACCGGTCCACCGCCGCCCGACTGCGTGATCTGAACGAGGGCGAACGGGGGGCAGGTTCCGCCGACGGGCTTCGTCCGGTCGGCACCGGTCAGGCGGCCGGGTAGGGCTCGGCGGCCCTGGCCCGCGTCAACGTGGCCGCCCACCAGGCCAGTTGGTCCAGCAGCCGGGTGGCGGCCGGCCCCGCCTCCGGGTCGGTGGGCTGACCCGACTCGTCGAACCCCTCCCAGTACCTGGGGAAGGTCACGGTGTCCCGAGCGGTCACCGTGTGCATCTCGGCGAACACCTGGCGCAGTTGCTCGATCGCGAGGACGCCGCCGTAGGTGGCGCCGTAGGAGACGAAGCCGACGGGCTTGGCGGTCCACTGGGTGTAGTGCCAGTCGATCGCGGCCTTGAGCGAGGCCGGAAAGCTGTGGTTGTACTCCGGTGTGACCACCAGATAGGCGTCGGCCTCCTGGAGCGCCGCCGTCAACGGCGCCATCCCGGCCGGCCTGGGGTACTGGTCCTCGGCGACGGCCGCCGGCGGCAGTTCGCCGAGCGCCAGCGGCAGTTCCGTCTCCGCCAGATCGATCACCTTCACCGCGAACCGGCCGTGCGCCTTGGCCTGTTCCTCCGCCCACCGGGCGACCACGGGGCCGAACCGGCCCTCCCTGACGCTTCCGACGATCACGGCGAGTTTGAGGGTACTGCTCGACATCGCTGCGGACTCCCGTCCATCCTTGACGCGGCACGACATCCGGTGTCGCACCGCCTGATCAGCGAGTCTGTGGTCGTCGGCGACCCGGAGGAAGGCCGCGCGAAGACGGGCACACCGACAGGGCCACCCTCCGGCCCGGCACCGGCGACGCTCGGTGTCGGCGACGCTCAGTGCCGGCGACGCTCAGTGTCGGCGACGCTCAGTGCCCGTGGTAGCGGTGCACCACGGCGTGGCCCTTGCCGCGGGCGATCAGCCGACGGTTGACCGGGGCCGTGATGACGAAGGCGACCACGAAGGCCAACGCCAGCGACCACCAGAAGAGCCCGTCGGAGAGATGCGCGTCCATCGCGCCGGGAAGCAGCAACAGGACGGCGTTGTCGACGACTTCCATGGTGGTGATGGAGAGGGTGTCGGCGGCCAGCGCCACCCCCAGGGCCGCCTTGAACGCCAACCCGACCCGGACCACGGCGAAAAGGGTCATCGAGTAGCCGAAGACGAACGCCAGGGCGATGGCCAGGACCATGGTGGGCGCGGCGTGCCAGGCCAGCGCGGTGCCGATGGCCATGCCCAACACCTCGCCGATGGCGCAGCCGGTGAGGCAGTGCGCCGTGGCGCGGACGGCCGGGGCCCATCCGCCGCTCTCCGCCCCGTGCGGGTGGTCGTCTCCCATGGGCCCGGACCATACCCCCCGGGGGGTATGGGGCCGCCCGGTGACCCACCGCCGTCCGGGTCGGTTCCCCGCGCTCCGGTCGGAGGAGGGCGAGGGACCGCGCGCCGCCCTCCGGCGCCCCCGTGGCCACCTGGGCGAGATCCCACCCGGCGCCTGTCATACCCTTGAGGGGTATGAGCGCGCCCCGGGCGCGCCCAGGCTTGACATATACCCCCCTGGGGTATTCCATGGGCGATGTGCCGACCGCCAGGGCGACGGCGCGACCGCAGGCAAGTCCAGTGAGCAGCGGCGGAACAGCGGCTGAGCAGCAGCGACAGGAGATCGAGAAGATGAGCACCTCCACCGGAGCGACGACCGTCACCGTCTACACCGTCAAGGGCATGACCTGCGGGCACTGCGTCAGCGCGGTCAGCGCCGAGCTCGGCGAGCTCGCCGGCGTCAGCGAGGTCGGCGTCGACCTGGCCGAGGGCCTGGTCACGGTCACCAGCGAGGGCCCGCTGGCGGAGGAGTCGGTGGCGGCGGCCGTCGACGAGGCCGGCTACGAGCTGGTCCGCCCCGCGCCGAGCGCGCTGCCGACCGCCGACGCCGAGCAGGGCGGCGGCTGCTGCGGAGGCGGCGGCTGCCACTGAGAGGGAACGCCGCCGGTTCGCGCCGCGAGCCGGCGGCGGGCCCACCGTCCAGAGTCAGCGTCCGACCCCGGGGAAGCAGAGCGATGAACACCGCCATCAAGGTCGGCGCCTTCGGGGCCGGCATCACCCTTACCTTCGGCGCCGCGTTCGGCGTCGGCCATCTGGTGGGCCCGGTGGGCTCCGATCCCGAGCCGGCCGCGCACGGCGCCCACGGCGACGGCGACGACGGCGCGTCCGAGGAGCGTGGGGAGGGGGCCGGCGAGCGGGGAGCCCCCGGTGGCCTACAGATCTCCGAGCGCGGCTACACCCTGGCCCCCGACCAGGCCCCGCTCCCCGCCGGCGAGCGCACGGACTTCACGTTCCGGATCCTCGGCCCGGACGGCGCCCCGCTGACCGACTACGAGGAGGCGCACGACAAGGAACTACACCTGATCGTGGTCCGCCGGGACCTCTCAGGGTTCCAGCATGTGCACCCCGAGCTGAGCGCCGACGGCACCTGGAGCGTCCCGCTCACCTTCGAACAGGCCGGGGAGCACCGGGTGTTCGCCGACTTCACACCGGCGGACGACCCCGCCGGCGGGCTCACCCTCGGCGCCGACGTCGCCGTCACGGGGCCCTACGAGCCGCGGGCGCTGCCGGCCGCCGAGCGCACCGCCTCCGTCGACGGCTACAGCGTCACCCTCGGCGGCGAGATCGAGGCCGGCGCCGAGAGCGAGCTGACGCTCACCGTCGCGGACGAGAACGGCGAGCCCGTCACGGATCTGGAGCCGTATCTCGGCGCCTACGGCCATCTGGTGGCGCTCCGCGCCGGGGACCTCGGCTATCTGCACGTCCATCCGCAGGGCGAGCCGGGGGACGGGGTCACCCCGGCCGGTCCCGGGATCACCTTCCACACCGAGGTGCCGAGCGCGGGAACATACCGGCTGTATCTGGACTTCCAACACCGGGGCGAGGTGCGGACCGCCGAGTTCACGGTGCGGGTCGGCGACACCGCCCCCGCCGCCCCCGAGGAGCCCGGAGACCACCGGCACTGACGGCAGGGCGCCCGCGCCCCCGTCGACCATCCAGGCGAACTCAGGCAGAAGCGAAGGGAACCAGAACCATGAGCACCGGGACCACGGCCCCCGAGGACACCAGCCAGGTGGAGCTGTCGATCGGCGGAATGACCTGCGCCGCCTGCGCCAACCGCGTCGAACGCCGGCTCAACAAGCTGGCGGGCGTGACCGCCACGGTCAACTACGCCACCGAGAAGGCCAGGGTCGACTTCGCCGACGGGGTCACGGTGGACGATCTGATCGCCCAGGTCGAGGCCACCGGCTACACCGCGGAACCACCGCCCCCACCACCCGACCCCGACCGGCCCCCCGGCCCGGCGGAGACGGCGGACGGGGCCGCGGCCTCCGCCGAGGACGGCCGGACGCGCGCGCTGCGCGACCGGCTGACGATCTCCGCCGTGCTGACCGTGCCGGTGATCGCCATGGCGATGGTCCCGGCCTGGCAGTTCACCAACTGGCAGTGGATCTCGCTGGCCCTCGCCTGGCCCGTGGTGATCTGGGGCGCCTGGCCGTTCCACCGGGCCGCCTGGACCAACCTCAGGCACGGCGCGTCCACCATGGACACGTTGGTGTCGATGGGCACCCTGGCCGCCCTCGGCTGGTCCCTCTACGCGCTGCTCTTCGGCACGGCCGGCGAGGCCGGCATGACCCATCCGTTCCAGTTCACCATCGAACGCACCGACGGCTCCGCCAACATCTACCTGGAGGCCGCGGCCGGCGTCACCACGTTCATCCTGGCCGGCCGCTACTTCGAGGCCCGGGCCAAACGGCGTTCGGGGGCCGCGCTGCGCGCCCTGCTGGAGCTGGGCGCACGGGACGTAGGGGTGCTGCGCGGTGGGCGTGAGGAGCGCATCCCGGTTGAGCGGCTGGTCGTGGGCGACACCTTCGTCGTCCGTCCCGGCGAGAAGATCGCCACCGATGGGGAGGTGATCGAGGGCTCGTCGGCGGTGGACGCCTCGATGCTCACCGGGGAGTCAGTGCCCGTCGAGGTCGCCGTGGGCGACACCGTGACCGGCGCCACCGTCAACGCCGGTGGCCGACTGGTGGTGCGCGCCACCCGGATCGGCGCCGACACCCAACTCGCCAGGATGGCCAGGCTCGTCGAGGACGCGCAGAACGGCAAGGCGCGGGTGCAGCGGCTCGCCGACCGGATCTCCGGCGTCTTCGTCCCCGCGGTGATCGCGCTGGCCGCGGCGACCCTCGGCTTCTGGTGGGGCACGGGCGGCGGTCTCTCCGCCGCGTTCACCGCCGCGGTCGCCGTACTGATCATCGCCTGCCCCTGCGCCCTCGGCCTGGCCACACCGACCGCGCTGCTGGTCGGCACCGGGCGCGGCGCCCAGCTCGGCATCCTGATCAAGGGCCCCGAGGTGCTGGAGTCGACCCGCCGGGTGGACACCATCGTGCTGGACAAGACCGGCACGGTCACCGAGGGCCGGATGACGCTGCTGGCGGTGCGGCCGGCGGAGGGGGAGGAGGAGAACGAGGTGCTCCGGCTGGCCGGCGTGGTGGAGAACGCCTCCGAGCACCCGATCGCCCGGGCCATCGCCGAGGCCGCGACGGAGCGGGTGGGCGCGCTGCCCGCGCCCGAGGACTTCGCCAATGTCGAGGGACTCGGCGTGCGGGGCGGCGTCGACGGGCACGCCGTGCTGGTGGGCCGGCCGCGCCTGCTCGCCGACCGGGGCCTGACGCTGCCCGCCGAGGTGGCGCGGGCCCTGGCCGAGGCGGAGGCCGAGGGGCGCACCGCCGTGGTGGTCGCCTGGGACGGCGCGGCGCGTGGCGTGCTGGTGGTGGCCGACGCGATCAAGCCGACCTCGGCGGAGGCGATCGAGCGGTTCCGCGCGCTGGGGCTCACCCCCATGCTGCTGACCGGGGACAACGCGGTCGTCGCCGCATCGGTGGCGCGGCGGGTGGGCATCGAGGACGACCGGGTGATCGCCGAGGTGCTGCCCGCCGACAAGGCCGATGTGATCGCCCGGCTGCGGAGCGAGGGCCGGACCGTGGCCATGGTCGGGGACGGCGTCAACGACGCGGCGGCCCTGGCCACGGCGGACCTGGGGCTGGCCATGGGCACCGGCACCGATGTCGCCATCGAGGCGGCGGACCTGACCCTCGTCTCCGGGGACCTGCGGGCCGCCGGCGACGCGATCCGACTGGCGCGGCGCACCCTGAGCACCATCAAGGGCAACCTCTTCTGGGCCTTCGCCTACAACGTCGCCGCGCTGCCGCTGGCCGCCGCCGGCCTGCTCAACCCGATGCTGGCCGGGGCCGCGATGGCCTTCAGCTCCGTCTTCGTGGTCAGCAACAGCCTTCGGCTGCGGCGCTTCCACGCCACCAGGGCGGCCTGAGCCGACGCGGCGCCGGCAGCCGCCGGCAGCCACGGGAGCCGCCCCGGACCGCCGGGGCGGCTCCCGCTAGCTGCCCCCGGCGGCGATGTCACCCCACAAGCCGGCGGCGCCAGTCCAACGAAGGGACGGCGATGGCCCGGCCAGGATCGCCGTTCCAGTCCGTTGAGAGGCCGAGCTCGCCGAGCGCGGCGACCACCTCGCGGCCGACGGCAACCGTCGTCTCCTCGGCGCCGTCGAACCCGCCGTAGTGCAGCGTCAGGCCGTAGCCGGCGGCGGCCGAGTCGGTGGACTGGTGGTGGAAGAAGACAAAGCCCCGCGCGTCCGGCTCGCCCGCCCCGCCTATCTCCGCGACCCCACAGCCACGGCAGCAGGTGAAGTGCTCCCTGGCCGTGATCCCCGCCTCGCTGAGCGCGTCGAACGCCCGGGTGATCCGCTCCGGATCCGTCTCGCCCACCCAAGCGGCCTGCTCGGCGACCCGCTCCAGCCACATCCGATCCACCAACTGGCGGGCCTGCTCCCTGGAGACGGGCCGCCGCTCGGCCGTGACCAGGAACTCCTCGGCCGCCTCCACCAGCTCAGCCCGCGTCGCGTAGCCACCGACCAGCAGCTCGCGCATCCTCTCCAGCAGCGCCTTCTCGTCCTTCTCCGCCAGCTCCAGCGGCGGGGGCGGCTGGGGAACGGGCAGCCCGACCGGCTCCCAGACCAGCCCCGCGTCCCAGCCGGGCTCCTGGCGCGCCCAGCCGACCACCGCCTCGATCACCCGTTCCACCGCGTCCAGCCGCACGGCGAAGTGCCGCTCGGGACCGCCGTCGCGGTACTCCAGGGTGTAGTCCGCACCCGTCTCATGCCACAGCTGGACGAAGGACTCCGGCAGATCCGGCACCCGGCACACGACGAGGAACCTGTCCCCCGCGCCACCGACCCGCCGCACCAGCGCGGCCAACTCATCGACGGATGGGCGGACGTGCCGCTCCTGGCGCTCCGTCAGCACCGTGATCCCCAGCATGGTCACACCTTGCCACGAGGCACTGACAACGAGCCCCTCGACCACCGGCCCAGGGCCTCCACCCCGGGGCCGGCCGTGTCAGAGAGCGCCCATGTCCGAACTGAACCAGCGCTCGGGCCGCATCCGCACCACCACCGAGAGACCGTGCTCGGCGAGGGCGAACGCGACATAGCCGTCCACCTTCTCCGGCGGCAGATAGCGGGCCGAGACCTCGCGCAGATCGGCCTCCGTGCCGTCCACCACGCTCGTCACCGGGCCCTCGACGGAGACATAGCGAACCGTGGGCTCCACCCGCTCCACCAGCAGGGTGAACCTGCCCGCCTCGGTGAGCAGACGGTGCTTCAGGGAGTCACGCCCCGTCAGGACCCAGACCTCGCCGCCCGGTTCGTACCGATACCAGACGGGGACCGTCAACGGAGCGCGGTCGGCGCGGCCCGAGGCCACGGAGAACGCCGCGATATGCGGCTCGGCCAGAAAGCTCTCGCGCTCCTGGGGAGTGAGTGGCATGCGCCTGGTTCCCTTTCTCATGGTTCTTGTGGTTCCGATGGCCCTCATGACCCTGATGGTCCCGACGCGCCCACGCACCGCGCTCCTGGCCGGGGTGGGCCCGCCGCGCCCCCCGTGGACACGACGGACCCCGCCGAACGGAACGGCGACACCCGCTCAACTCGGCTGGCACCGGCCGCTGTTCCCCATCGTCCGACGACCGCACAGGACCGGACACGGCCGTCGACGGGATCAGCGGGCCGCTTTTCCAAGCGACCGGCCCAGCCTGCCATCCGCCACTGACAACCGCGCGACACCGCGCCCTCGCGCTGCGCCGCCCGGGCGCCCGTCGTAGCCTCGACCCGTGAGCCATACCGGACAGAACCTCTCATATCTCCGGCCGGGGCCGGGGGTCGGTCTGCTCTGCGGCGCGGTCGCCGGCGCCGCCGGCACCACCGCGCTCAACGCCGTCAGCTATCTGGACATGGTGCTGCGCGGACGCGCGTCAAGCGACACCCCGAGCGAGACCGTCGAACGCCTCTCCGAGGTCAGCCGGGTGCCGGTGCCTGGTCACGGCGCGGCGCGCGCCAACCGTGTCACCGGGCTCGGGCCGCTCCTCGGCCTCGCGACCGGCGTCGGCGTGGGTGCGGCGCTCGGGCTCGGCCGCGCGGCCGGCTGGCGGCCGGGGCCGCTGCTCGGCGGAACGGCCGCCGCCCTGGGCGCCCTGGTCGCGGCGAACGCGCCGATGGCCGTGTTGGGGGTGAGCGACCCCCGCACCTGGTCGGCGAAGGACTGGCTGAGCGACCTGCTCCCGCACGCCGCCTACGGCGCGGCCACGGGTTGGGCGCTCGCCGCGCTGGCCCCGAGCGGTCGCGCCCCGATCCGTCCGCGCTGAGGCCCGCCGGGCCCCGGCCTGTTGGCCGACGGGTGGGGGTAGGGGGTTTCCGACGCCTTCGAGGTGAACCAGAATGGCTGGTTCCTGATCGACAAAAGCGCCGGAGGGGCACTTATGGCACATGAGGTACGCGGTGTGATCGCACCCGGCAAGAACGAGCCGGTTCGGGTGGAGACGATCCTGGTGCCCGATCCCGGCCCGGGCGAGGCCCTGGTCCGAGTGAGCACCTGCGGGGTGTGCCACACCGACCTGCACTACAAGCAGGGCGGCATCAACGACGACTTCCCCTTCCTGCTGGGGCACGAGGCGGCCGGCGTGGTGGAGTCCGTCGGGGAGGGCGTGACGGAGGTCGCGCCGGGCGACTTCGTGGTGCTCAACTGGCGTGCGGTGTGCGGGCAGTGTCGGGCCTGTCTGCGCGGCCGTCCGCAGTACTGCTTCAACACCCACAACGCCGAGCAGTCCATGACGCTGGCCGACGGCACGCCGCTCAGCCCGGCGCTCGGCATCGGCGCGTTCGCCGAGTTGACGCTGGTGGCGGCCGGTCAGTGCACCAAGGTCGACCCCGCCGCCTCGCCGGCCGCCGCCGGGCTGCTCGGCTGTGGCGTGATGGCCGGTATCGGCGCGGCGATCAACACCGGCGGGGTCGGCCGGGGGGACAGCGTCGCCGTGATCGGCTGCGGCGGCGTGGGCGACGCGGCGATCATGGGCGCCCGGCTGGCGGGCGCGGCCAAGGTGATCGCGGTGGACATCGACGAGCGCAAGCTGGCCACCGCGCTGCGCCTCGGCGCCACCCACACGGTGCACTCGGGAGAGAAGGACCCGGTCACCGCGATCCGCGAGCTGACGGGGGGCTTCGGCGCCGATGTGGTGATCGAGGCGGTCGGCCGCCCGGAGACCTACGAACAGGCCTTCTACGCACGGGATCTGGCGGGCACGGTGGTCCTGGTCGGGGTGCCGACCCCGGAGATGCGGATCGACCTCCCGCTGCTGGACGTCTTCGGCCGGGGCGGGGCGCTGAAGTCCTCCTGGTACGGCGACTGCCTGCCGTCGCGGGACTTCCCGATGTTGATCGATCTCTATCAACAGGGCCGACTCGATCTGGACGCCTTCGTTAGCGAAACGATCAACCTCGACCAGGTCGAGGAGGCTTTCGACCGTATGCATGCGGGCGAGGTCCTCCGCTCGGTGGTGGTCCTGTGAGCGGCGGCGTCCGCGTCGAACGGGTTGTCACCGCAGGTGTCTTCGAGCTTGACGGCGGCAGCTGGGAGGTGGAGAACAACGTCTGGCTCGTCGGCGACGACAGCGAGGTGCTGGTGGTGGACGCGGCCCATGACGCCGACGCCATCGCCGAGGCCGTGGGCGACCGCACGCTGCGGGCGATCGTCTCCACCCACGCGCACAACGACCATGTCAACGCCGCACCGGAACTGGCCCGTCGCACCGGCGCCCCCATCCTGCTGCACCCGGGGGATCTGCCGCTCTGGGAGGCCACCCACCCGGACCGCGCGCCGGACGGCGAACTCGCCGACGGGCAGACCCTGGTGATCGGCGCCACGGAGCTGACGGTGCTGCACACGCCGGGGCACGCGCCCGGCGCGATCTGTCTGTACGCGCCGGCGCTCGGCACGGTCTTCTCCGGAGACACGCTCTTCCAGGGTGGCCCGGGTGCCACCGGACGCTCGTTCTCCGACTTCCCCACCATCGTCGACTCGATCAGGGAGCGGCTCCTCACCCTCCCGCACGGCACCGTGGTGCGCCCCGGCCACGGCGACAGCACCACCGTCGGCGAGGAGGCACCACACCTCCCGGAGTGGATCGCCCGAGGCCACTGACCCCGGCCCCCGCCCCGCCGGCGCCCGCCCCGGTACGCATAGGCTCACGCCAAGGCGTACCGGGGCGGAGGGGGAGATCGGCGTGGCGGAGCACGACCTCGCGGGAGACGAGGCCCGGCCCGGTCCTGGCGCGGACCGGGTGCGGCTGCCCGCCACCCTGCTGAACGCGCTGCTGCGCGACGTCGACCCCGCGTCGCCCGTCGTCCGGCTGGCCCTGCGCCAGGCGCGCCAACTGCCCCCGGGACCGGACCGGACGTCCCTGCTGGCCGCCCTGTTGGCAGGACCGTGCGCGACCACCGCGCCCGACTGGCTGCTGACCGCTGCGGCGACGGCCGAACCGCCCCACGCCGACCCGCGGCTGACGCTCGTCGCCCTCTCCCATCCGGACTGCCCGCCCGACACCAGGGAGGCCGCCCTCCGGGGAAGCGCGGACCAACACCTGGGCGCCCTCGCGCACGCCGGCGCGCCCGAATCCCTGCGCGCCGGCGTGGTGGCCGAGCTGCGCCGGCGCCTGCCCCAGCGTCCGCCGGCCCCCATCACCCCCGAGGCGCTGGACCGACCCGACGCCGCCCAGCTGCTGCTCCGTTCCACCGATCTCGCCGACGAGGTCTTCGACGCCGCGATCCCGCTGCTGCCAGGACCGCCGGCACAGCTGACCGAGGGGGAGGAGCTGCGCGACTGGGTGGCCAGGCACGGCGCGGCGCTCGCCGCCTGGCGGACCATGTGGCGCCGCGTGCTGACGGCCCACCCCGCCCGCTACGCCCGGCTGTTGACGCTGCTCGACGACGAGCAGGCCGAGACGGTCGTGCACCAGCTGCTGCTGGGCGCGCTGCCCTGGACGGTCGACCCCGAGCTGTTGGTCGCCCTGGCCGAGGACGATCTGGAACGGTTCGCCGGCGCCGCCCTCACCACCAGGATCTGTCAGCTCCTGTTGGCCGGCCACTCCTCCGACGAGACGACGGCGCTGGTCGCCGACGACCTCGACGCGCTGCCCGCGAGGGACCGCCGGCTGCCGCTCGCCTACCTCGGGGAGTTCGGCGCGACCCCGGAGCGCGGGCTCCGCACGGCCTCCGACTGGGTCGCCCGCGCGGTGACCGAACGCTGGGGCCCGCTGCTGACCGCCGAGGACTCCCACACCTGGCGCACCCCGCCCGAAACGCGCGCCGCCCTGCGGGAGCGCTTCGCGCTGACCGCGCTCCGGGCGCTCGAACTCTGGCGCCCACGCCCCGACTTCCCCCTCTGCCGACCGGAACAGATCGACTGGCTGCGCACCCTGGCCCGCGAACTCCCCCCGCTGCGCGGCGCGTTGCGGGAGCGCGCCACCGACCTGCTGGCGGACGCGGAGCGCGGGCGCCGACACCGCCGCCTCCGCAGGGGCGCCTATCCGGTCGCCGAGGACCGCGCCTTCGACCAGTCGCTCACCGAGCTGAGGGAGCTGCTCGGCGTGGGCTGGCGCGGTCTCCCACAGGACCCTTCGCTGACCGAACTCGCCTTCCAACCGGCCGGGGTCCTGAGCGAGTTGGTGCGCGACGGCGCCCCCGACGCGCTGGTCGAACGGCTACTGCTGGGCCACGCCGTGCGCGGCTACCGCTCGGGGCCCGCCTTCGCCGAGCTGCTGGCGACGCATTCGGCGCCCACCGAGGCGCTGCGCCGGCTCACCGAGGAGCTGCCCGATCATCTGGGCGACCACCCGGGGGCCGAGGAGACCTGGGCCAAGGCGGTGCTGGCGTCCGGCACCGGCGATGCCAGGACGATCAGGGCGCTGCCGGCGCTCGCGGCACTCCGCGCGCCGGCGCCCGAGCCCGGCGCGGCGGGGCCGACCGTCCTCTCGGTGATCACCGAGGCGCTGGGCGACGACGCCGACGCCTGGCACCGCTTCGCCACCGGCCCGCTGCGCGCTCCCGGCGGGCTCCGCCTGGGCACGGCGCTCGACCTCGCGGGACCCGATCGCGCCCCTTGAGACCGGCTCGACTCCGATGCGGCGCGATAACGTTTTGCCTCCCGATTCGGCATCGCCCGTGCTAGGCTGGGCGGCGTTGCAGTCATGTTACCCATGAACGTTTTATGCGCCTGGCGGGATATGGCCCGCAGGCGCGTTTTTTGTGCCGGCCATTTCCAGACGGGCTCATTGCGGCGACAATTCAGCTCCACAAAGTGTGGGGCTGGCATTGAATTCAGCAGGAGAAAAGGTATGGCTTCCGGAACCGTCAAGTGGTTCAACTCGGAAAAGGGCTACGGCTTCATTCAGCAGGACGGCGGCGGCGCTGACGTCTTCGCGCACTACTCCAACATCGCCGCCCAGGGCTTCCGCGAGCTCCAGGAAGGCCAGCGGGTCGAGTTCGACGTGACCCAGGGCCAGAAGGGCCCGCAGGCGGAGAACATCTCCCCCATCGCCTGACCTGGGGAGACACCGTTCGGCCGGGGGCGCGCCCAGCGTGGCGCGTCCCCGGCCGAACGCGTTCGCGCGCCCCGTGCGCGCCGGGCCGGAAGGCCGGAGCGCGAACGCGTTCCCGGCCGCCGCTCCGGCCCCGAAGCGGATCTCCCCGATCGGGGCCGCTGCCGCGGGCCGGCGGTGGTTCATCCGCGATTCACGAAGTTCCCAGCGCGGCGCCGGTGGTTCGCAAGTGGCCGCGCAGGCAGGCGCGCCCGATGACCATCCCGAGCACGAGTGCGCCGGTGCCGACAAGCGCCGCGAGATTCGCCGTCTGCTGATCGCTCACCGGCACAAACGCATACCAGTGGGTGCCGTCCGCCCGGTGAATCGGTTCCCATACTCCGGCCGCCAGCACATAGCCGTACACGCCCTGTGCGATCAGCCCGGCGGGCAGCAGGGCGACCAGGCATCCGGCGGTCAAATCCGTCAGCAACCACCACAGCTGCCGCCAACTGGCCCCTTCCCTCAGCAGCGCGAGAGTGCGCGCCGGCGCGTGAGCCTCGCCGCGCGCGGGGAGCTCCCGCCGGGCGGGCAGGGACAGCCCACTCCACCGCGTCGCCAGCGCACGCCGATGGTCCGCCAACGCCCCGATCCAGCCGAAGAGCACCGGGGTGGTGTACAGCCCGACCCCGACCGGGATCAGGCAGATGGACACCACGGCCAAGCAGAGGAGCGGCACGGAGACCGCCAGGGTGAGCGCCGCGAGCGCCAGCGACCGCCAGGGCGCGAGCACCCAACCGGCCACTCGGCCCTCCACCGCGTACCCCACCGAAGCACCCGCCTGTGTCGAGTTCATCGGGACTCCTTTGTGGATATCCCCGGCTTCAGCCGGGGGTGGAAACGAGGCTCCTGCGGAGCAGGGCAGGGGAAGCCGGTTCGCCGTCAGGGCGGACCGGCGTCTACCAGCAACGACCGGCAGTTCACCACTAATTGATCCCTTATCATGTGAACTGTGAAGACCATGCACGTGAAGCGGGCGTTGAAGTACCGCTGCTATCCGACGGATGCGCAGGCGGCGGAGCTGTCGCGCACCTTCGGATGCGTGCGGAAGGTCTACAACCTGGCCCTTGCCGCGCGTACGGAAGCGTGGACGCGGCAGGAGCGGGTGAACTACCACCAGACCTCGGCCATGCTGACGGCCTGGAAGAGGACCGAGGAGTTCGCCTACCTCAACGACGTCTCCTCCGTCCCGCTCCAGCAGGCGCTTCGGCACCTCCAGGGAGCGTTCACCAACTTCTTCGACAAGCGAGCCAAGTACCCGCGTTTCAAGTCGCGGAAGCGATCGCGGAAGTCGGCGGAGTACACCACCTCCGCGTTCCGGCTCCGGGACGGCCGGCTGACCTTGGCGAAGATGGCGGAGCCGCTGGGCATCGTGTGGTCCCGCCCGCTCCCCGAAGGTGCGTCGCCGTCCACGGTGACCGTCTCCCAGGACGCCGCCGGACGCTGGCACGTGTCCCTGCTGGTCCAGGACCCGACCATTCAGCCGCTCCCGGCCACCGACACGGCCGTCGGTATCGATGTCGGACTCGACCACCTGCTGACCCTCTCCACCGGCGAGAAGATCACCAACCCGAGGCACGAGCGTGCGGATCGTGCCCGTCTCGCGAAGGCCCAGCGGCGGCTGGCCCGTAAGGCCGCGGGGGATGGGGCCAACCGCGCCAAGGCCCGCCGGAAGGTCGCCCGGGTGTATGCCCGGATCGCTGACCGTAGGCGGGACCACCTGCACCAGCTGACCACTCGACTCGTGCGTGAACACCAAACGCTCGTGATCGAGGACCTCGCGGTTCGGAACATGGTGCGAAACCACTCTCTGGCCCGCGCCATCTCGGACGCGGCGTGGTCGGAGTTCCGGAGCATGCTGGAGTACAAGGCGGCCTGGTACGGGCGGGAAGTGATCGCGGTCGACCGTTTCTTCCCCTCCTCCAAGCTGTGCTCGACCTGCGGCGCCGTACGAAGTGGGATGCCGCTGCACGTCCGGGTCTGGACGTGCGGCGGTTGCGGGGCGACCCATGACCGGGACGTGAACGCGGCGCGCAACCTGCTGGCCGTCGGGCTGACGGTGTCTGTCTGTGGAGCTGGTGTAAGACCTCAACGGAGTCCTCCGGGCGGGCAGTCGGCGACGAAGCAGAAAACCCCACGGCGCGAGCCGTAGGAATCCCCCTCGTTCACGAGGGGGAGGAAGTCAACGAGCTCACTGCGCTTCCTTAAGTCCCTTGAAATCGCTCTGAGTTGACATAAACGGACCACCGCTGACCACAGCCAACTGGAGACACGACTACGCCCGCCCCACCTCGGCCCCACCGAATCCCGCCGCGTTCCGACGCACGGCACCACGCCCCACGCCCCCCTCGCGCCACGTCCCACGGCCACACCGCTTCGGCCCCACCACGGCCCCGCGCCCCGCACGGTCCCGCGCAGCGGCCCGCGCCCCAAGGGCCGGTATCAACGATCCTTCCGGGGACGGGAGTCGACGTCAGCCCGGCCACCACCCGGGCGAGGGTGTACCCGCCGACACCCCCGCCCGTGCACCCTCCCCCCACCCACCAGACGACAGGCCCGCACCGCCGACACCCCCACCCACCAGGACGGCAACCCCAAGGCGGCAACCCACCGTGGCAAGCCCAAGGCGACGTACCTCAAGGCAGCAACCGCAACGCGGCACACCCCAGGGCGGCAACCCCAACGCGACGTAGCCCAAGGCAGCAACCCCACCGCGGCACACCCCAGGGCGGCAAACCCAAGGCGGCAACCCAAGGCGGCAACCGCAACGCGACGCACCTCATGGCAACAACCGCAACGCGGCACAGCCCAGGACGGCAACCCCAACGCGACGTAGCCCAGGGCGGCAAGCCCACCGCGGCACACCCCAGGGCGGCAAACCCACCACCCCGGACGACCCCCACCCGCCAGGAGGGTCCGACCCCCACCCACCCAGACGACCAGCACCCCGGACGGCTCCCACCCGCCGGGAGGGCACCGCTCCCACCCGCCGGGACGGCACCGCTCCCACCCGCCGGGAGGGCCCGCGTCGCGTAGAAAGCCCTTACCCACCCCCTTGACCGATCCCGGTCGCGCTCATACTGTCGCGCCCACTCGATCTGATTGAAACGACTCAACCCGCATCCGCACAGCGGAAGGACCTCCGATGCGACCTCGACGGCGAGGCAACCGGCACCCGAACGGCGTGAGACGCCGGCTCGGTGTCGCCCTCCTGGCGGCCGGCCTGCTGGCCACCGGCGCCCCCCTGGCCCAGGGCCAGCCCGGTGACCACGGCGGCCACGGCGGCCCTGGGGGCCATGCCTCCGGGCCCCGGATGGAACGGCTCGACCGGGGCCTTACGGCCATCAGCACCGACGAGGGGGTGTTCCTGAGCTGGCGGCTGCTCGGCCCCGAGGCCACAGGACACACCGAAACCGGCGTCGCCGGGCCGGACTTCGTCGTCTACCGCGACGGTGAGGCCCTGACCACGGTCACCGACAGCACCAACTTCCTCGACGAGGGCGGCACCCCGGAGTCCAGCTACCGGGTGGCCGCCGTGGTCGAGGGGCGCGAGCAGCGCCCGAGCGCCCCCGTCGCCCCGACCTCCGAGGCGTTCCACGAGATCCCGCTGCGCAAGCCAGCGGACGGGGTGACGCCGGCCGGCGAGGAGTACACCTACCACGCCAACGACATGAGCGTCGGCGACATGGACGGCGACGGCGCCTACGAGTACGTCGTCAAATGGGATCCGTCGAACTCCAAGGACGTCTCCCAGGTCGGCTACACCGGGCCCGTCTACCTGGACACCTACCGGCTTGACGGGACCCTGCTGCACCGCGTCGACCTGGGCGTCAATGTGCGCGCCGGCGCGCACTACACCCAGTTCCTGGTCGCGGACTTCGACGGCGACGGCCGGTCCGAGCTGATGTTGAAGACCGCCCCTGGCAGTCGGATCATCCGCTATGACGAGCGCGGCGAGGTGCGCTCCGAGCGGTACATCACCATGCCGAGAAGCGACATCCGGGCCGGGTACGGGCATGAGGACGACTACCGACTCAGCGCGGAGGACTACCGTCACCATCTGGTCGAGATGTTCGAGGGCTGGTCGGAGCACCCCGAGGTGGTGGCGGGCAACTGGCCCGCGACGCTGGAGGAGGCGTTCGGCATCGAGCCGAGCTATGCCTATCCGCTCTCCACGACGGACGCGGAAGCCCTCGTCGACCACTTCATCGACGTCTACGCCCCCTCCCGCAGTGCGAACAACAATCTGCGCGCCTTCGAGGGCTTCATCCTGGACGGCCCCGAGTACCTCACCGTCATCGACGGCAGGAGCGGACGCGAGCTGGACACCGTCCGCTACTGGCCCGACCGACATGACGACGGGCTGATGTGGGGCGACTACGCCATGAACCGGATCGAGCCGGGCAACCGCGTCGACCGGTTCCTCGCCACCGTGGCCTACCTCGACGGGCGCACCCCCTCGGCCGTCTTCGCCCGTGGCTACTACACCAGGAGCACCCTGGCCGCCTACCGCTGGGACGGCAGGAAGCTGCGTCAGGAGTG
Organism: Streptomyces profundus; assembly: GCF_020740535.1. Lineage (NCBI taxonomy): Bacteria > Bacillati > Actinomycetota > Actinomycetes > Kitasatosporales > Streptomycetaceae > Streptomyces > Streptomyces profundus. The sequence goes on from NZ_CP082362.1 coordinate 3,250,458, forward strand.
GACCGTGGACAGCGGGTTCGCCCCGATGTCCAACCCGTTCAACGACTCCCCGCACGGCGTGGACGGCACCGATCCGGAGTTCGGCACGCTGACCACCCAGGGCTTCCACTCGCTGAGTTCGGCCGATGTGGACGGCGACGGCCGGCAGGAGATCGTCTACGGCTCCGCCACCATCGACGACGACGGCAGCCTGCTCTACAGTTCGGCGTACCTCATGCCGCCGGAGAGCGCGACGCCGGGCGAGGAGGCCAGACTGGGCCATGGGGACGCCATGCATGTGGCGGACATCGACCCCGACCGCCCGGGGCTTGAGATCTACACCGTGCACGAGGGCGGTGCCTGGGCCCCGCTCGGCTATGCCCTGCGCGACGCCGCCACCGGCGAGGTGCTCCACGGCGGTTACACCGGTGTGGACACCGGGCGCGGGATGATCGGCGACATCGACCCGGACGTTCCCGGCCTGGAGACCTGGGGCTCCCATGGCGTCGGCCTGTGGAGCGCGGGCGGCGAGCAGTTGGGCACGGACATCCCCGGCACCAACATGAGCATCCGCTTCGGGCCCGAGCCCACCACCCAGCTGGTCAACGGGGCGTTGGACGAGACGCCGACCGTGGACGACTGGACGCGCGGCCGGCTGCTGACGGCCGAGGGCACCCGCACCAACAACCACACCAAGGGCAACCCCTCGCTGGTCGCCGACGTCCTGGGCGACTGGCGCGAGGAGTTGCTGGTGCGCACCGAGGACAGCTCGGCGATGCGGATCTATGTGAGCACCGAGGTGACCGGCCACAAGCTCTACACGCTGATGCACGATCCGCAGTACCGCGTTGAGGTGGCGAGGCAGCAGACCACCTACAACCAGCCGGCCTATCCGAGCTTCTATCTGGCCTCGGACATGGACTGGTCGAACGTGCCGCTGCCCCGCCGGTAGCGCACCACCGCCGGCCCGCACGGGACACCCCGGGCGGGCCGGCCCCGACCGTTCAGCGCGTGGCGGCACCCCCGAGGGCCAGTTGCGGCAGCCGGGCGGCCATCGTGCCGATGCCCCGGGGGCCGGGGAGGCGGCGCAGGTCGGACTCGGCGTAGCGATGGCAGTCCTGGTGCCACAGGAGGATGCCGGAGAGCCAGTTCTCCAACTCCCGCACATATCCGTCCAGCACCGCACGCGCCTCGGCGCTCAGGTCGAAGTCGTCGTAGACCACGGGCAGTTCGTGGGCGGCGACATGTTGGAACTGGCGCATCCTGGACTTCATCAGATCGTGCACGATGGCCAGGCCCGTCGGGTAGTCGCAGTCGAAGAAGTTCTGGACCACGAGCACGCCGTTGTGGATCTCGCCCTCGAACTCGATCTCCTTCTGGTACGAGAAGACGTCGTTGAGCAGCGCCGCGTAGTCGGCCGCCGCGTTCTCCAGGGAACGCATGGGGCCGCTGCGGTAGACCTCGGGCGGGACGCTCCGGCCGTGGCCCAGGCGGCAGAGGCTCATCGTGAGGTCGGAGCCGAACGTCATCCGGCGCATCTCGATGTAGTCCACCGGATCGGGCACGCGGTTCCACGCCTGGTTCTCCAGCTCCCAGACCCAGCTGTTGACCATGGTCTCGATGGTGGCCCGGAAGGTGCGCCGCGCCTCCTGGCCCATCGGGGCCGCCGTCCTGGCCCAGAGATCGGCGAGGGAGCGCTCCAGCGCGTTGACCGGCGCGGCGGGCGGACTCCCGTCGACGGGCATGAAGGCGGACATCCGGGCCACGCAGGCGCGGGCGCCGACCAGATCGCGGGACCGGCCGAAGACGGCGGGGAAGTAGTCGTCGCCGTAGGTGCCCCAGGTGAGCCAGCAGGAGGTGAGGTGGAGCCCCTCCTCGGGCGCGTCCGGGTGGATGCCGGCGGCGCAGAGCGGGAAGTCGAAGTCGACCAGATCGGCCTCGTCCCAGACATAGGAGGCGGGATGGCCCGGCTGGGGCCGCAGCAGACCCATCCGATGCGCCCACTCGACCACATGGCGCCGCGAGGCGTTCAGATGCGGGCTCAGCCGCACCTTGAACGGCATCTCGAAGTCCGGGAGTCGGGAGGGCCCGACCGGATGCGGCAGATGGCTGAAGGTGCGCAGCCGGCGGGAGCCCAACCGGCCGACGACGCGCGGGAGATCGGCCGCCGAGGTGCCCAGGCCCGTGGGGACCAGGGGCAACGCGCCGAACGTGGGCCCGCCGGCGCCCGCGTCGACGGCGCCCTCGTTCATATAGCGGCTGGAGCGCAGATGCCACTCGTGGCCGCCGGACTGCCAGTCCTGGAGGCCCTTCACATAGGCGAGCACGGCGGCCTGCTCGACCGGGTCGAGGCCGGTCTCGGCGAAGAGCGGCGCCAGCTCGGTGAGCGTGGTGTGCTCGAACTGCTGGAGACGTGACGTCAGCATGTCGTTGACGGCGGTGGCGGCCTGCTGGGTGGTGCAGTCGAGGAACGTCTCCAACACCAGCACGCCGTTGCTGAGTTCGCCCTCCTCCTCCGTCTCGCGCTGGTAGGAGAAGAGGTCGTTGCGCAGATGCACGCCGTCCGAGAAGGTGTCGCGGAGCACCCGCAGCGGGCGGCTGGACGCGACCCGGGCCGGCACCTCGGTGCCCGTGGCGTACTCGACCAGGCCGGCCGACCAGGGGGCGCCGCCGACCTTGCGGCGCATCTCGATGTACTCGACGGGGTTGGGCACCCGGCCGACGTTGATGTTGGACAGCTCCCAGAGCGACTCGTTGAGGAGATGCTCCGTGCTCTCGGCGAACCTGGCCCGCCAGTCCGCCGACATCGCGGGGATGGTGCGCGCCCAGAGATCGGCGAGGCCGGCCTCGACGGGGTTGGTCGGCTCGGGGGGCGGCGTTCCGTCCATGGGCATGAAGGCGGGCAGCCGATCCAGATACGCCTTGCCGCCCTCGCGGTCCTGGGAGCGTTTGAAGATCTCAAGAAAGTGGTCGTCGAAGAAGAAGACCCACACATACCAGTCGGTGACCAGGGCTAATCCCTCGGCCGATGTGTCGGGGTGGGTGTAGGCGCAGAGCAGCGCGTAGTCGTGCGCCTCAAGATCGCTCTCCGTCCAGATGCCCGAGCCCTCCAGCATTCCCATGCGGTGCGCCCAGGCTCTGGTGTGTGATCTGGCGTGCTCCAGATGGGGGTTGAGCCGCGCTGGGTGCGGCAGATAGAAGTCCGGCAAATCAAACGGCTGTGCCATGATCTCGTCTTTTCCGCCCTGTCCTTGCCGTTCCTCGCGTTTTCACCACGCCCGATCGGCCCAGCCTTACCCGCCGTTCGGTGGAACTACCCAAGTACCCAATAAGTCATATGAGTTGGGTGTCCGGCCGGAACCGGGACGCGAGACAGGGGAAATCCACGCCGATGAACGGTATGAACGCGAACAGCGGTGCGCACTACGCGGAGAGACGATCCTGGAATCCGCTCGGGGCGCCGCCCGTCGAGCTCGGCGCGACGGAGCTGCGGGTCGGCCGGCGGCGCACCCCGCTGGCCGAGCTGCGGCTGGTGGCGATCGCCGACGCCTATCTGCGCGGCGCCTGGCTCGGCGGCGGCGGCAGCGAACGCCCCCTGGCGGAACTCCCGCAGGGCCCGGGCGTCCTGCCGGTGACCCGCGCCAGCGGGGCGGCGGTGCCGGTCGGCGTGCGGAACGTCGCCGCGTTCGCCGCCGCGCTCGGCGAGAGCGCCGTCCGCCTCGCCGGCGGCCGGGAGGTCGTCTGGAAGGCGGCGGCGCTGGCCGAGCGGGACGCCGTCCCGCTGTGGATCGCGCGCCGGCAGGCCCAGGGCCCGCACGGCCACCCGATCCAGGTGGCCGTGGACCGCCGCCTGGTCCGCGCCGACGTGTGGACGAGGGGCGCGCCGCCGGTGCGGCTGCGCGGCCCGCTCGGCTGGATCAACGACGAGCGGGGCGCCGTGGACGGCCTCGATGTGACGGTGGGCGAGCAACGGGCGGCGCTCGGCGCCACGTTCGGCTGGCGGGCCGCCAAGAACGCCGTCACCCTGCGGGCGGACGCCGGCGAGTGGCGGCTGACCAGGACATCCCGCCGGGGCTCCCGGCTCACCCGCGACGGCGAGGCGGTCGCGGAGCTCACCCGCCCCGCCGCGCGACGTTCCCCGGCGGGCGGCGCGCTGCTGCCGTTGGCCGAGATCCGCCATGCCAGCGCCGACCCGCTGGACGCCGTGGCGGCCCATCTCCTCGCGGTCTCCTTCGGCCTGGGGGACGCGGTGGGCACCGTCCGCTTCGGCAGCCCCCGCCCCGTGCCGCGCCCCAACGATCCGCTGCTCTGGGCGGCGCACTGGTACACCGGGCTCGGCGAACACCGGGACGACTCGGGTCCTGGCGCCTCGGGCGACGGCTGGCACGACGGCGGCTCCGGCGGCGACGGGGGCGGCTCCGGCGGCGGGGGCGGCGACGGGGGCGGCGGGGGCGGCGGCGGGGGCGGCGGGGACTGAGCCGTCCGGGGGCCGGTCAGGCCCTGTCGCGCGCGGCGTGGAAGCGCCGCGCGCCGTCCGCCAGATCGACCAGTGGGGGCGGGTAGTCGGGGCGCTCGGCCTCGGGCAGGCGCCAGGGCTGATGCACCGCACGCCCCCTGATTCCGGCCAACTCGGGGACCCAGCGCCGGACATAGTCCCCCGCCGCGTCGAAGCGACGCGCCTGGGTGAGCGGGTTGAGCACCCGCCCCGGGCGCGTGTCGGTGCCGGTGCCGGCCGCCCACTGCCAGTTGAGCTGGTTGTTGGCCATGTCCCCGTCCACCAGCAGGTCGAGGAAGTGCCGCGCGCCGGCCCGCCAGTCCAGATAGAGGGTCTTGGTCAGAAAGCTGGCCACCAGCAGCCGCGCCCGCCCGTGCATCCACCCCTCGTGGCGCAGCTGGCGCATCGCGGCGTCCACCACCGGGTAGCCGGTGCGCCCCGCGCGCCAGGCGTCGAACGCGGCCTGATCGTGGCGCCAACGGTCGTTCCTCGGGCGGTAGTCGCGGTGCCCGGCGGCCGGGCGGGCGGCCAGCACCTGGTGGTGGAAGTCGCGCCAGGCCAGCTGCCGCACGAAGTCGTCAGCGCCGGGGCCGCCCCGCCGTCGCGCCTGGTACAGCACGTCGGTGGGGGAGAGGCAGCCGAAGTGCAGGAACGGGGAGAGCCGCGAGGTGGCGTCGGCCGCCAGATCGTCCGCCGCCGTGTGGTAGTCGTCGAGGTGGCGCCCTGTCCAGGCCGAAAGTCGCCGTCGCCCTCTGGCCTCGCCGCCCCTGGGCAGCCCGGGCGACGGCGTCCCCTTGGCGAGGGAGGCGCCCGTGGGCAGCGGCTCCGACCGCACCTCGGGCACCGGCACGGAGCGCGGCACCGGCAGCGGATCGCGCACCCGCTCGCGGTCCCAGCGGCGGAAGTACGGGGTGAACACCGCGAAGTGGTCGCGGTCGGCGGGCACCAGGGCGCCGGGCGGCACGACCGTCAGCACCGCGTCATGGACGCGCAGGGCGCGTCCGTCCCGTTCGAGCGCCGCGCGCAGGCGCTGTTCACGCCGGTTGGCGAACGCGCTGACGCCCGCCGCCAGATGGACCTCGCCGGCGCCCGTCTCGGCGGCGACCCTGGCGGTTTCGGCCACGGCGTCGCCGTGCCGCACCACCAGTCGGCCGCCTCGTTCCCGCAGCCCCTCGTCCAGTTGGGCCAGCGCGTCCGCCAGGAAGGCGGCCCGGTTGGGCACGACGAACCCGGCCTCGGCGACGCCCTGGTCCACGACGAAGAGCGGCACCACCCGGCGCGCGGCGTCCAACGCCCCGCGCAGCACCGGGTTGTCGCGCAGCCGCAGGTCGGCGGTGAACAGCGCGATCGAGACGTCCATCGCTCCTCCGGGAGCAGTTCAGGGGTGCGCGGGCGCCGGCAGCGCGGCGGGGCCTGCCTCGGCCCGCGCCGCGATCTTGCGGACCATGCCGCCGAACACCCACGCGTGGAAGGGGGCGACGGCCCACCAGTAGAGGTGACCAGCCAGCCCTCGCGGATGGTAGAGCGCCCGCTGCCGATAGACCGTCCGACCCGCCGCGTCGCTGGCCACTCCCAACTCCAGCCAGGCCTCCCCCGGCAGCCGCATCTCCGCCCGCAGCCGCAGCAGGGAGCCGCGTTCCAGCGCCACCACCCGCCAGGAGTCCAGCGCGTCGCCGAGCCGTAGCCGTACCGGATCGGGGCGGCCCCTGCGCAGCCCGGAGCCGCCCCAGAGGGTGTCGAGCCAGCCCCGCACCGCCCAGGCCAGGGGCGAGGAGTACCACCCGTTCTGTCCGCCGATCGACTCGACCACCCGCCAGAGCGCCTCAGGGGGCGCGTTCACCACCCGCTCGCGCCGGTCGGCGTAGAGGGAGCCGCCGGCCCACGCCGGGTCGCTGGGCAGCGGATCGCTGGGCGCCACGGCCTCGGCCGGGGCGACCGCCTCGCCGCCGCCGACCCGACGCAGCGCGCGGCGCAGCGCCAGGTCGAAGCTGAGGAATCCGCCGGGCGGTGGCAGCACGTAGCAGGTGATGTCCTGTTCATGGCAGACCACCTCGTAGCGCAGGGACTCCACCAACGGCCGGGCCAGCGCCCGGGGCACGGGGGTGACCAGGCCGACCCAGAGGCTGGAGAGCCGGGGGGTGAGCACCGAGAGCGGCAGGATGACCCGCCGGGGCAGCCCGGCGTGCAACGCGTAGCGCCGCATCATGGCCTCATAGGTGAGCACGTCGGGGCCGCCGATGTCGAACCGCCGGCTGACGTGCTCGGGCAGCCGCGCGCTCCCCACCAGCAGATGCAGTACGTCCCGAACGGCGATGGGCTGGACCCGCGAACGAACCCAGCTCGGGGTGGTCATCACCGGAAGTCGTTCGGTCAGATGACGCAACATCTCGAAGGACGCGGAGCCGGAGCCGATGATCACCGCCGCCCCGAGCACCGCCGTCGGCACCCCCGACTCCAGCAGGATGCGCCCCACCTCCGCGCGCGACCGCAGATGCGGCGAGAGTTCCTCCTCCGGCACATCGGGCGGGGTCAGCGCGCCCAGATAGACGATGCGCCGCACGCCGGCGACGCGCGCCCGCTCGCCGAACACCCGGGCCGCGCGCCGGTCGGTCTCGGCGAAGTCCGAGCCACCGCCGAGCGCGTGCACCAGGTAGTACGCCACATCGATGTCCCGCAGCGCCTCGGTCAACGAGTCGGCGTCCGTGACGTCCCCGCGTGCCACCGACACCCGCCCCGACCACGACCGACCGTGCAGCTTGGCGGGGCGCCGCGCCAGGCAGCGCACCGTGTGGCCGGCGGCCAGCAGCTCGGGGACCAGCCGGCCGCCCAGATAACCGGTGGCGCCCGTGACCAGGCAGCGCAGTGGCGGTTCTGCTTCGGCTTGCCCCATATGAGCCTCCGGTCGGCGGCGCGACGCACCCGTAGGTTCCCCCTCCCGTTCATGCTTGGCGGCCCCGCCAACGCCCGCAAGCGCGGCGGCCGAGGACCGGCGGGCGGCGGGCGGCAGCGGGGGACCGCCGGCGGCCGTCGTTCCCACGATCCGATGACCACGGAATCGATGATCGGATCGCGTTTCCCCGTTCGAGTGAAAACAACGCCCCCGGTTCCCCAAGCGGAACGAATCCTCGCTCGTGTGTTCGCCCCGGGTCCTGGGCCGTGACCTGACGGGCGTGGCGACCGTTGGCCCCTTCGGATGCCCACGGTGAGGAGTGATCAGGATGTCCATGCCGACGCCGCCGGGTGTCTTCCCGTTGGTGTTCCCCCTCGCCTTCCCGCTGGAGCGGGCAGTGGCGGCGGCCCGCGAACGCCCCCTCGCGCGCACCAGGGGGTTCGCCTCCCCCCTCACCCGGATGCTGCTCAGCAGCGAGGGCCAGACCACCACCTTGTTGGAATCACTGTCGGGAGAATCGTTGCGGCTACGGTTCCTCGCCCAGTTACGGGTCACCGCCCGACAGACCGGCGAGGGCGTCGCCGCGCTGCTGCGCACCGGCGAGGACGACGGTGTCCTGGTCCGCCACACCGCCACGGTCAGGGCCGGCGACGAGCCGCTCTCCGTGAACCACGTGGTCGCGCGGCTGGATCTGGCGCCCGCCATCGAGCACTGCCTCACCAGCACCTCGATACCGCTGGGCCGCGCGCTGACCGAGGCCGGCACGGGCCACCGCCGCACCCTGCTCGACACCGGTCGGCGCCGCTGGGAACAGGACGGCGACCGCCGCACGGCCTGCTACAAGACCTATCTGGTCTGGCATGGCGACGAGCCGCTGGTGCTGATCAACGAGCTGTTCAACCCCTTGTTCGTCCCGGCCGGCTGAAGGAACCCCAAGGATGCGACGACTGCGTACCGAGGTCGGCATCGTCGGCGCCGGCCCCGCCGGGCTCGCGTTGGCCAATGTGCTGGCCCGCGCCGGCGTCGACTGCCTGGTGGTGGAGCGAAGCTCAAGGGAGCGGGTGGAGACGCGTCAGCGCGCCGGTCTGCTGGAGCACCGCACCGTGCGGTGGCTGCGCGGACAGGGGCTCGCCGACGGGCTGTTGGCCGACGCGACGCGCCACGGCTGGTGCGACTTCCGCTGTCTGGGACATACCGTTCGAGTGGACTACGGAGCGTACTCCGGCGGGCGTGAACACTGGGTCTACCCGCAGCAGCGCCTGGTTTCGGACCTCATCGGGACCCTGGAGAAGGCGGGCCCCCCACCCCTGTTCTCCCATACCGTGCGGGCGGTGACGGACGTCGCCTCCCGACGTCCCCGGCTCAAGTGTGAAGGTATGGAGATCGAATGCGACTACGTGGTGGGCTGCGACGGCTTTCGCGGCGTCTCGCGTGCCGCGCTGCCCGCCACCGGGCACCGCGTTCACAACCGGCGCTATCCGTACGACTGGTTGACGGTGCTGGCCGAGGTGGACCGGCCGGCCGAGGGAGTGGTGTACGCGGTACACCCCGACGGCTTCGCCGGGATGATGCCGCGTGGCCCGCGGATCAGCCGCTTCTACCTCCAGTGCCCGCCGGACGACTCGCCGGACGCCTGGCCGGCGGGGCGGATCGTCAAGGAGCTGCGCGGCCGGTTGGCCGGCGCGCTGCCGACCATCGGCGCGCTGCCCGAGGTGCGGATGCTGCGGATGCGCAGCAGCGTCACCGAGCCGCTGAGCCACGGCCGGCTGCTGCTCGCGGGCGACGCGGCGCATGTGCTGACGCCGTCGGGCGCCAAGGGCATGAACCTGGCCATCGCGGACGCCGCGCACCTCGGCACCGCCCTGGTCAACCGCCTCAGGCACGGCGACGGTCGGGCGCTCGCCTCCTACAGCTCGGCGCGAGGGGCCGACGCCCGGCGGGTGTTGGGCTTCTCCGAGTGGCTGCTGGGACTGCTGCACCTGCCGAACGAGACGGGCGCCGGCGGCCCGCGGGCGGAGCTGAGGGAGCGGTTGGCCGCGATACGCCGACTGGCCGAGCCAGGCCCGGAGTCGGCCGCGTTCGCCCATCGCTATGTCGGCTCCGGCGCGGAGGATGGGCCCGATGACCCTCCTGGCTGAGAACGTCCGTGCGCTGTACGGATTCTCCCGGGGCACCCAGGCGACGCTCAGCGTGGCGCAGCCGCTGCTCGGCCTGCTGCTCGCCGGCGGCCTGCCCCCGGGCCGGCTGCTGCTGTGCGCGCTGGCCTCGTTCGCCGCGTTCTTCGCGGTGTTCGCGGTGAACGACCTCATCGACGCCCGGATCGACCAGCAGCGGTTCGCCCATCTCAGGGACTACGACGGCTTCGACATCGACAGCGCCGGGGTGCGTCATCCGCTGGCCCAGGGCCGGCTCAGCCTGGCCATGGCCGCCTCCTGGGTCGCCTCGCTCGGCGCCGCCGCGCTGGTGCTCGCGGCGCTGATCAGCTGGGTCTGCGTGGTGCTCTTCGTCGCGGCGGCGCTGCTTGAGGCGCTCTACTGCAAGCTCGCCCGGGTCACCCCCTACAAGGCGCTGCTCACCGGCGTGATGGTCGCGCTGGGCGGCTGCGTCGGCTGGTTCGCGGTGACCAACGCGATCGACCAGCCGGTGCTCTGGCTGTTCGCGATCTGGCTGGCGGCCTGGGAGATCGGGGGCCGCAACATCGTCAACGACCTGGCGGACGTCGAGGAGGACATCCATCTCGGGGTGCGCACCATCCCGGTGGTCTACGGCCAGCGGGTGAGCGTGGTGCTGGCCTTCGGCGCCCTGCTGGTCGCCTTCCTCGCCAGCGTGGGGATGATGGTCTGCGCGTTCCCCGCCTTCGGGCTCCTCGGCGTCGCCGGCACGGTCCTGGCCGGCGGCTACGCGCTGGTCACCCCCGGCTTCCGGCTGCTGCGCGACCCCCACCCCAGGACCGCGCTCGCGGTGTTCAACCGCGCCTCCCTCTATCCGGTGGTGCTCCTCCTGATGGCGCTGGTGGGGCTGGCCGTCCGTCAGCTCTCGGGGCTCTGATCCGGCCCTGGTGGCTTCCGGTCAACCGAGCAGGGTGGCCACCAGGGCGAGGACGGGAACGGCGAGCGCCGTGGTGAGCAGGACGGCCTCCCGGGCCAGCCGGAGGCCGACGCCGTAGTGGGAGGCGTAGGTGAACACGTTCTGCGCCGTGGGCAGGGCGACGGTCACCACCACGATCAGCTGGGCCTCCCGGTCGAGCCCGAAGGCCAGCGCCAACAGCCAGGCCAGCAGCGGCGCGACCACGGACTTGAGGGCGACCGACAGCAGTACCTGGGCGCGGTCGGGGCCGCGCCCGGGCAGCTCGCTGCCGTGCAGGGAGATCCCGAAGGCCAGCAGCACGGCGGGGACGGCCATGTTGCCCAGCAGGGTGATCGGTTCCAGAAGCGTGGTGGGCGGATTCCATCCCGTTCCGGCCACCGCGACGCCGCCCAGCGCTCCCAACACAATGGGATTCCGAAACGGCGTGGTCAGCCGACGCCAGACGCCGCTCGGCTCCGCGCCGCGCTCCCCCGTCAGGTCGAGCAGCGTCAACACCACCGGGGTGACCAACAGCTGCTGGAAGAGCAGCACGGGCGCCACCAGCGAGATGTCCTCCAACACATAGACGGCCACCGGGATGCCCAGATTGGCGATGTTCACATAGCCGGCGCAGAGCGCCCCGATCACGGCGGGCCCCACGCCCCAGCGGCGCACCAGGGCTACGACCACATAGGCGCCGGCGGCCAGCACCATGGCGAGCGCGGCGACCAGCAGGCGGGGCGAGAACAGCGCCGACAGATCGGCCTCGGAGACGGTCACGAAGAGCAGCGCGGGGGTCGCCACCTGGAAGGCGAGCCGCGTCAGCACCTCGCGTCCGTTCACCCCGAGCGAGCCGCGCCGCCCCAGCAGGTAGCCGACGCCGATGAGGGACGCGATGATCACGAATCCGGTCAGCACCCCACGCATGGTCGAACTCTCCGCCGCGGGTGATCAACGGTCAATGCCACGCTCGGATAGCGAGACCGTTCGGCAATTCACACAGAAACGATCAAACATGCCGAATTCGCTACGCTCCTGATCCGCGAATCGGCCACATATGTGCAATAACGTCCGGTCTCATGATCGGTCTTCTCGTGACGGCACTCACCCCCCTGCTGACCGCCGGACTGCTGCTCGCACCCTCGCGGGCGGAACCGCGGACGGACCCGGCCACTCCGACCGCCGACGACCCCGTCCTTCGCGGCGAGGAGCTGGCCGAACGGACGGCCGCCGGCACCACGGCGGCCGGCACCCTGCGGCACCTCGCCGCCTTCCAGTCCATCGCCGAGGCGAACGACGGCCACCGCGCCGCCGGCAGCCCGGGCCACGAGCAGTCAGCCCGCTACGCCGGCGCCCTGCTGGCGGACGCCGGCTACCAGGTCAGCTACCAGCGCTTCGCCTTCCCCTACCGGGAGCCGCTCGCCGAACGGCTGACCCTGCTGGGCCCCGAGGAACGCGATATCCCGGTCAAGGCCATGTCCTACACCGGCAACACCGAGGACGGTGGCCGCACCGCGCCGCTCGCCGAGGTGCGCGCGCACGGCGACGGCGGCGCCGGCTGCGCCGCCGACGACTTCGCCGACCGCGACTGGCGGGGCCGGGTGGCCCTGATCCGGCGCGGCGACTGCACCTTCGCCGCCAAGCAGGCGAACGCGGCCGAGGCGGGCGCCGTGGGCGTGCTGATCTACAACACCGACCCCGGCCAACTCTCCGGAACCCTGGGCGACCCCGACCCGGGCGCCCTCCCCACCGGCGGCATCTCGGGCGCCGACGGCGAAGCCCTCTCCGCCACCCTCGCCGAGGCACCGGCCGACGCCCAGCCGAGCGTCCGGCTGGAGCTCAGGGAGCTGGTGGAGGAGCGCCACACCACCAACGTGATCGCCGAGACCCCACACGGCGACCCGTCCCAGGTGGTCCTCGCCGGCGCCCATCTGGACTCCGTGAGCGAGGGCCCGGGCATCAACGACAACGCCTCGGGCGCCGCCGGGGTGCTGGAGGCCGCGCTCCAACTGGCCCTGGCCACCCCGGAGGGCGACCACCCCCACAAGGTCCGCTTCGCCCTCTGGTCCGCCGAGGAGCTGGGCCTGCGCGGCGCCGAGCACTATGTGGAGAGCCTCTCCCCCACGGAGCGGGACGCCATCGCCCTCTATCTCAACTTCGACATGATCGGCTCGCCCAACTACGGCCTCTTCGTCTACGACGGCGCCTCCCACGACGAGGACTCCGCGCGGATCGCCGACGACCTGGGCGCCTTCGTCGGCGAAGTGGCCGGCCAGGACGGCCAACAGGACCCCGCCCGCCCCACCCCGTTCGACGACCGCAGCGACTACGCCCCCTTCCTCGCCGCCGGCATCCCGGCCGGTGGCACGTTCACCGGAAGCGACGGGCTCAAGACCGAGGAGGAGGCCGCGCTCTGGGGCGGCAGGGCAGGCGAGCCCTACGACCCCTGCTACCACCGGAGCTGCGACGACCTGGACAACATCAGCCCCGAGGCGCTGGAGATCAACGCCAGAACCATCGCGCACGCCGTCGGACGCTACGCCTGGCACACCCCGGTCGGACCACGCGGCGCGGCAGCCGAAAGCACCGCCGAACGCCGCTGACCTGCGGCGCTGCCGGAGCCACCGGCCCTTACCACGCCAGGAGGCTGCGACCGGAGCGCCGCGCCCGGTAGGCTCTCCGTGTGATCTTCAAGCGCATCGGAAACGGACGGCCCTATCCGGACCACGGCCGGGACCACACCCGGGAGTGGTCCGACGTCGCACCGCGCCCGGTCCGCCTGGACCAACTGGTCACCACCAAACAACAGCTCGACCTGGAGACCCTGCTGGCCGAGGACTCCACCTTCTACGGGGATCTCTTCGCCCATGTGGTGAAGTGGCAGGGCGACCTCTATCTGGAGGACGGGCTGCACCGGGCGGTCAGGGCCGCCCTCCAGCAGCGCCAGGTGCTGCACGCCAGGGTGCTTGAGCTGGACTGACGGGCATGCCGGGTTGACGGGCCGTTTCCCGGGCCGCCGCGCATCCGGGCCCGTCGGTCCGTTGCCCCGTTCGGGGTCCCACCAGCAATTCAGCTGATCATTTATTGGGCAGTGGCCACGACTCTGACTACGCTGCCGACATGAGCATGTTGACGCCCCCGGGCATGGGCGGCAAGAAATTCCGTGTCACGGGCGACCGTTACCCGCGGATGCGCCGCCCGCGTCACCGCCGCAGAGTGCTGGCCGTGGTGGGCTCGGTGGCCGCGCTGGGCCTGCTCGGCTTCGGAACCGTCCAGCTCATCGACGTCTTCACGGGCGACGGCGACGGCGACCGCTCCACCGAGGCGAGGTCCAACGCCGCAGGGACGGGGGACTGCACGCCCACCGCCGACGCGGCCGAGGAGACGGAGGCGTCAGCCGCCGAGCTGCCGAAACCTTCCGCCATCACCGTCAACATCTACAACGCCACCCCCCGCACCGGGCTGGCCCAGGACACCGCCGAACTGCTGGAGGAACGCGGCTTCGTCATCGGCGAGGTGGCCAACGCCCCCGAGGAACTCGACGGGCGGATCGCCTCCCCCGGCCTCCTCCTCGGCACCGAGACGGCCACCGCCTCGGGCGCCGTCGACGTCCTCGCCACCCAACTGGCCGGCGCCGAGGCGGGCGACCCCACACCGGACGAGGAGGCCGCCACCGACGAGGAGACGGACCCGGCCAGCTCGGTCGACCTGGTGCTGGGCGACGGCTTCACCGAACTCACCACGCCGGACGAGGCCGAGGCCCTGCTGGCCGAACTCGCCGGACCGGACCCGGCGACCCCCGCCGCCCAGGACTGCTGACCCAAGCCGCGCCGGGCCGGCGCGGCGGCGAGGGCTCAGACCGTGCCGTACATCCGATCCCCCGCGTCGCCAAGACCCGGCACGATGAAGCCCTCCTCGTTCAGCCGCTCGTCCAGCGCCGCCGTGACCACCGTGACCGGGGATCCGGAGAGCGCGCCCTCCAGCCGCTCCACGCCCTCGGGCGCCGCCAGCAGGCAGATCACCGTGACATCGTCGGCGCCGCGCCGGATCAGCTCGTCGATCGCGGCGACCAGGGTGCCGCCGGTGGCCAACATCGGATCGAGCACATAGACCTGGCGACCCGACAGATCGTCCGGCATCCGGTTGGCGTAGGTGGACGCCTCCAGCGTCTCCTCGTCCCTGATCATCCCGAGGAAGCCGACCTCGGCGGTGGGCAGCAGCCGCACCATGCCGTCCAACATGCCCAGGCCGGCCCGGATGATCGGCACCACCAACGGCCGGGGATGGGAGAGCCGCACCCCCGTGGTGCCGGTGACCGGCGTGCGGATATCCACCTGCTCGGTCCGCACATCGCGGGTCGCCTCGTAGGCCAGCAGGGTGACCAACTCGTCGGCCAGCCGCCGGAACGTGGGGGAATCGGTGCGCTGATCGCGCAGCGTGGTCAGCTTGTGCGCCACCAGCGGGTGGTCGACGACATGGGTCCGCATGTGTTCGACACTAGCGAACGCCACTGACACCCGTTCGCCCGCCGGCGCCTACCCGCGCTCTCGGGCACATCGGCACGCCACGCACACATCAGCCGTGACCTCCCGGTGGACACGCTGTGGCGGCGGCATGGAGAGTGGTGACCGGCAGTGCCACGCCCACGGCCGGAACAACACACGCGGACATTCCGTTGGCGAACTGCCGAGTTACCCGACAGCGCACCCCTTATCTGCCACGATGCTCAAGGGCACTGCCGAACCGAGTGGGGAGAGTCACGGTGTACTTCACCGCACTGCTCGCGCGGACCGATCACGGTTGGGAAGCGAGTGATACAGAGCTGGACGATGTGGAGAGCCTCGACGAGTTGGCCGAGCTGGCGCGTGCCGCCGTCGCCGACGACGAGACGGTGCTCGTCTGCATCGAGCAGGAGGGGGCCTGGTTCGGCCTCGTCCGGGTGGATGGCGAGGACGACCCGCGCGTCTTCGTCTCGGACGCCGCACGGGCGCTGCGCAGCGCGTACGGCGAGATTCTGCTCACCGACGAGCTTCTGGGCCGCTCGCCGACCGCCTCCGACGCCCTTGAGCGTCTGGTGGATCTCGACGGCACCGAGGAAGGTCCGGACGAGCAGGAGCAGTTGACCGACGAACAGGACGACGAGACGGCCGGCGGCGAGGCCGTGCCGCACGGCCCGGTCGGCGACGCCGGCCTGCTGAGCGACCTCGGCATCGACACCGGCACCGTGCTCACCCTCAGCCCGGACGACGCGCTCGGCGAGATCGCCGACGCGCTCGGCTGCGCCGATGTCCTGGAGGCGGTCAGGTGATGGCCCGCAGGTGAGCGACCCGCTGCGTGATCCCTGGCGCCCGGCGATGCGCCGGGCCCTGGCCCAGGCGCGGCAGGCGGCGCTGGCCGGCGACGTGCCGGTCGGCGCCGTCCTGCTCGGCCCCGGCGGGCCCGGGGGGCCCGTGCTCGCCGAGCGCCACAACGAACGGGAGGCGGGGAACGACCCCACCGCGCACGCCGAGGTGCTGGCACTGCGCGACGCGGCACGGCGGCTGGGCGAGTGGCGGCTGACGGACTGCACGCTGGTGGTCACCCTGGAGCCCTGCACCATGTGCGCGGGCGCCTCCGTGCTGTCCCGGGTCGACCGGGTGGTCTATGGCGCCCCCGACGCCAAGACCGGCGCGGCCGGCTCCCTCTGGGACGTCATCCGCGACCGCCGCCTCAACCACCGCCCCGAGGTCGTCTCCGACGTCCTCGGCACCGAGTGCGCCCGACTCCTGACCGACTTCTTCCGCGACCCGGGCAGCCCGAGCAACCCGGGCAGCCCCGGGAAGCCCGGGAACCCGGGGAACTCCTCAACCGGTTTCAGCCCACGCGGCCATGTGGGATAGGCTCTCTCCCGGTAGCGTGTCCGAGCGGCCTAAGGAGCTCGCCTCGAAAGCGAGTGTGGGGGCAACTCCACCGAGGGTTCAAATCCCTCCGCTACCGCTCTGAGCACCACGTTCGACGGCCCGGCCCCCGCGAGGGAGCCGGGCCGTCGGCGTTGGCGTCTCGGTTTCCGTCTCGGTTGGGTGGCTAGACTCGGCGCGGGAGGCGCAGATGACGTTGGTGATGGCCAGGAAGGTCGGCCTCTATCTGCTGGTCGTGGGCGTGCTGTACTCCGTGATCAGCTTTCCGGACCGCTCGGGGGAGTTCGCCCAGTTGGTCTTCACCGCGCTGGCCGGGGCCGTCGACGCGCTGTTCGCCCCGTTGAGCTGACGGCGAGTCGCCCCGTCCGGTGGGGCGTTCGCGCGATCAACACGTTGTGATCCGGTGCTTGCGCACGGTGGGCATGTCTTGTGATGCTATGACTGCTTTTGCGGCTAGTGCACCGTGAAGGGGTGGTCGGCAGGTGGCGGTGACGCGGTCCAAAGGCGCCGGAGCCCGCGTGCTCACGCAGTCGCTCTGCGAACGGCTGGCCCGGCTCGAAACGGGCACCGCCGAGCACTCCAGGGTGCGGGACACCCTCGTCGAGGCCAACCTGCCGCTGGTCCGCTACGCCGCACTCCGCTTCCACAGTCGCAACGAACCGATGGAGGACATCGTCCAGGTCGGCACCATCGGCCTGATCCATGCCGTCGACCGCTTCGATCCGACGCGCGGCGTGCAGTTCGCCACCTTCGCGCTGCCCACCATCGTGGGCGAGATCCGCAGGCACTTCCGGGACAGCGTGCGAGCGGTCCATGTGCCCCGACGGCTGCACGAGCTGTGGGCGCGGGTCTGCGCCGCGGCCGAGGAGCTGACGACGGCGCTGGGCCGGTCGCCCACCACCGCGGAGTTGGCCGAGCGGCTGCGGCTCTCCGAGGAGGACGTGGTGGCGAGCATGGACGCCGGCAGGGCGTACCGGGTCTCCTCCCTGGAGGCCACCAGGGACCGCGAGGAGGGCTCACCCGCGCTGGTCGACCGGCTCGGGTACGAGGATCCGGGTCTCGCCGATGTCGAGCACCGCGCGTTGATCCGACATCTGCTGGTGCAACTGCCCGAGCGCGAGCAACGCATCCTGCTGTTGCGCTACTACCGCAATCTGACGCAGTCGCAGATCAGCGCGGAGCTCGGACTTTCGCAGATGCACATCTCCCGGCTGCTGGCCCGCAGCTTCAGCAGGCTGCGTTCCGCAAACCCGATCGAGAAGTAAGGCTTACGAAGGACCCAACTCCGGGAACTCACACATCAGCTGTGCCGTTTTATCGACATGAAGCTACATCGTGTTGATGACATGTGACATTCTGTTGGAACCGCGTTTGCCAAGGCGGCAGCTCCGGTATTCACGAGAGGGTGCCTCTCGTGGGAGTCCTGCCAGAGGTGGCCGCCGCGACCCGTCCCGCCGACCTCAAGGGGGTGGCATGTCCGTAGAACTGGGCAGCTCCAAGGTGCTCACCACGACCGGCACGCCGCATGTTCCCGCGCCGCACGAACCCTCGGTGCCGCACACAGCTCCCGCCGAGACCGACAACCTCGACACCCGCACGCTCTCCCGTTCCCTCTTCCAGCGCCTGGCCGGGCTGGACGCGGACAGCCCGGAGCGCGGCTATGTGCGGGACACCCTGATTGAGTTGAACCTCCCGCTGGTTCGCTACGCGGCTGCCAGGTTCCGCAGCCGCAACGAGCCGATGGAGGACATCGTCCAGGTCGGAACGATCGGGCTGATCAAGGCGATCGACCGCTTCGACTGCGAACGCGGCGTGGAGTTCCCCACGTTCGCCATGCCGACGGTGGTCGGCGAGATCAAGCGCTTCTTCCGTGACACCTCCTGGTCCGTCCGGGTCCCCCGGCGCCTCCAGGAGCTGCGGCTGGCCCTCACCAAGGCGAGCGACGAGCTGTCCCAGCGGCTCGATCGCTCCCCCACGGTCCCCGAGTTGGCGGTCTGCCTCGGCGTCTCGGAGGAGGAGGTGGTCGACGGTCTGGCGGTGGGCAACGCCTACACGGCCAGCTCGTTGGACTCCCCCTCCCCCGAAGAGGACGGCGGCGAGGGCTCGTTGGCCGATCGGCTGGGCTACGAGGACACCGCGCTGGAGGGCGTGGAGTACCGCGAGTCGCTCAAGCCGCTGCTGGCCCGGCTGCCCGCCCGCGAGCGGCGGATCATCATGCTCCGCTTCTTCGGGAACATGACGCAGTCGCAGATCGGCGAGGAAGTGGGCATCTCGCAGATGCATGTCTCGCGGCTGCTCACGCGCACGCTCCAGCAGTTGCGCGAGGGCCTGACCGCCGAAGAGTGAAGCGACCCGGACCGGCGGGTGGCCGCCGGTCCGGCGGGGGATCCATCGGGACCACCCCCGCGCCCCTGTCTGTCTCCGCGCCCCGGCGTTCCCGCGCCCGCCAGGCGCCTCCCAGTGCTGCCCTGGGACGCGCACCCCGCTTCGGGCGCCGGCAGCCGGCGGCCGTCTTCAGGAGGCCAGCAGATACACGACGGCGGCGAGGGCCAACACCCCCACCACGACGCCCACGATGAGGCCGACCCGCGGCCCCGATGAGGCCGGCGGGGGCGTGGCCGCGGGCCCGGCCGAGGGGGCGGGGCCGTCGTTCACGAACGCCTGGAACATCTGCGTGCTGCCGGCCGGGTCGATATCTTGAGGGCTTCGGGGGCCCTGAGGGCCTTGCGGTGCCTGGGGATTGTGCGCCATGCCTGCCGACCCTAGCGAATCCCACGACCACCGGAACAGCCGGACCGCCGGCCTTCTCGTTCCATATCGCCGGCCGCCCGCAATACGACGGCCAGCCCGCTTCGCCGGGAATCCGGCGTTTGGTCCCGCTATGGGGGAGGGGTTTTCGGCCCCGTACCGGAACCGCTCCCGATGTCTTGCGGGGCCTCTGACGCGACGGTCCAATGAGTGGTCCCCCCACGGACCGACCCTTTGGATGTGATGTCCATGAGTGCCTCCAGGCGCTCCCCCGCCCGCCGTTGGATCGTCGGCGGAGCCGTTCTCGCCCTCGGCGCCAGCACGCTGTTGGCGGCCAACGCCCAGGCGGAGCCCGAGCGGGCCGCCGCGCCCCAGCCCAGCGCGGTCGTCTTCATCGACGACTTCGACGGGCCCGCCGGTTCCGGAGTCGACACCGGCAAGTGGCGGCTGGACCCGGGCGACAACATCAACAACAACGAACTGCAGTACTACACGGAGGGCACCGAGAACGCCCAGCTGGACGGCGAGGGCAACCTGGTGATCACGGCGACCGCGGAGGGTGCCGCCAACTACCAGTGCTACTACGGCACCTGTGAGTACACCTCGGCGCGGATGAACACGTCGCAGACCTTCCAGGCCGAGTACGGGCGGGTCGAGGCGAGCATCAAGCTGCCCCAGGGCCAGGGCATCTGGCCGGCGTTCTGGATGCTGGGCAGCGACTTCCCCGGCGTGCCGTGGCCGGACAGCGGCGAGATCGACATCATGGAGATGGTCGGCCATCAGCCGGGTACGGTGCACGGCACCGTGCACGGTCCGGGCTACTCGGGCGGCGCGGGCATCGGCAGCAGCTACAGCCTGCCGGGCGGCGAGATCTTCGCCGACGACTTCCACACCTTCGCGATCGACTGGGCACCGGACTCCATCGTCTGGTCGGTGGACGGCAATGTCTTCCAGGAGCTCACCCCGGGCGATCTGGGAGGCAACGCCTGGGTCTTCAACAAGCCGTTCTTCATGATCCTCAACCTGGCGGTCGGCGGCGACTGGCCCGGCCCGCCGGACGACGGCACCTCCTTCCCGCAGCAGATGATCGTTGACTATGTGAGCGTCACGACCAGCGACTGAGCGGGCGGGTGGGCCTCAGGGCCAGGTGGCTTCGAGGCCCACCCGACGAGGAGGTTCCCCGAAGGGGCGGTGACCGCTATCGGCCAGATGGCGGGCACGCCGGAATATCCGACGCGCGCGGTCGGGTTCCCGCTCGCATGACACACACTCTGGCAACGGAACTCGGCCCCGTCGGGGTCTGGAGCATCGCGCTGAAGTCGCCCGACGGCTCCCCGCAGCCCGCGTTTCTCGACGCGGCACGGGAGTTGGAGCAGCTGGGCTATCGCGCGCTCTGGATCGGCGGCAGCCCGACGGTCCGGCAGGCCGAACCGCTGCTGGCCGCCACCTCGACCCTCCGGGTCGCCACCGGGATCACCAGCATCTGGGGCAACGAGGCCCAGACCGAGGCCGCCGACTTCGCCGAGGTGAACGACGCCCACGACAACCGCTTCGTGCTGGGGCTCGGCGTCAGCCACGGCCCGCTCACCGAGCGGTACCACCGCCCGTACTCGTCCATGGTGGAGTACCTCACGGCCCTGGACCAGGCGCCCCGTCCCGTGCCCAGGGAGCGGCGGGTGCTGGCCGCGCTCGGGCCCAAGATGCTGGAACTCGCCCGGGACCGGGCGGCCGGCGCCCACCCGTATCTGGTCACCGTGGAGCACACCGCGCAGGCGCGCGCCACGTTGGGCGACGACGCGCTGTTGGCACCGGAGCTGAAGGTGGTGCTCGACGACGACCTCACGCGGGCGCGCGCGACGGCGCGCGGCTATCTCTCGGGCTACCTCAAGCTGCCCAACTACACCAACAACCTGCTGCGGGCGGGGTTCACCGACGAGGACTTCGTCGACGGCGGCAGCGATCGGCTGCTGGCGGAGGTCTTCGCGCTCGGCGACCAGGACACCATCCGGCAGCGCGTCGCCGACTACCTGGACGCGGGCGCCGACCATCTGGCGGTCCAGATCGTCACGGACCGGATCGGCGCGGAGTTCCCGCTGGCCGAGTACCGTGCGCTGGCCCCGATCCTGCCGCTGAGCAGCTGAGTTGACGGATCGGGGGTGGGGGGCGCCGCCGCCCCCCACCCCCGACTACCAGGTCAGCACCGGCTTGACGACGCGGCCGGCCAGCTGGTCGGCGACCGCCTGGTTGATGTCCTCGAAGCGGTACCTGGTGACCAACCTCTCCACCGGAAACCGCCCGTCCGCGTGGAGTTCGAGCAGTTCGGGGATGAACCGCTCCGGCACGGAGTCCCCCTCGACGCAGCCGCGCAGGCTCTTGCCGCCGTACATCAGGTCCTGGACGTCCAGCGTCAGCTCGTTCGGTCCGAGCCCCACCACCACCAGCGTCCCGCGCGCGGCCAGCGCCTTGACGCCCTGGGCGATCACCTCGGGGTTCCCCGTGGTGTCCAGGGCATGGTCGGGGCCGCCGTCGAGCAGGCCCCGCACGGCGTCGGCCAGCTCGGTGCCCGCTTCGAGCGCGCCGGGGTCGAGCGCCAGCTCCGCGCCCAGCGCGAGGGCCAACTCCCGCCGCTCGGGGAGCAGATCCACGGCGAGGACGCGTGCGACGCCGGCCGTGCGCGCGGCCAGCAGCGCGGAGAGGCCGACGCTGCCCATGCCGAAGATCGCCAGGGTGGCTCCAGGCTCCGGACGCAGCACGTTGAGCACGGCGCCGGCGCCGGTCTGGACTCCACAGCCGAGCGGCGCGAGGGTGCCGAGGTCCGTCTCCCGGCCCACCACCACCGTGTTGTCGACGGTGGTCAGCACATGGCTGGCGAAGCTCGACTGGCCGAAGAAGGAGCCCACCAGCGGGGTGTCGCCCTGCCGGAGGGTGGTGGAGCCGTCGGGGCGGGTGCCGCCGTTGTTGAGCGCCAGCATGCCGGCGCAGTACGCGGGCCGCCCGTCCCGGCAGTTGGGGCAGGCGCCGCAGCGGCGGTAGCTGAGCAACACCCGGTCGCCGGGGGCCACGCCGCGCACCTCGCGGCCGACCTCCTCGACGACTCCGGCTCCCTCGTGGCCCAGCACCAGCGGGTTCGCCCCCTCGGGGGCCAGGGACCGCACCGCCAGATCGGTGTGGCAGAGGCCGCTGGCCGTGATCCGCACCAGGATCTCGTCCGGACGCGGGGCGTCCAGCTCGACGGTCTCCAGGGTGAACGGGTGCCGGGGCCCACGGGAGAGCACGGCGGTGATGCGCACGTGATGGAGTTCCTTCCTCGACGGGTGGACGGTGGTGCTTGCCCTGTGGTGACGGGTGGGGGTGGGGCTGCCGTTGGGGTTGTTGGGGTTGGGGTTGGGGTCGCGGTTGGGGTTGGGGTTGGGGTTGGGGTTGGGGTCGCGGTTGGGGTTGGGGTCGCGGTTGGGGTTGGGGTCGCGGTTGGGGTTGGGGTTGGGGTTGCCGGGGTCAGCGAATCCGGTCGCGTTCGAGCAGGAAGTAGAAGTGTTCGCCCTGATCCCAGACCAGTTCGGAAGTGCCGTTCATCAAGCCCATAAGGGTCTGATCATCGACCCGCTTGAAATGATCGAGGATCGGCTGTCCGTCGTAGACCATGGCGGCCGTCACCTCGCCGCGGAACTCGACGTTCCACAGGCTTGCCTCGCCCATGCCCAACTCGACGTTCGAGAACGGTTCGTCGTTCTCGTCGAGGCAGATCAGCGGCTTGACGTCGGAGAGCGAGCGGAAGACCTTGCCGCGCCAGCGGTGCGCGACCAGCGCCTCCCTCAACCGGTGCCCGGTGGCGAAGGCGGCGCCCCGCCACTCGCCGAGTATCTCCTCGGCGCGGACGGCCGGGAGGGCCGCCCAGACCTCGTCCAGTTCGGCCGGTACCACCCCGGCCTCCCGTTTCCGCAGTTCGTGAAAGCGCGCCCTGGCCTCGTCGGGTCCCATCCGTCCGTCCTCTCCACGGCGCCTGACTGCGACACCGATCAGGGTCAGCGACAAAGCGATCACACTCGATCGCTCGGCGCGCACCGAGCGTGTTCGCGCGTCGACGGTACGCGGGATCGGCCCCAGGGAACATGGGGCCTGCGCGCGCACAACCGGCGCGCGTGGGCCAAAGCGCGCCGGCGTGCGCCCGCATGCCCCTGGCGGGCGACATGATGGGGGATATGACCACCCTTGTGCGCCTCGCCCAGCAGCCCGAGGCCGACGCCCTCCTCGGTCGAAGCCCGCTCGCCGCTCTGGTCGGCATGTTGCTCGACCAACAGGTGCCCATGGAACGGGCGTTCACCGGCCCCTACACCATCGCCCAGCGGCTGGGCGAGAACGATCTGGACGCCCGACGGATCGCCTCCATGGACCCGGAGGAGTTCGCCGCGCTCTTCTCCGCCAAACCTGCCGTGCATCGTTTCCCCGGCTCGATGGCCAAACGCGTTCAGGAACTGTGCCGCTATCTGGTCGCGCACCATGACGGGGACGCCGGGGCGATCTGGCGGGACGCGGGGAGCGGTGCGGAGCTGTTCCGGCGCCTGCACGCCCTGCCGGGCTTCGGCCGGCAGAAGGCGCAGATCTTCCTGGCGCTGCTGGGCAAGCGGTTCGACGTGACCCCGGAGGGCTGGCGCGAGGCCGCGGGGCCCTACGGCGAGGAGGGGTCCCACCGTTCCGTCGCCGATGTCACCGGGCCCGAATCCCTGGCCATGGTCCGGGAGTTCAAACAGCGGGCCAAGAAGGCCGCCAAGGAGTCGGCGAGCGCCCGGGAGAAGTAGTCCGGCGGACGGGAGCGGCCGTCCGCCGCGCCAGGTCGCGGCCGGTCGCCATGGGCGGTGGTGCGGTCTGCGCGGACCGGCGCGAGGGCGTGCGAGGGGGCGCGCGGAACCTCAAATTTTACTCTGAGACCGGACTCGGCTCTTTTGCGACCGGAGGCTTCGGGCATGGTAGGAGGTGACCAAGCCGACATCAGGCGGCATTCCGTCCACGCGTCCGGAGCCCGG
The DNA here is from genome assembly GCF_020740535.1 of Streptomyces profundus. Lineage (NCBI taxonomy): Bacteria > Bacillati > Actinomycetota > Actinomycetes > Kitasatosporales > Streptomycetaceae > Streptomyces > Streptomyces profundus. Next base: position 3,274,554 of record NZ_CP082362.1, read on the forward strand.
CCATGAGCAGCAACCCCCACCGCCCCGACCGTCGAGCGCCGGTGTCGTCCGGCCTGGAGATCGGCTCGATGGCCCGCGACCTCACCAGCGACCAGGTCGGCCGGGTGATGGCCCACCTCTCCGGCCGTGTCTATCTGCGCCCGCCGGGGGGCGGTCGGGAGTGGACGGCGAGCGCGGAGGATCTGCGCCCCATCAGCGCCAGCGAGTCGCTGCGCGCCCGCGTCGCCGAGGCGAACCGCCGCGCGGTGCGCGGCACCCGCTGACCCCCGCCCGCCAACGGGCGGCCCCAACGCCGCTCCGCGATCGACCGCTCCGGGATCGACCGCTCCGCGACGGACCCGGACGTCAACGGGCCTGCCGGGTGGATGTCCCACGTTCGGGCGGCACCGTCGCCCCCACCGCACGGCTGGGACGGGAGCGTTCGGCGAGGGGGCGGACGGCGACCAGTATCCCGAGGACCAGCGCGCCGAAGAGCGTCCTCCCGGCGAGCCCTGAGCCGGCGGCGAACGAGCGGGCCCGGCAGGGCGCCCGACAGCCAACGCCCGACCGTCCGGGGGCGCGGTCCGGGCCCACTTCCGAACACCTCGGCCGCCCGGCTCAGAATCTGACGGGGTCCGCTACCTCACCGCCCCCGATACCGAATTAGCTCCACTCTCCTCGATCGTCGATCGTCGATCGTCGATCGTCGACAAGATAATCACGCGGTATCTGGTCGCGCTTTCGCCGGGGAATGCGATATCCCCGAAGGGGCGGGGCCGAACGGTGACGGTCGCGCCGGGGGCTCCCGGCTATCGCGAAGTACCCGCTGGTCACCGCCCGTTCGTCCGCCCCGCACGACAGTGACCGGCAAGTCGTCGCCTAACGGCAGGACATCACGAATTCAACCCCGGTAACACGTTCCTGCCAACATCCGCTGCGACACCCCATAGGTAAAGCAAAATCCATTACCCTCCGGAATCGAAGATCTCGCAGATAACGGAAGGAATTCAAGGATGCGCTATTTCGGGGTCGCTTCCGTCACGATCGCCGCCATCGGGCTGGTTTCCGTGCTCAGCGGTACGGCGACCGCCGCTACCGCCGCGACTGAGCAGGACGCCGCGCAGTCGTGCGGCGCGATCGAGCTCTCCGGCTCCCTCCCCGCGCCCCCGGAGGGAATGTCCGTCCAGCAGACGGTCACCATCGGCGAGGACTGCGAGCCGGAGCTGGGCCCCGTCGAGTACGTCCCGGTCGAGTCGCCCGCGACCGACCTCACCTCGACCGCCGCCGCCAGCCGCCAGATCCGCAGCTGGAGCGAGATGTACGACTGTTGCAACATCCGCATGACCGGTCTGTACTCGACCGCCGACTGGAACACCGAGGACGGTCGGATCGTCACCGCCACCACCACCGCGACCCAGGAGTGGAACCGCGAGCCGTGGAACGCCGGCTGGTCGCTGGAGTCCGCCTCCGACACCCAGGACTGCGCCGAGGACTGTTCCGTCGTCAACCACGACGCGGTCGCCGACTTCTCCTACCAGGGCATCTTCGACCCGACCGGCAACCGGTACGCGAACACCCACCACTCCTCGATCCAACTCAACGCCGACGCCACCGCCGACTGCACGTTCGACGTCCAGCTCAAGAACACCTTCATCGGCTGGAACTGGCAGCGGGGCTGCGAGTGACCGAGCCGGAGACGGCACCCCGGGCCGGCACCACACCCCGCCCACCACGGCGCCCCGGCCCGGGACCTCACCTCTACGGGTGACCCGATCCGGCGGCACGGAGGGCCTCTGCTCCAGGCACGGCGGGTGGTTGGCGTCAAACGTGGGCGTCAGCGCCCACACAAGAGCCCCCGTCGGCTTCCCGGCGGGGGCTCTGAGCTGCGCGCTCGGCAGGATTCGAACCTGCAACCTTCTGATCCGTAGGACTGGGCGGGGGCCTGTATCGGGGTCCCCGTCCTCGTCACGTTGTGGCTGCGCGTGCGCCGAACACCGCTGCGGTGTGGGGCCGTTGCCGTCACGGTTGCCGTCAACTTGGGCGACAGGCGGTCTACCCGAGGAGGCGGCCTGATTCCAGGTAGTGGGTCTGGCCCTTCATGAGTGCCTCGATCGCCAGGCCGACGCGCTCACGGATGCGTGGGCGCACAGCGACCACCACGTCATCAGGAGAGACGAACTCGCACGCGGACAGCTCGTGATCACGGGGGCGAAGACTCGCCGCGTCTGCGGGGCTCAACTCTCCGCCATCAAAGATCAACACAAGCTGATCATCCCAAGGCCCATGGGGCGGGTCCCAGTCCATCGTCAGCACCCGCCGCAACTCCGGTTGAATTCCCAACTCTTCGAGCAATTCACGCCGGGCCGCTTCCGCTGGCGACTCGTTCGCCTCGGCCATACCTCCCGGAAGGTCCCAGCCTTCTTTGTAGGTCGGGTTCACCAGCAGAATGCGCCCGGCCCCATCCCGCAGAATCACGTCGGCGGCAACGCGCTTGCGAGCCTGCTTGGCGTTCCCTTCGGCAAGATGCGCCCATTCTGCGGTGCCGGGCTCAGGCTGGCCGGTCATGGAGAATTTCCTTCGTTATACGACGACGCGACGCCTGCAAGCAACAGGCCCCTCTGTCGGTTGATCATGGTGATGGAGTCCAAGATTTCGGCTACCGGAGGGCTCCGCCCTGAAGGGGCGCAACGTGCGGTAGAGGTCACCGAGTTGCCGGGAAATACGCAGAGATCCCAGTGTGCGGCAGGATTCGAGGAGGTCGGAAACGACGGCGCACGCCGCGTCCAATTCGCCCATCTCCGCATGGATAGTGGCCAGCGTGATCTGGCCGAACACCCGGCTACGTGCCCTGTCTCCCGTGCGTAGGGTCACGGCTCGCTCGGCTTCCTGGGACGCTGCCGGCAACTGCCCTAGCTCCTGAAAGCAGAGGGCCGCTTCGCTGGCCAGAGATGCCGCGTCGAACTGGCTGATCCAGGCCGACGTGGGCGCTTCGGCCCGTCGGCTTAAGGAGTCTTGAGCCGCGTCAATGACTACCGACGGCTTCCCCCAACCGTGCCAGCGCGCGGGCCTCCATCGCATGCAAACGCGCCCCCAGCATGGGAACGAACGACCCCACTTTGGCGACGTCCCGTCCCGCCCGAGCGAGGTCCCTCGCCTTTCCTGGCTCGCCTGATTGCAGGGCCAAGTGACTGAGGCTGGCGTGAATATGGGCCGTGAGAGCCGGGTCTGAACCGACGCGGGAAAGCGACAAGGCATGCTCGAAATGCTGCCCTGCCTGGATATCCTGGCCCGAGTCGTGAGCCATCCAGCCGGCCATCTCAGTGAGGGCAGATGCGGCAAAAAAGGTCTCAGGCGTGCTGCTGACGCTCTTCGTTCCGAAGATTCTCGGTGCCATCTGAGAGTTGAGATAGCGGACAACCGCTTCGTAGAGATGGCCCCCGCCCAGCTGGCGGTCCGCCACCCTGAACGAGTCCATGGCAGCCATGTCGTCGTGCTGGTCTTCGGGAGCGATCGGAAGCACCGCACCTGTGGTTGTCGGCGTCGCCCGCCGCTCGACCGGAGGCTCATCGGTCTCCCCGCGTCCGTAGGCTGCCGCATCCTCCAGGTCGCTCAGTAGCACATCGAGGACCTGGGCGAGAACGGGCAACCAGGAACCCGGGATGCGCTCTCCGCGCTCCCATCGGGACACCTCGTTGCGGGTCAGGGTCTGCACACCAGACAGGGCACAGAGCTTGCCGGCCAGCTGACGCTGGCTCAGTTTGCGCGCTCGGCGCAGCCCCGTGAGGTGTTCCCCGAACCACTGGCGCCTCGTCCGGCTCATCGCCTGGCCTCCTCTCGCTCCCCAGTCTGGCCCCTCCTGGGCCCCCTGTCTGGCTCCTCCCGGAGAACAACGACGGCGCTTCGATAAGAGACCCCAAGCGAACACGGAAATCGCGAACCCCCGCAACCGTGGTGGACGGTCCGGGGGCGTGGCCAACGCCGTAGAGGAGCGCTGACATGCCGCACTGTATCGCCAAGACCCTGGAGCACCTGTTCCGGTTGCCGCCCCCTCCCCGTGGCCGCCATCGGGCGGGCCGTGCCCCCGGGGTCGTGGTCCGGGTGGACCCGCAGACGCTGGTGCTGCCGCGGGGCGACGACGAGTTGATCCCGACCTACATGCTGACGGCTGAGGAACGGCGGCGCCGCCGTGAACGGGTGCTGGCCAGGGCTGAGTTGTCGGGAGGGGCGGTGCCATGCTGACCGACTTCCCACATCGCCCGCCGTTGGGTGCGCTGGCCCGGCCCGATGTGGTGCCGTATATCGCTCAGTGGAGCGAGGAGCACATCAAGCAGCCCGTGGTGATCGGCCGGGCGGGTGGCATCGCGTATGCGGATGAGGTGGTTCAGGACCGGGACGGGGGTGGGGTGTTGTGGTCCCGCGTCGGTATGCGTCCCGGCCGTGGGCGGCCGGAGTTCGGCAAGGTGCACGGCCTGCGGCAACGCCGCACCATGCGCCGGCTCCTGTGTCAGGTCTGCGGTGACCCGGCCGACGAGAACGACGACGGGGTGCTGTGGCTCCTCGGTGAGGACCCGGACGACCCGGACTCCTGGCCCGAAAAGTTGGAAACCTCCCATCCCCCGTTGTGCCTGCCCTGCGCCGCGACCTCGGTGCGGCTGTGCCCGCACCTCAGCAGGCACTATGTCGCGCTGCGGGTGCGGGACTTCCACCTCGCCGGGGTCTGGGGCGCCCTCTACCGTGCCGGCTTCCCGCTGCCCGTGCAGTCCGAAGCCGCCGGGGTCTCCTTCGACGACCCCCGGGTGCGCTGGGTCCGCGCGAGTCAACTGATCATGCGGCTCGACGCGTTCACCGTGGTGGACCTGGAGGCGGAAGTCTCCCGGAGTGCCGACACGTTGCCACGCGGGTGGCCGTAGAAGCTTTGGGCGGGAGCTGCCAGGGGGCGAGAGAGCCGGGGGCCGTAAGCTCGCGCGGCGAGTCGGGCACCTGCCCATCAAGCCGCAGAACCTCAACCGTTCCCTCGACGTCCTGTCCGCCCGCGGAGGCATCTCCAGGGTCCGCTTCAACGATCTGAGAACCACCTGCGCCTCACTCCTCCACGAACAGGGAGCTGACGCCCGAACGATCATGGAAGTGCTCGGCCACAGCTCGATCCGGGTCACGATGGACATCCACACCTTCGTCCGCCTCGACGCGCAGCGGGACGCCATCGGTCGCGGGGGCGCTGCCCTCAGGGGTGACGCCAACGGCAGAAGCAACCGGGATGGGGACGACGGAACAGCCGGGGCACTCGCTGCCGTCTGATCCAGGCGCGGCGGGCGGTTGGCGTCAGAGACCGCCGTCAGCGCCCATGCAAAAGGCCCCGTCGATCACTCGACAGGGCCCTTGACCTGGGGCGCGCTCGGCAGGATTCGAACCTGCAACCTTCTGATCCGTAGCTCGAAAGGGACCGGTCATGTGGGGTTGTTTGGGGTGCGGTTGGCGTGGTGAGGGACGGCGAAGGGGGGTGGCGGCTGCTGTGGTTGCTGTACTCCGTTGCTGTACCACTGTTTGCGCCACGCAAGGTCGTTTCCAAAGCGGACGTGCTTGCATGCCACCTCAAGAGCTGCAAAGCGTGAGACCTCTACCACCCTACCGCTTTCCATGATCAGGATCAGCTCGATATCACAGCATTTCACCCCCTTAAGAGGAAGCAAGTAGACCTGACATCTTGCGACAGAGCCACGAGTAGTCTCCATATTCTTTGACTGCCCGGAATACATCGCGCGACGCTTTGGATTCCTTGAGGAGACAAAGGACGAAAAGCCAATAGAGTGAATCCGCTAGAAAAACCTGCTCAGACGTCTCCCGATTTCGACCAAGATTGTGAGCAATATCATCACGATCCCCTTTGACCAACTGGGACCATTTACGCCTATCTTTTACCATCTCCATGAACGTCCCGCCCGCATAATTCGCACAGCGGGACATCCTCGCGCCAAAATCGATTGAGTCGCCATGAAGTGTCCGATCGAAAGATTCCAGCGAGGCCGCTCGATTGAGTAGCCGATCACTCACAGACATGGACTTTGAATACCGTGTCGACATCACCCTCCCCAAGGAAGTGCGATGCTTTCTTGCAACATCAAGCCAAGCAGCGACGCCATCCATTCCACCAAATTCCTTATACCCGAACACGAGCGGAATTCGGGAGATCTTCACCGGGGCATCGTCCACAGCAGTCCATCTTGCGTGAAACTCAATGGGCCTGAGCGCGAACCTGCCTTCCCCTAGCTTGAACTTCACGTCCGGGTGATAAAAATTCACTTCATCGAACTGGGCAGTTCTGTTCGTGGCAATTGAGACCAGATCCTGCAAGTCGCTAGCTACCTCCAGGAGTGTATCCATAGGACTCAGGCTTGGTGGATCATAATGGTAATAGTACGACTGCTTGATACCTTGGCAAGTCACCCCATCGCCCGTAAGCACTAGGTGTTGCCGCAGGCGCAACTCAGAGGAGTCGGCAAGGTTGGCACTTTCGGGCTGCACCTCATGACCGTAAACAGAAAACCGGGGCTCGGGGGCGCCGTCCCGCGCCTCTAGTTGCCGTTCGGGAAATCTGAAAGAGGAGGATAGGCCACCCTTTAGCACCCAGTACGATAAGTATTTTAGGGTGAACGAAATTCCACTCGCAACCACTTCCTCCCCCTCCTCATAGAAAACACCCTTGAACACCTGATTAACATGCACTACCTCAGTCGGAACGCCACCCAGAAGGTTTCTGTCGGCTCGCTTTTGGAAGCAATCCTCCAACGTGTAGGCAGTCGTGCCGATGATGCCGTGGATTCGCGGATAGGTTCCTACCTTTTCGGCTGACTCCTCGGTGAACACTGTCTCGGTAATGCCGTTTTTTGTCACGGAATCACCCAGGAGATCGAAAGGACTGAGGGATCCGATGATGTGAAGCTCAACGTCACCCGCCGCATTGATCTTCAGCGTGCCCGGCAACCTTCTTTCCTCGTCACCCAGAAGCCACCAATGCCCCTGCCCCTCAAATGGTTTCACCAGTCTCCTTCCGGTAGAGATCATTGAAATAATAGCTTCGTGGTCAAGGACGCACCTGCATTTTGGGCGTTCAGGGCCGCCCGCGAGGGTCATCAGCGTCGGCGGAACGGCTTTGGGCGGGAGCTGGCTTGGGGTGAGGATCGGGGCCCGTACGCTGGCCGGCGGATCGGGCAGGCTCTGGACCTGCCCGCAAGTGCCCGATGTGGGCCCCGATCTTCGAGGCTCGCCCCAAGCTGGCTGCGTAAAGCCGTGGAGCCGACCCCCAGCCACGACGGCGCCCCAGGCAGCAACCCCTCACCGACGGCTGGTTGTTGGTGCGCGGCCGGCGGGCCTTGGGCCGGAGCGGGGCGGAGACAGGAGCGGCGGCCCGGGGGCCGCCGCTGCCGTGCGCGCCGCGCGTGCGCGGCGCCTTGATGTCGTAGAGAAGGTTGTTACGCGTCGGGCCCCGGGGGTGGGTTGGGGTTCTGGCGCTGGTTCTGTCGTTGGCGGTCGTGTTCGATTTCGTAGGCGACGGTTTCGGCGCAGTTGAGGACCATGCGGAGGCGGTTGAGGATGGTGGTTCTGGCTTGGTGGATGAGGTCGTAGTGGTCGGGGTTGTGTCCGGTGGGGGTCCAGAAGCCGCGGTGGCTGTGTTCGTTGACGACGGTTTGGCAGTAGTGGACGACTGAGTCCATGGCGCCGGTGATCTCGTAGCGGTAGCACTGTTCGGTCTCGGGATCGATCTGTTGGGGTGCAGCCTCGTTGGGTTGCGTGTTGTGGTCGGTCATGGCGTGGTGGCCGGGGGGATGTTGGTGGTGTGGCTGATGGTGCGGATGTTGTGGCCGGTGAGGGTGATGCGGCCTTGGGCGGTTTGGTGGTGAGGGATAGCGAGGGTGCGGGCCATGGCGCGGAGTTGGCGGGGTGTGTAGGGAGTCCAGTGGGCGGCTTCTTCGGGGGTGTAGTGGAAGAGCGCGCCTTCCTCACTGGTGGGTGCGGGGATGTCACGGGGATCGAGGAGGGGTTCCTCGCCGGGAATGTCGGCGGGGCGCACGAGGTCGTGGGGTGGGACGTCCAGGGCGCGGGCGATGAGTTCGATGGTGCGTTGGCTGGCGCGGGTCTGGCCGCGCTCCAGGCGGGAGAGGTTGCCCTTGTCGATCCCGGTCCGCTCGGCAAGGTCACGGAGACTGATGCCTTGGGTGGTGCGGATGGCGCGGATGGCGGTGCCGTTGGGAGTTAACGCGCCAGCTCCTCGACCGCGCCGACGGCCGCTGGTGCCCTCGGGGTGGGTGGTGCCGTTCATGTTTGGTCTCCGGTGGGGCGGGCGGTCAGGAGGTAGTGGATGGGGGGTTCGTGGAGGGTGTGGCTGTAGAGCCCACCGGCGGCCAACTGGTCCAGGGCGCGTTCGCGTTCGGGACGGTCCGCGAGCCATGTGCCGACGTGCCGGGCCTGTGGCGGGTCGAGTTGTTCGCCGATCTGGCGGGCGCGGTGGTGGAGCCAGCGCAACGCCAACCGGGGTGTGGTCGCCTGGTAGGTGCTGAGCCAGAACGTTCGGCCGGTGGGGAGTTCGTAGGCGACCGCCTCACACAGGAAGCCGACCGCGCGGGCCTTGAGCGTCCGGCGTCCCCGTATTCCGGTGTAGGTCAGCACGGTGCCGGCACCGAGACGTTGACATGAAGCTCGGCCGTGACGGTGTGGCCAGTCTCGTCGCCGGTGATGCGTACGACCGTGGCGCACGCGGTCACCAGGACCAGGCCCCGGCCGCACGGGCTACTGTCCGTCGCGTGCGCCACCCGGGGTCGGCTGGTGCTGCCGCCGTGGTCCGTGACGGAGATGGTCACGGTGCGCGGGGTTCGGGTGATGTGGACGGTGAAGCCGGTGGTGTGGCTGCGGGTGTGGGTGATGGCGTTGGCGGCGAGTTCGGAGACGACCAGGGCGGCGTCCTCCCGACACGGGATCTCGGAGAGGACGTCGCGGACCAGCCGGCGGGCTCGACTGACCTCTTCTGGGTTTCCGGGGAAGGTGAAGTTCCAGGAGTTGCGGCGGGGATTGAGGAGAAGGCATTCCTTTCCACGCTTCCCACTCATATACTCGTGCATACAAGTTCCTTTCTGCTGGTAGAAGGGCGTAGTCCTGGTGGTTGAGCTAGACGAGTTTCACGCCATCGTGCGCACGCACGGCCGGCGGGCTGGCATGGTCAAGCGCGTCCGTGACACGGATCGCGTACGCCTCGTCGGCCAGTTGATCCACTTCGTCCCGGCTGACCCAGCGAAGGGCGCGGGTCTCCTCGCCGGTGGTGGGGGCTCCCTCGGTGGCGGTGCAGCGGAAGACCAGGGAGACGATCAACCTGGTCATGTTCTTGTAGACCCCGGTCAGCTCGGCGTCCGGTGCGATGGTGATGCCGGTCTCCTCGCGCACCTCACGGCGCAGCGCCTCGACGATGGTCTCGCCCGGTTCGACGACCCCGCCTGGCGGTTCCCAGTGACCGTTGTCCCGGCGCTGGATGAGCAACGCCTGGTCGGCGTCGTTCACGATGACTCCGGCGACGCTCACGGAGTGGGGACGCTCACTGTGCACGGTGCGGGGCTTCCTGGTCGATGGCTAGGCTGTCTCACCGTAGCAACAGAACTCAGCTTCTCGTCTAGATACCTAAAGGAGTAATCACATGGCGGCACTTCCCTCCGGCGTCCTCGGCTCGTTGGATTCCACCAGTGACCGGGCGGTCTTTCGCCAGATCGCCGACCAACTGCGTGAGGCGATCGACAAGGGGCGGTTCAAGGAGGGCGCGAAGCTACCGTCCGAGTCCGAGCTGGTGGAGCACTTCGGCGTCTCCCGGATGACCGTGCGCAACGCGCTCTCCGTCCTCCAAGGGGAAGGGCTGGTGCACTCCGAGCACGGCAAGGGCGTCTTCGTCCGCCCCCGGCCTCCGGTTCGACGTCTGGCGTCCGACCGGTTCGCGCGACGGCACCGGGATCAGGGGAAGTCCGCCTTCACGGTGGAGGCCGAGGCCGCCGGGAGTCGCCCCGAGGTGGACAACCTTCAGGTCAAGGAGGAACGCCCCACCCGGGACATCGCCACGAGGCTGGGTGAGCCGCGCAAGGTCCTGGCAAGGAGGCGGCGTTATCTGCTGGATGGGCGGCCGGTTGAGTTCGCGGCCTCGTTCCTGCCGTTGGACATCGCCCGTGACACCCCCATCGCCCAACCCAACCCGGGGCCCGGCGGGATCTACGCCCGGCTGGAAGAACTCGGCCACCGCCTCGACCACTTCGACGAAGAGGTTCGCGCCCGGATGCCCACCCCCGTTGAGGTCAAGACCTTGCACCTAGCCGCCGGCGTCCCCGTCATCCACCTCGTACGCACCGCCTACGACACCGAGGGGCGCGCCGTTGAGGTCTGTGACACCGTGATGGCCGCCGACGCCTACGTGCTGGCCTACCAACTCCCCGCCAACTGACCACGCCTGACCGACAGGCGCCCCCGTGGGCTCGTCGGAACGACTCGTACACACCAACACCCATACTCGTATAGACGAGTGGTCAGGCGTGTGGCACACTGGACCACGCCACCACATCCGTGGGGTCACCGGGCCGCATCTTGTCTAGACGACTAGCCGTATGTGTTCGGTGAGGAACATACGAGGAGTAACGAACGTGCGCACCATCCGAGTTGAGACCTCCGCCGCGACCATCCTGCTGACGGAGGAGCCGGCCCCGAAGGTCCGGGACCGGCAGACCGGGGAGATCGCCAAGGACGCGCTCAGCGGTGAGACGTTGATGAAGGTCGGTGTGGTCTACCTGGAGGACGGGGAGTCCTCGCTCCTCCAGGTGACCGTTCCCGAGTCCGGGGTGTCCGAGGGACTGGCCCTGGGCGGTCCGGTCGCGCTGCCGGGGCTGGTCGCCCGGCCGTGGGAGTCGGTCTTCAACGGTCAGTCTCGTCACGGGATCGCCTTTCGCGCGGCGGCCGTCACCCCGGCCAGCCTCCCGGCCTCGGCGGGGGTCTGAGATGTCCGAGCTGGTAACGCTGTTGGGTACGGGTGCCCCGGTGGCTGCGGCTGCCGGGGGTGCCGCCCTGGCACGGGAAAGGTACCCGCGCTTGTACTGGTCGGCGGTCGGCCTGCCGTGGTCCGTTGTCCGGTTGTTGACCACCTACGGGTCGGTGATGGAGGCGTGTGGACTGGCCGTTCCTCCGTCCCGGCTGCGGGCCCTGGCCGTCCGGGCGACAACGCGCCGGGAGGTGAGGCCCGTTCCGCCTCGACGCGGCCTGGTCCGTCCGACGGCCACGGGGTTGCGGGTCCGGCTGCGGCTCGCCCCCGGGCAGGAGGTCGCCGATCTGGCCGCCGCGACCGAACGCCTCCGGCACGCGTGGAGCGTTCACGCCGTCCACGTTGCCGAGATCAAACCGGGGGTCGCGGAACTGCGCCTGGTCGGGTTCGACGTACTCAAGGACGTTCGGATGCCGAGAACGGGTGGCCGTGCTGAATTCTTGCGGGCGCCGGTCGCGTTGCGGGAGGACGCCACGCCGTTCGTGCGCGACTACCGCACTGTCCCGCACCAACTCACCCTCGGCGCAACGCTGTCGGGCAAGTCCATGTACCTGCGGCATCTGGTCGCCGGGCTGGCTCCGCAACGGGTCGCGATGGTCGGGATCGACTGCAAGCGGGGCGTCGAGCTGGCGCCATTCGCCCCGCGCCTGTCGGCCCTGGCCACCGATCCGGCCGAGGCCGCCGAACTCCTCCCCGCATTGGTCGGGTTGATGGAGGAACGCTACGACCTCATACGCGCCCGACAACGCGACAACGGCGCCACGTCGGATCTGTGGGGGCTGCCGGAGGAGGAGCGGCCGGTGCCGGTGGTGGTGTTCGTCGATGAGGTGGCCGAGCTGTTTCTCACCGCCACGCGGAAGGATGAGGAACGGCGGGATGAGCTGGTCACCCACCTCGTTCGCCTAGCCCAACTCGGCCGCGCCGCCGGCATCTACCTCGAAGTCTGCGGCCAGCGCTTCGGCGCCGAGCTGGGCAAGGGCACCACCATGCTCCGCGCCCAACTCACCGGCCGCGTCTGCCACCGCGTCAACGACGAAGCCTCCGCCAAGATGGCCCTCGGCGACATCTCACCCGAAGCGGTACTGGCTGCTTGCGCCATCCCCACCGAACGCCCCGGCCTCGCCGTGGCCGCCGACTCCTCCGGCCGCTGGGCACGGATACGCACCCCCTACCTGTCCCTGACCGACGCGGCCACGCACTGCGCGATCCACGCCCACCGTGCCCCGACGTTGCCGGCCCTGGCCAGCTTCCGGCCCGTGGCCTCGACGGCGGTCGAGTCGGAACCTGCGGGGAGCTGATCGCGATGCGCGCCCAACTGATCAGGCCCGACCCGGTGTTGGTCCAGGCGGTCATCGCTGCCGCGTTGTCGTTCGCGCACATTCACGACCTGGCGGCGGCTGCCGGTCAGGACGATTGGAAGGCGTGGGCCTACCCGATCTCGGTTGACCTGCTGTTGGTCGCAGCTTGGCGGCGGCTTCGGTCCGGGAACGGGGGGGCGGTCGGTTGGTGCTGGTTCCTGATCGCCCTGACCGCCTCCCTCGGCGCGAACATCGCCACCGCCGGCCTCCTCGACCTGGGCGACGTGCCCGACTGGCTGCGCGTCCTGGTCGCCGGCTGGCCCGCCCTCGCCTTCCTCGGTGGCACCCTCCTCGCCCACACACCCACCGAAGAACACGAACACCCCACCCCTCCCGAACCCGAAGCCGTCCCGGCTGCCCCACCTCCTGCGGTGCCTGCGGCGTTGGTCCAGCACGCCCGGAAGATTGCCGCCGAGCATCAACAACGCACCGGCCAACCCATCGACACCCCCACCCTGCGGGCCCGCCTCGGCGTCCCCGCACCCCTCGCCGAGGCCATCGCACTCCATCTCACCTGAGGAAGGAATCAGCCGGTGCGGCCCGACGACTGGACACCTGCCGACTACCTCAAGGCCGCTGAGGAGATGACCGCGACCGGTCGCCCGAACCTCGCTCATCTCCTCGCCGAGAAGGCTGCTTCTCTCACCCCCAACCCCCAGGAAGCCGCTCGCATCTTGCGCGCCTACCCCCGCCCCAACTCCCCACGGAGGCCCTGACATGCCGATCTTCCGCCGCTTCCGCCGCCTCGCCCGCGTCGGCCCCGTCCAGGTAGCCACCGGACATGACCAGCGTGGCCGGGAGAAGCACACGGCCGCCTGCACCGCGCCGCGCTGCGGGTTCTCCGCCGAGTACGACACCCGCTCGGCCGCCGAACTCGCCGCCACCACACACCGCTGCTCCGCCCACTGAACACCGCTGAGGGAGACCCGCTCGTGAACGTGAACCTGCCCGTGGTCGTCGTCTTCGGCCTCGCCGCCTGGGCGGCCGTACGCCTGCTCGGCATCCGCCCATGGGCCGTGGCCCTGATCGCCCTGTTCGGCTTCTACCTCGCCGACACCTTCGCCGCACCCGCCATCGACTCCGGCACCCGCACCGGAGTTGAGATCATCAACGACCAACACGACTAGACAACTAGCCAACAAGCCGCAAATGAAAAGGGCCCCCGGGACGGAACCGATACCGCCAAGCATCCACCGCCCCCGGGACCCCGACTCCAGCCACGCGCACGTAGAAGGAGCAGTCCCATCATCACCCGCACCACCCCGCCCCCGCTGCCCGAACTCGGAAAACTCGCCGCGACCGGAACCCTGCCCGCCCTCGCCCACCAACTCGCCGGACTCGGCGGCTGCACCCGCCCCATCCGACTCAACGGACACCGCACCGAACACCCCATCGACACCACCACCGGAGAAATCGGCGACGCCATACGGTCGCTGATCTCCACCGAGTTGCCCGCCGGGAACCTGCTGACCCGCTGCAACAACCGGCGTGCGACTCGCTGCGCGGCCTGTGCCGAGACCTACCGCCGGGACACCTACCACCTCATTACCGCCGGCCTCAAAGGCGGCAAGGGCACCTCGGAACGAGTTGCCGAACACCCGCGCGTCTTCGCGACCCTCACGGCGCCCAGCTTCGGCCCCGTCCACAACCGACCCAGCAACCAAGCTCGTTGCCGCTGCGGCACCGCGCACGACCAGGACGATGCCCGACTCGGACAGCCGCTCAACCCCGGTCGGTACGACTACGAATCCGCGGTGCTCTGGAACGCCCACGCCGGCCACCTCTGGCGCCGCTTCACCATCCACCTCCGGCGAGAGATCGCCAAAAGGGCCGGACTCACCCAACGCGCCCTCCCCGACCACGCACGCGTCTCCTTCGCCAAAGTCGCCGAGTTCCAAAAGCGCGGCGCCGTCCACTTCCACGCCGTCATCCGGCTCGACGGCCCCGAGAGCGGTTCCTCTCCGCCTCCTTCGTGGGCGAGCGCCGAGCTGCTGACGGACGCGATTCACACCGCCGTGCAACGCACCCACATCACCGGCCCGGTCATCGATGGCCGCACCCACACCCTCGCCTTCGGCCACCAGACGGACGTGCGCACTATCCGCAGCACGGAGTTCAGCGGCGACACCGAACTGACCGACCAGGCCGTTGCCGGCTACATCGCCAAATACGCCACCAAGGGGGCGGAGAGCACGACGGGCGCGCTGGATCGGCCGTTGAGATTCCTAGCCGAATTGGCGCCCATGGACATCTCGGAGCACGCGCGACGGCTGATCCGAACGGCGTGGACGCTCGGCGCATGCAAGGACCTGGAACACCTTCGCCTGCGTGCCTGGGCCCACATGCTCGGCTTCCGGGGCCACTTCTCCACCAAATCCCGCCGCTACTCGACCACTCTCGGCGCCCTTCGCGACGCCCGCGCCGAATGGCGTCGTCAGCAGACCGGCGACCACGGCCCCGAGGAGGAAACGACGCTCGTCGTCGCCGAGTGGTCCTTCGCCGGAGTCGGCCTGAGCCCCGCCGAAACCTGGCTTGCCGCCAGCCTCACCCCCGCCCCCGGAACGGAAGGAGAACCCACCCCATGACCGCCACCACCACAACCATCACCCCCAAGTGGCACACCACCGCCGAAGTTGCGGCCATGCTCGGCTTCGGGCTCTCCAAGACCAAGATGCTCGTGGCCACCGGCGAAATCCGCTCCGTCAAGATCGGCCGCAACCGCCGCATCCTCCCGACCTGGGTGGACGAATACGTGAACCAGTGCGCCAAAGCAGCCATCGAGGAGCGTGCCGCATGAGCGGAAAGCGCGGAAACGGCGAAGGCTCCACCTACCCCTACCGCAACGGCTTCGCCGCCTACGTCTGGGTCACCGCCCCCGATGGCAAACGCAAGCGCAAGTACGTCTACGGCCAGACCCGCACCCTCGTCCACGAGAAGTGGGTCAAGCTCCACGCCGAGGCCAGCAAAGGCCCGGTGGCCACTCAACACCGCACCGTGGCGGCGTCCTCGACTACTGGTTGACCTCGATCGTGAAGCCGCATCTCGCGCCGTTGACCTACGTCTCGTACGAGGGTTCCGCCCGGCTCTACATCGCCCCCGGCCTCGGCAAGAAGCGGCTCGACAAGCTGACCGTCAAGGACGTGCGGGAGTGGCTGGCCGCGCTCGGGGAGAGTTGCCAGTGCTGCGCGCAGGGGAAGGACGCCAAGCGGCCGGAGACCCATCGGAACCCGGCGAAGGCGCGACGCTGCTGCGCACTCGGCCGGTGCTGCGAGAGCTTCCCTTCCCGCCGCGTCATCCAGGCCGCGCGCGACGCGCTGCGGGCCGCGCTCACCCACGCCGTCGCTGAGGAGGAGATCGGCAAGAACGTGGCCGCCCTGGTCCGGGTGCCCAAGCCCCGGCGGCGGAAGATCAGACCGTGGTCGGTACCGGAAGCGGGCCGGTTCCTGGAGCAGTCGGCCGAGCACGACGACCCGCTCTACGCGGCCTGGGTCCTGGCCCTGGTGCTCGGCCTGCGGCGCGGCGAGATCCTGGGCCTGACGTGGGACTCGGTGAACTTCGAGACCGGCGAACTCTACGTCGACCACCAGCTTCAGCGCGCTGGCCGCGAGATTCTGCACCGGGAGACCAAGACAGAGGATTCCGACGACTTCCTTCCGCTGCCGGACCTCTGCCTGACCGCCCTGAAGCTCCGGCGCCAGCAGCAACTCGACGCCAAGCGCAAGGCCGCCGAGCTGTGGCAGGACCGACAGAACCTGATCTTCACCACGCGCTACGGGACCCCGATCGAGCCGGGGAACCTCACCCGGCACTTCGCCGTTCGGGCCCGACAGACCGGGGTGCGGGTGATCCCGCTAAGGAACACCCGGCACACCACCAGCTCGCTACTCGTCGCACTCAAAGTCCACCCGAAGGTGGCACAGCGCATCCTTCGGCACTCACAGATCGCGATGACGTTGGAGGTGTACGCCGAGGCGACGGAGGAACAGGTACGCGAAGCGTTGCAGCGGCTCGCCGGAGGGTTCAGCACGTAGCCGGAGAAGGCCATCACGGTTGCGGTACTTCGCTGCTGTACGGCAACGCAAGAGCCCCCGTCGGCTTTCCGACGGGGGCTCTGAGCTGCGCGCTCGGCAGGATTCGAACCTGCAACCTTCTGATCCGTAGTCAGATGCT
Organism: Streptomyces profundus; assembly: GCF_020740535.1. NCBI lineage: Bacteria > Bacillati > Actinomycetota > Actinomycetes > Kitasatosporales > Streptomycetaceae > Streptomyces > Streptomyces profundus. The sequence continues at coordinate 3,291,117 of NZ_CP082362.1, forward strand.
CTATCCGTTAAGCTACGAGCGCTTGGGCGGGGCCCGTGGGCCCGTTCCGGCGATGGATACATTACAGGACCCCGGGCCGGTGGTGAAATCAGTAGTGGCGGGCGGCTCTGACCTGCGGAAACGTCGGGGTGAACGCCGTCAGCCCCGGTCGGGGACCGGGGCTGACGGGAAGCTGTGGCGGAGGCTCCGGGATTTGAACCCGGGATGGGGGGTTACCCCAAACCGCATTAGCAGTGCGGCGCCATAGACCAGACTAGGCGAAGCCTCCTCGCGCAACGGCGAGAGCCGAGCGCGCCAGCAAATAATGCCACAGCCCGAACGGCCGCAGCCAATCGGATTCCACCCTACGGGTGGCAGGAGGCCGAGTCGAGTTGCGCAACGTGCGGCGTCCTGGAGCGTTAGCAGTGCGGACGGAACCCCGTCCCGCCCCGTACGCGAACGTTCAGGAGCACGCGCATGTCACGCAGGTCCCTCGCCGTCCTTGTCGCCCTGGTCGCCTCCGTCACCGTTCCGGCCTCGGCCGCCGCCCATGAGCACGCGGCCCACGAGCACGCGGCCCACGAGCGGGTGCGCGCCGCCGGCGAGGACCGGCTGGTGATCACCGTCTCGGGGACGGAGAGCTCGGACGGCACCTTTGAACTCACGTGCGCACCCACCGGCGGCGACCACCCCAAGCCGGCCGAGTCCTGTGCCGCGCTGCGCGACGTGGAGACCCCGTTCGCGCCGGTCGCGGAGGGCACACAGTGCACCTTCCTGTACGGCGGCGCGGCCACCGCGCGGGTCGAGGGACGGTGGCAAGGCGAGTCTGTGGACGCGGAGTTCACCCGCGCCAACGGGTGCGAGATCACCCGTTGGGACCGTCTGGTGCCGGCCCTCCCCAGCCTGGCGACGGGTGCCGCCTGAGCGCCGACTTTCCATGGCCCCTCCGCGCCCGGCGCGGCTGGCCGTAGACTCCCCCTCATGACACGCACGGGGTACGTGCACCTGGAACACGTGGGTCAAGGGAGGAACCGACGTCGTGAGCAGCAGGCCAGCGAGGGGCGCTGCTCGCCTCGCCGCCATACTCGACGCGCTGCCTGACGCGCTGTTGCTGGTGAACGGCAACGGCACAGTCGTCAACGCCAATGCCATCGCCATCGAGACCCTCGGGGTCGCCGGTGCGCCACTGATCGGGCGCGGGCTTCTGGACATCGTGCCGGAGTTCGACCCGCGCAGGATTCCGGGCTCGATGCGTCGCCCGGAGGAAGACCCCAGTGTCAGAACCAAGCCGACCCGCATGATCGCCAGGCGGACGGACGGCACGGAGTTGCAGGTCGAGGTGACCAGCGCCGGTCTGAACTCCGCCCACACTCCCTACGCCTCGGCCATAGAAGCGGCGTTCGCCGACGACTTCGCGGGCGAGGAGCTGCTGGTGCTCGTGGTGCGGGACCTCTCCGGCACGTTGGACACCGAGGCCGAGCTGGTGCGTCAGCAGCGGCAGACCGAGATGATCCTGCGTGCGGCCTCAGAGGGCGTCGTCGGGGTCGACACCGCCGGCAGGATCGTGTTGGTCAACCCGGCGGCGGCGCAGATCCTCGGGCATCGGGCCAGTCAGCTCGGCGGCCAGCTGCTGCACCCGCTGGCCCATCACTCGCGGGCCGACGGGACCCCGTTGGCCTATGAGGAGACCCCGCTGCACGACACCCTCGTCTCCGGGCGCAAGCATCGGGTGCGTGGGCAGGTGCTGTGGACGGGCGACGGTCGCGCGGTGCCCGTCAACATGACGACCGCGCCGGTGCGCGACGGGGATCAGCTGGTCGGGGCCGTGATGACGTTCCTGGACCGTCGCCCCTACGACACGCTGGCCGCGCGGCACAGCCAGTTGCTGTCGGTGCTGAGCGACGGTCTGCGCGGACCGCTGGACCAGCTGCGAGGCGAACTGAGCGCGCTGGCCGCCGATCCGGCCGGGCAGTTGTGGCCGGAGGCCAACCAGGTCCTGCACCATCTGGCCGCCGGCTACGCGCGGATGACCACGTTGGTGGACAACGTGCTGGGTTATCAGCGGCTCGACGAGGGCCTGGACAAGCTCGCGCTCAAGCGGGTCTCGCTGGACACGGTGGTGGCGTCCGGCGTCGAGGGAGCGACGGAGCTGATCGGGCCGGGGCGCGCGCAGTTCGCGGTGCACGCTCCGCCGATCGAGGCCGAGGTTGATCCGGAGCGGCTCGCTCAAGCGTTGGCACATCTGATCGCCGATGTGGCCGGAGTGGACGCGACCGGTCAGGCTCCTACGTCCGCGCGAGGCGATTCGACCATTGTGGTCGCCGCCGCGCAGCGCGGCGAGGTGGTGCGGATCGAGGTGCGTGGCCCCTATCCGGGCGGCAACCCGGTGCACGAGCCCATCGTTCGGGGCATCGTGCGGCAGCACGGAGGCGTGTTGCAGACCCACGAGATGCCAGGGCAGGGCGGCGCCTCGGCCTATGTGCTGGAGGTGCCGATCGCCGCTGGCGACGGGACGGCGCCACCGGTGACGATCGGCGCGCGGGACGCCAGCGGCGACACCACCGTGATGCCGGTGCCGGCCGAGCCGGCGCGCGGCACGGAACGTCCGAGCGCCGCTTCGGACGGCCCGGCGGAGGGACGGCCGGCCGTGGCCGCCATCGAGCCGGTGCCGGACACGCCGACGGGTCGTCGGCGCCGGCACGCGCCCGAGCAGTCCCCTCCCGCCCCGACTCCCGCACCCGGCACGCCGGTGCCGGAGGCGGCGGGGCCCAAGACTCCGGCGCCCGGCATCGCGCTGCCGGGGGCGCCCGCGCCCGGGGCGCACACGCCGGCGCCCGAGCATCAGACGCCCCCCGGTGGAACGGGGAACGGCCGCCGCCGGCGCGCGTTGGCTCCCGTCGACGAGACGCCCGGGGAGGCGGCCCCCGCCGCGCCGGCCGCGGCACCGCCGCCGACCGGTCGGCGGCGCCGAGCGCTGCCGCCCGAACCGTCGGAGGCCACGCCCGAGCAGGGGCAGCCGATCGCGCTCGGCCCGGGGCCGAGCGGGCCGGCGCCCGAGCGGCCCGGCGCCCAGCCGGCGCCGGCGCCCGGCGCGCCGCATCCCGCCGCGCCCCAGCCCGCGCCCCCCGCCGCGCCGGCGCCGCAGCCGGCGCAAGCGCAACCGGCACAACCGCAACCGCCGGCCGAGACCGTGGCGCCACCGCAGCCGGTGGTGCCGCAGCCGGGCAAGCCCGCGCTGCCCACCCGGGGCGCGCGGAGCGCCGAGGCGCCCGCCCGGCCGGCCGACCAGCCGGAGCCGGCGCGGGCCCCGGCCATCGGCCCCGAGCCGGGGTCGACACCGGCCGCGTACGAGCCGTTCGGGCCGGCCGCTCCGGAGCAGGTCCCAGGCCAGGCTCCCGGCCAGGCCCAGGGCCAGCCGGCGTTCGAGCAGCCCGAGTACGAGCAGGGCGGCGAGCAGCCGGAGTACGAACGGGCGGAGTACGAGCGAGGCCGGGCCGACGCCGCCGGGCAGGCGCCGGAGCAGCCGGCGACGCCGGAGGAACCAGCCGAGGAGCCAGCGCCCGTCGAGCACTCGGTGGTGGCGGCCAGCCCCATCCTGGACGGCAGCATGGCCCCGGCGCCCGCGCCCATGCGCTCGCGCCCCCTGCCCATGCCGGGCAGCGAGCGCGCCCGACCGGAGCAGCACACGCCCGGCGTGAGTGTGCAGACGCTGGGGCAGGGCGTTCCGATTCCGCCCCAGGCGCACGCCCCCCGCCCGCACCCGGGACCCGAGGCACCGGCCCCCGCACAGCCGGCCCCCCCACAGCCGGGCCCGAGCCTGCCGGCGCAGGCCAGCCCCGCGCAGCCGGCCCCGCCCACCCGGCGGCGCAAGTTGGCGACGCCGCCGGAGGAGAACGATCCGAGGCTCAACCGCGTGGCCCCGGGCGGCCAGCCCCCGCCAAGCACCGCGCCCGACACCCAGGGGCGTGGTCGGGAGTACGCGATCAGCGCGCCGGCCGCCGGCACGGCGGAGGGCCCCGAGCCGCTCGACGGTCCCAACGGGGCGGTCGACGTGACCAAGGGCGGCGGCGAGCCGGTCGGTGGCGCGCGGCGGCCGACCGGTCCCGCCGACGACGAACTGCCGCCTGAGCCGTTGGACAACCCGCGCCGGCTGCTGGTCTGGCCCGAGCCGGACGTCTCGACGCAGCAGGCGCTGACCGACCGTGGCTATCGTCCGGTGATCGTGCACTCCCGCGAGGAGGTGGACGCGCAGATCGCGGCCTACCCGGCGGCGCTCTTCGTCGATCCGCTGACCGGGCCGATCACCAGGACGGCGCTCCAGTCACTGCGGGGCGCCGCGGTGGCGGCCGAGGTGCCGGTGCTGGTGACGGCCGGGCTGGGCCAGGCCAGCCGGGAGGCGGCCTATGGCGCCGACCCCGCGGTGCTGCTGAAGGCGCTCGCGCCCAGGGACAGCGATCAGCATCCGCCGAGGGTGCTGCTGGTCGAGGAACAGCAGGTCATCGCTGACGCGTTGGCGGCCTCGCTGGAGCGGCGCGGGATGCGGGCGGCGCACGCCCCCTCGGACGCGGCGGCGATGGAGCTGGCGGCGCAGCTGCGGCCGAACCTGGTGGTGATGGATCTCAACCAGGTGCGGCGCCGCAGGGCGGGCATCATCGACTGGCTGCGGGTGAACGGGCTGCTGAACCGCACCCCGTTCGTCGTCTACACGGCGGCCGAGATGGATCCGGCGCAGCTGCCGCTGTTGGCCTCGGGCGAGACGGTGCTCTTCCTGGCCGAACGCTCCACCCATCCGGATGTGCAGGCCAAGATCGTGGATCTGCTGGCCAAGATCGGCGCGCACTAGGCTCGAACCGGTCGATCCTGTCGGATCAGCCCGCGGCGTCAGAAGCGGTGCTCCCCCAGGCCCTTGGGGCCTGGGAGGTGCTCCCGTCGGGCGCCGGTTCGCAGCTCGTGCTGCCCCGGGCCCTCGGGGGCCTGGCTGTGCCCCGTCGGGCGCCGGACGCGATCCACGCCGAACCGATGACCTGCCCCGGCGTCCCAAGCCCTCGGGGCCACGCGCCGGGCCTCAGGCCGCTATCGCGGCGCCGGGCCGGGAGACCGGGCCGGGGATGGCCGCGGGGGCCGCGTCGTGGCGGGTGACCTCGGCCAGCTCCTGGTCCTCCCTGAGCTTGGCCAGCGCCCGCGAGACGGCGGACTTGACCGTGCCGACGGAGACGCCGAGCAGCTCGGCGGTGGCGGCCTCGCTCATGTCCTCGTAGTAGCGCAGGACCACCATGGCGCGCTGCCGGTCCGGCAGCCTCAGGACCGCCTGCCACATCGCGTCCCGCACGGCCTGTTGCTCCGCCGGATCCGGCTCGGGCAGCGGATCGGGCTCGGGCAGCTCGTCCACGGCGTACTCGTCCACCCGGCGCTTGCGCCACTGGGACGTACGGGTGTTGACCAGGGCGCGCCGGACATAGCCGTCCAGCGCCCGGTGGTCCTGGATCCGCTCCCAGGCCAGATAGGTCTTGGTGAGCGCGGTCTGTAGCAGATCCTCGGCGTCGCTGGGATTGGAGGTAAGCGAACGGGCGGTGCGCAGCAGCACCGGCCCGCGGGCCCGCACGTAGGAGGTGAAAGTCAGCGGCGTCACCGGCTGGACTGTCCTGGGCGTGGTCATGCTCTACAAACTAGGAGACTTCACCCCCCGTGGGGATCGGCCAGAGGTCGCGATGGTCTCTCCCCCCCAGGGCGTAGAGGTGGGGTTGTCTCCACCTCCCCAGGGTGGAGGGGAACTCCTCCCGACCCTCAGGAGGGCTCAGGGATCCACCTGATAGCTCTGCGGGGGTCCCGGCCGCGCGGTCCTTCCCGAAGGCGTCGGCCGGGGCAGGGCCACGGCCCTCAGGGACGTTCGCAGGTGCCAATCGCCGACAACGCGACGCGGGCGCACCGTGACGGTGCGCCCGCGTCTGACCCTTGCCTGCCGCCGATGGCACACCCCGGATGCCACCGGCTCGTCAACGGGGCTTCGGCCCCGGCCCGTCAGAGGACGTCGAAGACCAGCGTGTAGTACGTGTTGTCCGACTGGTCGACGAAGACGAAGGCCGACTCGTTGACGTTGGCCGTGTTGCTCTCGTTGCTCGCGCCCCGACCGGCGGCGGCCTGCTGGTTGCTCGCGGTGTTTCCGGTGTTGCCCAGCACACCACCGCCGAGGCTGCCGCTGACCGCGGTGTCGTCCGCCGCGTGGGCGACGCCGCTGACGGCGCCCAACAGCAGCGGCGCGGCGGCGGCGGTGGCGAGAACGCGGGCGATGCGGATGCTTGCCATCTGATTCCTCCATGGGACGCGATGCGGTGCTCTGGCTTGGCAGTCGGCCTTAACTGCCGGGAGACGGATCACGACGTCGTGACACCAGAGTTGCCCACGGTTCTCCTGGAGAATCGAGATACCCGTGGGATTCCCCCGCAGGGAGGAACAGCGAGGACCAAACGTTCAGCCCGTGGCGGTCAATTCTTCGATTTTCCGCGCGAAATCCGCGGTGGGCAAAGGGAGTTCGATCTCATCGACGAACTGGACGGCATCCGGAAGGTAATGGATCACCGCCGAGGCGGCGGCCGTGAGATAGTCCTCGTCGCGGTGGAGCAGGGCCAGCACCCTGAGGACCAACGCCGGGTTGTTGCCGTCGGGTTGCTCGTCCGCCTCCGGATGGGGATGGTGTTCGGGGTCGGCCTGCCGATGCCACAGCTCGGCCTCCCACTCCTCGCCCAGCGCCATATGGTGCAGATAGAGGCAGTAGGCCGCCGCCCCGTCGCCGGCGCCCGCGGCGAACTGCCACCAGAAGCGGGCGGAGTCCTCCTGACCCGCCAGATGGAGGGCGCAGCCCAACACCCGTGCGCCGTCCGGCTGGAGAATGCGCCGGCCGAGGAACGCCGCCATGTGCTGTAGCGCGCCGTCCTGCTCGACCACGGTGCGACAGAGGATGTCCAGCAGCCCGAGGAGTTCGGCGCCGCGCTCCTCGTTCGGGCTCGCGTCGCACCGGGGCACCGGGGCGTCGAGGGAGCCGTGGCCGCCGAGTCCGGCGGCGATCCGGCGTTCGGCGGCCTCGATCTCCTGGTCGCTGTAGGTGTGCGGGCGCCGCGCCAGGACGGCCCTGGCCAGCAGTTGGTCAATGGTCACCGGCATCGCCTTCGGCCCCCTCTCGCACGCCCTGCGGTCGCGCGCCGCGCCAGGCGGGCTCATCGGTCAGCCGTGCCAGTCCGCGCCGGTCGTCCCCGGGAACGTCCGGGTATTCGAGGCCGAGCGCCTCCTTGAGCCGATGCCTGGCGTAGCGCGCGGTGGAGCGCACGCCGGGGACGGTGACGCCGAGGATGTCGGCGGTCTCCACCGTGCTGTAGCCGATGCAGTACCGCAGCACGATCACGTCGTGCTGCCGCTCGGGCAGCTCGCTGATGGCCTGATAGAGGCTGAGGCTCTCCTCAAGCTCGCCTATCGGGTCGACCGCCTCGTGCAGGGCCTGGGTCTCGAAGGCGGCGGTGTCCATCACCACGGCCCGCCGGCCCCGGTTCCTGGCGGCCTCGACCGTCTGCCGTTTGAGCACCGTCCAGGCGTAGCCGGCCGGGCTGTCCAGCCGGAGGGCGTCGGCCCAGTCGGCGGCCAGCTGCTCGAACGCGCGGTCCACCGCCTCCTCGGCGTCGGCCCTGGCGCCGAGGTAGAGCTCGGCCCAGCGCACATAGGCCGGGCGGTACATCTGATGGAAGGCGCGGAAGTCCGCGGGCAGCGGGGACAGCGGGGCGACTCCGGTTCTGCGTCGGGGAGCGGCCTCGGTCATCGCGGGCTCCTCTCCCGGCCGGACGGGCACGACGCCACGGGCCGGCACTGGCCGGCACCTGAAGCGGGCTGAACGTTCACGGACCTCCGGGTCCTCTCCTCGTTGTGGCGGGAAACCGAGCCGCCGGCGTCCCTGGGACGCCCAGGTGCGGACTTCGCCTCCCACCGCTCTCGCCGTTCCAGCCGCCGCGACAGCCGGGAACGTTCGGAGCGATCGACAACGCCCGATCGTTCGTCGAGGCCGCGGGATGCTGCCAGTGATCACCACTGTCGCGGACAGGACCGCCAACCGCACACCCGAAGAGGGCGTCTGGACGATCCGGACACCCCGTTGTCGTCCCAGCAACGGGACCAAAGCCTCGAACCGCCATGGAGGCTAGCGCTCCTCGACCTGGCCTGCCAACCCGAACGCACCGCCCCGCACGTGTCTTCGGTCACCTGTACGCCAAGCACCCGGCTCCGAACTGGCCGCTCTCGGCCCGCCGTTGGGCATCCGACCGGCCGGCACCGGCGCGACGGAGCCCGAGGGGGCGCGACCGCGGGGCGGCGCCCGGGGCGCACGCACAGGCGCGAACGGGACGGGGGCGGAGGCGCCGCCCCCGCCCGCGCGCGAAAGCGGCGACGGCGGCCCCCGATGAAACTCGGGGGACCGCCGCCCTTCCCGCTCTGACCTGCTGTTTCGTTGTCCGCTGCGGAGGCTGTGGGATTTGAACCCACGGTGACGGGTTACGCCACGACGGTTTTCAAGACCGTTCCCTTCGGCCGCTCGGGCAAGCCTCCCGACGCGTCGGTCGCCCAACGCACTCGGACAGCCTAGCGGTTGTCACTGCTCTCCCACGCGCTCGCCGAGGACGATCGTGGTGGTGTTCTCGTTCCCGTCGCGGACGTAGGTGACGTCGACCGACTCACCGGGTTCGTGGGTCCAGATCTGGCTGATCAGGGTGGGCCCGCTGTCGATCGCGCGGTCGCCGAATCGGGTGATCACATCGCCGGGCTGGAGGCCGGCCTCGGCCGCCGGGCCGCCCGGGGTCACCGGGTCGCTGTTGTCGTTGGTGGCGTCGACGATCTTGGCGCCCTCCTGCCCCGTGGCGCCGTTGTCCACCGAGGCGCCGATGATCGGATAGACCGCCTCGCCGTGCTCCATCAGATCGGAGGCGACCCGGCTGGCCTGGTTGATCGGGATGGCGAAGCCGAGGCCCACGCTGCCCGCCTCGCCGCCGAGGCCGCCCGTGGTGGATCGGATCGCGGAGTTCACGCCGATCACCTGGCCCTCGGCGTTGAGCAGCGGGCCGCCGGAGTTACCCGGGTTGATCGAGGCGTCGGTCTGGAGGGCGTTCATATAGGAGGCGTTGCCGCTCTGGCCGTCGCTGGAGGCCACCGGGCGGTCCTTGGCGCTGACGATGCCGGTGGTGACCGTGCCGGACAGGCCGAACGGGGCGCCGATCGCGATGGTGGCGTCGCCGACGGCGACCTGCTCCGAGTCGCCCAGCGGCAGGGGCACCAAGTCCCTGTCGCCCGCGTCGATCAGGCGCATCACGGCGACGTCGTAGCCCTCGGCGCGGCCGACCACCTCGGCGTCGTAGCTCTGGCCGTCGGAGAAGGTGACCGAGAGGTCGCCGCCGTCCGCAGCCGCCGCCACCACGTGGTTGTTGGTCATGATGTGGCCCGCCTCGTCGTAGACGAAGCCGGTGCCGCCGGCGGACTCGGCGCCGTTGGCCGCCTCGATGGTGACCACGCTGGGCAGTGCCGTCTCCGCTATCCCGGCGACCGACTCGGGCGGCCTGGCGACCGAGCCGCCGCCGGAGCTGTTGACCTGGGACGAGGCGCTCTCGTTGCTCTCGTCCGCCGCCCAATACCCCACGCCGCCGCCGATGCCGCCGGCCACCAGGGTGGCCGCCACGACGCCGAGCAGCAGCCCGTTGACCCGGCGCTTGCGCGGCGGGGGCGGCGGCGGGAAGGCCCAGGAGCCGCTGGCCGGCGGCGGGGCGCCGCCATAGCCGGGGCCGGCGGGATAGCCGCCGCCGGGCGGAACGCCGGCGCCGCCGCTCGGCGCGGAAGCGGACGAGCCGAGCACCTGGGTGGGCGGGTCGGCCGGGAACTGGCCCGTGGTGGCGGCCCCGCCGGAGGCATGGGGCGAGGAATGAGGGGAGGAATGGGGCGCGGAAGGCGGCGGTGCATAGGGCGCGGAAGGGGGTGGGGAAGGGGGCGCGGAAGCGGCGGGGGGAAGGGGGGACGCCGGGGGTGGAACCGCCGGCCGGGCCGCCGACTCCGGCGACGCACCGTCCGCTGGCCCGTCCGGCCTGCCGGGACCTTCGTTCTCGGTGCTCACTGCTTACTCCTCAGGGCGTTTGTCGGAACGCGGTTCGCCTGTTCGGTCAGCAACTGTTCGGTCACGCATGGGCACTCCAGCCCATGTCTCCAGAGTCTTTCCCATGCCCTGTCAGGCGGGCGTAAACGTCACGGATCCCGCACCCACGTCCACCGTTCGCCCCACCATGACACCATGGCGCGGGTGACTCCCGACCCTCGCCGCATCGCCGTGATCGCCCATCGGGGCGCCTCGGAGGAGGCCCCCGAGCACAGTCTCGCCGCCTACCGCAGGGCCATCGAGGACGGTGCCGAAGGGCTGGAGTGCGACGTCCGGCTGACCGCCGACGGGCATCTGGTCTGTGTGCACGACCGCCGGGTCAACCGGACGTCGAACGGTCGGGGCGCGGTGTCGGCGCTGGAGCTGGCGGAGTTGGCCGAGTTGGACTTCGCCGCGCGTGGCGGGGACACGGCGGGGGCGCGTGACGGCCTGGAGGCCCCCGATGTCGCCGACCCGGAGCGCAGCGCGGTGCTCACCCTGGAACGGCTGTTGCGCCTGGTGGCCGAGGCGGACCGGCCGGTCGATCTGGCCATCGAGACCAAGCACCCCACCCGGTGGGCGGGGCAGGTGGAGGAGCGGCTGCTGGCGCTGCTCGACCGGCATCCGGTGGCGGGCGAGGTGCGGGTGATGAGCTTCTCGGCGCGCTCGCTCCAGCGCGTGCACCGGGCGGCGCCCGCGTTGCGCACGGTGTTCCTGATGCATTTCGCGCTGCCCAGGCACCGGGCGGGCCGACTGCCGGCCGGGGTCGGCATCGCGGGGCCGAGCGTGCGGATGCTGCGCCGCGACCCCGGCTATGTGGAGCGGGCGAGGCGCGCGGGGCATCAGGTGCATGTCTGGACGGTGGACGAGCCGGCGGATGTCGAACTCTGTGTGAAGTTGGGCGTTGACGCGCTGATCACCAACCGGCCGCGCACCGTGCGTGAGCAATTGCGAGATCTCAACGCCGGCCTGGATTAAACCTGATCATTCGTTCTCACCCCGCGTGCCCCGGCGCATTCGCTTCGTATCCGATCATTACGAGTACGTCAACGGATGTCGCATGGCCGGTTTCCACCCTGTTCTCTCAGGGCATCGATCCTGTGGCGTGGGGCAAAAGGAGGTCTCGGGGGTGGCGTTCGTGGTCACACAGCACGTGCCAAGGACGTCGTCAATGACGGTGCTCCATGGCCCCAGTGGCGTGGGGATCGCACGACGACGATTGCGATCAGAATTGCAAGGTAATGGCGCGGCAGAAACGATCATCGACGATGCGATGTTGATCCTTTCTGAACTGCTCAGCAATTCCTACCGCCACGCACGGCCGTTGGACGGTGGACAGCTCATTCGGGCGGACTGGCAGCAGGATTCGGACGGTTCGCTCACCATTTCCGTCACCGACGGTGGCGGGCCCACCAGGCCCAGGCTCAGCTCCCCGTCGATCAGCGCTCGCGGCGGCCGTGGGCTGACGATCATCACCTCGCTCTGCCGCTCCTGGGGGGTGCGGGAGGCCCCCGTGGGAAGCGCTGTCACGGTCTGGGCGGTCCTCCAGTCGTCGGGCGGTTAGGCTCGCCGGACCACTCGGAGCCGAACCCACGCAGGAGAACCGTTCGTCATGGCGAAGAAGCGTCGCCCCCGCAACCAGAACACCACCGCGACCAGGCCGGGGGCCGACGCCCGCGAGATCCCCGTGGTCGGCGCCAGGGAGCCCTGCCCCTGCGACTCGGGCCGCCGCTACAAGGCGTGTCACGGCCGGGCTGCGGCCCAGGCCGCCACCGAGCTGGTCCGCCGCCCGTTCGAGGGCCTGGCCGGCGAATGCGACTGGGTCGCCCTCCGCGAGCTGGTGCCGGCGGCGACGGTGCCGCTGACCCTCAGGGACGGGACGCCGGCCGACGTGCCGTCCGTCACCCTGGGCACCGTGCTCCCCATGGCCTGGCCCGCGCTCCGCAGGGACGACGGCTCGGTGCTGCTCGGCCTCCAGAACGACACCGCGACCGGCGACCTCAGCCGTGATCTCGCCGACGTGCTGAGCCGCGCGCTCACCAGCGAACCCGGCAACCCGGTGGCCGCCGAGCGCACCGGCGGCGCCGGCCCCCGGCTCCAGGACCTGCTCGACCCCGAGGCGCCGTTCGTCCCCGAGGTGCACGACGGCTTCCAGTTCTGGCTGGACGACGCCTCCGCGGCGACCCCCGAGGTGGCGGCCTCCCTCGAACGTGCCAACGAGGCCGCGACGCCCACCGCCCGGCTGGCCGGCGTGGACGCGGCGTACTGGTGCCGGACCCCGGACCGCAACCACCTGCGCTGGGTCATGGCCCACCCCGAGGACGCGCTCCTGGACGCGCTGGCCCGGCTGCACGCGGCCGGCGCCTCGTCGCTGGGCGACGAGACCCGGCTGGTCGGCTCCTTCCGGGCGCACGGGCTGACGGTTCCGGTGTGGGACCTGCCGAGCGCGATGGGCGCGGAACAGTGCGAAAAGCCGGCCGCCTCGTTCGGCGAACGACTCGCCGAGGCGTTGGCGGACACCACCCCGCTGTCGACGGACGAAAGGCGCGCGCGCAGCGGTCTCACCAATCGTCAGATCACGCTGAACTGACGCCCGACCGCACGCCCAGACGAGTGATTCCAGTCACAACTCGCCCCGCATTTCGGGAGTTAGGCGTGGTGCCGGCCAACGCGGGATTTGCGAATCCCCGATGAGTTGTTACCTTCTGAAGTGGGCCCGGTCGCTGGTGCATCCCCCGTCGCCAGCGATCGGGTCTTTTCCATGCCCTGGTGTTCCCCGACGCGGGGCCGGGCGGGCGCCCCAGGCGGGGCCCGGGGCGCGCGCCGCCTCAGTAGGCGAGTCGGCTGCCCTGATCCGGCGCGCTGAGACCGGCCTCGATCAGCGCCGCCAGCAGCCCGGACACGTCGGGCAGCCCGCCCTGTCCCGCGGCCGGCTCGGCTGGCTTCCTCGCCCAGGCGACGAGGCCACGGCCGGTCGGCGACGGCGGCAGCGGCACATAGCCGCCCTCGCCGTGGAACCGCAGCGAGCTGGGCACCCGATCCTGAACGCTCAGCAGCTCGCCCAACTCCGGCAGGCCGTACGGGCGCACCAGCAGCGACCAGCGGGTCGGCCCGGCGACCACGGGGCCGGTGGCGAGGCCATGGGCGGCGAGCGCGGCCAGCGCGCCAGGACCCGCCACCGCCGGCACGCTCACGGCACAGGGCGCGCGCCCTCCGGTGGCGAGCAGGATCGGCGCGGAGGGGCGGCGCTGCCACCACCACCGCACCATGCGACGGTCCGTGGTGGCCGTCAACAGCTGTGGATCGTCGGGGTGGGCGCCGGGGACGGGGCACTCGGGCCGCGGGCAGCGGCAGGAGCCGTCGGGGGCCGCACCGACGCCGGGCAGCACCGGCCAGCCGCGTTCGGCGCAGTCGAGTGCGGCGCGCCGCAGGGCCCTGCCCAGGTCGGCGGCGGCGCGTTCGTCCCCCAGGCCGTTGTTGTTGTCGTTGCTGCGTCGCTCTCCGAGGATCTCGCGCATCAGCGCTCGTTCCCTTCCTTCGCGGGTCACTCGGCCTCACGTGGAACTTAGATCACCGTACGTAGCGGGTCGCGTGGGCGAACCGGCGGCGGGCCTCAGCCCTGGCCGCCCTCTTTCGGTAAGACGTCAGAAGTCAACGATCCGTTCCGATATGTACCCAGTATGCACCCGGGTCGTTCAACTCGATGTCCAGACCGAGACGCCTCAGTGGACCGCGCGGCACGTCAGGTGAGCGTCTTTTTCCGCCAATCTCCGCCACTTCTCGCCAAACCGGTCCGGGGTCGGCCTGTCGCGCCCGGAACCCCGTGGGCTCCTGGGCATCATCCAACACGGCAGGACACCACCCGGACATCACGTCCGCGGCACACGCACCTGGGCAGGTCCCTCGACACGGCGTCGGCTGGGGTTTCGCGGCCGGTGCCGCGGCACGCGCGCCTCGACGAAAGCCCTCCCACATGAGCACCCCAGCGTCGTCACCCTCGCCACCATCGTCGAAAGTGGCCGGAATCCACCCTCCGCTCCCCCCGGTACAGCACACTCCCGGGCCGCCGAGCCAGGAGAACCGCAGGTCCGCGGCGATCCGCCGCCCCGGCCTCACCGAGGACCGACTCGCGGGCTGGATCTCGGACCTCACCACCGTTCAGGCGCTCACCGAGCGTATCGGTCGCACCGGCACACTCGCCGAGGCCATCCACGAAACCCTCCACGCCGGCGCGAGCCTGCTCGGCGCGCGCCGCGCGTTCCTGGCGCTGCGCCCCCTGGAGCCGCCGGGCCCCTGGCAGTCCCCCGGCGGCGAACAGCTCGCCGGGCTCGGCCTCGACCGGGCCGACCTGGGCCAGTGGGAGACGGTCCCCCGCGCCTCCGCCTGCCACACCCGGCTGCTGGACGCCCGTCCGGGGGCCGAACCCACCGAGATCGGCCACCGGGACATCGCGGGCGAGAGCGCCCTGCACCCCCAGCACCGCGCGGTCGCCGCGCGCCTGGGCTGCGCGGCGAGCTACGCGCTGCCGCTGACCACGGACGCCGAGCATCCGCTGGGCGCCGCGGTCTGGCTCTTCGACCGGCCGGGCGTCCCGGAGCCGCGGCAGCGGCAGCTGCTCGCCCGCTGTCTGCGCCCCGCCGCGCGGCATCTCGCCGGCCGGCTGGAGCTGAGCCGCGCCCGGCGGGCGATCGCCACGGTCCGGGACGAGCTGCTGCCGGCCCGGCTGCCACGGCTGCCGGGCGTCGCCCTCGCCGCGCGGCAGCGCGCCGAGCCGCTGGGCGGCGCCGTCTGCTACGACGCGCTGGCGCTGCCGGACGCGGGTCTCGGCCTGGCCATCGGCGCCACGCCCGAGACGGGGCCGGCGGCGCTGGCCGCCATGGGGCGGCTGCGCGCCGGGCTGCGCGCCTACGCGGTGATGGAGGGGGAGGATCCGGTGGCCGTGCTCTCCGATCTTGAGCTGCTGCTGCGGCTGACCGAGCCGGGACATGCGGCCACCGCGCTCTTCGGATACGCGGAGCCGGCCGTCCGTCGGCTGGTGTTCGCCTCGGCCGGACACCCGCCGCCGCTGGTGATCGGGGAGCGGGGGGCCGAGTACGCCGACACCGCGCTCTCGGCGCCGCTCAACATGCTGGCGTGCTGGGAGGCGCCCAGCGTCGAGCTGGAACTCAACGGCGGCGAAACGGTCCTGCTCTACAGCGAGGGGATGCTGCGCCGTGCCGGCTGGCCATCGGACGCCGCCTTCACCCGCCTGCGGGCCGCCGCCGCCGACGCCCCACCGGCGGCCCGCGCCGATCCGGAGGCGCTGCTCGACCACCTGCTGACGGCGCTGCCCCCGCGTCCCCGCGCCGGCGGCCGTCCGAACGCCGACACGGTGCTGCTGGCGGCCCGTTTCCACTGATCAGCCGGTCGCCTCCGAGCTACCCGAGGGTCGCGTGTGACGTACCAACCCCTGTCCGGGTGCGAAAGCCCGACCTACCATGGGGACGACCGGAAGACGAGCGGGCGCCAGGGCCTGTCCGCACCGGGGACGCCCCGCTGGGACGCCCCGGTGCGGACAGCCGCTGGGCCGGCGGTGAAGGAGGCCAGAAGTGGCGGAAGACCAGGTCACGAAGACCGAAGCGGCGATCCCGGGCGGCGAGCCGACGTCGGAGACCGCCACCTCGCCGACGGAGCAGGCCGAGACGGCCGACAAGGCCGAGCAGGCCAAGGGGCGCAAGAACGGCGTCACCCGGTCCGTCTCGGACGAGCTGGCCGAGAACATGAAGCAGGGCTGGGCGGACACCGAGCGGCCTGATCTCGACCCGATCCCGCAGGCCGGACACACCGCCGAGCGCCGCTCCGCGCTCTCCGCCCGCTTCCCCGGCGAGCGTCTCGTCATCCCGGCCGGCCGCCTCAAGACCCGCTCCAACGACACCGACTACCCGTTCCGGGCCAGCGTCGAGTACGTCTATCTGACCGGCGACCAGTCCGAGAACGGTGTGCTGATCCTGGAGCCGACCGGCGAGGCGGGCCACCAGGCCACGCTCTACCTGCTGCCGCGCTCCGACCGCGAGAACGGCGAGTTCTGGCTCAGCGGCCAGGGCGAGCTGTGGGTCGGCCGGCGCACCAGCCTCACCGAGGCCGAGCGGCTCTACGGCCTGCCCGTCGCCGATGTGCGGACGGTGCCGGAGCTGCTGCGGGCGGCGAAGGGCAGGGTGCGGCTGGTCAGGGGGCATGACGCGCCCCTCCAGGAGGCGCTCACCGACAAGGTGACGGCCGAGCCGGACGAGGAGCTGCGGGTCTTCCTCTCCGAGCTGCGCCTGGTCAAGGACGACTTCGAGATCGCCCAGCTGACCCACGCCTGCGAGGCCACGGCGCGCGGCTTCGAGGACGTGGTGCGGGTGCTGGACCGCGCCAAGGCCACCTCGGAGCGCTATATCGAGGGCACCTTCTTCCTGCGCGCCCGGGTCGAGGGCAACGACGTCGGCTACGGCTCGATCTGCGCGGCCGGGCCGCACGCCACCACGCTGCACTGGGTGCGCAACGACGGCCAGGTGCGGGACGGCGAGCTGCTGCTGCTCGACGCCGGTGTCGAGACCACCGAGCTGTACACCGCTGACGTCACCCGCACGCTGCCGATCAACGGGCGGTTCGACGCGCTCCAGCGGAAGATCTACGACGCGGTCCACGAGGCGCAGGAGGCCGGCATCGCGGCCGTGCGTCCAGGCGCCAAGTACCGCGACTTCCACGAGGCCGCGCAGCGGGTGCTGGCCGCGCGGCTGGTGGAGTGGGGCCTGGTGGAGGGGCCGGTGGAGCGGGTCCTGGAACTGGGCCTCCAGCGTCGTTGGACACTGCACGGCACGGGCCACATGCTGGGCCTCGACGTGCACGACTGCGCCGCCGCCCGCCAGGAGACCTATGTGGAGGGCGTCCTGGAGCCCGGCATGTGCCTGACGGTGGAGCCGGGTCTCTACTTCCAGCCCGACGATCTGACGGTGCCGGAGGAGTATCGGGGCATCGGCGTCCGGATCGAGGACGACATCCTGGTCACCGAGGACGGGAACGTGAACCTCTCTGCCCAGTTGCCGCGCACCTCGGCGGAGGTCGAGAGCTGGATGGCCCAGCTGCGCGGCTAGCGAGTCGGCACAAGACTGGCGGTCAGGTGTCAAGAGGGCCATTTGGGGTACAGCCTGGGAACACGGGCGCGCGCCGACGCGTTGACCGAGTCACATATCTCTGAAAGGAGAGCTCGTGTCCGCCCAATCGACGGACCCTGACGGGCATAGTCCCGGACCACCTCGCCCGCATCTGGCTTATCGCGGCACACGGCGAGGTGGTGTCAGTTGAGTGCCGCACTCGGTTTGCTCGCCGTCCTCGTGTTGACGGTGGGAACCGGCTATTTCGTCGCCCAGGAGTTCGCCTTCGTGGCCGCCGACCGGCTGGCCCTCGGCCGTGAGGCCGCGGCGGGCGACAAGCGCGCCGCACGGGCCATGAAGGTCCAGGAGCGGCTTTCGTTCATGCTCTCCGGCGCCCAGCTCGGGATCACGGTCACCGGGCTGATCGTGGGCTTCCTCGCCGAGCCGGCGCTGGCCGCGCTGCTCGATCCGGTGGTGGCGGGCTTCGGCCTGCCGGCAGCCGCCGTCAGCGGCATAGCGCTGGCGCTGGCCTTCGCCCTGGCCACCGGCATCCAGATGGTCTTCGGGGAGCTGGCCCCCAAGAACCTGGCGCTCGCCGTGCCCGAGCGGCTGGCCAAGGGCCTGGCCGCTTCCACCCTGGTCTACCTGCGGGTGGCCGGGCCGCTGATCCGGGTCTTCGACACCGCGGCCAACCGGCTGCTGCGCCGGGTCGGCATCGAGCCGGTCGAGGAGCTGCACCACGGAGCGACGCTGGAGGAGCTCGGCCATCTGATCGACGAGTCCCACGAGCACGGCCAGCTGCCGCGCGCGACGGCCGAGCTGCTCGACCACGCGCTGGAGTTCTCCGAGCGCAACCTGGCGGAGGTGATGGTGCCGCGCGTCGAGGTCAACTCGGTTCGCGCGCTGTCCCCGGCCTCGGAGGTCGTGGAGCTGATCAGGGACCACGGCCACTCCCACTATCTGGTGATCGGGGATCGGATCGACGACATCGTCGGTGTGGTCGGGGTGCGTGAGCTGATGCGGCTCAGCCCCGAGCGGATCACCCGCCGCACGGCCGGTGCGCTGGCCAGGCGCGCGGTGCTGCTGCCCGACACCCTGCCGCTGCCGGGTGCGATGGAGCAGATGCAGGCGGCGGGCGAGGAGTTCGCCGTGGTGCTGGACGAGTACGGCGGGCTCGCCGGGATCGTCACGCTGGAGGACATCGCCGAGGAGCTGGTCGGGGAGATCGCCGACGAGAGCGACCTCGTCGAGGAACTGGCCGTGCCCGACGGCACCGGCTGGCTGGTCGACGCCGGCCGGCGGGTGGACGAGGTGGCCGAGGCCACGGGTCTGCCGCTGCCGACGGACGACTCCTTCGAGACGGTGGCCGGCCTGGTCATCGAGCACTGCGGTCGGTTCCCGGCCGTGGGGGATCGGATCGAGGTGGCGTTGAACGACGGCAGGGGCGCGGTGCTCGAAGTGCTGGCCCTGGATCGCCGGGTGCCGGAGCGGATACGGCTTCATGCCCTGCCTGCGGCTCCCGACACCGTGTCCGAGGGCCGTGAGGCCCCGGTGCGGGAGGTGGCCGCCGAGGCCACGCCCGCACTGACCAGCCAGCGAGAGGGACAGCCTTCATGAGTCCCGGAATGGCAGCGGCGATCACGCTGGTGCTGCTGGTCGGCAGTGGTTTCTTCGTCGCGGCCGAGTTCGCCCTGGTGGCCGCCAAACGGCACCGGGTCGAGGCGGCGGTGGCGGACGGACAGCGCGGCGCCAAGGCCGCGCTGTCCGGAATGCAGGAGCTGTCGCTGATGCTGGCCGGTGCCCAGCTGGGCATCACCGCCTGCACGCTCGGCCTGGGCAGCATCTCCAAGCCGGCCATCTCGCACGAGGTGGATCCGGTGCTCCAGAGCCTCGGCCTGCCGACCAGCCTCTCCTACGGCATCGCCTTCGTCTTCGCGATGTCGGTGGTGGTCTTCCTCCACATGGTGCTCGGCGAGATGGCGCCCAAGTCCTGGGCGATCTCCCGGCCCGAGCGTTCGGCGATGTTGCTCGCGCCGACGTTCCGCGCGACGGTGCGGGCGGTCAGGCCGCTGATCTGGGTGCTCAACAAGATCAGCAACGGGCTGGTCCGGCTCTGCCGGGTCGAGCCGCGCGAGGAGCTGACCAGCGTCAACGACCGGGAGCAGCTGACCCATCTGGTCGCCGAGTCCCAGCGGTTGGGGTTGATCAGCGAGGCCGACTCCGGTCTGATCAGGCGCTCGCTGACCGAACCCCAGACGCCGGTCGGCGCCTTCCAGGTGCCGGCGCGGGAGATCGTCTCGGTGCCGGCGGGTGCGAGCGCGGACGCCATCCTCGCCGCGGCCTCGGCCAGTGACCACACCCGGCTGCTGGTCGCCGACGGCGAGCGGGTGGTCGGCTCGGTGCACGCGCGCGACGCCGTGGTGGCCAGGGCGCGGGGGCAGCGGGCGACCGCGGCCGAGCTGGCCCGGCCGGTGCCCGAGCTGACGGCCGAGGACACGGTCGCCTTCGCCGTCGAGCAGCTGCGCCAGCGGCGGGCCTCGTTGGCCGTGGTGCGGGACGCCGAGGGTCGGCTGACGGGCCTGATCAGCCTGGACGACCTGCTGGTGCGGCTGATGACGCCCCAGCCGTCCTAGTCCCGGTCGGCGCCGGTCGTCCCGAGCGCCGCCGGAACGAACGAGGGGCCGTGGCAGGTTGCTGCCACGGCCCTTCGTGCTGCGCTGTCCCGCTCGGGGGCTCGCTCAGTCGACCGTGACCGACTCGATGACGATGTCCTCGACCGGACGGTCGCCCGGCTCGGTCTCGGTGGTGGCGATGGCGTCCACCACGGCGCGGCTCTCCTCGTCGGCCACCTCGCCGAAGATGGTGTGCATCCCGTTGAGGTGCTCGGTGGGCTCGACGGTGATGAAGAACTGCGAGCCGTTGGTGGCGGGGCCCGAGTTTGCCATGGCCAGCAGGTAGGGCTCCTCGAAGGTCCGCCCCGCGTCGAACTCGTCGGCGAACTGGTAGCCGGGGCCGCCGGTGCCGTTGCCCGCGGGGTCGCCGCCCTGGATCATGAAGCCCTCGATGACCCGGTGGAAGATGGTGCCGTCGTAGAGCGGGCTCTCGCCCTCCTGGCCCTGCCAGGGGAGCGTGCCGTCGGCCAGGCCGACGAAGTTGGTGACGGTCAGCGGCGCCTCGTCGGGGAAGAGCGTGACCGCGATATCGCCCTCGCTGGTGTGCAGCACCGCGCTGGTCGCCTCCGTCGGCTCCACTCCGCTGGGGCCTTCGAGCGCCGGCTGCCCGTCGGTTCCCTGATCGCCGGGGGCCGGCGACTCGTCGCCCGGGGCCGCGGAGCTCTCGGAGCCGTTGTCGTCCTGCGCGCCCCCGTCCCCGTCGTCCGAGTCAGAGCCGCACGCGGTCAGCAGCCCGAGGCAGAGCAGCGCCGTGGCCAGTCGCCGTGGAGAACGGATCATCTGACATGCCTTCCGATGCGGGGGGTGAGAACAAGGGGTAAAACAAACAGGCTCATCATGCCTCACCGCTTCCCCACGCGCCTCCCCCCGGGAAGAGGAGAAACGGTGGGGAACACCCCCCACCGCACCGTTTGTAGCCAGTTGAACACAACGCGTGACGACCCTTGTTAACCTGGGCCCCCGGGCCGCAGCAGCGTCCGGGCCACCCGCACCAGAAACGCGTCGCCGATGACCTCTCTCGCCCTGGGCCCCGCCTGGTTGGATCCGGAACACCTCATTCAGACCTTTGGCCTGATCGGCATCCTGCTGGTGGTGTTCGCCGAGTCCGGCCTTCTGATCGGCTTCTTCCTGCCAGGCGATTCGCTGCTGTTCACCACGGGCCTGCTGGTCGCCAGTGGCCGCTATCTCCACCACCCGCTGTGGCTGGTCTGCCTGTTGATCGTGATCGCGGCCGTGGTGGGCGACCAGGTCGGCTATCTCTGCGGCCGGAAGGCGGGCCCGGCGCTGTTCAGGCGGCCGAACTCGCGGCTCTTCAAGCAGGAGAACGCGGCGAGGGCACACGCCTTCTTCGCCAAGCACGGCCCCAAGTCGCTGGTCATGGCCCGTTTTGTGCCGGTGGTGCGGACCTTCACCCCGATCGTCGCCGGGGTGAGCGCGATGGCCTACCGGCCGTTCGTGATCTTCAACCTGCTCGGCGGACTGCTCTGGGGGGCCGGAGTGACGTTGCTCGGCGCCTCGCTCGGCGAAGTGGCGTTCGTCCACGAGAACATCGAGGCGATGCTGATCGGGATCGTGCTGCTCTCGGTGCTGCCGATCGCGGTGGAACTGCTGCGGGCGCGCAGGGGTGCGGGACGGGCGCCGTCGGCGTCACCGGCGGCGGGGGGCCAGCCCGAGGCGCCCCCGGCCGATCCCGGTCAGGGCCAACCCGTCTAGGGCGGGCGGGCCGGAGGCCGGGCGGCGCGTCCGGGCGCGGAGGCGTGGGCTCAGCTCTGCGGGGTGGTGGGCTTGACCTCGTCCACCGGGCGGGCGCTGGTCACATCGCCGGGCGCGGCCTGGATCGTCCGGGGCGCGGGGGCCGGCGCCGGCTCCTCCTCGGCGTTGGCCGCGGTGGTGCTCGTCTTCGACTCGGACCTCATCGCGCTTGTCTCGCTCTTCAGGATGCGCGCGCTCTTGCCCAGCGATCTGGCCAGGTCAGGCAGCCGCTTCGCGCCGAAGACCAGCAGCGCGACGACGAGGAGCAGCAGGATTTCCCTGATTCCGATCTGACCCATGATCCAACCTCCGGCGATGTATCAGCATGTTCCGCACCTTCGGCCACGGTAGCGCGCCGGCGGCCGAGAAGACAGAAGCCCAGGGGCCATATCCGTTCCGGTCCGCCGCACCGGGGCCGGGAGATGACCACGACGCGGCGGCGGGCAGGACCCTTGGAACCCGGGGAACCTCAGATGTTCACTCCGAAGTCGCTCGCGATCCCCGCCAGCCCGGAGGCGTACCCCTGGCCGACCGCGCGGAACTTCCACTCGCTACCGCGCCGATACAACTCGCCGAAGATCATGGCGGTTTCGGTGGCCGCGTCCTCGCTCAGGTCGTAGCGGGCGATCTCGGCGCCGCCGGCCTGGTTGACCACGCGGATGAACGCGTTCTGCACCTGGCCGAAGCTCTGCTGCCTGGCATGGGCGTCGTGGATGGACACCGGGAAGACGATCTTGGAGACCTCCGGCGGCACCGTGGCCAGGTTGATCTTGATCGACTCGTCGTCCCCGTCGCCCTCGCCGGTGAGGTTGTCCCCGGTGTGCTCCACCGAACCGTCCGGGCTGGTCAGGTTGTTGTAGAAGACGAAGTGCCCGTCGGAGATGACCTTCCCCGAGTCGTCACACACCAGGGCACTGGCGTCCAGGTCATAGTCCGTGCCAGTGGTCGTGCGTACGTCCCACCCCAGGCCGACCACCACGGCGGTCAGCCCCGGTGCCTCCTTGGTCAGTGAGACATTGCCTCCCTTGGAAAGCGAAACTCCCACGTTCTCCTCCTGAACTCGCTGCTCGTGCTCTCGCTCCTGGCGCACCAGGAGCGCTGCCGAAAATCTACAACACTGTAGAAGCAAGCCGACGGGCCTGACCTCCGCATACCCCGCCTCGTTACGATGACCCACGGCGGCGGCAGTTTGGAGTGGTGGTGGACGCGACGGCGGACCGGGGGCCTGGCCCGCGCAAACGAGGCCGCGGGGAGTTGGAGGCCCAGGTGCTGGCCACCCTACGACTGGCGCCCGGGCCCGTGACGGCCGGTTGGGTCAGGGAGCAGTTGGACGGCCTCGCCTACAGCACCGTGATCACCATCCTGACCAGGCTGCACGAGAAGCACGCGGTCTGCCGGGAGCGCGCCGGCCGTTCGTTCCTGTGGACGCCGGCGGCGGACGAGGCCGGCCTGGCCGCGCTGCGGATGCGCCGGGTGCTGGAGGGCCAGGAGGACAGGGACGCCGTGCTGGCGAGCTTTGTCACCGCGCTCACCCCGGACGACGAGCGGCTGTTGCGCCGGCTGCTCAACCCCGGCCAGGCGCCGGACGGGGAGTGAGGCGGCGTGGGATGGATGGTGCTGCTTCCGCTGGTGGCGCCTCTGACGGCGCTGCCGATCGGGAAGTTGGCCGAGCAGCAGTCCCATCCGCGCGCGGCCGTCCGGCTGTTGACGTCCGTCTCCGTGGTGCTGGCCTCGTGCAGCACGCTCTCGCTGGTGCTGCTCGCCGTGGTGGGCACCGCCCAACTCCCCGGCAACCCGCTGCCGGACAGCTGGTCGGACCCGGAGGTCAGGGCGGCCGTCCCCTATGACGCCACCCTGGGCATCGCGGCCATCGTGCTGTTGACGGGGATCCTCGCCACCACCGGCGCCGCGCTGCTGCGGCAGGCACGGACGCGAAGCCGGGCGCGCCGCGCCCTGGCCGGGCTGCCGGCGACGGCGGACCCGGCCGTGCTGCCGGACCAACACCCGTACGCCTACGCCCTGCCGGGGGGTCGACGCCTGCCGGGGCGGATCGTGGTCTCCAGCGGGATGCGGGCCGGTCTCAGCGCCGACGAGTACCAGGCGCTGCTGGCCCACGAACGGGCCCATCTGGCCGGCCGCCACCACCGCTATCTGCTCGCCGGCGAACTGGCCGCCCGCGCCCACCCGTTGCTCACGCCGCTGCGCGGCGCCGCCGCCTACGCGACGGAGCGGTGGGCGGACGAGGAGGCGGCGCGGGCGGTGGGCGACCGGGGGCTGACCGCGCGGGCGGTCGGCCATGCCGCGCTGGTCGGGCGCCCGCCCGCGGGGCTCGGCGGGCCGGCGTTCGCCGCCGGCCCGGTGCCCCGCCGGGTGGCGGCGCTGCTGCGCCCCGACCCACCGGCGCACCGCTGGCCACCGCCCAACACCAGGGCCGGCCTCGCCGCCCTGATAGCGACCGCGGGCACCGCGGCCTCGGCCCTCTCGGCCCTCAACGCCGCCGTGGCCCTCTTCCTGGTCCTCAAGGCGGCGACCTCCCTCTGAGGGGGGCGGACGACGAAGGCCCCCGGGCCGGGCCCCGTCCCTCGGACCCTCGCGGGCTCGCGACGGTCCGGGAGAGGGGCCCTGGGACGCCCGGGGGCCGATCCGTCAGAGGTCGAACTCGGCCGGCGGCAGGCCGAGGGTGTGGCAGGCCTGCCTGACCAGGTCGCGCTCGGCGGCGTCGAAGTCGCCGTCGGCGCCGCCGATCACGATGCCGATCTGGATGACCGCCCGCGCCTCGGCCGGCTTCTTCTTCGCCTTGCCGATCTCCTGGAGCACACCGACCTTGCCCAGCTCGAAGTCGGCGATCAGCTGGTCGAGATAGCCGTCGAACCGACGCTGAAGATCGTTGGCCTCGAAGTTCTGGAGGACCTCGTTGCTGGTGATCAGCTGGGAGACCCGGCGTCGCTCGGCCGGATCGACCTGACCGTCGGCGGCCGAGACCAGCGCGCAGATCGCCATGCTCGCGTCACGGAACGCACCGCTCTTGAGGTCGTTCTTCTTGGCGTTGAGCTGCGTCTGCATCGAGGAGGCGGATTCCTTGATTCGGTCCCACAGTGCCATAGCCACTCCAAAGGGTTATTTCTACGCCTCGGGAGAACGTAGCAGCTCGACGATCACCGAGGAGGCGTCGGCCCCTTTTTGGGAACCTTGACCAAGACCTTACGAGGCTTTCAACAAGGCTGCGTCCGCACGCCACTTGAGAATCTTGTCAAAGGTGACGACGGCGCCGCCGCTGCCCGGTTGGTTCCCGAATCGGACGCGGTCGGCGAGCGCCTCGATCAGCAGCAGCCCGCGCCCGCCGGGCAGCAGCTCGGGCGACTCGGGCGCGGCCGGCCGCGCCTGGCGGCCGTGCGGGAAGCCGGGGCCGCAGTCCGTCACCTCGATGCGGCACATGTCGCCGTAGATCGAGGCGGTGACCCGATAGACCTCGGAGACGCCGCCGCCGTGCTGGACGGCGTTGGCGCAGGCTTCCGACAGCGCGACGGACAGCTCGTGGGAGATGTCGCCATCCACCCCCGCCGTCTCCATCGCACCGAGCAGCAGCCGTCGGGCCAGCGGGACGCTGGCCGCCTCACGGCGGAGTTGCAGAGACCACCAGATGCTCATGCTCAGCCTCCTGGCCGCGGCTCGACATATCCTTAGGTATTGCCTACCCACCCGTCCCGTAAGCGTGTGATTGACCCAACACACCCCATTCGGCGGATGGCACGGGAGACATTGGTCGATATGGGAAGTCCCCGCTGGGGATGAGGCGCCGCGCAGATGTACGAGTCGTGTCCCCTCGGGGTCGGCGCTCAGCCCGCAGTGCGATGATGGGCTGGCCATGCGTGCGGGAGCTGATCTGCGTCTGCTGAGGGCCGCGGTGTTCGCCGCGGCCTCCGCGACGTTGGCCGCCGCCGGGCATCTCTCCGGCGGTGGGCCCGGGGTTCCGCTGTGGTCGCTGGCCGTCGGCTGGCTCGCGGTCTGGGCGTTCGCCGCCTGTTTCGCCGGGCGGGAGCGCCGTTCCTGGCCGGCCATCGCGGTCACGCTGGCCGCCGCCCAACTCCTGCTCCACCTGCTCTACTGCCTCGGTCAGCATCTCGCCGCCGGGTCTCAGGCCGGCGGTGGGCACGGCGATGTCCTCGCGCTGGCCGGCCGGCTGGTCTGCGGCGACCACGCGGCCTCCCTCACCGAGGGGGACGCCCGCCAGCTGCTCAGCGACAGCGGGTTGAGCCCCGACCATCCGGCCGGACATCTCGCCGGCCACGCCGCTGGCGGCGTGGGGGACGCGCTGCTCGCCGGGTTGGCCTCGTTGGCCTCCTGGCCGATGCTGCTCGGCCATCTGCTGGCCGCGCTGGCCGCCGGCTGGCTGCTGCGGCAGAGCGAGGCCGCGCTCTGGCAGGGCGTGCGGCTGGCCGATGCCCGCCCCGTCGCGCCGGCTTGGGCGCGCGCGCTGTTCGCCGCGCTCGGGCTCTCGTTGCGACCGACCACGCTGGTCGGCGCGCGCCCCCCTGCCGTGCCCCGGCAGGCCCTGGCGGAACGGGACCATCCCACCCCGGCGACGCGCGGCACCGTGCTGCCCGACGCGGTGATCCGGCGCGGGCCGCCGGTCTCCTCCTTCGCCCTCGCGGCCTGAGCACGCACTCGCCACCCTCCGGAAAGCGCTGGAACGCACCGGAGAACGCCGGAAGGAACCGGGACAGCCGGTCAGAGGCCGGGGCGGGAGTGCGGGCCTCGCCGCGCGCACCCGACCCGAACCGATCCGGACCCCCGAGGGGCCCCGGTCCGGTTCCCCCTGCTTCCCTTCCATCCCTTTCGGCTTTCTTCGGTCTTCTTCGTGGTCGTCGCCCGAGTCGGCGAGCGACCACGTCTCAGACGCCCCCATCAAGGAGGGTTCATCAGATGAATCACATCCGGAGCGGCGCTCGTGCCGCCGTCCTGCTGGCCGGCACCGCCGGCCTGTTCGCCCTCGCCCTTCCCGCGCAGGCCCATGTGGGGATCGACCCGAGCGAGGTCGAGCAGGGCGGCTACACCGTGGTCAACGTCAAGGTGCCCAACGAGCGGGACAACGCCTCCACCGTGGAGGTCGAGCTGCATCTGGACCCGGACTACCCGCTGACCTCGGTGATGCCGCAGCCGGTGCCCGGGTGGGACGTGGAGGTCGAGACCACGGAGCTGGACGAGCCGCTGGAGTCGCACGGCAACCAGATCACCGAGGTGCCCAGCGTGATCACCTGGTCCGGCGGCGAGATCGCCCCCGGCACCTTCCAGCAGTTCCCGCTCTCCATCGGCCGGCTCCCGGACACCACCGACCAGTTGGTGCTGAAGGCGATCCAGACCTACGACAACGACGAGGTCGTGCGCTGGATCGACGAGCCGACGGACGACGGTTCGGAGCCGGAGAGCCCGGCCGCCGTCCTCCGGCTCACCCCGGCGGCCGGGGACGGCCACGGCGCCGGCGATACGGCCGAGGGCGAGCAGGCCGCCACCGAGACCGACGACGCCCCTGGCGAGCGGGCAGCCGCCGATGACGACGGGGGCAAGGCCGACACCACGGCCCGCGTCCTGGCCGGCGTCGGCATCGCGGTCGGCGTCGCCGGCG
Source organism: Streptomyces profundus (assembly GCF_020740535.1). Lineage (NCBI taxonomy): Bacteria > Bacillati > Actinomycetota > Actinomycetes > Kitasatosporales > Streptomycetaceae > Streptomyces > Streptomyces profundus. The sequence goes on from NZ_CP082362.1 coordinate 3,318,408, forward strand.
TCGCCTTCGGCGTGCTGGCCGGCCGCCGCCGCGCCACGGACTGACCCCGCCCGTCCTTCCGCACGTGGGGCGGGGCCATCCCGCCTCGCCCCACGTTCCTCCCGAACTCTGGAACACAGAACAGACATGCGCACACGCACCCTGCGAAACGGCCTGCTCACGCTGGCGATCGCCGCCGCCCTGACGGCCTGTGGCTCGGACGGCGACTCAGCCGACAACAGCGAGGAGTCGTCAGCCGCCTCGATCTCCGGCGGGCCGGCCGAGGACGAGGGAACCGTCCTCGACACCCCGTTCGCCAAGCCCGAAGTGGTCCTCACCGACACCGAGGGCCAACCCTTCGACCTGGTCGAGGAGACGGCGGGCCATCCCACGCTGCTCTACTTCGGCTACACCAACTGCCCGGACATCTGCCCGCTGACCATGAGCAACATCGCGGTGGCCGCCTCCAGCAGCCTCACGCCCGAACAGCGCGAGGAGCTGCGGGTGGTGTTCGTCACCACCGACCCGGAGCGGGACACCCCCGAGTCGCTCGGCGCCTGGCTGAACGGCGTCGACCCCGAGTTCATCGGGCTGACCGGCGACTTCGAGCAGATCGCGGAGGCCGCCAGAAGCGTCGGCGTCGCCATCGAGCCCTCCTACGAGGAGGAGAACGGCGACATCGTCTCGACCCACGGCACCCAGGTGCTGGCCTTCCTGCCCGAGGACGACATGGCGCACGTCATCTACACCGAGGGCGTCACCCTCCAGACCTTCGAACGGGACCTGCCGAGCCTGGCCGAGGGGGAGCTGCCATGAGGGGCGCGAAGCCGCTCGCCGCGCTGCTGCTCGCCGGGGCCCTCGCCACCGGCTGCGCCGACGACGACAGCGCGGACTCCGCCGCGACGGAGCCGGGCGTCGGGCCGCGGCTCACCGTCAGCGACGCCTATATCCCCGAGCCGGTCAACGCCGAGGTGGCGGGCGGGTTCCTCACCCTGCGCAACGAGGGTGACGCCGACGACGAACTGGTCGGGGTCACCAGCGAGCTGACCGAGACGGTCGAGATCCACCAGACCGTGGACAACGCCATGCGGCAGGTGGAGGGCCTGCCCGTGCCGGCCGGCGGCACGCTGGCGCTGGAACGGGGCGGCGATCACCTGATGTTCCTCGATCTCCCGGAGGCGCTCACCGAGGGCGACACCGTCTCCATCGAACTGCGCTTCGCCACCTCGGCGCCGATCGCCGTCGAGGTCCCCGTCGAAGCCGCCACCCACACCGGGGAGTGAGCCCACCGCCATGACCACCGCCATCGCCCGTCCGCTGGCCGCGTTTCTGCTGGTCGCGGGCACGCTCGCCGCGCTGCTGCTGGGCGCGGGCCCGGCCGCCGCGCACGCCACCCTGACCGGCAGCACGCCAGCGGACGGCGAGGTGGTGGCCATGGCCCCCACCGAGGTCGGCCTCACCTTCTCCGAACAGGTCTCGCTGTCGGACGACGACGGCATCCGGGTGCTCGACCCCGAGGGCGAACGGGTGGACACGGGGGGCCTCCTCCGACGCGACGGCGCCGGCGCCTACGCCGTCGCGCTCAAGGCCGAACTCGCCGACGGCACCTACACGGTGGCCTGGCAGGCCGTCTCCAACGACAGCCATCCGATCGCCGGCGCCTTCACGTTCTCCGTCGGCGCGCCGTCCGAGACCAGCGTCGCGCTCCCCCAGGGCAACCCGGGGGAGGGTCTGGTGGGACTGCTCTACGACATCTTCCGCTACGCCGCCTACACGGGCTTCCTGCTGCTGGTCGGCCCCGGCGCCTTCGCCCTGCTCTGCTGGCCGGGGGCCGCCGGATCGCGCGCCGTGCAACGGATCACGCTGACCGGCTGGCTGACGTTGGGCGTCGCCACGGCCGTGCTGTTGCTGCTGCGGATCCCCTACACCACGACCGGCGAACTGGCGGACGTGTTCGATCTGGACGGCCTCGCCGAGGTCGTCGACTCCCGGGCCGGCACGGCGCTGTTGACACGGCTGGTGCTGATCTCGGCCGCCGCGCTGTTCGTGGCCCTGCTGCACGGCCGCTTCGCGCGGGCGCACGCGGACGGGGACGTCACCACGGCCAGGGACCTGCGGTTCGGCCTTGGCGTCGGCGGCGGGGCGCTGGCCGTGGGGCTGGCCGCCACCTGGGCGATGGCGGAGCACGCCGCCACCGGGCGCCAGACGGAGCTGGCCATTCCGGCGGACATCGTCCATCTGCTGGCGGTCGGCTGCTGGTTGGGCGGGCTGGTGACGCTGCTGGTGCTGCTGCGCGGCGACGTGCCGCCACCGGCACGGGCGGTGCGCCGCTTCTCGGCGCTCGCCCTCGGCAGCGTGACGGCTCTGGCGGTCACCGGGCTCTACCAGAGCTGGCGCCAGGTGGGCACCGCCTCGGCGCTCTTCGGGACGGACTACGGCCGGCTGCTGATCGCCAAGGTGGCACTGGTCGCGGTCCTGCTGGCCGTCGCCTGGACCTCCCGCCGCTGGACCGCCCTGACGGGCAGCTCCGCCGGCGAGACAGCGGCCCCCGACGGCGAGTTGGCCAACCGGTCTGCTGACGGGCCCGTGGCGAACGGCTCGGCCGCCGAGGGCGAGCCGGACGGGCCTGCGGCCGACGCCGAGACGGGCACCCACCAGGCGGCGGGCGAGGGCACGTTGAAGGGCCGTCCGGCAAGCAGGGCAACAGCCGACGGCGAGCTGACCGAAGGGCCTGCGGTCAGGCCGGCGAGCCACGGACAGCTGCCAAACGGGGCGGAGGCCGGCGACGGCGAGCCGGGAGGACCGTCGGCAGCCGGGCCGACCATGGGAACGACGGACCAGCTGTCGGCTGGAACACCCCTCGAACCCGCCGACGAGCCGGACGGTGGCGGCTCTGACGAATCAGCCGGTCGACCGCCGAAGACGCCTGACCAGCTGGCGGCTGAAACACCCCTCGAACCCGCCGACAACCCCACCGACGAACCCGCCGACAAGCCGGGCGGTGGCGGCTCCGACGAATCAGCCGGTCGACCGCCGAAGACGCCTAACCGGCTGGCGGCTGAAACACCCACCGAACCAACCGACGAGCCGGCCAACGGACCATCGGACGAACCGGTCGACAACCCCACCGACGAACCAACCGACAACCCCGCCGACGAGCCGGGCGATGGCGGCTCTGACCAATCAGCCGGTCGACCGCCGAAGACGCCTGACCAGCTGGCGGCTGAAACACCCACCGAACCCGCCGACGAGCCGGCCAACGGACCATCGGACGAACCGGTCGACAACCCCACCGACGAACCCGTCGGCCAAGCGGGCGGTGGCGTTTCTGGAGGGGCCGCCGGTCGGCCAGCGGGGGCGGCGGACGGCGGCGCCACAGCGGTCAGCGTCACGCGGGCGCGGCAGTTGGCGCGGCAGCGGGCCGCCGTGGATCGCGCGGCAAGCGCCCGGCGCAGGGACGCCGATCCGGCGCGGGCCGGCCTGCGGCGCTCGGTGCTGCTGGAGGCGGGCATCGCCGCCGTGCTGCTCGCGGTCACCACGGCGCTCACCGCCACCACGCCGGCGCGCACCGAGGCGGCCACGCCGGCCGGCGAGGAGGCCGTCGAGCCGGCACCGGTCCCGGTGCCCTACGACACCGGCGGCCCGGCCGGCTCCGGCACGGCGACGCTGGAGCTGACGCCCTCGGCCGTCGGCGACAACGTGCTGCACATCCTGCTCGCCGACCCCGAGGGCCGGGCGGCCGAGGCGGCCGAGGTCCGGGTCAGCCTCACCCTGCCGTCGGAGGGGTTGGGCCCGCTGCGCCACGAGCCGGCTCAGGTCACCGTCGGGCACTGGACCGCGACCGACGTGTCGCTGCCTCGTCCCGGAGAGTGGGAGCTGGCGCTGACCATCCGCACCTCCGAGATCGACCAGACCACCGAGACCACCACCGTCACCATCCCCTGACCCGAGCGGAACAGAAACCGATCAGCCATGAACCATCCTCATCCCTCCCGACGTCGGCTGTTGGGCACCGCCGGTGCCGCCGGAGCCGCCGGGCTCGTGGCCGGCACGGCCGGCGGGGCCATCGGCCATGCCGCCGCGACGGAGCCCAGCGGGCCGGCGCTGAGCACCGTGGGCAGCACCGCGGTGCCGTTCCACGGCGCCCGGCAGCCGGGCATCACCACGCGCGCGCAGTCCAGGGGACATCTGGTCGCCTTCGATCTGGCGCCGGACGCCGGTCGCGGGGGCGCGGCCGGGCTGCTGCGGCGCTGGTCGGCACTGGCCGCCGAACTGATGGCGGGCGAGCTGCCGGACGCCTCGACCGGCGTGGCCGCCGACGCCGGCCCCTCCTCGTTGACCTGCACCTTCGGCTTCGGGCACAGCTTCTTCGACGCCACCGGGCTGGAGGCCCAGCGGCCGGCGGCGCTCGACCCGCTGCCCACGTTCTCGAACGACGAGCTGGATCCGGCGCGTTCGGACGGCGATCTGTGGGTGGGGATCGGCGCCGACGATCCGCTGGTCGCCTTCCACGCGCTGCGGCAGCTCCAGCGCGCCGCCGAGGGGACGGCGACGGTCCGCTGGCAGATGGCGGGCTTCAACCGCGGCCTGGGGGCGAGCGCGCGAGAGGTGACCACGCGCAACCTCATGGGCCAGATCGACGGCACCAACAACCCGGACCCCGAGGACGCCGAGGCCGACCGGCATCTGTTCGTGCCCGACACGGGCGAGCCGGCGTGGATGGCGCGTGGCTCCTATGTGGTGGTGCGGCGCATCCGGATGCTGCTGGACGACTGGGAGACGCGGCCGGCCGACGAGCGGGAACGCGTGCTGGGCCGCCGTACCTCGGACGGCGCGCCGCTCACCGGCGGCGAGGAGGGAACGCCGGTCGACCTGGCGGCGACCGGCCCCGACGGCTCCCCCGTGATCGCGGCCAACGCGCATGTCCGGGTGAGCGCGCCGGAGACCAACGGTGGCGCCACCATGCTGCGCCGGCCGTTCTCCTATCACGACGGGACGCGCGAGGACGGCGCCCCGGACGCGGGGCTGTTGTTCGTCTGCTGGCAGGCCGACCCGGCGCGCTCGTTCGTCACGGTGCAGCGCAAGCTGGATCGGGGCGACGCGCTCGGCGCGTTCATCCGGCACGAGGCGAGCGGGCTCTTCGCGGTGCCGGGCGGCGCGGCCGAGGGGGAGTATGTGGGCCAGCACCTTCTCGAAGGGTGAGAACGGGCGATCGCCGGCCCTCGGGTCGCATTAACGTGAACGCCATGACATCTGCGAGCCGCTACACCTACCTCGGCCCCGAGGGCACGTTCACCGAAGCCGCCCTGCGCACCCTGCCCGAGGCGGCGACCAGGTCGCTGGTGCCGATGATCTCGGTGCCCGCCGCCCTGGACGCGGTGCGCGGTGGCGAGGCCGCGGGTTCGCTGGTGCCGATCGAGAACTCGGTGGAGGGCGGCGTCTCGGCGACGGTGGACGAGCTGGCCAACGGCCGGCCGCTGATGATCTACCGCGAGGTGCTGCTGCCCATCGCCTTCGCGCTGCTGGTCCGTCCCGGCACCTCGCTCGACGACGTGAAGACGGTCACCGGCCACCCGGTGGCCCAGCCGCAGGTGCGGAACTGGCTCGCGGGGCAGCTGCCGAACGCCGTCTGGGAGTCCGCGGCGTCCAACGCGGACGGGGCGCGGCTGGTGCGCGAGGAGCGCTACGACGCGGCGTTCGCCGGCGAGTTCGCCGCCGCGACGTACGGGTTGACCCCGCTGGTCACCGACATCCACGACGCGGACAACGCGACCACCCGTTTCGTCCTGGTCGGCCGGCCGGCCCGGCCCGCGGCGCCGACGGGTGCGGACAAGACGTCCGTGGTCCTCTGGCTGCGCGAGGACCATCCGGGCGCGCTGCTCGGCGTGCTCCAGGAGTTCGCGACCTGCGGGGTCAACTTGACCCGCATCGAGTCGCGTCCGACGGGCAAGGGCATCGGTCAGTACTGCTTCTCGGTTGACTGCGAGGGCCATATCGGGGACCGCAGGGTGGGTTCGGCGCTGATGGGGCTGCGGCGGCTCTGCTCGGATGTGCGCTATCTGGGGTCCTATCCCCGGGCGGACCAGGTGCGGCCGAGCACCTCGGTCGGCACCTCGGACGAGGACTTCCTGAACGCGGCCGACTGGCTGACCCGCTGCCTGGACGGGCGCCCGGGGCCTGTCTAGGCGTCGGGGGCCGCCGCGAGGGTGCCGCTGGCCTGTGGACTGTGCACCGGGTTATCCACAGGCCACCCGCCGTGGCTGTGTATAAGTCGATACGAAGCCCCGCCCGAAGAATCGGGCATTAGCCACATATGCGGATCTTGGTGGCTACTTCCCCCAACGGGTGATGGACCGAATTTCGTCACCCGAATCGCGCCGAATAACTCCTGAGGGCGAGTAAGTTTCCCACAGATTCTCGTAGATTCCCCCGGAAGTGCGTATGCGCGACGTTTGCCTGGGGAATTCTCCGCCGCGCACCTACCGGGGTGGCCGGTCGTCCCCAGGTCATCCACAGGCGGGCCGGTCAGCCTGTGGATAACTTGATCGGTTTCCGTGGATGACCGGCGGAACAGCGCCGGCGACCGGCCGTCCGATGCCGGTTCGGCATTCTCGACTTTCTCCGCAAACCGGGCTAAATGGCCCGCCCACTCCGTGCGGCCGGCGCCGCCGCCTTTTTTCGTTTCCACGGCGGGGGGACCGTCCCGGTAGCCTGTCTGCGTGATTGACCTTCGACTGCTCCGAGAGAACCCCGACCTCCTGCGCGCCTCCCAGCGCTCCCGTGGCGAAGACGTCGGCCTGGTGGACAGTCTGCTGTCCGCCGACGAGCGGCGAAGGTCCTCCGGCACCCGGTTCGACGAGCTGCGCGCCGAGCAGAAGCGGCTGGGCAAGCTTATCCCCCGCGCACAGGGCGAGGAGAAGGCCGAACTGCTCGCGCGCACCGGCGAGTTGTCCCAGGCGGTCAAGGCGGCCGACGCCGAGCGGGACGCGGCGAACGCCGAGGCGGGCGAGCTGCTGCTCCAGCTCTCCAACGTCGTGCACCCGGCCGTCCCGGTGGGCGGCGAGGACGACTTCACGGTCCGCGAGACCCACGGCGAGATCAGGGACTTCGAGGCCGAGGGCTTCACCCCCAGGGACCACCTGGAGCTGGGGCAGGCGCTGGGCGCCATCGACACCGAGCGGGCCGCCAAGGTCTCCGGCGCGCGCTTCGCCTATCTGACCGGCGTGGGCGCGCTGTTGGAGCTGGCCCTGGTGAACGCGGCCGTCGCGCAGGCCACGGCGGCGGGGCTCGTCCCCATGGTGACGCCGGCGCTGGTCCGGCCCCGCGCCATGGAGGGCACCGGCTTCCTCGGCCAGGCCGCCGACGGCGTCTACCACCTCGCCGATGACGACTACTACCTGGTCGGCACGTCCGAGGTCCCGCTGGCCGCCTACCACCTGGACGAGATCATCGAGGCGGACCAGCTGCCGCTGCGCTACGCCGGCATCTCGCCCTGCTTCCGGCGCGAGGCCGGCTCGTACGGCAAGGACACCCGGGGCATCTTCCGGGTCCACCAGTTCACCAAGGTCGAGATGTTCTCCTTCGTCGCCCCCGAGGAGGCGGAGGCCGAGCTGGAGCGGCTGCTGGGCTGGGAGAAGCAGTGGCTGACCTCCCTGGAGCTGCCGTTCCGGGTGATCGACGTGGCCAGTGGCGATCTCGGCGCCTCCGCCAGCCGCAAGTACGACTGCGAGGCGTGGCTGCCCACCCAGGGCCGCTACCGCGAGCTGACCTCCACCTCCAACTGCACGGAGTTCCAGGCGCGACGGCTCCAGGTGCGGATGCGCGAGAACGGCAGGACCCGCCCGCTGGCCACCCTCAACGGCACGCTGTGCGCGGTGTCCAGGACCATCGTGGCCCTGCTGGAGAACCACCAGCTGGCGGACGGTTCGGTGCGGGTGCCGGCGGCGCTGCGGCCGTTCCTCGGCGGTCGCGAGGTGCTTGAGCCGGTCGCGGCATGACACAGCCCGAGGCGGCGGGCGTCTTTCCCTACCGTCTGATAGCCACCGATCTCGACGGCACGCTGCTGCGCCGCGACAAGACCGTCTCGCCACGCACCAGGGACGCCCTGCGCACCGCGCAGGCGGCCGGCGCCCACCATGTGGTGGCGACCGGCCGCAGCGTCGCCTGGACGAGGGACATCCTGACGGATCTCGGCTACCGGGGGCTGGCCGTCTGCGGCCAGGGCGCCCAGCTCTACCACGCGGGCGAGCAGCGGCTGCTGACCTCGGTCACCCTCGACCGCGCCCTGGCACAGACGGTGGTGGCCAAGCTGGAGGCGGCCCTCGGCCCGCTCGGCGTCGCGGCCAACCGGGACGGCATGACCGGCGACGTGGTGCTGGACGAACGCTTCCACGACAAGCCGGGCCGCGGCTTCCGCGAGGACCCCGACGGCGCCCCCTGGCAGGTCGACGACCGCGCCGTCCTCTTCGCCGAGCCCCTCATCAAGCTGTACCTGCGCCATCCCACGCTGGGCGACGACGCGTTGGCGGCGGCGGCGCTGGCGGAGGTCGGCGACCTGGTGAGCCTGACGGTCTCCGGCGAGGACCTGGTCGAGGTGCTGCCCCACGGGCTCACCAAGGCCAGGGGGCTCTCCCTCGCCGCCCGACGCCTTGGCACCCGCGCCGCCGAGACCATCGCCTTCGGCGACATGCCCAACGACGTCGCCATGCTGAACTGGGCCGCGCACGGCGTGGCCATGGCCAACGCGCACCCTGCCGTCAAGGAGATCGCCGACGAGGTGACCGCGGGCAACGACGCCGAAGGCGTCGCCCTCGTCCTGGAACGCCTCCTCCGCCCCACACCGTAGCCCCGGCGCCCCGGCCGGGCCAGCGCCGGCCGGGGAACCGGCAGGTGACACGCGCCGTCGAACGCGCAGTAGCGGAGCCGTGTTCACCCCTGGGGGGGCTTGTGAAGGTTGTTTTCCTGCTCAACAACGCCTATGGGATCGGCGGGACCATTCGGTCCGTCGCCAATCTCACGGCGTCGCTGGCCGATCGGCACACCGTGCGGATCGCCAGCCTCTACCGCTCGCGCAAGACGCCGAGTCTGCGGTTCGACCCTCGGGTGCGGATCACCCCGCTGATCGACATGCGCGAGGGGGCGCGTGATGCCGAGGGGCAGGGGCCGGTCGCTGAGAAGCCGAGCGAGGTGTTCGCCGATCTGCCGATGAACTACGGCAAGGTGGCGCCCTCGTTGCTCAGCGACGAGCGGTTGGGGGACTTCCTGGCGCGGGTGGACGCGGACGTGGTGGTCGCGACGCGGCCGGTGTTGAACGCCTATCTGGCGCGGCTCGGCCAGTCGCGCTACCTCCGGGTGGCGCAGGAGCACATGACCTACGACACCCGGCTGCCGGCGGCCAGGAAGGTGCAGCTGGCGGCGGTGCGGGAGCTGGACGCGCTGGTCTGTGTCTCGGCCGCCGACACCGCGAGGTACGCGTCCGTGTTGGGGGAGCACGGCGCCAAGGTGCGGTGCGTGCCGAACTGTTCGCCGCCGCCGACGGTGCCGCCGTCGACGGGCGACTCCCGCATGATCGTGGCGGCCGGCCGGCTGGCCCGGGTGAAGCGCTACGACCGGCTGATCGACGCGTTCGCCGAGCTGGCCCCCGAGTTCCCCGACTGGGAGCTGCGCATCTACGGGCGGGGCACGGAGCGCGACCGGCTGCGGGAGCGCATCGCGGGCCACGGGCTCCACAACCGGGCGCGGTTGATGGGCGCGGCGTCGCCGATCGAGACGGAGTGGGCCAAGGGCGCGGTGGCGGCGGTCTCCTCGGACGCCGAGTCCTTCGGGCTGACCATCGTGGAGGCCATGCAGTGCGGTGTCCCCGTGGTGGCGACCGACTGCCCGCACGGTCCCGGCGAGATCATCACCCACGGGGAGAACGGGGTGCTCTCCCCCGTGGACGGCGGCAGCAAGGCGCTGGCCGACGCGCTGCGCCCGCTGCTGTCCGACGAGAGGACGCGACGCGGGCTGGCCGCTCGCGGCCGGCAGTCGACGGCCGCCTACGAGCCGCCGGCGATCGCCCGCCGCTACGAGGAGCTGTTCCGGGAGTTGGCGCCGAACGCCTCGACCGCGGGCGCCGTGCCGCCGCCCGGGGAGCGGGCCGGGCGTCTCGGCGGGCTGCTGCGGGCCCTGCGTCCTTCCCCGCCGCCGGAGGGCCGGCCCCGCGGGTACGGGGAGAGCGAGGCGGACGGTGGGCTGCGGGTCGCGCTGGAGCCGGCGTCGCTGCCGAACGGCGCGGCGGAGCTGGTGCTGCGGCTGCGGCACGACCCGCTGGAGCGGGAGGTCACCCTGCCGCTGCCGAGGGCACGCGGCCGGCAGTCCGTCGAGGCCACGCTCAGCCCGGACGAACTCGAACTGGCCGAGGGACGTTGGGACTTCTTCGTCCGGCGGCGGTCCGGCGGGCGGCGGCTGCGGATGGTCGGCGAACAGGCGCGGTCGGCGCGGCTGCTCGGCGCCCCGCCCCGGTCGGTGGCCGGCGGCGTCTCGGCGTGGGTCCCGTACCGCACCAAGGACGGGAACCTCACGCTGCGCTGCTGGCTGCGCCCGGTGCACGCGGAGGTCGACGAGGTGCTGCTGGGGGAGTCGGAGGTGACGGTGTCGACGCGGCTGATGGGCGGGCGCGCCCCGGACGCCGCCCCGTACACGGCGCATGCCGAGGGGGTCGGCGAGCGGGGCGGCGCGGAGCTGACCCTCGGCTGCCGGCCCGAAGGCGAGGGGGGCCGGGTGCGGTTGACCATCCCGCTGGCCGAGGCGCTGAAGGCGCACACCGCGCCCCGGACGGACTGGCGGCTGGCGCTGCGCTCGCCGGACGGCGCCTCGGCGCTGGTCGCCCGCATCGGCGGCGACGCGTTCGACCGCCGGGCCTCGGACCACTTCCCGGCGATCGAGCTGACGCACCCGGAGCGCGGGCCCGTCCGGGTGCGGGTGCGCTATACGGCCGACCACGACCTGGCGTTGACCGTCAGCGACGAGCCGAGCCCCTGATCGGGGCGGGCCGCCCGCCCCCACCCGGCGGCCCGCCTCCGAGACGCCGCCAGCGCCGTCCCTCGGACCTTCGCGGGCTCGCGACGGCCCGAGAGGCAGGCCCTACGCGTCGCCGGTGACCGTCAGGGCGGAGAGCCGGCGGGTGGCGTACCAGGTGCCGAGCCCCGTGGCGGCGAGCAGCAGCACCACGGCGAGGGGGAGCGCCACATCGGATGTGACGTCGGCGCCGCCCGCGGCGATGCCCTCGGCCAGGGCCAGCGACCACTGCTGGACGCTGAGCACCCGCACCCCCGGCAGGGTGTTGCCGAGCAGGGCCTCCCAGACCAGCGCGTAGATCAGGCCGAACACCACGGCGTTCCGCGAGATGGTGCCGAGCAGCAGGAAGATCGCGCTGTAGGCGACGGCGGCGACGGCCGCGGCCACCGTGTAGGCGGAGGCGATCTGCTGGCTGTTGCCGTTGAGGATCAGCCCGGCCAGCAGGATCGGCGCGGTGGTGAAGGCCACCGTGACGGCGATGGCGACCACCAGCTTGGTGAAGATGATGGTGCGCCTGGGCAGCGGCTTGGCGAGCAGGTAGACGATCGAGCCGTCGTCGATCTCGGGAGCGATGGCTCCGGTGCCGGCGACCACGCCGATCAGGGGGACCATCGAGGCCAGGGCGAAGCCCCCCAGCACCTCGACGGTCGCGCTGTCGTCGGCCCCGCCGAACCCGCGGACGGCGCCGGCGATGGCCAGCAGCAGCGCGGGCAGGGCGATCAGGATCAACACCCGGCGGCGACCGAGCAGGGCTCGGTAGGTGAGCCGGGCGACGGTGTGGTTATACATCGCGGTGGGGCTCCTTAACGGCTGTGCGCCGATCAACGGCTGTGTGCCGACTCATGGCTACGCGCCGACCAGGTAGGAGAAGACGCTTTCGAGGGACTCGTCCGAGGGGGCGACGGTCAGCAGCCGGACCTCGCGCTCCCTGGCGAGCCGGGGCAGCCGCTCGGTGAAGCGGAGGAAGTCCACCGCCTCGACCCGCAGCGCGCCCTCGGCCTCGTCCACCTCGACGCTGGTGGTGGAGGCGTCCGCGATCAGCCCGGCGGCCAGCGCCCGGTTGTCGCTTGAGCGGATCAGATAGCGGTGCGGGCGGTCCGTCATCAGCCGCCTGATCTTGCGGAAGTCCCCGGAGGCGGCGTGCCGGCCGGCGACGATCACCTCGATATGGCTGGCGAGTTGCTCGACCTCCTCCAGGATGTGCGAGGAGAACAGCACCGTGCGGCCCTCTTCGCCCATCTTGGCCAGGAGATCCATCAACTGCATCCGCTGGCGCGGGTCCATGCCGTTGAACGGCTCGTCCAGCAGCAGCACCGACGGGTGGTGCACCAGCGCGGACGCCATCTTGACGCGCTGCCGCATCCCCTTGCTGTAGGTGTCGATGCGGCGGTCGGCGGCATGCGTCATCTCGACCGTCTCCAGGGCCTCCTGGGCGGCGGCCGAGGGGTCGGGCAGGCCGTGCAGCTCGGCGTTGGCCAGCACGAACTCGCCACCGGTGAGGTAGTCGTACATCCCCTCGCGCTCCGGGACCAGGCCGATCTGCCGGTAGACGTCGGCGTTGCGCCAGATCTGCCGGTCGTCCAGGGTGACCGTGCCGGCCGACGGGGCCAGGAAGCCGCTCATCATGTTGATCAGCGTGGACTTGCCGGCGCCGTTGGGCCCGAGCAGGCCGGTGACCCCCGGGCCGATGGCCATGCTGATGTCGTTGACGGCGACCACGTTCCCGAACCAGCGGGAGGCGTTGGTGATGTGGAGGGTGGTCACAGTCCGGCCTTTCGGTAGCGGCGCCCCAGCAGCAGGTAGCAGATGACGGTGACGGCGACGGCCGCCAGCAGGAGGGCCACCCCCGCGGCGTCGCTCGGCGGCTGCTCACCGGGGAAGGTCGACGAGCCGCCGAGGAAGGCGGACTGGATGCCGTCGATCATCGTGCCGGGCGAGAGCAGGCCCAACCAGCCGATGGGGTCCGGGTTGTCCGACTCCCAGGCGACCGCCTGGAGCGCGGTGGCGGCGAAGTAGGGAACGGTCAGCACCCCGATCACGGCGGCCACGCCGAAGCCCCGGCGCGGCGTGAGGCTGGCGATCAGCAGCCCGAGCGCGGCGTGCAGCAGCGAGAAGATCAGGGAGATGAGCAGGCCCTGGCCGAAGCCCTTGGTCTGCTCCCCGAAGCCCAGCTCGGCCAGCAGCCCGCCGATGTAGGCCACCACCAGCGGCAGCGCGGTGAAGATGAGGAGCGCGGCGCTGAGCGCGACGAACTTGGCCAGCACGTAGTCGGAGCGCTCGATGGGGCGGGAGAAGTACAGCGGGGTGACCTTGAACCGCAGGTCGAGCGAGACCATCTGCGGTGCGGCCAGCGCGATGTAGAGGCCCACGATGGGCTGCATGAAGAGCGCGTACTGCGTGTACTCGATGGGCAGTTCGTCGAGCCCGGCGAAGGCGGCGACCGCGACTATCACGATCGCGGGCATCGCCATGATGGCGAACAGGCCCATCGGCAGCACCTTGGAGCGCGCCGAGCGGCCGAGCCCGAAGGCGCCGCGCAACGAGTGGGTGAACAGGACCCGCCGGGCGTAGCCGACGCCCTGGCGTTCGCCCTCGTAGTTGCGGTAGCCGATGTTGTGGATGCGGGCGTCGGTGCCGCTGCTCATGGCGTGACCTCCGCGCCGGCGCCGGCGTGGGGCGTGGCGCTGTCGGCGGTGTTCGGACGGAAGACCTCGGCGATCTCGTGCCGGCCCTGTTCCATCCGGACCAGGCCGAGGCCGAGCTCGGCGACGGTGTCCCGGACGGTGTCGTAGACCTGCTCGTCCGTGATCTCCAGGAGGAGCTGGTGGCCGGGGGCCGGCGCGGCGGTGAGGCCGATGTCGGCCAGCGCGGAGCGGAGCGCGGCGGCCCCGTCCGGGTGGGCGTCCGTGTCGGTGACCTCGACGGTGAGGGAGGCCGTCGCCTCGATGAAGCTGGCGGTGGTCTGCGAACGGAGCAGCTGCCCGCCGTCGATCACCACAATGTGGTCGCTGGTGCGCTCCAGCTCGCCCAACAGGTGGGAGGTGACGAGCACGGAGATCCCGAAGTCGCTGTGGATGCGCCGGATCAGCCCGAGCATCTCGTCCCGTCCCGCCGGGTCGAGGCCGTTGGTCGGCTCGTCGAGCAGCACCAGCTTGGGGTCGTGCACCAGCGCCTGGGCCAGCTTGACCCGCTGCTTCATGCCCGTGGAGTAGCCGCCCATGGGGCGGTAGCGCTCCTCGTAGAGCCCGACGTGACGCAGGGTGTCGGCGGTGCGCTCCCGGGCCGCGGTGCGCGGCAAGCCGGACATTCCGGCCATGTGCACCACGAACTCGGTGGCGCTGACGTCGGGTGGCAGGCAGTCGTGCTCGGGCATGTAGCCCACCTGCGCCCGGATCGCCGGCCCCTCCCGCGCCGAATCCCGCCCGAGGACACGCGCGGTGCCGTCGGAGGCCGGCGCGAGGCCCAACAGGATCTTGATCAGGGTGGACTTGCCCGCGCCATTGGCCCCGACCAGGCCGGTGACGCCCGGCTGGATATCGATGGTCAGGCTGTCCAAGGCGGTCACCCGTGGATACCGCTTGGTCAAGCCGTTGGTCTGTATCACGCTCACCCGAAGGACACTAACGGCGACGAAGGTCGCGCGCGTCAGCCTTCCGTCGACATTCTGTGGGCCAGCCCTTAGGGGCCCGGCCAGGCCACGGAAGGGGGTGGCGCCGCTCCCAGGGGCGGGGGCTCACCCCTTGAGCTGGGACAACCCCTCCAGGGCGATGCGCTCGAAGGTCTCAGGGTCCCTCGCGAAGACCGTGTCCTCGGCCGGCCAGTGCACCACCAGTTCGTCGAAGCCGAGATCGACCAGGTTGCCGGCGTGCTCGACGAACGCGTCGACCGAGTCCAGCGTGCCGATGCCGGCGGGGGTGTCGACGGAGTCCAACAACACCCGGTGCAGGCTGCCCGGTTCGCGCCCGTTCTCCTCGCAGACGCTGTCCAGCTGCTCCAGCTGGCGGGCGAGACCGGCCCGGTAGCCGGCGGCACCCGCGTCGACGCCGAGGGACTTGGGCTCGCCCGTGGTCACCCAGCCCTGGCCGTGCTGGGCGGCCAGCCGCATCCCGCGCGGCCCCGTCGCCGCCACCGTGAAGGGCAGCCTGGGCCGCTGCGTACAGCCCGGGTGGGCGCGCACCTCGTGCGCGGAGTAGAAGTCGCCACGGTAGGAGACGCCGGGGGCGCCGGCCGCCGGATCGCCGTCCGAGCCACCCTGGCTCAGCAGCCGGTCCAGCAGCCGGAGGAACTCGGCGAACCGGTCGGCGCGCTCCCTCGGGGTCCAGGCGTCGTTCCCCAGCACGGTGGCGTCGAAGCCGCTGCCGCCCGCGCCGATGCCCAGCGTGAGCCGGCCGCCCGAGATGTCGTCGAGGCTGAGCAGTTCCTTGGCCAGCGGCACCGGATGGCGGAAGTTGGGGGAGGTGACCAGGGTGCCGAGCCGCAGCCGCTCGGTGGCGGTGGCCGCCGCCGTGAGGGTGGGCAGCGCGCTGAACCAGGTCCTGTCGCGGAAGCCGCGCCAGGAGAGGTGGTCATAGGTGTAGGCGGTGTGGAAGCCCAACTCCTCGGCCCGCTGCCAGCTTTGGCGCCCGCCCTGGGACCAGCGGTGGACGGGGAGGATCACGGTGGAAAGCCGCAGCGGAGGCTCGGGGGAAACAGCCATGGGCAGCAGGGTAGGCCCTCGGTGGGCGGCCTTGTGCCGCTTCCCCGCAAGGGCGAGGGGCGCACGGGCGTGCGGGTCACCGCGCGAATGTGCGCGCATATGCTGGGTGACTGTGCCAGAACATTCCACGCCCCCGCCCCTTCCCCAGTTGATCGTCTCCGATCTCGACGGCACTCTCCTGCGTCACGACCACACCGTCTCGCCCCGCACCTCGGCCGCGCTGGCCGCCGCCCACGCGGCCGGAATCGAGGTGGTGTTCGCGACCGGGCGCCCGGCCCGCTGGATGGGCGTGGTCAGCGACCACCTGCACGGCCAGGGCCTGGCCGTCTGCGGCAACGGCGCCGCGGTGGTGGACCTCAGGAACGGCGGACAGCTCATCGAGGTACGCCCGTTGCCCAGGGAGAACGCGCTGGCCGTCGTGCACGCGCTGCGCGCCGCCGCCCCCGGCGTCGCGTTCGCCGTGGAACGCACCGTCGGCATCCACCAGGAGCCCGGCTACCCGCCGCTGACCATGGACCCGGCGATCGAGGTGGCCCCCGTGGAGAAGCTGCTGGCCGAGGGCGCGGCCTACCGGGGCGCCCCCGTGCTCAAGCTCCTCGCCCACCACGACACCCTGGACCCCGACGTCTTCCTCGCCCTCGCCAGGGAACACACCGACCAGTGGGCCAGCACCACCAGGTCGAGCCCCGACGCCCTGCTGGAGATCAGCGCCCCTGGCGTGAGCAAGGCCAGCACGCTGGCCCTCCGTTGCCAACGCGCCGGCATCGACCGCGACAGGGTGGTGGCCTTCGGCGACATGCCCAACGACCTGGAGATGCTGTCCTGGGCGGGCACCGGCTACGCCATGGCCAACGCGCACCCGGCGGTGCTGGCCGCCACCGAACGGCATACCGCGAGCAACGAGGACGACGGGGTCGCGCTGGTCATCGAACGCCTGCTGGCGCGGCAGGGTTGACCCGGCTCAGCCCCGGTCGGCGCCGCCCTCGGACGGCCCGGTGAAGTCCGGGCTGGCGAAGTCCGGATGCCCCACCGCTGGTCCGCCCCCGGCGCGCTTGCGCTCGTTGGCCGGGCTGGAGAACTCGGGGCTGCTGAACTGCGGGCTGGAGTACCGGGGTTGGGACGCCCGCCCGTCGGCCGGCCAGGTGTCGGCCAACTCGCCGCGCAGGAACGGATTGATGCCCTCGTCCAACAGCGCCCTGCGCCAGTCGGCGCGGGCCCTGGCCACCCGCTCGAAGAGCAAGGACCCGCCGGCCCCCGACGCCCGGATCGAGGTGGCTCCGTTGCGCACCGCGGCCACCACCAGGGCGCCGGCGGCGACCAGCGCGCCCCCGGCGGCCACCAGCGCGAAGGCCCAGCCCACCGTGCGCATCGGTGCGGCCAGCGAGGGCTCCGGGCTGGCCAGCCGCAGCGCGTAGCCGAGCAACAGGAAGACCAAACCGCTGACTCCGGCCAGCACCGGGATCAGGGCGAAGGCCACAAGGAGCGTGCCCGAACCCGCGCGCCCGGCGCGCCCCGCCGGCTGCGCGCCGGTGGCTCCCTCCCGCAGCTGGACCTCGCGCAGCTCGTCGCGGAGTGTCGCGAACCGCAGGTACTGCGGCTCGGCGGTCCGCAGGATGTCGGGCAGCGCGTCGACGACCAACTCGCGCAGCCGGGTCATCCGCTCGGGACCGGCCCCCGTGGCCGTCCGGGCAGCGCGCAGCGCCTCGTCGAGCACCCGCTCGACCTCGGCACGGTCCGTGGACGGCAGTTCGGCTGGGTTGTTCATAGGCGCCCCCAGATGCACTCAGCCAGAGAGCTGGAGAACAAGGACCACGATGGTAAAGGGCGACACACGTTTCCGGACAGGACATACCCGGAGTTCGCACCCCTCCACCCGACTTTCGCCCCATCCCGCGCCCCTTCCCGCGAGGCGCCAGGGGCGGGTCAGGGGCGGGTCAGGCGGCCAACGGGAGCCGCGCGACCAGCAGCTTTCCAGCCATCGTCACACCGCCGTCCATCGCGATCGCCAGCGCGTCGGCGTAGACATAGGGACCTTCGACGCGGGGCGCCGCCGGCCCCTCGTTGCCGTCCGGATCGGTCTCCGTCGCGCCGTTCTCGCCGGTCAGATACGGAATGGGGCTGTGCCCGTGGACCACGCGCTCACCGCCGAAGGTGTCGAGCAGCTCCTGCGCGTTCTCCGGGCCGCCCTCGTCGCGGAAGGCGAACCGCTTGGTGAACTTGCGGAACAGCTCCCAGGTCTCCGAGACGTCGTTGCGCTGCAACGCCTGCCAGATGGCGTCGTTGACGTCGTCGACGGTCGTGCCGTAGTCGAGATAGGCCGTGGTGTCCGAGTGCACCAGCAGATGGCCGTCGGCCACCGCCATCGAGTCCAGCCGGGACATCCACTGGATGTGGTGGTCCCGCAGCCGCTCCATGTCGGTGCGCTGACCGCCGTTGAGCAGCCAGGCGGCCTGGAAGGACGCGGTGCCGGCCGCGGAGTCGACGGGGGTGTCGGCGAACCTGCTGGCGCCGATCAGCAGCAGCTCGTGGTTGCCGAGCAGCGCCTTGCAGTACCCGCCGGCCGCCGCCGCCTCGGCGGAGAGCCGCATCACCAGATCAAGGACCCCGACGCCGTCGGGGCCCCGGTCGGTGAAGTCGCCCAGAAACCACAGCCGGGCGTTGCCGGCGGCCCAGCGGTCCTCGGCGTCGGTGAGCCCCGCCTCGCGCAGCGCGGCGCTCAACTCGTCCAGATAGCCGTGCACGTCGCCGACCACATAGAGGGGGCCGACGCCGCCGTCCATCACGGGGATGTCGGGCAACGTCGGCGTGTAGAGGTCGGGAGGCGTCTCGGCCTCGCCCGGGAGCGTGCCTCGCCCTGCCGTCGGCCCCTGGTCGGCCCCCTGAGTCATCGACCCCTCCACCACTGCGCGCCGCCTCCACCTGCGGGACCCGGCCGATCGTGCCGGATCCCCATGCCGTTCGCCCATCATAGGAATCCCGGCGGTCGGTTGTGACACACCTGGGGAAGACCGTTGGCAGGCCGCTAACTGTTTACCCGAAACTACCGTTCGACGGCAGGGGGCTTGCGGGGGGCTGCCACTGTGGCACGGTCCGTGCGGCGGCCACCCGGCAGGGAGGACGCACGAACCAGCAGTTCGGTTGGCATCAACTGGTGGCCGTAACTTCGGCCTTCGCCGCCCTCGATGGCGTCGATGAGCAGCTCGATCACGGCCGTGCCGATACGGCCTGGTTGCAGGGACAGGGTGGTGACCGGCGGCTCGGTCGCCGCGTAGACGGTGGATTCGCTACAGCACACCAACAGCAGATCCTCGGGCACCCGCAGGCCGTAGCGGCGCGCGGCGGCCAGCAGGTCGGTGCCGTTGGGGTCGAAGAGGCCGTAGACCGCGTCGGGCCGGTCGGGCCTGGCCAGCAGCCGGTCCGCGGCCATCGCCCCGGCGCAGGGATCGTGCGCCGGGTACGCCTCGTAGACGGGCTGCTGGCCGTTGCGTTCGCACCAGTTGAGGTAGGCGGTGGTGGAGAGTCGGGTGTAGGTGTCGGTGCTCGTTCCGGTGAGCAGGCCGATACGGCGGGCGCCGGCCGCGGCGAGGTGGTCGAGCAGCCCCACCACGGCCGCGTGGTGGTCGTTGTCCACCCAGGCGGTCACGGGGAGGTCGCCGCCCGGCTGGCCGTCCGAGACCACCGGGATGCCCTGGCGGACCAGCTCGGTGACCATGGGGTCGTGGTCCGCCGGATCGACCACGACGGTGCCGTCGAGCGCCACATTGGACCAGACGTCGAAGTCCCGGTGCTGGGAGGCGGCGGGCAGGATCACCAGAGCGTAGCCACGGGCCAGGGCGGCCGAGGTCGCGGCTCTGGCCATCTCCGCGAAATAGGCGAACTCGGTGAAGGTGAACGGTTCTTCGCCATAGGTGGTGACGGTGAGTCCGATCAACCCCGACTTGCCGGTGCGCAGGGTGCGGGCGGCGGCCGACGGACGATAGCCGAGGCGGTCGGCGATCGCCCGCACATGCCGGCGGGTGGTGTCCGGCAACCGTCCCTTACCGTTCAGCGCGTCGGAGACAGTGGTGATCGAGACTCCGGCGGCAGCCGCCACTTCGCGAATGCCCGCCCGGCCACTCGCCCGGCGACCGTTGGACCGAGGCGTCGGATGCTTCGCTGCTGTCATGGCGACCTGATGGTAGGCCCGGTGACAGCCCGTGTCGTGCGACTCGGAACTCCCCCCTGAGCACACGTTTCTGCATGATCAACGGGGGTTTGGCACCTGGGATCACAAGATCAACGAGGTCAGACAACCCGCACTCACCGTGGTAGCGCCCCTAGTTGCACGGTGTCGCCTGGGCTTTCAACGTGCGCCGGCTCACCCGTATGGGGGGAGCGCGCAAGGGAGTTCGCCGGGGGCGCGTAACAAGCGTTGAGCGCCCTACTGTCAGCGGGACTTCCCGCCCTTAGGGTGAACGGGTGACCGCATCCTCTCAGCACTCCGCCACCGGCTCCGTCCCCGGCGCGAGCCCCCGGCTGCGCGCCGCGCTCGACGGGCTGCCCGCCTATGTCCCCGGCCGCGCCAGGGCGACGACCGGCAGGACGTTCAAGCTGTCGTCCAACGAGAACCCCTATCCCCCGCTGCCCGGGGTGCTGGAGACGGCGGTCGCCGCCGCCGGGCGGCTCAACCGCTACCCGGACATGTTCAGCGGCGAGTTGCTCGCGGAGTTGGCCGAGCGCCTGCGGGTCCCGGTGAGCCATCTCGCCGTCGGCACCGGATCGGTCGGCGTGGCCCAGCAGCTGGTGCAGGCCACGGCGGGCCCGGGCGACGAGGTCCTCTACCCCTGGCGGTCCTTCGAGGCGTATCCGATCATCGTGCAGGTCTCCGGCGCCCGTTCCGTCCAGGTGCCGCTGACCCCGGGGGAGGGGCACGATCTCGACGCGATGGCCGACGCCATCAGTGACCGCACCCGGCTGATCTTCCTGTGCAACCCCAACAACCCGACCGGAACGCCCATCCGGCGCGCCGAGTTGCTGCGCTTCCTCGACCGGGTGCCGGCCGATGTGCTGGTGGTGCTGGACGAGGCGTACCGGGAGTTCATCCGCGACCCCGAGGTGCCGGACGGCGTGGAGATCTACCGGGACCGGCCCCAGGTCTGCGTGTTGCGCACCTTCTCCAAGGCGTATGGCCTGGCCGGGCTGCGCGTCGGCTTCGCGGTGGCGCACGAGCCGGTGGCCGCCGCGCTGCGGAAGACGGCGGTGCCGTTCGGCGTCAGCCAGATCGCCCAGGACGCGGCCGTCGCCTCGTTGCGCGCCGAGGAGGCGCTGCTGGAGCGGGTCGCCTCGCTGGTCGACGAGCGGACCAGGGTGACGGACGAGCTGCGCGCCCAGGGCTGGACGGTCCCCGAGTCCCAGGCGAACTTCGTCTGGCTCCGCCTCGGCGACGCCACCGCCGACTTCGCCGCCGCCTGCGAGACGAACGGCGTGACGGTACGCCCGTTCCCGGGCGAGGGCGTCCGCATCTCCATCGGCGAACCAGAGGGCAACGACGAGCTACTCCGCACAGCCCAAACCTTCGCCCCCGTCCCCCCGCTGCCCACTGACCGCTGAGCCCGACCACTAAGCCGCTGCGCGCTGGGCGCTGTGCCTGGCCACTGCGCCGCTGGGCGCTGGGCCCAGCCACCGACCCACTGCGGGGCGCTGGGCGCTGGGCGCTGGGCCTTGCCACTGCGCCGCTGGGCGCTGGGCCCAGCCGCTGGGCGGCTGGGCGGCGCGCTGGGCGCGCTGGACCGGCCACTGGGCCGAGCCGCTGGGCGGCTGGGCGGGGCGCGCTGGGACCAGCCGCTGAACCGCTGGGCGCTGGGCCCGTGCGCGCCGCTGCGCGCTGACTGCTGGACCGGCCACCGAGCCGCCGACCGCTGCCCCAGAACCGCAGAACCACTGCGCGCTGGACGATGGGCACGACCGCTGACCACTGGACCCGGCCACTAAGCCGCTGCGCGCTGACCACTGGACCCGGCCACTGAGCCACGGTGCGCCGACCGCTGACCGCCGAGCCCGACCATTGAGCCGCTGCACGCCGACCGCTGGACCTGGCCAGTGAGCCACTGCCCGCTGCCCCAGAACCGCAGAACCACTGCGCGCTGGACGATGGGCACGACCGCTGACCACTGGACCCGGCCACTAAGCCGCTGCGTGCTGACCGCTGGACCCGGCCACTGAGCCACTGAGCCACTGACGGTTGCACGCTGAGCCCAACCACTAAGCCACTGTGCGCCGACCGCTGAGCCCGGCCAATGAGTCGCTGCGTGCCGACTGCTGACCGCTGAGCCCGACCGCAGAACCACTGCGCGCCGCGTGCTGAGCCTGGCCGCTGAGCCGCCGACCGCTGCCCCAGAACCGCTGAGCCACTGCGCGCTGCGCGCTGGGCACGACCGCTGACCACTGGACCCGGCCACTGAGCCGGTGACCGCTGGGCCCGGTCAGTGGACCGCGCCGACCGTTACCGCCGACCGCCGGGCCTTATCACCGAACCGCCGAGGCGGATGCCCCGCCGAGCCACTGATCGCCGATCCCCGGAGTCCCGGAGTCCCGGAGTCCCGGAGTCCCGGAGTCCCGGAGTCCCGGAGTCCCGGCTGCCGGTCGCCGAGTCGGCCCGGGGCGAATGGCCGCCGGTTTCGCTGGGGCCAGCCCCAGCCGTTGAAGCACCCAGCGCCGGGCGACACCCCCAACCCGCCGCCGAACCACAAGCCCCCCCACACGCGGACGTCCAACCGGCCGCCGGCCACCGACCGCCGGTCGGGCCACGCGCCGCCTCGCCGCCAACCCGCCCGGGAGGGCACCCCGCCCGGGAGGGCAGTGGTTCCCACCCACCAACCTGGCAGCCGATCTCGTCGCCAACCTGCCCGGAGGGCCCCCCGTGCGAAGCCGCGCAGCGCCCCGCGCATAATGGCTTGTGAATGTGAATACGTTCACAAGCGGAGGAGCAGAACCGTGGACGTCGCGCTCGCGCCGGAGACCCTGGCCCGTTGGCAGTTCGGTATCACCACCGTCTACCACTTCCTCTTCGTCCCCCTGACCATCTCGCTGGCCAGCCTGACGGCTGGCTTGCAGACGGCCTGGGTGCGTACCGGCAAGGAGAAGTACCTCAGAGCCACCAAGTTCTGGGGCAAGCTCTTTCTGATCAAGATCGCCATGGGCGTGGTCACCGGCATCGTGCAGGAGTTCCAGTTCGGCATGAACTGGTCGGACTACTCGCGATTCGTCGGCGACGTCTTCGGGGCGCCGCTCGCCTTCGAGGCGCTGATCGCCTTCTTCTTCGAGTCCACCTTCATCGGGCTGTGGATCTTCGGTTGGGACAAGCTGCCGCCCAAGCTGCACCTGGCCACCATCTGGACGGTCGCCGTCGGCACCATCCTCTCCGCCTACTTCATCCTGGCCGCCAACTCCTGGATGCAGCACCCCGTCGGCTACCGGATCAACGAGGAGAACGGCCGGGCCGAACTCACCGACTTCGTGGCCGTGCTGACGCAGAACACCGCCGTCGCCCAGTTCGCCCACACCATCACGGCGGCCTTCCTGGTCGGCGGCGCCTTCCTGGTCGGCATCGCCGCCTTTCACCTGCTGCGCCGCAGGCATATCGCGGTGATGCGCACCTCGCTGCGGCTCGGCCTGGTCACCATGGTCGCCGCCGGGCTGCTCACGGCCGTCTCGGGGGACCGCCTCGGCAAGATCATGTACGAGCAGCAGCCGATGAAGATGGCCGCCGCCGAGGCGCTCTGGGACACCGAGGCGCCCGCCCCGTTCTCCCTCTTCGCGGTCGGCGACGTGGACGCGGGCCACAACAAGGTCAGCCTTGAGGTGCCGGGCCTGCTCTCCTTCCTCGCCCATGACAACTTCTCCGATCCGGTCCCGGGCATCAACGACATCAACGAGGCCATGCAGGAGCAGTACGGCCCCGGCGACTACCGGCCGAACATCCCGCTCGCCTACTGGAGCTTCCGCTGGATGATCGGCTTCGGCATGGCCTCGGCCGCGATCGGCGCCATCGGGCTGTGGCTCACCCGCAGACGGTTCCTGCTCGATCCCGCGCTGCGCACCGGCGAGAACGAGGTGCCCCGGCTGGCGTTGACCCGGCGTCTGCCGCTGAGCGGGACACTGGCCCGCTGTTACTGGCGGATCGCCACGCTCACCATGCTCTTCCCGCTGATCGCCAACGCCTGGGGCTGGATCTTCACCGAGACGGGCCGCCAGCCCTGGGTCGTCTACGGGGTGCTGAAGACCTCGGACGCGGTCTCCCCCGGCGTCTCGCAGGGCGAGGTGATCACCTCGCTGATCGTCTTCACCGCACTCTACGGAGCGCTGGCGGTGATCGAGGTGCGGCTGATGATCCGCTATGTCAAGGCGGGCCCACCGGAGTTGACCGAGGCCGATCTGCACCCCCCGACCCGGATCGGCGGGCCGCCGTCGATCCCGGGCGCCCGGACGACGGAGGACGCCGACGCCGAGGACCGTCCCATGGCCTTCTCCTACTGACCTCCCCCACGGACCGCGAAAGGAGCGTATCGAGATGGAACTCCACACCCTCTGGTTTGTCGTCATCGCCGTGCTGTGGGTGGGCTACTTCTTCCTGGAGGGCTTCGACTTCGGCATCGGCGTGCTGAGCGGCACGCTGGCCAGGGACCGCGCCGAGCGGCGGGTGTTGATCAACACCATCGGCCCGGTCTGGGACGGCAACGAGGTCTGGCTGCTGGCCGCCGGCGGCGCCACCTTCGCCGCCTTCCCCGACTGGTACGCCACCCTCTTCTCCGGCTTCTACCTCCCGCTGCTGCTGATCCTGGTCTGTCTGATCGTGCGCGGGGTGGCCTTCGAGTACCGCGCCAAGCGCCCCGAGGAGCGCTGGCAGCGCAACTGGGAGCACGCGATCTTCTGGTGCTCGCTGGTGGTCTCGGTGCTCTGGGGCGTGGCCTTCGCCAACATCGTGCGCGGGGTGCCGATCGACGCCGAGGGCGAGTTCGTCGGCGATGTGGCGGATCTGCTGTCGCCGTACGCCCTGCTGGGCGGCGCCACCACCCTGGCGCTGTTCACCCTGCACGGTGCGCTCTTCGCCGCGCTCAAGACCGAGGGCGACATCCGGATCAGGGCCCGTCGAGCGGCCAGGCGGCTGGGCCTGGGCGGCGGGCTGCTGGCGGTGGCCTTCCTGGTCTGGACGCAGGCGGATCTCGGCACCGGGGCCAGCCTGGTGGCCGTCTCCGTCGCCGCGCTGGCCCTGCTGGCGGCGCTGGCCGCCAACGGCAGGGGGCGGGAGGGCTGGGCCTTCCTCTGGTCCGGGGTGACGGTGCTCGCGGTGGTCTGCACCCTCTTCCTGGTGCTGTTCCCGAACGTGATGCCGTCCTCGTTGAACCCCGACTGGAACCTCACCGTCGAGGGCACCGCCTCCACTCCGTACACCCTGCGCATCATGACCTGGTGCGCCGTGCTGGCCACCCCCCTGGTGATGCTCTACCAGGGCTGGACCTACTGGGTGTTCCGCAAGCGGATCGGCACCAGGCATCTGGCGCCCGCCGCGCACGGGGCGGAGCGATGAAGCCCATCGACCCCCGGCTGCTGCGGCACGCCCGCGCCACCCGGTGGCTGCTGGCCGGCTCGCTGGGCCTCGGGCTGCTGGGCGCGGGGCTGCTGATCGCCCAGGCCCTGTTGATCGCCCAGGTGATCGCCGATGCGGTCACCGCCGGGGCGGACCTCGACGAGCTGACCGGCCCGCTGTTGCTGCTGGGCGCGACCGCGCTGGGACGCGGGCTGGTCGCCTACGGCACCGAGTGGGTCGCGCACCGGACGGGGGCCCTGGTCAAGTCGGAGCTGCGGCTGCGGCTGCTGGACCATGCCGCGCGGCTGGGCCCGCACGGTCTCGGCGACCGTTCCACCGGCGAGCTGACCAATCTGGCCACCCGGGGGATCGACGCGCTGGACGACTACTTCGGCCGCTATCTCCCGCAGTTGGGCCTGGCGGTGGTGGTGCCGGTGGCGGTGCTCGCGCGGCTGGCTACGGACGATCTGGTGGCCACCGGGATCATCGTGGTGACCCTGCCGCTGATCCCGCTGTTCATGGCCCTGATCGGCTGGGCCACCCAGAGCCAGATGGACCGCCAGTGGCGGCGACTCGGCCAGCTCTCCGGTCATTTCCTGGACGTGGTCGCGGGGTTGGGCACCCTCAAGGTGTTCGGCCGGGCCAAGGCCCAGGCGGAGAACATCAGGTCCATCACCGACGCCTACCGCCGTGGCACGCTGCGCACGCTGCGGGTGGCCTTCCTCTCCTCGTTCGCGCTGGAGCTGCTGTCGACCCTGTCGGTCGCGCTGGTGGCGGTGAGCATCGGCATGCGGCTGGTGCACGGGGATCTGGATCTGTACACCGCGCTGGTGGTGCTGATCCTGGCGCCCGAGGTCTATCTGCCGCTGCGGCAGGTGGGCAGCCAGTTCCACGCGGCGCAGGAGGGCCTCTCGGCGGCCGAGGAGGTGTTCGCCGTGATGGAGACCCCGGCGCCGCCCCGGGGCGAGGCGCCCGTCCCGGCGAGCGGCGAGATCCGGCTCGACCGGGTGGTGGTCCGCTATCCGGGCCGTCCGGGCGACGCCCTGCCGGAGACCAGCCTCACCCTGCGCCCCGGCGAGACGCTGGCCGTGACCGGCCCGTCGGGAAGCGGCAAGTCGACGCTGCTGCGGGCGGTGCTGGGCCTGGCCGCACCGGACGCCGGACGGGTGCTGGTGGACGGGGTCGACCTGCGCACGCTTGACCCCGAGCAGTGGCACGCGCGGATCGCCTGGGTGCCGCAGCAGCCGCTGCTCTTCGCCGGCACGATCGGCGAGAACGTGCGGCTCGCCCGGCCGGACGCCTCCGACGCCGCGGTGCTGGCCGCGCTTCGGGACGCGGCGGCCGGCGAGCTGGACCCCGAGCGGCGGCTGGGCGAGGGGGGCGCCGGCCTCTCCGCCGGCCAACGCCAACGGGTCGCGCTGGCCAGGGCGTTCCTGGCGGACCGCCCGATCCTGCTGCTGGACGAGCCCACCGCCGCGCTGGACGGCGACACGGAGGCGGCGGTGGTCGCCGCCATCCGTCGGCTGACGCGGGGGCGCACCGTGCTGTTGGTCACCCACCGCACCGCGCTGTCGACGCTCGCCGACCGGATGTTCCACGTGAAACATCACCCGATCGCCGCCGCCCCCGCCCAGGACCGCCCCGTTGCCACCGGGCACGGCGGCGCGGCCGACCGGCCGGCGCCGGCGGCCGGAGCCGAGGCCGAGCCCGTCGCCAGGGCCGAGGGCTCCGCGCTCGGCTGGGTGCGGCGGCTGGCCGGGGGGCGGCGGCCACGGCTGGTGCTGGCCACCGCCCTGGGCGCCCTCGCGCTGGGCAGCGCGGTGGGGCTGATGGCCACCTCCGGCTGGCTGATCTCCCGGGCCTGGGAGCAGCCCCCGGTGCTCTATCTGATGATCGCGGTCACCGCGACCAGGGCCTTCGGTCTTGGCCGCGCCGTGTTCCGCTACGCGGAGCGGCTGCTGAGCCACGACACCGTGCTCCGGCTGTTGGCCACCCTGCGGGTCTCCGTCTACCAGCGGCTTGAACGGCTGGCGCCGGCCGGTCTCGGGCGCACCGGGCGGGGGGATCTGCTCTCCCGGATGGTGGCCGACGTGGACGCCCTCCAGGACTACTTCCTGCGCTGGCTGCTCCCGGCCGCCGTGGCCGGCACGGTCGGGGTGGCGGCGGTCGCCTTCACCGGCTGGCTGCTGCCCGCCGCCGGTCTCGCGCTGGCCATCGGACTGCTGGTCGCCGGCCTCGCCGTGCCCGCCCTCGCCGGCGCGCTGGCCCGCCGCACCGAGCGGCGGCTGGCCCCCGCCCGGGGCGAACTCGCCGAGCGCACCCTGGCGTTGCTCACCGGCACCGACGAGCTGTGGGTGGCCGGGGCGCTGCCGGGGCGGCGGGAAGCGGTGCGCGCCGCCGACCGGCGGCTCACCCGGCTCGCGGCCGGATCAGCCGGAGTGACGGCGCTGGCCGGCGGGCTCACCGCGCTGGTGACCGGCTGGACGGTGCTGGCGGCCGGCTGGGTCGGCGTGCCGGCGGTGGCCGGCGGCGAGTTGGCCGGCGTCTGGCTGGCCACCGTACTGCTGGTCCCGTTGGCCGCCTTCGAGGCGGTCGCCGGGCTCCCGCTCGCCGTCCAGCACCGCCAGCACGCACGGCGCGCCGCCGAACGGGTGCGCGAGGTGCTGGCCGCACCGACGCCGGTACAAGAGCCCGAGCGGCCGGCCGCGCCCCCGTCCGGACCTTTCCCGCTGCGGCTGCGCGGGCTCGGCGCCTGGCATCCGGGGAGCGCCACGGCCGCGTTGGCCGGGGTGGACCTGGAGCTGACCGCCGGCCGGCGGATCGCCGTGGTGGGCGCCTCGGGCGCCGGCAAGACCACCCTGGCCCACTGCCTGCTGCGCTTTCTCGACCCCGCGACCGGCCGCTACACGGTGGGCGGCGTGGACGCGACCGAGCTGGCCGGGGACGCGGTGCGCCGCTGGGTGGGGCTGTGCGCGCAGGACGCGCATCTCTTCGACAGCACGCTGCGCGAGAACCTGCTGCTGGCCGCCCCGTCGGCCGACGAGGAGACGCTCCGCCTGGCCCTCGCCCGGGCCAGGCTGCTGGACTGGGTGAACACCCTGCCGCTCGGCCTCGACACCCCGGTGGGCGAACGCGGCGCCCAGCTCTCCGGCGGGCAGCGCCAACGGCTGGCACTGGCCAGGGCGCTGCTGGCGGACTTCCCCGTGCTGATCCTGGACGAGCCGGCCGAGCATCTGGATCTGCCCACGGCCGACGCCCTCACCCGGGATCTGCTGGCGGCCACCGAGGACCGCGCGGCCGTGCTGATCACCCACCGGCTGACGGGTCTTGAGGCCGTCGACGAGGTGCTGGTGCTGGACGCGGGACGGGTGGTGCAACGCGGCGACCACGCGGCACTGGCCGCCGTCGACGGCCCGTTCCGCACCCTGTTGGCACGCGAGGACCCGGCACGGGAGCGGCAGGGGGCGCCCACACCCGCCTGATCCCGACTTTCGCCACCAGAAGGGACTAACTACGCTTTTCTCATGCGGCAGACGGGCGCGGCGCGGCAGACGGCGGAACCGCTGAGGACCCTGGCGTCCCTCGGCGGGGACATCGAGCCGGACGCCGTGCCCGACCGGGCCGTCCGCGCCGCCGTGGAGCTGACCGGCGCCGGCCACGCCGCGCTGGCGGTGCTGAGCGACGACGGGGACCGGATCGACCGGCTGCTCACCGCGGGCCCGGCGCCGGGCCCCAGCCCCGAGCCGCTGCTGGGCGCCCTGCTGGCCGGCTCGGCCGCCAGGCCGCGGCTCGACGGGGTGCTGTGGGCACCGATCCGCGTCCATGGCGCGCGCTCGGGGGCGCTCTGGCTCTCCGACCCGCGCAGGGGCGCCTTCACCGAGGCCGACCGCGAGCTGGTCACCATTCTCGCCGCCCAGGCCGGTCTTGCGATCGGCCACGCCCGGCTGCACGAGGCGGTCCGCGCCCAGGCCCGTTGGTTGGACGGCAGTCTGGAGCTGTCCACCTCACTGCTCTCGGCCGATCCCGAGGACAACGCGCTGGCCGTGGTCGCCGAGCAGGCCAAACGGCTGGCCGAGGCCGCCATGGCCGCGGTGCTCGAACCGAACGAGGACGGCGGCCTGACGGTGGTCGCCGTCCGCGCCGACGATCCGAGCGGGCTGCTCGGCTCCACCGTGCCCGCCGACTCGGCCACCGTGCGGCAGGTGCTCACCGGCGAGCCCGTCTTCGACGACCGGCCCGCCGGGGCCCCCTCCCGCGCCCTCGGCCTGGCCGGACGCTACGGCCCGAGCATGCTGCTGCCGCTGACCAGCGACGACACCACCCTGGGCGCGCTCTCGCTGGCCCGCGCCCCCGACGCCCCGCCGTACTCGGTGCCGGAGCGGGCCAACGCCACCCAGTTCGCCCAACAGGCCGCACTGGCGTTGCTGTTGACCAGGGCCAGGCGCGACCGCGAACAGCTCGCCGTGCTGGAGGACCGGGACCGGATCGCCCGCGATCTGCACGATCTGGTCATCCAGCGGCTGTTCGCCGTCGGCCTGATCATGACGGGCGCCCGGCGGCTGACCTCGTCCGAGGACGTCAGGGAGCGCGTCGACCAGGCCACCGGCGAGCTGGACGCGACGGTCCAGGAGATCCGCACCGCGATCTTCGCCCTGCAACAGCACCCGGACGAGGCCCCCACCGGGCTGCGCACCCGGGTGCTGCGGGAGATCGGAGCGGCGGCCCAGCTGCTCGGCTTCCGGCCCGCCGTCTCGTTCAAGGGCCCCGTGGACTCGGTGGTCGGCGAGGGCGCCGCGCGCAATCTGCTGGCCGCGCTCCGCGAGGGCCTCTCCAACGCGGCGCGGCACGCGGGGGCCTCCCGGGTCGAGGTGCTGGTGGACGCCGGCACCCACCAGCCGGACGGCACGGACGCGGTGCGGCTCACCGTCGCCGACAACGGCACCGGCATCCCGTCCGGGCGGACCCGCCGCAGCGGGCTGCGCAACCTGGTCAAAAGAGCCGAGTCGCTGGGCGGAACGGCCGAGGTCGGCCCCGGCATCGGCGGCTCGGGCACCATGTTGACCTGGCAGACGCCACGTTGACCGGATAACGTCCCCGCCATGGCGAATCGCACGGTGGTGGTCAGCGGTGGAGGCACCGGTATCGGCTTCGCGACGGCGTTGGCCTTCGCCCGGGACGGCGACATCCCGGTGCTGGTGGGCCGCAGAGCCGAGGTGCTGACGCACGCGGCGAAGGCCATCGAGGGCGCGGTGGCCTGCCCGGCCGATCTCACCGAGCCCGAGGGGGCGGCCAAGGTGGCCGCGCTGGTCGCCGAACGGTTCGGCACCGTCGATGTGCTGGCGCACTGCGCCGGGGGCAACGGCGGTCTTGAGCCGGCGGCGGCGAGTGACGACCCGTTGGCCCGCGCCCAGCACGACTGGACGGTGAACTTCCGCATCAACACGCTCACCGCCGTGCTGCTGACCGAGGCGCTCCGCGACCGGCTGGCCGCGCCGGGCGGCCGGGTGCTCTTCCTCAGCTCGATCGCCGCCTACCGGGGGTCGGGCTCCGGCTCCTACGCGGCCAGCAAGGCGGCGCTGCACCCCTACGCCTTCGATCTGGCCCGCGCCCTTGGCCCACGCGGCGTCACGGTCAACGTGGTGGCGCCGGGGCTGATCGACGACACGGAGTTCTTCGGCGGCGCCATGACGCCCGAGCGACACCGGGCGCGGGTCGACGAGACGCTCAACGGCCGCGCCGGCACACCCGGTGATGTGGCGGAGACCATCCACTGGCTGGCCTCACATGCCGCCGGCCATGTCACCGCCCAGGTGGTCCAGGTCAACGGCGGTGCGGAACGCGGTCGTTGACCTCGGGCACCGCCGGCCCCTGGGCCCGCCGGGCGAGCACCTCGCGGTAGACCCGGGCGCAGGTCGCGGCGGTGTGGCGGATATCACCGACGGCCGCCATGTGGGCCCTGGCCCGCTCGCCGAGCGTGGCCCGCAGCTCCTGGCCGACCAGCAGCGCCTCCAGGGAGCGGGCCAGCGCCACCGGATCGCCGGGCGGCACCAGGCAGTGCCGGTCCGCGCCGGCCGGCAGGCTCTCGCCGGCGCCGCCCACATCGCCGAGCACCACGGGACGCCCCACCGCCATGGCCTCCAGCGGCGCCATACCGATCCCGCCCCACCTGGCGGGCGCCGCCACCACATCGGCGGCGGCGAACCAGGGCAGGGTGTCCTCGGTCCTGCCGGTGAACAGCACATCCTGCCGTGCGGCCCGGCGCAGCGACGCCAGGGCGGGCCCGTCCCCCACCAGCGCCAGCCGTGCGCCGGGCACCCTGGCCACCACCCGTGGCCAGGCCCGCAGCAGCACGTCCTGGCCGTGCCGCTCGTCCAGCCGGCCCACGCACACCACCAGCGGCGCCCGCTGCGGCAGCCCGTGCACCGAGGCCAGCGCCGCCCGCGCCTGGCGCCGCGCCACCTGCCCCGCGGGCGGCAGCCTGGCGAGGTCGACCGCCGCGCGCAGCACGGTCGTCGGCACGTCGAGTCCGGCCAGGGCGGCGGCCCCGCGCTGGTCCTCGCCGACGCAGAGCACCTGGTCGGTCCAGGCCGTCGCCCGCCGCTCCCAGTGGCGGGCCAGCCGGGCCGACGGCCCGCGCGCCGCCTGGAACGACCAGAGGTGTGGCTGGAAGACGGTGGGCAGTCGGCCCCGCAGCGCCAGTCGGCCGGCCAACCCGGCCTTGTCGCCGTGGAGATGGACCACATCCGGGTCCGCCCTCCGGATGGCGCGGGTGGCGCAGAGCACCTCCCAGGGCAGGTTGCCGCCGGCGGCACGTTCGGCCAGCCAGAGCCGAACCCGGGCGCCGGCCCTGGCCGCCTCCCGTTCCAGCCGCCCGCCCGACGGGCAGAGCACGACCACCCGTAGCCCGGCCTCGGTCTGCGCGCGCACCAGATCGGCCACGGCCGAGGCGATCGAACCGTCCACGGGCTGCACGAGATGCACCACCCTCAGCACGGTCGGGGCTGCACACTCCATGACGCTTCCTCCACGCCCAGTTACCGGCAGGGCGGAGAGCACCCTCGCAGAAAGCTCAGGAGAAATCATGAGAACGCGCAGAAAACAAACACAAAAGGCCACTCTGCGATAACCAGACAAACAGGCGGAGCGGATACGGCACCCGGGACAGGGGGCGCGCGGCGGCCCGATCGCACGCCGGCGGACGCGCCGCGGCACCCGAGGACAGCGCCCAAAACGCGAAAAGCCCCAGATCAACTGGGGCCTTCCTGATGTACCTCTGGTGCGCGAGGGGGGAGTTGAACCCCCACGCCCTTTCGGGCACTGGAACCTGAATCCAGCGCGTCTGCCTATTCCGCCACCCGCGCGAGCACCTTGCACTGCGTTGTACTGCCTAGAACTCTGTCTAGAACTCTGTCCACCGCACTCCGCGAATCCACCGGCCGGAGCGCCGCTGACGTCAAAAAGGCTAACACGCCCAACGGGGTGCCCTCACCCGCCTTCCGGCCCCCGGCCACCGCCGCGGTGACCCCCGGCCGGCCGACCGCTCACGGGTCCTTCCGCATTCCCTCCAGACATGCGCGACACTGTTGCAAGCTCCCCCCTACGATCCGGGGGGAGTCCGGTGGCCAGGTGGGAACCACCTGGCCGTCTCGCGCGTGGATACGATCAGTAAGCCCTACCACTTCAGCCGCGTGTCGGGACAACGGAGAAGGAGGTGCACATGGGAGTACTGAAGCGCTTTGAGCAGCGGCTTGAAGGGCTCGTCAACGGCACCTTCGCCAAGGTCTTCAAGTCCGAGGTGCAGCCGGTGGAGATCGCCGGCGCGCTCCAGCGTGAGTGTGACAACAACGCCACCATCTGGAACCGCGAACGCACCGTCGTCCCCAACGACTTCATCGTCGAGCTGAGCTCGGGCGACTACCAGCGGCTGAGCCCGTACGCCGGCCAGCTCGGCGACGAACTGGCCAGCATGGTCAAGGAGTACGCCAAGCAGCAGCGGTACACGTTCATGGGCGAGATCCGGGTGAACCTGGAGCAGGTGGAGTCGCTGGACACGGGCCTCTACCGGGTGCGCAGCCGCACTCTCGCCGCCTCGGCCTCCGGCCATGGCGCCGGGGCGCCCACCACCGCACCCGCCTCGCCGCCGCACGGCGGAGCGGGGCAGCAGCCGTTCCCCGGCACCCCCGGGTACCCGCCGCCCCAGCCGCCGCACAGCCCGCCGTCCCGGCCGCCGGCCGCTCCCCCCGGCTCCCCCCCACGCCCGTCGGCGGCGCCCTTCAGCCAGCCGGCGCCCAGCCGGGTCCGCCGCTGGGTCGAGATCAACGGCGCCCGGCACCAGATCTCCCGGGGCTCGCTGGTCCTCGGCCGCAGCACCGAGGCCGATGTGCGCATCGACGACCCCGGTGTCTCCCGCCGGCACTGCGAGATCCAGGCCACCCAGCCCCCCACGGTGCGCGATCTGGGGTCCACCAACGGCATCGTGGTGGACGGGCAGCACACCAAACGCGCTACGCTCCGCGACGGCTCACGGATCGTCGTGGGCAGCACCACAGTCATCTACCGGCAAGCCGAAGGGTAAGCGGGGGGCAATGTCAGAGCTGACCCTGACGGTCATGAGGTTGGGTTTCCTGGCCGTCCTGTGGCTGTTTGTCATCGTGGCGGTCCAGGTGATCCGCAGCGATCTGTTCGGCACCCGGGTCACCCAGCGCGCCGCGGTCCGCCGCCCCGACCAGGCCGGCGGGCAGCGGCGGCAGCAGCAGCCCCCGCCGAAGGCGGCCGGCAAGGGCCGGCAGCGGCGGGGCGCCCCCACCAAACTCGTCATCACCGAAGGTTCCCTCGCCGGAACCACTGTCGCCCTCCAGGGGCAGACCATTACGCTCGGCCGGGCACACGACTCGACCATCGTGCTCGACGACGACTACGCCTCCGGCCGGCACGCCCGGATCTACCCGGACCAGAACGGCCAGTGGATCGTCGAGGACCTCGGTTCGACGAACGGGACCTACCTCGACCGAGGCCGACTGACCACCCCGGTCCCCATTCCGCCCGGCGCGCCGATCCGCATCGGCAAGACGGTCATCGAGCTTCGGAAGTAGGTCCGACCACAATGACGACCGGAGGGTGGGCGAGGCGCGCATGAGTTTGTCACTGAGATTCGCCGCCGGCTCCCATGTCGGGATGATCCGGGGGCACAACGAGGACTCGGGCTACGCCGGGCCCCGCCTGCTGGCCATCGCCGACGGCATGGGCGGTCAGGCGGCGGGCGAGGTCGCCAGCTCCGAGGTCATCTCCACGCTTGTGCCGCTGGACGACGACATCCCCGGTTCCGACCTGCTGACCTCGTTGGACGCCTCCGTGCAGCGCGCCAACGAACAACTGCGCGGCATGGTGGCCGACGACGCCAGGCTGGACGGGATGGGCACCACGCTCACCGCCCTGCTGTGGACGGGCCAGCGGCTTGGCGTGGTGCACGTGGGCGACTCCCGCGCCTATCTGCTGCGCGACGGCCAGCTGACCCAGATCACCCAGGACCACACCTGGGTGCAGCGGCTGGTGGACGAGGGCCGGATCACCGAGGAGGAGGCCACCACCCACCCGCAACGCTCCCTGCTGATGCGCGCGTTGGGCAGCGCGGACCGGGTCGAGGCCGATCTCTCCATCCGCGAGGTCCGCCCGGGCGACCGCTACCTGCTCTGCTCGGACGGGCTCTCCGGGGTGGTCAGCGCCGAGACGCTGCGGGACACGCTCAACACCCAGTCGGCGCCGCAGGACACGGTGAGCGAGCTGATCGAGCTGGCGCTGCGCGGCGGCGGCCCGGACAACATCACCTGCATCATCGCCGACGTGGTGGATGTCGACACCCAGGAGAGCGACACACTCGCCAGGCAGCTCTACGACGCCCCCCAGATCGTGGGCGCGGTGGCCGAGACACAGGCGCAGCGCTCCGCCGGCGATCCGAGGACGCCGGCGGCCAGGGCCGCCGAGCTGGGCCGCCCCGCCGCCCCGCCGCAGGCGCCGGGCGCCCAAGGCCCGGCGACGGGCGTCTTCGGCTCGTTCACCGACGACGAGTACGTGCGGCAGTCGCCGCGCCGCCGCCCGCTGCGCAACTGGCTGCTGGCGGGGCTGGCGCTCGCCGTGGTGGGCGGTGGCCTCTACACCGGCTACCGCTGGACCCAGACGCAGTACTACGTGGGGGTCAACGGGGACCACCTCGCGCTCTACCAGGGCCTGAACCAGAGCCTCGGCCCGCTCGACCTGAGCAGCGTCAAGGAGGACCACCCGGAGATCAAGCTGGAGCATCTGCCGCCGACCTACCAGCGCAGCCTGGAGGAGAACGTCATCTCCGCCAAGGGTCTCGACGACGCCAGGCAACAGCTGACCGCGCTCGGCGAGCAGGCCGCGGTCTGCGAGTCCATCGCGGAGCAGCGCGAGTCCGACGAGGGCACCGAGGAGCCCGAGGGCGGCGAGCAGGCCGAGGAGAACGGCAAGGAGCCCGAGCAGCCCGGGGGCGGCCAGCAGGGCCCGTCACTGTCCGAGGAACAACAGGAACTGGCCAAGCAGTGCGGGACATAGCGGGACCGAGAGACCTGAAGGCATGAGCAGTAGCAGCAACAACACCACCGTCTCCACCGGCGGTCTGCCGAGTCGCCGGAACACCGAGCTGTTGATGCTCGTCTTCGCGGTGGTGATCCCGGTCTTCGCCTACGCCAACGTGGGCCTGGCCAAGGAGGAGTCGCTGCCCGCCGGAATGCTCGGCTACGGGCTCGGCCTCGGTCTGCTGGCCGGCATCGCGCATCTGGTGGTGCGCCGCTGGGCGCCCTACGCGGACCCGCTGATGCTGCCGATCGCGACCCTGTTGAACGGCCTGGGCCTGGTGCTGATCTGGCGTCTCGACCAGGAGCCCAAGATCACCACCCCGTCGCTCGGCGGCGCGTTGGCGCCAGGGCAGCTGATGTGGTCCACGACGGGCATCGCGCTCTTCATCGGCGTGCTGGTCTTCCTCAAGGACCACCGGCTGCTCCAGCGCTACACCTATATCTCCATGGTGGTGGCGCTGCTGCTGCTGGTCTCGCCGATCTTCGTCGGCCAGGAGGTCAACGGCGCCAGGATCTGGGTGCAGATCCCCGGCGTCGGCAGCCTCCAGCCGGGCGAGTTCGCCAAGATCATCATCGCCGTGTTCTTCGCCGGCTACCTGATGGTCAAACGGGACGCGCTGGCGCTGGCCAGCCGCCGGGTGATGGGCATCTATCTGCCGCGCGGCCGGGACCTGGGGCCGATCCTGGTGATCTGGGCGATCAGCCTGATGATCCTGATCTTCGAGACCGACCTCGGTACCTCGCTGCTCTTCTTCGGGATCTTCGTGGTCATGCTCTATGTGGCGACGGAGCGGACGAGTTGGATCATCTTCGGTCTGCTGCTGTCGGCCAGCGGCGCGGTCTTCGTCGCCAGCGTCAACAGCCACGTCGGTGAGCGGGTGAACAACTGGCTCAACCCGCTGGACCGCGTCAACGACGGGGTCACGGAGACCGCCCAGGCGATGTTCTCGTTCGGCTCGGGCGGCCTCTTCGGCTCGGGGCTCGGCCAGGGCTACTCCCGGCTGATCGGCGGCATCGCGGCCAAGAGCGACTACATCCTCGCCACGGTGGGCGAGGAGCTCGGCCTGGCGGGGCTGATGGCCATCATCATGCTCTACGCCCTGCTGATCGAGCGCGGGATGCGGACCGCGCTGGCCGCCAGGGACCCGTTCGGCAAGCTGCTGGCCATCGGCCTCGCCGGGGTCTTCGCGATCCAGGTGTTCGTGGTCGCCGGCGGCGTCACCGGGCTGATCCCGCTGACCGGCATGACGATGCCCTTCCTGGCCCAGGGCGGCTCGTCCGTCATCGCCAACTGGGCGCTTATCGCCCTCCTACTGCGCATCAGCGACACTGCCAGACGGCCGGCTCCCGCCCCCGCCCCCTCCCTCGACGCCGAACAGACGCAGGTGGTCCGTCCATGAACAAGCCGATGCGCCGGGTCGCGGTCTTCTGCGGCGTGCTGATCCTGGCCCTGTTGGTGCGGGTCAACTACGTGCAGTTCGTCCAGGCCGACGAGTTGCAGAGCCATGAGGACAACCGTCGGGTCCGGATCGAGCGGTACGCCAACCCGCGGGGCGACATCATCGTCGACGGGCAGCCGATCACCGGCTCCGAGGAGACCAACGACGACGACTTCACGTACAAGCGCACCTGGGTCGACGGCGAGATGTGGGCCCCCGTCACCGGCTACTCCTCGCAGGCGTTCGGCACCACCCAGCT
The DNA here is from genome assembly GCF_020740535.1 of Streptomyces profundus. Lineage (NCBI taxonomy): Bacteria > Bacillati > Actinomycetota > Actinomycetes > Kitasatosporales > Streptomycetaceae > Streptomyces > Streptomyces profundus. The sequence goes on from NZ_CP082362.1 coordinate 3,355,996, forward strand.
GGAGTACGTCAACGACTCCATCCTCACCGGCGACGACGACCGGATGTTCTTCAACAACACCATCGACATGATCACCGGCAAGGACCAGCGCGGTGGCGATGTCATCACCACCCTCAACGGCGACGCGCAGCTCGCCGCCTTCGAGGGCCTCGGGGACCGCAAGGGCGCCGTGGTCGCCCTCGATCCGCGCCGGGGCGCCATTCTCGCGCTGGCCTCCACACCCTCCTACGACCCGTCCAGCTTCGCCGGCTACGCCGACAGCGACGCCGAGGCGTGGACCGCCCTGGAGGGCCACGAGGACAAGCCGATGCTCAACCGCGCGCTGCGCGAGACCTACCCGCCCGGGTCCACGTTCAAGGTGCTCACCGCCGCCGCCGCGCTCGAACACGGGGAGATCGACAATGTCGACGACCCCACCGAGTACGAGGACCCGTACATCCTCCCGGACACCCAGGACGTCCCGCTGACCAACCAGGTGCCTGGCGTCTGCGAGGAAGCCACCGTCAGGGACGCCATGCGGTACTCCTGCAACAGCGTCTTCGCCGGGCTCAGCAACGACGTCGGCAACGAGGGCATGATCGAGACGGCCGAGGCGTTCGGCTTCAACGAGGAGCACTTCGTCCCGGTCCGGGCCGACGCCAGCGTCTACCCCGAGGACAACCGGCCGCAGAACGCGATGGCCGGCATCGGCCAGGCGTCCAACCGCGCCACCCCGCTCCAGATGGCGATGGTGGCCGCCGCCATCGCCAACAACGGCTCGCTGATGGAGCCGTACATGGTGGACCAGCTGGTGACGCCGAACCTCAACGTGATCGAGCAGCACGATCCCAGCGAGCTGAACGAGGCGGTCTCGGCCGACACCGCCCGGCAGGTCCAGGAGACCATGGAGACCGTGGTCGAGGAGAACAGCGGCATCGACCGCAGCCAGATCAGCGACGACATCCGGATCGGCGGCAAGACCGGCACCGCGCAGCGCGGCGAGAACAACTCCGAGCCGCCCTATGCCTGGTTCATCTCCTACGCGATCACCGACGAGGGCTCCCCGGTCGCGGTGGCCGTCGTGATCGAGGACGGCGGCGTCGACCGGAACGAGATCTCCGGCAGCGGTCTGGCCGCCCCGATCGCGATGGACGTGATGGCGGCCGTGCTCGCGGACGAGCAGAACTGACCGGTGGGCCCGCCGGGCGGCGGCCGTCCCCCGCCCGGCGGGCAACCGCGGACCACCCCGCACACGTCATATCTGGGACCGGCCGTCGGTGACCGGTTGTGGTGCACGGCCATACCGGTTGGATATCGGCCGCACACCGCCACCCGGAGGGTTCACGCTCGCCGGGTACCGTAAGCCAGGGTCTGACTCCCCTTCCGCCCACGGGTGCCGAGGGGGGCGCGGCCCGGGATCACACGGAGAGGGCTGGAAACATGGATGAGCCGCGTCGCCTCGGCGGGCGGTACGAGCTGGGCCAGGTGTTGGGCCGTGGCGGGATGGCCGAGGTCTACCTGGCTCACGACACCCGCCTGGGCCGCACCGTGGCCGTCAAGACGCTCCGTGCCGACCTCGCCCGCGACCCCACGTTCCAGGCCAGGTTCCGCCGCGAGGCACAGTCGGCCGCGTCGCTGAACCACCCGGCCATCGTCGCGGTCTACGACACCGGCGAAGACTACGTGGACGGCATCTCCATCCCGTACATCGTCATGGAGTACGTGGAGGGTTCCACCCTCCGCGAGCTGTTGCACTCCGGGCGCAAGCTGCTGCCCGAGCGGGCGCTGGAGATGTGCATCGGCATCCTCCAGGCGCTGGAGTACTCGCACCGCAACGGCATCGTGCACCGGGACATCAAGCCGGCGAACATCATGCTCACCCGCAACGGCCAGGTGAAGGTGATGGACTTCGGCATCGCCCGCGCCATGGGCGACTCCGGCATGACGATGACGCAGACGTCCGCCGTGATCGGCACCGCGCAGTACCTCTCGCCCGAGCAGGCCAAGGGCGAGACGGTCGACGCCCGCTCCGACCTCTACTCCACCGGCTGTCTGCTCTACGAACTGCTCACCGTGCGCCCCCCGTTCATCGGGGACTCGCCGGTCGCCGTGGCCTACCAGCATGTGCGGGAGGAGCCACAGCACCCCAGCGTCTTCGACCCGGAGATCAGCCAGGAGACGGACGCCATCGTCCTCAAGGCGCTGGTCAAGGACCCGGACTACCGCTATCAGTCGGCCGACGAGATGCGGGCGGACATCGAGGCCGCGCTGGACGGCCGCCCGGTGGGCGCCCTCGCGGCGATGGGCGCCGGGGCCTACGGCTACGACGACCGCCCCACCACCATGCTGCGTCCGACCGATCCGGCGACCACCATGCTGCCGCCGACCAACGATCCGGACGACTACGACGACTACCACGGCAGGGGCGACCGGCGGCAGGGCAACAAGCACACCTCGACCATCCTCCTGGTGCTGGCCGGCATCCTGGTGCTGGTCGGCGCCGTCCTGATCGGCCGGGTGATGTTCGACAACGATCCGCCGCCCAGCACGCTGCAAGTGCCCGACATGGCGGGTGAGACCGTCGAGACGGCGGAGCAGCGGCTCGACGACCTCGGTCTACGGGTGTCCACCGGCGACAGCCAGGCCTGTGACCAGGAGGAGGGCCTGGTCTGCGAGACGGACCCGGCCGCCGGCAGCGAGGTGGAGGAGGGCGACAGCGTCACCCTGATCATCTCCGAGGGCCCCGAGGCCGTCGAGCTGCCCGATGTCGTCGGCAGCAGCTACGAGGACGCCGAGGCCGAGCTCGACGAGCTGGGCCTCTCGGTGCGGCAGGAGCCCCGGGAGGACGCGGAGGCCGAGCCTGGCACCGTCCTCGAACAGAACCCGGGCGCCGGCGAGGAGGTGGAGGCGGGGAGCGAGGTCACGCTGATCGTCGCCACCGCTCCGGACACGGAGGCCGTGCCCGATGTGGTGGGCCGCCAGTTCGACGAGGCCTCGGCGATACTCTCGGGCGCCGGGTTCCAGGTGTCCCGGCAGGAGCAGCAGGACGACAGCAGGCCGGAGAACCAGGTCATCGCCCAGGACCCGGGAGCCGCCGTCCAGCACGCGCCCGGTGGTCTGGTGACGCTGACGGTCGCCGTGGCTCCCCCGCCGCCCGAGGATGTCGAGGTCCCCAACGTCAGCGGCCAGACCGTGGAGGAGGCGATGGCCACGCTGTCGGGGGCCGGCTTCAACCAGGTCAGCGTCGACGGTCCTGACACGCCGTCGGCCCTGGTGCTGCTGAGCGAGCCGATCGCCGGCTCGCGGGTCGCGCCCGACACCCCGATCACGCTGCGCACCGTCGATCCCGGCGGTGACCCGGGCGGCCCGGGTGGCGATCCTGGCGGTCCTGGCGGCGGTGACCCGGGGGGCGGCGACAACAACCCCATCCTCGGCATGGGCGGCTGACCGACCCGGCAGCCCGCCCAGGGGCGGGGCGCGCCGTGGTGGGGCCCTGAGGGCCTCGCGGCGGGTGCGGCCCCGCCCCCGCCGCGTCCAGGGGCCGCGGGGGCGGCCCGGTCAGCCCAGCGCCTGCTCCTCCGGCTCGGTCGGCACCTCGGTGGCGGGGGAGGGCTCGACCAGCCAGTCGGGGTCGGTCTGGGCGCTCCACCACTTCCACGCCGCGACCGCCCCGCCGGCGAGCAGCCCCAGCATCCCAAGACGCCTGGCCAGCCGGCCGGCCCTGGCCCTGCGCTCCCTGCGCCGCACCACCGCCTGGATCTCGCTCGGGGTGATGTCGCCGCGCAGCGCGGCCATCGCGGCGGCCGAGCGCCTGGCCGCGTGTTCCTTGGCAGGACCGGCGGCGACCTTGGCCCGCTCCAGACGCGGCACCAGTTCCGCGTCATACCGCAGCCGCGCCTGGGTAGCGGCCAGTCGAGCCTTCGGACCGAGGTAGGTGCTGGCCTGTTGGGCGCACCGCGTGGCGCTCTCCTTGGCGCTCAGCGCATAGGGGAGCACCACGTCCCCTGCCTGCCGGACACCGGACTTCCCGTTCTGGGGCACTGTTTTCTCCTCCTTGTGATCTTTGAGGATGTTTTCTCACTGACTTTTCCTCTTGTCCACTCGTGCGCAAATCATGCCGGGTGCTTGGCGATCCAGCACGCGAAACGGCCATCCGGGGGCATGGCGTGTCGCGCGGCCGTGGCAGGATCGGTGACCGTCATTGAACGTAGACGGAAGGTAGATCGTGGCTGAGCAGCTCTACGCCACCCTGAAGACCAATCGCGGCGACATCGAGGTGCGGCTCTTCCCGAACCACGCGCCGAAGACGGTCAAGAACTTTGTCGAGTTGGCCGAGGGCAAACGCGAGTGGACCCACCCGGCCACCGGACAGAAGTCCACCGAGAAGCTGTACGACGGGACGGTCTTCCACCGGGTGATCAGCGGCTTCATGATCCAGGGCGGGGACCCCCTGGGCAACGGCACCGGCGGCCCCGGGTACAAGTTCGGGGACGAGATCCACCCGGATCTCTCGTTCGACCGCCCCTACCTGCTGGCCATGGCCAACGCCGGTCCCGGGACGAACGGTTCGCAGTTCTTCGTCACGGTGGCCCCGACCACCTGGCTGACCGGCAAGCACACCATCTTCGGCGAGGTCACCTCCGCCGCCGGCCAGCAGGTGGTGGACGCCATCGCCACCACCGCGACCGACGGCCGCACCGACCGGCCGGTGCAGGACGTGGTGATCGAGTCGGTCGTCATCGAGAGCCGCTGACGGCTCCCAGTCGGCCGGTACCGGGCCGATGACCCGAACCGGGAACGATTCCGGCCCCCTGTCCGTAGGATCAGGGGGCCGGTTTCCTGCCCCGGGCACCGCACTTCGCGAAGGGACGCCATGGCCCAGCAGCATCCGCAGCCACCGCCAGGGCTCGCCCGTTGCTACCGCCATCAGGAGCGCGAGACGGGCGTCCGCTGCACCCGCTGCGACCGCCCCATCTGCCCGGACTGCATGGTGTCCGCCTCCGTCGGCTACCAGTGCCCGCAGTGCGTCCACGGCTCCGCGGCGGCCAGCCGCGCGGCCAGGCCGAGGACGCTGGCCGGCGGCACGGTCGCCGGCGATCCGGCCCTGATAACGAAGATCCTGCTGGCCATCAACGTGGCGGTCTTCATCGCGGTGCTCGCCGGGGGCGACCAGTGGGTGGTCGATCTCGGCATGCTCGGCTACGCCACGGACGGCGCCACGCTGGACGGGCTCCAGCTCGTGCCCAACTGGATCGGGGTCGCCGACGGCGAGGTCTACCGGCTGCTCACCGCCGCGTTCCTGCACCAGGAGATCTGGCATATCGGCTTCAACATGCTGGGGCTCTGGTTCCTGGGTCCTTCGCTGGAGAGCGCGCTCGGGCGGTCCAGGTTCATCGCGCTCTATCTGCTCTCCGCGTTCGCCGGCAGCACGCTCTCCTATGTGCTCGCCGACCAGACCCAGCTCTCGCTCGGCGCCTCAGGCGCGATCTTCGGCCTGTTCGGCGCGACGGCGGTGCTGGCCCGGCGGCTGCGCTACGACATGCGGCCGATCCTGGTGCTGCTGGCGATCAACCTGGTGATCACCTTCACCTGGTCCGGCATCGCCTGGCAGGCCCACATAGGCGGCCTGGTGGCGGGCGCGGTGGTCGCCTTCGGCATGGTGCACGCGCCGCGCGAGCGGCGGACGGCGGTGCAGATCGCGGTCTGCGCGGCGGTCGCGCTGGTCATCGTCACGGCCTGCCTGATTCGCACCGCCCAGCTGGTGGGCTGACCCGACGGTCGGACTTATCCACAGCAGGTGCGGGATCTTGTGCACACTGTGGACGACCTGCGACCATCCCGTCGCAACCCACGTTTCCGCAGGCGAACAGGGGTGCGAGCCGTCCGCCCTCAGGGGGCGGACGCGGCGGAGGCCAGGAAGTTATCCACAGATCTTGTGATGTTCGAGCAGCCTGTGGATAACCCCGTCACGGGCTTCCCCGGCCGGCCGCTGGGCCGGTCGGCTCACTTCCACTGCGTGGAGACGACGAACCCCAGCGCGATGAAACCGAAGCCGACCACGATGTTCCAGTCGCCCAAGGCCCCGATGGGCATATCCGCCTGCGTGACGTAGTAGACGACGATCCAGGCGAGGCCGATCACGAACAGCGCCAGCATCAGGGGCGCCACCCAGCTGCGGCCCGAGCTCATGTCGAGCTTCGTCGTCGACCGCTTCTCCGACGGCGCGTAGTTGTCGTCCTTCTTCTTCCGGACCCGGGACTTCGGCACGAGAGTGACTCCTGTCGATCGCGCTGCGGTGGCGCTACCTGATCGCGCTGCGGAGCGCGTAGCTAGGGGATCGTCCGTTAGCGTAGTGCTTCCACGGCTGTTTAAGGAGACCAGGGTACGGTGAGGAATTTCCGCTTCCGCCCGGCCCGCCTCGGTACGGTCGCCGTCTTCGCCCTGGCCGGCCTGCTCTTCTGGCTCAGCTTCACGGTCTCCCGTGGCAACAACATTCGCACCGATGACTCCTTGCTCCAAATGTCCGATCTCATCCGCGAGCGGGAGCGGCAGAACGACACCCTGGAGTCCTCGGCCGCCCGGTTGCGCGCCGATGTGGAGGCCCTCACCGAACGCGACCATCCGGACGATCCCGACCAGGCCAGGCGGCTGGACGCGACCGAGGCCGCCGCCGGCCTCGACGAGCTGACCGGGCCGGGGCTCACCGTCACGCTCACCGACGCCCCGCCGGACGCCGAACCGCTGCTCCCCGGGGTGCCGGAGCCGACCCCCAACGATCTGGTGATCCACCAGCAGGACCTCCAGGCCGTGGTGAACGCCCTCTGGGCCGGCGGCGCCGAGGGGCTGCGGATCATGGACCAGCGGCTGATCTCCACCAGCGCCGTGCGCTGCGTCGGCAACACCCTGATCCTCCAGGGCCAGCTCTACTCCCCGCCCTACACGATCACCGCGGTCGGTGACCGGGACGCCCTGCGCACCGCCCTCGACGAGTCGCCCACGCTGGCCAACTACCAGCAGTACGTGGCCGCCTACGGGCTCGGCTGGAACGTGGCGGAACACCCGTCGGTGACCCTTCCCGGCTTCGACGGCAGCGTCGCCCTGCGGCACGCCAGGCCCGTCGAGCCCGGGGAATGACCGCGACCGCAGCCGCCCCGTCCGTCCGCGTCGTACGCTTGGGGCACGCGGCGTCGCACGAAATGGGGACGGGAAGCCATGTACGGGTGGATCTGGCGACACCTGCCGGGTAACACACTGGCGCGTTCGGTGCTCTCGCTGATCCTGGCGCTGGGCGTGGTCTACCTGTTGTTCCAGTACGTCTTCCCGTGGGCCGAGCCGTTGCTGCCCTTCAACAACGTGACCGTGGACGACGCCCAAGGGGGGACCGGCCGGTGAGCGGCACCCGCATCCTCGTGGTGGATAACTACGACAGCTTTGTCTACAACCTCGTTCAGTACCTCTACCAACTCGGCGCCGAGTGCGAAGTGGTGCGGAACGACGCGGTCGGTACCGATCGGGTGGCCGAGGGCGGCTTCTCCGGCGTGCTGATCTCCCCCGGCCCCGGAACCCCCGAACGCGCCGGCGTCAGCATGGAGATGGTGCGGCACTGCGCCGCCACCGGCGTCCCGGTCTTCGGGGTCTGCCTGGGGATGCAGGCGATGGCGGCGGTCTACGGCGGCGTGGTCGGCCGCGCTCCCGAGCTGCTGCACGGCAAGACCTCGGAGGTCGGCCACGACGGCGCGGGGGTCTTCGCCGGACTGCCGTCGCCGCTGACGGTCACCCGCTACCACTCGCTGGCGGCCGAGGAGCCCACGCTGCCGCCCGAACTGCTGGTCACCGCGCGCGCCGGCCAGGTGATCATGGGCCTGCGCCACCGCGAACTCCCCGTCGAGGGCGTGCAGTTCCACCCGGAGTCGGTGCTCACCCAGGGCGGCCACCGGATGCTCGCCAACTGGCTGGCGCGCTGTGGCGACACCGAGGCGGTCGAGCGCTCCCACGGCCTCGCCCCGATCGTGGGCCGGGCCGGCCAGCAGGAGCCGGCGGCGTGAACGCGTCGCGCCCGGGGGAGGGCGCGGCCTGGGATCCGGACCAGGATCCCTACGCGAACCACGCCCCCTACCCCGAGCGGGCCGCCCACGGCGGCCTCGACTCCGCCATGGACGCGCCGCACGACCCCCTCCACGACCCACTGCCCGACCAGCGGTCCGGCGGCACCGACTACGGGTACCCGCCCCCGGCCGACTTCGACGGCTACGGCGGCGGATACCGGGAGCCGGCACCCGCCAGGGACCCGGAGACGGTCGGGCTGGACCTCCGCTCCTCCCGGCACGGCCAGGGCGGCGGGCGCGGCTCGCGCGAGCACGATCCGGAGACGGTCGGGCTGCGCCGCCCGGACGACCTCAGGCCGGCGGGGGGGCGCGGGCCGGCCGCCGAGGACGCGCCGCCGGCGGGCGGCCGGGCCGCGCGCCGGCGCGCGGCGCAGCGCGCCGAGGGCCGCGAGGCCGCGCCGGCGCCCGCGCCCGGCGGGCGCGCGGCGCGCCGCAGGGCGGCCAAGGGCGGTGGCCGCAGGGCGGGTTCGGCCGCCATGGCGGAGGCGGGCGACACCGCCGCCCCCGATGAGGCGGACGAGCCGGAGGTCAGCGGCGGCCGGGCGGCCCGCCGAAAGGCGGCCAAGGCGGCGGCGAAGGCCGCCAAGCAGACCGGCACCGCCATAAGCAATGTCATAGGAGAGCTGTTCATCACGACCGGCGTCGTGCTCCTGCTCTTCGTGGTCTACCAGCTGTGGTGGACCAACGTCGAGGCCAGGGCCCACGCCAACGGCAAGGCGAACGAGCTCCAGGAGCGCTGGGACCAGTCGGGGGAAGGGGGCGCCGAGGAGGACGAGGAGAACCGCGACCCGGGCGTCTTCTCCGCGGGCGAGGGGTTCGCCATCCTCTATCTGCCCACCCTGGACGTCCGCGTGCCCGTCGCCGAGAGCGTCGACCCCGGCAGCGTGCTCGACAACGGGATGGTGGGCCACTACACGGAGGGGGACGGGCTGCCCACCGCGATGCCCTGGGACGAGGAGGGGAACTTCGGCCTGGCCGGGCACCGCAACACCCATGGCGAACCGTTCCGTTACATCAATAACCTGGACCCGGGCGATCCGATCGTGATCGAAACCGAAAGCACCTACTACACCTACGAGATGCGCAGCCGGTTGGACTCCACCTCGCCGTCCAACATCGAGGTGCTCGATCCCATCCCCGAGCAGGGCGGATTCACCGAGTCCGGCCGCTACATCACCCTCACCACGTGCACGCCGGAATTCACCTCCACCTACCGTTTGATCGTCTGGGGAGAACTGGCTGAGGAACGGCCGCGCGCCGAGGGAAAGCCGGACGCCCTCGTCAACTGACCCATGACGGAACGACAGCGGAGGACACCGGCGGTGCCGGAGGAGAACGAGAACCCAACGCCCAAGGGCGAGCCCCAGCCGGCCCCCGACGCCGACCCCACCCCGCGCGACAGCCAGGACCCCCAGGACGACCGCCCCGACTCCCAGGACCAGGACCCGCCTTCGCCCCCGACCGCCGAGGAGGCCCGCCCATCCGAGGAGCCGGACCCATCCGAGGAGCCGGGCAAGCCGGACGAGGCCCACGAGCCGGACGAGGCGGGTGGATCAGAGGAGCCCGTCGAGCCCGAGGAGCCCGAGGAGCCCGACGTGAAGGCCGCGGCGCCGGTGCCGGTGAGTCGGGCCAGGCGGCGGATCGCGTTCGCCGTCTCCCTCTTCGGGGAGCTGCTGATCACCGCGGGCGTGGTGCTCGGACTCTTCGTCGCCTACTCGCTGTGGTGGACCAACGTCATAGCCAACCAGGAGGCCGCCAGGGACAGCGACGCCGTCCGGGAGAGCTGGGCCGCCCAGCCCGAGGACGAGGAGGGGGACGACACCACCCCGCCCGCTGAGTTCGACCCGGAGGACGGCGTCGGCTTCCTGCACGCGCCGACCATGACCGGCAGCGAGATCCTGGTCAAGGAGGGCACCCAGCCCGACACCCTCAACGGCGGCGTGGCCGGCTACTACAACGACCCGGTCGAGTCGGCGATGCCCTGGGACGAGGAGGGCAACTTCTCCATCGCCGCCCACCGCGACGGCCATGGCGCGAAGTTCCACAACATCCAACGGATGGAAGAGGGCGACCCGATCGTCTTCGAGACCAAGAACACCTGGTACGTGTACCGCGTGTACGCCGTGCTGCCGGAGACCTCCAAGTACAACATCGAGGTGCTCGACCCCATCCCGGAGGAGTCCGGCGCCACCGAGGCCGGCCGTTACATCACGTTGACCACCTGTACCCCGGTGTACACCTCACGCCACCGCTACATCGTCTGGGGCGAGTTGGAGCGCACCGAGCACATCAACGCCCAGCGGACGCCCCCGGAGGAACTACGCGCGGCGGACTGAGGCGGACCGGCGGCGGACACGCTTCCGGGGTGGACGGGGACCGGCCTTGAGCGCCCCGTCGCTGATCCACCGCGGGACGAGATGTTCCCGGCTGCCGCTCCTGCCCGGGTCTGTTCGGCTCGACATCCCTCGTTCGGATGAGTGCTCCCGCTTTGCCGCGCCCAACACCCCCGCCCCGCCCGATAGTTGTCGGGCGGCGGTACCGGGCTTTCGGGCACGGGGCGACGCGTTCCCTCGTTCGTTCCCGCCATGCCCTCCCGCATGGCCCACAGAAGGGTGACGGTGTTATGCGCGAAGAGGCGGTCAGCCGGGTCAGGACGGTCTTCTCCCTGCTCGACGCGGACGGCAACGGAGTCCTGGAGCAGGTGGACTTCACGCTGATGGCGGACCGGGTGGCGGCGGCGGCGCCGCGTTCCCCCGAGGCCGACCGGGACGCGATCCGCTCCGCGTTCGGGCAGTACTGGACGACGCTGGTCGACGCCCTGGACGCCGACGGCGACGGGCGGATCGACTTCGACGAGTACACCGCCTGTGTGCTCTCCCCCGAGCGGTTCGACGAGACGGTCGGCGAGTTCGCCAGGGCGCTGAGCGTGCTGGGCGATCCGGAGGGCCAAGGGCTGGTCGGGCGCGGCGAGTTCGTGGCGCTGATGACCGCGATCGGCTTCGAGCGGAGCGGGATCGACGCGCTCTTCGAAGCGTTCGACCCCTCGGCCGACGACCGGATCCCCGTCGCCACCTGGGAGACCGCCATCCGGGACTACTACGCCCCGGACCAGGCGGGCATCCCGGGCGACCTCCTGGTGGTCGGCGCGAAGGCCTGAACATCGGACGACCGTGGCACCCGTGCGGTCCCGACCCGGACAGCGACAGGCAGAACAGGGGAACAACAGGATGGATTCCGGGACCACGGTCGTCGGGCTCGCAGTCGGTCGAGGCACCGGCCAGGAGGTAGCCGCCGTCTTCGAGCAGGTGCTGGGACACCTCGCCCGCCTCCATGCGAGAGAGGTGCGGATCGAGCGCTCGCCCAGGACCTACCACTCCTATGCCTCCCTCCTGCGGGAGGGCGGCATCGAGCGGATCAGGGACCTCAGCCGGGAGGACGCCGCGCACTACGAGCGGTTCTGCCGGGATCTGGCGGCCCGGGGCGACGGGGTCGTCTTCCGAACGGCCATCAACGCCCAGTCGCTGTACCTCGTCCGCCAGCGGCTGTGCGCGGTCAAGGTGGACACCCTCACCTGGCGGGGCGCCTCGCTGCTGCTGGTCAGGGACGAGGCCCAGGGCTTCTACACCGGCGAGAACCAGCACGCGCCCGGGGTGTTGCACCGGACCACCACGTTCCGGCACGAGACCACCGACGCGATCATCGCCTTCGCCCTGCGGCGGGCCGGCCAGGAGTGGCCGGACACGCCGGTGGAACGCCTCACCATGGCCTACAAGTTCCACCTCCTGGACGGGGCCCTGGACCGCTGGGTGGCCGAGGCCTCGGCGCGGCACGGGGTGGCCATCGACCTGTTCCAGCCGGACACGGTCAACCGCAACCTGATCGCGCACGGCCTCTCGGGACGCACGGTGGTCATCGCGGGCAACGAGTGGGCCGACATCATGCATGTGGTGCTGCTGGACCGGTTCGGCGCCGAGCGGCAGGAGAACCGCTGCACGGAGAACGTCCATCTCCACCCGGATGTCGCGGGGTTGGTCGAGTACCAGACCGTGCACGGCTCCGCCGACGACATCGAGGGCACCGACACCGTCAATCCGATCGCGACGATCAGGGCCGCCGCCGCGATCGCCGAACGGCACGCCGGCTGCGCGGGTGCGGTGGGCGCGGTGGAACGGGCCCTGGACGAGGTGACCGCCCAGGGGGTGGCCACCCCCGACCTGGGCGGGCACCACACCACAGGCGAGGTGGTCGCCGCCCTGCTCGCCGCGCTCCCGCTCCGCACGGCGACCGCGCCGAGGGTGGGGGCCTGAGCGGATGGGCGGCGGGACGGCGCTGGTGGTGGTGGACCTCCAGAACGACTTCTGCGCCGGCCCGTCGGCCACCGCCCGCTACGGGCATGACGCCGCCACGCTGACGGCGGTGGTCGACAACGCGGCGGTGGCGGTCGAGCAGGCCAGGGCCGCCGGGATCGAGGTGGTCTTCGTCCGCTTCCTGGGCGACCCGGTCCACCAGGGCGCCGCCTGGCGCCGCCGGGACCGGGAGCTGGGCAAGCGCCCGAAATGTCTCGACGGCACCTGGGGAGCCACGTTCCACCGGGTGGCGCCGGCGCCGGGGGAACGGGTCTTCACCAAGTTGGCCTGCTTCGACGCCTTCCTCAGCGAGGGCTTCGAGCCGCATCTGCGGGAACGCGGCGTCCAACGGCTCGTCCTCGCCGGCCTGTTCGCCGACGTCTGCGTGGACTCCACCGCGCGCACCGCCTTCCAGAAGGGATTCGCCATCACGGTGCTCAACGACTGCACCACCAGCCTGCACCTGCCGAACGACGCGGTGTGGCGCTTTATGACGCTGGTCTACGGGGCGCGCGTGATGCCGCACACCGACGCCTCCTGGCGGGCACTCCCCCCGGCGAACGGGGAGGGAGAGGAGTGGACACAGCCGACCGGAGCACCGGCGTAGCCCAGGGCGTGGCGCGGACCGCGCTGATGGTCGCGGCGGCGCGGGCCATCGAGGCCCACCGCCATGACGCCCTGGCAGACGACCCCTACGCGGAGCACTTCGTGCGCGCCGAACCGGCGTGCGCCGGCTGGCCGTTGCGCCCCTGGGAGGTGCCGGCGGGGGAGGCCGATCCGCTGTGGGGACGGCTGGGCCGCTACTTCGGGCTGCGCACCCGCGTCATGGACGACTTCCTGCTCGACGCCGCGGGGGCCGGCGTCCGTCAGCTGGTGGTGCTGGGCGCGGGCCTGGACACCCGGGCGCTGCGCCTGCCGTGGCCGCCGGGATGTGTGGTCTTCGAGATCGACCGGGACCCCGTGCTGACGTTCAAACGCCGGGTGTTGGCCGAGCTTCCGACGGGCTCTCCCGGCGGCGCCGAAGCGGCGGCCCGGGTGGGCCTGGTGGCCGATCTGCGGGAGCCCTGGGAGGCGGCCCTGGCCAGGGCCGGTTTCGACCCGGCGCGGCCGACCGCCTGGCTGGCCGAAGGGCTGCTCCTCTATCTCCCGGCCGCCACCGAACGTCGACTCATGGACACCGTCGACCGGTTGAGCGCGGCCGGGAGCGTCCTGGCCTACGAGGCGAAGCTCACGGTCGAGTCGGCCGAGGTCAGGGCCAGCCCGGAATATGCCGCCGCCAGGGACCGGATCGGCGTCGACCTGCTGGCCCTCTTCGACGCCGAGCCCCGTCCCGACTCGGCCCGCGACCTGGCCGACCGGGGGTGGATTCCGAGCGTCCACACGCCGTTCGAGTTCACCCACCGACACGGCCGCGGCCCGCTGCCGCGGCCCCCGGACGCCCTCGCCGGCAACCGCTGGGTCTTCGCCCACCGACGGTAGGCCCGGTGGAGGGGGCCGGTCGGCCCATTTGCCGGGACCCGAGCGGGGCGGACGCCGGAGCGGAGGACTCACCGCCGCAGGGAGGCGTTCCGATGCTCCGCTCCATCACCGTCGGGCTCGACGGTGCGTTCGAAAGCCAGGCCGCCGCCGAGTGGGCGGCCGAGGAGGCCCGGCTGCGCCGGCTGCCGCCCAGCGGTATCCCACGGCCGCCGGCGCGGCCGTCCCGGTCACCGCCGTCGGCGCCCCCAGCCCGCTCGGCTCCACGCCTGAGGAACTCACGCAGGAGTGGCGGCGTGCCCCACCGCTAGGGCGTCGTCTGCCAGTTGATCCGGTTTGCCCCCCTCCACCGTGACGCGAGGCCGATTACCTCACCGTCGAGCACAGGGAAATCTATGCCGGCCGGAGTAGACATTGGGTCGTGGGGTGGCTATGGTTTCTCTTGTCGCAGAGATCAAGCAAGGCCGGGCAGAGATGAACTGCCGGGCAGTGGTACCGCGGTCGCAGTTCGCAGGACGCTGCGGGGGTGGAGTTCCGAAGCCAGGGCTGTCAGAGGAAGGCGACGGGGCTGACTCCCGCAACGGGTGGCCCGCAGTGTTCAGGGGCCGCCGTGAGCACCGCCGCAGTCCGTGCGGCAGCGGTAGGTGCGGTTCGCAGTACCCAGCAGCGAAGTCAGTGAGCAGCACCTCGGTGAAGGCGTCGGCTGCGGACGCGCGCACCGGGAGGTTCGACAGCGGTACGCAGGAGAGCGGTACCAGCAGTAGGCAATGATTCGTCTCAGAGGGAAGTAACGGAGGAGCCAGGCACCATCAGGATCGCCCGGGTGGAGGTCCAGAACCCGGGTACCGCAGGACATCGACAGTGAGGTGGTCTCCGGTCAAGCAACCGCGATCCCCGCACCCCCGACAGCTTCTCGGTCGGGTCTGCGGATACAGAAGGCCGGCGCAGCGGTAAGGCCGGCAGATGGTATAGCAGTTCCTTCGGGGTCCTGGTGCCAGATGGCACCAGGACCCCCTGACGCGTTCCACAGAGAGGTGCGATGACAGCAAACGACTCGTTCGACCGTCTCGATGACGACGACTACCCCGCCTACACGATGGGCCGGGCGGCCGAAATGCTCGGAACCACCCAGGGCTTCCTCCGCGCCATCGGCGAAGCCCGCCTGATCACCCCGCTACGGTCCCAGGGCGGCCACCGCCGCTACTCCCGCTACCAACTGCGCATCGCCGCCCGAGCCCGGGAGCTCGTCGACCAGGGCACCCCCATCGAGGCCGCCTGCCGCATCATCATCCTCGAAGACCAACTCGAAGAAGCCCGACGCATCAACGCCGAACACCACCGCGAAGCGTCCCAGCCCACGACCGACACATGACCCGCGGCTCACGGCAGTACGCCGAGCCTCCCGTTCCCCGCGATTCCGCGGGTGAGCGCACGCCCGCCGCCGACCCGACGGCCCGGTTGACAGGCGCCGCCCTGGAAGACGGGCTGGAGCGGGCAGGCGCGGTGCTGAAGCCGAGGATGCGGGGCTGGCTGCACGCCGGGGTGTTCCCCCTCGCGCTGGTCGGCGGCATTGTCCTGATCGCCCTCGCGCCCTCGGCGGCGGCGGTGGCGGCCTGCTCCCTGTACGCGCTGTCGGCCTGCCTGCTCTTCGGCACCAGCGCGCTGTACCACCGAGGAACATGGGGCCCACGCGGCGAGGCCGTCCTGCGGCGGCTGGACCACGCGAACATCTTTCTGATCATCGCCGGCACCTACACCCCGCTGACCGTGTCGCTGTTGCCCACCGGACAGCAGCAGGTGCTGCTCTCCCTGGTCTGGGGCGGGGCCGTGGCCGGCATCGCCTTCCGCGTCTGGTGGATCAGCGCCCCGCGCTGGCTCTACACCCTGTCCTACATCGCCCTGGGCTGGGCGGCCATCTTCTACCTACCCGACTTCGCCCGCGCCGGCGGCGCCACCGTGGTCGTGCTCATGATCGCCGGCGGCCTGTTCTACACCGCCGGCGCCGTCGTCTACGGGCTCAAGCGCCCCGATCCCTCACCGAGCTGGTTCGGCTTCCACGAGGTCTTCCACGCCCTCACCATCGCCGCCTCCACCTCCCACTACGCGGCCATCCTCCTGGTAGCCACCTGACCGGGGACGGCCCGGCCGCCCCCGAATCGCCCGCTCCCGACGTAGCAATATCTATAACCGCTGGATGAGGGTTTGACGTGCCGCGTGGAAAGTGTTTTTCACGGGCGCGGACGAGGTGC
This sequence comes from Streptomyces profundus, assembly GCF_020740535.1. Taxonomy (NCBI): domain Bacteria; kingdom Bacillati; phylum Actinomycetota; class Actinomycetes; order Kitasatosporales; family Streptomycetaceae; genus Streptomyces; species Streptomyces profundus. The sequence continues at coordinate 3,372,151 of NZ_CP082362.1, forward strand.
CATCATCAACCGGACGCACGCCATTGCCGCGTGCTACTGTCGACGCCAGTTGCAGTTGTGGTTCCCAAAAATTCAACGCCCCGTCGGCCTCTTCAGCGGCGGGAAGCGTTCTGTATTTCCGGTCATCCTCCGGGCGGGGCATCATCACGGCGACCCGGTATCCGCGCATTGCGGATAGCCGGCGTACTGCCCCCAAGAGGAGATACGACATGGCGTCCGGCACTGTGAAGTGGTTCAACCCGGCCAGGGGCTTCGGCTTCATCGAGCAGGACGGCGGCGGCGCCGATGTGTTCGCCCACTTCTCGAACATCGCCGCACAGGGCTTGCACGAGCTGCTCGAAGGGCAGAAGGTCACCTTCGACATCGCGTCGGGCCCCAAGGGTCCGATGGCCGAGAACATCGTTCCGGTCTCACGCTGACGCGCGCTTCGCAGCTGGGGTCCTTATCCCTCGGGGTGCGGGCCCCTGCTGTGGGAATTCCCCGAGATCTCTTCCGGGGAAAACCCGCAGCTGATCCTCCAGGAATACGGAAATCCCCGTATCCACATCCGTTCTTTGTTTCACCTCCCATGGCGTGATCCTTTTCACCGCCCATACCCGTAACACATTCTGTTCGGCCCGTTCCTGTGATTCGCCGCGCTGGTCTTCCGCTGCGAGAATTCCTTGGTACGCGCCGTATCGAGGAAGGTTCTCCATTGAATTCCACACGCACGAATGACCGCACCTCCCGCAGCCGCTTCGGCTCGTCCGCCCCCAGGCGTTCCGGGAGGCCGAGCCGCCCGGGCGGCCAGGGCCGCCGGCCCACGGCGCTCCAGGGCGAGTTCGCCCAGCCGAGGAGCACCACTCCCGCGCTGCCCACCGTCGAGGCGTTCGCCGACCTCGACCTGCCCGAGCCGCTGCTGGCCACGCTCACCAGGCAGGGAGTACACGTCCCGTTCCCGATCCAGGGCGCGACGCTGCCGAACACCCTCGCGGGCCGTGACGTCCTCGGCCGGGGGCGCACCGGTTCCGGCAAGACCCTCGCCTTCGGCCTGGCCATGCTGGCCCGCACCACCGGACAGCGCGCCGAGCCCCGTCAGCCACTCGCCCTGGTCCTCGTGCCGACGCGCGAGCTCGCCCAGCAGGTGACGGACGCGCTCACCCCCTACGCCCGCTCGGTGAAGCTGCGCCTGGCCACCGTCGTGGGAGGCATGTCCATCGGCCGGCAGGCCAGTGCGCTGCGCGGCGGCACCGAAGTCGTCGTCGCCACCCCCGGCCGCCTCAAGGACCTCATCGACCGGGGCGACTGCCGCCTCGACCGGGTCGCGATCACCGTGCTGGACGAGGCCGACCAGATGACCGACATGGGCTTCATGCCCCAGGTCACCGCCCTTCTGGACCAAGTCCGCCCCGAGGGCCAGCGGATGCTGTTCTCCGCCACCCTCGACCGCAACGTCGACCTTCTGGTCCGCCGCTACCTCACCGACCCGGTCGTCCACTCCGTCGACCCGTCCGCGGGCGCGGTCACGACGATGGAGCACCACGTCCTGCATGTCCACGGCACCGACAAGCAGCGGACGACGACCGAGATCGCCGCGCGCGAGGGCCGGGTGATCATGTTCCTGGACACCAAGCGTGCCGTCGACCGGCTGACCCGGGACCTGCTGAACAGCGGGGTCCGGGCCGCCGCCCTGCACGGCGGGAAGTCGCAGCCGCAGCGCACCAGAACCCTCGCCCAGTTCAAGACCGGGCATGTCACCGTGCTCGTCGCCACGAACGTCGCGGCGCGCGGCATCCATATCGACGACCTCGACCTCGTGGTCAACGTCGACCCGCCGACGGACCACAAGGACTACCTCCACCGAGGCGGTCGCACCGCGCGGGCCGGCGAGTCCGGCAGCGTCGTCACCCTGATCACCCCCGACCAACGCCGCGGCATGGTCCGCCTGATGACGGCGGCGGGCATCGTCCCCCGGACCACGCGCGTCCGCTCCGGCGAGGAGGCCCTCAGCCGGATCACCGGTGCCCGGGCCCCCTCCGGCATCCCCGTGACGATCACCGCACCGGTGTCCGAGCGCCGCAAGCGCGGCGCGACCTCCCGCAGCCGACGCGGCCCCGCCTCGGCCACCCGGCGGGCGACCCAGCGACGCTCCACCGTCGCCGCGGCGGCCTAAGGCCTCTGTCCGGTTGCCAGTTGCTAACTCCGCTGGTCAAACGGCTACTTCCCGGTGTTGCCGGCGGGCGGTGATGTGCGGCCCGACGCCTGGTCGGCGGAACCGGCGGAAGGCCCCACACGGTTCGGCCGGGTGGATCCACGGCAACCGATCGGCCACCCCCTGCGCGCGAAGATCCCCCCTGACCGGCGTTTCCGCAGGTCAGGGGGGATCTGAAGATGTGGAGCCTAGGAGAGTCGAACTCCTGACATCCGCCATGCAAAGACGGCGCTCTACCAACTGAGCTAAGGCCCCGCGTGGCCTCGATGAAGGCCAGGGCCAAGATTACCCAATCTTCTCCGGTGAGGCCGACCGGGTATCGCACCGGGGAAGGCTCTCTCCGTAGGATGACGCGCAACTTCGCTCACGTGAAGCGATCAGGGGAGACAGGGGAGACACACGATGGACGCGGTCCAACAAGAGTCAACCGAGAAGGCCAGGGAGCAACAGACGACCTGGTATGGCGAACCCCTGGGGACGCTCTTTCGGCGGCTGATCACCGATCTCGGGCTCAACCAGGCCCGGCTCGCCGGCGTGCTGGGGCTGTCGGCACCGATGCTGTCCCAGCTGATGAGCGGACAGCGCGCGAAGATCGGCAACCCGGCGGTGGTGCAACGGGTGCGTGCTCTACAGGATCTCGCCGCCGAGGTGCGGGGCGGCAGGATCAGCGCCGCCGAGGCCACGGGCGCGATGGACGACATCCGCAGGACCGCCGGCGGCAACGTGCTGAGCCCGGCGTCGACGACCGCCAGGTCGGGTTCGGCCTCGGTGCCGGCCAACCCGAGCAAGCGGGTGGTCCGGGAGATCCAGTCCCTGTTGCGTTCGGTCTCGGACGCGGCGGAGATCCAGAGCGCGTCCCGGTTGCTCGCCGACAGCCATCCGGAACTCGCGGAGTTCCTCCGGGTGTACGGCGTCGCGCGCACCCGCGAGGCCATCGAGCACTATGAGAGCCACCAGGGCTGACCCGAGCGGGCAGCGACGGTTGACAGCGGGCGCGGGCGCACGGACAGAGAAGCGATCACAAGGGCGGACAGAGCGCGATGGGTGAGATCTTCGCGGGTCGGTACGAGCTGGTTGACCCGATAGGAAGAGGTGGCGTGGGCGCGGTCTGGCGCGCCTGGGACCACCGCCGCCAGCGCTATGTCGCGGCCAAGGTGCTCCAACAGTCCGATGCCCACACGCTGTTGCGCTTCGTCCGGGAGCAGGCGCTGCGCATCGATCACCCCCATGTGCTGGCCCCGGCCAGCTGGGCGGCGGACGACGACAAGGTCCTCTTCACCATGGACCTCATGACCGGGGGGTCGCTGTCGCATCTGATCGGGGACTACGGTCCCCTGCCGCCCAGCGTGGTCTGTGTGCTGCTGGACCAACTACTCGCCGGGCTCCAGGCGGTGCACGACGAAGGGGTGGTGCACCGGGACATCAAGCCGGCCAACATCCTGCTGGAGACGACGGGCGCGGGGCGCCCGCATCTGCGGCTCTCCGACTTCGGCATCTCGATGCGGAAGGGTGAGCCACGCCTCACCGAGACCAACTACGTGGTCGGCACGCCAGGTTACTTCGCGCCCGAACAGCTTGAGGGCGCGGAGCCGGACTTCCCTGCCGATCTGTACGCCGTGGGCCTGGTGGGCCTCTATCTGTTGACGGGAGCCAAGCCCGACTCCCAGGCGCTGCTGGAAGGGTTCGCCGAGTCGGGGATGCCGGCCGCGCCCGAGGGCGTGCCGGCGCCGCTGTGGCAGGTGCTGGGCACACTGTTGCAGCCGTCGCCCACCGCGCGGTTCCGTTCGGCGACCGGGGTCCGCAAGGCCCTGCTGGCCGCCGCCGAGCTGCTGCCCGACTCCACCCTGGAGAAGGAGGTCGTCGAGGTCTTCGACCAGTTGGGCCCGCTGCCGCCCGGATACGGCCCCGCTGGCCCGCGTTCGGACGCCGGCGACGAGGGCCGGGCCGCGGTCGACGACCCGTCCGAGACCGGCAGCTACCGGCTGGCGCCGCCCACCCCACGACCGCGGCCCGCCCAGGCGGGCCCTCTCCCGGGGACGGGCGCCGGCGCCGCTCCGGGCGGCGGAAGGCCGCTGGGCGAGCAGCCGACGAGCGCGGCGGGGGCCTCCCCCGCGACGCGCTCGCTGACGACTCTCTCCCCCGCCGCCTCCCCGTTCAGCACCACGGGCTCCATGCCGGTGCGGCGCGGCCCGGGGCCGCCGCGCCTGGTGGCGATCCCGGTGCTGCTGGTGGCCGCGATCTGCTTCGGCTACGGCTTCTGGTCCCTGCTGACCGCCTGAGCGGCCGGGCTCAGGGCTGCGGGCCCGCCGCGCTGACCGCTCGGCGCCAGCCGATGAGGTACCAGGCGCCGATGCCGACGCCCAGCGCCGCCCCGGCCCCGATGGCCAGATAGCCGCGCGCCCGCTTGTCGTCGCTGGCCCGTTGGGCGGCGACCTCCTCGTCCGTCAGCCCATCGGCGGCCTGTTCGATGTCGTCCTGGCTGACTCCGAAGCCGGCCTCGACCGGGTCGGATTCGTACGAGGGCCCGCCCTGGCGCTCCCCGAGGAGCGAGAGGCGCAGCGTCAACCCGATGGGGTCCGGCGTGATCTCGCCGACCTCAGGTCCCAGGGTGACCATCAGATAGTGCCAACCGGCGACCCCGAAGGCCTCGATATCGTCCTCGAAACGGTTGCCGTAGTGCACGCCGGGCGCGATGCCGGAGACGCTGAGCTGCTCGCCCCGGTATCCCTCGGTACCGGGCGGGAAGACGCGCACCGCCGCCGGGTTGAAGATCTCCAGGCCCACATCGCCCCTGGCGGACACGGACTCGTCGCCGCCGGTGGCGTTGCCCAGCTCCAGGTCGAGCGCCAGCTGTTGCCCCCAGTCGACCGGCACCCGGTAGACCAGGCTCTCACCGGCGCGGATGTCGTCGCGCCAGACACCCTCGCCGATGGGCTGGGCGTCGTTGAAGCCGGTGCCGCCCCGCACCCTGGTGGCCTGGCCGGTGGGCGGGCTGGGCGGCTCGGTCTCCCAGCTCTCCGCCGGCGGCGCCGCCTCCGGCAGCGCGGCCAGCGTCGGTTCCTGGGAGAACCGCAGCTCGATGGGCCAGTCCTCGGGGTCGGAGCCGGCCGTCCTGGTCACCGTGTAGAGATAGCTGCCCGCGCGCTGGCACTCGGCGCCCTGGGCGACCGTCCGGCCCGCACTGGCGGCGATCGGCCTGGCCAGATAGCCAAGCCCGAAGTCGAAGTCGGCGGTGCCGGACGAACAGCTCTCGTTGCCGGTGGTGAGCAGCTCCACCCGCAGCTCGTCGTCGAACGCCACCGGCGAACCCCGGTCGGGGGCGGCGACCGTGGTCACATAGGCGCTGGAGCCGCTGTCCAGGGCGAGGGCGTAGTGCAGCGTCTCACCGGGGGATATCTCGTCGGTGTAGACGTTGCCCGCCTCGATGGCGGGCGCGTCGGCGCTGCTCGCCGTGCCCTCGACGGGAAGCCCGTCAGCGGCCGGGGCGTAGGTACGGGGGTCGGGCGTCTCCGCGAACGCGGGGGCGGCTCCCAACAGCGCCATCGAGCAGGTCAACGCCACAACTCCAGCGCCGGCGCTCATCTTTCCCATCGCACACTCTCCTGGCCGTCCCGCACTCGTGCCCCTGCGTTGTTCAGCACGGTACGAGTTCGCGGTCGCACCCGGACAGCGGGGGGCGTCACGTTCTCGCTACAACGCCTCCGGGCCCCCGCGCCGCCAGGCGACAGGGGCCCGGAGGCGACTGATGTGTCCTTCGGAGTCCGTGGTTGGGGCGTCAGGCGCCCGTGGAGCCGGCCGGCACGGAGTCGGTCGCCTCCGTCCACAGATCCTGCTCGGCCTTGTCCGCTTGGATCTGACGGTAGACAAGGAGTCCGCCAATGGCGGCCACCGCGACCAGGAGGAGCTTCTTCACCGCGCTACCTCGTCCTTCTTCAACGTGATCGGACCTCTGGCGCCCGATGATACCCAATTGTGTCCTAGCACAAGGGGCTTGGGCCCCCGAGCACCGCCACCCCCGCCAACACGCCCCAGCACTCCCCGCCCCACCCCCGCGAACCCCCTGGTCAAGAGCTCGACGGTCCACTCCGCAGCTCCAGAAACCGACTCGACCACCCCGACCGGAACGAACCAGGAACGACCCGGAAGCGCGTGAACGGCATCCCCGTACGCGATGCCCCCGAGACGTTGGAGCGCTGCGCGAAAGTGGCCGTGAGGTCCGCGCTCTGATGGGTGCGGCCCGTACTCGGGGAGCGAGGACCGGACGGTGGCCTTCTAGCCCAGGCACCGGCCGCGAACGGCGCGTCCCGTCCCGGCGGGGGCCCGCGGCACGGTGCCGGCCAACTCACCGGGAACGGAAGGCGATCGTCGATGTCAAGGAGTGATGTCAAACGGCCCCGGTCCATCAGGACCGGGGCCGTTCACGCTGGTGGGGCTAACAGGACTTGAACCTGTGGCCTCATCCTTATCAGGTCAATCGCAGGTGAGCGGACTCCCAGCTGAGCCGTGGCTGGGGCCGCGCCCCTTTGAATCTCGTGTGCGCCGTCGTCTTTCGGTGTGCGCCGGTGTTGGCGTCAAACGGTGGCGTCAACTGGCGTCAGACCGCGTTCAGAGCGTCCGTGATCTCCGCGATCGACGGCACCACCACGACAGCCCCGGCATCGGTGAGCTTCTTGTCCTTCCCCGGCTTGTTGGCATAGCCGATGGTCGGCACCCCGGCCGCGTCGCCGGCCTCCACGTCCCGTGCGGCGTCCCCAATGAAGACGCACGCCGCCGGGGACGCGTCGCCCATGGCGTCCAGAAGCAGGCGGGGCGACGGCTTCATGGATGTCGGCTCCCCAGGCACCCGGCCGACTACCCCTCGAATCTGGCTCGCCAGTCCCGCCCGTTCCAGGTAGCTGGTGATGGCCCGACCCGCGTTGTTGCTGACGACGACCACCGACCGGCCCGAGGCGGAGCACGCCTTGAGCATTGCCTCGATATCCGGGTTGGGTCGCGCCTGCCAAACCGCCTCAGATTCCAGCTCGGTCAGCACGGCGTCGGCATCCGCCGCCAGCTCGGGGCGTTCCTGGGCAATCCGACTGAGCAGTGCCAACGGATCGCCCTCTTTTCGCCATACCTCCGCGACTAGGTGACCGTCGGCAGCGAGCCGCTCCCGCATCCGGTCGGCCACCTCCCCGGCAGAGAGGCCGGCGAAGACCGAACAGACCGGCCCGTCGAAGTCGAGTAGGACATGCGTCACCCCGGTCAGCACGGGGCCTAGGTCTTCTCTCATGGCGTGCTCTCGAACGCGATGCTTTCCCAGGCGCTGTCGAACCACCGGCGGGACTGGCTCACGTACTGCGAGCCGATCGACGATTCGTCCGGCCCGGCCGAGTGATGGAACAGCGTGGTGTCCTTGCCGGTGATGTCGAAGAACTCCTTCTCCCCGTTGACGTCCATCGTCCGCTGGCGCAGGGGGTAGTACCCGAAGAAGACTTCCTCGTCGTTGAGGATGTAGAGCTTGAACAGCGGCGAAGCCCGGAAGAGGCGGATCTCCACCTTGGCCGACTGGACAAGGCCCAGCTCCGCGAGCACCTCCACGGAGTGCTTGATTCCGCCGGCGTTGGTCTGACCGATCCGACCGGCCCGCGCCCGTAGGTCGGCATCATCCCGCAACCCGTCCACCAGCACCGGCACCGCCATGGGGGATGAGCTGTCGGGCAACAGCAGCCGGACGGCGATGGACTGCGGAGTGAGCCGGCCGGAGCGAACCTTGTCGAGCGGCTCCTGGATCGCGCTGTGCAGCGTCTCGCTGGAGAAGCCGGCGAAGTCGACGCTGACCTGAGGCTCCTCGAAGGCCGCCTCCAAATGCGGCCGGAGACCGATAGGCCGCTCCGTCCGCTGCCGGACGAACGACCCCTTCCCCTTCCTACTCACGATCAGCCCATCGTCACGGAGCTGATCGAGCGCGCGCTGGATCGTCGCCTTGGCAACCCCGAAGTGCTTCACCAGTTCGGGGTTGGACGGGAGCTTGTCCCCCGGCTCGTACTCCCGCGTCAGGATGGCGGCCCGCAGCTTGCTGCTGACCTGCTGAAACGCCGGCCGGGTGTCATCAGGATCGAGGCTCATCCCGCCATCGTACGACGGCATCCCCACGAACCCCAGGACGGCCATCCTTCCCAGCCTGGTTGACCTTCCTAGGATGGATGAGTACGTTGGTCATGTCGCACCGAGCGAAAGCAAGGAGCGGCCGGAGGGCCTTATTTGGGCTGCTCTGGAGCTGAGGGCGGGGACGCTGCAATCCCGCTAAAGGCCAGGTGAAACAGGGTTTCGGCCCGTACTGGCGAGGTGGCCCGGTGACCGCGAGCAACGGCCGGAGAGTGGGGACACGGTCCCCCTTGCAGTGCACATTCGCTTGCCCGCCGAACTGATAGGAGCCCCCGATGATCCGCCGACGAAGACCCGCGGCGCGCACCTGAGCAGGACCAGCGCAGGTCGCGAAGCCGAACGCGTCACCTCGGGCCACACGAACCCGCAGATGCCTGAGCTGCTTGTGCCTCACCACCCCGCCGCCTACGGGAGGGCTTGGTGGTGGGGCGCGAGGGGCACCAGGCCCCAACGCATATGTGCCGGACGGGAGTTGCACCTCCCGTCCGGCTGATCAACCCGCCTACCAGTTATAGGAGGGCGATCCGTATGGATCGTAGTGCGCCGGCGTCGGGTACGCCGGAGAGTGTGCAGAATGCGGCCGAGGCCTCGAAGCGCGCCGAGGAGGCCCGCCGCAAGGCGGAGGCCGATTTGCGGCGTCACGGGCGGGCCGGGGCGGCGGTCACCACTCAGAGGGGCGGTGGCCGGTGAGTAACGAGCATCTCGCCCAGGCTGAGCAGACCCGCGCTGACGGGTTGGCCGACAGGATCGGGGAGATCTCCTCGACCCCGGGTCACCCGTCCGCGCCGTCCCTGCACCATTACCAGGCCGCGTACAGGAACGCGTCGTCGCTGGCCGCGCAGAACACCGCCCAGTCCGGCACCGGGGGTGGGTCATGACCGCCGCCATCGTGGCAGTGCTGGGCACGCTGGCCGGCTCTGGCCTGACCGGGGTGCTGGCGTACGTGACCAGCGCCCGAGTGGATCGGCGTCAGCGGGCGGCTGAGCATCGGGCCGCGCTGCTGGACGCGTTGGTCGAGTTGCACGGCGCGATCGTCGGTCATCGTGAGCAGCAGTGGTTGAAGATCGCCGATCGGGCGGGTGGTGTCTCGGACAGTCGGGAGGCTCGTGAGGCCCGGTACGCGGCGCGTACCCGGATGACGGGCGCGCTGGATCGTCTGCACATGCTCACCACCGATACCGAGGTGTTGGCCACCGCTCAGGCGGCTCGGGATGCCGCTGTGGCTCTCGGGGACGCTCCCGTCGGCCAGGTTGAGGCGGCTGGTCAGCGGGCCCGTGAGGCCCACACCCGGCTGCGGCAGGTTGCCGCGCGCTGCCTGGCCTGACTGTCCGGTTGCCTGATCCGCCCGTCTGTCGTCCCGACCACGCCACGGGACGACAGAGGGGCGGTGACGGGGAGCCGGGCCATTCGGGTCTGGTGTGACGCTGAGGAGACAGCGTGCCGAACGACAGCAACACCCCGCAGCCGATGACGCACTTCTACATCCTGTCGCTGGAACTGCCCAACCGCCTTCAGGGCAGTTGGGTCGGTGAGGTCTCGGTCCAGCCGGGGACGCGGCGGATGGACGTCTTCGTCTACTTGCGGGACGAGGTCGCCAAGGAGCGCCCCGAGATGGCGCGGGCGACGCCCCTCTTCTTCTCCCTTGAGCCGGTCACGGTCTGACGGCCGTAGCCAGCTCGTACTGCCCCGACCGACGCGCCAACGCCGGTCGGGGCTCTTCCACTTCCTGGAGCGGCGGCATGCCCACACAAGCAACCAGCCGCCCCAGCCACCAACAAAATAGAGGACGACTCATGCGGAGTTTCATCGGCGATCAGGAGATCGCCACCGAGTACGAGATGACTGAGTTGGCCATCGGTCTGGGTACCGACCCGGAGCTGTGGCTCGGCAGCGAGGGTGAGAGCGAGGAGGAGCGGGCCGCGCGGCTGGACGCCGCGGCTGACATCCTCGCCGACGACCCGGAGTTGGCCGGGCCGGTCGCGCGGCTGACCGCGCTGGCCATCGCTGAGTACCTGGCCATGCCCGAGATCGTGCGGGCGGTGACCCGATGAGCGAGTTGACGATGCGCGGGCTGCACGCCGTGATGGGCGAGTTGATGGACCTGCTGGCCGACGTGCCGGGCGTGGACGACCCGACGGCTGTGTCGTGGAACGTGGGCCGGACGCTGGGCACCCCGGGGCTGCGCGTCACCCACTTGGGCGGCGACGGGCCGACGCTGCTGTCGGCGGCCGAGCGATTGCTGGGCGGCGAGCTGCGGCGCGACCAGTCCGCCAGCGCGGTGGTCTCCGCCGGTGGCGAGCGGACGCGGATGACGACGCTGCATACCACGCACACCGGCGTCCCGGTGCGCGTGACGGCGTGGCTGCCGGAGCCCTCGGAGCGCGAGGAACTGCTGGCGCGTCTGGCCGAGCTGGACGCCGCCGAGGGAGGTTCCCGGTGATTCGGATTGTGAGGGCCGCCCGTCTGCGGGCGGTCGAAGAGCAGCTTGCCGCAGCGCGACAGCGGGAGGTGCGGGCCAGCACCAATGCAGACCGGGCGTTGACCCGGTACCTGGCCGATCTCGCGGCGGCTGGCGAGACCGTGCGGGCGGCTGAGGCGAAGGCCGACGCTGAGGGGTTCCGTGCCGACGTCGCCGAGCACGACGCGAAGCGCCTTCGCGATCAGGTCGCCGACTTGATCGCGAAGTTCGGCGAGCTGGAGACCATGTCGCTGACCGTCTATCTGACGTTCCACGACGGGCGCCTACACAGCGTTCACGCGACCGAGCACGCGGCCCGCGCGGCGGCGGAGAACGACCCGACCGCCCCCGCCTCACCCGGCAACTGGGGAGCTTGGACGCCGGGCCCGGCGAACGGATCGCCGACCGGGTGGAGCATGCGACGGGTGGCTGTTCACGGTCTCCTGAACGGTGTTCACGAGCGGCTGGCTGCTGTTCACGACACCGGCCCGGGTGTTCACGGCGCCCCCGAGGGTGTTCGCGGGGGTGCGGTCGATGGATGAAAAGACCCTGCGCCAGGCGGACCGGGTTCTGTCCACGGGCACGTGGTTGATCGTGTTCGGCGCCGTCGTCTACTCCGTCCTCACGGTCACGCCGCTGGTTCGTGGGGTGACCCCGGACGGCTGGGAGTGGACGGCACCGATCCTGCCGATCGTGGTGGACGCGGCCGTGGTCATCGTGGTTCGGCTGGACGCGGCGCTGGCCCGTGTCGGGGGCAAGGCGGGTGGCTGGCCTGTGCTGTTGCGGTGGATGACCGGGCTGATGACCCTCGGGCTGAACACTGCCGGCAGCGCCTTGAAGAGCGATCCGGTCGGGGTGGCGGTCCATGCCGTCGCGCCGCTGCTGTTGATCGTCTCCAGTGAGGCGAGCCTGGCCTACCGCCGCGCCCTGACCGCCGCTGTCACCGCCCGAGAGGCCCGGGAACAGGCCGAGCGGGAGCGCCGTGAACAGGCCGCCCACGATCGTGAACAGCGTGAGCGCGCCGACCGCGAGGCCGCCGCCGACCGCGAGGAACGCCGCGAACGAGAGCGGCGGGAGCACGAGGCGCGCCTTGCTCGGGACGAGCGGGAGCACGCCGCCACGCTGGCCCGTGAACAGGCCGAGCACGAGCGTGAACAAGAACGCCTCCGGCTTGAACACCAGGCGCGGGAGCGTGAACACGAACGCCAGACCCGTGAACAGGCGGACCAGGCCCGTGAACAGGCCGAGCGCGAGCGTGAGGCTCAGCAGGCTGCCGAGCGCGCGCGGAAGGAAGCCGCTGCCCGCGCCGAACAGGAGCGGGCAGCCCAGCGTCGTGCTGAGTTGCTGGCCGCTGGCCCGGCTGCCGAGCAGCAAGAGAAGCCGCTTGCGCGAGAGACCGTGGCCGCTGCGTTCGAGGCCGGGTTGTCCATCCGGCAGGCCGCCGACCTGTGCGGCTGGTCAACCGGCTGGGTCACCGGACTCTACGCCGACCTGAAGCAGGGGGTGGGGGTGTGAGTGCCCCGTTGCGGGTCGGGTCGGTGTGTTCGGGTTACGGCGGGCTGGATGTGGCCGTGGCCCGGGTGTTCGGAGGCCGGGTGGCGTGGGTGGCCGATCCCGATCCGGGGGCAGCCGCGGTTCTCGCGGCGCAGTTCCCGGGGGTGCCCAACCTGGGTGACATCAGGTCGGTGGACTGGGCGGACGTCGAGCCGGTGGATGTGGTGTGCGGTGGCTATCCCTGCCAGCCGTTCTCCGACGCCGGCTCGAGGAGAGGGACTGCTGATGAGCGGCACATCTGGCCCTGGATCGCTGGTGCCCTTCGCGTTCTACGACCCCAGTTCGGGGTCTTTGAGAACGTCTCGGGCCACCTTCGACGGGGCTTCGACCGAGTGCTCGCCGACCTTGCCGGTCTCGGGTTCGATGCGGAATGGGACGTTACGGCAGCGTCCGATGTCGGCGCGGCGCACCGCCGCAAGAGGCTGTTCGTCCTCGCCACTGCTGCCGACGCCCCGCACCTCGGACACCAACGGGACCGGGACGCACGGCACCGGTGGACCGGACCTGCGCACAGCAGTCTCCCTACTGCCGACGCCGGCTGCGCGGGACTGGCGCTCGGGCCGCTCGAACCTGATCGGCACGAACGCCCGCCCGCTGAACGAGGTGGTGGTCAACCTGCTGCCCACACCGATGGCGGCCGACGCCGACCGCACCTCGCCGACCTTCCCACGCGGGAACCCGACCCTGGCCGGCGCGCTGTTGCCGACGCCCACAGCCACGGACGCGAAGAGCAGCAGCGGAGCGAATCCGGACTGGGGGCATGGGGAGACGCTGACGGACGCGGCCCGCAGTGTTGGGGCCGGTTCGCCCCGGCCATCGCGCGCTGGGAAGCGGTCACGGGCCGCCGTGCCCCCTGGGCAACTGACCATCGAGGACGGCTGAACCCACACATGGTCGAGTGGATGATGGGACTCCCCTCGGGGTGGGTCACCGACGTCCCCGGCCTCACCCGCACCCAACAACTCCGCCTGTTGGGCAACGGCGTCGTCCCCCAACAGGCCGAAACCGCGCTCCACGGCCTGGCCACGCGACACCTCGCGGCCGGGGAGGCGGCAGCGTGAGCGGCACCATTCCACCTACCGCTGGCGCCTGGCACCCGATGGACTGGCCACGCGCCGCCAGCTGCGCGCGGCCGGTTTGCGGCCGGGCGGTCAGGACCCAGTCGCGCAGGTGGAGCGGCCCCGCCGGCGGGGCCGACCGCCGCTGGTCGCCTACCTCTACCGGATCGACCTGGCCAAGCCCGTGCGCCCGATGACGCCAGCGATGTGGCGGGCGATCGGAGCGGCGGTGGCCGCGCGGCGCGTCTGCCCGCAGTGCGGGCGCGACCGCGGCTACTGCATCCCCACCTCGATCGGCATGTGCAACCTCTGCGCCGACCAGGGCGGCGGTTGGTCGGTCGCCGCCTGAACTGCGGTTCCTTCTTCTCCCTGTCTGGAGAGTTCTCGTGTCTGATCTTTCGGTGTTCGCCGCTGCGTTCCTTGGGCTGTTCGTGGCTCATCACGCGGCGGACTATCTGTTCCAGTCCGATCGCCAGTCTGGCCGGAAGGCCGGCTGGACCGAGCCCGAGACCGAAACCGGCGAGTCGGGCCCGGGGCGTCACCACCACGGGTGGGGCGTCAACCAACTCCACGCCGGCACCCACACCGCCACCACGGTGGCCGTGCTGACGCTGCTGGCCTGGGCGGTCGGGTTGCCGCTGTCCGTGGCCAGCCTGACCACCTCGCTTGGGTGGGTACATGTGACCCACAGCGTGATCGATCGGCGGTGGCCGGTGCGGTGGTGGATGACCCACACCGGATCGTCGGGCTTTGTGGACCGGGGTGGGATGCCGCTGGTCGACCAGGCGCTCCACCTCACCGTGGGGCTGTTCCCCGCTGCGCTGCTGGTCACGATCTGACCAGCAGCGCAGTCCCAATCTCCCCAACGGGGCGGCCTTCGCTCGCGAGGCACAGGGCTGCCCCTTTGGGGTCCCAGTGAAGGGACTTGTTCAGGATGACGGATACGACGACGGAAGTGGTGGTAACCCCCGTGGTTCCACCGGATGAGGAGAAGCCCGCGGCTTCGTCTTCGGGTGAGCCTGAGGGGTTGCCGGGGCGGCCTGTGTTGGCGGCCGGGGCGAACGCTGCTGGCGGGGTGGCCGCCGGGGCGGTCGCGGTGGCTGGGCCCGCTGGGTTGGTCGCGGCCGGGGTCGCGACGGCGGGGGTGGCGGGCGCGATGTGGGTGGCCCGCCGCCGGGAGCGGTCGCGGGCCAAGACGGATCGCTTGCGGTGGCGGGAGAGCCGCTTGCGCGGCGCGGATGGTCGGCGCGTGCAGACGCCGACCGGTGCTGGCGGTCGTGTTCAGCCCGCGCGGTGGGGCGGGGGCGGGGGGTCGAGGACGATGCTGTCCAGCGCGCTTCCCCGGATGCGCCGCCCGGAAGAGGTGCGGTCCTCCGGTCGGGGGCGAGTGACGGGTTCAAGTCCCGTCACTCACCACGGCAGCACCGGCAGCGGGTCGCCCGGCCGGTCGGCGCGTGGTGGCGGTACGGGTGTGGACCTGTCCAAGGCCAACCGCTCCGAACACCGCACGGGGACAGGTGACTGGCGACCGGGCCAGAACCAGCGGCGGCGCCTGGGTGCCGCCGCTGGTCGGGCTGTTGATGGGCTCGGTTCCTGGTACAGGGCTCGGAAGGTTCGTGCCGCGCAGCATGAGGCGGCCCGGGAGAAGAAGGGGCGGGAGAAGGCCCGCGAGGAGGCGGGGCTGGACCCGAAGACCGGTCAGCCGCCGTCGGCGGATGCGGTGGCTGAGGCTCGCCGCAAGGCGCTTCGCGCCTCGAAGTTGCGCTACCGGGCCCGCGCTACCGCGGCGGGCGTGGCGGCTGGGGTGGTGGGGCTGGCCTCCTGGTTGCGGCACCCGCTCCACCCGATTCGGGCCTGGCGCCGGGCGCGGGCGGTGTGGGATCGGCTGATGGGCAAGGCCCGCGACGCGAAGGCGGCCCGGGACGCGGCCCTTGATGGTCAGGGCGTTCCGGGTGAGCGGGTCAACGATCCGGCCCGCGTCGAGCCGGGCGGGCGGGCGGTGCCTGGCGTGATCGGGAAGCTCGCGCGGGTGGTGCTCGGCAAGATCAATGACCAGGACGACGAAGTTCTCGATGACACGCGGACGCGTGAGGAGAAGAAGACCATGGACGAGACGACCACGTTCGTGCGCCTGTCGGATGCGGCTGAGGTCATGCTTCAGGCCGCGCGCACGTTCGATCCGGAGAAGATGGTCGAGTTTCAGGCCCTGATCGAGGATCTGCCGATCGCGATGGGGCTGGTCCAGGAGACCGTGCGGGTGCTGGCGGAGAAGTCGGCAGAGAACCTGCCGGTCGAGCGCGTGGTCGTCGAGGAGATCGGCGTCGGGTACCGGGCCATGTCCAAGGTGATCACCGCGCTGGAGGAGGTCCCGGCCGTCTACCGCAAGGCCCACGCCGCCGATCTGGAGCGGATCGACAACCCGCGCAACGGTGTCGAGGCCGAGCGGAAGTGGAACGTCTAACCCCACCTCACCACCTGGACTATTGGGCGGCCCCCGGCGACACCACGTCGCCGGGGGCCGCCCGCTTCTTGGAAGGAAACCGTCTTGAGCAGCAACAACAAGCGCCCGGCGGTGGATTGGACCGCGCGACACGGAGCGCTCTCGGGCACCATCAACGCCGCCGCCGGGACGCTGGTGACCACCAGCCTGGCCCACTCCGCCGGAGTGCCCCCAACCTGGGCGGCCGTCGTCGGGGCGGCTGGCGCGGTCGGCACCGCCATCTCTGGTCTGCGGCGCCGGATGAACGATGCGGGCGTCGCGTTCCGCTCGGTGTGCTGCCTGGCAGCCGGCTCCTGGTCGTCCGCCGCGTTGGCCGGGGACGGGCCGCTGACCATGACCGCGCTCGGCTCCCTGGCCGTCGGCGCCACCCTGGCAGGCACTCTCGGTGCCGGGGTCGGAGCGCACGAGACGACCGAACAGGCCCGCCGGGCCACCGCGTTGCGGATCGGCACGCGGCGGCAGATGGCCGTCGAGTGGGTCGAGCGCCTTGCGCGGGTGTGTCGGATCGAGGGCGCGGAGATCGTGGCCATCGAGCAGTGGCCGACCGGGATGGGCTACACCATCGAGGTCAAGCTCCCGGCCGGCGGCACCACCCGCAAGGCCATCAGCGACCGGACCGCCGCGCTCGCCTCCGACCTCGACCTTCCCAGCGGATGTGGGGTGGCCGTTCACGAGGGTGTGACCCGGCGTCTGGCGCTGGTCAAGGTCACCACCAAGTCGATGGCCGGGCAAGCGATTGCCTTCCCCGTGGAAGAGATGGCCGAGGTCACCACCATCAACAACCCCGTGCCCCTCGCGCTCCTGTCCGATGGTGGGCAGGCGGAGTTGGACCTGAGGCAGGCGTCCACCATCGTCACCGGCACCACCGGCACCGGCAAGACCAACTGGCTCCACTCCCTGATCGCCCGCCTGAACCAGACCAACGACTCGTTGGTGTGGGTGATCGACCTCAACGGCGGCTCCCTCGGTCTGCCCTGGCTGCACGCCTGGCGCGAAGCACAGAACAACGAAGGTGTGGGCCGCTGGTCGAGCGCGGACATCCCCGCCCCCGGCGTGGACTGGGTCGCCTCCACCGTGGGTGAGGCGAAGAAGATGCTGGCCGCCGCCGTGCGGATCGCCAAGGCCCGCAAGGTCGCCTACCAGGACGCCATGCGCGACAAGGACGACGACAAGCTCCCCGTCGGCCCCACGCTGCCGGAGATCGTCATCATCGTCGACGAAGGCGCCGAAGTCGCCGCCACCCGCGAAGCCGCCAAGGTCCTGGCCGGCGTGGCGGAAGTCATCCGGATCGCCCGCGCCATGGCCATCCGGGCGGTGATTTCCGCTCTGCGCGTCACCCAGGATGTGCTGCCGGATCCCATGGTCCGCAAGATGGCGTCCAACCGCGTCTCCACTGGGGCGACCGAGGACGCCGAGTTGGGGCACCTCTTCGGCTGGCGGGCCCTGTCCGTTGAGGAATCCTTCGACGGGCCCGGCTCCCTGCTGGTCGGCACCGACGGCAAGGCTCCCGCCCGCGGCCGGGCACCCCGCATCACCCCCGGCCAGATCGAGGAGGTATGCGCGGCCACCAGCTCGCGCCGCCCCCAGCTCGACAAGCCGTCCCTGGACGCGGCCGGCACCGACTACACCCAACGCTGGCTCCTCGACCGCTGCGGCCATTTGTGGAGCCAGCCCGCCACCACCCCCGCCGGCAACGACAGCGGACCGGCCGGCGGCGGGGGCAAGTCGGGCCCGAAGTGGTCGGCCACCGCCGACTGGGACACCCCCCGCGAACCCACCCTCCACACCCCCACCCCCGACGAGCTGGAGGCCATGTTCAACGCCCCCACCGCCGACCGCACAGCCAACAGCGCGCAAGGCCAGGACGACGACACCGATTGGTCAGACCCCACAACCTGGACCACCGGCCACCAAGACACCGACCAACCCGATGCGAAACAAGCCGCGCTGCAACTCGTGCTCGCCGCCGGGTCGAACGGTACCGGGGCATCGGCTATGGAGCGGGCCCTCAAGGGCGACTTCGGAACCCGGCGTCCGGTGATCCAGCGTTGGCTCAAGGAGTGGGCGGAGGCCGGTGAAATCGTCCGGGTCGGCGAAGGCACCAAGGCCCGCTACGTCCACCGGACGCACGTATCCGACGATCCGAACCAGGACTGACGCGCCCGCTTGTCACTTGTCCCACAGAGGCCCCCTCAGAGGGGCTGTGGCGCCTGTAACCCCCATCTGACCTGCGGGTGACAAGTGGCAGACAAGTAACAAGTGACAAGCGGAGGACAAGCGAAGTGACAAGTCCGGGTTACAAGCGACCCGCGCCGCTGGAGACCCAATGAACACCACCCCCGATCCGCCCCACTACACCCTCCGCCGCACCGACCACCACACCCCCAACCCGGCCCCCGGGCCACTGGTGCACCCCCGGCCCGGGGCCGACCTCACCCCCCACCAACTCGCCCTGCTGGCCGCCCTCATCCAACAGACCGGCACCACCCCCGACGTGCCCACCACGGCCCCGGCGGCGCCCGCCCCGACCGAGACACGTATGTCGGGACGCGCCAAAGACACCGCTCTGATGGTCGCCGCCGGCGGCACCGGGATCGGAGCGGCCGGCGCCGGCATCGGCTACGGCTCCGGCCTCATCGCCACCGCGAGTGGAGGACTGATGACCGCCGCCATCGCCCTGGCCATCGCCACCGGCTCCATCACCGCCGCCGTCGCCCTCATCCGCACCACCTGCAAGACCAGCACCGCCGGTGAGGCCCGGGAGAGCGAGCAGCGGGCCACCACCCACATCACCCAAAACATCAGCGCCACCGGCCTGTTCGGCAAGGCCAACGGCACCATCAACAACCGCTGAGGAGCACCCGTGTCCATCGAGACCTTCGAGACCATCCGCTACACCGCTGACGTCCTGGCTGTCACGCCCGACCGACGCATCCTGCTGATCGAACGAGGCTGGGACCCCTTCGTGGGCATGTGGGCGCTGCCCGGCGGCCATGTCGACCCTGGGGAGACCGCGCTTGAGGCCGCCGTCCGCGAACTGGCCGAGGAGACCGGCGTCACCGTCGACGCTTCGGACCTGAGCCAGGTCGGCATCTTCGACGCCCCCGGGCGTGACCCGCGCGGCCGGTACATCACCGTCGCCCACCTCGCGCTGGTCCCGGTCGGCACCATCGCCACCGCCGGAGACGACGCCCGTCGCGCCGCCTGGTGGCCGCTCGACGCGCTCCCGCCGCTGGCCTTCGACCACGACCACATCATCGCCGCCAGCGGTCTCTCCGGCCGCGCCAACCGCACCATCAACCACCACTGAGGGGAAGCTCGTTGATCGACATCACACCCGGCGAACTGATCGTACTGGTCGGCCCAAGCGCCGCCGGCAAGTCCACCTTCGCCAGCCAGTACCCGCCGACCTGGCGGGTCTGCCTCGATGTCTTCCGGGGCCTGGTCGCCGACGATGAAACCGACCAATCCGCCACCCCGCCCGCCGCCGAAATCCAGAACCTTCTTCTGGACGCCCGGATGGCACGCGGACTGACCAGCATCGTCGACTCCACCAACCTGATGGGCCACGTGCGCCGCGGGCTGCTGGCCCGGGCCCGCTACTACCGCTGCCCGGCCGTCGCCGTGCTCTTCCACGTGCCACTGAAGGACTGCCGCACGCGCAACGCCGCCCGCACCCGACAGGTACCGGCCGACGTGCTGACCCACCAGCACACCCTCATCCCCACCGCCAACCAGCTGGCCACCGAGGGGTTCGAGCGGGTGCACTCCCACGCGCTCACCAGCGTCTGACGGACGCCCGTCCGACCTCGATGGACTGCCTGTGCAAGGGGCGGCGCGTCGGGGTCGGGCGGGGGACCGGACAGACCGGGCCCGAACGACTGAAAGGCCACCGTGGACGACGACTTCGAGTGCTTCGCCGAGTTTCTCGACGGCACCTTCACTTACTGCGGCTGCCCCGACTGCGAGCAGCGCGAGTACGACGACGCCATGCCCTGCGACGGCCGCTGCGACTGCTGCGTCTCCGAGTCGTACTGACACCCCGGGGCGGCGGTCTCCACGCCAATGCAGTCCGCCGCCCCGGCCAACCCGTCCCTACGAGAGGAACGGACCACCCAAGGATGACATCTGACCCCCGTGCGGCGCTGCTGAACACCGCACTGGCCACCGCCGCGCGCGGCTGGCCTGTCTTCCCTCTCCGGCCGGGCGACAAGCGGCCCGCCGGGCACCCCGAACGCCACTGCCCCCGTGCCGGGCGGTGCCTGGCCGGGCACCTCAAGCCCGAGCAACGCGCCACCACCGACCCGGAGTTGATCCGGGCGTGCTGGGAGCAGCGGCCCTACAACATTGGCCTGGCCACGGGCCCGGCAGGGCTGATCGTGGTCGACCTCGACACCGCCAAGGATCAGATGGACACGCCTGGCGGCGTGACGACCTTCGAGGCGCTCTGCGAGCGCACCGGGCAGGCCGTCCCGATCACCTACCGCGTCCGGACCGCGAGCCATGGGGCCCACCTGTACTTCACCGCCCCGGCCGGTGTCCGGCTCGGCAACACCGCCGGCAAGCTGGGACCGCTCATCGACACCCGCGCGAGCGGCGGATACGTCGTCGCGCCCGGCAGCCTCGTCAACGGCCGGGCCTACGAGGTGACCGACCCCGCCCCCCTCGCGCCCCTGCCCGACTGGCTGCTGACCCTGCTCCGGCCCACACCACCCCGCCCGGCCGGCCCGTTGAAGCTCCCCGAGGTCAGCGGCAGCCGGGCCGCACGCGCCGCCCTCGGACAGGAATGCGCCATCGTCGCCGCCGCCCCCGAAGGGCAGGGCAACGACACACTCAACCGATGCGCCTTCAAAGTGGGACGGTTCGTCGCATGGGGCGACATCCCCCGCCACGCGGTCGAGGACGCCTTCCAAGCGGCGGGAGAGGCCCGAGGACTCACCGCTGCCGAGTGCCGCGCCACGATCCGCAGCGCCCTCGACAGCTCCCTCCGCAAAGCCCGCCCCCGGGAGGCGGCATGACACCCCACCCTCCTCCCCCCTTGGAAGGCCAACCGAAGTCGCCCCGGCCCGAGGTCGCCCACCCAACCTGCGACCCACCGGCCGAGTGCGCCCCGAAGGACGCCGCCGAAGGCGCCGTTCCTATCCCTGACCCGCAGTTGGGGGACTGCCGTCACCCCATCGGGGGCTTGGACGTGATCTGCCCGCCGGACTGGCGCACCGTCCCCACGGCCACCTCGTGGTGCTCCTGCGGACGCATGCGCCGCGCCGTGGGGCGCCGTCAGGTCGTCGAGCTGGTCGCCGACCACAACACCCACCGCACAACCTGCCACCACCACACCAACCGTCACCCCCAGGCCACCACCACTGGAAGGAGGGCCGCCGCATGACTGAGCAGCCCATCAACGGCGCCCAACTCCTCGACAGGGTGGAGGCGTTCCACCGCAGGTTCAACGCCTTCCCCTCTGAGGCGGCCACGGTCGCCGTGGTGCTCTGGAACGCGCACACCCACCTGCTGAGCTGCTTCGATTCCACTCCCAGGATCGCCTTCCTGAGTCCCGAGCCCGGGTCGGGCAAGACGCGCGCATTGGAGATCATCTCCACCCTGACCCCCAACCCGATGCACGCGGTCAACGCCTCCCCGGCCGCGCTTTTTCGCGCCGTGGCCGACCAAGCCGGACGCCCCGTCGTCCTCTTCGACGAGATCGACACCGTTTTCGGCCCCAAGGCCAAGGACAACGAAGACCTACGCGGCCTGTTGAACGCCGGCCACCGCCGCTCCGGCGTCTCCTACCGCTGCGTCGGGGACGGCGGCAGTCAGACCGTGGTCGCCTTCCCCTCCTACTGTGCCGTCGCCCTCGCCGGACTGGGCCATCTGCCCGACACCATCAAGGCCCGCAGCGTCATCATCCGCATGCGTCGCCGCGCTCACAACGAGCCGATCGAGCCTTACCGACACCGCACCAACGAGCCCCAGGGCAACGCCCTTCGAGACGAGTTGGCTACCTGGGCCGCCCAGGTCCGCGACCAGATCGACGGCGTCTTCCCCGAAATGCCCGACGGCATCACCGACCGCCCGGCTGACGTATGGGAACCACTGCTGGCCGTCGCCGACGCGGCCGGCGGCCACTGGCCAGAGCGCGCGCGAGCGGCGTGCGTCGAGTTGGTCACCGCCGTTAACGAAGACGACCGAACCTCCCTGGGGGTCCGCCTCCTGAGCGACCTGAGGGACCATGTGTTCCCCGGTGAGGCGGCCCTTTCCACCGTCGAAATCCTCCACGTGCTCAACAAACTGGAAGAGTCCCCGTGGGGCGACTTGGACGGCCAAGCCCTCACCCCACGCCGCCTCTCCAAGATGCTCAAGGAATACGTCACGGCAAAGGGCAAGCCCATCGCACCACGAGCGTTGCGCATCGGCGGCCAGCCCACCAAGGGCTACCACCGCGACGACCTGACCGACGCGTGGAACCGCTACTGCCCGCCCCCTGCGGAACCATCGGTTACACCGGTTACAACCCCCACCACCCCCATGCTGACCAGCAGCGACGACGTAACCGATCCGGAGACCCGTAACCGATACGCATCGGTCACGCCGACCAACGGACCGCTCCCCCTGTAACCGCAGCGAATCGGTTACACCCCACCCACCGGTTACACCAAACAGGCCCCTGACCTGCGCTGTAACCGATGTAACCGATGTAACCGACACGGGAGGGCCGGAGCCAAGCGCTCCGGCCCTCCTTCGCGCACTCGCGAACGACAACGAGGTGAACCGTGTCCACCGCCACGCCCGCCGGGGCTCCGCAGGCTCTCACCGTTCCCGAAGTCATGGCTGCGCTTCGACTCAGCCGCTCCAAGGTCTACGACCTCATCCGCACCAACCAGCTCCGCAGCTTCTGCGTCGGCCGGGCCCGCCGGATTCCCGCGGACGCTGTTCACACCTTCATGAACCACCAGCTCGAAGAGGACGACTGAATGGCCAAGCGACGCCCCAACGGCGCGGGCACCATCTCGAAGCGCAAGGACGGCCGCTACCACGGGCGGGTGTACGTCACCGACACCGAGGGGAATAGCGTCCGGGTGGATCGCTACGGCGCCACCTATGACGAGGTGGACGACAAGCTGAGTGCCCTCAAGGACCAGGAGCGGAAAGGGGTTCCAGTCCCGTCCCGGTCCTGGAAGGTCGGTGAGTGGCTGACCTACTGGCTCATGGAGATTGTCGAGCCGAACACCGAGCACAACACGTACGCCAAGTACGAAGGCAAGGTCCGCCTCTACCTCATCCCGCACTTGGGCAAGAAGTCGCTGATCCGGCTGACCCCCGCCCAAGTGCGGCAAGCCCTGGCGAAGATGAAGAAGGACGGCGTTCCGGCACCCACCCGGCAGGAGGTGCTTCGGGTACTCCGGAACGCCGTCAACAGGGCCCGCCGGGAAGAGCTGGTGACCCGCAATGTCGCCGAGCTGGTGGACATGCCGACGACGGACAAGCCCGAGCGCAAGCCGTGGTCGGCCACGGAGGCGATCACCTTTCTGAAGTCGGTCCGCCACCACCGGCTCTACGCAGCCTTCGTGCTGCTGCTCTCCCTGGGACTGCGCCGAGGCGAGATTCTCGGTCTCCGGTGGCAGGACGTCGACTTCGACAACGAGCAGTTCACCCCCGTCCACCAGGTGCAGCGACAGAAGGGGAGACTCGTCCTCAAGAAGCTCAAGACCGACTCCTCACAGGCTCCGCTGCCGCTACCGGTGTTCTGCGCCGATGCGCTGCGCGAGCGGCAGCTCATTCAGCAAGAGGAGAAGGAGCGGGCCGGTGAGCACTGGCATCAGGAGCCAGGGGAGGACCTGATCTTCACCGAGCGCCACGGTGGGCCGATCGAGCCGCGTGGGTTCTCCCGCACCTTCGACACCCTGGTGGAGAAGGTCAAGGACGTCCGGCGGATCACCGTGCGACTCTCCCGTCACACCTGTGGCACTCTACTGGCCTTCCTCAAGGTCCACCCGAAGGCCGCCCAGGCGATCCTCCGGCACAGCCAGATCCGGATGACCCTGGATGTGTACACCCAGGTTGTCGGTGAAGACCAGCGTGCCGCTGCTGAGTTGCTGTCGGAGCTGCTCAGCGGAGGCAAGTAGGGGCCCAAAGGTCGCGACTGTCGTCAACGAAAGGCGTCAAACGGCCCCGGGCATCTCTGCCCGGGGCCGTTCACGCTGGTGGGGCTAACAGGACTTGAACCTGTGGCCTCATCCTTATCAGGGATGCGCTCTAACCATCTGAGCTATAGCCCCGCGTGCGCAGCAAGGCTATCGCATGCCCTGGCCACCGCCCAAATCGATTGGGCGGGGTCACTCGTCCTCGGCGAGGGTCACTTCGACGCCGCCGACAAAGCCGGCCGAGAGGTTGTAGAGGAAGGCTCCGAGCGTGGCCAGGGCGGTGGCCAGGACCACATCGATCACGGCGATCACCGAGGTGAAAATCAGCACGCGCGACAGCGAAAGGAAGGAGACAAGGTCGAAACCGCTCTCGTCGTCCGTCTCCGTCGCCTGAGTGATCGTTTCGCCGATGGTCGAGAAGACGCCCATGCCGTCCATCACCATCCACAGCACGGCGACGGCGATGATGGTGCAGATGCCCAGGGCGATGGACAGCAGAAAGCTGACCTTCATCACCGACCACGGGTCGGCCTTGGCCACCCGCAGCCGGGCCTTGCGGACCCGGGGAACGGTGCGCGCCCCCGTGCGCGGTCGGCGCACGCCGCCGCCCTGGGTCTGCTGCTTGCCGCCCCGCGCGCGCGGGGCGGGCGAGGGCTGTGAGGGCTGCTGGCCCACCGTCGGCGCCGCGCCGGGCGGCGCCGGGTACGCCTGCGGCGGGTGGTAGTGCTGTTGGTCGGCACTGCCGTAGCCCTGGCCCTGCGGATGCGACGAGTCCGCGGGTCTGGCACTGGTCATGGTGGTTCCCCCACGAGAAGGGTCGTTTGCGGACTCCTGCCGGGGGGCGCCATCCCCGGCACCGAAGCCATAGCCGCCCGGGGGCGGCGACTCGGGGTGACGCGGCGACTCCTCGCCCCCCGCGCCGCCTCCGGACGCGCCGATGGCTCCACTCACGCTCTACTCCTCTGCGCCCGGGGCCACAGTGCCCACCTCGGACTCCTGCGGAGTCTCGTCGGTGGACTCGGCCTCGACTTCCTCGGCCTCGCGACCAGCCTCGGCGTTGCGCGCGATACCCACGACGGCGTCCCGCTTACCCAGGTTGATCAACTGAACGCCCATGGTGTCACGGCCGGTCTCCCTGACCTCATTGACCCGCGTGCGGATCACTCCACCGCCCAGCGTGATGGCGAGGATCTCATCGGTGTTCTCCACCACCAGGGCGCCCACCAGGGAGCCGCGGTCCTCGACGATCTTGGCGGCCTTGATGCCGAGACCGCCACGTCCCTGCACCCGGTACTCGTCGACCGGGGTGCGCTTCGCGTACCCGCCGTCCGTCGCCGTGAAAACGAAGGTGCCGGCGCGGACCACGTTCATCGAGAGCAGTTCGTCGCCCTCGCGGAAGCTCATCCCCTTCACCCCCGACGTCGCCCGGCCCATCGGGCGCAGCGAGTCGTCGGTCGCGGTGAAGCGGATCGACTGGGCCTTCTTGCTGATCAGCAGGAGGTCGTCGGCGGCGGAGACCAGCTCGGCGCCGATCAGCTCGTCGTCCCTGCCGTCCGCCATCTCGCGCAGGTTGATGGCGATCACGCCGCCCGAGCGCGGGGAGTCGTAGTCCTTGAGCATGGTCTTCTTCACCAGGCCGGACTTGGTGGCCAGCACCAGGTAGGGAGCCGCCTCGTAGTCCCGGACGGCGAGGATCTCGGCGATCTCCTCGTCGGGTTGGAAGGCCAGCAGGTTCGCCACATGCTGCCCGCGCGCCTCGCGGCTGGCGTCCGGCAGCTCGTACGCCTTGGCGCGGTAGACCCGGCCCTTGTTGGTGAAGAACAGCAGCCAGTGGTGGGTGGTGGAGACGAAGAAGTGGTCGACGATGTCGTCCTCGCGCAGCTTGGTGCCGCGCACTCCCTTGCCGCCGCGCTTCTGGGCGCGGTAGTCGTCCGTCTTGGTGCGCTTCACATAGCCACCACGGGTGATGGTGACCACGATGTCCTCTTCGGCGATCAGGTCCTCGATGGACATGTCGCCCTCGAACGGCACCAGCGCGGAGCGCCGGTCGTCGCCGAACTTGTCGACGATCGCCGTCAGTTCCTCGCCGATGATCTGCCGCTGCCGCTCCGGGGAGGCCAGGATCGCGTTGTACTCGCGGATCCGCGCCTCGAGTTCGTTGCGCTCCGCGGTGATCTTCTGGTGCTCAAGCGCGGCCAGCCGGCGCAGCTGCATCTCCAGGATCGCGTTGGCCTGGATCTCGTCGATGCTCAGCAGGCCCATCAGGCCCCGACGCGCGACGTCCACCGTGTCGCTGCGCCGGATCAGGGCGATGACCTCGTCGATCGCGTCCAGCGCGGCGAGCAGGCCGCGCAGGATGTGCGCCCGCTCCTCGGCCTTCCGCAGCCGGTAACGGGTGCGCCGCACCACCACGTCGATCTGGTGCGCCACCCAGGAGCGGATGAACGCGTCCAGCGACAGCGTGCGCGGCACGCCGTCCACCAGGGCCAGCATGTTGGCGCCGAAGTTGGTCTGCAGATCGGTGTGCTTGTAGAGGTTGTTGAGCACCACCTTGGCGACGGCGTCCCGCTTGAGCACGATCACCAGGCGCTGCCCGGTGCGCGAGGAGGTCTCGTCGCGGACGTCGGCGATGCCGTTGACCCGACCGTCCTTGACCAACTCGGCGATCTTCTGCGCGAGATTGTCCGGGTTGGTCTGGTACGGCAGCTCGGTGACCACCAGGCACTGCCGGCCCTGGATCTCCTCCACCTCGATCACGGCCCGCATGGTGATCGAGCCGCGCCCGGTGCGGTACGCCTCCTCGATGCCCTTGCGGCCGACCACCAGCGCACCGGTCGGGAAGTCGGGGCCCTTGATCCGCTCGATCAACGCGTCCAGCAGCTCGTCCGGGCTGGCGTCCGGGTGCTCCAGATACCACTGGGCGCCGGCCGCGACCTCGCGCAGGTTGTGCGGCGGGATGTTGGTCGCCATGCCGACCGCGATCCCGGCCGAGCCGTTGACCAGCAGGTTCGGGAAGCGCGACGGCAGCACCGTCGGCTCCTGGTTCCGCCCGTCGTAGTTGTCCTGGAAGTCGACGGTCTCCTCGTCGATGTCCCGCAGCGTCTCCATGGCCAGCGGGGCCAACCGGCACTCGGTGTACCGCATGGCCGCGGCCGGGTCGTTGCCGGGGGAGCCGAAGTTCCCGTTGGAGTCGACCAGCGGCATCCGCATCGTCCACGGCTGGGCGAGCCGGACCAGGGCGTCGTAGATCGAGGTGTCGCCGTGCGGGTGGTACGTGCCCATCACATCGCCGACCACGCGGGCGCACTTGTAGTAGCCGCGCTCGGGGCGGTAGCCCCCGTCGTACATCGCGTAGAGCACGCGCCGGTGCACCGGCTTGAGCCCGTCGCGCACGTCGGGGAGCGCACGGGAGACGATCACGCTCATCGCGTAGTCGAGATACGAGCGCTGCATCTCGGTCTCAAGCGTGACGGGCTCGATCCGCAGGGCTCCCGACGAGTTCAGTTCGGGGTTCGGCGGGGTGGGGGGAATGTCGTCGGCCATGGCTGTGGGTCCGATTCCTTTCGATCAGCGGTACGGGGCCGGATGGCCGGCGTCAGATGTCCAGGAACCGAACGTCCTTGGCGTTGCGCTGGATGAACGAGCGCCTGGCCTCCACGTCCTCGCCCATCAGGACGGAGAACAGGTCGTCAGCGGCGGCGGCGTCGTCCAGCGTGACCAGGCGCAGCACCCGGTGGGCCATGTCCATGGTGGTGATCCGCAGTTCCTCGGCGTTCATCTCGCCCAGGCCCTTGAACCGCTGGATCGAGTCCTCCCTGATCCGCTTGCCGCGCTCCCGGCCGAGCCGGATCAGGCTGTCGCGCTCCCGGTCCGAGTAGGCGTACTCGAACTCGTCGCGTCCCCACTTGATCTTGTAGAGCGGCGGCTGCGAGAGATAGACGTGCCCGGCTTCCACCAGCGGGCGCATGAAGCGGAACAGCAGGGTCAGCAGCAGGGTGTTGATGTGCTGCCCGTCGACATCGGCGTCCGCCATCAGGATGATCTTGTGATAGCGGAGCTTGGAGATGTCGAAATCCTCGTGGATCCCGGTGCCGAACGCCGAGATCAGCGCCTGGACCTCGGTGTTCTGCAACACCTTGTCGATCCTGGCCTTCTCGACGTTCAGGATCTTGCCGCGGATGGGCAGGATCGCCTGGTACTGCGGGTCCCGGCCGGACTTGGCGCTGCCGCCGGCCGAGTCGCCCTCCACGATGAAGATCTCGCTCTTGGTGGCGTCGTTGGACTGGCAGTCGCTGAGCTTGCCAGGCAGCGAAGCCGTCTCCAGGAGGCCCTTGCGACGGGTGAGATCGCGGGCCTTGCGCGCGGCGACCCTGGCGGTGGCGGCCTGGATGCTCTTGCGGATGATGTCCGCGGCCTCGTTGGGGTTGCGATCGAGCCAGTCGGTGAAGTGCTCGTAAACGATCTTCTGGACATAGGTCTTGGCCTCGGTGTTGCCCAGCTTCGTCTTCGTCTGACCCTCGAACTGCGGCTCGCCGAGCTTCACCGAGATGATCGCGGTGAGCCCCTCCCTGATGTCCTCGCCGGTGAGGTTGTCGTCCTTCTCGCGCAGCAGCTTCTTCTCCCTGGCGTACTTGTTCACCAGGGCCGTCAGCGCGGCGCGGAACCCCTCCTCGTGGGTGCCGCCCTCATGCGTGTGGATGGTGTTCGCGAAGCTGTAGACGCCCTCGCTGAACTGGCTGTTCCACTGCATGGCGATCTCCAGGGAGATCTTCCGCTCCTGGTCCTCCGCCTCGATCTCGATCACCGAGGCGTGCACCGGCTCTCCCTTGCGGGAGTTGAGGTGGCGCACGAAGTCCGCGATGCCGCCCTCGTAGTAGTAGGTGACCGTGCGCGGCTGGTCGTCGTCGGCCGGCGCCGCCGAGTCGGCGCCCGCCGTCTGCTTGGCCGCCGCGCGCTCGTCGGTCAGCCCGATGGTCAGGCCCCGGTTCAGGAAGGCCATCTCCTGGAACCGCCGGGAAAGCGTCTCGAACGAGTAGTCGGTGGTCTCGAAGATGTCGCCGTCGGCCCAGAACGTCACCGTGGTCCCGGTGTCGTCCGTCTCCTCGTTCCGCGCCAGCGGCGCGGTGGGCACGCCCAGCGCGTAGTCCTGGGTCCAGCGATAGCCGTCCCGCTTGATCTCGACCGACACCCGCGTGGAGAGCGCGTTCACGACCGAGACGCCCACCCCGTGCAGACCGCCGGAGACCGCGTACCCGCCACCGCCGAACTTGCCGCCCGCGTGCAGGACCGTGAGCACGACCTCGACCGCCGGCTTCCCCTCCGACGGCACCATGTCCACCGGGATCCCACGCCCGTTGTCCACCACACGCACCCCGCCGTCGGCGAGCAGCGTGACATCGATCCGGTTCGCGTGGCCGGCGAGCGCCTCGTCGACGGAGTTGTCCACGACCTCGGTGACGAGGTGGTGGAGGCCACGCTCACCCGTGGATCCGATGTACATCCCCGGGCGCTTCCTGACCGCGTCGAGGCCCTCCAGCACGGTGATCGCGCTGGCGTCGTACGAGGGGGTGTCCTCCGTCGATTCGGGAGATGATCCGCGGGAAGCTCCGGGGGAGGACGAAATGTTCTTGTTGGCATCGCCGGAATCGGCCACGAAGCGCCCTTTCTGGCACAGCACAAGCCGGCTCCGGCTCTGAGGAGCGGCTGCGTCGTTCGACATGGTCCGCAACGGGGCGGTTGCCTCCAGTCTACCGCTAGCGCCAACCGTAACGGCGGTTTGCGGGGCTCTCAACGCGCATGTGCCGCCCTCAACCGGGCTCCGACGACTCCCCATATGTGACCCGGGGCCCTGATCCGTTCACAACGGCGCTCAGCGCTTCCGCCTGTCAACCTTCACGGACGTGACCGGCGTCACTTCCGGCGACCCGAACCTCAGCCCTACCCATAGGTGTCACCGGGCCCTCTGCTCCCGGGAGCGCGCAGCCGCCCCCGGGGGCCGGCGGGCGCCGCGGGGCCCAGCACCTTGATCAGGGTGACGCTGCCCTGGCCCAGGTCGGCGTTGAGCCGCGCCAGCAGCTGGGGCGCCAACAACCGCAGCTGAGTGGCCCAGGCGGTGGCGTCGCAGCGCACCGTCAGCACCCTCGTCCGCTCGTCGTACCCCTCGGGCGCGCAGTGCTGAGCGACCTCGGGGCCGACCAACTCCGGCCAGCGGCCGAGCACTCCGCCGACGGCCAGCGGCATCTCCCAGCCGCGTTCCACGGAGAGCCGCGCCACCGCGGCACCCAACGGCAGCGGATCACGCCCTCCGGCGCGCGCGCCGGAGCGCAGACCACCACGGCGCGCATCGCGACGCTGCTGAACCATGGCACCACGCGCCCGCGCACGCTCCTTGGCCGCCCGCAACGCCACCCGCGCCAGATCCACCCCGGAGGGCTCGGGCACCGCGCCGGCCTCGCCCCGGGCGGGGCGGCCGTCCGAAGCGTCGCCCCCCTCCCGGGCGCGCGGCACCTCACTCACGCTCCACCAGCCCCTCCGCGACGCCGAACCGCACGCCGGCCAGCACCTCGGGAACGTCCTCGGGAACGGCGGCCGTGACCAGCACCTGCTCGGCCGAGACCACCAACTCGGCCAGCCGCCTGCGACGATGCGCGTCGAGCTCGGCGAAGACGTCGTCCAGGATCAGCACCGGCTCCGGGCCCTCGTCCCGCAGCAGGCCGTAGGACGCCAGCCGCAGCGCCAGGGCCAACGACCAGGACTCGCCATGGCTGGCGTAGCCCTTCGCCGGCATGTCCCCCAGCCGCAGCAGCAGTTCGTCCCTGTGCGGCCCGACCAGCGTGACCCCGCGCTCGATCTCCCGCTTCCTGGCCTCGGCCAACGCCTCGGTGAGCAGCGCGACATGCTCCTCGCGGCCGGCCGCTTCGGCCGACCGCTCGCCCGCCGAGCCCTGGTACTCCAGGACCACGGGGCCGCCCCCCGGCGCCACCTGCTCATAGGCCTTGTCCGTCAACGGCCGCAGCGCGTCGAGCAGCGCCAGGCGCTGCACCACCAACTCCGCGCCCACCCGCGCCAGATGCTGGTCCCAGACGTCGAGCGTCGAGAGATCCATCCCCCGACCGCCGTGGCGCCGGGCCATCGCGGCGGATCTCAACAACGAGTTCCGCTGCTTCAACACCCGCTCGTACTCGGCGCGAACCCCGGCCAGCCGGGGCACCCGCGCCGTCACCAACTCGTCGAGGAAACGGCGCCGCTCCGCGGGATCGCCCTTCACCAGACGGAGATCCTCGGGAGCGAACAGGACCGTGCGCACAATGCCCAGCAGATCGCGGGGCCGCACCTGGGAGGAACGGTTCAGCCGCGCCCGGTTCGCCCGGCCGGGGTTCAGCTCCAGCTCCACCAGCTGCTGGCGCTCGCCCTCCCGCACCGAGGCGCGGACCACCGCGCGCTCGGCGCCCATCCGCACCAGCGGCGCGTCGGACGACACCCGATGGCTGCCCAGGGTGGCCAGATAGCCGATGGCCTCGACCAGATTGGTCTTGCCCTGGCCGTTCGCGCCCAGAAACGCCGTGACCCCGGGGCCGAGCTCGACCTCGGCCCTGGCGTACGAACGGAAGTCGGCCAGCGACAGATGTGTCACATGCACGGCGGTGGGCCAACCTCCCCGGACGACAAGCTACTTCGAACTCTCGACGGCATGGCCGCCGAACTGGTTGCGCAGCGCGGCGACCATCTTCATCTGCGGCGAGTCCTCCTGCCGCGAGGAGAACCGCGCGAAGAGCGAGGCGGTGATCGCCGGCAGCGGCACCGCGTGGTCGATGGCGGCCTCCACCGTCCAACGGCCCTCGCCCGAATCCGCCGCATAGCCGCGCAACGCGGCCAGATGCTCGTCGTCGTCCAGCGCCCGCACCGCCAGATCCAGCAGCCAGGAACGGATGACCGTCCCCTCCTGCCAGGAGCGGAACACCTCCCGGACGTCCGTGACCTCTTCGGCCGCCTCCAGCAACTCCCAGCCCTCGGCGAACGCCTGCATCATCGCGTACTCGATGCCGTTGTGCACCATCTTGGCGAAGTGCCCGGCACCGACCCGGCCGGCGTGCACAGCGCCGAACTCACCGGCGGGACGCAGCGCGTCGAAGATCGGCTGCACCCGGGCCACATGCTCGGCGTCGCCGCCGTACATCAGCGCATAGCCGTTCTCCAGGCCCCAGACCCCGCCGGAGACCCCGCAGTCGACAAAGCCGATGCCCCGGGCCGCCAGCTCCTTCGCGTGCCTGGCGTCGTCCGTCCAGCGGGAGTTCCCGCCGTCGACCACCACATCGCCCGGGGAGAGCGCCTCCGCCAGCTCGTTCACCACCGACTGGGTGACCTCACCGGCCGGCACCATCAGCCACACCACCCGGGGCGCGGCCAGCGCATCCACCATCTCCCGCAGGCTGTGCACATCGGCGGCCTCCGTGTCGGGGGCGTACCCCACAACGGTGTGACCGGCCCGGCGGATGCGCTCGCGCATGTTGCCGCCCATCTTGCCGAGGCCGACGAGACCCAGCTCCATCAGGAACTCCTTCGTAGCGTTGTACCTGCCGCCGAGCCTACGCCCGACCCCGCGCGCACACCTGCGGGGTCAGCCGCTCAAAAGCGCAGCTCAAACCGTACGGCCGCCACTGAGCTCCCGGCCGGGAGCGCTCGCTCAGCCGCTCAGCCGCACCGGCATGATCAGGTACTTGTACGTCTCGTCCGCCTCGGCGTCCACTGCGGGGCGTCCGCTCAGCAGCGCCGGCTTGGTCGAGGTGGTGAAGGAGAGCTGGGCCACCGGGGAGTCGATCGCGCTCAGCCCCTCAAGCAGGAAACCGGGGTTGAACGCGATGGAGATGTCGTCGCCCTCCAGCTGGGCGTCCACCCGCTCCACAGCCTGTGCGTCGTCGCTCGACCCCGCCTCCAGGATCAGCACGCCCTGCTCGAAGTTGAGCCGCACCGGGGTGTTCCGCTCGGCGACCAGCGCCACCCGCTTGACGGCCTCGACGAAGGGGGCCGTCTCGATCACGGCGACGGAGTTGAACTCGGTGGGGAAGAGCGTGCGGTACTTCGGCAGATCGCCCTCCAGCAGCCGCGTGGTGGTGCGCCGGCCCGCGCCCTCGAAGCCGATCAGGCCCTCGCCGGCGCCGGCCCCTGAGAGCGCCAGGGAGACCGTGTCGCCGCCGCTGAGGGACTTGGCCGTGTCCAGCAGCGTCTTGGCGGGCACCAGGGCCACCGAGGACACGTCTGCGACCTCGGGCTTCCACAGGAACTCCCGCACGGCGAACCGGTAGCGGTCGGTGGAGGCGAGCGTGACCACGTCGCCCTCGATCTCCACCCGCACGCCGGTCAGCACCGGGAGCGTGTCGTCCCGGCCCGCCGCGATGGCCACCTGGGAGACGGCGGAGGCGAACACCTCGGCCGACACCGTGCCCGTGGCCGTCGGCATCTGCGGCAGCGCCGGGTACTCCTCCACAGGCAGTGTGTGGAGCGTGAAGCGTGAGGAGCCGCAGACCACTGTGACCCGCACGCCGTCCGAGGAGATCTCGACCGGGCGGTTGGGCAGCGAGCGGCAGATGTCCGCCAGCAGGCGCCCGGAGACGAGCACCGTGCCCTCGTCCTCGACCTCCACCTCGACGGAGACCCGCGCCGACACCTCGTAGTCGAAGCCGGAGAGGCTCAACGCCCCTTCCTCGGCCTTCAGCAGCAGTCCTGCGAGAACCGGCACCGGAGGTCGGGCCGGCAGGCTGCGGGCGGCCCACGCCACCGCCTCCGCGAGCACATCGCGTTCCACCCGGATCTTCACTTCAGCCGCCTCCCGCTGTTGCTGGCCGCTCGCCCTGCTGGCTTCCTGTTGGGCCACCAGTCTGACTCACGGCACTGACAGTAGGTGCTCCGGTGAGTCAAATCGAGGCGCGCTGGGTAGATCGTCGCCGGGCCAGTTGTGCACAGCCCCCACTTCGAATCGAGTCTCCCGGCTTATATCCGTAGTCGTAGTAGTAGGGCCTGTGGAAACGGTGGATAACTCCAATTCCCCTGGTCAGAGCCTGTTTTCTGTACACAGGCCCTGTGGGCGGAGCGGTGGATGAAGCAGCCCTCCCTGTGGACAGAGCCCGGCTGTCCACAGCTCATCCCCAGGTGACCCCGAGTTCTCAACAGGTCTGTCCCCAGATTTCGGAGAGTTATCAACAGCTCACGAGGCGCTCCACTGTGACCTGTTTCACTCGTCTCAGTGAAGCGGCGCGTTATGTTGCCGAACAGTGGATAAACCTGTGGATTGCCTGTGTACAACTGCCCCTTTCCTGTGGGTAGCTGGTCCTCGGCGGTGGATAACGCGATCGCGGCGCTTCGACCCGCGGCGGCTGTCCACAGGCTGTGGATGATCGTTTTCCACACATCCACAGGCACCTGACCTGCGGAAGCCGTCTCCGAGCCGCCAGCCTGTGGACACGATTCTGGACGACACGCCAACCTCACAGGGTGTGGACAGCCACAACTCGCCCAACCTGTGGGAAACATGGTGGGCCACGTCGCTAATCGAACAGCTCCCTCGGGCCCGTTCCCGTGCCGGCGGCTCGTCGCCGACGTCGAACCGGGCCGTGGAGCGGCGGGAACCCGGGCGCGCGAAGGGGGCGCGCTCGTGGGCACGAGGGCGCCTGAAGGCGGTGCGGGGGCGTGGGGAGGCGTGCGGGCGCGGCAGGCGCGCGCCGCTGCCCGGACGATGGCGCGGGGCCGCCGGCGGGGCCGTCAGCCGTTCTTGATGCGGTTGGTGAGTTCGGTGACCTGGTTGTAGATGGAGCGCCGCTCCGCCATCAGCGCCCGAATCTTGCGGTCCGCGTGCATCACGGTGGTGTGATCACGCCCGCCGAAGTGCTGACCGATCTTGGGCAGCGACAGATCGGTCAGTTCACGACAGAGATACATGGCGATCTGTCGAGCGGTCACCAGGATCCGGCTCCGCGACGAGCCGGCCAGGTCCTCGATGGTCAGGCCGAAGTAGTCGGCCACGGCCGAGGTGATGGCGTCGGCCGTGATCTCCGGGGTGGCGTTCTCGCCGCCGGGGATCAGGTCCTTCAACACGATCTCGGTCAGGCCCAGGTCGACCGGCTGCCTGTTGAGGCTCGCGAAGGCGGTGACCCGGATCAGCGCGCCCTCCAACTCCCTGATGTTGCGGGAGATCCGGGAGGCGATGAACTCCAGCACCTCGGGGGGCGCGTTCAACTGCTCCTGCACGGCCTTCTTGCGAAGGATGGCGATCCTGGTCTCCAGCTCGGGCGGCTGGACGTCGGTGATCAGACCCCACTCGAAGCGGTTCCGCAGCCGGTCCTCCAGGGTGATCAGCTGCTTGGGCGGCCGGTCGGAGGAGAGGACGATCTGCTTGTTGGCGTTGTGCAGGGTGTTGAAGGTGTGGAAGAACTCCTCCTGCGTGGACTCCTTGCTGGCGAGGAACTGGACGTCGTCCACCAGCAGGATGTCCATGTCGCGGTACCGCTTCCGGAAGGCGTCCGCCTTGCCGTCGCGGATGGAGTTGATGAATTCGTTGGTGAACTCCTCGGAGCTGACGTAACGCACCCGGGTCCCCGGGTAGAGGCTCCTCGCGTAGTGCCCGATCGCGTGCAGCAGGTGGGTCTTGCCAAGACCCGACTCGCCGTAGATGAACAGCGGGTTGTACGCCTTGGCCGGCGCCTCGGCCACGGCCACGGCGGCGGCGTGCGCGAAGCGGTTGGACGCGCCGATCACAAAGGTGTCGAAGAGGTACTTCGGGTTCAGCCGCGCGGTCGGTTCGCCTGGACCCGTCGCCGGTGCCGGCTGCGCGGCCAGCGGGCCGGGGGCGCCGCCCGAGGCGCCCGGCTGGCCACCCGGTTCGTAGCGTCCGTAGCGCTGGTCCTGGTAGCGCCGCTCCCCGGCGTACTGCTGTTCGGCATAGGCCTGCTCGGCGTACCGCTGGTCCTGGTAGGACGGCTCGGAGTACGCCTGCTCCCCATAACGCCGTTCGCCGTACTGCTGTTCTCCGTAGGACGACTCATACCCGTCGGGCCGCCCGTAGGACGGGTAGTCCCCGCGCGGCTGGCGCCACTGCGGGCTCTCCTGGCGCGGGATCTGGTGCCGCTCGGGGTAGGCGGGGCGGGCGTTGGGCAGCTCGGGAGCGCGGTCCCTGTCGCGGTAGCCGTCGTCGCCGTAACCCTCGTCCGCCGGCGGCTCTGGCCTGGCGGGTGGCTGCTCGGGAGCGGCGGGCGCGGCGTCGGGCGGCGGCGCGGTCACGGTGATCGCGAGCCGGACCGGCTGGCCGCACTCCCGGCTGAGCGCCTCGCTGATCAGCGGGGCGAGCCGTCCCTCCAGGACGTTCTTGGCGTACTCGTTGGGCACGCCCAACAGAGCGGTGCCGGAGACCAGGGCCAGCGGCTGGCAGTCCTGGAGCCAGCGCTGGTCCTTGGACTCCAGGCGTTGGCCGTCGGAGAGCATGGCGGTAAGAGCCCGAGGCCAGACCGCTGCGAGGTCTGCTGGAAGGTCAGCCACGAGGCACGCTCTCTCACTCGCAAGGGTGGCGCTGGCGTTGGCGGGCACCCGTGGGGTGTGACGCCGTGGGCGATCGGGAAAGATTCCGAGTTCAGCCACGTTAGTCAGCGCGAGGCGCGCGCATCAAGTCGTTGTCCACAGCCTGTGTACAGGAGTGCGCCGTCCGAGTTTGACCTGTGGGTCGCGTCGCGCGTACCGTTGCCAGGTCGAGTTGTCGATGGCTGCTGCCGCCTGCCTCCGATGGCCCGCCTCCGATACAGAGGTGTTGAGCGGCTGACTCGGGCGTTGCGCTGCCCTCGCGGGCGCACGGTGACAGCCAGCGACGGTCCACAAGCTGTCTCGGCCTAGTCGTGCCGGAACACCGAAGATCTCTGGAGTCCCCGAGTGAGCAAGCGCACCTTCCAGCCGAACAACCGGCGCAGGGCCAAGACCCACGGCTTCCGGCTGCGGATGCGGACCCGTGCCGGCCGCGCCATCATCGCCACCCGCCGCGCCAAGGGCCGCGCCCGTCTGTCGGCCTGAGTCACTGACCACAGGTCCATGCGGTGCTGCCCCCTGAGAACCGGCTGAGGCGGCGAGAGGACTTCGCGACCGCGATGCGCCGGGGGCGCAGGGCCGGACGCCCGCACCTCGTCGTCCATCTGCGTGGTGGAACGGACCCGCACGTGGCGGAGGAGAGCGCTCCTCCGCCACGTGCGGGTTTCGTCGTAAGCAAAGCCATCGGGAACTCGGTCGTCCGGCATCGGGTGCAGCGTCGGCTGCGTCACCTGATGCGTGCGCGGTTGTCGGTTTTGCCCGCCGGTAGCCTGGTGGTAGTGCGGGCCCTGCCCGGCGCGGAGAGTGCCGCGTCTGATCAGCTGGCTCGGGAGCTCGACGCCGCGCTGGAGCGGTTGCTTGGAGGGGTACGCGCATGAAGTACCCGCTGCTGCTGCTGATCAAGCTGTATCAGTGGACGATCAGTCCACTGCTCGGCCCGGTCTGTCGTTACTATCCGTCGTGCTCCCACTACGGATACGGCGCCATCGATCGGCATGGTGCGCTCAAGGGCACGGCATTGACGGCCTGGCGCATCCTGCGTTGCAACCCCTGGTCGCGCGGTGGGGTGGATCACGTTCCCCCGCGCAAGCGTCCGGTCTGGCACCAGTCGCTCCGGGACCGACTGCGGCACCGGTCTCTCCATCCTGCTTCGCCCGGGGGTGCCCCCAACAATGCCCAAGGAGCCTGATCCGTGGACACGATCAATTCGATCCTCAGTCCTCTCTATATCGCCGTTTCGTGGATCGTTGTCCAGTTCCACAGTCTCTACAGTCTGGTCTTCGACGAGGACAGCGGTTGGGCCTGGGGCCTGTCGATCTTCTCCCTGGTGGTAGTGATCCGGGTCGCCCTGATCCCGCTCTTCGTGAAGCAGATCAAGGCCACCCGGAACATGCAGGCGATCCAGCCGCGGATGAAGAAGATCCAGGAGCGCTACAAGAACGACCGGCAGCGTCAGTCCGAAGAGATGATGAAGCTGTACCGGGAGACGGGTACCAACCCGCTGGCCAGCTGTCTTCCCATCCTGGCGCAGTCGCCGTTCTTCATCGCGCTCTTCCAGGTGCTGAACCACATCGCGAGCAACAAGACGGTCGGCGTCCTCAACGCGGAGCAGGT
Organism: Streptomyces profundus; assembly: GCF_020740535.1. Taxonomy (NCBI): domain Bacteria; kingdom Bacillati; phylum Actinomycetota; class Actinomycetes; order Kitasatosporales; family Streptomycetaceae; genus Streptomyces; species Streptomyces profundus. The sequence goes on from NZ_CP082362.1 coordinate 3,410,375, forward strand.
GACCAGCGCCCGCGAGGCGACGATCTTCGGGGCGCCGATCGCCAGCCGCTTCATGGACGGCGCCGGCAAGCTGGCCGAGTTCGGCGCGACGCAGGCCAACGTCCGCACCGTCACCATCATCATGATCGTGCTGATGTCGGCGTCGCAGTTCTACACCCAGCGTCAGCTCATGACGAAGAACGTCGACCTCACGGTCAAGACGCCGTTCATGAACCAGCAGAAGATGTTGATGTACATCTTCCCGATCATGTTCGCCGTCTTCGGTGTCAACTTCCCGGTCGGCGTGCTGATCTACTGGCTGACCACCAACGTCTGGACGCTCGGCCAGCAGATGTATGTGATCACGCGTAACCCCACTCCGGGCAGCGTGGCGTACAAGCAGCGTCAGGAGCGGCTCCGCAAGAAGGGCAAGCTGGAGGAGGAGGCCCCCCCGGCCAACCTCAAGAAGACCGGTGAGGCCACCAAGCCCGGCCGTGTCCAGCCCAAGCGGCAGAGCAAGTCCCAGCGCCAGTCCGGCGGGCAGCAGCCCACTTCCCCGAACCGGGAGAAGCCCGCTACGCCGAGCCTGGAGAAGCCCGGGCAGAACGGCAACGCGTCGCAGAACGGCAACGCGTCGTCCTCGGGCGGTGCTCAGTCCTCCGGTAAGGCTCAGCCGCAGAAGAAGCAGCGGGGACAGCAGGCCAAGAAGTCCTCGTCGGGCAAGCCCAAGCCGTCCGCCAAAAGCAAGAAGTAAGAAGGAGCCTCACCCGTGACGGACACCACCTCAACCGCCGCTCCCGAGGAGACCGACGACCTGACCCGCCTGGAGCAGGAGGGTGAGATCGCGGCCGACTACCTGGAGGGGCTGCTCGATATCGCCGATCTGGACGGCGATATCGACATGGACGTGGAGGGTGACCGGGCGGCCGTGTCGATCATCTCCGACGCTCCCTCGCGCGACCTCCAGAAGCTGGTGGGGCGCGAGGGCGAGGTGCTGGAGGCGATCCAGGAGCTGACCCGGCTCGCGGTGCACCGGGAGACGGGCGAGCGCAGCCGGCTGATGCTGGACATCTCCGGGTTCCGCGCTCGCAAGCGGGAGAAGCTCACCACCCTGGGCGCCGAGACCGCCCAGCAGGTGAAGGAGTCCGGCGAGCCGGTGAAGCTTCAGCCGATGACGCCCTTCGAGCGCAAGGTCGTGCACGACGCGGTGGCGGCGGCGGGCCTGCGCAGCGAATCCGAGGGTGAGGAGCCGCAGCGGCGCGTGGTCGTCCTGCCGTGAGCCAGGACACCACGCCGGTATCGGCGTTGCCCGAGCCGCCTGAGGCGGCTCACAAGGTGTTCGGCGAGCGCTTGGCGGACGCGGTGCGATACGCGGAGCTGCTCGCCGATGTGGGGGTCAGGCGTGGGCTGATCGGCCCCCGTGAGGTCCCCCGGCTCTGGGAGCGCCATCTGCTGAACTGCGCCGTCCTCTCCGAGGTGGTGCCCGAGGACGTCACGGTCTGCGATGTGGGCTCGGGCGCCGGGCTGCCGGGGATTCCCCTCGCCCTGGTGCGACCGGATCTGCGGATCACCCTGCTCGAACCGCTGCTGCGGCGCACCAACTTTCTGCATGAGGTCGCCGAGCTGCTGGGCCTGGAGCAGATGACCATTGTCCGAGGCAGGGCGGAGGAGGTCCTCTCCACCTTCACTCCGGTGCATGTGGTCACCGCTCGGGCGGTGGCCCCGTTGGACCGGCTGGCGGGCTGGGGCGTTCCCCTGCTGCGTCCCTATGGGGAGATGCTGGCCATCAAGGGGGAGACCGCGGAGCAGGAGCTGAAGGCGTCCCGTGGCGCGCTGGCCAAGTTGGGTGTGGTGCGCACCTCCATGCTCCAGGCTGGCGCCGGAGTCGTGGATCCGCCGTCCACGGTGGTCCGCGTGGAGGTCGGTGAGAGCCCGGGTGGTGTGCGCTTCGCCGCCAAGCGGGCCAAGGCCGCCCGGCGAGGAACGGGGCGGCGACAGCGGCGCTGAGGCCGTCTCAGCGCCATGAAACGTGGAGCCCGCCCCTCAGGGGCGGGCTCCGTTCGTCCGAAGCGACGGTAAACGGATCCAATATCCCCCAGGCGGAGTGTCCTGCCCCGCGGTGAGGGCTGCCGTGGGCATCGTGTTTCACGTGAAACGCCGCTCGCTGCTCCAGGGAATCATCAGCCGCGGGCGCGCGACCGCCGAGCCGCGCGTCCGTCGTCCTCGATCTTCACCCCAAAGTGGGTCGCCGGTATCCACAGATGGCCCGTCATCCACAGCTAGCTGGTCCTCGCTGGTTCATGACCCCAAGAACATGGCAGTCTTTGACTCCAAAGAGGCTGTGCGTGTCGAGGAGAGTGAACCATTGCGGTCCGACGCCAACACTGCTGGGCCGACGGCCGATCCGGTCCCGGGGCCCCGCTCCCAGACGGCTGACGGTCCCGGAGGTGCCGTTGACATGGGGACCAGCGCGCCGCCGCCGGCCGAGGGAGCCCCAGTAGCCCGCGCGGCGCAGCAGGCCATCGCCGCTATGCACCGCACCAGCGGAGCTCTTCCCAGGCCGGCTCAAACGCGCATCATGGTCGTTGCCAATCAGAAGGGCGGCGTTGGTAAGACCACCACCACGGTCAATCTCGCCGCATCGCTCGCGCTCCATGGGGCGCGGGTGCTGGTCATCGATCTCGACCCCCAGGGCAACGCGTCCACGGCGCTGGGTATCGACCATCACGCCGAGGTTCCCTCGATCTACGACGTGCTGGTGGAGAGCAAGCCACTGTCCGATGTGGTCCAGCCGGTTCGAGACGTGGAGGGGCTCTTCTGCGCCCCCGCCACCATCGACCTCGCGGGCGCCGAGATCGAGTTGGTGTCGTTGGTCGCCAGGGAGAGCAGGCTGCAACGGGCCATCAGCGCCTATGAGCAGCCGCTCGACTATGTGCTGATCGACTGCCCCCCGTCGCTGGGCCTGCTCACGGTCAACGCCCTGGTGGCGGGCGCCGAGGTGGTCATTCCGATCCAGTGCGAGTACTACGCGCTGGAGGGACTGGGGCAGTTGCTCCGCAACGTCGAGTTGGTGCGTGGCCATCTGAACCCCCAGCTCCATGTCTCCACCATCTTGCTGACGATGTACGACGGGCGCACTCGGCTTGCCTCGCAGGTGGCCGAGGAGGTGCGAGGGCACTTCGGGACCGAGGTGCTCCGCACCAACATCCCGCGGTCCGTTCGGATCTCGGAGGCACCCAGCTATGGACAGACCGTTCTCACCTATGACCCGGGCTCCAGTGGTTCGCTGTCCTACCTGGAGGCAGCCCGGGAGATCGCGCTTCGTGGCGCGATCCCGCAGCAGGAACAGCACAACCCGGTGGAGGGGGCTCAGTGAGTGAGCGACGTAGAGGGCTGGGCCGAGGGCTGGGCGCACTGATCCCGGCAGCGCCCAAGAGCTCCGAGGACACGGCGAACGGAGCGGGCCAGTCCCCCTCGGTCTCGCCCAGCGCGGTACCCCTGTTGACGGCCGATCGAGGCATCGCCGTTCCCCCGTCGGCCGGCGCGCAGCAGCCCCGCGAGGGTGAGCGGCCGGCATCCGGGTCCTCCCCGAAGGAGGACCCCCCGCCCGCCCAGGAGGTGGCGGGAGCGCATTTCGCGGAGCTGCCGCTGAGCGAGATCACGCCCAATCCCCGGCAGCCGCGTGAGGTCTTTGACGAGGACGCGCTCACGGAGTTGGTCACCTCCATCAAGGAGGTGGGTCTGCTTCAGCCGGTGGTGGTGCGCCAGCTGGGGCCCGACCGCTACGAGCTGATCATGGGAGAGCGCCGCTGGCGCGCCTGTGGGCTGGCGGGGCTGGAGACCATCCCCGCCATCGTGCGTGCCACCGAAGACGACAAGATGTTGTTGGACGCGCTGCTGGAGAACCTGCATCGGGCTCAGCTGAACCCGCTGGAGGAGGCCGCCGCCTACGACCAGCTGTTGCGTGACTTCAAGTGCACCCATGACGAGTTGGCCGATCGCATCGGTCGTTCGCGCCCTCAGGTCTCCAACACATTGCGGCTGCTCCGGCTCTCTCCCGCGGTCCAGCGCCGAGTGGCGGCTGGCGTTCTCTCCGCCGGCCATGCTCGGGCGCTGCTCTCGGTGGAGGACCCGGAGGAGCAGAGCAAGTTGGCTCACCGCATCGTCGCCGAAGGACTGTCGGTGCGGGCGGTGGAGGAGATCGTCACACTCCAGGGATCATCCACCAGTAAGAAGGGGGCGCGGGCCAAGGGCCCCAGGGCGGGCGCACGGATCGCGCCGGCTCTGGACACGCTGGCGACCCGCCTCTCCGATCGCTTCGAGACCCGGGTGAAGGTCGACCTCGGCCAGAAGAAGGGGAAGATCGTCGTCGAGTTCGCCTCGATAGACGATCTGGAGCGGATTCTGGGGCAGCTGGCTCCCGGCGAAGGTCCTGTCCTGGAGCAGCAGGCCGCACCGGAGGAGCCAGCCACGACGACGGCCGCCGAGTCCACGGACGACTGAGCGGAGTCCTCAGACAGACGGAGGGCCGCTGGCGTTTCACGTGAAACGCCAGCGGCCCTCCGTCTGGTGTTGTGGGTCAGCCGATGAACTCGCTGAGGTCCCGCTCAATGGCGGCCTTCGGCTTGGCACCGACGATGGTCTTCACGACGTCGCCGCCCTGGTAGACGTTCATGGTCGGGATCGAGAGGATGCCGTACTTGGCGGCCGTCGCCGGGTTCTCGTCGATGTTGAGCTTGACGATGGTGATCTTCTCGGTGTTCTCGGCGGCAATCGCCTCCAGCACCGGAGCGATCTGGCGGCACGGGGGGCACCACTCCGCCCAGAAGTCGACCAGAACGGGCTTGTCGCTCTGGAGGACCTTCTCCTCGAAGTCGGCGTCGGTGGCGGTCACGGTGGCACCAGCCATGGTGCTTCTCCTTTGAACGGGGTAGGGCAGACCTTGCGGTCGACGGGGAGCGGAAGCGGTCAGACCTTGGCTTCCGAGGTGACGGATGCGGCATCGGCCAAGGCCGCGAGATACCTCTCGGCATCCAGGGCCGCGGAACAGCCGGTGCCTGCCGCGGTGATCGCCTGCCGGTAGGTGTGGTCGACCACATCACCAGCGGCGAAGACTCCGGGCACATTGGTGCGCGTGCTGGGGGCGTCCACAGAAATGTAGCCCTCCTCGTCCAAGTCCAGCACGCCCTTGAACAGTTCGACGCGCGGGTCGTGACCGATGGCCACAAACAGCCCGGTCAACGGAAGCTCGGACTTCTCGTCGGACTTGGTGTTGCGCACGACGAGCCCGGAGAGCTTGCCATCCGTACCCTGGATCTCCGCGATCTCGCTGTCCCAGAGGAACTTGATCTTCGGGTCGGCGAAGGCCCGCTCCTGCATGGCCTTGGAGGCGCGCAAGGTGTCCCGTCGGTGAATGACGGTGACGGACCGCGCGAACCGGCTGAGGAAGGTGGCCTCCTCCATGGCGGTGTCCCCGCCGCCGATCACGGCGATGTCCTGCTCACGGAAGAAGAAGCCGTCACAGGTGGCGCAGTACGAGACGCCCCGCCCGGACAGCTCGTCCTCCTGGGGCAGCCCGAGCTTCCGGTGCTGGGAGCCGGTGGTGACGATGATGGCCCTGGCGCTGTGGACGGTTCCGGCGGTGTCCGTGACGGTCTTGATCTCGCCGCTCACATCCACGGCGACGATGTCGTCCGGGATCAGCTCGGCGCCGAAGCGCTCCGCCTGGGCGCGCATGTTGTCCATCAGGTCGGGACCCATGATCCCTTCCTGGAAACCAGGGAAGTTCTCGACCTCGGTCGTGTTCATCAGGGCGCCGCCCGCAGTGACCGCCCCTTCGAAAACAAGCGGGTTGAGCGAGGCGCGTGCGGTGTAGAGCGCGGCGGTATAGCCCGCAGGTCCGGAGCCGATGATGATCACGTTGCGGACGTCGCTCACGGGAATCTTCCTTGTCTGGCGGTCTCTCACCCGGGGCCCTGGCCGGGCCCTCAGTGCCTTAACGGTTCCCAGGGTCCCAGACATTCCCGGCCCCATGCTGCGCCCGGGGCCCTTCGTTTGGATCAGGAGCCGCCGTCCGGGTGTCTCGTCCGCGGGGAAGTCCTACTCGCGGACGTAGCTCTCCTCAAGCAGGATCTCTCCCGTGACCGGTGGAGTGGCGGAGACGCAGGCGGCATCCACCACATAGGCGGTCACCAACTCGGGGTCCTCGGTGTGCGGGAGCACCACAAGATAGGCGTTGACGCCGTTGTAGTCCTCCTCGTTGACGGCGAGCGGCTCCTCGGAGCGGCCGATGGCCTCGTCCACACAGGTGGGCACCGTGGAAAGGGGCCGGAAACTCTCCGGCGACGCTCCCTCGGTCACGCTCTCCGTCGGTTCCTGGCTGGGCTCGCTGGGCGGCGGCGGAGGGGCAGGCTCGTTGTCCTGCTCGGTGGACTCCTCCTCCGGGGCGCTTGCCTCGGCGCTGGGGGCGTCGGCCGTGGGGGAGTCGGCGAGCAGCTCCCGGACCTGTCCCTCCAGCGACTCGACCGGCAACTCGGGGAAGTCGTCCCGCGCCTCCGGCGCTCCACCGGCATCCGCGGCGGAGCTTCCTCCGTCCGCACCGCCACCGGTGGATCCCAGCACCTGGATCAGCGCGCTGCCCATCCCGACCGCCAACACCGCCCCCGCAGCGGCGAGCGCCATCTTGTGGGAGACCAGGCGGCGCGGTCGAGGTGTTTCACGTGAAACCGAGACCGTGAGCGAGGGGGCGGGGACGGGAGTGGGCTCGTTCGCGAGAGCGGCATCGATCCGCAGCGCGATGTCCTCCGGCATGGGACCCGGGTCGGTGTCGTCCCGGAGCGCGGCACGAAGCTCGACAAGATCGGCCAGCACCTCGGCGCAACGATCGCAGCCGGCGAGATGCGCGCGCAGCTCGGCCGCTTCGGGCGCCGGCAGGAGGTCCTCATCCAGCGCGGCAATCTCGGCAGGCTCCGGATGTGTCTCAGTCATGCGTGCCCACCTCCTCGTCGGTGGCGCTGGATGCTCCCCTGTCTCTGGGAGGTGGGACGGATGGACGTGGCGTCTGGTTCCTTGGCGCCTCTCGCTCCGACGCCTTGGGGTGGAGATGCCGGAGAAGGGGCAACAACCGAGCCCTTCCCCGGGCACATCGGCTCTTGATCGTGCCCACCGGCGTCTCCAGAATGCGAGCGGCCTCAGCCACGGGATACCCCTGCATGTCGACGAGGACCAGGGCGGCGCGTTGTTCTACCGGCAGTTCGGCGAGCGCCATGTTCAATTGCCTGCGCAGGTCCTGACGTTCGGCGGGAGCCTCAGCGGACTCATGAGGTTCGAGGAGGTCTTCCAGCCGCTCGGGCTCGGGCATGGGCGAGGTGCGCCGGCTCTGCGCGCGGCGGACTCGATCCAGGCAGGCGTTGACCGTGATGCGGTGCAGCCAGGTGGTGACGGCTGACTGGCCCCGGAAGGTGTGAGCCGCTCGGTATGCCGAGACAAAGGCGTCCTGCAGAGCATCGGCGGCTTCCTCGCGATCTCCGAGCGTGCGCATGGCCACCCGCCAGAGCCGGTCCCGGTGGCGGCGCACCAACTCGGAGAATGCGTCCTGGTCGCCGGCGACGTGCCGCTCCAGTAGCTCCTTGTCGGTGCCCACGACGGGTTGGCTCGGCGCCTGATTGCCCACGGCGGAACCTCCCCTCTCCCCCTGACCGGCCGTACCAGTGTGCTGGTGCGCTGGCTGGTTACTCGTTGATGACGATGCTGGTGATGCGGCCACGGTAGTTGCCGTCCGCCCCCTGTGGCAGTTCGGTGAGCCACACCAGGACGAACCGCGTCTCGACCGGTTCCTCGGCCTGAAGGGCGAGGGCGTCTCCCACACCACTGTCCAGGGTCGTGAAGGCGTCGGGGTCGGTGGGTGCCGTGGTGGCGTCGGGGGCGGCGGCCCGGAACTCCACATGGGTCTCGCCGAGGGTCTCCACCTGCAAGGAGTTGACCAGCTGTGGCTCGCCCAGATCGAGGATCAGCCCGAGCCCCGACTTGTAGCCGCCGAAGGATGGCCCGTAGTAGTTCTTGGTGTGCCAGAAGCTCTCCGGATCACCGTCGATCGCCCGGGGAGCGGCGTCCGGGTTCTGTCCGGGGCCGTAGGGGTCGAACTCGGTGACGGTGTCGATCTCGACGGCGGCCGGGGGCTCCGGAGGCTCCTCCTCGCCCTGGGAAGTGGCCGGGGGCGCCGCCTCCGGTGGGTTGTCTCCCTTGAGCAGGGCATCCGCCAGCTGCCAGCTGCCCAACCCGAGGGCGGCGATCAGCAGCGCTGAGACGCCCAACTTGAGCGCCGTGCCCATCCGGCCCGGCAGCGCCGGCGGCGCCGGGCGGCTGGGGGCAGGCACGCGGGCCATCCCGGTGGGCTGCTGGCCGCCGGCGTGGCCGACGCGTGGGTAGGGCGCTGCCTGGTGGAAGCGAGCGAGCCCGTTGGGGGTCGGCTCCGGCGGCCGGATGCGCGGCAGCGTGCCCAGGGCCTGGCTGAGTTCTTCCGGGGTGGTGAAGGCCGGCTTCTCACTGGCTGCCGTCGCCCCGTCGTTGACGAGGGCCCGCATGGCCAGCTCGGAGAGCCCACGATGCACTCCCGCCCTGAGCTGGTCCGGAGCCACCAGGGGCTCCTTGGCTCCCTTGCTGAACTCGGCGATGCCGCTGAGGCCGTAGACGCCCTCCGGATAGGGCCAGCGCTGGGTGAGAGCGCAGTAGAGCAGCGCGCCGATGGACTCGGTGTCGCTGCGCTCCGGAGCGTCCGACTCGATGCCGCGCAGCGCGGCGTCGACCGCGAGCCCTCGCACGCGGAACTGACCGGGACCGGTGCGCAGCACGGTGGCCGGGTTCAACCGCAGATGGACGAGGTTCTCCCTGTGGGCGGCGGCCATGGCCTCGGAGATCTGGGCGGCCAGCGCATGCGCCTCGTGGGGATCGAGCGGCGCCGTGTGCAGCAGGGTGTGCAGCGGCACCGCGTCGGGCAGCCACTCATGGATCACATAGACCATGCCCTTTTCCTCGACCGCGTCGAGGACCTGGACGAATCTCGGATCGCCGAGCAGCGCGGTGGCGCGGGCCGCGGAGAGCACGGTGGCTGCCCGCTCGTGGTCGGCCGGGAGCACATGGACACCCACCGCGCGGCGCAGCTTCTCATCGACGGCACGCCAGCTGCTGAATCCGTCCAGTCGGGTGATGCACTCTTCCAACCGGTAGCGGTTGGCAAGTCTGTGGCCACTGTGCAGCTCAGCCGAGCGGGGTGCGGGCGAGGGCCGCTCGCCGCCGTCCGTGGTCTCGGGGCCCTCGGCCTCGTTGTCCGTGGTTTCGGCGCCTGTGGACCCGGTGGAGGCGCTCTCCTCGGAGTGCCGCCCCCCTGCGGCCTTCCTGGCACTCGCCGGATCCTGCGGCGGGCTTGCCGTGCTCCGTTCCGCCACCGTCGCTTCCGCCTCCCCGTTTCGGGCCATCGGTCGTGGACTCTGCCAGATTCATTGTGCCGTTACTCCGTCGCCCTGCACGACATGTGAGGGCACCGGGAGGTTGTACGGTGGGTGGTCGAACAGTGCGATATCAGACGTCTTCGCCCATCCGTCTCGCGTCGAACTTCATCAGCGTCCGAGCCGGCCGCGGATCATTCCCACCAGAACCGTCATCTCCTGCACGCGCATGCGGCGAGCGGCCACATAGAAGACCGCCAGCAGCAGCAGCGAGCCCACCGCCACGGCGGCCAGCGAGCCCAGCAGGCCCTCCCCCAGGGCGTTCAGCACGCCCAGGCCGGCGAGCCCACCGACCGCGGCGGCGGGGATACAGGCTCCACAGAGACGGATATAGGTGCGCACCACGCGAGCGCCGTCGAGGTCGGTGCGCATGCGCTGCCGCAGCCGCCGCCAGGCCACCACCACCCCCAGGGCATAGGCCACGCCATAGCTGAGGGCGATGCCGGCGACCACCCAGCGGTCGGGCAGCAGGAGGAAGCTCAGCGTCGAGAGCACGATCCAGGCGAGGGAGACCGCGACCGTGTTGAAGAACGGCGTCCTGGTGTCCTCGTAGGCGTAGAAGGCCCGCAGCACGACGTACTGCGCGGAGTAGGGGATCAGCCCGAGGCTGAACGCCATCAGGATGTAGCCGAAGGAACGGGCGGTGTCGATCCCCGCGGAGCCGAAGAGCATGGTGCAGATGGGGATGCCCAGCGCCAGGAACATGAAGCTGATCGGCACGATCGCCACCGCCGAGGTGCGCAGACCGTGCGAGAGGTCGTCGCGGACCGCGGCGGTGTCGTTGTCGGCGGCGGAACGCGAGAGCCGGGGCAGCAGCGCGGCCATCACGGAGACCGTGATGATGGCCTGCGGCATCTGCCAGATCAGCAGGGTGCTGTTGTAGGCCGTGAAGCCGGTGCCCGGATGCCCGGCGTTGCTCGCGTTGTCGCCGGCCCAGGTGGCGAACTGGGTGACGACGATGAGGGCGGCCTGGTTGGCGAGCACGAACATCACGGTCCACTTGGCGAGCCGGGCGGCCTTGCCGAGCCCCTGCCCTCGCCAGTCGAATCGTGGCCGGATGCGGAACCCCGCCGCACGCAGGTAGGGGAGCATCGCCCCGGCCTGGACCACCAGCCCGAGCAGCGTGCCGATCCCGAGCAGCCGCACGGCCTCTGGCGTGATGGTGTTGACGTTCATGCTGGAGCTGCCCTGGGCGCCGTAGACCCAGAGGAACATCCCGAAGGTGAAGATCACCACGATGTTGTTGAGAACCGGGGTCCACATCATGGCGCCGAAGCGGTCCCGCGCGTTGAGGATCTGTCCCAGCACCGTGTAGACGCCGGTGAAGAAGATGGTGGGCAGGAAGTAGCGGGCGAAGGTGATGGTGAGCTCGTTCGCCGCCGGGTCGCTGGCGAACTTGGCGGTCTGCATCCGCACCAGCAGCGGGGCGGCCAGCATGCCCGCCACGACCAGGGCGGCCAGGGCCACCATGACCAGCGTCAGCAGCCGGTTGGCATAGGCGTCGCCGCCGTCCTCGTCGTCCTTCATCGCCCGGACCAGTTGGGGGACGAAGACGGAGTTGAGACCACCGCCGATGATCAGGAAGTAGATCATCGAGGGGAGGGCCCAGGCGACGGTGTAGGTGTCACCGAGCACCGCGGCGCCCAGGGCCGCGACGATCACCAGTTGGCGCACGAACCCGGTGACCCGGGAGACCAGTGTTCCCGCCGCCATTATGGCGCTGGACCGCAGCAGGCTGCTGCCGCGACCGCCGCCCCCGCCCGTGGCCTCGGGCGCCGGCGAGGGCGCCGCGGCCGGCGCGGGCGCGCCGGCGGGCGGGGAGGGCGGACCGGCAGGAGGCGTCACCTGGGCCGGCTGCCGGGGGTAGGGCTCGGGGTGTCGCACCGGGGCCTGCGGCGCCGGGCGCCCCGGCTGCGCCGGCTGGACGGCACCCGGGTGCTGCTGGTCGCGGAAGAGATAGGCGAAGGCGTCGTCGGGCTGTTGCGCCGCCTGCTGTTGATGAGGCTGCTGCTGGGGCTGCTGGTGGTGGGGCTGGCGGTACTCTCCCGGACGCCCCATCAGGCCGTCGATACCGGTGAACTCGCCACCACCGGGGGCCCCTTCGGCAGGCACCCCCTGATAGGAACCGTCCGCACCGCCCGGGGCGTTTCCGCCCCATCCGGGGTTCTGGTAGTGCGGCCCGGGCGGTTGCTGCTGGTAGTACCCCTGCTGATCCGACGGAGCTCCCGGCTGCGGAGGATGGGCGGCCCGGTCGTAGAGGGCCTCACCCACCGGGTCCTGGGCGAGCGGATCGCGGTCGGCATAGGGATCGTGCCCGTAGCTGTCGGCGAGGTAGGGGTCGTAGCCGGTGGGCTGCTGCGGCTGGCTGCCGTACGAGCCAGGAAGGCCGTGGTCGGCGGGTTGCTGCGGCTGTTGCGGCGGCTGCGGGTAACCGGTGTGCTGGTCGTAGGAGGGGGGCGGGTAGCCGTGGTGCGGGTCATGGGCAGGTGGCTGCCGATGAGGCCCGGGCGGGTACTGGTCGGCTTGGCCTGGGGGGTCCTCCGACCAGCCGGACGGGTCGCCGCCATCCGGCGCCTGGCCGCGTTCACGGTCATACGGCGCTTGCATCGCTACCTCACCTTAAGGATCACGGTCCGGACTCCGGCTCACTCGTCGGAGTCCAGCCTCTCACCCCTGGGCGGGGTGCCGGTGTTGACGCCGCTGGTGTCGGCTTCGCTCTCACCCACCGGGACGTCGTCGTCCGACGCGTCGCGCTCTCTGGCGGCGCGCTTGCGTTGGGTGTACATCCGGATGCCGGCGAGTACCACGAGGAGAAGGCCGCCGGCGATCACCATCAGCACGGCGGAGGTGATCGAGGTGACATTGGCCTGGAAGCCCATGGGCTCGCCGAACGCCTTGTTGTCCGAGGTGAAGAGCTGGGCCTCAAGGAGGGTGCGCCCGTTGGCGCGGGCGGTGGTGGAGAACTTCACGGTCTGGCTGTGGCCGCCGCCGACCGCGATCTCCTGGGTCTCGCTGACCTCAAGCCCCAGCCGGCGGCTGGAGGTCAGCCGCAGCTCCAGGCCCTTGACGTCCTGAACCAGGTTGTTCTCGACGGTGACCGGGATGGTGGCGCTGCGTCCGGAGAGCGTGATCGGGCTCTTCTGAATGAGATGCACCCGCCCGGTGAGATCCTCCAGCCCGTTCTGGACGGCGAAGCGGTACTCCGCGGCGTCCGACTCGTGGCCTCGCCAGGAGTTGGACATCTCGCGTCGGATCGCGTTGCCGAAGGGGGGCTCCACGCGGTCGGGACGGGTGAGGATGACCTTGAAGTCGTCCAGGGTGCGCTGGGTCTCCCGCATGGTCTGGAAGGCGCTGGTGGGCAGCTCCTGCTGCCGCAGCCGCGAGGGGTAGTCCTCGTCGCGGGGCACCCGCTGGTTGGCCCCGGGATCGGGCTGGGCCGAGGCCGCCGAGCTCAGGTCGGCGAAGGTGATCCAGTCCGCGTGCTCCTGAAGCGCCCGCAGCGCTTCGGCCATCGCCTGGGCCTGGGCGCCGGTCGGCATGCGCTGGGGGGCGAGCAGCAGGCTGCGCGCGGTGCCCGGCTCCTGCTGGGCGATTGAGAGGGTCTCCGCCAACAGCCGCTGGCGGGCCAGCGTCGCATGGCCGGTGCGGCTCATGTCGGCGGTGAAGAGCGTCGACAGGACGTCGTCGGCGACGATCGCGGTGTTGCCGTCGCCGATGGGCCGCGCCGCCGTGGGCGTGTGGGGCAGGGAGTCGTCACGGAGGCTGTCGCTCCGGGCGATCACATGGTGCGCGCCGGCCGAGGTGGCCACCGAGACGATGGACGGATCGATGGCACCTTCCACGGGCCAGGCGTAGTCCGTGGTCGGTTTCACGTTGAGCACCGTCTCCACCGTCACGGCGGCGGTCTCGGTCGCGACGGCCAACTGGCGGAGCGCGCCCTGGACATCGCGGCCCTGGTGGGCCAGCGAGGCGAGATCCGGGTCGCCGAAGGGCAGCGCGACCACCTCGTCCTCGCGCACCGCCTCCCTGAGGGCGCTCAGCCAGGCTCGGGCCTCCTCCTGCCCATCGCCGGCGACCAGCTCGTCGCCCTCGTACACCTGGTACTCCTCGACCATGGCGTCCACCGAGGCCAACAGGTCCGCGTCGATCACCCAGGTGACGGGGAGCTCGGCGCCGAGGGTGACCATCTGGTGGAGCCGGCCGCCGGGGGAGATCTCCTCCAGCAGCGAGCCGTCCCGGAACGCGGGCGTCTGTTCCTCGTCCGCCCCGGTCTGGGCGGTCAGGTGGGTGCGGGAGACCAGTGGCCAGAGCACGGTGAGCTGGGTGTCCGTCCCGGGCGGCTCCCCGCTGTCCTGCCACGGCAGCAGACCGCGGCCGATGCCCAGGATCTGGTCCCACTGACGGTCCTCGGTCTGTCCGGTCAGCGTGACGCCGAGTTGGTAGACGCCGTCGGCGCCGAGTGAGAGGGCGGAGACCGGGACCTCAAGGGAGAAGGTCCGGGACATACCCGGCTCGATCCTTCCGATGTCCTGGCCATGGCCCCGCACTATGGTGCCGTCGACCTCCTGGACGAACTCGGTACGGGCCATCGCCTGGTTGATGGCGTTGCGACTGTCCAGCAGGACGCCCTGGCGGGCCGCTACCGAGCTGCCGATGATGGCCGTCGAGCCCTCGTTGGTGATGGTGCCGCGCAGCGAGAGGGTGTCGTCGGCCTCCGGCGCCATGGGCGTCTGCTCGGTGATGGACACCGTGGCGGTGAGGGATTCCGTGCCGACCTCGCTCGAAGCCGACGTTCCCCTGGCGGAGGCCGGGACGAGGCCGTTGAGCAGCACGGTGGCCAGCAGGGCGGCCAGCAGGGCGGTGAGCCGCCGGCCACGGCCGGGACGCGGCCCGGGCTGTCGGTCCGCACCGCCGCAGGACGACGTAGTCCCCGTCACCTCTGCCACGCGTCAGCCCCGTTCCTCGTCGTGCCCGACCCTCAACGCGCCTTCATGGTAACGATGATCGACGTGCGCGGACGCCACGGATCATGGGCCGGGTAGGGCCCCCGGCCACGGTGGGACCCCGGCCGGGACACGTACCCTGTGCTGTTGTGCCGAACGACAGGAAAGACACCAACGTCCGCGACGCCGCGCCCGAGCTGAGCCAGGCGCAGCGGCGTGCCGTGGGCGAGCTGCTGAGGGTCTCCCCCATCGCTGACGACCTCGCCTCCCGCTTCGCGCAGGCCGGGTTCACCTTGGCGCTCGTGGGGGGCTCGGTGCGAGACGCGCTCCTCGGGCGGCTCGGCAACGATCTCGACTTCACCACGGACGCGCGTCCCCAGGATGTGCTGCGGCTGGTCCGTCCCTGGGCCGATGCCGTCTGGGAGGTCGGTATCGCCTTCGGGACCGTGGGATGTCGCAAAAGCGCCCCGGCCGAGGACGGTGTGGGCGATCGCCGCGACTATCAGTTGGAGATCACCACCTACCGTTCCGAGGCATACGACCGGGAGTCCCGCAAACCCGAGGTCGTCTACGGCGATTCGTTGGAAGAGGACCTGCTGCGTCGGGACTTCACGGTCAACGCGATGGCCGTCGCCCTGCCGCGCAAGGAGTTCATCGATCCGCACAACGGCCTCTCGGATCTCGCGGAGCGGGTGCTCCGCACTCCCGGCACTCCGGAGGAGTCCTTCTCCGACGATCCGCTGCGGATGCTGCGTGCGGCCCGGTTCGCCGCGCAGTTGGACTTCACGGTCGCGGAGCCGGTGCGGGTGGCGATGACGGAGATGGCCGACCGGATCGACATCGTCTCGGCCGAGCGGGTGCGCGACGAGCTCAGCAAGTTGCTCATCGCCCCGCAGCCGCGTAAGGGCATCACGCTTCTGGTCGAGGCGGGACTGGCCGACCGGGTCCTCCCCGAGGTGCCTGCGCTGCGTCTGGAGCGGGACGAACACCACCGGCACAAGGATGTCTACGAGCACAGCCTGACCGTCCTGGAACAGGCCATCGACCTGGAGGAGGACGGCCCCGACCTCGTGCTGCGGCTGGCCGCGCTCCTGCACGACATCGGCAAGCCCAAGACGCGGCGCTTCGAATCGGACGGCCGGGTCTCCTTCCATCACCATGAGATCGTCGGCGCCAAGCTGACCAAGCAGCGCATGACCCGGCTCAAGTACCCCAACGAGCTGATCAAGGATGTCTCTCGACTGGTGGAGCTCCACCTCCGCTTCCACGGCTATGGAACGGGCGAGTGGACCGACTCGGCGGTGCGGCGCTATGTGCGGGACGCGGGGCCGCTGCTGAGCCGGCTCCACAAGCTGACCCGCTCGGACTGCACCACCCGGAACAGGCGGAAGGCGCAGGCGCTGTCCCGGGCCTATGACAGCTTGGAAGAGCGCATCGAGCGGCTCAAGGAGCAGGAGGAGCTCGATGCCATTCGTCCCGACCTCAACGGCAATGAGGTGATGGAGGTCCTCGGGATCGGCCCGGGGCCCGAGGTGGGGCGCGCCTACCGTTTCCTCTTGGAGATGCGGTTGGAGAAGGGCCCCCTGGAGCGCGAGGAGGCCATCGCGGCCCTCAAGGACTGGTGGGCCGATCAGTCCTCAGCGTGACGGGCGCATCCCGCCGCCTCGGCTCCCCCGCTCAACCGGTCCGCTCCACTGTTTCACGTGAAACGGTGGAGCGGCGGAGCCGGTGGATCAGTACCGCGGTGAGTGCGTAGAGGGCGGACACCAGGCAGAGCAGTGCGGCGGAACGTCCGTCGGCCGGCAGTATCAAGGCCGCGACTCCGGCTGCCCCGACAAAGGCGATGTTGTAGAGCATGTCGTAGAGGGAGAAGACGCGCCCGCGGAACGCGTCGGAGACGGACGACTGCACCACCGTGTCCGTGACGATCTTGGCGCTCTGCGAGACCAGCCCCAGCACGAAGGCGGCGATCAGCATCGGCACCGGTTGGAAGGAGAGTCCCAACACCGGCACCAGGATCGCCGCTGCCAGCGCGCATCGGATGTACCAGCCCAGCCGCCCCACGCGGGCCACCAGCCAGGGGGTCACCAGGGCCGCGACGAAGAAGCCCGCGCCTGAGACGCCGACCGCGATCCCCAGGAGGGCGACGCCTTCGTCGCCACCCTCGTCCCAGGCGTACCGGCAGAGCATCAACACGGTGACCAGAAGAGCGCCGTAGCAGAACCGCATCAGCCCGACACCCGCGAGGGTCCACGCGGCGGGCGGTCGTTCCCTGAGATGCCGCAGCCCGGCGGCCAGCCCCCGGCTGGTGGCGATGATGGCGCTGCCCAGGCTCGGCGGCGCCTGAGCGTTCTCCGGGCCCAACTGGTCCCGACCCAGCCGAAGCGCGGACAGCCCGGCGAGGAGATAGATGCCCGCCGCCAGCAGCAGGGCCAGGGAGTCCTGTACTCCCTGGGAGCGCGCGAGCAGCTGCACCACGAGGGCCCCTCCACCGCCGACCGTTGCGGCCAGCGTTCCCGCCGTGGGAGAGAGGGAGTTGGCGATCACCAGTTGCTCGCGCTCCACCACGCGTGGCAGCGAGGCCGAGAGGCCCGCGAGGACGAAGCGGTTCACCGCGGTGACCATCAGCGCGGAGAGATAGAAGAGCCAGTCCGGGGCGCCGCCCAGGATCAGGGCGCAGGTCGCGACGACCAGGGCGCAGCGGAGAAGGTTGCCGTGAAAGAGCACCTGGCGTCGACGCCACCGGTCCAGCAGCACCCCGGCGAAGGGGCCCAGCAGGGAATAGGGGAGCAGCAACACCGCCATGGCCGCGGCGATATCGCCGGGGGTCGTCTCCTGTTCGGGGGCGAACACCACGTAGGTGGCGAGCCCCACCTGGAAGACGCCATCGGCGAACTGGGAGAGCAGCCGTACGGTGAGCAGACGCTTGAAGCCATCACCACGCAGGAGGATGCGCAGGCTGCCGATGACCGAGGGAGCCTCGTGCTGTCTTTCAGGTTTCACGTGAAACGTCGTCCGAGCTGTCGGCCGGCCAGGGGTGCTCAGGCCGGAAAGTGGTGGGATGAGGTGCCGGAGCCGCCGCTGGCTTGCTGCCCCAGGCGACATAGGCGGATGGCGCGCTGACGGGTGCCTCCCTGCGCCTGCGGAGGCCGAAGGCGTCGGGGGCGCCGTCGAGAACGCCGCCGCCGGGATCGTCGGAGCCATCTCGTCGGACGATGTCGTACTCGGGGCGCAGCGTGTCCCGCACCACCAGGACGCAGAGGTAGAGCGTCCCCAACAGGTGCAGGGCGATGGCGAACTGGTAGCCGCCGATGGAGAGCCCCTGATGCTCCTCGCCATGGCGATAGAGGAGATACATCCAGATGCCGAGGAAGTAGAGCACCTCGCAGGCCTGCCAGATCAGGAAGTCGCGCCACCGAGGTCGCGCCAGTACCGCCAGTGGGATGAGCCAGAGCACATACTGCGGCGAGTAGACCTTGTTGGTGAGGATGAACAACGCCACGACGAGGAAGGCGAGTTGTGCCAGTCGTGGCCTTCGTGGCGCGGCCAGGGCGAGCGCGGCGATGCCGACGCAGCCGAGCACCATCACCACGATCGCGTAGTCGTTGACCGACTCCAGGCCGGTGTCGCCGCGTTGGGCGATGATCAGCCAGACGGAACCGACATCGACCGAGCGTTCCTGGCTGAAGGTGTAGAACTTCGACCAGCCCTCGAAGGCGGGGAGCATCACCGGAAGGTTGACGGCCAACCAGGAGCCGACGGCCGCCGCTGTGGCGGCGCCGAACGCGCGCCAGCGTCCCGCGCGCCAGCAGAGCAGCAGCAGCGGGCCGAGCAGCAGCACGGGGTAGAGCTTGGCCGCTGTCGCCAGGCCGATCAGGACACCCGCCAGCACCGGCCTGCTGCGGGACCACATCAGCAGGGCGGCGCAGGTGAGCGCGCCGGCCAACAGGTCCCAGTTGATGGTGGCGTTCAGCGCGAGGGCGGGGGCGACCGCAACCAACAGGCCGTCCCAGGGGCGGTTGCGGTGGATACGGGACACGCAGAGGGCGATCAGCAGGGCGCAGATCAGCAGCAGGCCGGCGTTGACCATCCAGTAGATCTGCGCCTCGTACTGAGCGCCGCCGCTGGGGGTCAGCCAGGAAGCGACCTGCATGAAGAGCCCGGTGAGCACCGGGTACTCCAGATACTCCATGCCGTCCGAGAGGGCGTCGGGAATCCTCTCGTAGTAGGGGACGATCCCGTCGGCGAAGCCACGCGAGCCGTACAGATGGGGAATGTCCGAATAACAGGCGTGGCTGTACTGGGTGGTGGCGCCGAAGAACCAGCCCTCCTGATAGCAGGGCGCCTTCTGGGCCATCCCCAGGGCGAACATCCCGATCAGCACCAGGGCGATCACGCGGAGCGGATTCCACCAGCCGCTGGCCGACCCCGCCCGGCGGCCCGAGGGCCCGCCGATCAGTTCGCTGCCGGCGGCGGCCACCTCGTCCTGAGCGGTGGGGTGTACGACCGCTCGTTGGTTGGGATGCGCCATGGGCCCATCCTGCCGCAAGGGCCCACCCCCCAGCCGGGGGGTGGGCCCTTGCGGTGTGTGTCCCTGTCGGTCAGGGATGTCGGCTAGGGAAAGATGGTGGAGGTGTCTCCGTCGACATCCCCGCCTCCTGGGCCGTCGATGGTGCCCGGATCCCCGGCGTCGTTGTCGCCCGGGCCTTCGGGCCCTCCTGGGTCCCCGGGACCGCCCGGACCGCCATCGGGGCCGGATGGGTCGCCGCAGGTCCAGTCCCAGTCCTCACAGGGCTCCGTGGGATCGGGATCCGGCTCCTCCTCGGTCGGCGGGTCCGAGGGCTCCGGCTCGTCGCTCTCCTCCGGCTCCTCCGGCTCCTCGGTCTCCGCCGGGGGATCGGGCGTCTCGGTGGGCACCGGGGGCGGGCTGGTGGCGCCGCCGCCCCAGATGGTCTCGCCGATGTCCGGGGGCTCGGGGAACGGGGTCTTGTCGTGGCCGGCGGTGGCCTCCTGCATAAAGCCGATCCAGACCTCCAGCGGGAGGGAGGAACCGTTGATCCGCTGCATGCCGGCCGTGTCGAACATGGAGAGGAAGCCGGCCTCCTCGTCCTCCTGGAGGTCCTCCGGGTCGGACGGGTAGCGCCACATGCCGACCGCGGTGGAGAGGTGCGGGGTGTAGCCGACGAACCAGGCGGACTTGTTCTCGTCCGTGGTGCCGGTCTTGCCGGCTACCGGCCGGTCCAGCACCTGGGCGTCACGACCGCTGCCCTGCTCGCTCTCCACGACGCTGGCCAGCACATCGGTGACGTTGTCCGCGATGGCCGCCTCAAACGCCCGCTCCGTCTCACCCTCGTGCTCGAAGAGCACTCCCTCGGAGCTCTCGACCAGGGTGACCGAGTAGGGCTCGGCTCGCTCCCCGCTGGCGGCGAAGGTGCCGTAGGCGGTGGCCATCCGGATCGGACCCGGGGTCGAGACGCCCAGGGCGAAGGACGGCACCGAGTCGTCGGCCGGGCCGAGGCTGTCCCTCAACAGGCCGGCGTCCGCGGCTGCTTCGGCCACCAGGTCGGGGCCGACGTCCATGCCCAGCTGGACGAAGGGCGTGTTGGCCGAGACCTCCATGGCCTCGCGCAGGGTCAGCTCCCCCTGGGAACGATCCTCGAAGTTCCGCTGGAACCAGGGGACGTCCTCGCCGGTCTCCTCGTCCTCGACCATCAGCGGTTCCCCGTCGTAGTTCATGATCTGGGCTTCGTTCTCGCTCAGATACGTACTCTCGGGGGAGAGCGGGGTGCGGTCGCCTCGGGACTGCTCCGGCCCCTTCTCTGGATCGCGGACACCGTCGCGCATCGCGGCGGCCAGCACGAACGGCTTGAACGTCGAACCCACCTGTGCGTTGGGGGAGTCGGCGTTGTTCGCGTAGTGCTCGGGATAGCCGGCGCCGCCGTAGATGGCCACGATCGCGCCGTCGCCCGGCACGATGGAGGCGGCGCCGAACTGCACATGGCGGTCCTGCGAGCGCTCCTCCGGGTCGAGGTGCTGTTCCCGGACCGCTTCGACGGACTCCTCCATCTGATCCATCATGTCCTTGTCGAACGTGGTGTGGATCTGAAGCCCGCCCGTGGACAGCTGCTTCTCGTCGATGCCGTTGGCGATCAGGTAGTTGTCGACCAGGCTGGTCAGGTAGCCGATCTGGC
This sequence comes from Streptomyces profundus, assembly GCF_020740535.1. Taxonomy (NCBI): domain Bacteria; kingdom Bacillati; phylum Actinomycetota; class Actinomycetes; order Kitasatosporales; family Streptomycetaceae; genus Streptomyces; species Streptomyces profundus. The sequence continues at coordinate 3,430,991 of NZ_CP082362.1, forward strand.
CTTCCTTCTCCATGGCCGGGGTGGGCTCGTTGATCTCGGGGAACTCGCCGATCTCGTCGTACGCGGCCTGGGAGAGGTTGCCCACCTCCAGACGGCGGTCCAGCACGTACTGCCAACGTCCCTGTGCGCGCTCCAGGTTGCCCGGGTCCAACTCGCCGTTGAGGTTGTACGGGTCGTAGAGGCTGGGGCCCTTGAGCAGGTTGGTGAGGAAGGCGCACTGGCTGGGGTCGAGATCCTCGGCGTCCACGCCGAAGTACGCCTGGGCGGCGGCCTGGATGCCGTGGGCGCCCCGGCCGTAGTAGGAGGTGTTGAGGTACCCCTCCAGGATGTCGTTCTTGGAGACCTCGGCGCTGACCTTGATCGAGAGCAGCAGTTCGCGCGCCTTGCGCTCGATGGTCTGGTCCGCCGTGAGGTACATGTTCTTCACGTACTGCTGGGTGATGGTGGAGCCGGACTGGACATCGCCGCCCCTGGCCATGTTGAGCACGGCCCGGCCGATGCCCATCGGGTCGATACCCGAGTCGTCCCAGAAGGTGGCGTTCTCCGCGGCGACCACGGAGTCGCGCATCGCCTCCGGGATCTGCTCGAAGGCGATGTTCTGCCGGTTCACCTCGCCGCCGGAGACCACCATCCGGGTGCCGTCGGCCCAGTAGTACACATTGCTCTGCTGCTTGGCGATGGCGTTGGCGTCCGGCACCTCGGTCAACGCGTAGGCGATGCCGATCAGGCCGATCAGCAGGCCGAGAAACGTCAGCGCCGAGCCCATCACCTGTTTCCAGGAGGGGACCCAGCGGCGCACCCCCCGTTTGTTGGCGCGCGGGTAGTCGATCAGCCGTTTCTTGCCCGGGGCCTCGGCGCGGCGCCGTCGACCGCCGCCGGCGGTGGCGCCCTCCGCCGCGCTGGCCGCGCGTCGCCTGCCGCCGCCCTGCTGCGCGGCGCGGCGGGCCTCGGCCCTGCTGCCATAGGGTCGTTGCGACGGCAGCTCGGCGCTTCCGCCGGAGGGCGTCTCGGAGGCCGTGGGGGGAGCGGGCGTTGGTTCAGCGCGGCGACCGGAAGGCGACGCGGCGCGCCGACCGCGCGACTGCGGTGGCTTGCGACGGTGCTCGCTCATGGGACAGCTACTCCTCGGACAGACATGCCTGCCTGTTGGCGGCGGGTGCTACAGGTGGCCCAATCCCCCGATGTGTGATCCGTCCCCACAACCGGGCGCACGTCACCTAGCACGAAGACGCTGCCGCGCTCCGCGAGGTTCCCCGTTGGGCTGATCCGCACGGGCCCAGACTACGCAGCGCCAAAAACCATCTTTCTTAGTAGAGCCGGCAATTGGGGCATTACGGCGACGGTGAAGCGAAGATGTGATCCCCTTCACCGCTCGCCCGCTTGCTCGACCGGGGGAGGCGTTCTATCGTTGCGATGTATCGAGCTGATACATCGGCTCAATGCATCGACCAGACATCACCCTCAGCGCGGATGGACGAGTCGCCCCCCGTGGGCGGCCCGGACAAGGTAAGGCAAGGCAAGGCACCAGAGATGCGGACGGAGGTGACCTCCCGGGTGAGCCGGCGTTCAGGTGTCCTGGAATTCGCCGTACTCGGCCTCCTGCGAGAGGCCCCGATGCACGGGTACGAGCTGCGTAAGCGGCTCAACACCTCGCTCGGCGTCTTCCGTGCGTTCAGCTACGGCTCTCTCTACCCCTGCCTCAAGGCGCTCGTCCAGCAGGGCTGGCTCGCCGAGGAGTCGGGCCGGGATCCGGCCGATCCGCGTGCGACGCCGCTGTCCAACCGCCGGGCCAAGATCGTCTATCGCCTCACCGCCGAGGGCAAGGAGCGTTTCGAGGAGCTGCTCGCCCAGACCGGCCCCGACGCCTGGGAGGACGAGCACTTCGGAGTTCGTTTCGCCTTCTTCGGCCAGACGTCCCAGGACGTGCGGATGCGCGTCCTGGAGGGGCGTCGCAGCCGGCTTGAGGAGCGCCTGGCGAAGATGCGGGCCTCGATGGCCCGCACCAGGGAGAAGCTGGACGCTTACACCCTGGAGTTGCAGCGTCACGGCATGGAGTCCGTGGAGCGCGAAGTCCGCTGGCTCAACGAGCTGATCGAGAGCGAGCGGGAAGGACAGGATCAACGCGATCATCGCGAACGAGGGGGTGCGCGGGAACGCGCACGTCCGGATCCTTCCGACGACAGCACCAACTAAGGCCCCCGCGATGAAGCGGGGTCACGTCGAGAACACACACAGGGAGCAACCGGAATGGGTTCGGTTCGCGTAGCCATCGCCGGCGTGGGCAACTGCGCCGCCTCGCTGGTACAGGGCGTCGAGTACTACAAGGACGCCGCCCCGGACAGCCGCGTCCCGGGTCTGATGCATGTCCAGTTCGGCGACTACCACGTCTCGGACATCGAGTTCGTGGCCGCCTTCGACGTCGACGCCAAGAAGGTCGGCATCGACATCACCGACGCCATCGGCGCCAGTGAGAACAACACCATCAAGATCTGTGACGTGCCCCCCACCGGCGTGACCGTGCAGCGCGGCGAGACCCGCGACGGGCTGGGCAAGTACTACCGCGAGACGATCGTCGAGTCCGACGACGAGCCGGTGGACGTGGTCCAGGTGCTCAAGGACACCCGGGCCGATGTCCTGGTCTGCTACATGCCGGTCGGCTCCGAGGACGCGGCCAAGTACTACGCGCAGGCCGCGATCGACGCCAAGGTCGGCTTCGTCAACGCTCTTCCGGTGTTCATCGCCGGCACCAAGGAGTGGGCCGACAAGTTCACCGAGGCCGGTGTCCCGATCGTCGGCGACGACATCAAGTCGCAGGTCGGCGCCACCATCACGCACCGCGTCATGGCCAAGCTGTTCGAGGACCGGGGCGTGATCCTGGACCGCACCATGCAGCTGAACGTCGGCGGCAACATGGACTTCAAAAACATGTTGGAGCGGGACCGGCTGGAGTCCAAGAAGATCTCCAAGACCCAGGCCGTCACCTCCCAGATCCCCGACCGGGACCTCGGCGAGAAGAACGTGCACATCGGCCCGTCCGACTACGTGGCCTGGCTGGACGACCGCAAGTGGGCCTATGTGCGGCTTGAGGGCCGGGCGTTCGGTGACGTTCCGCTCAGCCTGGAGTACAAGCTTGAGGTGTGGGATTCCCCGAACTCCGCCGGTGTGATCATCGACGCGCTGCGCGCGGCCAAGATCGCCATGGACCGGGGTGTCGGCGGCCCGGTGCTCTCCGCCTCCTCGTACTTCATGAAGTCGCCGCCCGTGCAGTACTTCGACGACGTCGCCCGCGAGGCGGTCGAGAAGTTCATCCGCGGCGAGGTCGAGAGCTGAGCCCAGCGCTCGGATGACCCCGGCGCCGCCCAGGTGTGGGGGCGCGCACGGCAGACGCCGGGCGTTGGCGACAACGCGACGCCTCGTGGGTCGCTCCATGGGATTCCCATGACGAAAGCGGCAGCCCCGGTCCGTTTCCGGGGCTGCCGCCGTTTCTGGGCTCGGTGCGTGCTGGCGGCTCGACGCGAGCCCCCGGGACGCACCGGGCCGGTCAGCGGTCCATCAGCCGGTCCACCTGGGTGGTGGTGTGCCGCAGAATCGCCTTCAACTCGTCCCCGACCTTGGGCTCCTTGGCCTCGGCCGGCACGAACAGGATCGACACCTGCATGTGCGGCGGCTCGGCGAACCAGCGCTGCTTGCCGTCCCAGACGAACGGCGAGAGGTTGCGGTTCACCGTGGCGAGGCCGGCGCGGGCCATGCCCTTGGCCCGCGACGTCATGCCGTGCAGCGCCTTGGGCGCCTCCAGGCCGACGCCGTGCGAGGTGCCGCCGGCGACCACCGCCAACCAGCCGTCCCCCGCGGCCTTCTGCTGCCGGTAGCCGAAGCGGTCACCCTTGGCCACCGGCGTCACGTCGAGCACCGCGCCGCGGTACTCGGTGGCGCTGTGGTCGCCCAGCCACAGCCGGGTGCCGATGCGCGCCCGGAACCTGGTCTGGGGGAACTGCTGCCGCAGCCGGGCCAGTTCGGTGGAGGTCAGATGGCTGACGAACATGGTGTCCAACGGCAGCCGAGCGGCCCGCAGCCGGTCCATCCAGCCGATGACCTCCTCCACCGCGTCGGTGCCGTCCGTGCGGTCCAGCGGGAGGTGGATCGCGAAGCCCTCAAGGCGCACGTCGTCGAGCGCCGCGTGCAGCTTGCCCAGATCGCGCGGCGTCACCCCGTGCCGCTTCATCGAGCTCATCACCTCGACCACCACCCGGGAGCCCACCAGCCCGTAGACCCCGTCAACGGAAGAGGCCGAGCGGATCACCCGATCGGGTAGCGGTACGGGCTCCTCCGACCGCCGGTAGGGCGTCAGGACCAGCAGGTCCCCGCTGAACCTGTCCTTCATCGCCGCGGCCTCGTAGGTGGTGCCCACGGCCAGGATGTCGATCTCCAGCAGCGACACCTCCTCGGACAGCCGGTCATGGCCGAAGCCATAGCCATTGCCCTTGCATACGGGAATGATTCCGGGGAAGTCGCCTACCACCGACCGCTGGTGCGCCCGCCAGCGGTCGGTTTCGACGTAAAGGGTGAGCGCCATGGCCGGGGAGAGCCTTTCTGCTGAGTCGTTCTGCCGAGAAGTCCGTCGAGAGGTCCGTCTACTGCGAGTATCCGCCGGGATGGACGAGGTGAGGGCGGCGATGTCGTACCGCTCTGTTCGACGCCCGCCGGTCGGTGGTCACGTTGGTCGCGCTGGTCATCGGCCGAGTGGGATCAGCGCCGCGACATGTAGATGTCAAGCGCCTTGTGGAGCAGCTTGTTGAGGGGGAAGTCCCACTCGCCGAGATACTCCGCCGCCTCGCCGCCCGTGCCCACCTTGAACTGGATCAGGCCGAACAGGTGGTCGGTGTCCTCCAGGGAGTCGCCGATGCCGCGCAGGTCGTAGACGTGCGCGCCCATCTGGTGCGCGTCCTGCAACATGCGCCACTGCATCGCGTTGGAGGGCCGGACCTCCCGCTTGTGGTTGGCGGAAGCACCGTACGAATACCACACATGTCCCCCCACGATCAGCATGGTCGCCGCAGCGACAGGCTCACCCTCGTGGAGAGCGAAGTAGAGCCGCATCCGACCCGGCTCTTCTTCGTTGAGAACACGCCACATCCGCTCGAAGTACATCAACGGACGCGGACGGAACTTGTCACGTTCGGCCGTCACCTCGTAGAGCTGCTGCCAGGCCGGCAGATCCTCGAAGCCGCCGCTGACGACCTGCACCCCGGCCTTGTCGGCCTTCTTGATGTTGCGGCGCCACAGCTGGTTGAAGCCCTTGTGCACGTCGTCCAACGAGCGGTCGCGCAGCGGGATCTGGAAGACATAGCGCGGCTGCACGTCGCCGAAGCCGGCGCCACCGTCCTCGCCCTGCTGCCAGCCCATCCGCCGCAGCTGGTCGGCCACCTCGAACGCCTTCGGCTCAAGCGCGGTGGCCTCGACATCCCGCAGCCGCTTGATCTCGGGGTTCTGGATGCCGGCCTTGATCGCCGCCGCGTTCCAGCGCCTGATCACCACCGGCGGGCCCATTTTGACCGAGAACGCACCCTGCCGCTTGAGATGCGCCAGCATCGGGCGCAGCCACTCCTCCAGATTGGGCGCGTACCAGTTGATCACCGGGCCCTCGGGCAGATAGGCCAGATAGCGCTTGAGCTTGGGGAGTTGCCGGTAGAGCACCAGGGCCGCGCCGACGAGGCGCTCGGAGGTGTCGAACCAGCCCAGCGACTCCGAGCGCCACTCAGCCTTGACATCACCCCACGCCGGCACCTGCATATGGCTGGCGGACGGGAGCGAGCGGATATACGCGAGATGTTCGTCGCGGCTGATGGTCCTCAGGGTCAGGCTCATGCGGGGCGCTCCTTGGGCGTCAAACGCAGCGTCTCGCCCGGAAGCCTAACGGCGCCGCGCCGTCCGGGAGACGGCGCGGTGGCGCTGAACGGCCGTGCGCGGCGCGCCCTCGGCCGCCTCGTCGGACGGCTTTCAGCCGAGGACGCCGCCGAAGAGCCCGCCGTGTGCCATGCCCAGATAGAGCCCCACCCCCGAGCCGCCGAGGCCGACCACGGAGAGGAATCGCTGGCCCGTGGTCGCGGAGATCAACTGGGCCCAGGCACCGACGAGGAGACCCGCCAGTCCCGCCCAGCAACTGATCAGATGCAGTCCGGAGAAGATCGAGGTGATCGCGGCGACCAGTCCCAGCAGCAGGGCGATCGAGGCGAAGGCGTTCTCCTTGGGGTGCGATCGGCCGTCGGTGTTGAGCAGGCTGCCGACGGGGTGGGTGAGGGTACCGCGATGCACTGCCTGAGTCATATGCAGTCCTTCGTTGGCTTATATCCCTGTCTGTCCAGATTGCAGTGCTTCCCGGGAGGATTTCAACCGGAAGGCCGAATGCGGGTACGGTGTACTGTCCGGCCCCGGCTCGACGCCGGGTGCGGAAACGCATCACGACCCTCCTGCCACGGATCGCCCGTGGCCGCCTGAGTCCAGAGGAGGTGGGTTCACGCATGCGTCACTACGAGGTGATGGTGATCCTCGACCCCGAGCTTGAGGAGCGCACCGTCGCTCCCCTGATCGAGTCGTTCCTGTCCGTGGTCCGCGAGGCCAACGGCAAGGTCGAGAAGGTGGACACCTGGGGACGTCGCCGTCTCTCCTACGAGATCAACAAGAAGCCCGAGGGCATCTACTCGGTGATCGACCTCCAGGCCGAGCCCGACGTGGTCAAGGAGCTCGACCGGCAGATGAACCTCAACGAGTCGGTCATGCGGACCAAGGTCCTCAGGCCGCTCACGCGCTGAACCCCGGGAACACCCCGGGACCTCGCGTCATCTGTCCAGGTCCACCGCGTCCCGGCCGCCTCGGGCACACCGAGGCACGGGCCAGCGGACGGTCCGCGCGAGTAGCACTGTCAGTGCCATAAGTCATCATCGCAGCAACAGCAGTTAACCCCCGCCGAGAGGTTCCCCCAATGGCAGGCGAGACCGTCATCACGGTCGTCGGCAACCTGGTCGATGACCCCGAGCTGCGCTTCACCCCATCCGGTGCGGCGGTCGCGAAGTTTCGTGTCGCGTCCACGCCGCGGATCTTCGACCGGCAGACCAGCGAGTGGCGGGACGGCGAGAGCCTCTTCCTCACCTGCTCGGTGTGGCGGCAGGCCGCGGAGAACGTCGCGGAGTCGCTGACCAAGGGCACCCGCGTCATCGTCCAGGGCCGGCTCAAGCAGCGGTCCTACGAGGACCGGGAGGGCGTCAAGCGCACGGTCTTCGAGCTTGAGGTCGACGAGGTCGGCGCCAGCTTGCGCAGCGCCACCGCCAAGGTCACCAGGGCCGCAGGCCGTGGTGGTCAGGGTGGCGGCGGCGGATGGAGCGGCGGCCAGGGCGGCGGCCAGGGCGGCCCCGCCGGCGGTCAGCAGGGCGGCGGCCCGGCGTCCGGCGGCGACCCGTGGGCCACGGGAGCGCCGGCCGGCGGTCAGCAGGGCGGCGGCTGGGGTGGCGGCGGTGGCGGCGGCGGTGGCGGCGGCTACTCGGACGAGCCCCCGTTCTGATCGCGGTGCGCTTGGCGACAAGCACCCAACTTCTTTTGAACTCACCGGAGAAACACCATGGCGAAGCCGCCCGCGCGCAAGCCTAAGAAGAAGGTTTGCGTCTTCTGCAAGGAGAAGATCTCCTACGTCGACTACAAGGACACGAACCTGCTGCGGAAGTTCATTTCCGACCGTGGCAAGATCCGTGCCCGCCGGGTCACCGGCAACTGCACCCAGCACCAGCGTGATGTCGCCACGGCCGTGAAGAACAGCCGTGAGATGGCGCTGCTGCCCTACACCTCGACCGCTCGATAAACGGAAAGGATGGTATGACGCGCTATGAAGATCATCCTTACCAATGAGGTCTCCGGCCTGGGCATGGCCGGCGACGTGGTGGACGTGAAGGACGGGTACGCCCGTAACTACCTGCTGCCCCGTGGGGTGGCGATCCGCTGGACCAAGGGCGGAGAGAAGGACGTCGCCCAGATCAGGCGTGGTCGCAAGATCCGCGAGATCGCCTCGATCGAGCAGGCCAACGACGTCAAGGCCCAGATCGAGGGCGTCACCGTCCGGCTCAAGGTGCGCGCCGGCTCCGGCGGTCGCCTCTTCGGCTCGGTCACGCCGGCCGACATCGCCTCCGCGGTGAAGAGCGCCGGTGGCCCCGATGTGGACAAGCGCCGCATCGAGCTGGGCAACCCGATCAAGAGCCTCGGTTCGCACCGGGTCTCCGTCCGGCTGCACCCCGAGGTCGTGGCCAACGTGGGCATCACGGTGGACGCCGCGAAGTAGGGCGCCCGCCGCTCTGGCCGACAGGGGCGCGTTCCGTCGCGATGCGGCGGGGCGCGCCCCCGTTCGTTCCCGGCGCGGGATCAGGCGCGGACCGCGCCGGCGACCATCCAGCGCCCGGTCCTGGTCCGAAGGCCCAGGGTGATCAGCCGGGTGCCCATCATCAGACCGGCGATGGTCCACCAGAGCGCGGTGAGGCCGCCGCCCCAGGTGGGCACCAGCAGGGCGACCGGGGCGAAGACCAGCAGGGTCAGCAGCATCGCCCCGGCGAGGTAGCCGCCGTCGCCCGCACCCATCAGCACCCCGTCGAGCACGAAGACGACGCCGGCCACCGGCTGGGTGACCGCAACCACCAGCAGCACCGGAAGCAGCTGCTCGCGCACCTCGGGGTCGCTGGTGAAAAGCCGAAGCAGCAGGGGGCTCGCGGCCACCAGCAGCAGGGCGAGGGACGCCCCGCCGACCATCCCCCACCACACCATGCGGCGGCAGGCGTCTCGCGCTCCCGCGGTGTCCTCGGCCCCCAGATAGCGTCCGATGATGGCCTGCCCGGCGATCGCGACGGCGTCGAGCGCGAAGGCCAGCAGCGTCCAGATGGTCAGGCTGATCTGGTGCGCGGCGATGTCGGCGTCCCCCATCCTGGCCGCCACGGCGGTGGCGATCAGCAGCACGGCGCGCAGCGAGAGGGTGCGCACCAGGAGCGGGACGCCCGCCTTCGCGTTGGCCCGGATACCGGCCGCGCTGGGCCGCAGCGTCGCGCCGTGCGCCCTGGCGCCGCGCACGACCACCCGCAGATAGACGGCGGCCATGCCCCACTGCGCCACCACGCTGCCCCAGGCCGCGCCCGCCACGCCGCCGTCGAGACCGTAGATGAAGAGCGCGTTGAGCGCGATGTTGGCGCTGAACCCGCCGACGGCGACATACAGCGGGGTGCGGGTGTCCTGTAGCCCGCGCAGCACGCCGGTCGCCGCCAGCACCACCAGCATGGCGGGCACGCCCAGCGCGCTGATCCGCAGATAGCTCACGGCGTGCGGGGCCGCCGTGTCCGAGGCGCCGAACGCGTCCACCACGGCCGGCGTGCCCGGGATCAGCACGGCGACGAGGAGGGCGCCGAGCAGCAGGGCCAGCCAGACTCCGTCCATGCCCCGGCGGATGGCGGTCGGCAGATCGCCGGCCCCCACGCTGCGGGAGACCGCGGCCGTGGTGGCGTAGGCCAGGAAGACGAAGACGTTCACCACGGTGGTGAGCAGCGCGGCGGCGACGCCGAGACCGGCGAGCTGGGCCGTGCCCAGATGGCCGATCATGGCGCTGTCCGCCATCAGGAACAGCGGCTCGGCGACCAGGGCGCCGAAGGCGGGGATCGCGAGGGCGAAGATCTCCCGGTCGTGCCGGCGCAGGGACCGCTTCCGCAGCCGTCGGGCGTCCCTCTTCCCGGGTGGCTTCCCGGGCTGGTCGCCCTCGTCGGGCACACGTGGGACGTCGGCTGGGACGTCGGCCCTGCTGGTGGATGACATGGCCTGATCCAAACATCCACAGGTAATGGATGCAAGAGTCTTAGGATCCTTACCTTCGCTCAGCCGTCCGGGCGTGCGGTGTGATGGTCGGTGCGAGTTTTCGCAAAGCCCCGGCAGGGTGCGGTGCCTTCCGCACAGACCGTGACCGTCGAGGGAAGTCGCAGGTCGGAGACGTCTTTCTGAGGGGGAGTCGGTTTCCGGTCGGTCCGCTGTCCCCAGGTCGTCCACAGGATGAGGCGAGTTATCCACAGGGTCTGATCTGAAATCCACATAGCCTGTGGATAACTCGGGTTGGTCCTCCTCGATCCGGGCCTTACCGTAGGTCCGCTCGGCATGGTTCTCGGCGTCGTTCCCCGGGTGCTCCTCGGGGCGCTTCTCGCACGCCGCCCTGGGCTCCGCCGAAGCCCGGCCGGGCGCCAACTGTCAGTGCCGTGCCGTAGACATGAGAGCGCGACGGTGGCTTTGGCCGGGAGGAGGTGGAGACCATGACGGAGCTTGAGCACGCGGGTGCTTCGTGGGACGAGGCCGTCCCGGACGAGCATCTGTCCGTCTCCCGGCCGCGGCACAGTGCCGAGGAGGAGCCGCCGGACGAGCGGGCGGCCTTCGAGCGGCTGCCGCCACAGGATCTGGCGGCCGAACAGTCCGTGCTCGGCGGCATGTTGCTCTCCAAGGACGCCATCGCCGACGTGGTGGAGGTGCTGCGCGGCCGGGACTTCTACAAGCCAGCGCACGAGACCATCTACGAGGCCATCCTCGATCTCTACGCCAAGGGCGAGCCAGCCGACCCGATCACCATCTCCGACGCGCTGACCAAACGCGGCGAGTTGGCCAAGGTCGGGGGCGCGGGCTATGTGCACTCGCTGGTGCAGACGGTGCCAACGGCGGCCAACGCCGAGTACTACGCCGAGATCGTGCACGACCGCGCGGTGCTCCGCCGACTGGTGCAGGCCGGCACCCGGATCACCCAGATGGGGTACGCGGCCGACGGGGACGTCGACGACATCGTCAACTCGGCGCAGTCCGAGATCTATCAGGTCACCGAGCAGCGCACCGCCGAGGACTACCTGCCGCTGGGCGACATCATGGAGGGCGCCCTCGACGAGATCGAGGCGATCAGCAACCGCAGCGGTGAGATGACGGGGGTGCCCACCGGCTTCACCGATCTGGACTCGTTGACCAACGGGCTGCACCCCGGCCAGATGATCGTGATCGCCGCGCGTCCCGCGATGGGCAAGTCCACGTTGGCGCTGGACTTCGCCCGGAGCTGTTCGATCAAGCACAAGCTGCCCAGCGTCATCTTCTCGCTGGAGATGGGGCGCAACGAGATCGCCATGCGCCTGCTCTCCGCCGAGGGCCGGGTGGCCCTGCACCACATGCGGTCCGGCAGCATGACCGACGAGGACTGGAACCGCCTGGCCCGGCAGATGGCGGAGGTCAACGAGGCGCCGTTGTACATCGACGACTCGCCCAACCTGTCGATGATGGAGATCCGGGCCAAGTGCCGGCGGCTGAAGCAGCGCAACGACCTCCAGTTGGTGGTGATCGACTACCTCCAGCTGATGCAGACCGGTGGCAGTCGGCGCCCCGAGAGCCGGCAGCAGGAGGTCTCGGAGATGTCCAGGAACCTCAAGCTGCTGGCCAAGGAGCTGGAGGTCCCGGTGGTCGCGCTCTCTCAGCTGAACCGTGGCCCCGAACAGCGCACGGACAAGAAGCCGATGGTCTCCGACCTCCGGGAGTCGGGTTCGATCGAGCAGGACGCCGACATGGTCATCCTGTTGCATCGGGAGGACGCCTACGAGAAGGAGTCGCCCCGCGCCGGCGAGGCCGACCTGATCGTCGCCAAGCACCGTAACGGCCCCACCGCCACCATCACGGTCGCCTTCCAGGGCCACTACTCCCGCTTCGTCAACATGGAGGGCGGCTTCTGAGCCGCCCTCCTGTCGCGTCCCCGGAGCCAGGGTGTGGGGCCGCGAGTTCGGGGTCGGTGCCTCAGCCGTTGGCCAGGGTGCGGCCGAGGAGGGGCAGCAGGCGGTCCCAGTGGTGCCGCAGCGCGGCGGCGTCGAAGGCGTCGGTGTCGGACATGGTGAAGCCATGGACGGTGCCGGGGTAGATCTCGGATGTGTAGCGCACCCCGGCTGCGTCCAGGGCGGAGTTGAGCTCGCCGAGGGCCTGGGGCGTCAGGTCCGTTTCGGCGTGGCCGAAGTGGGCCTCGGCGGTGAGGCGGTGCAGGCTCTCGGGCCCGTCGGCGCCCACCGGGGCGTGGAATCCGGCGATGGCGGCCACCCGGTCCGGGTACGCCACGGCGGTGCGCATCGCCAGCAGGCCGCCGACGCAGTAGCCGGTCACCGCGACCGGTCCGGCGCCGACCTCGGGCTGGGCGGCGAGAGATCCGAGGTAGGCGTCGGCGTCGCGCACCACGCGGTCCACGGTGTGCGCCTCGATCAGGGGCATCAGCTGGGCGATCAGCGAGGCCCTCGCCTGCCCCCCGATGTGCGCCGGCAGTTCGACCACGGGTGTCGGTCCGTGCCGGTAGAAGAAGTTGGGGACGAGCACGTAGTACCCGTGCCCGGCCAGTTCGCCGGCCAGCTCCCGCAGCGCGGGTCGGATGCCGAAGGCATCCGCGTACATCAGCACCCCGGGGTGCCGCTCGCCGTCGTCGGGGAAGGCGGCGAAGGCGTCGGCGTGACCGTCCGGGGTGGGAATCTGCAACATCTTGGTGAGGATGGCGTTTCTTTCCTTCCGTGGAGTTCGCCGGATTAACGTTTGTTGCACTAACGTTTTCGGCGCGAGCGACCGTACATCGTCGGTCGCACCATGGCAACGAGAGTGCCGGCCCCGACGACCGGCGCCGCGACGTCATCACGATCACCACCCGGGGCCGCGCCCACCTGACGCCTTCTCGGCAGGGTCCTGGACGATCTCCACGACGAACTGCGCGCGCCGCTGAGTCCGGCCGAACGTGACGCGTTCACGCGGATGCTCACCCGCCTGCTGGACCACGGGCCAGCGGGGCTGATGCCGAACCATGACACCCTCGTCCCGCCACCCGACTGGAAGGTCCCGACATGGCCAGCAAGTTCACCGAACTCGCGATCGACTGCGCCGATCCCCACACGCTCGCCCGGTTCTGGTGCTCGGTTCTCGGCTACGAGGTGCGGGAAGAGGTGCGGGACGAGAACGACGACTTCGTCGCCATCAGCTCCCCCGAGGTGCCCGAGGGCCGGAACCGTCCCGGCCCGGTGCCACCGACGCTGACCTTCGCGCGGGTGCCCGAGGGCAAGATCGTCAAGAACCGGCTGCATATCGACGTCAACCCGACCGACCGGGAGCAGGACGAGGAGGTCCGCCGCCTGATCGACCTCGGTGCTCGGCACGCGGACGTCGGCCAGGGCGACCAGAGCTGGGTGACCCTCGCCGACCCGGAGGGGAACGAGTTCTGCGTCCTCGCCACCCGTTGCCCCTGACCGGGGTTCGCCGCGCCCGTCGGGGCCTTCTCGCCCCGCCGCTCAGCAGCCGCCGACGCCGGTGAGCTCGGCCGACAGCGCCCAGAGGCGGGCGGCGGAGCGCGCGTCGGTGGCCCATGGCTTCACCCCGCCGACGAGCATGTCGTCGCTCTTCGCCGGCTCAGCGATGGCGCAGTCCTGGCAGTAGGCGCCGCCGTGGGCGTCGAGGGCGGGGGAGGTCGCGGCCCATACGGCGGTCGCCGCGCCCTGTCCTGGCGTCTTGAAGCCGTCGGCCGGGCGCCCGTCGGCGGTCACCCAGCCGAGCTGTGCCCACTCCTCGCGCGGCACATGGCGCTGGAGTGGGGTGAGGATGCTGCCGGGATGCACGGCGAAGGCCCGTGGGCCGTTCGCGCCGGCGAGGCGGTCGAGGTGGCGGGCGAAGAGCGCGTTGGCCGTCTTGGACTGGGCGTAGGCGAGCCAGCGGTCGTAGCCGGTGCGGAAGTGGAGGTCGTCCCATCGGATGTCCGAGAGGAAATGGCCCGAGGACGCCACGGCCACCACCCTTGAGCCGGCGGACAGGGCGGGGCGGAGGCGGTTGACCAGGGCGAAGTGTCCCAGGTGGTTGATCGCGAAGTGCGCCTCCCAACCGGGGCCGAAGCGGGTCTCCCGACAGGCCATCACCCCCGCGCCGTTGATGACGATGTCCAGGCCGCGGCCGGTGGAGAGGAACTGGGTCGAGAAGGTTCGGACGCTCTCCAGGTCGGCCAGGTCGAGGGGGTGCACCTCGACTCGGTGGAGGCCGCGCAGCGTCCTCTCGGCTGTCGCCGCCCGCCGCGCCGGAACGATGACCTGGGCACCCGCACGGGCCAGGGCGCGGGTCGCCTCCAGGCCGAGCCCCGAGTATCCGCCGGTGACCAGGGCGGTGCTGCCGGTGAGGTCGATCCCGGCGAGCACGTCGTCGGCCGTGCTGTGCGGGCCGAACGCGGTGTGGGTCTGCTGGTGGTCGATCATGCGATGGACCGTAGGGGTTGGAGCGCGAACTAGGTCAAGGTGGCTTCGCGCGGTCGCGGAGCTCGCCGCGCTGGTCCGCCCGGGTCCGCTCGGGTCCTGGGAACGAGCCCGGGCGGCTCGCCCCTGCTCCGGCGGCAGGCGGCACGAGGATGAGGTGCGCGCCAGGGTCGCCGAGCTGAACGTGTGCCTCGGCGTGCTCCACGGCAGGTCGTCAGCTACGAGCGCCATGCGTGCGACGGAACCGCCGCTGCCCGGCGGTGAGCGGGAGGGGTCGCCGCCCTCTCCGGTTCAGGCTGAGCGGGCTTCAGGCGGAGAGGGCTTCGACGCCGTCCTCCTGGGGGTCGGGCGCGCAGTCGAGGGCCAGTTCGTCCAGGGACACGCCCAGCGCCGTGGCGAGCGCGGCCACCGTGAAGAAGGACGGGGTCGGCGCCCGTCCCGTCTCGATCTTGCGCAGTGTCTCCGCCGAGATCCCCGCCGCCGCCGCGACCTCGACCATGCTCCGGTTGCCCCGGGCTCGGCGCAGCAGCGCGCCGAACCGCTCTCCGCGTCGCCGCTCCGAGGGACTCAAGGGTGTTCGCACCATGCCTGTGATACTAATACCGGTATAAAAATTGGTCCTGGTGGTGCGCGCGAACGCGCGGCCGGGAGAGCGAAGGAGCGGCAGAGCATGGTGGAGATCAAGACGGACGCGGCGCTGGAGGCGATGCGGGAGGCCGGGCGTGTCGTGGGCCGGGCGCTCGCCGCCGTCCGGGAGGCGGCGGATGTCGGGGTTTCGTTGTGGGAGCTCGACGGGGTGGCGCGCGATGTCCTCGCCGACCACGGCGCCAAGTCGCCCTTCCTCGGCTACCGCCCCTCCTTCGCGCCCACCCCGTTCCCCGCGGTGATCTGCGCCTCGGTCAACGACGCCGTGGTGCACGGCATCCCCACGGAGTACCGGCTGCGCGACGGCGACCTGTTGAGCGTCGACTGCGGCGCCGAGCTGGACGGATGGACCGGCGACGCCGCGATCAGCCTCACCGTCGGCACTCCGAGGCCGGCCGACGTGAAGCTGATCGAGGCCACCCAGCGGGCGTTGGACGCCGGCATCGCCGCGGCGAACGTCGGCGGGCGCATGGGCGACATCTCGCACGCGATCGACACCGTCGCCCGGTCGGTCGACTGCGGCATGCCGCCCGACTTCGGCGGCCACGGCATCGGCCGCAGCATGCACGAGGACCCGCCCGTCCCCAACCGGGGGCGCCCGGGGCGGGGTTTCCCCCTGCGGCACGGCCTGGTGCTCGCCATCGAACCCATGCTGATGGCCGGCGGTCGGGACCGGTACCGGACCGGAACGGACGGCTGGACCCTCTTCACCACGGACGGCAGCCGGGCGGCGCATATCGAGCACACCGTCGCCATCACCAAGGACGGCCCCCGCGTTCTGACCCTGCCATGACGCGCCGATGGCCCGTGGCCCCCCAGGGCCCATCAGTCCAGGAGTGCGCATGGTCGTGCTGATGTCCGATCCGAGCGTCGCCGCCGTGCCGGTGCGCGAATGCGGCGAGCCACTGCGGTCGGTCCGCTGCTCGTCGACGAGCGCAAGCGTCGGGACTCGGGAGGCGCCTTCGTCCACCTCAGGGAGGGGGGCTCGCTCGGCCGCCAGCCGTTTCGTCTCGCCTCCCGAGGTCGCGCCACACTCGGCCGGCGCCGCCCTCGACGTGACGCTGGCCGACCGGCACGGCCGCGAGCTCGACCTCGGTACCCGGGTCAACGCGACCCCGGAGGAGAGCGAGGGCGGCTGCTACACGGCGGCGCCGAACATACCGGCGGCGGCCCGCTCGCTTCGCGAGGTGCTCGGCGCCGCACTGGCCGGCGCCGGACTGGTCGACTACCCGACGGAGTGGTGGCACTGGTCCTACGGGGACCGTTACTGGGCCCTGATGACCGGCGCGCCGGCGGCCCACTAGGGGCCGGTCGACCCCGGGGCTCGACGGCGTGTCAGCGCAGTGCGCGCAGGGCCGAGCCGATGCTGGCGACGCCCTCCTCGACGGCGTGCGGGGTGCTGGCGGCATAGCCGAGCACAAGACCGGGTGCGCCGGGGCGTTGGCGGTGCCAGGACAGCGGCTGGGTGCGAACGCCGCGCGCCAACGCCAGCTCGGCCAGCTCCGTGTCGTCCAGCCCCGGCGGCAGGGTGACCGTCAGATGCAGCCCGGCCGCCGCGCCGTGCACCACCGCCTCGGGGAGATGCGCGGCCAGCGCGGCGATCATCGCGTCCCGACGGCGCCGGTGGCGCTGGCGCACCAGCCGCAGATGCCGCTCCAACTCGCCGGAGGCCATCAGCCGCGCGAGCACCAGCTGGGGGAGCACGGCGTTGCCGAGATCGGCGAACCGCTTCGCGTCGACGAGCGCCTCGCGGTAGCGGGGCGGCGCCACCACCCAGCCGATGCGCATCCCCGGCGAGAGGATCTTGGAGACGCTGCCCGCGTAGCAGACATGTTCGCTGAGCATCGACCGCAGCGCGGCGACCGGCGGCCGATCGTAGCGGTGCTCGGCGTCGTAGTCGTCCTCGATGACCAGCCCGTCGCGCTGCCGCGCCCAGCGGGTCAGCTCCCTGCGGCGTTCGCCGGAGAGGACGACGCCGGTGGGGAACTGGTGGGCCGGGGTCAGCAGCACCGCGCCGGCTCCGCTCTCGGCCAACTCCGCCACCCGCAGCCCCTCCTCGTCCACCGCGACGGGCGGCGTGGCGAGGCCGCAGTGCCGCAGGTGCTGTCGGGCGCCGAGCGAACTCGGCTCCTCCACCGCGACGCCCTGGACCCCGGATCGGTACAGCGACTGGCCGAGGAGGGACAGTGTCTGGGCGGTGCCGGCGACGATCAGCACCTCGTCCGGGGTGACCGTGATGCCTCGGTTGCGGGCCAGCCAGGTGGCGACGGCGCCGCGCAGGGCCGGCGTGCCGCGCGGATCGCCATAGCCGAGATCGGCCGCTGACAGCCGGGAGAGCAGGGCGCGTTCGGTGCGGAGCCAGGCGGTTCGGGGGAACGCGGCCAGATCGGGCAGCCCGGGCGACAGGTCGATCCTGGCGGGCGCGGCGCGCAGCGCGTCAAAGGAGGCGTGGTCAGGGACCCCGTCGAACGGGCGCGCGGCTGGGGCTGGATCGCCGGCGCCCCCGGCGATCCCGGTCCCTGCGGCGGGTGCGGGGACGGGCACCGCGACAACGACCGTTCCGTTTCGGCGATGACCGGCCGCATGGCCTTCTTCGATCAGTCGGCGATAGGCCTCGGTCACCACACCCCGGGAGACCCGCAGTTCGCCGGCGAGCGCTCGGGTGGCCGGCAGCCGGCTGCCCACGGGGAGCCGGCCGTCGGCCATGGCCCGTCGCAGGTGCCCGGCCAGCCAGCGGGAGCGGCCCCCTGGGGGCGCCTCCTCGATGTCCAGTTGGAGGAAGTCGGAGCCACGGGCCTCTTTGGACCAGGTGACTTCGTGCTCTTTGGACCTTTCCATGAGGCCATAGTGCCCGGCAGGCTGAGGCCATGAACGGCATCTCCTCCTCTCCGCAGCCGGCCGCGCCGGCTCCCTCGGCCACCCGCGTTCCTCAGGACTCCTCGGCGGCGGCCGTCGACTACATCCACGGATACTCCGAGCGCGAGGCCGTCCGGCTGGGTGACCAGGCCGATGTGCTCGCTCCGCTGTTGCACGAGGGGACCGCCTATCCGGCGGGCAGCCGTGTGCTGGAGGTCGGCTGCGGCGTCGGCGCGCAGACGGTCCATCTGCTCGCTTCGAGCCCCGGGGCGCGGATCGTCTCCGTCGACCGTTCGCGGGAGTCGCTCGGGCTCGCCCGGGCGCGTGTCGCCGCTCACGCGCCGGCGGCGCGGGTGGAGTGGTGCCATGGCGATCTCTTCGATCTCCCCTTCGCCGAGGGCGAGTTCGACCATCTCTTCGTCTGCTTCGTCCTGGAGCATCTGGGCGATCCGGTGGCGGCCCTGCGGCGGCTGCGGCCCCTGGTCAAGCCGGGCGGCAGCATCACCGTGATCGAGGGGGACCACGGATCGGCCCTCTTCCACCCGGACAGCGCGCTCGCCCGCGCGGCGATCGACTGCCACACCCGGCTTCAGGCAGCCGCCGGCGGGGACGCGCACCTCGGGCGTCGCCTCCAGCCGCTGCTCGCCGAGGCCGGATACACGCGGGTGACGGTCCGGCCCCGCACGGTGTACGCCGACCGCACCAGGCCAGAGATGGTGCGGGGGTTCACCAGGGACACGTTCATCCCGGTGATCGCCTCGGTGCGCGACCAGGCGGTGGCCTCCGGGCTCGCCACGGCGGAGGACTTCGACCGTGGCATGGCGGACCTGCGGCGTACCGCGGTGGACGACGGGGTCTTCCACTACACGTTCTTCAAGGCCGTGGCGCACCGCCCCGCCATGGCGCACCGCCCCGCCGGGGAGGGAGACGCCGGGTGACGGGCGTCGCCGGCGGGTCCGGCAGCCGGTAGGGACTGGACGAACCGCCCCGGTGCATGGAAATCTATGTTGTATGGCGAATATTGATGCAGCAAGCGTGGTGGAGTGGCCCGAGGGCTTCACCGCCCACGCCGGGCACGGCGGGGTGCGAGAGGCCGGCGATGACGTCTCCATCGTGGCCTCGGACCGCCCCACGGTCAGCGCCGCGGTCTTCACCCAGAGCCGCTTCGCCGGCCCTTCGGTGCTGCTGAGCCGCGGCCATGCCGCAGAGCAGCGGTTCCGCGCGGTGGTCACCGTGGCGGGGAACTCCAATGTCGCCACCGGGCCCCAGGGCGAGCGGAACTCGGCCGAGGTCGTCGCCCTGGTGGCCGGGATGCTGAACATCGCCGAGGACGAGGTGCTGATCAGCTCCACCGGGGTGATCGGTCGCCAACTGCCCATGGAGCTGCTGCGCGCCCATCTGGGCGTCGAGCAGGCGTTCGGCGCTGGCCCGTTGGAGGTGGCCGGCGCCATGATGACCACCGACACCCACGCCAAGGTGAGCACGCGCACGGTCGGTGGCGCCCGCATCGTGGGCGTGGCCAAGGGCGTGGGCATGGTGGAGCCCAACATGGCGACGATGTTGGCCTACCTCTTCACCGATGCCGCCGTGGCCCCGGCCGCGCTGGACGCCGCGCTGCGCGATGCCGTGGACCGCACCTTCAACTGCCTGAGCGTGGACACCGACACCTCCACCTCGGACACCGTCGCCCTGTTGGCCAACGGAGCCGCCGGAGAGGTGGACGCGGAGGAGTTCGCCGCCGCCGTCCACGCGGTCTGTCTGGAACTGACCGAGCAGCTGGCCAGGGACGGCGAGGGCGCCACCAAGCTGCTGCGGGTCCAGGTGACCGAGGCGGCGAGCCCCGCCCAGGCCAAGCGCATCGCCAAGAGCGTGCTGAACTCGCCCCTGGTCAAGACGGCGGTGCACGGCGCCGACCCCAACTGGGGCCGTGTGGTGATGGCCGTCGGCAAGAACACCGAGCACGCCGAGGATCTGGCCATCACGCCGGAGCGGGTCACCGTGCGCTTCGGCGCCATGGAGGTCTACCCCAGCGAGACGGACGAGGGGCAACTGGCCAAGCTGGTGGAGATCATGCGGCAGGACGAGGTGGAGATCGGCGTCACCCTGGGCCTGGGCGACGCCAACGCCACGGTCTTCGGCTGCGACCTCTCCGACGGCTATGTCCGCATCAACGCCGACTACACGACCTAGCCTTCTGCCCGGCCGCCACTGGTCCTCGCTGTCGAGATTCCGGGCCGCGCGTGGTTGTTAGGGTCCTCTCATGATGACGGCCGCCGACGATCCTGTGCCGGCCCGGCTGCGGGCGATGCCCAGCTGGCTGCTCACCCACACAGCGACCCAGGCGTCCCGGTTGGTGGCCGAGTCCTTCGCGGCGATCGGCGCGCGGCGTTACCACTACGCCCTGCTCGCCGCGCTGGATGAGTTCGGCCCGCTCAGCCAGGCCGCGCTGGGGCGGCACTGCGGTATCGATCGGAGCGATGTGGTGGCCGCCGTCAACGAGTTGGCCGCCGACGGTCTGGTGGTGCGCCGCCAGGACCCGACGGATCGACGGCGCAATGTGATCACCCTGACGTCCGACGGCCGTGCCCAACTGGGGCGCGGCGACGAGGCGCTCGCGGAAACGCAGGAGCAGCTGATGGCGCCGCTCTCCCCAGCCGAACGCGCCGAACTGGTTCGGCTGCTGGGTCGACTCTTCGATCACCACTCCCCCCAGAGCCCTCAATGATTCACGTGAAACATCGCCCGATGTTTCACGTGAATCATTGAGGATGCCGCCCCGGCTGCCCGCTCGGAAAACCGCTCGCCCGGCGACCGGGGTGGAGCTATACCGTCTCTGGCGATGAAGAGACCCGAACAGCCCGAACCCGGCGAACGGTCGGACGCGGCGGAACCGCTCGACCGTGGGGCGCTGTTGACGGTCGCCCGCCGTCATGGGGTCGCCCCCGACGATGTGCGGTTGGCCGCGTTCCAGGGGGCGGCCGGCTGGATCTATCTGCTGGGCGACCATCTGGTGCTCAAGGTCGCCCGCCCCGGCGCCGGCCTCGTCGCCGATCTGCGGAAGGAAGCCCTGGTGGTGCCGTTCGCGGTGCGACAGGGCGTGCGCACACCCGAGATGGTCGCCTGCGGCGAGATCGAGGGGCCGGCGCGTCTCCCCTACCTCCTGCTGCGGCGAGCCTCCGGGAGTGTCGTGGGGGCGAACGGCGGCGACCCGGGCGATCCGGGCGAGGTCGCCTGTCAGGAGTTGGGACGCGAGCTGGCCCTGCTCCACGGAGCGCGGGTGCCGCCGGCCGTGCGGGACGGGTTGCCGGTCGATCGACCGGTCGATCCCCGTCCCGGGATCGACCGACTGGCCGGTCTCGGCTACCTCAGCAGTTCGTTGGCGGACTGGCTCGGAGCCTGGTTGGCCCGCCTGGCGGAGGAGGCGCCGGCGAGCCCCGAGATGGTCCTGATCCATGGCGATATCGCCGCCAACAACCTGTTGCTCGACGACGAGGGCTCGCTGACCGCGCTGCTGGACTGGGGCGATGCCGCCTGGGCCGATCCCGCGATGGAGTTCGCCAAGGTCCCACCGCGTCTGCTGCCGGCGGTGCTCACCGGCTATCTGGGCGGCCCCGAAGCGGTGGCCGAGGCCGGACGCTCCTGGGTGGCCCGAGCGCTGTGGCACCACCTGAGCTGGGCGGTGCCGAGGGCCATGGGGCAGCCCGATCCGGTGGCCAAGCACTGGAGCGCACAGCCCGCCAACCGGCTGCTGGAGCTGCTGCGTTGCTATGCCGAGGAGCTGCCGTCGCCATGGGCGGGCTGGATGAGATCCCAGCGGTTGCCATAGCGGTCGGCGAACACCACCACGCGGCCGTACCGTTCCGCCCGGGGCGGCTCCTCGATGGTGACGCCGGACTCGGTCAGCCGGCTCAGCTCGGCGTCGAAGTCCTCGGTGTGGAGGAAGAAGCCGACCCGGCCGCCGGTCTGGTCCCCCACCCGCGAGCGCTGACGCTCACCCACCGCCCGGGCCAGGAGCAGTCCCGTCTCGGCCGTCGGGCTCGGCGCCATCACCACCCACCGTTTTCCGTCCGGGGCCAGCAGGGTGTCCTCGCGCAGAACGAAGCCGAGCGTGTCGGTGTAGTAGGCGATGGCCTCGTCATACTCCGGTACGACCAGGGTGACCAGTCCCAGATGGCGCATGAGGAGAGCCTGCCATGCTGGCGGACATGTACACGGAGTGGCCCGCCGGGCGGGTGCCGGGCGCGGTGGTGTGGCGCAGCGTCGTGGGCCCGAAGGCCGAATCGGGCCTGGTGCTGCCCGACGGGTCGATGGATCTGATCCTCAGCGAGGGGCGGTTGCTGGTGGCCGGTCCCGACACCAGGGCGCACTCTCCGGCGAAGCCGGCCGGTTCGGTCCATGTCGGGCTCCGCTTCGCCCCGGGGCAGGGGCCCGAGGTGCTCGGTGAGCCCGCCCATCTCCTGGTCGATGGGCGCGTTCCGCTGGACGACCTCTGGCCCGGCCGGCTGGTGCGCGAGCTGACGGAACGGGTGGCCCTGGCCGCCGCCCCCGGTGAGGCCCTACAGACGATCGCCGCGCGGCGGCTGCGGGAGGCCGGCCCCGCCGAGCCCTGGCGTTCGGCCGCCGTCGCCGCCCTGGGCCGGGGGCGCACGGTGGTCGAGACGGCCGGGGAGCTGGGCTTCAGCGAACGGCAGCTGCGCCGACGCAGTCTGTCGGCCTTCGGCTACGGGCCCAAGACGCTGGCCCGGGTGCTGCGGATGCAGCGGGCCCTCGCCCGGGCCAGGGCCGGGGAGGCGCTGGCCCTGGTGGCCGCTCGCGCCGGCTACGCGGACCAGGCGCATCTCGCCCGCGAGATCAGGGATCTGGCCGGCGTTCCGATCACTCGCCTGCTGTAGGAGGACCCCCGCCGTGGAGAGCTCAGCTCTGCCAGGCGAAGAGGTCCACCGTGTTGCCGTCGGGATCGCACACCACGGCGTAGCGCTGGCCCCAGAACGCGTCCCAGGGCTCCTTCTCCCCCGGGTGGCCGGCGGCGATCAGTTCGGCGTAGAGCGTGTCCACCTCGGCCGGGCTGTCGCAGAGGAAGGCCAGGGCCATTCGCTGGCTGTCGGGGGCGGGCGGCTGCCAGTCGGGGTAGGTGGTGCGTGCGACCTCCACGGTGTCCCAGGCGATGCGCAGGCCGCCGGGGAGGGTGACCTCCACATGGGGCTGGTCGGCCGCCTCCTCGGGGAGGTCGAGACCGAGGCGGCGGTAGAACGCCAGGGAGGCCCGCAGGTCGTCTGCTACCAGGCCGATCATGTTCAAGCGCGGTGTCATGACGTCACCCTAGAAATGCGCCCTGGCCGTGGTCTTGAACGAATCGGCCATGGCCGAACTCTCTGCCCGCTCTCCGTCGTCCGGCGGCAGCAGTCGTCGATCGTCAGAAGTTATCCACAGGATGCGGCATGTTGTCCACAGCCGGCGAAATCTGTGGATAACTCGATGGGGCCTGTGGACGAGGCCGCGCGGCCCGTCGTTACAGGGCTCGGACCGCGGCCACCAGGGGGGCCAGCTCGGGCCGTTCGGCGGCCGTCGTCAGCGCCTCGGCGAGCGCCGCGTCATGGGTGGGGCGGGCCTCTTCGAGCAGCTGGCGACCGGCGGCCGTGACATCGGTGTAGATGCCGCGGCGGTCGGTCGGGCACAGGTAGCGGGTGAGCAGGCCGCGATCCTCCAGGCGGTTGACCAGCCTGGTCGTCGCGCTCTGGCTGAGCACGACCGCCTCGGACAGCGCGGTCATGCGGAAGTGGCCGCCCTCGCCCTCATGCTGCCCGCTCAGCACGTCCAGCACGGAGAACTCCCGGACACTCAGCCCGTGCGCCACCTGGAGGGCCCGTTCGGCATGGGCCTCGATGCGGTCGTGCAGCGCGGAGAGCGCGCACCAGCCCTGGGCAAGCCTCGGGCGTTCCGGGGATGTGTCGCCCGCTGCTGGCATGGCGGCCTCCTCCGCTGACGGAACCGTGGGAGTGACCAGCGTAACCCAACCCGCGATAGTCAGCGTGTGCAACTATGGCGGATGGATGTATAGCGCGTCTGCAATTATTGCTGGCGCGGATAGAGGGTACGCACACAAAGGAGACTTCTGATGCCTCTCGCGCTGTTGGCGCTGGCCATCGGGGCTTTCGGTATCGGCACCACGGAATTCGCGGTGACCGGGCTGTTGCCGGAGATCGCCGCCGAGTACGACGTGTCGGTCTCCACCGCCGGCCTCACCGCGACCGGCTACGCCCTGGGCGTGCTGGTGGGAGCGCCGGTCACCGCGATCGCCGGGGCGCGGGTGCCCAGGAAGCGGATGCTGGCGTGGATGATGCTGCTCTTCGTGGTGGGCAACATCATCACGGCGCTGGCGCCCGGCTTCGCCATGGTGCTGGTCGGGCGGGTGGTCGCCTCGCTGGCGCACGGCGCCTTCTTCGGCATCGGATCCGTGGTGGCGGCCGGCCTGGTCGCCCCGCACCGCCGGGCGACCGCCATCGCGTTGATGTTCACCGGGCTGACCCTGGCCAATGTGGTGGGTGTGCCGGCGGCCACGCTGCTGGGGCAGCGCGCCGGTTGGCGGCTGAGCTTCGCGGCGATCGCGCTGCTCGGCGTGGTGGCGCTGGTGGGGGTGCTGACCCTGGTGCCCAGAGGCGCGGGGGACGGCGCGCCCGGCGGTGGCGGCGGTGGCGTCCGCCGCGAGCTGGCCGCTCTGCGCGACCGGCAGGTGCTGCTCGCCATGGCCATGACCGTGCTCGGCTTCGGCGGGGTCTTCGCCGCGATCACCTATGTCGCGCCGATGATGACCGAGGCGGCCGGCTACTCGGAGGGCGCGGTCACCTGGCTGCTGATGCTGTTCGGCCTTGGCCTGGTCGTCGGCAACCTGGTCGGCGGCCGGTTCGCCGACCGGGCGCTGATGCCCCTGCTGCTCGTCTCACTCACCGGGCTGACCGTCGCGCTGGCGCTGTTCACGCTGACCGCGCACCACCAACTCGCCGCGCCCGTCACCCTGGTGCTGATCGGCCTCTTCGGGTTCGCGACCGTGCCGCCGCTGCAGAAGCGGATACTCGACCGGGCCGCCGACGCGCCCACGCTGGCCTCGGCCGTCAACATCGGGGCGTTCAACCTGGGCAACGCGTTGGCCGCCTGGTTGGGCGGGCTGGTCCTGGCGGCCGGCGCCGGGCCCACCTGGCCCAGCATGGTGGGCGCCGCGATGGCGGTCAGCGCCCTCTTCCTGGCCGCGCTGGCCACCCGCTGGGACCGGGCGGACACCGCCGCGCCACCCCGCCGGGCGCCGGGCCCCCTGCCGTCGGACGAGGCGCTGCCCGCCGCGTGCTGACGGACGCCGGTCAGCCGTGGGCCATGGAGTAGGGGGCGAAGCGCCGGGTCGGATCGCCCGGCGCTTCGGGGGCGCCCAGCACCATCAGGGTGGTGCGACCGACGGGCGCGAGGCCGTGGGTCCGCGCCCAGGCGAGCAGTTCGGGGTGCTCGTCGCCCACGTCGAGCCGGGCGGGGGTCGCGGTGTCGGTGGCCAGCCGGCCGATCAGCGCCCTGCCGATGGACGGGTCGTCGGCGAGCACCGGGCCGACGGATGTGGTGGTCACATTGGGCCAGGTGGCGCCGAAGCCCGTCAGCCGCCCGTCCGGTGCCCGCGCGACCAGGATGCGGTCGGCGAACGAGGCGAGCCTGGTGAGCAGCTCCGTCCGGTCGGCGCCGAAGACGGGCCGGTCGTAGGCGAGGATCTCCGGCATGTCGGCGGCCGTCGCCGGCCGTAGGCCGGTCCCCGCGTCAGGCGCGCCGCCGAACGCGCCGGTCAGGGTGGTGATGCCGCCCAGCGCCTTGAAGCCGAGCCGCTCGTACAGCGGGCGCCCGTTCCCCGTGGCGGTGAGCAGCAGCGGGGCGCCCTCGGCCTCGGCGATCATGTGGCGCATCAGGCGCAGCCCGATCCCCTGGCGCTCCCTGCGGCTGGCCACCAGCATCATCCCGATGGCATGCCACTGGCCCCCGTAGGAAGTGCGGACGACGGCCGCCAGCAGGCCACCGACCGGATCGTCGGGCGGCGCGTCGATGCCGTAGCCCTGCCCGGCGGAGAGCAACAGCCGCCACTTGTGTTCCTCACGCCCCCAGGAACGGTCGTCGGACAGGTCGAGGCAGGCGCTCAGATCGGCCAGCGTGAGCCGGCGGATCGGCAGCTCGTCAGCGGAGGTCACGGGGTCAGAGTGGCTGAGGGCGCCGAGCGTTGGCGACCCGTTTTCCCGAAGGCCACCCCGCGTCGGGCGGCGCGCGCCGAGCGCTGACGGCGCCCGCGCGGGGCGCCCCCGGCGCGGCGCGCTACGGGGCATGGGGTACTTCTGGTGACCATGACGGAGACCCCCGCCGGGCCGAAGACGCCCGAGCCAGCCCCGGCCGCCACAAGCCCGGCCACCCCAAGCCCCGCCACCCCGAGCCCCGACGCAGAGCCGTTTCCGGAGACCCGGCGCGAACTGGCGTATCGCGTGGCGCGCGGTCAGGCCGAGGGGCGCGCGCCCTCGTTGGTCGCGACGCTGGTGCGGGACGGCGCGCCGGTGTGGCACGGGGGCGCGGGGGAGCTGCCGGCGGGAGTGCCGAGCGAACGGGTGCGCTACCGGATCGGCTCGATCACCAAGGCGCTGACCGCGGTCCTGGTGCTGCGGCTCCGCGACGAGGGGCTGATCGATCTCGACCAGCCGGTGGACCGGTGGCTGCCGACCCCGCACGGCGGCGAGGCGACCGTGGCCCAACTGCTCTCGCACACCACGGGCTTGGCGTCCGAGGCGGTGGGCCCCTGGTGGGAGCGGACGGACGGCGGGCTGCGCCCCGAGCTGGCCGATGTGTTCGGCCCCGAACCGCTCAAGCATCCGCGCGGGCGCAGGTTCCACTACTCCAACCCCGGCTACGCGCTGCTCGGCGCGCTGGTGGAATGGTTGCGCGGCGACGACTGGTTCAGCGTGCTGCGCCGCGAGGTGCTCCAGCCGCTGGGCATGACCCGCACCTCGTACGCGGCGGAGGAGCCGGCGGTGCGCGGCTGGGCGGTGCATCCGCACGCCGATCTGCGGCAGCCGGAGCCCCTGGTGGACACGGGGCGGATGGCGCCGGCCGGTCAACTCTGGTCGACCAGCGAGGATCTGGGGCGCTTCGCCGCGTTCCTGCTGGCGGGCGACGAGGCGGTGCTGGGCGCCGACAGCCTGGCCGAGATGCGGGTGCCCGCGGTGCCGCCCGAGCCGGCCGACTGGTCGGTGCTCTACGGCCTTGGCCTTCAGCTGGTGCGTGAGAACGAGCGGCTGTACGTCGGCCACGCCGGGTCGATGCCGGGCTTTGTCGCCGGGCTCTGGCTGGATCCTGAGGAGCGCTCGGCCGCCGTGGTGCTGGCCAACGCGACCTCGGGCCCCGGAACGGCGGGCGTGGCCCGTGGGCTGCTGGGCACGCTGCGGCGGCGGGAGCCGAGCTTCCCCGCGCCCTGGCGTCCGGGCGATGTCGACCGGGAGGCGCTGCCGCTGACGGGCGCCTGGTTCTGGGGCACCAGCGGCTATGTGCTGCGCCTGGGCGCGGCCGGCGCGGTGTCGCTCACGCCGGCCGGCGGCCTGGGGCCGCGCGGCTCGGAGTTCCGGCCGGTGGGGGACGAGGAGTGGGTGGGTCTCACCGGCTACTTCGCCGGGGAGACGCTGCGGGTGGTGCGCACCGAGGACGGCCGGGTGAGCCATCTCGACCTGGGGTCGTTCGTCTTCACCAGGGAGCCCTACGCGCCGGACGCCGGCGTGCCGGGCGGCGCCGACCCGGAGGGCTGGCGCTGACGGGCAGGGCTGGCGCCGTCCGGGAGGGCTGGCGCTGACGGGGAGGGGAGCGCGCCGGCGCCAGCGCGCCGGCGCCAGCGCGCCGGCGCGTCCGCGGGGGTGCCCCGGCGTCCGCAAGCCCCTCGGCGCCCTGAGCGCCCTCAGAGGGAGAGCTTGAAGCCCACATGGGTCGCCTCGAAGCCCAGCCGTTCGTAGAACCGGTGCGCGTCCTCCCTGCTCCGGTCCGAGGTCAGCTGGACCAGCGCGCAGCCCTGCCGCCGCGCCTCCTCGACGGCCTGCCGGATCAGCCAGCCGCCGAGGCCGCTGCCCCTGCGGTCCGCCCGTACCCGCACCGCCTCGATCATCGCCCGGGACGCGCCCTGGCGGGAGAGCCCGAAGAGGATGCTCAGCTGGAGCACCCCGACCACCGGCCCCCCGTCGTCGGCGACCAGCAGATGCTGCTGTGGGTCGCCGGCGATGCGGGCGAAGGCGGCCTGATAGGGGCCCAGATCGGCCGGGTTCTCCCGAGTGGCGCCGAGTGGGTCGTCGGCCAGCATGGCGACGATTTCCGGAACGTCATCCGAAGTGGCGTGACGCAGAACGATATCCATGGGCGCCAGCATAAAGAAACGGTAGGAAACGGGTGAACCTCGCGTTCCCGCTCGGGACTTGTGTCTCGGCCGTATAACGGTAAGGTCAGTTCCGCATCGGGGCGGCGCGCAGCCGTTCAGTTTATGAGACGTGGGGGGCTCGCCGGCCGGGTTCCGGTTAACAACCCCGCTGCCGGTGAGCGAGCTGACACGCTGTGCGACCGGGAGTTCATCTAGGCGAGGCAGGCATGACCGCGATATCGGCCGACGATGGTGCCACCGCTCAGCGCGAGTTCGGGGGCGAGAGACCCCCGTCGCCCGACGCGGTGATGATCCGGCGCACGCTGGCGGAGATCGAGCCCGTCGCCGACGAGGCGACCTCGTACTTCTACGCCCTGCTGTTCACCTATAACCCGCAACTTCGCGAAATGTTCCCCGCCGCCATGGACGCGCAACGTGACCGGATATTCGGGGCGTTGCTCACCGCGGCGGAACATGTCGACGACACCCTCACCCTCACCGAGTATCTGCGGGATCTCGGCCGTGGCCATCGGAAGTACGGCACCCGGGCCGATCAGTACCCGCTGGTCGGCGAGTGCCTCATGTACGCGCTGGAACGTTACGCCCCGCGCACCTGGGGGCCGGAGGCCGAGGCGACCTGGGTGCGCACCTACACCCTGATGTCGCAGACCATGATCGACGCGGCGGCCGAGGACGAGATGCACGCGCCGCCGTGGTGGGACGCGGAGATCGTGTCGCACGAGCGCCGCACCCACGATGTCGCGGTGGTGACCGTCCGTCCCGACCAGCCCTACTCGTTCCGCGCCGGTCAGTACGCCAGCATCGAGACGTCCTGGTGGCCGAGGGTCTGGCGGTCCTACTCCTTCGCGTCCAGGCCACGTTCGGACGGGCTGTTGTCCTTCCACGTCAAGGCGGTGCCGGCGGGCTGGGTCTCGCGTTCGCTGGTGCACCGCGCCCGGCGGGGCGACGTGATCCGGCTCGGGCCGCCCGCCGGCTCGATGACGCTGGACCACACCTCCGGGCGCGGTCTGCTCTGTGTGGGGGGCAGCACCGGCATCGCGCCGATCAAGGCGCTGGTCGAGGATGTCGTGGAACGGGGCGATCAGCGACCGGTAGAGGTCTTCTTCGGAGCGAACCGTGACATCGAGCTCTACGATCTCGACTCCTTCCTCGACCTCGAACGACGGCACCGCTGGCTCTCCGTCCGTCCGGTGGTCGCCGAGTACGCGACGGTCGGCTTCGCCGGGCAACTCCCCGAGGCGGTGCGGGAGTTCGGCCCCTGGCAGGAGTTCGACGGCTTTCTGTCCGGCCCGCCGCAGATGATCCGCAAGGGCGTCGACGCCCTGGTCTCCTGCGGCATTCCGGCCAACCGGATCAGGCATGACTTCATCGGCACATTGATCAGCTCGGCAGGCGCCGGAAAGTAAGAAAGTACGTAGGCATGGCAGGCACAACGGGTAACGGTCTTCCGGCGGAGCTGGCCCGCCGCTCGGCGCTTCCGGGCAGCGACGGCGAGCACGCCCTTCAGACGCGGTGGGGCACCGAGGAACGAGCCGACCGCTTCTACCGGGAGCAGGTCCTCGACCATCTCAACGAGCGGATGCGGGAGTTCGTCGCCCGCGCGGAGATGTTCTTCCTGGCCACCGCCGACCGCCACGGCGAGTGCGACAACACCTTCAGAGCCGGACCGCCCGGCTTCCTCCGGGTCCTCGACCCGCGCACCCTCGTCTACCCCGAGTACCGGGGCAACGGGGTGCACGCCTCCCTGGGCAACCTCGCCGAGAACCCGCACGCGGGGCTGCTGTTGATGGACTTCGGGAGCGCCAGGATCGGCCTGCACGTCAACGGCCGCGCGCGGGTGGTGCCCGAGGCCGAACTCCGCGCCGCCCACCCCTCGCTGCCGGTCGAGTCGATACCGGGCCGGCGCACCGAGATCTGGGTGCGCGTCGAGGTGGAGGAGGCGTACATCCACTGCGCCAAACACATCCCCCACCTGGTCAAGGCGCCCAAGGACACCGCCCGCGACTGGGGAACCGACGACGGACGGCGCAAGGGCGGCGACTTCTTCGGCGCGGCCAGGGAGGCGCAGCGCCGCCGCACCACGGAACTCCACCAGCACGGTGTCCCGTTGGCGCGCTCCGAGGTGGCCGCGCCCGGCTCCCGGGCGGGGACGCCCGGACCGCCGGACGCGGCGCAGTGGCGCGCGGAGGCCGAGCGCGCGCTGGAGCGCGCACGCCGGATCGAGAGCGGTTCGGCCCCGACGTCCGGTGGCGGCGGCTGGTTCGGCTGACGCCGGCCGGCGAGGGGCCGATCAGCCGCCCCCGACCGCGAAGTCGGGGGCGAGCAGGGCGTGGATGCCGGGGATGTTCCTGGTGAGATAGGCGTTGAGGCTGGGCGGCACCACGTCGACCGAGGCCAACCCCTCGGGGGTGAAGGGAAGTCGGACGATCTCGTACGTCCCGCGTGGCCGCGTCACCTCGGGGCCGTGGCGCAGCGCCGGATCCATCGAGATCAGCCGGCAGACGAAGAAGTGCTGGACCTTGAGCCCCGGAGGAACGTTCTCCCCCGGCTCCGGCAGATGCGGAACGGTGTCGACAAAGGCCGGCACCACATCCGTGACCCTGGCCCCCAACTCCTCGAATACCTCGCGGTGGAGGGCGGCCACCACGCTGGCGTCCGTGGGCTCGACCCCACCGCCCGGCGTGATCCAGTACGTCGGGCTGCCGGGCCTGGTGCGCTTGATGACGATGAGCTCGCGGCCGTCCAGCAGGATGGCCCGTGCGGTGCGCTTGACCACGGGTTGTTCCTGGTCCATGGGGTTGATGTGGCCCATGGGCCGCCCCGCGAAACCTTCCTGCCGGACCCGGGTGCCGCGCGGCCCGCGTTCAGCGCCGCGCGGCGGCGTCCAGCGCGCGGCCCACGTCGGCCACCAGGTCCGCCGGGTCCTCGATGCCGACCGACAGCCGGACGAAGCCCTCGGGCACCGCGTCCCCTCCCCACCGGCCGCGCCGCTCGGCCGTCGACCTGACCCCGCCGAAGCTGGTGGCGTCGTCCACCAGCGTCAACTCGGCCAGGAACCGCTCCGCGTGCTCGCGGTCCGGCAGCGTGAACGAGACCACACAGCCGAAGAACCGCATCTGGCTGGCCGCGAGGCGGTGTCCCGGATCCTCCGGCAGCCCTGGGTGCCGCAGGCCGGTGACCTCGGCCCTTTCGGCCAGCGCGCGGGCGACGGCCAGCGCGTTCTCCGCCTGGCGGACGACCCGCAGCTGGAGCGTGGCCAGGCCCCGGTGCGCCAGCCAGGACTCCAGCGGCCCGGCGATCGCGCCCGTGGTGGTGCGCCACTGGCGGATCTCGGTCAGCAACTCGGCGTCGCGGGCCGCCACATAGCCGAGCAGCACGTCGCCATGGCCGTTGAGCGCCTTGGTGCCGCTGGCGACCGAGAGATCGGCGCCCAGTTCGAGGGGGCGCTGACCGAGGGGCGTGGCCAGGGAGTTGTCCACGGCGACCAACGCGCCCCGCGCGTGCGCCTCCCCCGCGAGCCGGCGGATATCGCAGATGTCGAGCCCCGGGTTGGACGGCGTCTCCAACCAGAGCAGCCGCACCGGGGAGTCCTCGCCGTGCGCCTCGTCGAGGGCGGCGAGTTGGGCGTCGCCGCCGGTGGGCGCGATCCGGGCGCGGATGCCGAGCGCGGTGAGGCGCTGACGCAGCTTCGGCCAGATCTGGTAGCCGTCCGATGGCAGCACCACCGTCTCGCCCGGGCGCACCAGGCTGAACATCACGGCCGAGATCGCGGCCATGCCAGAAGGGAAGACGGCCGCCTCGGCGGGCTCGTCGGGCGACTCCAGCTGGGCGATCGCGCTCTCCAGGGCGACCCAGGTGGGGTTGTTCTCCCGGCCGTAGCCGAACGGGGCCGCCGCGGGATCGCCCGGCAGGTGGAAGTGCGCGGCCAGCACGGGGGGCGGGACGGGAGGCTGGTACGGCTCCGCGGCCGGCAGCCCGGCTCGCACCGCGCGCGTTCCATCACCGGTCATTCGCTTCACTCCCGCCGCCGTCGCCGCTCCCACGCGTCCGCGTCCTGTACCCGGCGGTCTGTCGATCGGTGTACCTGTCACGCCCGCGTCGAAATCACCGCACAAGTGTATGACCCGCCGCATGTCGACGCGCCGCCCGTGGCCGGTGGGCGGTCGGGGGCCGCGTGATCGGTGGTGTGGCGGCTCGCCGGCGCACCGTATCGCCCGTTGGCGAAAACGGTGCGCCCGTCACCGGGCCGGGCCTGGTGGCCTCCCGGCTGGTCGGGCCGGCGGGCGGTGCCGCCGGCGGCGCGAGGGCCCGGGCCGCCGTCAAGCCGGCCCGGGGGGCCTCACGTGAGGTGTTGGGTGTGGTCCCGCACCGTGCTGAGCAGCCCTGGCAGGGCGGACTCGATGATGTCCAGGCAGTCGGCGAAGCCCTCGTCCGTCCCGTAGTACGGGTCGGGAACCTCGACGTCAGCCGCGCCCGCCCCGCCGTCCTCCGGAGCGGCGAAGGAGCGCAGCAGCCGGATCTTGTCCGCGGCGTCCTGGTCGGGCGCGAGCCCGCGCAACTCCCGTTGGTGACCGAGGTCCAGCGCGATCACCAGGTCGTAGCGGTCGAACCAGTCGGCCGCGAACCGGCGGGCGGTGTGGTCCTTCGGCCCCGCCGGATAGCCGGCCGCGTTCAGGGCGGACACCGCCCTGGGATCGGCGGGCATCCCGACGTGCCAGTCGCCGGTGCCCGCGCTCTCCACCACGATTCCGGTGTCCAGGCCCTCGTCCACCAGCCGGGCACGCAGCGCCGCCTCCGCCATGGGGGAGCGGCAGATGTTGCCCGTGCAGACAAAACAGATGCGGTACATGCGGTCGTTGACCCCGTTTCTGATTGTTTCAGTCGCGATCGAGGACCAGGTTGACCGCCCAGGACACGATGGAGATGATCAGTCCGCCCAGCACCGCCGATCCGAAGCCCCCGACGTCGAACCGGTCATCGGCCAGCCAGCCGGTCAGCATCAGCATCAGGGCGTTGATCACCAGGGTGAACAGGCCGAGGGTCAGGATGAGCAGGGGGAGGGAGAACAGCTTCACGATGGGCTTGACGATCAGGTTCACCAGACCGAAGATCAGCGCCACAATGAGCAGCGTCACGGCCTTGCTGCCGGTGCTGTCGCCCTCCTCACCGAGGGTGATGTCACTCACCAGCCACACGGCGGCGGCCAGGGCTACCGCATTGGCAACGAACTTCATGAGGATGGTTGTCATACGGGAGATCGTTTCAGATGGCAGGGGCGGCGCAAGGGGAATGAGCCGATGAAGGAGTTCCGGCTGGATCGGCTGGACATGGAGCGTGCTGCCCACAATGGGGCCTACCTGCGGTTTCTCCGCGAGCCCACGATGTCGGCCGGTTTGTACGCTTTGGCGGTCGGCGCGCAGGACACGCAGCGTCCACAGCGGCAGGACGTCCTCAACTTCGTCGTCAGCGGTCGCGCGTCGATGACTGTGGGTGACGAGACGACGATGGTGGCGCGCGGCAGCGTGATCTACGTGCCGGCCGGAGTGCCGGCCCGGTTCCACCACATCACCGAGGACCTGCGGGTGATGATCGTCTTCTCGCCCCCCGAGGGGTGAGGGCCCGACGGACGCGGCCGGTCTCAGGGTTCTCCTCAGGGGACGGTCAGGGGAGGACCGGGGCTGGTGAGGCTCCCGCGAAGGCGGTGTGCGCGCTTAGCATCGAGTCATCGAGTGAAAAACGCTGTCGGGTCGGTTACCCGATCATCCGACCGAAGCAATCGCGCTGAACAGGAGCCGGGTCCATGAAGGAAGCCTTTATGACACTGCCGTGGTGGGTGCGGTGGATCGCCATTCCCACCGTCGCGTTGGTGGTCTTCGGCGGCCTGCTGATCTCCCTGCTGACCTGGGTGGTCGGGCTGCTCTTCCGCGTGCTGCTGTTTATCGCCGTGGTCGCGGTGCTGATCTTCGTGGTGCGCAAGTTCACTTCTTCCTCCTCCGGCGGTGGCTGGTAGGCCGCCCCCTCCCGGGCGCCCGCGTCCAGCGTCCGTCCGTCCAGGTGGTGCCGGTCCGCTCCGCCGGCGCGCCCCCGCCGGAGGGCAGGGGAGCTCCCCGTCCGGGCGGTTGGCCGGCAGCCGTCGGCCCGGGATCGCCACGGTCGGCGCTCACCACCAGAGCCGCCAGCAGCGTGGTCACCGGCACCGAGGCCACCAGACCGATCGAACCGACCAGCGTGCGCACGATCTCCTCGGCCACCAACTCGCTGAACGCCACCGTCTCCACGCCGCTGCGCGCGATGCTGAAGAGCAGCAGCAGCGGCAGCGCGGCACCCGCGTAGGCCAGCACCAACGTGTTGACCACGGAGGCGATATGGTCCCGCCCGATCCGCATCGCCGCGCTGTAGAGCTGACGCCAACCCGCCGTCGGACTGGCCAGTTTGAGCTCCCAGACGGCGGAGGTCTGGGTCACCGTCACATCGTCGAGCACGCCGAGCGAGCCGATCAGGATGCTCGCCAGCAGCAGCCCCTGGATCTCGATCCCGGGATAGAGGCTGTGCACCAGACCGGTCTGGTCATCGGTGTTTCCGGTCAGATGTGCCCACCCGATAAACAGTGAACCCAACACACCGATCAACAAGAGCGATACCAGGGTGCCCAACACGGCAACGGAGGTACGCGCGTTGACCCCGTGGCACAGATAGAGCGTCACCAGCATGATCACGCTGCCGCCGATCACCGCCACCAACAGCGGGTTCGAGCCGTGCAGCACCGCCGGCAGGATGAACAGCGTCAGCACCAGGAAGCTGGCCACCAGTCCGACCAGCGCCAGCAGCCCACGCAGCCGCCCCACCGCCACCACCACCAGCGCGAAGATCGCCGCCAGCAGCAACATCGGCACCTTGCGTTCCACGTCCACGACGCTGTACTGCAACTCCTCGGGCGCCTCGGGAGCGTAGGCGACCACCACGCCCTGCCCCTCGTGGAAGCGCTTGGTGGCGTCCGGCGGCACCACCTCGGTGAACGTGCGCCCGCGGTCAGGACCGCTGGTCACCTCGACGGTCGCCTGTTCGCAGGCCCCCGTGACACTCTCCGGCACCTGGACCCCGAGGTCCTCGCAGGGCCGCTCGACCAGCTCCGTCACCCGCGCCTCCTCGTGCTGCTGATCGAAACCGACGCCGGTCCGCTCGTCCTGCTCGGGCGCGCCCCCGGGCCAGAGCCAGATCAGACCGATGGCCATCAGCACCCCGAACGGGATCAGCACGGCGGCTATCACCCGCCGCAGATGCGCGGAGACGGGGGCGGCGGGGCCGTGCTGATGGGTGTGGCCATGGGGGTGCGCCTGCGGGTTGCTCATGGGGTCATCGGGTGCGGTCACCTTCCGATCATCACCTAAGAAACCGGGCCCTCTGTTCAGCACGGCCGGTGTGCCCCTAGCGTGGAGGAGCACGACATGTCATCGCGGGAGCTTCGAGCACGAGGCTG
The DNA here is from genome assembly GCF_020740535.1 of Streptomyces profundus. Taxonomy (NCBI): domain Bacteria; kingdom Bacillati; phylum Actinomycetota; class Actinomycetes; order Kitasatosporales; family Streptomycetaceae; genus Streptomyces; species Streptomyces profundus. The sequence continues at coordinate 3,466,674 of NZ_CP082362.1, forward strand.
AGAGGGCGCTGCGGCTGCGCCGACCGCCGAACCTGTTACCGGGTAATGCCGGCGTAGGGAGCAAGGTCTGATGACCGATCAACAGCACACCGGTGCGTCGAACGCGCCCGTCCTCGGCGCGCACAAGGCGTATATCGCCGGATCACGGCCCGACATCCGGGTGCCGGTACGACGCGTCCACCTCACCGACGGCAACGCGGTGACCCTGTACGACACCTCGGGCCCCGCCACCGACCCGTCCCTGACCACCGACGTCCAGGTGGGGCTGCCGCCGCTGCGGCGCCCGTGGATCGAGGAGCGCCACACGGACGGCACGGGGGCCGTTACCCAGCTGGCCTATGCCAGGAGGGGCGAGATCACTCCGGAGATGGAGTTCGTCGCCCTGCGGGAGGACCAGGCCCCGGAGTTCGTCCGGGACGAGATCGCGGCCGGCCGAGCCGTGTTGCCGGTCAACATCCGTCATCCGGAGTCGGAGCCGATGATCATCGGCAAGAACTTCCTGGTCAAGGTGAATGCCAACATCGGCAACTCCGCGATCACCTCCTCGATCGACGAGGAGGTGGAGAAGATGACCTGGGCCACCCGCTGGGGCGCGGACACCGTGATGGACCTCTCCACCGGCAAGGACATCCACACCACCAGGGAGTGGGTGCTCCGCAACTCCCCGGTGCCGATCGGCACCGTCCCCCTCTACCAGGCTCTGGAGAAGGTGGGCGGCAAGGCCGAGGAACTCGGCTGGGATGTCTACCGCGAGACGGTGATCGAGCAGGCCGAGCAGGGCGTCGACTATATGACGGTGCACGCCGGCGTACTTCTGCGCTATGTCCCGCTGACCGCGCGCCGGAAGACCGGCATCGTCTCCCGAGGCGGCTCCATCATGGCCGCCTGGTGCCTGGCTCACCACCGGGAGAGCTTCCTCTACACGCACTTCGCCGAACTCTGCGAGATCCTGCGCGCCTACGACATCACGTTCTCGCTGGGCGACGGCCTGCGCCCAGGATCCATCGCGGACGCCAACGACGACGCCCAGTTCGCCGAGCTGCGCACACTCGGCGAACTCAACCGCGTGGCGCGCGAACACGACGTCCAGACCATGATCGAGGGCCCGGGCCATGTCCCCATGCACAAGATCAAGGAGAACGTGGACCTCCAACAGGAGATCTGCGACGAGGCCCCGTTCTACACCCTCGGCCCGCTGACCACCGATATCGCTCCCGCCTACGACCACATCACCTCCGGCATCGGGGCCGCGATGATCGCCTGGTGGGGTACCGCGATGCTGTGTTACGTGACGCCCAAGGAACATCTCGGGCTGCCCAACCGGGACGACGTCAAGACCGGAGTGATCACCTACAAGATCGCCGCCCACGCCGCGGACCTGGCCAAGGGGCACCCGGGGGCGCAGCGTTGGGACGACGCGCTCTCCGACGCGCGGTTCGAGTTCCGCTGGGAGGACCAGTTCAACCTCTCCCTCGACCCGGACACCGCCCGCGCCTTCCACGACGAGACCCTCCCCGCCGAACCGGCCAAGACCGCTCACTTCTGCTCCATGTGCGGTCCCAAGTTCTGCTCGATGAAGATCAGCAGGGCGGTGGTGGACAAGTATGGTCCCGGCGGCGACGAGGAGCTGACCGAGGAGCAGATCCAGCAGGCCATGCTCACCAAGTCCCGCGAGTTCGCCGAATCGGGCGGCCGGGTCTACCTGCCGCTGGCCACCGACGCGTGAGGGGTTGAGGATCTCGGGAGCCGCCCCGCGCCGGGGCGGCTCCCCCCAGGCCCCCGGCGGCCCGCCTCGGCCTGGGGTGGATCGACGGGGCCGGCCCTCCGGTCCCGCCCGATGTCACGTCGGGTAACCGTGCAACCAAAGGGCGTTGTTCGCGCGTCTTCTTGTTGTGTTCCCACTACCAAGCCAGGGGCAGCGCCCCGTGCCCACCGGCCACATGGTGGTCTGTGGCGACGACGCGTTAGCCGTGCGGCTCGCCGCCGAGTTACACGACGTTTACCGGGAGCGCGTCACCCTGGTGGTGCCAGCGACGGACGGTGCCGGTGGTAGGTCGGGTGTCGTGATGGGGCGGGCGCGGGTCTCGGCGTTGCTCGGGCGGGTCTCCGCCGCGATGATCCGCCCTTCGAGCGGTGTCCCACCCGCCGCCGACGACACCACCGGCGGCATCCGGCTGCCCATAGGGGAGATGAGCGCCGACGAACCCACGGAGGAGATGCTGTTGCGCGCCGGCGTCGCCCACGCCACCGCGCTCGCCCTGGTCTACGACGACGATGAGACCAATCTGCGCGGCGCGTTGGCCGCCCGCCGGCTCAACCCCCAGCTCCGGCTGGTGATCCGGCACTACAACCGCCGTCTCGGCGAGCATCTGGCCCAACTGCTCGACCAGGCCGCCGCGGTGGCCCTGCCCGGGCTCGACCCCGCCACGCTGGACGCGTCCACGACGGTGCTCTCGGACGCCGACACGGCCGCGCCCGCGCTGGCCGCCACCGCCGTGGCCGGCACCCGCAAGGTGGTGCAGGCGGACGGCCTGCTGCTGCGCGCGGTGGAGCGCACCCCGCCGGCCAGCGGGGAGATCGCCGACCCCGGCCTGTGCACCCTCGCGCTGCTCTCCTCGACCACCACGGACCCGGCCGGCGCCGAGGGTTCGGACAGCAGCGGGCCGCAGGGCCCCCAGCTGTTGCCCGACGACCACGAGGTGGGCGCGGCCACGGGCCGGGGCACCGTGGTCCTGGAGACGGTGGCCCACACCGGGCCCAGTCTGCCGCCGCGCCGCCTGGCCAGGCGCAGCGCCCCGCTGGCGGAGATCTTCTCCCGGCGGCTGCGGCTCTCCCTGCTCGGCGTCGCCATCGCGGTGCTCGGGCTGGCCGTCGCGCTGTGGCGGACCACGGACAACCATGTCCTGCACGCCGCCTATCTGACGCTGCTCGATCTGTTCGCCATCGGCGACCCCGCCGTGGACGAGCCCGTTCCCCGGCAGACCATCCAGCTGGTGTCCGGGCTGGTCGGGCTGGCGCTGCTGCCGATCCTGATCGCCGGCGCGCTCCAGGCGTTCGGAGCCTTCCGCGGCTCGACCAACCTGCCGCGCCCGCCGCGTGGGCTCTCGGGGCATGTGGTGCTGCTCGGCCTCGGCAAGATCGGCAGCCGAGTGCTGGAGCGGCTGCGGGAGTTGGACATCCCCGTGGTGTGCGTGGAGGAGGATCCGGAGGCCAGGGGCATCCCGCTGGCCCGCCGGCTCCAGGTGCCCGTGGTGCTCGGCGATGTCACGCAGGAAGACGTGCTGGAGTCGGCGAAGATCCACCGGGCGCGTGCCCTGCTGGCGTTGACCAGCGCGGACGCCACCAATCTGGAGGCGGCGCTCTACGCCAGGGGCATCAAGCCGGATCTGCGGGTGGCGCTGCGGCTCTACGACGACGACTTCGCCACCGTGGTCTACCGCACGTTGCGAGCGGCCCACCCGGAGGCGCTCACCCGGAGCCGGAGCGTGTCCACGCTGGCGGCGCCCGCGTTCGCCAGCGCCATGATGGGGCGGCAGATCCTGGGCGCGATACCGGTCGAACGCAAGGTGTTGCTCTTCGCCGCGCTCGACGTGGCGGGCTTCCCGCAGTTCGACGGCCGCACGGTGGCCGAGGCGTCCCGGCCGGGGGCCTGGCGGGTGCTCGCCCTCGACACCGCCGAGCCGGCCGATCGCCAGCCGGATCTCACGGCGTTCCGCGCCGGCGGCGGACGGTCCGCGCCGGCGGGCCTGTTGTGGGATGTCCACCCGGGGTATGTGCTACGGCCCGAGGACCGGGTGGTGGTCGCCGCGACCCGGCGTGGCCTGGCCGAGCTGCTGGGGCGGGGCGGCCCAGGGGCGCGCTGACCTCGTTGCCGGGGCCGCGCCAGCCCTGGCCTTGACCCTGACGCGACGGCAACGTCTCTACTGGCCGTATGCGTATCGGAGAGCTGGCCGAGCTGGCCGGCGTCACCCCCAGGACCGTTCGGCACTACCACCACATCGGGCTGCTCCCGGAACCGGAGCGGGCCGCCAACGGCTATCGCGTCTACGGGCTGCTGGACCTCTCACGGGTGGTCCGCGTGCGCCGGCTGACCGCGCTGGGCCTGAGCCTGGACGAGGTGCGCGACGTGCTGGCCGACGCCTCAGGCGGCGAGCTGCGGGAGGTGCTCGCCGAACTGGACGGGGAGCTGGCCCGGCAGGAGATCGCGCTCCGGCTGCGCCGCGCCCGGGTGGCCGAGCTGTTGGCCGAGGCGGACCAGCATGCCGGCCTCCCGGCCGAGGGGCCCGTCTCCCCCGAACTCGCGGCGCTCTTCCGGCGGATGAAGGCCGCCTCCGGCGAAAGACCGGGCCCCGAGCCGGCGGCGGCCGGGCGGGAACGGGAGCTTCTGGCGCTGCTGGACGGGGTGGCGCCGGCCCCCGACCAGGAGTGGCTCGCCGGCTTGGCCCGCTCCTTCGGCTCGGATCCGGAGGCGATGCGGCTGGCCTACGAGATCTACGCCCGGATTGACGCGCTGGCGGAAGCGCCGGCTGACGATCCCCGGGTCGAGCCGCTGGCCAGGACCATCGCCGAAGGCCTGCCAGAGGAGATCGCCCGCCTCGCCACCGAGGGCGCCGGCCCCGACCCGTGGGACGGTGGGGGCGCGCGGGCCGGTTCGCCGGTGGGCCCGCTCGCCGAGGCGTTCTTCGCCTCCTATGGCCCGGCGCAGGTCGAGGTCATCCGGCGGGCCATGGCGCTGCTCGCGGAGCGGCAGCGATGAGCGGCGGGCCCCGGACACCAGGGAGCCGGCTGGCCGGCCTCCACCTCTCGCTCGCCGCCGACCTGGCGCGTTGGCTGGGCCGCCGCCCGCCGCACGGGCTGCGCCCCGACGACACGGCGGTGGGCTACGCCGCGGGGCGGTCGGCGCTGTGCTGGATCGTGCTGGCCGTCTCCGTGATCGAGACCGTGGCGGTGGCCCTGCTGGTGCCCTGGCCGACGGTCCGCCTGGTCCTGTTGGTGCTCGGCGTATGGGGCGTCCTGCTGGCCGCCGCCGCTCGGGCGTCCTGCGTGATGCGCCCCCATCTGGTGGGCGCGGACGGCTCGTTGCGGCTCCGGCACGGTGCCCTGGTGGATATCCGGGTTCCGGTGGAGAGCATCGCGGACGTCCAGCTGGAGACCCGCTGCCCCTCCGGTGGGCTGCTGGTGCTCGACCCCGCCGGGGAGGTCGCCGAACTGCCCGTCGGCGGGCGGACCAACCTCACCGTGCGGCTGACCACTCCCGTCTCCTTCACCCGGCCGCTGGGCGGCCCCGCTACCGCCAGGCTCATCCGCTGCTACGCGGAGCACCCCCGGAGGGCGCTCCGCGCCTGGGCGACGCTCCCCTTCGATCTCCCCCCTGACCTCGATCTCCCTCCTGACCTCGGCCTCGGCCTCGGCGGCCCGGCTCGGGCGGAGCGCGCGCCGGGGCGGCGCGGGCCCGGCGGCTCGATGCCGGGGGAGCGGCGGCTGCACCGGAGCGAGCAGAGCGGCTGACGGGGCTCATAGGGGGGCGCTCGGCGCTGTCAGGAGCCGATGGAGGCTGATATGGAGCGCGGCCAGCGCCTCGGCCCGACTGAACCGGCCGGCGACGGCCTCCTCGGCCGCCGCGTGGCCCAGCGCGACGGTGGCCGAGGCCAACCAGGAGGCGGGCGGCTCGGGCGCGAACTCCCCTGCGGCCTGGCCGCGTTCGATGAGCTGGATGAGCCGCTCGATGACCGGGAGATGGCGCTCGCTGTCCACCTCCGGATCGACTGCGGCGGTGCTGATATCGGCGAGCAGCGGATAGCGCTCCCCCGTTCGCCAGCTCGCGTCGATCATCCTTCGCAGCGCGTCGATGGCGGAGTCCGCGCCCTCCTCGGCGGCGTCCATCGCGGCCAGCGACTCCTCGGTGACGCGGTCGAGCACCGCGCTCAACAGGGCCTGGCGGGAGGGGAAGTGGGCGTAGACCGTCTGCCGCGTGACGCCGGCGGCGCGGCCGACCGCCGCCACGCTGGCGTCCGGGCTCTCGGCCAGCAGCGAGACGGCGGCATCCAGGATCGCCACGCGGCTGCGCTCCGCGTCGGCTCTGCGGCGTCGCGGGGGAGGCTCTGGAGAAGGCATTTCTTACACCCTTGTCAAAATTGAAGGTCTCGGATATCTTACACATGTGTCAAAGATCTTGGCCAGTGTGGGACCGGTGCGAGATAGGGGTGGTGGCTGATGGATCCGTTGCGCGGCATGGCTCCGAAGCATTTTCTGGAGGAGTTCTACGCCTCCTTCAATCGCGAGATCGCCTCGGAGGAGGCGGATCCGGAGGTTGTGGTCGATCAGTACTACACGCCCGACTGCGTGCAGACCACGGACGGCATTCCGATGGACCGGGCGAGACTGCTCGCCCATCTCTCCCCGGTGGGCAAGCTCCTGTCCACCGCCCGGGAGGAGCGCGTTGAGGTCCATGAGGCCCTGGCGGACGGCTCCCGGATAGCCGCCAGGATCACCATCCGGGTCACGCCGGCCGAGGGGGAGCCCATCGTCATGGAGGTGCAGATGATCGGGGAGCTGTCGGAGGACGGCCGCTTCCGCCGCACCCATGGACTCACCAGGGATGTGGCCGCGTGAGCGCGGAGGTCTCGGCGGTGGTGGCCGAGTACCGGGTGCTGGGGATGGCCTGTCGGCGCTGCGCCGGCATGGTGGGCGGCCAGGTGCGCCGCCTCGCCGGGGTGCGGGATGTGGCGGTCGACGTGCGGAGCGAGACGGTTCGGGTCAGCAGCGAACACCTCTTGAACGAGGCCGAGTTGGCCGCCGTGCTCGCCGACTCCGGCTATCGGCTGGTGCGGGCCGACGCCTCTGGCGAACGCGAGGAAGGGGGCGGCGCCCCCGTCGGCGGCGCTGCGGATGCGCCGGTGCGGCCGGAGGAGCGGTGATGCGCCATCGCTGGGGCTGGGGCGTGGCGCTGCTCTGCGCCGGGCTGCTCGCGGGTTCCTTCGGAGACGGCGCGGTGTCGCTGGCCCGTTCCGCCAGGTCCCGCTGGAGATGCGGCTGTCCTTCCACGCCGAGTTGATGCCGATGAACGGCATGGTGACGCAGACGGCGATGGCGACCCCGGCGATGGCCGCCAGCTCCCTCCGCGTGCTGCGTCACGGAGTGCCCCGACCGCTGACCGGCCTGGGCGTCGGCTGTGCCGTGGTGTCCTTCCTGATCACCAGGCCGTGCGATGTGCCGATCAACGGCAGGATCGAGTTGTCAGTGCCGGGTGTCATCATCGGGAGTCCTCATGCCCGCTCCTCGCCCTGGAGCGCCGGTGCGGGCTGGCCATACCGATCGCGGGTCCTCCCGTTCAAGAACCTCAGGCCGACACCAGAACCTCAGGAATGATGATGTCTCCCGAGCAGTCACCTCAGCATCCGTCCGAACCGCACGGCCCGTTCACCGCCGATCAGCACCACCAGATCCAGGTGCGGGGCGCCAGGGAGAACAACCTGCGTGACGTCTCGCTGGACATCCCCAAGCGCCGGCTGACGGTCTTCACCGGGGTCTCGGGATCGGGGAAGTCCTCCCTGGTCTTTGGAACCATCGCGGCCGACTCCCAGCGCCTGATCAACGAGACATACACCGCGTTCATCCAGTCGTTCCTGCCCAGTCAGGGGCGCCCGGACGTCGACGGGTTGCACAACCTCAGCGCCGCCATCGTCGTGGACCAGGAGCGGATGGGCGTCAACTCCCGTTCCACCGTGGGCACGGTCACCGACGCCTACACGATGCTGCGGATCATCTTCAGCCGGCTGGGCACCCCGCACATCGGCACCTCGACCAGGTTCAGCTTCAACAGCGCCGAGGGCATGTGCCCCGAGTGCGAGGGCATCGGCGAGGTCAGCAGGATCGACGTCGACCAGCTGGTCGACCGCGAGCTGTCGATGCGGGACGGGGCGATCACGGTGCCGGGGTTCGAGGTGGACTCCTGGTACTGGCAGGTGATGGCGGGCTCGGGGCTCTACGACCCCGACACCCCGTTGAAGGACTTCACCGAGACCGAGTGGGAGGACTTCCTCCACAAGCCGACCGCCAAGATCAAGGTCGGCACCAGCAACATCACCTACGAGGGCCTGGTCACCAGGGTCCAGCGGATCTACCTCAGCAAGGACCGCGAGTCGATGCGCCCAGGGCTGCGCGCCTTCGTCGACCGGGCCGTGGTCTTCGCCGAGTGCCCTGCCTGCGGGGGCAGCAGGCTGAACGAGGCGGCGCTCGGCTGCACCATCGACGGCGTCAACATCGCGCGGTGTTCGTCGATGCAGATCAACAACCTGGCCGAGTTCGTCGGTGGGCTCAGGGCGCCCGAGGTGGCGCCGCTGCTGACGTCGCTGCGGGAGCTGCTGGAGTCGCTGGTGGAGATCGGGCTCGGCTATCTCAGCCTGGACCGCCCCTCCTCGACGCTCTCCGGGGGTGAGTCGCAGCGGGTCAAGATGGTGCGCCATCTGGGGTCCAGCCTCACCGACATCACCTATGTCTTCGACGAGCCCACCGCCGGGCTGCACCCGCACGACATCCAGCGGATGAACGGCCTGCTGCTGCGGCTGCGCGACAAGGGCAACACGGTGCTGGTGGTGGAGCACAAGCCCGAGGTGATCGCGATCGCCGACCATGTGGTCGATCTGGGGCCGGGCGCGGGCTCGGACGGCGGTCAGATCTGTTACGAGGGCCCGCTCGACGGATTGCGCACCTCGGGCACGCTCACCGGCCGGCATCTGGAGCACCAGGTCGGTCCGAAGGCATCGGTGCGCACACCCACCGGCCGGCTCCCGATCGCCGGCGCCAAGTTGCACAACCTCCAGGACGTGCATGTGGACATCCCGACGGGCGTGCTCACGGTGGTCACCGGGGTCGCGGGCTCGGGCAAGAGTTCGCTGATCCACGGTTCGCTGCCCGGCCGGGAGGGCGTGGTGGTCGCGGACCAGACGCCCATCCGTGGATCCCGCCGTTCCAACCCGGCCACCTACACGGGCCTGTTGGGCCCGATCCGCACCGCCTTCGCGAAGGCCAACGGCGTCCGGCCGGCGCTGTTCAGCGCCAACTCGGCCGGCGCCTGCCCCAACTGCAACGGCCTCGGCCTGGTCTACACGGATCTCGCCATGATGGCGGGTGTCGCCTCCGTCTGTGAGGAGTGCGGAGGCAAGCGGTTCACCGCCGAGGTCCTCGGCTATCTGCTGCGTGGCAAGAGCATCAGCGACGTGTTGGACATGTCGATAGCCGAGGCCCACGCGTTCTTCCCGTCCGGCCAGGCCGAGGTCATCCTGGCGCGGCTGAACGACGTGGGCCTCGGCTATCTCCGGCTCGGCCAACCGCTGACCACCCTCTCCGGGGGCGAGCGGCAGCGCCTCAAGCTCGCCATCCACATGGCGGAACGCGCGGCCATCTACGTTCTGGACGAGCCCACCACCGGTCTGCATCTGGCCGATGTTGATCAACTACTCGCGCTGCTCGACCGGTTGGTGGACGCCGGCAACACGGTGGTGGTGATCGAGCACCATCTGGCCGTGATGGCACACGCCGACTGGCTGATCGATCTGGGCCCCGGCGGCGGATACGACGGCGGTCGGGTGATCTTCACCGGCACCCCGGCCGAGATGGTGGCCCAGGGGGACACCCGCACCGCCACCCACCTGCGCGGCTACGCCCAACGCGGCTGAGCGGCGCCGGTCGGCTCCGCCCCGCACGCCCGAGGCGGGAGGGGAGCCGACCGATCGGGCGCTTATCGGGTTGCCAGCGGCCTGGGCCACATGGGAACTTTCGGGCTGACTTGGACGTCTGCTGGGTAGGGGAATGGCGACTTCCGGCTTGGGCGGGCGCTGTCGCGGCGCGGCCGTCGAGTGGGTGGGGCGATCGGGGAGGCTGCGGTATGTCGATGGAGTACTGGCAAGGTGGGCAGCCGGCGCCGTCCATGATGCGCGCATCGGACAGCGACCGCGAGCGTGCCGCCGACGTCCTGAAGGCGGGGTTCGCCGAAGGCCGCCTGGGCAAGGACGAGTTCGACGCCCGGGTGAACCGCCTGCATCAGGCCACCACCTACGCGGAGATCCAGCCGCTGCTCGCCGATCTCCCCCAGGGGCCGATGCCGATGCCTCCGTCGCCCCCGGCGGCGACGCCCTACCCGCCGACCGTCGCACCGTCGTTCGTCATGCAGCGGCCCCCGTTCCCGGGGCCCGGCTACGGCCCGGCCTACGGCGGCCCGCCGCGTCCGATCTACCACGCGCCGCGTCCACTGCCGTTCCCGCCGCCGCCCCAGACCAACGGCAACGCCGTGGCCGCCATGGTCTGCGGCATGTGCGGCTTCTTCACCTACGGCCTGACCTCCATCCCCGCGGTGATCCTCGGCCACCGCGCCCGCGCCACCATCCGCCGCACCGGCGAGACCGGGGACGGCATGGCGATGGGCGGTCTGGTCATGGGCTATCTGACGTTGGCCCTGATGACCGTCGGCATCACCCTGCTGGTCCTCCTCGCGGCCTGAGGCGGCGGGCGAGGGCCTGTCCGGCGGATCGGGCAGGCTAGCCGGCCGATGCCCTGCCGGGGACGGCGTCCCCGCGCGTCGTCGCCTGGTCCGACGGCGGCCTCGTGTCGGCCATGGGCTCAGCCGTCACCTCCACCCGCTGTCGCGTGCCCCAGGCGTTGATGTGCCAGCAGGTGGCCAGGGCGTAGAGGTACAACGGCCGCAGCACCAGCAGCCGCCACAGCCCGGCGAGCGGCGAGAGGGCGAACAGCGTCAGCGACACGGAACGCGGCTCGTCGAGGCGCCGGACGCTGAACCGCCGCAGCGCGACGAGGTAGTTGATCGCACATCCGATGACCAGCGCGTGCAACATGATCCCGGTCAGATTGGCCCGCGCCCAGGGGTCGGCGACGACCATCACGGGCAGGAGCAGCCCCAACAGCAGATGGGTGTACTCGACCACGGGCATCCAGAAGCCGAGCGAGCGCAGCGGCATATGACGCAACCACCAGAGGTGGCGGACGGTGGTGCCGCGCATCCACCGCAGCTGCTGGTTGACATAGTGCGCGGGGCGCTCGGGGACCAGCGTGAAGACGATCGCCGAGGGCTGGTGGACGGTCCGGCCGTCGAGTCGTGCGTACATGGTCAGCATCGAGTCGTCGTTCAGCTGTATCGGCACGCCACGGAACCGCTCGCGCTCGTAGACGCCCGCGTGGGCGCGCACCACATCGGCCCGGTAGAAGGCGAGCGTCCCCGAGTTGATCAGTACCGAGCCCAGGACCGACTGCGCGCTGCGCAGCCCTCGGGTGAAGGGGAGGTACAGCATGGAGGTGAGCATGGTCAGCGCGTTGCGGCGGGTGTTGAGTACGGTGACCAGCCCGGCCACCGACCGCACCCGCGGGTCCGCGAACGGCTTGAGCCCCTCCCGTACCGCGTGTCGGTCCAGGACCGAGTCGCTGTCCAGGGTGACGAAGATGTCGGCGTCGTCCTCGGCCAGGACCCGCATCTGGGCCCAGCGCTTTCCCTGGTTGACCGTGTGTTCCCAGCGCACCTCGATGCCCAGCGGCCCGGCGCGTCGTTCCAGGTGCGCGCGTTCGGCCCGGTAGGTGATCGGTTCTCCGGTGGTGACATCGACCGAGCCGTCGTTCACCACCGCGATGCGTTCGACCCGGCGGCTCTGGTCGAGCGCCGAGTCCAGGCAGAGGCGGAGCGCGTGGGGGTCCTCGTTGTAGACGGGGATCTGCACGGTGACCCGCAGCCGGTCCACCCCGTGGCGCTGGGCGCGGGAGACGCCGATCGGGCGTTCCCACCAGCACAGCGGCAGCCACCATGCCAGGGAGAAGGACGCCAGCCAGATGAGTGCCAGCGGGGGCGCCCCGTCCGACCAGGTGATGACGCCGACGAGATGCCAGGTACCCCACACGGCGAGCGCGACCAGGGCGATCGCCGCCAACGCGGCGTGCCGCCCCGGGGCGGCGTGGTCGGCGCGGGGCGGCTCATACCTCATGGGCGCTCTTGCCACGTCGGAAGGTGGTCCGCACCAACAGGGCCCCGGCGAGCACCAGGGCCAGCGCCCCCACGACGAACCAGACCTGGCCGAGGGCGATGCCCCCCAGGGCCAGCCCGGCGCCCGTGGGCGCGAGCGAGTGATACGCCATCAGCACTCCTCATGAATAGCCCGTATGGCAATGGCATATAACAAATAACAGAAAAAGGTAGAAACGGGCTGATTGATGCGTTGGTCCGTCTCCAGGTGTGGCCCTCGCGGCGCATCATGGGGAGATGCCAGAGGGAGACACGGTGTGGCTGACCGCGCGGCGCCTGGACGACGCGCTGCGTGGCCGGACGTTGGTCCGGTGCGATCTGCGGGTCCCCCGGCTGGCCACGGTCGATCTGCGTGGGCGTGCCGTGCGGGAGGTCGTCGCGCGTGGCAAACACCTGCTGACCCGGGTCGAGGGTGGCCTCACCCTCCACTCCCACCTGCGGATGGACGGCGCCTGGCGCGTCTTCGACATCGGTGAGCGCTGGCGTGGCGGCCCGGGGCACCAGATCCGGGCCATCCTCGGCAACGACCAGCGGATCGCGGTCGGCTACCGCCTGCCCGTGCTCGACCTGCTGCGCACCGATCAGGAGCGGCGCGTCGTCGGACACCTCGGCCCCGATCCGCTGGGCCCCGACTGGGACCGGGAGGAGGCGCTCCGCCGGCTGCGCTCCCAACCGGAACGTCCACTCGGCGACGCCCTGCTCGACCAGCGCAACCTGGCCGGCGTCGGCAATGTCTACCTGGCCGAGCTCTGCTTTCTCGCCCGGGTCACCCCCTGGCTACCCGTCGGCGAACTCCCCGACGCCGAGGCGATGTTGACCACCGCTCAGCGGCTCCTCACGGCCAACAGGGAACGCTTCGACCGCACCACCACGCCGCCCGCCGAGCGGCGCTCCCGCCTGTATGTCTACGGCCGCGCCGGTCGGCCCTGCCTGCGCTGCGGGACCCCGGTACGGGTCACCGCCGACACCCATGGCGAACCGGGCAGGGAGCGCCCCACCTACTGGTGCCCGCGCTGCCAACTCGGCCCGCCGCCCCCGCGCTGAGCGTGCGGCTTCGCCTCCACAGGTGCACGACCAACGCTCTGACCAGGCGGAACTCCACGACTCACCGAGCGTACACACATGGTTCACCACCCGGTCATCCGGCCGTATCCTGACCCGCTGATCAGGTGTTTACCGTCGCATAGATTCTGCCTACGGCTTCTGGAAACCTGGTGCCAAAACTCTCTGTGATCGTCACCTGCCACAATGTGCAGGAGTTCCTGCCCACCACCCTGCGCGGACTGGCCCGGAACGCCGGTCCGGAGACGGAGTTCATCCTGGTGGATGACCGTTCCGTCGATGCGACGGGGGAGATCCTGGGCCGTGCCGAAGGAGAGTTGCCCCGGTCCAGAGTGATCAGGCACGCGACCAACCAGGGCATCTCCCAGGCCCGCAACACCGGGATCGAGGCCGCCGGCGGCGCCTATGTCACCTTCCTGGACGGCGACGACTGGTACGCCCCCGGCTATCTCGCGGAGCTGGTCACCGCGATCGAGGAACTCGACTGCGACGTGGTGCGCACCGACCATGTGCAGTCGACGGAACGCAAGCGGACGGTCGTGCGCGCCCCCTCGCCGCGCCGGGACGCGGCCTTCGACCCCAGGGACGCGATCGGCCCGGCCGACCGGAAGACCATGGTGGACTACCCCTTCGTCTGGGCCGGTATCTACCGCCGCGCGCTGCTCGACGAGCGGGAGCTGCGCTTCACCCCCGGCCTGCGGACCGCCGAGGACCGGCTGTTCACCTGGCAGTTGCATCTCCGCGCCCGCTCGATGGCCACGGTGGGGCTGCTCGGCGTGTTCTACCGAAGAGGGGTGACCACGTCGTTGACGCAGATCAAGGACGAGCGGCAGTTGGACTTTCTGCCCGCGCACGATCAGATACTGGCCGAGGTGCAGGCCGACCACGAGAGTGATCGCTTCCTGCCCAAGATCGTCCGCACCTACTGCGCGATGATCGCCTTCCACGCCGCCAACGCGGACGGCTACGAGCCGGCCGCGGCCCGGCGGCTGCGCCGGGAGGCAGCCGCCGCCCTCCACCGCTTCCCGCCCGATTTGCTGGACCGCACGCTTGTGGCGATGGGTGAGGAACGCGGCCGAGTACTCCGTCGGTTGGCCGGCCGGAGCCGGAAGGCGGTCACCGCATGACGGGGAAGCGGCGTACCCAGATCTTCGAGGTCTCCACCCTCTATGGCGCGGCCACCCTGGCCGCCGCCCTGGACGCCGGGCGGTTCGGTCCACGCGGCTCCGCCCGGCGGATGCTGCTGCTCTCCAACAACGCGACCGTCCCCGAGACGGCCGCGGGGCTCCCGGACATGACCGGCTGGGCGCAGGTCGTCTCCCGGTTCGACGCGGTACTGGACTGGAACGAGGCGATCCGGCCGTTCCACCCGGGGGACTGGCGTCCCGTGGACCGGGACGCCCCGCTGTGGCAGCGGCTGCTGCGCCGCTACTGGGATCTGGGCGAGGGGCCGATCGAGCTGGTCGTCGAGTCGGTGCACGCCGCCCCGGCCGCCGCCCTGGCGACGATCTTCTCGGACGCCGACCTCCATGTGTACGCGGACGGCCTGATGAGCTACGGCCCGACCCGGGAGCGGCTGCCGGTGGGCACCGCCTGCCGGATCCGTCGACTCCTCCACCTCGACCTGGTGCCGGGACTGCGCCCGCTGCTGCTCTCCGAGTACGGCGTGCCGGCCGAGACCGTGCCGAGCGACAGCTTCCGCGCGATCCTCGACGAGATCACCCAGGCCAGCCCGCCGCCCGCCCAGGAGATGGGCGTCGAACGTCCGGCGGTGCTGCTCGGCCAGTATCTGGCCGCGCTGAACATCCTCACCGAGGCGGAGGAGGAACAGCTCCACGAGCGGATGCTGCGGGGCGCGGCACGGGCCGGCTTCCGGGCGGTCGTCTTCAAACCGCACCCCACCGCCCCCGTGCGGTACTCCCGTCTGCTGGAGAAGGCCGCGGCGGAGGCGGGCGTCCGGCTCACCGTTCTGGACACCCCGATGCTCGCGGAGACCGTCTTCGCGCGGTACCGCCCCGGACTTGTGGTGGGCTGCTTCTCCACCGCCCTGCTGACGGCCTCCGTCGCCTACGGGATCCCCGTCGCCCGGGTCGGCACCGGGCCGCTGCTGGAACGGATCAAGCCATACCAGAACAGCAACCGGGTGCCGCTGACCCTGGTGGACGCGCTGCTGCCCGATCTGGAGGCGACGGCGAAGGGTGAAGTGGTCACCGACCGCCCGACGTTGGCCCAGGAGATCGAGCCGCTGCTGCGTACCGTCGGCTACTGCATGCAGGCCAAGGCCAACCCCGGGCTGCGCGCGGAGGCCGAACGGTGGCTGGACGCCGAGCTCGGCCCCGCCACCCACCGCTACTTCAAGCGGGCCCGCCTCACCGCGCTGGCCCTGCCGGGCGGCTTCGGCTCCCAGCTGGCCCGTCAACTCCCCGGCGGCGGCGCCGCCATCCGGGTGGCACGCCGCGTCCGAAAGGCCACCCGCCGCTGACCGCCTTGCCGCTGGGGCTTGCGCGGCGCTGTGCCTGAGCGGCCACGGCCGCTCAGGCACGACACGACGGGAGGCCGCCTTGCCCGCGACCGCTGCCGGCTCGCGCCGGGGCCGGGCGCCCCAGCGAAGTGGGCGGACGCGCCCCGCCGACAGACAGGGCCGTGGCCGATGAAGGGGAGCGAAGCAGCCGCCGGCAGGGCTTGCCGCCGAGGCGCGTTCGACGGCGGGGTGCCGGTCGCGCGGTCCGGTGTGCCGGGATGGGTGGGCCGATACCGGGTGGCCGTTGCCGCGCCAGCGGGCTGGTCGCCTCCATCCGAGGCGCCGGCCCCCACCCGCTGGCGGGTGGCCGCTGCGATGCCGCAGTCGGTGCGGGGGGCGTGGACTGATGGGCATGGCGGACGCGGGCGCCGACCGCCCGTTCCGTTCGCCCCGGCGTCAACGTGCCCCGGGCCGGCCGGCCCCCGGTGTGGGCCGGGGGCGGTCGGTGCGGAGACGTGCGCGCCGCGGGGGAGGCTTGTTTCACGTGAAACAAGCACCGCTGTGGGGAAGACGTGCGGTCAGCCGAGGGTGCGGCGGAGTCCGAGTCGCCCCCAGAGGAGGCTGACGGCGTAGGAGAAGGCGAGGGTCGCCAGCAGAAGACCCGGGAAGAACACGGCCGTCTCCAGCCCGGACCAGTCGGGCTCCAACAGGCGCACCACGATCTCCTCGATGAACAGGACATGCACCAGATAGGCGCCGAGTGCCGCGTTGGCCAGCTTGTTGACCAGGGGGCGGCGGTGCTCGGGAACCCGCACGCGGATCAGGAGCAGCACCACACAGACGCTCAACACCGCCACAAACGGGTGCGCGTTGGGGATCACATAGTGGATGTCGACGTTGTACCAGACGATGCCGGCCACGGCGGCGAGGCCGGTGAGGGCCAGCGGCCAGCGGTACCGCGTGGCCACCGCGCTCGCGCTGGCCAGCAGGAACGCGCCGCCGACCGCGTAGATCACCGAGTAGGTGCCGAAGCCCCAGCCCACCCGTGGCATGGTCCACCCCGTGATCTCGTGGATCGTGGTCAACGCCGGGCCGAGACCGGCGAGGCCCATCAGCAGCAGGCCGAGGCCCCAGGGGCGGGCTCCCGCCCGGAGCAGCACCACAAAGCCCAGCATCACCACGATGGGCAGGTAGGCGTACATGAACCACAGGTGGTAGGCCGGCTCCACCGAGTCGAAGAGGGAGTCGACGGCCAGGTCGGTCATCGGCTTCTCGTTGCGGTCGCGCAGCCAGGCCCAGAGAAGGTAGATGCCGGTCCAGACGAACATCGGCACGAGGTTGCGCCGCAGGCGCTGCCAGAGGCGCCCGCTCGTCCTGGGCGGTGCGCCGGAGATCACCGCCCAGCCGGCTATCGCGAAGAACACCGGCACCGCGAACGCCATGGTGGAGTCGCCGACGAAGCCGGTCCAGTAGACCGCCGCGCCCTCGGACTCGCGTTGGTTCACGGCGTGGATCAATGACGCGCTGACATGTGTCGTGATCACCGCGCAGGAGGCGACCAGCCGCAGCAGATCAATGTCGTGGCGGTGCTCTCGCGCGGGGGGTGGTGGCTCGGCGGTGGCGGCGGCCGAGGCCGTGCCCTGGCCGTTCTCGGAAACGGCGGCCGTGGGTGCGGTGTTGGTGGGCATGGTTCCGATCGTCAGTCGTCAGAGGTGCCCACGGCTGCCGCGCCGTGCCAGCGATGGCCACCGGTCGCGGGGCACCGGGCCCCGACAGGATCCGGCGCCGGCACGGGTGGCGGATCGGGGCGCGCGCGATGTCGACGGTGGGCTCAGGCGGAGTGAAGATAGCCCGGGAGCGCCAACTCCTCGCCGCGGCCGAGTATCCGCTGGGTGAACGTCTGGCCAAGGCGGGGGAACCCGTGCTTCGGACGCGCCCTACCACGGTTGGGCCGCTGCCCGGGGGCCCGGGCGCCTCCGAGCCCTCGGGGGCGCCGGTGCGACGATGGCCGCATGGTGATGGGTCTCGGCGGTGCGGAACTGGCGGTGCTGGCCGTCGCGGCCGTGCTGGTCGGGGTGGCCAAGACGGCGATCGGCGGGGTCGCCTCGATCACCGTGGCGCTCTTCGCCATGGCGCTGCCGGCGAAGGAGTCGAGCGGCGCGCTGCTGCCGCTGCTGATCGTCGGGGATCTGCTGGCGGTGGCGGCCTACCGTCGGCACGCGGACTGGAGCGCGCTGTTGCGCCTCTTCCCCTCGGTGGCGGCCGGGATCCTGGTGGGCGCCTGGTTTGTCTCCCGGGTCGACGACACGGTGATGCGGCGCACCATCGGCGGAGTGCTGCTGCTGGTGGTCGCGGCGCACCTGTGGCAGCGGAGACGAAAGGGCGAGCGCAACGGCAAGGGCGCCGCGCCAGCCCTGTTCTACGGCCTGCTGGCCGGGTTCACCACGATGGTGGCCAACGCGGGCGGCGCGGTGATGGCCGTCTATCTGCTGGCCGCCGGCTTCCCCATGCTGACCTTTCTGGGCACCGCGGCCTGGTTCTTCCTGATCGTGAACGTCTTCAAGGTCCCGTTCAGCGCGGGGCTCGGGCTGATCGGGCCCGAGTCCCTGACACTGAACGCGATCCTGCTGCCCGGGGTCTTCCTCGGCGCCTTCCTGGGCCGACGGTTGATCAGGGTGCTGCAACAGGGGGACCGGCAGCAGCTCTTCCAACGCCTGATCCTCGGCTTCACCGTGGTCTCCGCGCTCAACCTGCTTCGCTAGGCCGGGTCCGCGAAGTCGAGCCGGGCCCGCGACGCCAGGCACCCGCCACCCGCGTCCCCAACCTCACAGGGCAGTACACCTAGCCGGTCGCTCGGCGCCGCGCGGCGTGACGGGCCCAGCCGAGGGCGGCGACGCCGACCGCCACGGCCCAGATGGCCGGCAACGCGAACGGGCCGTCGGCGAGTTGGGCCGGCAGCAGCGCCGACAGCGTCAGCAGCGGGCCCCTGCCCTGCCAGAGCAGGGCCTGCACCGGGCCCGAGTTGCCGGCCGGGGTCTCCACACCGAGCATCATCGAGCCGGGCATGATGCCGCGATAGGCGCTGACCAGCGAGGCGCCGAGCAGCGCCGGCACGCAGAGCGGCAGCAGCGCGAGCGCCGGATCCCCGAGGCCGCTCGCGGCGCAGAGGGCCAGGGCCGGCGGCAGCGTGACCCAGAGCAGGACCGCCGGCAGCACGGCGTGCCACAGCGCCAGGGTGCCGTGCGGCCAGGGCAGCTGCGCGGCCCGCCGCCGGTCGTCGCTCTCCAGACGGGCCGGCTCCACCAGTTGGGCCGCCGCCAGATAGCCGGTGACCAGCGCGGCCACCAGCGCCAGCGGCTGCCCCGAGGCGGTGCACACGATGGTCAGCGCCCAGAGACCCAGGCCGAGGCCGAGCCGTCGGGGGGCGCGCAGCAGCCCGGTGGCGTCCCGCCAGGGCAGCAGCAGCAGGCGGGCGCGCGGCGCCGGCAGCCGGGGAAGGAACGTCGCCAGCGGTCCAGACGCGCGGCGGGAGCGAAGGGTCGGGCGCAGCGCGGCGTGGGCCTGACGCGCGTCGAGGCTCCAGAGCGCGGCGAGGAACCCGTCGGCCACGGCGGCCTGTTGCCGCAGCACCCGGGCCGGCACGGCGCGCGCCGCCCGGTGCGCCACCAGCAGCGCGGCGCCCGAGGCCAGCACGGCGAGCGCGGCGCCGGCGATCCCCTCGGCCGTGGTGACCCGCCCGCCGGCGGCGGCCAGCGGCAGCACCGGCCAGCCCCAGGGGCCCGACCAGAGCGCGATCCGCCCCGGCCCGACGTGCCCGGTGGCCGCCGCCAGCGTGGCATACGCCCCGGCCGCCAGGGCGACCAGCGCCAACAGGGGCCGCAGCCGCTCGCGTTGGTGCCACGGGTGGTCGCGTTGCACCAGCACGGACGTGGTGGTGACCAGCGTGCCGACCGCGAGGCCGCCCCCGGCGCCGGCGAGCACCAGCGGCAGCGGGCGGCCGGCGCCGACCGCGTAGACCAGGAGTCCGACCACCCCGCCGAGCACGGTGGCGGCGACCGCGGTCACCAGCAGGCCGACCCGCAGCCGGGGCAGCAGCAGCGCCGCGCGGGAGACCGGATGGGGCAGCAGCCAGTGCACGGCGGGCGCCGACAGCCGCACCGGGCCGCGCCAGACGGCCAGTTGGGCCGCGCCCAGCAGGACCAGGGCCACCAGCGCGGGGCCGGTGGTGGGCAGCGAGACCAGCAGGCGCTCGGCGGCGGGCCCGCGCCACCGTTCCTCCACGGCCGCGTTCGCCAGCGCCCACACATAGGGGACGGCGTAGATCGCGGTCAGCAGCAGGACGCAGTAGAGGGTGTAGGCGGCCTGCCGGCGCCTGGCCCGGCGGGCCGGGGCGCGCAGCGCGTCGAGCGCCGCGAGCGCGCCGCCGTGGTCCGCGTGCTCAGTCGTCACGGGCCGCGGTGGGAGTGTGCGGCAGCAGGGCGCCGTCCAACAGGGTGTACTGCCGGTCGGTGATCCGGTCGGCGAGCGTGGCGTCATGGGTGGCCAGCAGGATCGCGGTGCCTTCGGCGGCCTCCTGGTTGAGCCGTTCGGCGAGTTCGGCGCGGGCCAACTCGTCGAGGTGGGCCTCGGGCTCGTCCAGGATCAGCAGGGCGCGGGGGCGGACCCTGGTGGCGGCCAGCGACAGCAGCTGGGTCAGCCCGGCGGAGAGGACGTTCGGCAACTCGTCGGCGTGGCCGGACAGTCGGTGGCCGGCGAGGGCCTCGTCGACCAGCGCCTCGGCGTCGGGCACCGCGTGCGCCAGCGCGACCAGCAGCAGATGCTCCCGCACGGTCAGATCCGGATAGCACGCGCCGGGCGCCAGCGCGCAGGCGACGCCGGCGCGGAACTCGGGGCGGTCCTCGCTGGCCGGTTCGCCCAGGAAGTCGGCGGTGCCGGCGTCGGGGGTCTCCCGGCCGGCCGCGATCCGCAGCAGGGTGGACTTGCCCGAGCCGTTCTGCCCCAGCAGGGCGACACGGTCCCCGGCGGTCAGCGTCAGGGACACCGAGGCGAGCACGGTGCGTCGTCCGTAGCCGTGGGCCACATCGGCCAGTCGGAGGACGTCCATCCGATCAGCAGATCACACGGTGGGCGGCGTGGGCCTGGTGGGGGTGCTCTTCGCCGCGCCGGTCGTGGCCGGCAGGGGCAGCATGGGAGGCATGCTGCTGGCCGATGTCGCGGAGACCTGGCGAGAGGTGGCCGCCACCGCCGGGCGGTCGGCGAAGGTGGCCGCCCTGGCCCGGCTGTTCGCCGAGACCGAGCCCGAACGGGCGCCGGTGGTGATCACCTGGCTGGCGGGACGGCTGCCGCAGCGGCGGCTCGGCGTGGGCTGGCGGGCGTTGGCGGAGCCGCCGCCGCCGGCGGGGTCGGCGCGGCTGACGGTCGCCGAGACCGACGCCACCCTGGCCGAGATCGGCCGCACGGCGGGTGCGGGCGCCGAGGCGAGGCGGCGGCGGCTGCTGCACGGGCTGTTGGCCAGGGCCACGGAGCCCGAGCAGTCGTTTCTCGCCGGCCTGATCAGCGGCGAGCTGCGGCAGGGCGCGTTGGACGCGCTGGCGGCCGAGGGCCTGGCCGTCGCCGTGGGCGCGACGCCGGCGGCGGTGCGGCGGTCGGTGATGCTGGGCGGTTCGCTGGGCGCGGTCGCCGAGGCCGTGTTGGCGCGTGGACCGGCGGCGCTGGCGGAGTTCACCCTGCGCGTCGGCCGCCCGGTGGCGCCGATGCTGGCCAGCGGCGCCGGCAGCCTGGACGAGGCGCTCGACCGGCTGGGCCCCTGCGCCCTTGAGGAGAAGCTGGACGGGATCCGGGTGCAGGTGCACCGGGACGGCGACACGGTGCGGATCTACACCAGGACGTTGGACGAGGTCACCGAGCGACTGCCGGAGGTGCGCGCCGCCGCGTTGGAACTGGCGGTCGAGAGCGCCGTGTTGGACGGCGAGGTGATCGCCCTGGACGAGGCGGGCCGGCCGCGCCCGTTCCAGGAGACGGCCGGGCGGGTGGGCTCCAGGCTCGACGTGGCGGGGGCGCTGGCCGCGCTGCCGCTCTCCCCGGTCTTCTTCGACCTGCTGGCGGTGGACGGCCGGGAGCTGTTGGACCTGCCCACCGAGGCCCGGCACGCCGAACTGGTGCGGATCGCCCCCGATCCGCGCCGGGTGCGTCGGCTGCTGGTGACCGATCCGAGCAGCGCCGAGCAGCGGGCGGCGGCCAGGGAGTTCAACGAGCGGACGTTGGCCCGGGGGCACGAGGGGGTGCTGGTGAAGGCGGCGGACGCGCCGTACAGCGCCGGGCGCAGGGGCGCGTCCTGGGTGAAGGTGAAGCCGGTGTACACCCTGGATCTGGTGGTGTTGGCCGCCGAGTGGGGGCACGGCCGGCGGGCCGGGTGGCTGTCCAACCTGCATCTGGGGGCCAGGGACGAGGACGGCTCGCTGGTGATGCTGGGCAAGACGTTCAAGGGGCTGACGGACGCGCTGTTGACGTGGGGCACCGAACGGCTCCAGGAGCTCGCGGTGGACAGGGAGCGCTGGGGGGTGCGGGTGCGGCCCGAGTTGGTGGTCGAGGTGCGCGTCGACGGCGTGCAGCGCTCCAGCCGCTATCCCGCCGGAGTGACGCTGCGCTTCGCCCGGGTGGTGCGCTACCGGGAGGACAAGACCCCGGACGAGGCTGATTCGGTGGCGGCCGTACGGGCGCTTTTGCGGTAGTTCATCCCGCCGGTCTCGCGCGCGGTGACAGAATCGCGACGTACGTGGCCGCATTGTTATGGCCGCAGCCGCAACAAACCACCGGTTTCGCGCATCTTTACCTATGAGGTCCGGTGAGGTCCCGTTATCCCAGGGGGAATTCTGATGCGCTCCGCGCCCGTTCGCATGTCCTCGCGTAGAACTCCGCGAGGTGTGCTGCTCTCCGTTGTCGCCGCCGTGGCCGCGGGTTCGCTGCTGGTCACCGGCTGCGCCGCGCAGGGGCAGGAGGCGCCCGAGGATTCGGCGGCCACGGAGGAGGCCACCCCCGATGAGACCGCGGACGACGCCGGCGGGGACACGGGGGACGAGGAGCCGGAGGAGGCCGAGGAGGCCCTGCTGGAGTTCGGCGACGAGTCCGAGCAGGTGCGGGAGTTGCAGGCCAGGCTCACGCAGCTGGGCCACTTCACGGCCCAACCGACCGGCTACTACGGCGATGTCACGGTCGGCGCCGTCTCCGAGTACCAGCGGGAGCGGGATCTTGAGGTCTCCGGCACCGTCTTCGAGTCGACGTGGGACGCGCTCACCGGCGAGACGAGCGATCCCACGCAGGACGAGCTGTTCCCGCGCCAGCAGGTGATGGGCTACGGCGACAACACGGACCAGGTGCGGGAGTTGCAGGCCAGGCTCGCGCAGCTGGGCCACTTCACGGAGAACCCCACCGGCTACTACGGCGATGTGACGGCCACGGCGGTGCGCGCCTTCCAGTCCGCCGCCGGCATCGAGGCGAGCGGCACCGTCTTCGACGACACCTGGGACGCGCTCACCGGGCAGACGACCCAGCCCACCGAGGAGGAGATGTATCCGCCGCTTGAGGTGCCGGAGGCGGAGCCGGAGAGCGATCTGGACGAGCGCTGCCTGACGGGCCGGGCGCTGTGCGTCTCCAAGACCTCGAACACCCTGTCCTGGGTGGTGGACGGCGATGTCCGGATGACGTTGGACGTCCGCTTCGGCGCCGAGGAGACGCCCACCCGCGAGGGCGAGTTCGAGCTCTACTGGAAGTCCCGGCACCACCACTCCACGCTCTACGACTCGCCGATGCCCTACGCGATGTTCTTCGACGGCGGCCAGGCCGTGCACTACTCCGAGGACTTCGCGGCCAACGGCTACAACGGCGCGTCCCACGGCTGTGTGAACGTGCGCGACGAGGCCGGCATCGCCACCCTCTTCGACGAGGCGCAGGAGGGCGACAAGGTCGTCGTCTACTGGTGAGCCCCCCCGCCCGGACCGGGGACCCCGGTCCGGGCGGAGCCGTCGGTCAGCCGCCGGTCAGCCGCCGGTCAGCTGTTGGGATCCGGGCAGGTATCCGCCCTCGGCGGCGCCCCGTCAGGCCAGCCGAGGCCCAGGAACCTCACCTCGACCTCGTCGCCCTCGAGGGCTGGGACGAGTTGCACGATGGAGACGGCCTTGTTGCCCGGGTGGCCGTCAGCGTTCAGGCAGATCCAGCCGCTGACTCCGACCAGCTTGAGATTGCCCCTCATCTGCCGCCACGTGTTGGTGACGTCCTCCAGCTCGGGGATTCCTTCGCCCCCCTTGACCCGGATGCCCTCCACCGCCACCGCTACCGCGTCGTACATGGTGATCGCGCGGGAGTCGACCAGATCCACCGTGCCCGCCAACTCCTGCTCGGCCACCAGCTCCTCAAGGTCCTCGAACTCCTCATACGAGCCGCCGATCCCGTCGTTCCCCAGCCAGGTATCCGGGTGTGCGTTGGTGGTGTAGAGGACGGTCACCCTCTCCAGGGCCGAGACGTCCAGCTCCGGGTCGGTGGTCAGGGTGGAGGCGCCGGAGATGGTGATCACCGTGAACTCCCGCTCGCAGTTGTGCTGGCCCAGCGCGTTGACGAACAGCCGCAGCTGGACATTGCGGCCGGCGAAGTAGATCACCTCCGCGTCGCTCGCATGACAGAGGCTGGTGATGATGCGCTCGAAGTCGGTGGTCAGACTCCCCGTGTCATTGACGTCGTCCGGTGAGCTGAAGGTGTCGACGCGGCGGTTCTGGTCTCCGTGCAAGTTACCCATCACCCTCGTCAGCGAAGAGAGATGCCTGTCCCCCGCGCGCACGTCCCTGACCAGGTGGGTCTTCGAGAGGTCGATGTCAAGGTCGCTGATGCCGGGGAGGCCGTTCCGCAACGCCCTGCCCTGGGCGTCGTTATCGGGCACCACCCGGGCCGGGTTGGGGGCACGATGCGGCTCTCCGCCGTCGTCGCTTTCATGGCCCAGGTTCTCCGCGGTCAGCGGCCCTGTCACCACCGGGATGCCCTCCCCGGTGAGATAGTCCAACGCCGCCGCAGTCTCGTCCGTGCTCACGTTGAAGCCGACGACCGCGCGCAGATTGTCCTCGTCGGAGGCGGCCATCTCCACCAGTTGTGCGGCGACCGGCTCCCACTGCTCACTGTCCTGACCGGTGTTGGCCAATGCCAGCCGGATCTTCGGCACCGCGCTGTTCGCGTCGTGGTTGGCCCGGTGCTGCGCCAGATAGGCTCCCGCGACCTCGTTGACCATATGGCCGCGCTGGATCTCGTCCCCGGCGGTGAACGGCAGGATGAAGCCGAGCGTCACATAGTCCTCCTCGCCGTCCACCACCGCCCTGTTCTCCTCCCTGATGAGCCGCGACAACTCCGTGAACTCATCGGAGTCGGCCATGAAGTTGAAGGAGCCGTCCGTCACGCCCACGCACTCGTCCCTCGGGCCCTTCTTGGACACCCCGTCGGCACACCTGGTGTCCTCGGCGAAGAAGGCCCGATAGGCCATCACGCCGACCGTGCCGAGCAGCGCCAACGCCAGGACGGCCAGGAGCGACTTCACGGCCGGGCTGTTCCATCTCATGCGGGTGCTTCTCCCCTCTGTATCGGCAGGTCGGGCGCCTGGACGCCGCTCTCAAGCGCGGCGGGCCACTGTCGGAAGGCCGTGCGCAGGGTGTCCTCGTCGCGGTGCTGGGTCAGGGTGAGCAACGCGGCCCGCACCCGGTCCAGATCGGCTGGCGCCGGCTCGGGGAGCAGCGGGTCGGAGGCGGCCCACACGCCCCGCACCAGGTTGCCGACCGCCCGGTGCACCACCTCGCCGCCGGCGTCCGCACAGGACGGGCAGTCCGCGTCGTCGGACCAGACCCTCACCCCCCTCGGCGGGGGCGGCGCCGCGCACACCACCTGCACGGCGGCCAGCCAGTCCGGCTCGGCCAGCCGGCCAAGCCGGTGGTGCAGCCCGCGCACCGCTGGCGCCAACTCCCCCAGCGTCAGCGAGTGGTGCAGATAGCCAAGACCGTGCTCCGCCGACCCGGCGGGCAGCTCGTCGGGGTTGTGCGCGGCGCGCAGCTCGCCGAGGACCGGGACCACCGTCTCCCCGCCGCGCTCGACGGACAGCCGCCACAGCAGTAACGCACGGAGCGCCCGGTCGCCGACCAGCGGAACGGGGCGCGCCGGCCCCGGCTCCTCGACCGGCCAGGGCCAGGGCCGCACCCGCCAGTGCGCCCCCGCCTGCTCGGCGTCCACCGCCTTGAGCCGCCGGTCCAGATCGTGTTCCACGTTCCCCGGCTGCGGTCGGCCGAGGGCGCGCAGCGCCCGCGCGGCGGAGTCGGTGTCCAGGGCCGGGGCCAGCAGGGTCAGATCGCGCAGCACATCGGGGTCGGGCAGCAGCAGCCGGGCCAGCCGTTCGCCGACCGGGGTCTCCCCCTCGGCCGGCAGCGCCAGCAGCTCCTCGATCGGCGTCTCCTCCCCGCGCCCGGCGCGGGTCGCCACCGCGTCCAGCAGCAGGGCCGCGCTGCCGGGGCGCGTACCGGCGAACCGATCGATCACCCGGCTCAGATGGCGCGGGAAGGCGGCCGAGCCCGGGGCGCGACGCATCCGCTGCATCGTGCCGATCTCCTTCGGCCCCACCTCGGGGACGGCCAGGGACAGCAGCCAGTCCTCGGCGCGCCCGTCGGCCGGGCGCTGCCAGGAGGCCCCGCCGGCCGCCTCGGCGCAGCTGGTCAGCCCCTCCGTGCTGCCCAGCGCCGTGGTCACAAAGGCGACGGGGAAGTGCGCCTCGGCCGCGTGGCCCGCCCGCGCGAGGGACTGATAGGCATCCAGGAGCAGCGTCAGCACATGATGGCCCACCGTGGTGTGCACATTGTCCAGCAGCACCAGTGGCCTCGGAGTGGCGTTCCACCTGCGTACCACGCCGTGGTGGGCGGCCAGATCGGCGAGGAACGCCCGTAGCAGCAGGAGCTCCACCGCTCGCCGGCCCTCGCCCCGCTCACGGAACTCGCCCACCATGCCGAACAGCCGCTGCACCGCGCTGCCCTGGTACTCCAGCTGGTCCCGCCACCAGGCCAGCGCCCTCCTGTCGGGCCGGCCGCCGACGGAGCTCAGCACACCGCGCAGGAGGGGCTCCACCGCCGCCCCCGCCATCGGAAACCCTAGCGAGTCGACCACCTGGACGAACCACTGCTGGGCCGCCTCGTTCAGCTTCTTCCGGTTGGGCTCCCGCTGTTGCAGCAGATCCCGCAACTCCTGCTCGGACTCCCGCAGATCCGCCGGCACGCCGCGCCAGCCCTCCGACACGTCCGCACTGGTCCGCCAGGCGGTGATCACCAACAGACCGACGCGCAACCGGGGAAAGGCCAGGGGGCGGCGGAATCTGGTGGTCTCAGAGGCCAGCCGATAGGAGAGCAGATAGAGCAGATGGGTGGTGGCGGAGGCGTTCTCCGCCGCCTCGCCCGTGAGGTCGCTCAGGACGGACTCGCCGAAGTCGGGGGCGCCCAGATCGGCCCTGGCCAGCGGGAGTCGCTGGTTGTAGTTGCTGAACAGGGCGCCCAGCAGCGCCGTCTTGCCGGTGTTGCGCCCGCCGACCACCCGCAGCACCGGCCCGCCCAGCGGGAACTCGAACCGCACCCCCCGGTTCTGATGCGGATCGAGACCGACCTGGCGCGGTACGACCCGCTTGATTAACTCCTCGTGCTCGTGGAGCTGTCCACCCATGGTGCCCCTCCCCCTGCGGCTTGAGAAGCCCGCCTTGACGCGTGGTCCCCTTCGCACCGAGATTAGCGGCGGCCGGATCAGCCCGTGGTAAAACCAACGATCGCGGAACGAGGGAGAATGTGCCGCATGCGGTACATCATCATCGGCGCCGGCGCGGTCGGCGGAGCGATCGGCGGACGGCTGGCACAGAGCGGCCACCAGGTTGTGTTGGTGGCCCGAGGGGCGCACGCGGCGGCGATGCGCGCCGATGGCCTGCGCCTTGACACCCCCGAGGAGAGCCTCAGGCTGCGACTGCCGGTGGCCGAGGGGCCGGAGGAGGTCACGCTGGGCCCGGAGGATGTGCTGATCCTCGCCGTCAAGGTCCAGGACAGCGTGGCCGCACTCAACGCCTGGGCCCGCCGCCCGGTGGCCGGCGGCGGCACCGCCGGCGAACGGCTGCCGTTGCTCTGCGCGCAGAACGGGGTGGCGGGCGAACGGCTGGCGCTGCGCCGCTTCCGTCATGTCCACGCGGTGTGCCTCTGGCTCCCCGCCCAGTACCTCACCCCGGGCCGGGTGGTCGCCCCCTGCTCCCCGCTCACCGGCGTCCTGCACCTGGGCCCCTACCCCGAACAGGCCCCGCACCAGCCTTCGCAACAGTCCCCGCAACAGCCCTCGCCGCAGCGGGAGTTCGCGGACCAGACGCTCCGCTCGATCGTCGCCGACCTGGAGCGTTCCCGCTTTCTCGCCCGGCTGACGCCCGACGTGTCGCGCTGGAAGTACGCCAAGCTGCTGGGCAATCTGGCCAACAGCCTGGAGGCGGTCTGCGGCCCACTGAGCGCGGACGAACGGCTGCTCGACCTCTATGCCCTGGTCCGCGCCGAGGGCGAGGCGGTGTTGGCCGCCGCTGACATCCCCTATGTCAGCGAGCGGGAGGAACGGGAGCTGCGCGCCGGCCGGATGGAGATGCTCCCGGTGCCCGACACCGACTTCAGGGCCGGCTCCTCCTGGCAGAGCCTGCGCCGGGGCGCCGGCTCCATCGAGGCCGACTACCTCAACGGCGAGATCGCGCTCCTCGGCCGTCTGCACGGCGTCGCCACCCCGTGGAACGAGACCCTGCAACGGCTGGCCAACACCTTCGCCGCCGAGGGCCGCGAGCCGGGCTCCCTCCCGGTGGACACCCTGGTCAAGGAGGCGTCGGCCGCCTCGGCCCGGTGACCGACCTCGGACGGAGGGGCGTACGCGCGGCCCGCGCGGGCCTCGGCCGCGTGGGCCCCCGCCGCGCCGTGCCAGCTCCGACTGGGCGAGTGGTGATCCCGCTCGGCCACGCGGCGTCCCCGCGTCCTTCGGCGGCCCGGCGCCGGTATCCGTCCGCGCCCTGAACTCCACCACGATCCGGGCCGGTCGCCCGATCGGCGAGTCCGGGGGCCGAGGCCCACCGTGTGCGTCGTCGGGCGAGCTGTCCCCGCCCGGGGCCGGTGGCGATCGAACTCCCGCCGGCCCCCGGCCCGGGATGTCGCCTACAGCTCGTCGGCCGGCGGGCGTTCGGTCAGCCGGGCGTGGCGTTGGCGGGCGGCCTGCGGGGTGCCGAGGCCGAGGCCGAAGGCGATCTCCTGCCAGGTGAGGCCGCGCCCCCTGGCCATCTCCAGCAGGCCGCGCTCCAGCTCGTCGAACTCCGCGCGGGCCCTGGGCACCAGGCTGAGCGCCGCCGTGATGTCCGCGTGGTCGATCTCCGCCTCGCCCTCGGCGCGCTCGGCGGCGCCGCTCAGCAGGAACGCCACCAGCCGCACCGCCTCGTGGGGCGCGAGAACGAACGGGTGCGCGCCCCGCGCGCGTTGCTCGGGGGAGGCGGCATGGCGCTCGGCGATCCGGAAGAGCGCGGCGTGCGCGCGGTGCGCCCGGGCGGCTTCCGGATCAGGGGGCGTGAACGGATCGGCAGGCTCTGGCACTTCGCTCATGCGCCCCATCCTGAGCCGGCGCACGCACGCTTGTCAACGTATTGATGTAAACATCTCGTTCAACAGCCTAGGGGTTCTGGGAGCCGGCCCGCTCCGCCCGCGCGTCCCGGTAGGCGTGCGGGGCCATGCCGGTCTGCTTCCTGAACACCCGGCTGAAGTAGGCGCGATCGTGGAAGCCCACCGCGCGCGCGATGGTCGCCACGCTGTCGTCGCTCCGCCGCAGCCGCTCCTTGGCCCGCTGGACGCGCAGCCGGGTGAGGTACTCCCAGAGCGTCAGGCCCAGTTCGCGGTGGAAGAGCCGCCCCAGGTGGTCCTCGCTGACCCCCGCCGCCTGGGCCACCTGCCAGCGCGAGAAGCGGTGCCGGTAGTGCTGCTCCAGATAGGCCAGGGCGTAGCGGACCGGCGCCGCCGCGCGCTGCGCCGCCGGATCGGTACGCCGCGACATGCCGCCCAACAGCGCGGCGACCTCCCGCTCGTCCAGGATGTCCCGGCCCAACAGCAGCAAAGCGGGCAGCGGTTCGGCGCGCCGCGCGTCGGCGACCGTGAAACCCCGGTCGCTGAGAAGCAGCGCGGGGACGCCCGGCAGCCGTTCGACCACCTCGAAGCCCGCCATGTCGGGCAGCGCGCGGTCCACGATCAGCAGCCCGGGCGGCTCGTCCGCGAGCAGCGCCAGCGCGGCGGTGCCATCGGCCGCCGCCCGGACCGGCCGGCCCGGCATCGCCTCGGTGAGCAGGGCCCGCACCCGCTCCCTGCGCGCGGCCGAACCGTCCACCACCAGCACCGGGTCGGCCAACTCGCTGGGCCGCAGCGCGAGCAGCGCCTGGTGCAGATCGTCCCCGGTGACCTGGCCGTAGAGCAGGAACGGGGTGTGCCGCAGCGCCGGATGGTCGTGCAGCCGGCGGACCAGCGCCCAGTGCCGCGCGCCGCCTGGGCCGGCGGCGTCCCAGACCACGGCGGCCGGGCCAGGCGCGCCGACCAGCGAGACGAGGTCCTCGTCCGGTCCCGGCAGCCGGGGACGCAGCCGGTGCCGGCGTGCCAACGCGGCGATCTCCGGGGCGAGTTCGGCCTCGTTCGGGGCGGCGACCAGGAGTTCGCGCCCCGGCGGGGGCGCGGTGTGGCCGGGCGCCTCGGCCGGCGTCGGCAGCGGCAGGGTCAACTCGAAGCCGGTGGGCGGCGGTTGTCGGTGCACCGTCACCGAGCCGCCGTGCAGCACGGCCAGCCTGCGGGCGATGGCCAGGCCCAGACGCGCGCCGCGCGCCCCGGCGGCGAACGGCTGGAACAGCCGTTCCTCCTCGTCCTCCGGCATCACCAGATCCGGCCTGGTCACCCCGACGGTCAGTTGTGCCGGGCCCACCTCGACGGTCAGCCGCAGCCCGGGGCCCGCGGCGGCGATCAGCAGGTTGAGGACGATCTGCCGCAGCCGGCCCTCGTCGGCGTGGACGGCCGGCAGCCGGGCCGGCAGGCGCAGCGCGGTGGGATCGCCGCCGGCCGCCCGAAACGATTCAGTCAACAGCGGCAGCGGGTCCAGGAGTTGCCGCGAAAGGTCGAGGGCGTCGATCTCGGAGCGCGACAGGTCGAGCAGATCGTCGATCAGCCGCAGCAGTCGGCCCGCGTGCTCGCGCGCCACCTCGCCGTCCCTGGTGTGCCGCAGGATCGCCTCGACCGGGCTGCGCAGCTCGTCCGTCGCGTTGTCCAGCAGCCTGGACTTGAACCGGTTGGCCCGTTCCGCCGTGTCCCTGGCGCCCCGTACCTCGGTGAAGAGCCGAACGCCCTTGAGCGCGGCGCTGATCTGGTCGCCCAGCGCCCGGTAGAGCGATCCGTGCGGGGCCGACCCGCGCTGTCCGGCGCCCTCGGACGCCGTGCCCTCGGGCGTGACGCCGTCGAACGCCACATAGCCGAGCTGTTCGTCGCCGATGTGCAGCGGCTCCAGCACCGCGGTGAACCGGCCCTGGCGGGGCAGCAGTCGGGCCAGCGGTGGCGGCTCGGTCGCGTCCCGCAGCGCCAGCCGGTACTCCGGCACGCCGAGACCCGGCAGATGCCGCCGCAGCGCCCGGTGCAGCCCGGCGGCGTGCGTGACCGTGGTCAGCGTGGTGGCCAACGCCCGCAGCCGTCTGGCCTGTTGCTCCTCCGCCCAGCGCTCGTACTCCAGCAGCCGCCGGGACTTGTCGGCGACCAGCAGCCTGGCCTGGCCGATCACCCGCTCCAGCCGTGCCGGGTCGGCGCAGCCGCCACCGCCGTCGCCGTCGCGCAGCCGCAGCAGCGCCCGGTCCCACTCCGCGGCGTCGTCATAGGACGTCAGTCCCGCGCCCAGCCGGCGCTCCAGCAGGCGCAGGAAGTCGACCCCGCTGTCGCCGGGGTCGGTGGGCAGCCGGGCCAGCAACTCGGCGTCCAGCAGGCCGGGCCCCGGCGGGATCGGCGCCGGAGCCGTGCCGGCCTCGCCGACCAGCGGCGAGTGGCAGCCGCAGGACCGCCGCACGGCAAGGGTCCCCGGTACCACCCGGCGCGCCGGCGGCACCGTGCCCCGCAGCCGCGCCAGCAGCGTGTCGACGGCCAGCTCGCCCAACTCGGCGAACGGCAGCGCCACGCTGGTCAGCGGCGGATCGCTGACCCTGGCCTCCACCGAGTCGTTGAAGCTGATCAACGCCACCTCGTCCGGCACCCGCACGCCCCGCTCGGTGAGGAAGCGCAGCGCGTCGGCGGCCAGCGCGTCGCTGCACGCGACCACCGCGTCGAAGTCCCGTCCCGGGCGCAGCCCGCGCACCTCGATCAGCACCCGCATCGCCGAGGCGCCGGCGCCGTCCGCGTAGTCCAACGAGGCGGCGATCAGCGAACGGTCCTCCGGGATGCGGTGGCGGCGCAGCGCGTCCAGATAGGCGCGGGAGCGGTCCAGCGCCACCGGATTGGTCAACGGGCCCCGGATGCACGCCAGTCGACGCCGGCCGTGGTCGGTGACCAGATGGCTGACGGCCTTCCGCATGCCCGCGTGGCTGTCCAGCAGCAGCGTCTCGTGATGCTCAAGGGCGCGGTTCAGGCTGACCACGGGAAGCCCGTCGAGCCGGCGCACCAGCCGCGCCGCGCGCCCCCCGCGCGCCGGCAGGCCCAGGGTCGAAGTCCAGCAGATCACGCCGTCCAACTCACCCTCGTCCAGCAGCTCGTAGAGCGCGTTGCGGGGCGCGCCGCTCTCCCGGATCGCGTCGCCGGGGAAGCAGACCAGATTGGCTCCCGTCCGCTCGGCCGCCGCCCGCACCCCGGACCACAGGGGCGCCCCCACGCCCAGATGGATGTTCGCTGTGACCAGCCCCAACAGCGGTCGGTCGGGGCGGTCGCGGGGTGCCGGTGACACCCCTGGCCCGCGTTCCACCATGGCGGCAGCCTCGCTTCTCGGCAACGCTCGGCGGCAACGCCAGCGGCGTGCCGCGCCACCTCGGCGGCGCCGCCGAGGTGGCGAGGACGATAGCGCCGCGTCGGCACGCCGACAAGGCCGGCGTCACGGCACCCTTCACCGTGACACCGGCCCGTCGACTCGCGCTCGGGCGCCCGCGGTTACAGCTGGCCCACCCCGGCCCCGCCGGTCACGATGGACTTGACGTCAGCGGCCGAGTCGGGCGAGTAGCCGTAGGGGATGCCGGACACCGAACCGCCGGCCTCCCCGCTGCCCGAGTTCACGAAGTGGTTGTCCCTGGCCACGATGGATCCGGGACCCGAGGCCGCCTCGCCCAGGTGGAACGGGTCGTCGGTGTTCTCGAAGTAGTTGGCCTCCACCAGCACGCCGGCGTCCTCGGTCGAGGCGACGCCATAGGAGCCGATGTTGTTGTAGTAGTTGTTGTAGACGTGGACCGGGTCGCCGAACCGCACCCGCGGGTTGCGCTGGTTGACGCCGTCGAACCAGTTGTGGTGGTACGTGACGTTCAACTTCCCGATGTCCTCGGACCCGTTGTCGTCCGAGTGCCCCAACAGCATGTTCTTGTCGGAGTCGTAGGTGTGGTTCCACGACACCGTGATGCCGGTCGACGCCCGCTTGATGTCCAGCGCGCCGTCGTTGGGGTTGGTGAAGTCGTTGTGGTCGATCCACACGTTGGTGCTGTACTCGACGTTGATCCCGTCGTCGTTCGAGTTGGCGAACCTGAGGTTCTGCACGATCACGTTGTCGGCCTGGCGGATGTTCAGACCGCTGCCCTGGATCGTGGCGCCCGACCCGGCGCCGACGATCGACTTGTCCGACGAGACCCGGACCATCGAGCTGACCGAGATCGTGCCGTTGACCTCGATCTGCAACGGTCCGTCGCTGTTGGCGGCGTCGATCAGCTGGTCCGCGGTGGACACGGAGACCACGTCGCCGCCGGCTCCGCCGGTGGCACCGGCGCCGAACCCGGTCGGCGACCCGACGACGAGGGGGGAGACGTCGGCCGGCTCGTTGGCGGTACCCGTCGCGGCGGTCAACCCGCCGATGGTCGCCACGGCGGCCGTGACCGCGACCGCGCTGGCCAGCTTGAATCGTGCGCTCGTCCTGCGCATGAGATTCTCCGTCCGGTTTGTGGGGGGTGTAACTGGAGGGACCTTGCCGCGCGGCCTGGCAACGCCTCGATGCTATGGGGGGAGTTGTGGACGATGACGGTGCGCGTGTGGACTATCACGACGCCCCTGGCCCTGCCGGCCGGGCCGGCGGTCGTTCGCGCTGGTGGGGGGTGGTTTGTCGGGCGGCTGTCAGTGGCGTGGGTGACACTGGGGAGATGTGCAGGAGTATCAAGACCCTTCGGGCCCCGGTCACCCCTGATGTGCGGGATGAGGACATCCGGGCGGCGGCCCTTCAGTACGTTCGCAAGGTCAGCGGGTTCAGGGCGCCGGCGGCGCACAACCAGGCGGTTTTCGATCAGGCCGTCGCGGACGTCACCGCCGCCACCCAGCATCTGCTGGCGCATCTGGAGGTGCGCGGCTCGGGTGGTGGGGCTTCGCGGGAGTGAACGTCGTTAGGCCCTTCGTGGGGCGGATAGCCGGCCCGGCCGAGCGCACCCTGCTGGTGATCCACGGCGGCCCCGACTGGGACCACGGCTATCTGCTCGATCCGCTGCGGGAGTGGGCGGGCGAGCGCCAGGTGCTCCTTCCCGACCTGCGGGGATGTGGCCGTTCGCCCGGAGGGCTGCCCCCGGAGCAGTACACGCCTGACGCCGTCGTCCTGGATCTGCTGGCGCTGCTCGACAGCCTCCCGGTCGAGCAGGTCGACCTGCTCGGGTTCTCCTATGGCGGGTTGCTCGCGCAGCGGCTCGCGCTGGCCGCGCCCGAGCGTTTCCGCTGTCTTGTGGTGGCCTCCTCCAGCGTGCTGCCGGTGCCGGCGGACGCCTGGGACGACTGGCCGGAGCGGGCCGCCCTGCGGGCGGCCGAGGCGCGGGTGTGGGCGGAGGGGCGCTGGGACGGGCCGGCGTTGACGCGGGCCGCCGCGCTGGCCGGGGCGCCGGCCAACGTCTGGCGGGCGGAGGCGCTGCCGCGCTATCGGGAGGTGCTGGCGCGGGTGCGGTTCACGGCCGAGTGGCTCGGCCCGTTCCGGGCCGGCCTGCTGCCGCCGGCCCGTCCGGACGACGCGGCCCGCCGGCTGGCCGCGAGCGGTCCCCCGGTGCGGCTGCTGCACGGCCGGCAGGACATGGTCTTCCCCGCCGCGCTCGCCGAGGAGGCCGCCCGGCTGATTCCGGGCGCCCGGGTGGCGATCCTCGACGAGGCGGGGCACATGGCCCACATAGACCAGCCGGCGGCCTGGTTGGCCGCCCTGTCCCAGCACCTCTCCTGAGGCCGGGGAGCCCCGCCGTCGGCGGCGCTCCCGCCCGGAGGGCTACAGGGCGGCGAGTTCGTCCGTCAGGTCGTCGAGGCCGAGGGAGCCGAGCGAGAGCGCGGCCATATGCCAGGACTTGGCGTCGAACGCGGCGCCGGCGCGGCGCCTGGCCGCTTCGCGGCCGGCGAGCCAGGCCCGTTCGCCCAGCTTGTAGCTGATGGCCTGGCCGGGGAGGCCGAGGTAGCGGACGATCTCGGAGTCGGTGAACGACGCGGCGCATCCGGTGTACCGGGCGAAGAACTCGGTCGCCAGCTCCGGCGTCCATCGCTCGCCCGGGTGGAAGCTCTCGCCGGCCGGTATCCGCAGCCCCAGGTGCATCCCGATGTCCACGATCACCCGCACCGAGCGCATCATCTGGGCGGAGAGGTAGCCAAGACGGTGGGCCGGGTCGGCGAGGAAGCCCAGCTCGTCCATCAGGCGTTCCGCGTAGAGCGCCCAGCCCTCGGTGGTGGCGCTCACCGAGCCCAGGCTGGCCTGGAACTTGGAGAGCCGGTCCGCCACATACACCCACTGGGCGAGCTGGAGATGGTGTCCCGGGACTCCCTCGTGGTACCAGATGGAGACCAACTGCCAGGTGGGGAAGCTGGTTTCGCCCCTGGTGGGCAGCCAGGTGCGGCCCGGCCTGGCGAAGTCGAGGGAGGGGCGGGTGTAGTAGGGCGCCGCCGCGCTGCCCGGGGGCGCGATCATGGACTCGACGCGGCGCACCGGCTCGGCCAGATCCACATGGGTGCCGTCGAGCTCGCCGATCGCGCGGTCCATCAGCGCCTGTAGCCAGTCGCGGATCCGGTCCACGCCCTCGACGACCTCGCCGTTCCTGTCCAGGTGCCGCATCACGGCCAGGGTGGACTCGCCGGGCAGGATCCGCTCGGCGACGTGGCGCATCTCCTCGCGCAGCCGGTGGAACTCGGACCAGCCGTAGGCGTACGCGTCGTCCAGGTCCAGTTGGGCGCCCGTCCAGCTGCGCGCGCCCCGCAGGTAGCGTTCGCGCCCCACGGCGTCCGGGGTGCCCTCGGCGGCCGGGACATAGGTGTCGGTGAGGAAGCGGCGGACGCCGTCGAGGGCCGCGTCGACCTCGGTTGCGGCGCGGTCGAGTTCGGGGCGCAGCGCCTCGGGCCCCCCGGCGGCGAACGTCCCGTACCAGTCGCTGTCGAGCCACTCGCCGAGCTGCCCGGCGAGGACCAGCGCCTGGCGGGGGGCGACGGTGAGCCCCCGGTCGATGCCGGCGGTCAGCCCCTCGGTGTAACGGGTCAGCGCGGCCGGGGTGTTGCGCAGGCGGCGCGCGATCACGGCCCAGTCGTCGGCCGTCTCGGTCGGCATCTGGAGCAGTGTCGAGCGCAGCTGGGAGACGGGGGAGAAGAGGTTGCGCACCTGGCGCAGGTCGTCGCCCGCGTCGTGCAGGTCCAGTGCCGCGGTGAGCCGCTCGCGCAGCAGCCGGGCCGCTCTGCGCTCGCCCTCGGGGAGCTGTTCGGAGCCACCCGCGGCGGCCTCTGCCGCGTCCAACTCCCCGAGGGTGGCGCGCTGGGCGTCGGCCACCGCGTCGAGCCCCTCGGGGGAGAAGTCGGGCAAGGCGTCCTGGCCGGGGCGGATGCCCAGACTGGAGCCGACGCTGGGGTCGAGGTCGGCGAGCGTCTCTACATAGGCGTCCGCGATGATCCGCGGGGTGGAATGCGACATTGTGTCATCCTCATACAACACAGGACGCAACGGAAGGCACATGTGTTCGATCAGTTGATCGGTCGGGAGCACGCCGCGGCTGTGTTGCGGGCCGAGATCGCCAGGGCCGGGAGCAGCCACGGCGGTCTGGTGCTGGTCGCCGGCGAGGCGGGGATCGGCAAGACGACACTGGTCACCGGCGCGGCCAGGGAGGCGGGCCAGGAGGGTTTCCTGGTGCTGGGCGGCGCCTGTTGGGACGCGGACAACGCGCCGGGCTACTGGCCCTGGACGCAGGTGGTGCGGGCGCTGCGCAGGGCCGCGAGCGCCGAGGAGTGGACGGCGATCGAGGAGGCGGCCGGGCCCGAGCTGGACGCGCTGTTGACCGAGGCCAGGCTGCCGGCCGAGCTGGACGCCGAGGACGACGATCCGGACGGCTTCGCGCTGTCGGACGCGGTGACGACGGCGCTGGTCACCGTCTCCCAGCGGCGGCCCGTGCTGGTGGTGCTCGACGATCTGCACTGGGCGGACAGCGCCTCGCTGCGGCTCCTCCGGTTCGCGGCCCAACACACCTGGTTCGAACGGGTGTTGCTGGTGGCGACCTATCGGGACGCGGAGGTGGACCCGAGCGCGGACGAGCAGCTGGGGCATCCGCTGTGGGACACCATGACGCCGCTGCTCAGCAAGGCGACCACGCTGGTGCTGACCGGTCTCGGGCCGGACGAGGTGGCCACGCTGATCAGTCGCACGGTCGGCAGGGAGGCCGAGCCGACCCTCGTCGCCGAGGTGCACCGACGCACCGGCGGCAACCCGTTCTTCGTGGAGCAGACCGCCAGGCTCTGGCACAGCGGGGGCGCGGTGACCAGCATTCCGCCCGGCGTGCGCGACGCCGTGCGCCGGCGCGTGGGGCTGCTGCCGCCCGCCGTGGTGACGATGTTGGCGCAGGCCGCCGTGTTGGGCCGGGAGTTCCACCGGCAGGTGCTGGCGGCCAGCCTCGCCACCCCGGCGGCGCGCGCCGACCGGCTGTTGGAGGCGGCCGTCACCGCTCGTCTCGTGGTGCAGCGCGGGGCCGGCCGGTTCGCGTTCGCACACGATCTGGTGCGGGAGACGCTCTACGAGGCGCTGGACGCCGACGAGTCGCGTCGGCGGCACGCGGCCGTGGTCCGCGCGCTGGACCAGCAGCCGGCGCTCGCCGAGCGGGTGGTCCCCGCCGATCTCGCCCGGCACGCCCATCTGGCCGGCGACGAGGTGGCTCCCGCGCACGCCCTGACCCTGCTGAGCGCGGCGGCGAGGGAGGCCACCGCCCGGCTGGCGTTCGACGAGGCCAACGGCCACCGGCGGCGCGCCTACGAGCTGACGGGCGCCGTCGACCCGCGCCGGCGGGTGGTGCTCGGCCTTGAGCTGGCGGAGGGACTGCTCCAGGCGGACCGGTGGGACGAGGCCTGGTCGTACTTCCAGAAGGTGATCGACGAGGCCAGGGCGGTCGATGACGCCATGCTGCTGGCGCGGCTGGCGCTGACGCTGCACCAGTCGCGGGCGGCCAGGCGCGATCCGGTGGCTGGGCTGCTGCCCTCGCTGCTGACGGAGACCCACCGCAGGCTGCTGCCCGGCGACCCGCCCGCGCCCGACGATCCGGCCGACCCGGCGACCCAGGACCGGCTGGCCCGCGCCCTGGCGGTGCGGGTCGCCGTGTTGGCCCGGCGGGGACAGGACGACGACGCGTTGGCGTTCGGCCTGAGCGCCCGGCACGAGGCGATCTGGGGCCCCGGCTCGGCGGCCGAACGCGCCACGCTCACCCAGGAGATGATCACCGTGGGGCGCCGCTCGGGGGACGTGGAGCTGGAGCACTTCGCGCGCTCCCTGCGCTGGGTGGCGCTGCTGGAGCTGGGCGATCCCGAGTACCTGCGGGAGCTGGGCGCCTTCCAGGGGATCGTGCGGCGGGAGGCCCAGCCGCAGTACCAGCTGTCGGGCCGGATCGACCTGGCCATCGTGCGGACGTTGCAGGGCGAGTTCGCCGAGTCCCAGGAGCTGGAGGCGGCGGCCGGCGCGCTGGTCGCCGAGATGCCGAGGAACCGCTGGTACGAGCGGTTCATCCAGCATCTGCGCTGGTCGCGGCTGATGCTCAGGGGCAGGTTCAGGGAGTTGGACGAGCTGCTCGGCGAGCTGCCCTCGACGGGCTATCCCCATCTCGAACTGCTGGAGGGCGTGACGGCCGCGCAGCGCGGGGACGCCGAGACGGTCTGCCGGGTGCTGGCAGCCGCTGACGGCGGCGAGCGCTATCCGCGCCATATGCGGTGGCTCTGGCTGCGCTTCCTCGCCCAGGGCACCGCGCTGTTGGGCGACCGGGAGCGCTGCCTCCAGGCGCGCCGCGAGGTGGCCCCGTTCGCCGACCAGTGGTCGGTCTCCCTCTACGGCTTCGACGTCAGCGGTCCGGTGGCGCTCTGGATCGCCGAGCTGGACGCCGCGCTGGGCGACTGGGGGCGCGCCGTCGACGGCTTCGCCAGGGCGGCGCTCTCCGCCGACTGGCTGCGGGCCAGGCCGTGGGCGGCCGAGGCCAGGGTGCGGCAGGCCGAGGCGCTGCTGGCCAGGAACGAGCCGGACGACCGGGCCGAGGCGACGGAGCTGCTGCGGGTGGTGGCCGACGAGGCCGAGGCGCTGGGGCTCGAACAGGTCGCGGAGCGGGTGATGGCGGCCAGGGAGGGCCGCGCCGGGGTGGAGCGCCGCGCCGCGGCCGAGGCGGAGTTCCGGTTCGAGGGGACGGTCTGGACGCTGCGCTTCGCCGGCCGGACGGTGCGGCTGCCGGATGCCAAGGGGCTGCGCGACCTGCGGGAGCTGCTGGCCAGGCCGGGCTCGGACATCTCCGCCGTCCGGCTGCTCAACCCGGCGGGCGGCGAGACGCTGGCCGCCGCGCGTTCGCTGGGCGGCGATCCGGTGTTGGACGACACGGCCAAGGCCGCCTACCGGCGCCGGCTCACCCAGCTCGACGCCGAGATCGACCGGGCCGCCGAACGCGGCGACGAGGCGGCGGCCACCGCCCTGGGCGACGAACGGGCGGCGCTGCTCGACGAGTTGCGGGTGGCGGCCGGCCTCGGCGGGCGCACCAGGCGGCTGGGCGACGAGGCCGAGCGGGCCAGGAAGACCGTCACCGCGCGGATCAGGGACACCCTGCGGCGGCTGGACGACAAGCACCCGGAGCTGGCCGCGCACCTGCGGGCCGCCGTCGCCACCGGAGCCACCTGCGGCTACCACCCGAAGGACGGCGTCGCCTGGCGGCTGTGATCCGGTGGCGGCCGACGGCCCGCACGGCCCCCGTGCCCCCCGTTCCCCCGTGGCCGGTGGCTACTTGCGGTTGTAGAGCCGCATGGTCAGCGTCCCGAAGACCCCGATCAGCAGCGCGGTGGCGACCGCCACCCAGGCCAGCTCGCCCATCTCGACGTTCCCGTCCATCAGACCGCGCACGGCGGCCACCACGTGGGTGATCGGGTTGACGTCGACAAAGCCCTGGAGCCAGCCCGGCATGGTGTCGGGCGAGACCATGATGTTGCTGAGGAAGCTGGCCGGGAACAGCACCATCATGCTGACCCCCATCACCGACTTCTCCGAGCGGAGCAGCAGGCCGAACATGGTCCACACCCAGGAGAAGGCGAAGGAGAAGCCGACCAGCAGCAGGATGCCGAGCACCACGCCGACCGGGCCGCCGTCAGGCCGGTAGCCCAGGACGAGACCCAGCGCGAGGATGACCACCGAGGCCAGGCTGTACCGCAGCACATCGCCCAGCAGATAGCCGACCATCGCCGAGGGACGCCACACCGGCAGGGTGCGGAAGCGGTCGAAGACCCCCTTGGCGATATCGGTGTTGACCGCGACGCCGGTGTACATGGTGGTCATCACCACGCTCATCACCATGATCCCGGGCAGCAGGAACTGGAGGTACTCGCTGGTCGAGCCCGCCAGCGCACCACCGAACAGGTAGGTGAACATCAGCGTCATCATGATCGGGAAGATCGTCACGTCGATCAGCTGTTCGGGGACATGCTTGATCTTGAGCATGGCCCGCCAACCGAAGGTGATCGAGGCGGAGAGCGGGCTGGGCCGCGGCGGCGCCTGCGTCTTGGCCAACACCGAGGCCAGTGAGGCGTGATCAGCCTCGAAGTTGTCCGCGGCCTCCGCCGGTGCGGCCGAGCCGCTTTCGCTGGTGGTGTCCGTCGCGGTGCTCATGCCACGCT
The DNA here is from genome assembly GCF_020740535.1 of Streptomyces profundus. Lineage (NCBI taxonomy): Bacteria > Bacillati > Actinomycetota > Actinomycetes > Kitasatosporales > Streptomycetaceae > Streptomyces > Streptomyces profundus. Next base: position 3,507,574 of record NZ_CP082362.1, read on the forward strand.
CTCCTTCTCCTGGTCGGACCGCTGCTGGTCGGTGGTCGGGGCCCCACCGGCGGGCGCGCCGGACGGGGTGGATCGGCCGGGCCCGGTGGGCTTGCCGGTCAGGGACAGGAAGACCTCGTCGAGGCTGGGCTGGCCGAGCGAGAAGTCGTCCACGGTGATCCCGTCGGCGGCCAGCTCGCCCAGGGCCGCCGCCGCGCGCTCCGCCGGGCCGAGCGCGCCCTCGTCCGGCAGCAGCCTGGCGGTCAACGAGACCGGGTCGGAGTCCAGCGCGACCTCCGTGCCCAGCCGCCTGGACAGCACCTCGCGGGCCACCTCGCGCTGGTCCCGGTCGCGCAGCCGGACCCGCACCGAGCCCGCGCCGACCGAGGACTTGAGCTCGCCCGGGGTGCCCTCGGCGATCACCCGGCCCGTGTCGATCACCGCGATCCGGTCGGCCAACTGGTCGGCCTCGTCCAGATACTGGGTGGTGAGCAGCACCGTGGTGCCCTGGGCGACCACGGCGCGCACGATGTCCCACACCTGGTTGCGGCTGCGCGGGTCGAGGCCCGTGGTCGGCTCGTCGAGGAAGAGCAGATCGGGGGTGTTGAGGATGCTGGCGGCGATGTCCACCCGCCGCCGCATGCCGCCGGAGTAGTTCTTCACCTGCTTGTCGGCCGCCTCGGTCAGGCCGAACGCCTCAAGCAGCTGGGCGGCGCGGATCCGGGCCGCCGGCTTGCGGTGGCCGAGCAGCCGCCCCAGCAGGATCAGGTTCTCCGCGCCGGTGAGGTCCTCGTCGACCGAGGCGTACTGCCCGGTCAGACTGACCCGCGAGCGCACCGCGTCCGCCTCCCGCAGCACGTCGTGCCCGAACACCCTGGCCTCGCCGCCGTCCGGGCGGAGCAGCGTGGCCAGCATCCGCACGGTGGTGGTCTTGCCGGCGCCGTTCGGCCCGAGCACCCCGTAGACGCTGCCGGCCGGTACGGCCAGATCGACGCCGTCCACGGCGCGCAGGGCGCCGAAGGTCTTGACGAGACCGGACGACTCGATCGCCAACCCGTCGTTGCGCTCACTCATCACAATCCTTTCACCTGGGAGAACGCTGAGGTAGACCGTTCGGGCGAGGAGAACTCATCGCCCTGCGGTCGAAATTTCGTTCGGTTTTTGAGGTCGCCAGGGTAACCCCTGGGGCGACGGCTTCACGCAGCCGCTCGGCGACCGCTCAGGCGGTGTAGGGCCGGAGCCGTTTGGCCTCGCGCAGGGCCAGACCCCACCACACCAGCTCGTCCAACATCGCCGAAGCCGCGCTGACCTGGGCCGGGGTGCCGCAGAGACCGGAGACGTCGATGCCCACCTCGTCCCGCATCGTGACGGTACGCAGCTCCACGAAGACACAGCGCAGCGCCGCCACCGCCAACTGCCCCCTGGCGCGGAGCCCGTAGGAGACGAAACCGACCGGTTTCGCGTGCCACTCGTCGTAGGCGTAGTCGATGGCCTGCTTGAGGGCGGCCGGATACCCCGCGTTGTACTCGGGGGTCACCACCACAAAGCCCTCGGCCCGCTCGATCGCGCCAGCGAACCGGCACATCTCCGCCGTCGGCTCCTCGGGGAACCGCTCGGGGAACGAGAAGTCCAGCAGGTCCAGCACCTCGACCTCGACATCGTCCCGCTCCCGCACCACCCCGGCGAACCAGTCGCCCACCGCGGAGCCGACCCGTCCCTCACGGGTGCTGCCGATCAGCAGTGCCAACCGCAGCGGAGCGACGGCCACAGCCACCTCGGTCACCTCCCCCGGGAAACGCGCCCCGTGCGGTCCCTCCGCACGCTGTCCTCACCCTCCAGGCGCGAGACGCCCCGCCAGATCGGATCTAGCGGGGCGCCAACCAACGCCGGGCCGTCCCGCTGCGCGCGGAACGGCCCGACGGCTCCTCCTCCCGGTCTTCCCCCTTCTTCCCCCTTCTTCTGGCTTCTCCGGTGCGACGCGTTCTCTAGGGCGACGCCGGCTCGCCCGCGCGCTGCCGGAACTCCAGCCGGTCGTCCACCACATCGACCGTCAACGCGGAGTGCGGGGTCAGCTCCCCGCGCAGCAGGCGGCGCGACAGCTCGTTGGTCACCTCGCGCTGGATCGTCCGGCGCAGCGGCCTCGCCCCGTACTCCGGCTGGTAGCCGCGCTCGGCCAGCCAGTCGACGGCCGCCGGCGTGAAGCTCACCGCCACGTCCTGCGCGTGCAGCTGGTGCCTGGTGTCGTTCAGCATCAGATCGGTCACCGCCCGCAACTGCTCGCCGGTGAGCTGCCGGAAGATCACGATCTCGTCGATCCGGTTGAGGAACTCGGGGCGGAAGTGCTCCCGCAGCGGGCGCAGCACCCGTTCCCTGCGCTCCTCCTCCGCGCCGCCCGCGCCGCTGCCGAAGCCGGCCCTCGGACCCCTGGCGCTGATCACCTCGGAGCCCAGGTTGCTGGTCATCACGATCACCGTGTTGCTGAAGTTGACCCGCCGTCCCTGCGCGTCGGTCAGCCGGCCGTCGTCCAACACCTGCAACAGGATGTTGAACACATCGGGATGCGCCTTCTCCACCTCGTCCAGCAGCAACAGCGAGTACGGGTTGCGGCGCACCATCTCCGTCAGCTGACCCGCCTCCTCGTGGCCCACATAGCCGGGCGGCGCCCCCACCAGGCGGGACACCGTGTGCCGCTCCTGGTACTCGCTCATGTCCAGCCGGACCATCCGCTCGTCGCTGCCGAACAGCGCCTCGGCCAGGGCCCTGGCCAGCTCCGTCTTGCCGACCCCCGTCGGGCCCAGGAACAGGAAGCTGCCGATCGGGCGGTCCCCGCCGGTCAGCCCCGCCCGCGAGCGCAGCACCGCGTCGGCGACGGCCGTGACCGCCTCGTCCTGCCCGATCACCCGCTCCCGCAGCTGGCTCTCCAGGCCCAGCAGCCGCTCCCGCTCCTCCTGGGTGAGGCTGCTCACCGGGATCCCCGTCTGCCGCGACACCACATCGGCGATGTCGTCCACCGTCACCTCGGCGATCCGCTCCCGCTCCGGACGGTGCTCCCCGTCCTCCTCGACGCGCAGCTCCAACTCCGCCAGCCGGTCCCGCAGTTCGCTCGCCCGCTCGTAGTCCTCCGCCGCCACCGCCTGGTCCTTGTCCCGGCCGACCTGCTCCATCTCCCGTTGCAGCGCCCGGACATCGGTGCTGGTGGTGGACGTCCGCATCCGCACCCGGGCGCCCGCCTGGTCGATCAGGTCGATCGCCTTGTCCGGCAGGAACCGGTCCGTGAGATAGCGGTCCGAGAGCTGGACGGCCGCGATCAGCGCCTCGTCCGTGTAACGCGCCTGGTGGTGCGCCTCGTAGCGGTCCCGCAGCCCGCGCAGGATCGCCACCGCGTCCTCCGTCGTCGGCTCCGGCACCAGAATCGGCTGGAAGCGCCGCGCCAGCGCCGCGTCCTTCTCGATGTACCGCCGGTGCTCCTCCAGCGTGGTGGCGCCGATCACATGCAACTCGCCCCTGGCCAGCGCCGGTTTGAGGATGTTGCCGGCGTCCATCGCGCCACCCTCACCGCCGCCCCCGGCGCCCACCACCGTGTGCAGCTCGTCGATGAAGACGATCACCTGGTCGGACTGGGCGCGGATCTCGTCGATCAGCCCGGTCAGCCGCTCCTCGAAATCGCCCCGATAGCGCGTACCGGCCACCAGCGCCGAGAAGTTGAGCTGCACCACCCGCCGCCCCAGCAGGCTGTCCGGCACATCGCCCTCGACCATCCGTTGCGCCAACCCCTCGACCACGGCCGTCTTGCCGACGCCCGCCTCGCCGATCAGCACCGGGTTGTTCTTGCCCCGCCTGGCCAGCACCTCCACCGTCTGCTCGATCTCCCGCTCCCTGCCGATCACCGGATCGATCTCCCCGGCCTTCGCCAGCTCGCTCAGATCCCGCCCGTACCGGTCGAGGTTCGACGTCCGGCCGCGCCCGGACGGGCTCGGCGCCCCCGCCCGCTCGCTCGGCCCCTGGCCGCCGCCCTGACCGGCCGGCGTGCCCGAGGACGAGGGGTCGAACCTGGCGGCGTCCAGCGTCCGCCCCGCCGTCGAGTCCTTGTTCGCGGCCAGCGCCAACAGCAGATGCTCGGGGCCGATATAGCTCGCGCCCGAGGCCAGCGCCACCCGGTGCGCGTCCAGCAGCGCGCGCTTCGCCGCCGGGCTCACCGACAGCGAGCCGCGCGCCGGCGCGTTCCGCGCGTCCCCCGCGTGCTGGTCGATCTCCTCGGCCAACGCGTCCGGATCGGCCCCCGACCTGGCGACCATGCCCCGGGTCGGCTCGGTGACCAACGCCGCCCGCAGCAGATGCTCGGTGTCCAGATCGTCGCTGCCGTGCTGCGCCGCGTAGGAGGCCGCGCCCGAGACCAACTGCCAGGCCGGTTCGCTCATCAGCCGCAGGAAGTCGTGTGTGCCACGGTCGGGACGCGCCCCGCCCAGGGGCGCTCCGCCGCCGAAGAGCCGCGCCAGGTACTCCCCCAGCGGATCGCGGCCGAAGTCGTCAGGACCCAATGGACTCGTCATCGCTGCCACCCGTCGGCCGGCGCCCGGCCGAGATCGCTTGTGCTGGACGTGTGCCAGGGCCGAGTTCCCCGGGGGCGCCGATCCACACTGATCGACGCCGATCGCGGGGTGCGGGCGGAGCGGTGCCGTGCCGGACGCGCGTCAGCCGTGCGGGGGCGAGCAGGTGACCGAGGACTGGCAGGTGTAGCCCCTGCCCTTGCAGTGCCAACAGCGGTGCGGCGCGACCACGCCCTCGGCCTCGCCGGTGTCGGAGAGGTAGAGCGTCTCGCGCACGTCCATGCGCTCACCGCCACAGCCCCGGCACCGTGGGTGCGGACCCGGGCAGCATCGTGTTCGCCAACGTCTGTTCATGGTGGCCTTCCGCATCGGTGGGGTCGATCGGGGGGCGTTGATCGGTGGGGGGTTGATCGAAGACTCGGGGACTCGAAGGGGGGTCAGGGGGTTCTCGACGGGGTACTCGACGGGATTTCGCCCGTGGCGGGTGATCCCGGTTCGCCTCCTACCCGGCAACGGGCATCGGACCCCCATCCGCCCTTCGTACACTTGTGTAGATGTTGTCGACGTCGGCCACACTCCCCTCCCCGTCGCAGGAGATCGACGATCCCCTGCTGCGACGGGCCGGCATCAGCCTGTGGATCAAGCGGGACGACCTGATCCATCCGCTGATCCCGGGCAACAAATGGCGCAAACTGCTCCCCAACCTGCGGGCCGCCCGGATCGCGGGACACCGCCGGCTGCTCACCTTCGGCGGCGCCTACTCCCACCACCTCACCGCCGTCGCCGCCGCGGCCGCGGCCACCGGCTTCGACTCCGTCGGCCTGGTGCGCGGCGACGAACTGGCCACGGCGCCCCGCAACCCGGCGCTGGCCAGAGCCGAACGGGACGGCATGCGGCTTGCGTTCCTCAGCCGCGCCGCGTACCGGGAGACGCTGCGCGCGCTGGACGAGCCGGCCACGCGACGCCGGCTGACGGAACGGTTCGGCACGGCCCATGTGCTGCCGGAGGGCGGCTCCAACGCGCTGGCCGCGCGCGGCGCGGCCGAGATCGTCGCCGAGCTCGCCGCCGAACGCCCCGGCGGCCTCGGCCCGCGCGATCTCGTCTGCTGCCCCGTGGGCAGCGGCGGCACGCTGGCCGGCATCGCGGCGGCCCTGCCGCCGGGCGCGCACGCGCTGGGGGTCGCGGTGCTGCGCGGCGCGGACGGCTATCTGGAGGCCGAGGTCGCCGCGCTGCACCGCGCGGGCTGGGGGCGCGAGTTCCCGCGCTGGACGATCGACCACGGCCACCACGGCGGCGGCTACGGCCGCATACCTCCCGAACTGGCCGCCTTCACCGACGACTTCGAGCGGACGCACGGCATCCGTCTCGAACGGCGCTATGTGGCGAAGACGCTGCGCTGTCTGTACCAGCGCACCGCCCAGGGCCACTTCCCCCCTGGCACCCGCCTCACCGCCGTGGTCACCGGGCCTCCGACGGACACCGACTGACCGCGCGGGCTCCGGCTAAGGGGCGGTGACGCGGATCTTGGACTGGCCGTGGGGGAGTTCCTCCCAGTCGTCCATGAACTGGGCCTTGAGCCCGTGGCGTTCGGCGAGCGCCACCAGCGTCTCGGTGCGGTAGTAGAAGTCCTCGCGCAGCACCTGGTGTTCGCGGCCCTCGGTGCGGTCGTAGGTGAAGTCGAAGAAGCCGTCCGGGGCCAGCAGGCGACCGACGTGGCTCAGGCACTCGTCGATCACCTCGATCGGCGAGTGCGAGAAGACGCTGTGCGCGTGCACCACGTCGAAGTGCCCGCTGGGCAGGAAGTCGAAGGTCAGGTCGCCGCTGATGGCGAGATAGGGCAGCTTGGGCTGCAACTCGTAGCTGACCAGCGTCTTCTTGGCGTTGACGAGGATGTCGGGCGAGATGTCGATCCCGTAGTAGTGCCCCGGATCCAGGTAGTCGATGAAGCGCCAGCCGGCACGCAGGTTGCCACAGCCGATGTCGAGCATGCGGTGGTCCGGGCGGAGCCCGTGCCGCTTGAGGTAGTCGAACTGCATCAGCCCGAGCGCCAGCCACCGTTCGTGGCTGCGGCTGCCCACCGCCGCCTCGGGGTCGCGGCCCGCGTCGGAGGCCATCACGGCGCGGTAGTAGGAGACATGGTCCCGGTGCTTGGCGCGGAGCCACAGGTCACGGGCGGTGCGTCGCAGATAGGGCACCACCCGCCGGGGATTGCGGGTGGCGTAACGCACCTTGTGCACGACGCTGGACCGGTTCACGTTCAGTTTCTTGTGCCGTTGGCCCTGCATGTGGTGCTCGCTCTCCTTGACGTTCCGTTTACGTGTCGTCGGCTTTCCGGCGGTTGCGGATGCCTGGCAGCTTGGTTCACGGTGGCGCTCGCGCCCGGAAGGCGCGCAGCGAACCGCCGAGTTCGCCACCCGGCGGTGACGGTCGCCCCGGGGTTGACGAGGAGGGTGGATACCCCCGCCGGGTACATTGGGGAGCCGGTGGCCTGGCAGCGACGCCGGCCGGAGATGCCCGCTCGCGGGGGCGTGAATCAGCCATGCGAATCGGCCAGTTGCGGAACCGGAACGAGGCCGGGGGTCCGGCTGACGAAATAATCGGGTGGCGGGCGGAGTCAACACCGGAGTGGGTGCGAGGGGGCCGGGCCGAGCGGTCGGCTCGGCGAGGCGAGGGGGAGACGGTGAGCAAGGAACTGCACGAGTGGTTGGTGTCCAAGAAGGCGGCGTTCCGCGGTGCCCCGTACCGGGACGCCAGCATGGCGATGTGCGCCCTGGTGGCCAGCGCGGACGGCAGTGTGCACGCCGCGGAGCGCAAGCGCGTGGAGTCGTTGATCGCCGGGCACGAGCGGCTGAAACACTTTCCACCCGATCAACTGCTGAGGCTCTTCAACCGACATATCGACCGTCTCTCGCGCGACTTCCGCTGCGCGCGGGGCGGGGTGCTCAGGGAGATCGCCAAGGTCCGCGACCAGCCGGAGCTGGCCAGGGCGGTGATCCGCACGGGGGTGGTGATCGCGGGGGCCGACGGACACTACGCGCACGCCGAGCGCCAGGTGATCCTGGAGGTCTGCGAGCTGCTGAACGTCTCGCCCACGGAGTTCGGCCCCTGAGGGCCCGCTGACATGGGTCGGGCGCCGCCCCCCGACCGGGGAGCGGCGCCCGACGCACACCCGTCGCTACGCCTACTTCGACGGCTTGCGGAGGCTGAGGTGCAGCTCCCGCAGCCGGGCCTCGGAGACCTCGTTCGGCGCGCCCATCAGCAGATCCTGGGCGTTGCCGTTGAGCGGGAACGCGATGGTCTCGCGGATGTTGGGCTCGTCGGCCAGCAGCATCACGATCCGGTCCACGCCGGGGGCGATCCCGCCGTGCGGCGGCGCGCCGTAGTGGAAGGCGCGCAGCATGCCGCCGAACTCCCGCTCGACCTCCTCCTTGCTGTAGCCGGCGATCTCGAACGCGCGGTACATGATCTCCGGCTCGTGGTTCCTGATCGCGCCCGAGGACAGCTCGATGCCGTTGCAGACGATGTCGTACTGCCACGCCAGGACGTCCAGCGGGTCCTTCTCCTCCAGGGCTTCGAGGCCGCCCTGCGGCATGGAGAACGGGTTGTGCGAGAACTCGATCGCGCCGGTGTCCTCGTTCCGCTCGTACATCGGGAAGTCCACGATCCAGCAGAAGCGGAACACGTTCTGCTCGAAGTGGCCGGCGCGCTTGGCCGCCTCCACCCGGACCGCGCCCATGATCTTGGAGACCTCGTCGAACGCGCCCGCGCCGAAGAACACCGCCGTGCCGGGGCCGGCCGAGAGCCGCTCGGTGAGCGCCGCCACGTCCTCCTCGGTGAGGAACTTGGCGATCGGGCCGGTGAGCGCGCCGTCCTCGCCGACCCGGACCCAGGCCAGGCCCTTGGCGCCCTGGGCGACGGCGAACTCGCCGAGCTGGTCGAAGAACTTCCGGGGCTGGGAGGCGGTGTCGGGGACGGCCAGGGCCCGCACATGCTTGTCGGCGAACGCCTTGAACCCGGAGCCGGCGAAGACGTCGGAGACATCGACCAGCTCCAGCTTCGCCCGCAGATCCGGCTTGTCGGAGCCGTACTTGAGCATCGCCTCACGGAACGGGATGCGCGGGAAGGGCGACGTGACGTGCCGGCCGCCGCCGAACTCCTCGAACAGCTCCGTCATCAGCTTCTCGATGACGGTGAACACGTCCTCCTGCTCGACGAAGCTCATCTCGACGTCGAGCTGGTAGAACTCGCCGGGCGAGCGGTCGGCGCGGGCGTCCTCGTCGCGGAAGCAGGGGGCGATCTGGAAGTAGCGGTCGAAGCCGGCGACCATCAGCAGCTGCTTGAACATCTGCGGCGCCTGCGGCAGCGCGTAGAACGTGCCGGGGTGCAACCGGGAGGGGACCAGGAAATCGCGCGCTCCCTCGGGAGAGGTAGCGGAGAGGATCGGCGTTGACAGCTCGGTGAAGCCGAGGCCCGTCATCTTGCCGCGGATGGCCGAGATCACCCGCGAACGCAGCATGATGTTGCGGTGCATCCGCTCGCGGCGCAGGTCGAGGAAGCGGTATTCGAGCCGGCGCTCCTCGTTCACCCCGTCGTCGGCGTTGATGGTGAACGGGATCTGGTCGGCCGCGCCCAGCACCTCGACCGCCGCGACCTCCACCTCGACCTCGCCGGTGGCCAGCTCCGCGTTGACGTTCTCGGCGCCGCGCTCCACCACCCGGCCGTCGATCCTGAGCACCGACTCCTTGCTCAGCGAGCTGAGCCGCTCCAGGACCGCCTCGGCGCCCGGGGCGTCCGGGTGGACCACCAGCTGCGTGATCCCGTAGTGGTCCCGCAGGTCGATGAAGAGGATGCCGCCCAGGTTCCGGCGATTGTGCAGCCAACCGGCGAGCCGGACATCGGAGCCGATGTCAGCCGAACGCAGTGCGTCGCAGGTGTGGGACCGGTACCGATGCATCGTGAGTCCAAGTCGTCAACGAGATTCCGGGGGACGGGCTCAGACTACCGTTGCCCACTCTCACCCCGCCTCGGCGTATCGCGCCCGACGAATCCCGACGGAGTCCCGGCGCAATCCTGGCGGAGTCCCGGCGCAATCCCGGCGGAGCCCCGACGGAATCCTGGCGGAATCCTGGGAGAAAGATGACGGAATCCCGATGAACGCTGATGAAACAGCATAGGTTCGCAGGTATGCGCACCGAGGACGTGCTGGCCGCCGCCGGGGTCGGGGTGTGGACCTGGGACGACGCCAGGGGCGTGGTCACCATGGACGCCGTCGCCGCCGAGCTGTTCGGCCTGGCAAGGGAGCCCGTGGTGCTGACCGAGGCCACCGTGCGGTCCCGGATCCATGTCGAGGACTTCGTCGTGATCGAACGGGTGGTCGCCCTCGCGGCCAGCGACGAGGAGGAGGCGGGCACCGCCCGCGAGGTCGAGTTCCGGTTGGTCGGCAGCGACAACGAGGTGCTCGGCCGGCTCCGCAGCCGGGTGCGGATCATCGACCCGGGAGGAGCCACGCCGACGCCGGGGGAGGGCTCGCTCTCCCTGGTCGGCATCCTGGTCGAGGCCACCCCGGCGGACCAGCAGGAGGTGGGCGGCGACTGGGACACCACGCGCGCCAGGGAGACCTTCGTGCTGCGTACCGGTCAGGCGCTGTCCGAGGCCAACAGCGTGCACGAGGTGCTGCGGGTGGTCGCCACCCTGACCATGCCGGGCTTCACCCCGGACGGCGTCGCGGTCTACGACCGGGAGGGCGACCACCTGCGGATGCTGGAGTACCAGGGGCGGGATCTCGACTTCTCCGCCTTCGGCTTCCCCATGCCGGTGGAAACCGACTATCCGGCGGCCGAGGTGATCCGCACCGGCCGCGCCGTCTATGTCTCCTCGCCCGAGGAGTACGCCGAGCGCTACCCGCATGTCTGGCCGGTGATCGCCCCGCTGCAACGCAGCTCCTGGGCCTATCTGCCGCTCGTGGTCGCCGGCCGCACCATCGGCGTCTGGCTGGCCGCCTTCGACTACCAGCTGGAGTTCAGCTGGGAGGCCCGCGCGACGTTCAGCAGCATCGCGCGGATGGCCGCCCAGGCGCTCTCCCGCGCCACCCTGAACGACACCGAACGCGAGCTGTCGGCCGACCTCCAGCACGCCATGGGCCCCAGCCCCATGCCCAGGGTGCCCGGGCTCGCGATCGCCGCCCGCTATGTCCCCACCGGGGCCGGGCTCCAGGTGGGCGGCGACTGGTACGACGTGATCCCGCTGCCGTCCGGCCGGGTCGCGCTGGTCATCGGGGACGTCCAGGGCCACGATGTGCGGGCCGCCGCGCTGATGGCACAGCTGCGGATCGCGCTGCGCGCCTACGCCTCCGAGGGGCACCACCCGGACGCGGTGCTCAGCCGCGCCTCCCGCTTCCTCGCCGCGCTCACCCCGCAGCCGCCCGAGGGCCGGGGCCCGGAGGGCCAGGACATTCCCGAGCAGCCCTCGGCACCGAGCGACAGCAGGTTCGCGACCTGCCTCTATGTCGAGGCCGACCCGCGCTCCGGCACCTTCGACATGGCCCGCGCGGGCCATCCCGAGCCCGCGTTGCTCTTCGACGACGGCGTGATGCAGCCGCGCCCGACGGACGGCGGGCCGCCGCTCGGCGTCGACCTGAGCATGGACTACCCGGTCACCCGGGTGAACCTCCAGCCCGGACAGACGCTGCTGCTGTGCACGGACGGGCTGTTGGAGACCGGCCGACGGGATCTGGACGCCGGCTGGGAGCGGATCCGCCGGGTGGTCGCCGGGCTCCCCGGATCAGGTCTCGAACAGCTGGCGGACAGTCTGATCGAGTCCGTGCACATCGCCGAGGACGAGGACGCGGACCAGGGCGAGGACGAGCGGGCGAGCGACAACCCGGGCAACGAGGACGACATCGCGCTGCTGCTGCTGCGCCGCGAGGAGACCGGCCGCGAGGTGCCGCGCGGCGGCACGGCGGTGCGCCGTTTCGTGCTGAACGTCGGCCAGTCGGAGCCGGCCAGGATCGCCCAGGCCCGCAGCCAGCTGACCGGTCTGCTGCACGACTGGAAGGACCGGGACGTGGTGCACGGCGCGGCGCTGATGGTCTCCGAGATCCTCACCAACGTGCTGACCCACACCGACGGGGACGCGCTGATGGTCGCCGAGGTCAGCGGGGTGGTCGGGGACCGCCGGCTGCGGGTCGAGGTGACCGACGCGAGCGACAAGCTGCCGCACCGCAGGGAGCCGGGCGAGCTGGCCTCGTCCGGCCGTGGCCTGCTGCTGATGGAGTCCCTCGCGGACGACTGGGGCGCCCAGCCGCGCGGCGAGGGCAAGACCACCTGGTTCGAACTGGGCGAACACTCGACCGCCGGCCGGGACTGACGGGCCCTCACCCCCGCCGCTCGGCCGCCCGCGTCGTCGCCGAGGGCATCCCGCGCCGAACGGTGCGCCGGGCGACGCCGGTCGCCGTCAGCCCTGCGCCGGTCCTTCGGCGTTCATGCCGTGGATGGTGGGGATGGTGGGGAGGCGGCCCTTCTGGAAGTCGTCGAAGGCCTGTTGGAGTTCGGCGCGGTTGTTCATGACGAAGGGGCCGTAGTGGGCCATGGGGCGCTCCTCGCCGATCTGCTCGTCTCGGCCCTCGCCCGCCCCTGATCATCAGGGCGTCCGCTCCGGCTCGCCGAGTGGGGGGACGCTCAGCAGGACGCGGTAGGAGTGCACCTCGTCGGGCTCGCCGACGCGGCGGCGTTCGGCTTCGACCCAGGCGTGGGCGGCGAAGGGCGGGGTGCGGACTCCGCTGCACCACGTCGGCCACACGCCGCGCATCCGGCACAGCAGCACCGTGGCCAGGGAGCGCTGGAGGCAGTACGTGCCGGCGCAGCGGGTGGATGTCGTCGTCACATGGCTCCGGGCACGCAGTGTCTCCTCGTGGGTCGCGGGGGTCGCGCGGTTCCGTAGAACGCGCAGGACGGCGACGATCCGCTTGGGGGGCTGGCGTGCCAGCAGCCGTGCCGCGAGCACCACCAGGTGGACGGGGACGCGGCGGAGCAGGGACGGGCGTTCGCCGGAGATGTCCAGGATCTGGCTCACGACGCGTTCCCCGCCTCGATCAGCCGGGCGCGGGTGAGCTGGTCCACGAGCGTGCGGATGTCCTCGGTCGCCCGGTCCGCGGTGACGGGCTGTTTCCGGGAGAGTTCCGCGGCGATCCGTTCCACCGTGGCGCCGCCGAGCAGGCCGCGGACGATGGCGGCGCCGGTGGCGTTGAGCTGCCAGTAACGGCCGCGGCGGCTGTCCAACAGGACCAGGCCGTCCTCGGTGTCGCAGCTGACGACATCAGGCCTCAGTCGCGGGCTCGGGCTCATGGGTGTGCTCCTCCAGGTAGCGCGGGGCGGGGTGCCGTTCGAGGGCGCGCAGCCAGGATTCGAGGGTTACCGATGCCTCGGCGGGGGGACCCTCGTGGGCGGGCAGCGTGCCGGGGCTGAGCCAGGCGCGGGCCAGGGCGCGCGGCTCGGCCAGCCCGGCGGCGACCAGACGCGAGTCCTCCAGCCAGCCGGCGAGGGTGCGCTGGTGGACCCGCATGCCCCGATGCCACTCCGGGGTGGCGTTTCCCTTCGTGGTGCGGTCCAGCAGCGGCTGCGGGACGATCCCGCGCATGGCGGTGGCCAGCAGCGGCTTGTACGCCCAGGGGGTCGTGGCCTCGTGCGGTCGCACCCGCAGGCAGGCTTCGACGACGGCGTCGTCGCAGAAGGGCATGTCCAGCGCGATGCCCAGGCGGTCGTAGAGCAGGGCGACCCGTCCGGACTGCTGGGCCATGTACAGCCACAGGTGCCTCCCGCGGGTGTCCGCCAGCGGCTGGGTGCGGGTGGCCGCCTCGCGCAGCAGCCCGGCGGTCGACTCCCGTGCCCGGTCCGTGGCCCAGTGCGGGAGGGACATCGCCAGGCCCCAGCCGAGCCTGACATCGCCGGCCGGTCCGTGGTCTCCCGTGACGCGTCCGGCCTCGGCGGTGAGCCAGGCCCCGAACGGGCGCCGGTCGGCCAGTGCCCGGAGTGTGGCCGTGCGGGGCCAACGCTCCTTGGCGGCGTAGGCGGCCAGCTGGCGTGTCGCGCGCCGTGGTTCGCGCCGCACCAGATCGTGCAGGTACGAGGGCGGCGGGATCACCAGCTGGTCCCCGCCCTGTCCGCACAGCCGCCGCTTCACCCCGTACGCGTGCGCCACACCGGCCAGATGCTCCTGCTGGGCCCGGTCGCGGATGCCCAGCGTCGGCTCGTCCTCCGGCTCGCCTTCGTCGAGGCCGGTGTAGTACGAGGGCAGCGCGGTGGCATCGAAGACCAGGTGTGGGGTGTCGGACGGGAGCCCGGCGGCGGCGCGGCGCGCGTAGGCGACGTCCTCGTCACCCGGCGCACCCGGGTCCAGTGTCAGGGTCACCAGCTCCGCGCCCGCCTCCGCGGCCAGGAAGCACAGCGAGGTCGAGTCCATACCGCCGGAGAGGTCGGCGGCCCACCGCCGGCCGGGCGCCACCCGTGCGCGCACCGCCGCGAGCAGGGCCTCGCGAAGGCCCTCCGCGCCCTCGGCGAGGGGGAGTTCGGACTCCGGGGGCTGCCACCAGCGGCGTTCGGCGGCTTCGCCCGCGCGCTCCAGCAGGACGGCCTGCCCCGGGGGTACGGCCCGGACGCCATCGAAGAACGACGCCTGATCGAGGGGGAACGGAGGCGTTGCCACCGAGACGAGCCGCGAGGCCACCTGGCGGAGGTCCACCGTGGCCCCGGTGAACCGGGCGAGGGTACGGGCGCGGTCCGCGACGACGGTGACGCCGTCCACCTCGGCGCGGTAGAGCCGGCGGCTGCCGGACGCCGTACCCCGGGCGTACACCCGGCCCGCCACCGAGGCGAGCAGGAAGTGGTCGCCCGCGCTCCCCCGGACGGCCGTCTCCACATCGGAGATGGCGCGTACGGCCCGTGCGCGCCCGCGCAGTCGCTCGGTGTCCAGCGTGCTGACCCCCAGGACGACGAGCCGCACGTCACCCGCCTCGGCGAGGCGTGCCGCGGACGCTTCCCAGCAACCGGCCAGCCAGGGACGTCCGGAGGCGTGCCGAACCACCTGGCAGCCGGCGTTCCGGACGCGCTCGAAGACGGCGGACGCCGCCTCGTGGTCAGGAAGGACCACGAACCAGCGTCCGCCCACGGAATGACCCATCGGGTCAGACGAGGGGGCGGAACCCGGAGAAGTCCCACCAGTGGCCGGTCCCGCCCTGAGTCATCTCGGTGTAGTCGCCGGCCTCGGCCAGCACCGGGGCCTCGTAGACCTCGGTCTCCTCGATCTCCAGCTGTCGTTCCATGGCATACCTTCCTTCCACGCGACGGGCATGCGCTGGGCGGTGAGCGGCAGCCGTCCCGCACCGCGCCTGCTGACGACTCAGGATGAGGGGCGCTGCTTTCCTCGCGCTTTCACAGTCGGCGGGAACGCACTTTCACCAAGACAGGCTTGGAGGTCGCGCGGCTGGGCGGGCGCTCACGGGCGTCGCTCGGGGCGCTCGTCCCAGCGGTGGGTGGTCCAGGCTTGGTTGATCAGGCCACGGATGGTGATGATCGTGTCCGCGAGGTCGAGGAAGGCGTTCTGCCGCTGGCACCAAGCCCGCCGACACCACCAACAACAAGCAGCCGCCCACCAAACCCTCACCCACCTCCGCACCGCCTACCACCACGCCACCCGCACCCTCACCACCCCAACTCCCACCACCGATCCACGCATCACCGCCCACTGGGCCACCGTCCTCCACACCACCCACCCCACCGCCGCCCCTTACATCACCACCGACCCCAACTGGCCCGCCCTCGCCGCCCTCCTCCACCACCACCTCCACGACCACACCTTCCAACATCGCCACACCCAGGGCGCACTCGTGCCGGGCGCGCCCAGGCCAACACCCCGCACCCGACGCAGCCACTGATGGGAGGCGCAAACCAGCCCCGACGCGGCACACAGCAACTGCCCAACGTCTCACTGCGCGGCGTCAGTAGTCTCCGGCTTTCACCGACGAAACGCGTCAAGCAGGCCGAGGGGGCGGTACCCGGAACACCCGCTTCCGTCGTACGACGCCGAGCGTTCGCCAGCGAATGGTGATCTCACTCAATCGCGAGTTCGCGGCAGCCACGTAAACCAGATGCGCCTCGGTCCCGCGCCACAGCGGGCCCGGCTGGCGGAACCGATTGTCGACAACCCGTCCTCCGCCGAGCTGTTTCCGATCCGGCTCGGCGACGTGGAAACGCCGCAAGCGCAGGCCCCTGTTCTTGATGACGAGGCGACGCTGATGCCGTTGGTCAGTGAGGTGCTCGATTTCCAGGTGTGCAGTCAGCCGGTCCAGCCATGTAGCCGCTGCGGAGGCCACCGGAGCTGGTGATGGGGTGCCCATATCCGGCTAACGCCACCTTCAGCAGACGAGTTCCTACTCAGCTGTGCCCAAACGACCTCGGTGCCCAGGCAGCGACCGATGTTCGAGAGTTCGGCACCGCGAGCAACCGTCCGGGTTCAGAGTTATCGGCTGGGGCACATCGCCAGCCAGGCGCAACGCTTCCGATCCCCCTACGAACGAATGCTGCCGCTCACCTTTGACCTGGCGCGTAATAGTCCGCCAGCATCTCGCTCGGCCAGGCCGGTTGGCGTACCTCGCCCCGGGGGCCCATTTCTTCGAACCACGGTTTGATGTCGAGGATCGGGGTGCCGTCCACCGCGTCCAGGTCCTCCACGTGGAGGTCCAGGCCGTCGACCTTGAGCAGTCGGCACCGTGAGACGCCCAGCCAGTTCAGGCGGCGCATGTTGCGGTGGGCGAAGATTCCGCCGGCCGGCCATGCCGGGTTGTTCCGTGGTCGGCGGGGCTCGGGGTGGAGGTCGGTCGGGTCGGTGAGGTGGAAGCGGAAGACGACCTCGATATGGGAGAAGTCGGCCAGGCCAACGGCCGCGCCCTCGTCGAACCGATCTCCGTCGATCCGCACGATGGCGCGCGTTCCGCCCCAGTAGTCGTCCGTCGGCTCCACGCGTCCTCCGACGACGTGTGCCACCGGCACGACCGTGAACTCCTCTGCCATCAGGCTCTCCTCCGCATACGGTCAGATTGAGGCGTCAGATTGAGGCGGATGTGGTCAGGTAGGCGGCGGCTCTGCGGTCAAGTTCGTTCACTGCCGTGATGCCGCGTCCTCGCAGGGGTGACAGCGCGGTGCGCATGTCGGCGGCGACGCGGCGGGTGCGGGCGGACTGGATGCCGTCCATGGTGTCCAGGGCGCGGTTCCAGGTGGCGCAGGCGTCGTCGATGGCGCCCTGGCGTGCCTGGACCGAGCCGAGGTCGCCCAGGGTCACCGCGTGGGTCCGGGTGAAGGACTCGGCTTTGCGGGTGCGGACGCTGCGGCGGAACTGGCTTAGGGCGCCCGGCAGATCGCCGGAGTGCCGCAGGGTATACGCCGTCTGGTGCGCCAGGCTGGCCTCGCCGAAGAAGAACACCCGCCCTGGCTCCGCCCCGTCCGGGGTCGTGGCCCGCAGGTCGTCCTCGGCGCGCAGCAGGGCGGTCGCGGCGGCGCGTTTCTGTCCGCTGGCCGCGAGGGCGCGGGCGTGCACGACGCCCAGGAGGGAGCGTTCGCGCGGGCTCGCGTCCCGGTAGCGCGCGCCGTCGACGGAGGCCGAGGCGAGGTTCAACGCCTGTCGCGGATGGCCGAGGTCCACGGCCTGGTGCGCCATCGCGCGCAGGACGTGGCCGGCCAGCGGGGCGTCGTCTGCCTCGGCGGCGAGGCTGACGGCCAGCGTGTAGTAGTGCTGGGCGGTGGCGTGTTCGGCATTGTCGAAGGCCATCCAGCCGGACAGGTAGGCCAACTCGCCGGCGGCCGAGTACATCCCGCGTCGCACCGTCTCATCGGCGAACCGGCCCCGGAGGTAGGCGCCGACGTCCGAGGTGAGGTACTGGACCACGGTGGAACGAGCGTGGCCCCCGCCATGACGTTGGTCGGCCCGGGAGAAGACGGCGATCATGTCGCGTACCGCCTCCAGGTCACGGCCGCCGACCCTGCGGGGCGCGGTCGGCTCGCGGCTGGCGGCGTGGGCGGTCTGCTGGGGCCACCACGAGGCACCCGGGACGGCGAGCGCGGCGACGGAGTAGGCGGCGGCCGAGAGGGCACGCCGGCGCACGATGTCCAAGTCCTGCCTCCCTAGTTCGATTAGGGCGTTCAGCGTATCCGCATGCCATTCCAGGGCGGGTCGGAGTCGCGGCTGAAGTAGGCCGACTTCCTCGGGACCGACCGGGCGTCGCAGGTATCGGGAGAGCGCCTCGACCAGGTAGAGCGAGGTCGGTTCCTTCGGCTCGGCGCCGGCAACCCAGTGAGCGACGTTGGAACGGTTGGTGTGCAGCGCCTGCCCGGCCTCGGCGGCCACGGCACGAACCTTGCTGGCCAGAGCCTCGTAGGTGACGCCCTCGGCCTTCAACAAGTCCCGAAGTCGCGTGTTGGGCGCACGGCCTTTCCGAGCTGGCTTCTCCATCACGCCCCCTTCGCACCGGACCCATTCCAAGGTAGCGAGGCACTGCCCGCACGGCTAAACACGCTAAACGCATCGCCACGACATGACCCCTGTCCGTGGCGGACCGGGGCTCGTTCACTGGTTGGCAAGCGTGACAGCACAGCGACTCAGCGTCAGCTGAACCAACGCGGTGCCGCCCACCCTCCACCGGACCCAGGTATCGACCATGATCGCTACGCTCAGTCCCTCCAGACAACCACGTGTCACCCACACCCTGCCGGCCGTCGCCGCCAGCACCGCTGCCGCCCGGCGGATCGTCCGAGAAGCCCTGGCCGCCTGGCTGGTGGAGTCTCTCGCCGACGACGGCGCCCTGCTCGTCACCGAGTTGGTCAGCAACGCGGTGCGACACACCGGCTCCCGCTCCCTCCGGGTCACGGTGACCCGTCTCGACCCGACGTCCGTCCGCATCTCCGTGGTCGACAAGTCACCTGACCTGCCGATCCGGGTCTCCGCGAACGACGACTCCGTGCGCGGCCGTGGCCTGGCCCTGATCGAGGCCATCACCACCCGCTGGGGCGCCGACCCGTTGCGGTGGGGCAAGCGCGTCTGGGGCGAACTGACCGTCCACACCGGTCGATGAGAGCGCGCCGTCCGGCAACCTCCGCTGGGCCGTCAACACCACACGCGGATCCGCGTCTTCCTCCTACCACCCGACCAGCCAAAAGATCGGAGTATCCAATGCCGCAGACCGTTTCTTATCCCAGGCAGCACATGGCCACCGAGCCCTCGCCGGCGAGCGAACGCGCCTTGGCAGTGCGGGTATCGCTGCTGGCGACCACGCGCGACAACCACGTGCTGATGGTCCGAGATCCCCATGTCGAGGGCGGCTGGCAGTTGCCGACGAGCATCGTCCCGCCCGGCGACTGTCCCGTTCGGACCGCGTGGCACCTGAGCGTTTCCCGGACCGGTTACTACCAGGAGGCCGCGTACGCGCTGGCCGTCAGTCTGGAACACGGCCCGTCCGGGCTCCCGATCGCGCTCGACTACATCCTCGACGGCGGCCAGTCGGACACCCCGCCCTGCGACGCGGTATCTCTCACGGACGGTGCTGGTTGGCGCCCCATGCGGGAGTTGCTGGAATCCCCGCCCGTGGTGCAGAACGCCCTGCTCGCCCTGGCCCACGGTGAGCGCGTCCCCGTCCTCGTCAACGGTGACCGACCGGCCGCCGACTGGCCGGAGCCGGACGCCGAGGACCAGTCCGCCTGATGCTGCTGGCGCTGTGCGCCGCACCGCTCGCGTTGTTGGCACCCCCTCCTTCCGGGGGGTGTCTTCACCGTCGCGTTGGTCCGGCGCATCGCTCAGGCCGACCGCGACACCGCGCAACCCCACCCCTTCAGCCCCCGCCCGGAAAGTTGATCGCAGTGCCCGAACTCCTCGTCTCCGAAGCCCTGATGACCTGGGGCCCGCGCCGTCTCCCGGTGCCCTACGCCGCGGCCTGGAGCGGCGAAGAACCCGACGGGCGAGGGGTGGCGATCCGCTCGGATCTGGCCGGCATCCGCTACCGGGACGAGACGCCCGCCGACCGCGACACCTTCGGCGTGCTGTGGGCCCGAGTTCGCGAAGCGCCCGGCGAGGGCCGCCCGAACTTCCCCGCCATGCACCCGGCACGCCAACGCCAGGTGCAGGCCGAGCGGTTGTGCCAGGTCTGCGGCAAGATCGCCAGCCACACCCGGGACGGCTGGCTGTTCCTGATGAACGACGACGAGGACTGCTACGAGGGGGCGAGGACCACCAAGCCCCCGGTCTGCCTCCCCTGCGCCGCCCTCGCCGTCCGCCTCTGCCCGCACCTGACCAACCCGGTCGGAGTACGCTCCCGTCGCCCGAAGATCTGGGGCGTCTTCGGCACCCTCTTCGGCCCCACGCCGAACGCCCGGCTGAAGGTTCATGAGGACGACCACCTGCCCTACGGACACCGGGGCACGGAATGGTTCCTGGCCTCCCAGCTGATCGTGGAACTCAAGCGCTGCACCGTTGTGGACCTCGACGCGGAGCTCGCGGCGCTGATCGGTTAGCCGTGCCAGCCTTTCGGCTTGCCGAGCCTTGTCGCTCGGCTGGCCCGCGTCATGAACGACCCCGATCACTCAACTCTCGGAGGTCTCATGCACCAACCGCCCGCGTATGCCACCTTCGAGGACGCCTATCTTGATGTCCTCGCTCACATCGACGGCGCGTTCGAGTACCGCAACGCGCCCCGGGGGAACAGCAGCCACGAGTGTCTTGGCCTGTCGTTCCGCCTCAGCGACCCACGTCAGCGCGTGCCCTATCTGGCGGCGCGGCGCGTCAACCCGGTCTTTCACTTCGCCGAGGCGCTCTGGTACCTGGCCGGCCGAGACGATCTGGCGATGATGGCGCACTATTCACCCCGGATGCGGGACTTCTCCCGCGACGGAGTCACCATCGGTTCGGCTTACGGGGCGCGCCTGTTCAACCCGGTGCCCGGCTCCGGGCAGTCCCAGTTCGACCGGGTTCTGGACCTGCTGCGGACGGAGGCCGACAGCAAGCGCGCGGTGCTGTCGGTCTTCCGCCCGGAGGAGTTGGCGGTGGCGAACAACCCGGACGTGTCGTGCGTCGTCGCCCTGCACCTCCTGGCCCGTGAGGGCCGGTTGCACATGGTCTGCTACATGCGGGCCAACGACGCCAACCGGGGCCTGATCGCCGACATCTTCTCCTTCACCCTCATCCAGGAGTTCGCCGCCAACCTGCTCGGCCTGGAACTGGGCAGCTACACCCATCACGTCGGCTCCCTCCACCTCGGCGAGCGCGACTTACCCCAGGTGCAACGGGTGCTCGGCGAGGCGCGCACCCGCGACACGTCCCCCGTTCGGGCGTTCCCCTTCCTGGAGTTACCGCGCGAGACAACCTTCCAGACCATCGCCTCCGTGTTGGAGCACGAGCACCTGCTGCGCATCAACCAGGCCGCGTACGAGCCGGACGACATCGCCGCGTTGGGCCTGCCGCGCTACTGGCAGCAGGTTCTCCTGCTCTTCGAGGCCCACCGCCAGATCACCCACCACCCCGGCGAGCCGGTCACCGAGCCGGTTCTCGCCGCGCTGGACCCGGGGTTCCGGTGGCTGATGGCCCGCCGCTGGCCGCGCCGTATCGCCCCTGCCGGAGGCGGGCGGTGATCCCCGCCGCGCGGGCGCCGGAGTTCCGGGGCGGGGTACTCGGCGGGATCGACTGGGAGCGGTGGAGCGTGGTGCTCCTCAAGCCCGACTGTGTGCGCCTCGGCCTGGAAGACGCCGTGTTGGACCGGCTCGCCACGGTGGCCGACATCGCCGCCAGGACGACGCTCACGGTCGCCGACTGGCAGGTCTTCGTCCACTACTGGGATCTGCTGGTGGACGCGGACTGGTTCGACGTGGACGTGCCCGGCGCGCTGCGCACCATGTACGTGGGCCACCGGGTCACGGTCGCGCTCGCCCACGGACCGGCCGGAATCGCCGTGACGCTGCGTGGGCTGCTGGGGCACTTCGACCCGTCCCAGGCCGCCGCCGGCACCATCCGCGGTGATCTCGGGACCGACAGCCTGGCCACCGCCCGTGCCGAGGGCCGACTGGTGCACAACCTCGTGCACACCAGCGACGACCCCGCCGCCGCGCGCCGCGACTTCGGCACCTGGTACGGCGCCCACCAACACCAACTCCTCCACCCCACCCGCCCCGACCTGCCGCACGCCCGCGACGCCAGGAGGCCCCAGCCATGAACACGAACCACCCCACCGCCGGCCACCGCCGGACCCTGCCCTTACTCAGCCAGCGCGAAATCGCCGCGCTGAAACCCGAGTTGGCCGAGGTGATCGAGTACCGCAAGTCCGGCCTCTCCCTCAACCACATCGTCGGCTGCCCGCTGGACTGCGGCTACTGCGTCCGCCACCTCTTCGGCAACTACGCCATGAAGACTCCTCGGGCGCTGATGAGCGACGAGGAGGCTGTGGCCCAACTCGTCGGCCACCGCTACTTCCAGCCCCACCGCACCCCGGTCCAGATCTTCAACCGCGCGACCGACCCGATGCTCCCGCCCGTCAAACCGCACACCTTCAACGTCCTGCGCCTCCTCGACCAACAAGGCCTGACCAACCACGTCCTGGTCATCACCCGCTGGCGCGTCGAACCCGAGGACTGCGCGGTGCTCAACTCCCTCCGCAACATCACGTTGACCGTCCTGGTCACCCACTCGGGTATCGACGCCCCCAGGATCGAGCCGGCCGACTCCCGCATCGCCGCCGCCAGCCTGCGCACCCTCCACGCCCACGCGCGCCGCTACCGCACCGTCCTGTACTGGCGCCCCATCGTCCCCGGCCTCAACGACACCCCCACCCACCTCGCCCGCGCCCGCGAACTCGCCGAACACGCCCACGCCACCGTCTTCACCGGCCTGTTCTACCGAGACGAGATCGCCGCCTACTACCAGGCCAACGGCCTACCCAGCCCCTACGAGGACACCGCCCGCCGCAAGATCCTCCCCGAGGACACCGAAGACCGCATCCTGGCCGCCTTCCACCGCGCCGGCGACCCCAACACCCGCTACGGGGCGCTCTTCCGCAAGACCTCCTGCGCCGTTGCGTACGCCCACGGCCGAGCCGACTACAACGGCCACTACGGCATCCGCGAACTCTGCGACATCTGCCCCCGCGCCCAACTCAACCTCTGCGCCGACGCCTGGCACACCCCCGACCCGGCCGAGGTCACCGAACAGGCCCGCGCCCTCGGCGCCACCGGCGACGTCGAGGTCACCGAGTGGGCCATCATCGTGGAAGGCTTGGACGAACCACCGCGCTACCACCTGCAACACGCCTACGGCTACCAGTGCCACGACCGCGCCAAGCCACACCACCACCGACGCCACGGCCGCGCCGACATCGGCTGGCCGACCCCCGCCCGGGACGGGACACCATGAACGACTTCACCACCTGGCCACCGCTGTTCGTCGTGGACGTCGAGGGCAACGGCGCCAACCCACCCGACCTCGTCGAAGTCGCCGCCCTCCCCATCCGCGATGGCCAACCCGACAGCACCACCGCAGGACACTGGCTCATCCAACCGCCCAACCCCGTCACCCCGTTCGCCGCCCGCGTCCACGGACTCACCACCCAGCAGCTCGCCGACCACCCCAGGTGGGAAACGGTCGCGCCGCAGGTGCACGGGCTGCTCAGCGAGGCATGGATCTGCGCCCACAACGCCCACGTCGACTACCGGGTACTCTCCCGCCACCTCCCCGACTGGCGGCCGGCCGGCGTCATCGACACCCTCCGCCTCGCCCGCGCCACCTACCCCGACGGACCCCGCCACACCCTCGACGCCCTCATCACCCACACCGGCATCGACCTCACCCACGCGCCCGCTCAAAGACACCGCGCCACCTACGACGCCTACGCCACCGCCCACCTGCTCCTCACCATGGCCACCCACTACGACGACTGGGACGCACTGCGCGCCACCGCCGTGCCCCCCGGCCTCCCGGGGGACCGACAGCCAACCGAAGACGCCCCCGGACTGTGGTGAACGCGGATCGCGTCCGGCGAAACGACCTTCCGACCGCACACCCACGGCAGCACTGCGGGGCGGGGACTGGCTCCTGGGTGTCGATCGCGGTGCCCAGGAGGTAGGGGAGGCGGACGGCGTCCAGGTCGTGAGGGTCACTTCGTAGGGCTGGGCGGTCTGCTCGGTGATGCCGCGGTCCGACCAGTCGATGACGGTGCCGGGCCGTTCGGAGCCGATCAGGGTCCGCCTGAGAGGTCCCGACTAGCTGCGGGGCCCCTCCGCGTTCATGCCGTGGATGGTGGGGATGGTGCCGAGGCGGCCCTTTTGGAAGTCGTCGAAGGCCTGCTGGAGTTCGGCGCGGTTGTTCATGACGAAGGGGCCGTAGTGGGCCATGGGCTCGCGGATGGGTTGGCCGCCGAGGAGGACGATGTCGAGGTCGGGGGTGTTGTTGTCCTGCTTGTCGTCGGCGCGGATGGTGAGGGAGGTGCCGTTGCCGTAGACGGCGGTCTGGCCGAGGTGGATGGGGCGGCGGTCGGGTCCTGCGGTGCCTCGGCCGGCGAGGACGTAGGCGAGGGCGTTGAAGTCCTCGCGCCAGGGGAGGGTGAGCTCGGCGCCGGGGGCGAGGGTGGCGTGGATCAGGGTGATGGGGGTGTGGGTGGCGCCGGGTCCTGCGTGGCCGTCGAGCTCGCCGGCGATGACGCGGAGCAGCGCGCCGCCGTCGGGGCTGGTGAGCAGGCCGACGCTGGTGCTGCGGAGGTCCTGGTACTTGGGGGCCATCATCTTGTCCTTGGCCGGCAGGTTGACCCAGAGCTGGATGCCGTGGAAGAGGCCGCCGGACATGACGAGGGACTCGGGCGGGGCCTCGATGTGGAGCAGCCCGGAGCCGGCGGTCATCCACTGGGTGTCGCCGTTGGTGATCGTCCCGCCGCCGCCGTGGCTGTCCTGGTGGTCGAATATGCCGTCGATGATGTAGGTGACGGTCTCGAACCCGCGGTGCGGATGCCACGGGGTGCCTTTTGGCTCGCCAGGCGCGTATTCGACCTCGCCCATCTGGTCCATCATGATGAACGGGTCGAGGTGGCGGTAGTTGATGCCGGCGAAGGCGCGGCGGACGGGGAAGCCCTCGCCCTCGTAGCCGGTGGGCGCGGTGGTCACGGTCAGCACCGGGCGCGCCACGGCGTCCGCCGGCGCGGCCACGCGCGGCAGGGTCAGCGGGTTCTCGACGGTGATGGCGGGCATGGGACAACCTCCTCGAACGAATCATTCCCGAGGGAACGTATGTCCGAGGTTAGTTGAACAGTCAACTTTAGTCGAGGGTGCGGCGCCCCGCTCCGGGCGGCGGCTCAGCCGTACAGCCTCCGCATCGTGTACTCGACCATCTCCTCGACGGACTTGGCGTCCAGCACCAGTCGGTGCTCGCCCTCCATGTCCAGGGCGAAGCCGTAGCCGCTCGGCAGCAGGTCGAGCACCTCGCCGCCGGTCACCGTGAAGTGCCGCGACTCCTTGCCCGCGTAGCGGCGCAGCTCCTTGAGGGAGGTGAAGAGCGGGATCACCGGCTGCTGGGTGTTGTGGAGCGCGAGGAACCCCGGGTTCTCGCCGCGTGGGCAGTAGATCTTGGCGGCGAGGAAGGTGTCGTGGAACTCCTCGCTCGACATCGCGCCCGAGGTGTAGGCGCGCAGCGCGTCGGCCAGGGTCGGGGGCGCGGGCGGTCCGGCCTGGGCGGCCGGCGGCGGCTGTTGTTGCTGCTGCTCGGGGTAGTAACTCTGGCCGCCGTAGCCAGCGACCGGCTGCTGAGGCGCGCCATAGGGCTGCTGTCCCGGATAGCCGGGCTGCTGGTCGTAGCCATACATGCCGGAAAGACTACTGACTCACACTTGACCGGTTTCCGCTTGCTTCTTATTACCAGTGGGTAGCATCATGGCGTTACTTACCGGTACCCATCGCCAGCTACGGAGTCGTCGTCATGGGGCACTACAAGTCCAATCTCCGCGACATCGAGTTCAACCTGTTCGAGGTCCTGGGAAGGGACGCCGTCTATGGCAGCGGCCCGTTCTCGGAGACGGACACCGACACCGCGAGGAGCGTGCTCGCCGAGATCACTCGCCTCGCCGAGAACGAGCTTGCCGAGTCCTTCGCCGAGGCGGACCGCAATCCGCCGGTGTTCGACCCCACGACCAACACGGCGCCCGTCCCCGAGACGTTCCGCCGCTCCTACCGCGCCTATATGGACGCCGAGTGGTGGCGGATGGGCATCGGCGAGGAGCTGGGCGGCATGAACGCGCCGCGCTCCCTGGTCTGGGCCGCCGGCGAGAACGTCCTCGGTTCCAACCCGGCCATCTGGATGTACGCCTCCGGCCCCAGCTTCGGCCGTGTCGTGTACGACGAGGGCACCGAGGAGCAGCGCAAGATCGCCCGGCTGATGGTGGACCGCGAGTGGTCGTCCACCATGGTCCTCACCGAGCCTGACGCCGGCTCCGACGTGGGCGCCGGGCGCACCAAGGCGATCCGCCAGGAGGACGGCACCTGGCATATCGAGGGCGTCAAGCGCTTCATCACCTCGGGCGAGCACGATCTCACCGAGAACATCATCCACCTGGTGCTGGCCCGCCCCGAGGGCCATGGCGCCGGCACCAAGGGCCTCTCCCTCTTCGTCGTGCCCAAGTACGACTTCGACTGGGACAGCGGCGAGCTGGGCGAGCGCAACGGCGTCTACGCCACCAATGTCGAGCACAAGATGGGCCTCAAGGTCTCCAACACCTGCGAGGTCACCTTCGGCGCCAACCACCCGGCCAAGGGCTGGCTGCTCGGCGAGAAGCACGACGGCATCCGTCAGATGTTCAAGGTCATCGAGCTGGCCCGGATGATGGTGGGCACCAAGGCCATCGCCACCCTCTCCACCGGCTATCTCAACGCGCTCGAATACGCCAAGGAGCGGGTGCAGGGCGCCGATCTCACGCAGTTCACCGACAAGACGGCCCCCCGCGTCACCATCACCCACCACCCGGATGTGCGCCGCTCGCTGATGACGCAGAAGGCGTACGCCGAGGGGATGCGTTCGCTGGTCCTCTACACCGCCAGCGTGCAGGACGACATCGCGGTCAAGGAGGCCGCCGGCGAGGACACCGCCGCGGAGAACGCGCTGAACGACCTGCTGCTGCCGATCGTCAAGGGCTATGGCTCGGAGCGCTCCTACCAGCAGCTGGCCGAGTCCCTACAGACCCTCGGCGGCTCCGGGTACCTCCAGGAGTACCCGATCGAGCAGTACATCAGGGACGCCAAGATCGACACCCTCTACGAGGGCACCACGGCGATCCAGGGCCAGGACTTCTTCTTCCGCAAGATCGTCCGCAACCAGGGCGTGGCGCTCAGCGGGATCGCCGAGGAGATCAAGAAGTTCCTCGCGGAGGCCCCGGGCGGCGAGGAGCTGGCCACGGCCAGGGAGCAGCTGGGGCGCGCGGCGTCCGAGCTGGAGGCCCTGGTCGGCGTGCTCCTCACGGATCTGGCGGCCACCGAGAAGGATGTCCGCTCGCTCTACAAGGTCGGCCTCAACACCACGTCGCTGCTGCTCTCCTCCGGCGATGTGATCGTCGGGTACCTGCTGCTGCGCGGTGCCGCCGTCGCGGCGGCCAAGCTGCCCACGGCGTCGGCCAAGGACATCCCGTTCTACCAGGGCAAGATCGTGGCGGCCCGGCACTTCGCGGCCACGGTCCTGCCGGCGGTCGCGGTCGCCCGAGGCGTCGCCGAGGGCACCGACCTCTCCCTGATGGATCTGGACGAGTCCGCCTTCTGACGCGGCCCGCCCCGCCCCGTTCCTCCTCCGGGGAGGAGCGGGGCGAAGGCTGTCGGGGGCGGGGCCGGGCGCCGGGGCCTGAGGCGTTCGTATGCTGAGGGGCATGAACGCACCTTTCGACCGGGCTCACACGGATGAGCTGATGGCCTTCCTGGCGGGCTCCCCCTCCCCGTACCACGCGGTGGCGAGCGCCGCCCAGCGCCTGGAGAAGGCCGGCTTCCGGCAGGTCGAGGAGGCGGCGCCGTTCGACGGCACGGCCGGGGGCCGCTATCTGGTGCGCGGTGGCGCGCTGATCGCCTGGTATGTGCCCGAGGGCGCGGCGCCGAGCACGCCGTTCCGCGTGGTGGGAGCGCATACCGACTCCCCCAACCTGCGGATCAAGCCCCATCCGGACGCGGGCGCGCTGGGCTGGAAGCAGCTGGCCGTGGAGATCTACGGCGGCACCCTGCTCAACACCTGGCTCGACCGGGATCTCGGCGTCTCCGGGCGGCTGGCGCTGCGCGACGGCCGGCAGGTCCTGGTGCGCGTCGACCGCCCGCTGTTGCGCGTGCCCCAGCTCGCCGTCCATCTGGACCGCCAGGTGAACGAGGGCCTCAAGCTGGACCGGCAGCGGCACATGATGCCGATCTGGGGCCTGGGCGGGCCCAGGGAAGGCGAGTTGATCGAGTTTCTGTCCGCCGAGGTCGGGGTCGCGCCCGGCGAGGTGCTGGGCTTCGACCTGATGGCGCACAGCGTGGAGCCGCCCGCCTATCTCGGCCGGGATCGCGAGCTGTTGGCGGGCCCCAGGCTGGACAACCTGCTCTCGGTGCACGCCGCGGTCGCCGCGCTCGGCTCCGTCGGCTCCGCCGCCGGAGAGCCTCCGCGCCATATCCCCGTGGTGGCCGCGTTCGACCACGAGGAGACGGGGAGTCAGTCCGACACCGGCGCGGAAAGCCCGCTGCTGGGCTCCGTGTTGGCCCGCTCGGTGCTGGCCAGGGGCGGCGGCCTCGACGAGCAGGCGCGGGCCCTGGCCGCCTCGTTCTGCCTCTCCTCGGACACCGGCCACGCGGTGCACCCCAACTACCCCGAGCGGCACGACCCCGGGCACCACCCGATCGCCGGCGGCGGTCCGATCCTCAAGGTCAACGTCAACCAGCGCTATGCCACGGACGGCGCCGGCCGGGCCGTCTTCGTCGCCGCCTGTGAGCGCGCCGGGGTGCCCTGGCAGTCCTTTGTCTCCAACAACGCGATGCCCTGCGGCACCACGATCGGCCCGATCACCGCGGCCCGCCACGGGATCGCCACGGTGGACATCGGCGTCGCCATCCTCTCGATGCACTCGGCGCGCGAACTCTGCGCGGCGAACGATCCGTTCCTGCTGGCCAACGCCATGGCGGCGTTCCTCGGCGAGGGCGCGGAGCGGGGCTGAGCGGCCGGCGTCGACGGGGCCCTGTGGCAGGGCTGACGAGGTCCCGTCGCCGTTTGGTGAAACTCGTCCGCAACAGTGTGGTTACGGGGCCGGGGGGTGGCGCACTGCACGGCGTCGCCGCCCGGTCTCCATCGCACCCCTTCAGTGGCTATGGGCGGCTTGGGCACCCTAGGATTCGTCTCCAGAAAGCATTCACCGGTTGCGCCCGCGCGGCGTAACGTGTGAACACCCAGCCAGCGACGAAACCGCCACGAGGGGTCCCGTGACCGTGCATTCGAGCCTGCAACCGTCTGTCGATGCCTGGACCCAGTCCATCGAGTCGATATCCGAGCTGGCGGCTTCGCTCGTTGACGGGGAGTGGAACCGCCCCACCGAACGCGTCGGTTGGTCCGTGCGCGACCTGGTGTCGCATGTGATCGGCGGCGAGTGCGAGGCGTTGGGCGACCCCCGGCCGATCCACACCCTGCCCCGGGACCTCTACCACGTCACCGACGAGACCAGCAGGTACAACGAGGTGCAGGTCGATGTGCGGCGGCACCACACCGGTCCCGAGATGACCAGCGAGCTGGAGTACACCATCATCCGCCGCTCCCGGCAGCTGCGGAACGAGCGGCGCGGCGCCTCGGATCTGGTCTCCCATCCGCTGTACGGGAAGATCCCGCTGGCGGACTACCTGGAGCTGCGGGTCTGCGATGTCTGGGTCCACGAACAGGACTTGAGGCGGGCGTTGGGCCAGCCCACCACCCTGGACACGCCGGCCGCGCTGATCGCCCGCGACGTGCTCTTGCAGCGGCTGCCCAAGGTGGTCGCCGAGGACGCGGGGGCGCCCGTCAAGTCGGCGGTGGTCTTCGACGTGACCGGGCCCGTGGAGTTCCTCCGCACGGTCCGGGTCGACGAGAACGGCAAGGGGGCGGTGGACGGCAGCCCGTCGCTGGGGCCGCTGGTCACCTTCACGCTGGAATGGGAGATCTTCACCCGCGTGGTCACCGGACGGTTGCGCGGCAGACGGGCCGCCGAGAAGGTCAGGGTCGAGGGGGAACGGCCCCTGGCCGACCGCATTCTGGCCTCTCTCGCGACCCCATGGTGAGCGGGAGCCCCGCCGTTGAGCGGCCGGAGCTGAACGGCCGGAGCTGGGCGTGCGGGGCGTTTCACGTGAAACGCCCCGCTTCCCGCGTGGCGTCAGCGGGTTGACGCGCGGGGTCAGTTGACCGGCTCAAGGCCGGTGGAGACGACCAACTCGATGTAGAGGTCGTCGTCTTCGGGGTCGTAGGGCTCGTGCGCCTCGGGCGTCTGGGAGACGACCATCCCATCGCCCTTCAGGGTCTCGTCCTTGTAGGTGAGATCCTCCTCGTAGGCCCAACCGGCCGCGCGGAGGCAGTCCTTGACCGAGTTGATGTGGAAGCCGTAGAAGTCCGGCATCACCACCGCGCCCTCGTGGTCGTCCTGGTCCCAGTAGTCGTTGGCGCGGGTGCACTTGTTGGTGTCGATGGCCTGCTCCGGGTCGCCCTCGACATAACGCCGCTCCGGACGCTCGGTCTCCTCGCCCTGGCCGCCGTCGCCCCCCGGCTCCGGCTCTATCTCGGTGCCCTGACTGCCGCCGCCACCGCTGCCCGCCTGATCGTCCGTCTTGTCGTCCCCACCGTTGACGAGCACCACGATGGCGATCGCGGCGACCAGCGCGATGGCCGACACCGCCGCGACCGCGATCAGCCACGGGTTGGTGCCCTTGCGGGAGCCGTCACCGCTCGAACCGCCCGCGCCCTGTGCCGCGTTCATCTGGTAGGCCGACGCGGCGCCGTGGCCCGGGGGCGGGGTGGCCGGGGCGCCGGTGTTGGGGTAGCCGTAGCCGCCGGTGGGCGGCGTGTGCGGGGCCGGTGCGTAGGGCGAGGGCGGCGGGGTGCCCGGGGTCGGCGTCGGGGCGCCGAACTGCGGGAAGACCGCCTGCGACACGGCCGAGCCGCTGTTGGTCGCGGTATGCGCGTTGGGGTTGATCATCGGCGCGGCGCCGGTCAGCGTGCCGGCCACCTGGAGGCACGCGGTGCGGAAGACCTCGGCCGAGGGGAACCGCTCGTTGGGGTTCTTCCGCAGGGCCTGCGCGACGATCGCGTCCAGCGCCGGCGGCACCGAGGCGTTGATCGCCGAGGGCGCCGGGGGCTCCTCCTGGACATGCGCGTAGGCGATCGCCAGCGGCGAGTCCGCGTCGAACGGCAGCCGTCCGGTGAGCAGTTCGAAGAGCAGGACCCCCACCGAGTAGAGGTCGGACCTGGCGTCGACGCCCCGGCCCAGCGCCTGTTCGGGCGAGAGGTACTGCGGGGTGCCCACCACCATGCCGGTCTGGGTCATCGCCGTGACCCCGGACTGCATGGCCCTGGCGATGCCGAAGTCCATGACCTTCACCACACCACGGCGGGTGAGCATCACGTTGCCCGGCTTGATGTCGCGGTGCACAAGGCCCATCTCATGGCTGATGTCCAGCGCCGCCAGCACATCGGCGGTGATCCGGAGCGCCTTGTCGGCCGGCATCGCGCCATGGGCGGCGATGTCCGCCTCCAGCTCGTCGCGCAGCGGCCTGCCCTCGACGTACTCCATCACGATGTACGGCACCTGCGCGCCGTCCAGATGGTCCTCGCCGGTGTCGAAGACGGAGACGATGTTGGTGTGCGCCAGCTTCGCCACCGACTGGGCCTCGCGCTTGAAGCGCTCGCGGAAGGCGTCCTCCCGGCCCAGCTCGCTGTGCATCGTCTTGATCGCGACCTGCCGGTCGAGCATCGCGTCGTAGGCGAGATGGACCGAGGCCATGCCACCGGTGCCGAGCACGTTCCGCAGTTGGTACCGGCCGCCCCCCACCGAGCGCCCGGGAAATTCGGCAGGCGGCTGCGCGTGGTCACTCATCCGACTGATCCCCCTAGGGCGGCGTCACTGTTGCTCCCGCACCGCCCCATCGGACGGGGGTGCCGCACCGCGCATCATACGAACTCGTTGTTTTCCGTCCCCAGTCTGCCCCAGCACCCCCGAACGTCAAGCTCGTTGTCCGTTCCGTGACCGGCGGTGATGCGCTCAATTTGTCAGCGCTACCCCGGAACGGGTTTGATGGTTGAGCGATCCAGCTACTACGGCGAGGACTGATGGCACAGGTGCGAGGCGCTGCTGGCTCCGGCGACGAGGAGTCGGACCAGCCCGGCGACCAGGTGCCCGACTCCCCGGAGCTGTGGGGTAACAACGGGTTGGTCGGAGAGGGTCGCTATCGGCTCACCGGCCGTCTCGGCCAGGGCGGCATGGCCGAGGTCTTCGCGGCGGAGGATGTGCGGCTCGGCCGCACGGTGGCGGTGAAGCTGCTCCGCTCCGATCTGGCGCAGGACCCCACCTCCAAGATCCGCTTCACCCGCGAGGCACAGTCGGTGGCCGGCCTCAACCACCACGCCGTGGTGGCCGTCTACGACTCGGGCGAGGAGCAGGTAGGCCGCCAGGTCGTCCCCTATATCGTGATGGAGCTGGTCAACGGCCACACCATCAGGGAGCTGCTCTTCGACTCCGAGGCGCCGCCGCCGCCCGAACAGGCGCTGGCGATCGTGGCCGGAGTGCTGGAGGCGCTCTCCTACAGCCACCACCACGGCATCGTGCACCGCGACATCAAGCCGGCGAACGTGATCATCACGGAGACCGGCAGCGTCAAGGTGATGGACTTCGGCATCGCCCGCGCGCTGCACGGCGCCGCGCAGACCATGACCCAGACCGGCATGGTGATGGGCACGCCCCAGTACCTCTCGCCCGAGCAGGCGCTCGGCAAGGCCGTCGACACCCGCTCCGACCTCTACGCGGTCGGCTGTCTGCTCTACGAACTGCTCGCCCAGCGCCCGCCGTTCGTCGGCGAGACGCCGTTGGCCGTCGTCTACCAGCATGTCCAGGACCAGCCCAGGCTGCCGTCCGAGGTCACCCCTGGGTCGCCGCCGGAGCTGGACGGCCTGGTGATGCGTTCGCTGGCCAAGGACCCGGACGACCGTTTCCAGACCGCGGAGGAGATGCGCGGTCTGGTGCAGTACGCGGCCCGGATGCTGGAGGAGCACGGCGGCCACACCGGCGGCCTGTGGAACACCGGCTCGGTCGCGCCCTCCACCACGCCCCCGATGGGCACCCAGGCCGCCGCGCCGGCCGGCCGGGCCAACACCCCGCCCACCGGCCATCTCACCGCCCCGCTGCTGCTCGGCGACCCGGGCGGCGATCCGTCCGACGAGGAGAGCACAGCGGCCCGGCGCGGCCGGCACAACCGCGCGAAGATGCTGCTCTTCGCCCTGCTCGCCGTGGTGGCCATCGGCACCGGCGTGCTGGTCGCGGCCAACCGGGACGGCGGTGGCGAGGCGCCGACGAGCCCGGACGAGACCACGGAGCCGCCGGTCACCGAGCCCGAGGAGACGGAGCGGGAGACCGACGACCCCACGGAGCCAGAGGACACCTACGAGCCGCCGGCGGACGACGACTACTACCCGAGCGATCCGGGCGGCAGCCCGTCCGAGAGCGACACCGGGGCCCCCACCGAGACGGAGGAGCCTCCGCCCTCCGAGACCGAGGAGCCCGACGACCCCACGGAGCCCGAGACGCCGCCCACCACCCCGCCGGACGAGGACCCCGGCGGCGCTTCGGACGGCGGCGACCCCGAGGGCGGTGGCCCGGGCGACAACAGCGGTGACCCGGGCAACCCGGGCGGCGCCGACAACGGCGGTCCGGAGGGCGGGGACCCCGCCGGCGCCGGGGATCCGCAGGGCGCGGCCAGTTCCTGACCGGTATGCCGCTTCTCACCACCCGGCCCACCCTTCCCGAGCACACCCTCACCGAGCTGTTGGGCCACTACCGTGCCGGCGAGCCGCTCAGCTGCGAGCCGATCACCGAGGGGCTCCTCAACCACGGCTACCGGCTGGCCACCACCAGGGGCCGCTACTTCCTGAAGCACCATCTGGACGGTGATCCCGAGGCGATAGCCCCGCTGGTCCGGCAGCA
Source organism: Streptomyces profundus (assembly GCF_020740535.1). Taxonomy (NCBI): domain Bacteria; kingdom Bacillati; phylum Actinomycetota; class Actinomycetes; order Kitasatosporales; family Streptomycetaceae; genus Streptomyces; species Streptomyces profundus. Next base: position 3,541,306 of record NZ_CP082362.1, read on the forward strand.
CCGGGCGACCGCGGCCCTGGCCGATCTCGGTCTGCCCGTCGCCCCGCCGTTGGCGGACCGGGAGGGACGCACCGTGGCCGTGCACCGGGGGCGCTGCTACGCGCTGCACCCCTGGGTGGAGGGCCGGCACCGGGACGGCGCCCAGCTCAGCCCCGCCGAGAGCCGCCGCCTCGGTGCCCTGCTCGGGCGGGTGCACGGGGCCCTTGAGCAGGTGATAGGGCGTTCCCCCAAGCCCAGGCCGGCGGAGCGGGCCGCCGTCGCCCCGCTGGAGACCCATGCGGTGATCGACCAGCTGCTGGCGCACATCAGGGCGCGTGCCCGCCGCACCGGCTTCGACGAACTGGCCGAGCACCGGCTGTTGGAGCGTCGCGCGCTGCTGCGCACCCACGCGCACCTGCGCCCGGGACCCGCCGAGGTGCCGGCCGAGGGCTGGGTGCACGGCGACTTCCACCCGCTCAACCTGCTCTACCGGGCGGAGGGCCCGGTGGAGCCGGTCGCCATCGTGGACTGGGACCGGCTGGGCGTGCAGCCCCGCGCCGAGGAGGCGGTCCGCGCCGCCTGCATCTTCTACCTCCGCCCGGACGGCGGTCTCGCCCTGGGCAAGATCCGGGCCTACGCCACGGCCTACCGGGAGGCGTCGGGCGCCTCCCCCGACGAGCTGGCCGCCGCCGTGCACCGGGTGTGGTGGGAGCGGCTCAACGACTTCTGGATGCTGCGCTGGCACTACGAGCGCGGGGACGGCCGCGCCGATCCCCAGTTTCCGGCCGCCTCCGCGCTGGTCGTCTGGTGGACGCGGCACGCCAGGGCGGTCAGGGACGCGTTCTGCGGCTGAGCCGGTGCCCGGCGGCGCCCCCCGGGACGAACGTCCCGGGCAGGAGGGGACCTTCTGCCCGGTGTGGCGGGCGGCGGGGCGCGGCAGGCTGGAAGGTATGTCCGTCGAGCTGACCCATGCCCTCAGGCTGCTGCCCCGGGTGCCGCACGGGCGCGCCGCCGCGACCGTGCGGGCGCTGCCGTGGGTGCTGCCCGCCAGCCATCTGGTGACCGGGGACCAGCTGCTGCTCCGGGTGCCGACGGCGCGCGGCGCCGCGCTGCCGCTGGACGGCACCGTGGTGGCGTACGAGGCCCATGACGAGGGGGACGCCGCCGGCTCCACGGCCTGGCAGGCGCAGCTGGTCGGCATCGTCTCGGTCACCGATCCCGAGCGGGGCGCGCGCTCCGCGTTCCCGCCCGCCCCGCGCTACGCGCGCCACCCGGAGGCCACCTACCTCCGCCTCGCGCCCCGATACGCCGCCGTCCACCGGCCGGGCGGGGCCGCCTAGCGTCGCCTCTGCTCCTGGAGCCGCGCGACATAGGCGGCGGCCTGGGAGCGGCGTTCCATGCCCAGCTTGGAGAGCAGGCTGGAGACGTAGTTCTTGATGGTCTTCTCCGCGAGATGCAGCTCCTGGCCGATGGCCCGGTTGGTGAGGCCGTCGCCGATCAGCGTCAGGATGCGGCGCTCCTGGTCGGTCAGCCGATCCAGCTGCTCCTGCCCCTCGTCCCGTTCGCCGGACTCACCGCCGCGCAGCTTCTCCAGCACCCGCTGGGTGGCGTCCGGGTCGAGCAGGGACTTTCCGGCTGCCACGTCCCGCACGGCGGAGAGCAGTTCCGTCCCCCGAATGGCCTTGAGGACATAGCCCGAGGCGCCGGCCATGATGGCGTCGAAGAGCGCCTCGTCATCCGCGTAGGAGGTGAGCATCAGGCATCTCACCCGGTCGTCGAGGGAGCGGATCTCCCGGCAGACCTCGACCCCGCTGCCGTCCGGCAGCCGCACGTCCAACACGGCGACCTGGGGGTGCGCGGCCGGAATGCGGGCCAACGCCTCGGCCGCGGTGCCGGCTTCGCCGACCACCTCGATATCCGGCTCCATCGCCAACAGCTCGTGCACACCGCGCCGGACGACCTCGTGGTCGTCCAGGAGAAACACGGTGATCACACCGTCTTCTACGTTTTCGGGCACCTTGTCAGTTTTCCACAGGAGCGCCGCCCACGCCTTCCCGTGAACCCGTCGAGCGGGTTAACGTGCGAGGGACTCGACGCCCTGTGAGGCTTGGACCCGCACATATTCCACGACTGTCGACCTTTACTTGGATTTCCAGGTATATGTGCAGGTCAGGGCCGCTTTCACAGCTTGTGGACCGACTCGGTACCGTGCTCTCATAGGCGGACGAGCGGGACAGGGAACGGGAAAGGAAACCGCTCGGTTCCCGTCCGCCGCACCCAACCCCGTGCGCCGTACGGACCGGGCGAGCCGCACTGGTCGCCCGGCAGACCCCGGGGGCCGGACGGACCGACGGAGGAACACGAGTGACCGTGGCCAGTACCTCGCGCGACGCGTCGCGCAGCACCACCACGCAGCAGTCCACCGCGCGCGAGCCGGACGCCGCGCCCGGCACGTCCCCACCGGCCCCGGCGAAACGAGCCCCGGCGAAACGGGCGCAGGCGAAGCAGACCCCGGCGAGGAAAGCCCAGGCGAAGAAGGCCCCGGCGAAGAAGGCACCCGCCGGGAAGAGCGCCGCCGGGAAGCGCTCCGCGAAGACGAAGCCGGCGGACGGCCCCGGGATGGTGCAGCTCCTCACCCCGGACGGCGAGCGCCTGGAGCACCCGGACTACCCGCTGACCATCAGCCATGACGAACTCCGCGCGCTCTACCGCGACATGGTGCTCAGCCGACGCTTCGACGCGGAGGCGACCGCGCTCCAGCGCCAGGGCGAACTCGGCCTCTGGCCCTCGATGTTGGGGCAGGAGGCGGCGCAGATCGGCTCCGGGCGCGCGCTGCGCGAGACGGACTACGTCTTCCCCACCTACCGCGAGCACGGCGTCGCCTGGTGTCGGGGCGTGGACCCCACCCAGCTGCTCGGCATGTTCCGGGGCGTCAACCACGGTGGCTGGGACCCCAACAGCAACAACTTCCACCTCTACACGATCGTCATCGGCTCCCAGACGCTGCACGCCGCCGGCTACGCCATGGGCGTGGCCAAGGACGGCGCGGACGCGGCGGTGGTCGCCTACTTCGGCGACGGGGCGTCCAGCCAGGGCGACGTCGCCGAGGCGTTCACCTTCGCCGCGGTCTACAACGCGCCGGTGGTCTTCTTCTGCCAGAACAACCAGTGGGCCATCTCGGAACCCACCGAACGTCAGACCAGGGTGCCGCTCTACCAGCGCGCCCTGGGCTACGGCTTCCCCGGGCTGCGGGTCGACGGCAACGACGTGCTGGCCGTGCTCGCGGCCACCAGGGTCGCGGCCGAGCAGGCGCGCAGCGGCCAGGGCCCGGTGCTGATCGAGGCGTACACCTACCGCATGGGCGCGCACACCACCTCGGACGACCCGACGCGCTACCGCCGCCAGGAGGAGCTGGAGTCCTGGGAGGCGAAGGACCCGATCCTGCGGCTGCGCCGCCATCTGGACCGCGAGGGCGCGGCCGACGAGACGTTCCACGCCGAGTTGGAGGCGGAGAGCGACGCGCTCGCCAAGCGGGTCAGGGAGTCCATCAGGACGATGCCCGACCCCGAGGCCATGGCGATGTTCGAGCATGTCTACGCCGACGGGCACACCCTGGTGGACGAGGAGCGGGCCGCCTACGCCGACTACCTCGCCTCCTTCGCCGATCAGGAGGGGAACTGACATGACGGTGGAGAAGATGGCGCTCTCCAAGGCGCTCAACGCCGCGTTGCGCGCCTCGTTGGAGTCCGATCCCAAGACGCTGGTGATGGGCGAGGACGTCGGCAAGCTCGGCGGGGTCTTCCGGATCACCGACGGGTTGCAGAAGGACTTCGGCGAGGAGCGGGTGGTGGACACCCCGCTGGCCGAGTCCGGCATCGTCGGCACGGCCATCGGCCTGGCCCTGCGCGGCTACCGTCCGGTGGTCGAGATCCAGTTCGACGGCTTCGTGTTCCCCGCCTACGACCAGATCGTCACCCAGCTGGCGAAGATGCACGCCAGGGCGCTGGGCACGATCAAGCTGCCGGTGGTGATCCGCATCCCGTTCGGCGGCGGCATCGGCGCGGTCGAGCACCACAGCGAGTCGCCCGAGGCGCTCTTCACCCATGTCGCCGGGCTCAAGTGTGTGACGCCGGCGAACCCTTCGGACGCCTACTGGATGCTGCGGCAGGCCATCGAGTGCGACGACCCGGTGATCTTCTTCGAGCCCAAGGCCCGCTACTGGGACAAGGGCGAGGTCGACAGGGAGGGCATCCCCGACGGCCTGCACAGCGCCAAGGTGGTGCGGCAGGGCAGCGATCTGACGTTGCTCGCCTACGGCCCGACGGTGCGCACCGCGCTGCTGGCCGCCACGGCGGCGGAGGAGGAGGGGAGGTCGGTCGAGGTGGTGGATCTCAGGTCGCTCTCCCCGATCGACTTCGACACCGTTCAGCGGTCGGTCGAGAAGACCAGGCGGCTGGTCGTCGTGCACGAGGCGCCGGTCTTCCAGGGCGTGGGCGCCGAGGTGGCGGCCCGCATCACCGAGCGCTGCTTCTACCATCTGGAGGCCCCCGTGCTGAGGGTTGGTGGGTTCCACACGCCGTATCCGGCGGCCCGTCTGGAGGACGAGTACCTTCCGGGGCTCGACCGGGTGCTTGACGGTGTCGATCGTGCCTTGGCGTACTGAGGGAGAGGCTGAGGAGAAGTCGTGACGATGGCTGCGGCAACACAGCGCTACCGCGAGTTCAGAATGCCCGACGTGGGCGAGGGGCTCACCGAGGCCGAGATCCTGAAATGGCTCGTCCAGCCGGGGGACACGGTGACGGACGGACAGGTCGTGGTGGAGGTGGAGACCGCCAAGGCGGCGGTGGAGCTACCCATTCCCTATGACGGGACGGTGCGCGAGATCCTCTTCCCCGAGGGCAGCACGGTCGATGTCGGCACGCCGATCATCACCGTGGACACCGGCGGGCCCGACGAGCCGGACGGCGCGGCGGCGAAGGCCCCCGCCGACGACGCCTCGGACGAGGCCGGAGGCGCCGCCGCCGCGCGCGAGCCGGTGCTGGTCGGCTACGGCGTCTCGACGCCGAGCGGCCGTCGCCGGCCGCGCCGCGCCGCCGTGCCGGCGCCCGGCGCCTCGGCCGCGAACGGCACGGCGCGGGCGGCCGAACCGGCGCCCGAGCCCGAGCCGGCGGCCGTCGGCGGCGGACAGGGCGCCGCCGGCCGCGCGTTGGCCAAGCCGCCGGTGCGGAAGCTGGCCAAGGACCTGGGCGTCGATCTGGCGGCCGTGGTGCCCACCGGGCCCGGCGGAGTGATCACCAGGGACGACGTACACGCCGCCGCCCCGGCGGCGGCCACGCCGCCCCGCGCGGCCGAGCCGGAGCCGGCGGCCGAGCGGGCCGAGCCCACCCCGGCCGTCGAGCCCCAGTCGCTGGCGTCGATCCGGGAGCGCCGGGTGCCCATCAGGGGCGTCCGGAAGGCCACCGCGCAGGCCATGGTGGAGAGCGCCTTCACGGCCCCGCATGTGACGGAGTTCGTCACGGTCGACGTCACCAGGACGGTGCGTCTTGTGGAGCGGCTCAAGGCGGACCAGGAGATGGCCGGGCTGCGCGTCAACCCGCTGCTGCTGGTCGCCAAGGCCCTGCTGGTGGCGCTGCGGCGCAACCCGGAGGCCAACGCCGCCTGGGACGAGCAGCGGCAGGAGATCGTCTACAAGGAGTATGTGAACCTCGGCATCGCCGCGGCCACGCCCCGGGGCCTGCTGGTGCCCAACATCAAGGACGCCGGCTCCAAGACGCTGCCGGAACTCTCCCGCGCCCTGGGCGAGTTGATCTCCACCGCGCGGGAGGGCAGGACCAGCCCGGCCGATATGCGCGGCGGCACGGTGACCATCACCAACATCGGGGTCTTCGGCATCGACACCGGCACGCCGATCCTCAACCCGGGGGAATCGGCGATCCTGGCGTTCGGCGCGATCAGGGACCAGCCCTGGGTCCACAAGGGGAAGGTCAAGCCCCGCAAGGTCACCACCCTGGCGCTCTCCTTCGACCACCGGCTGATCGACGGCGAGTTGGGCTCCCGGCTGCTCGCCGATGTGGCGGCGGTCCTTGAGCACCCGAAGAAGCTGATCACCTGGAGCTGACCGGCCCTGGGAACGAGTCGGCCCCCGGGCCCGTGCGACATCGCGTCGCCGGGCCCGGGGGCCGCTCGCCGTTCTCGGGCGGAATCCGAAGGGATTCCAGGGCGCCTACAGGTAGGGACCGGAGCGGGCGCCGCCCTGCTGCTCGTCCAGACCCAGATCCTCCGGGCCCAGCGCGCCGGGCGGCAGCGCCCGCCGCATCTGCTCCAACTGGGCCCTGGCCGCCATCTGCTGGGCGAAGAGCGCGGTCTGGATGCCATGGAAGAGCCCCTCCAGCCAGCCGACCAGCTGAGCCTGCGCGATGCGCAGCTCGGCCTCCGTCGGCACCCCCTCGTCGGTGAAGGGCAGCGACAGCCGCTCCAGCTCGGCCACCAGCTCGGGGGCGAGACCCTCCTCCAACTCCTTGACCGAGCTGGCGTGGATCTCCTTCAACCTGACCCGGCTGGCCTCGTCCAGCGGAGCCGCCTTGACCTCCTCCAGAAGCTGCTTGATCATGCTGCCGATGCGCATGACCTTCGCCGGCTGCTCCACCATCTCCGTGAGCGGTGTCTCGGAGGGCCCCTCCTCGCCCTCGCCGCGGTTCCCGGCGGGGCCGCTGAGGGCCATTCCGTCCGGGCCGACAACCAGGACCTGGGCGTTCTCCTGCGGTGGTTCATTCCTCGGCTGAGTCATACCTCCATCATGCAACGAGCGTCACCCCGTGCGCCGCGCCAGGGGCACCCGCGACCGGGTCAGCAGCGCCGCCAGCAGCCACGCGAGGAGCGGGACCACCACCAGCAGCTGGAGGAACGTCATCCAGGGCAGCTCTATCAGCAGCTCGGGACGCGCCCCCACCAGCTCGCCCATGTCCCACAGGCGCTGCCAGGAGTCCACGTCGTTGCGGTGCTCGGTGAGGCGGATACCGATGGCCGGGATCAGCCCGGAGAGCGTGCCGAGGAGCACCCCCATGGCGGCGATGAGACCGCACTGGAGTCCGGAGAGGGTCCGGCGCATCCTGGGCGTGGCGCCGACGGCGGAGAGGGTGGCCAGATCCGGCTCCGCGTCGGCCTGCGCGAGACCGGTGGCGATGCCGGCGGCGCCGAGGGTGATCACCATCGCGACCAGCGCCAGGATCAGCAGGGCCAGCGAGTTGTCCTCGTCGTAGCCCTTCTCCAGATGGAACCCGAGGAAGCTCCCCAGCCGCTCGAACTCGGCGTCGAACGCCTGCTGTTCGGCGCTGGTCGGGGTGCGGCTGAGCTGGTAGAAGGTGCCGAGGTCGAACTCGGTGAGCCCCAGCGAGGCCGCCGTCTGAGGCGTCATCAGCACGGTCGGCGCCGAGACGTCGCCCGCGAGCGAGTGGCCGGGCAGCGTGACCGTCTCCACCGGCGGGTCGGTGCGTTGGCCCGACTCGTTCCACTCGACCTCCGGGCCGACCGGCGTCTCGTAGAGGCCGAGCGTCACCTGCCCGTCGTCGTCCAGATAGTCGGGGTGGACCACGACGGCCTCGCCCGACTCCAGGGCACGGGTCGCCGCGTCGTCGTCGATGTCCAGCTCGGCCAGGGTCTGGGCCGGGCCGATCACCACGATGGTCTGGACGTCCAGCCACCAGGTGGCCCCGCAGACCGGGCGTGAGTTCAGATCGCGGCGCTCGGCGATAGTCAACTCGGCCTGCTCCGGGGTGTACAGCGGGCAGTCCCGCTCGCCGGGCAGCAGCGGGATCACCTCGCCGCAGTACACCTCCTCGCCGCCGTACTCGGAGTCCTCGCCGGTCGGCAGGCACTCGCCCGGCGCGGGCAGCGCCCGCGCCAGGTCGATCTCGCTCTCGACGGGCAGCTCCTTCGTCACGGCGGCGCGGGCGCCGCCCAGGTCACGGCCGGCGTCCGGCATCAGCGCGAGGACGGCGGCCGTGTCCATCGGCAGCGTCTCCTCGTACAGGGCGCGCTCCTGCGCGTCGTTGCTGACCACCACGGTGGCGACCGCGACCGTGCCGGCGACGGCGGCCAGCACGGCCGCCACCGCCGGCGCGGTGCGGCCCCGGTTCCTGGCGGCGTCGCGCAGCGCCAGCCGCCCCGCCAGCGGCAGGAAGCGGGCCAGCCGGCCGAAGCCGCCGACCAGCATCGGAGTGAGCGCCACCAGGCCCAGCTCGGCGATCACCGCGCCGGCCGCCACCGCGACCGTCTCCCCCCAGAGCCCGCCGAGCACCGCGAGCGCCGCGCCGAGCACCAGCGCCGACCCGCCGACCAGCGGCAGCAGCCGGCCGCCGCCGCGCACTCCGCGCCGGCCGGTCAACGAGGAGAGCACGCTGCTCCGCGCCGCGTTGTAGGCCGGGATGACGGCGGCCAGCAGGCCGATCAGCACCGCGAAGACCGCGATCCCGCCCAGCTCCAGCGGGCGGAAGTCCCAGGAGCCGAACCTGCTGCCCAGCTGTCCCTCGATCGTCGGCCTCATCAAGAGCGTCAGCAGCACGCCGCCGATCAGCCCGATGACGGCGGCCCCCGCGCCCAGCACCACGCCGCTCGCGAGCATCACCGCCCGCAGCTGCGGCCGATGCCCGCCGTTCGCCCCGATCAGGCCCAGCATCCTGCGGGACCTGCGGGCGCTCACCGCGAACGCCGGGCCAGCCAGCAGGCAGATCTCCAGGATCACCAGGGAGACGGCCACCACGGCCACCGCGACGGCGTTCCCGTCGACGCCTGGCTGCTCACGCATCGCCGCGATCTCGGGCGCCAACTCCCCGGCGGGCGGCGGGTTCAGCACCACCTCGCGCGAGTTGACGACAAAGCCGAGCTCGTTGGCGGCCAGCACCGTCGACCAGTCGACGCCGCCCTCGCCCGGCACGCTGACCAGCAGCCCCGGGCGGTCCCAGGGGTCCTGCGGGAGCACGCTGCCCGGCAGGGCGGTCAGATGGCCCCGGTTGATGTTGCCGGGCAGCTCATAGCTGCCGGTGATGGTGAACTCGGTGCCGTCCTCAAGGCGGCTGCCCCAGGGGCCGAGGGACACCGTGTCCCCGACCGCGAGCCCGCCGTCCTTGAGGAACGCCTCGCTGGCCGCGATCTCGTCGGGCGACTCGGCGAACCGGCCCTCCTTCAGATCGTGGATCCCGGCCACCGCCGGGTCCGCCGCGTCGATCTCCTGGACCTGGCCCTCGGCCACCCCGTGCTCGGTGCCGGCGCGCATCCAGTTGCTGTTCTCGTAGACCATCGTGGCGCCGTCGGGGAGCAGCGGCTCAAGGAGGGACCGCAGCTCCTCCTCGGAGCGCCAGGTGGGCTCCTCCCACTCCCCGTCGTCCGGCAGTTCGGTGGCGGTCCACTCGAAGTGGTCGGCGCCCTGCACGACGGGGCCGCCGTCGTTGGACCAGACGAAGTGCGCGTCGGCGGCGCCGATCTCGCGGTCCAGCTGCTCCTCGGCGGAGAGCTGACCGCTGCGGAACGCGAGATCGGCGGCCGTCGCGCCCAGGATGGGCAGCGCGATCATGGCCACCACCAGGGCGCTGCGGCCCTTGGCGCGCAGCGCGTCACGGCGGGCGATACGCAGCGCCAGCCGCCAGTTGTGCCGTCCGCTCACCGCGCGCCACCGCCGGCCAGCAGCGATTCGGCGGAGCTGGACGACGACTCGTCCACCACGGTGCCGTCGCGCAGGAAGACCACCCGGTCGGCCCAGGCCGCGAAGCGGGTCTCATGGGTCACCAGCACCACGGCCGCGCCCTGGTCGCCTCGGTGGCGCAGCAGCGCGAGGACCGCGTCGCTGGTCTCGGTGTCCAACGCGCCGGTCGGCTCGTCGGCGAGCAGCAGCCTGCGGTCGCCGACCAGCGCGCGGGCGATGGCCACCCGCTGCTGCTGGCCGCCGGACATCTCGTCGGGGAACCGGTCGGCGACCTCGGTCAGGCCCATCTCCTCCAGCGCCGCCAGCGCCTCCCTGCGCGCCGCGCGGTGCGAGACGCCGTCGAGCTCGCGGGGGAGCGCGATGTTCTCGGCCGCGGTGAGCGCGGGTATCAGGTTGTAGTCCTGGAAGACGTAGCCGACCGAGGTGCGCCGGATCTTCGCCAGTCGCGCCCGGCTGAGCCGGCCCAGATCCTGGCCCTCGACGAGCACCTGTCCGCCGGACGCGGTGTCAAGGCCGCCGGCCAGCGTCAGCAGCGTCGACTTCCCGGACCCCGAAGGGCCCATCACGGCCACGAACTCCCCGGCGCGCACGGTCAGATCGATGCCGCGCAGCGCGTGCACGGCCGCCTCCCCGCTGCCGTGGACGCGGGTCAGCTCGCGCAGCTCCAGCACCACGGTGGCGTCCCGCTCTGTCTCTTGCTCGGCGCGCCGCCCGGCGTGCCGGTCGGTGTCCGTTGTGGATTTGAAGCTGTTCTCGTCACTCATGACGAGGCCCCCCGTCGGTTGGTGGAACGGTGCGCGGCCACGGGCGCCGTTGGCGGCGCCGGCGGTGGTGGCGGCAGCGGTTGCCGGCCTCCCCTGGCGGCGGCCAGCCGCACCAGGCGTGACTCGCAGTGGTCGAGCCAGCGGATCTCGGCCTCGGCGTAGAAGATCAGCTGCTCCAGCACCAGCAGCCAGGCGATGTCGTCGGCCGAAGCGGGTTGGGCCGAGGTGGACTCGGCGCGCAGCGCGTCGGCCTTGAGCCGGGTGTAGTCCCGCATGGCGCCCAGCGTGTGGCGGCGCTGCGTCTGGATGACGGCCGGCAGATCGACGCCCGGCGTGCCCACGGCCATCGCCAGCTTGATCGCCAGCTCGTCCCTGGACGGCTGCGTCCGGTCGACCGGCTCGGTGAACCAGCTGTCGAGCGCGCCCCGCCCCTCGTCGGTGATCGCGTACAGCTGCTGCTTGGCGTCGCCGCCGCCCTCGGGCCTGATCAGCCCGTCGCGCTCCAGCCGGCCGAGCGTCGTATAGACCTGGCCGATGTTCAACGGCCAGGTGGTGCCGGTGCGGGACTCGAACTCCGCACGCAGTTGGGAGCCATAGCGGGGCCCCTGGTCCAACAGGGCCAACAGCCCGAAACGGATCGACATACCGAGTATGTATACCCGGTATGTTCGCGGTCCGGCAAGTCCCGTCCGGTGGGTCCTGGACAGGGGGCGTCAGCTGCCCCGCGGCCGTTCCATACTCGGTATGTTCGCCGGTTTCGCCGATGCGCCGGTTCGCTCGTTGCTCGCGGCGCCCTGCTCGGCCGCCCGGTGGGCGTCAGGTCTGCCGCAGGCGCAGTCCGAGCAGGCCGAGGCCGGCTCCCAGGCAGGTGAGTCCGGCGCCCAGGGGCAGCACGGGCGCCGCCTGGCCGCCGTCGGCCGTGCGGCCGGTGGCCAGCCGCTCCCCGGCCGTGCCGTCGTCCAGGCCCCGGCCCTGCCAGCGGGTCACCGGCTGATCGACGATCCGCCAGTCGGCCACCCGCTCGTCGACGCGCTCGGCGTCCCCGGGGCCGCGGCGCCCGCCGGGTTCGTCGGCCGGGTCCCGTTCGCTCGCCGCCGCCATCGCGGAGAACGGAGCTGCGACGACGAACAGCAGTGTTCCGGCCAGCACGATTCCCACCCACAGCCTCACGAGTCCCGACCCTTCGCGGTGGTTCCGGGTTGCCCGAATGGTCCCGGTATGCCTTGGGGATGCCCCTCGGTCTGCCATCAGCTTGGCATATCAGAACTATTCGGGCATCTCGGGCGAGGGTGGGGTGGGCGCCGCCGAACTGCCGGGCGTGGCGGTCAGGTTCTGGTGAGGACGACCTTCCCCACGTGCTCGCTCGACTCCAGGACGCGATGGGCCGCCGCCGCGTCCGAGAGCGGCAGCAGCCGGTCGACGACCGGGCGGACGCGGCCCTCGGCGATCAGCGGCCAGACGCGTTCCCTGACCGACGCCACGATCGCCGCCTTCTCCGCCGCCGGCCGGGCCCGCAGCGAGGTCGCGTGGATCGAGCCACGCTTGGCCAGCAGCTTCCGCAGGTCCAACTCGGCCTTGGCGCCGCCCTGGAGGCCGATGACCGCCAGCCGTCCGCCGGTGGCCAACGCCGCGATGTTGGAGGCCAGATAGCGGCCCCCCACGATGTCCAGGATCACATCGGCGCCGGCCCCCTCCGTCGCCGTCGCCAGCTCGTCGACGAAGTCGCTCTCCCGGTAGTTGATCAGGATCTCGGCGCCCAGCGCGCGGCAGCGCGCCAGCTTCTCCGCGCTGCCAGCCGTCACCGCGACCCGGGCGCCCACCGCCCTGGCGAGCTGGATCGCCAGCGTGCCGATGCCGCTGGACCCGCCGTGCACCAGCAGTGTCTCCCCGGCGCGCAGCCCGGCCAGCTCGAAGACGTTGGACCACACCGTGCAGGCCACCTCGGGCAGCCCGCCGGCCGCCACCACCCCCACGTCCCTGGGCACCGGCAGCAGTTGGCCGGCCGGGACACTGACCAACTCGGCGTAGCCGCCGCCGGCCAGCAGCGCGCACACCTCGTCGCCGACCCGCCAGCCGCTCACCCCGGACCCGACCGCGGCCACCCGCCCGGCACACTCCAGACCCGGATAGGGGGAGGCGCCCGGCGGCGGATCGTAGAACCCCTGACGTTGCAGCAGGTCCGCCCGGTTGACGCCGCTGGACGCGACATCGATCAACACCTCACCGGGACCCACGGCTGGATCCGGCACCTCGGTCCACACCAGCCGCTCGGGACCACCCGGCGCTGGAATCGTGATCGCACGCATGCCGCCGACGCTACCGCCCGCCGCCCGCCGGCGGCGGCTCCGTCGCTGGCATGCGCACGACCAACTGGCGGCCGGGAGCCGCGGGGAGTTGTCCTCCCCGGTCTTCCGGCCAACGCGGCGAGCGCGCGCGCCGGGGCGGCGAGCGTGCACGCCAACGCGGCGAGCGTGCACGCCGGGGCGGCGAGCGTGCACGCCAACGCGGCGAGCGGGGCAGACCGTGGCCGGCGCACCTAGGGTGCGTCGTTGGGATCTCCGTGGATGGCGAGCGGCTCCCCCAGCCTGGCGGCTGGGAGGAATTGCTCTCCAGGCCCTTGGGGCCTGGAGGAGCCGGATCGCAGCTCGTACTCCGCCGAACCTCGTCCGGGAGGTGCCCCCATCCGCTGGGGGCACCTCCCGGACGGAGTCTGGGGGAGTACGAGCCCGCGAAGATCCAAACGACGTGGCCTAGTCCAGCGGGTGGGCGGGGATGTCCACTCGGTGTTGCTCCTCGTAGACCATGTGCACCAGCTCGGCGATGCACTGGCCACAGGCGTAGAGGTCGCCGTCCGCGCGTGGGGCGCGGATGGGGCCGATCCACAGCACGCTGATGTTCTCCCGGCGGCAGTAGAGCCAACACCGCCCGGTGACCCACTCGTTGCCGCCCGTTCCCCGATGTGGGACGGGCCAGCCGCTGACGCCCGAGAAGCTGATGCCGCCGAGCGAGACCCGCGCCCTCACGCCGAACCCACCGGCCCTCGACGAGGGCCGCGCGACACCACGCCCCGACCGCTCCCTGCCATCCTCACTCCAACTCGACGCGATTCTTACCTTCCGTGCTCACACCATCACCCACCGGAAGCCTCGCTTGGGCGGAGTCGGGAATTTTCACTGGTTCGGAGCCCATCCCTCCGCACAATCGTGCGGCGAACCGGCCGGCGCCGGTGGGACAACGGGGCGCCGGGTGCTCTCCGCTGTACCACCGGCGCACGGAGCCGGCCTCGACGCGCGCCCCGGCACAGCGCCGAGCGCCCGAACCCAGGGGAGGGCTCGGGCGCTCGGCGTCAGAGGAGACTCAGGGGAACCTCGGCTGAACCCAGCGGGGTTCAGGGGGTTCAGGAAAGAGTCCAGGAAGACTCGGGAAGACCCAGGAAGACCCGGGAAGGCTCAGGAGGAGAAGAACAGGCCGGAGAAGCCGTTCTTGCGGCGCTTGCCGTGGTAGCCGCCGTGGTGGCCGCCGTGCTGCGGCGCGCCCCAGCTCGGTCCCGGCGGCTGCTGGTAGTGCGCCTGCTGCGGCGGGGGCGGCGCGGCGCCGGGCGGGGGGCCCTGCGGCTCCCACTGCGACTCCAGCTGCGTGATGTGCTCAAGCTCGCCGTAGTCGAGGAAGATCCCCCGGCAGCCACTGCACTGCTCGATCTGGATCCCGCTTCGGCTGAACGTGTGCATCGGCGCACGGCACTTGGGACACTGCATCATCGGCTCCAGGGCGTCGATCCGCTGTCGCTCTCAGCCTACGGCAGGCCGGCGATTCGGCCACAGGAGTCGACCAACGCCACGCCGTCGTAGTCGAGTTGGGTGTCCGTCAGCTGTGCGCGGAGGAGCGCCTGGGCCGCGCTCTGCACGGTCAGGGCGCGGGTCGCCGCCTCCAGCCAGGGCCAGGGGTCGCCGGTCGTGCCGTAGCCGGCCAGCAGCTGCTGCCAGTCGTTCGGGTCCAGCAGCCCGGCCGCGTACCAGGCGGCCGGTCTGGCCAGGTCCCAGGCGGGGTCGCCGACGCCCAGATCGTCGATGTCGATCAGGCGCCAGCCGTCCGCCCACACCAGTTGGCCGAGGTGGAAGTCGCCGTGGCAGAGCGTGGGTCGGACGGTCGGCCGGGTGGGTGAAGGGTGGTCGGCGGCGCGGAGCACCAGCGTTCGCGCGCTCGCGAAGCGGCTGCCGGTCACCCTGCCGCGGAGTCGTTCCACCGCGCGGGCCGCGCGGGCGGGGCCGGCCGCCGCCGGCAGGGGGAGGGGCAGGGTGGCCGGCCGCACCGCGTGCAGGCGGGCCAGCAGCGCGCCGGCCTCGGCCCAGGGGAAACGCTCGGGGGCGGCCTGGTCCACGGGCTGGCCATAGGGCCAGCGGGTGACCAGCCGACCGCGCCGCACCGTCGCCTCGCCCAGCGGGGTCAGCAACACGCCGTGCAGAGCGGCATGTTGAGCGACCCTCAGGCGGGCGCGCAGCGCGGCCTGGTCGCTCGCCGGGGAGTGCGCCTTCACCACCACGGGCCCGAGGCGGATCACCGTGCCGTCGGCCTCGTCCGCCAACACGGCGACCGGCTCCGCCGGTTGGACCATCGGCTCCGGCTCCGCCGCCGGCGGCAGCTCGGCGGACACGCCGTCCGGGCCCACGTCCGGGCCCACGTCCGTCGTCATGGGCCGATGGTAGGGCCGCGCCGCGTCGGTGACACCTGACGAAGCGTCAACTGACCGGCGCCGCAGTGGAGTCGCGGACCCGCAGGGCGTGGCCCGTGGTCTTGCGGCGGGGCCGCGCCGAGCGGGGGCGCAGCGCCATCTCCAGGGCCCAGGCCCCCATGTCGGGCATCGGCAGGGCGACCGTGGTCAGCGCGGGGGCGAGGTCCTGGGCGACCTGGATGTCGTCGAAGCCGACCACCGAGACCCGCTCGGGGACCGGCACGCCGCGCTCCCGCAGCACGGAGAGGACGCCGGTCGCCATCGCGTCGTTGAGGGCCACGATCGCGGTGGTCTCGGGCCACTCGCGCAGGATGCGCTCCGTGCAGTCCCGGCCGCCCTCGCGGGTGAAGTCCCCCGAGACCGTGGGGACCGCGCCGGGTTCAAGACCGTGGGTGGTGAACGCCTGGTGGATGCCGCCGAGTCGGTCGGCGATGGTGGTGAGGTTGGCCGGGCCGCTGGCGATGGCGACCCTGCGGTGGCCGAGGCCGAGGAGATGGCCGGCGATGGTCTCGCCCGAGCCCCGGTTGTCGGGCAACACCGCGTCGCTGCGCAGATGGTGACGGCCTATCACGGCGACCCGGCCGCCGGCCTCCTGGTAGTCGAGCAGCTCGCGGTTGGCGCCTTCCTCGTCCGCCCGGTCGACATAGCCGGAGCCGGCCATCACGATGGCGCCGACGCGGTGCGCGCGCAGCAGTCTGATCTGCGCGAGTTCGGCCTGGGGCGCGCGGGCGGTGTGGCTGATCTGCACCGTCCAGCCGTTCTCGGACGCGACCCGGACGGCGCCGCTGGCGATCTCGGAGAAGTACGGGTCGCCGATCTCGTAGACGATGAGCCCGGCCACCCGGGGCACCCCGCCGGCCAGGGTGCTGGCGTGGACATTGGGGACATACCCCATCTCGGCGGCGATGGCGCGGACATGGTGGGCGACCTCGTCCGAGACGCCGTCCCGGCCCCTGAGCGAGCGGGAGGCCGTGGCGATCGAGACGCCGGCCCGTTCCGCGACATCCACCAGGCGCGGAGTCCTGGCGCCCTTCTCGGCTGGTCCGTCCCCGTGTGCATGTCGGACCATTCCGGCACCACCGTCTCTCGTCACGCCTATTGCCAGGCTGCTGGACCGCAAGTACGGTACCGCAAACGCTTACGAAAGCGCTTACTCAACGGTTGCACCCCACGGGCTGCCAATGAGGTCCCGATGCAATGAAGCAGGGAGAAGTCACCTCATGTTCAAGTTGAGCCGACGCGGTCTTGGACTCGCGGCCACGCTCTCGGCATCCGCGCTCGTCCTGACCGCCTGCTCGGGCGACTCGGGCGGCGGGGGTTCCGACGACAAGATCGTCATAGGCATCTCGCTCCCGTTGACCGGCGACTTCTCCGAGCCGGGCAAGGGTGTCCAGCGTGGGTACGAGGTCTGGGCCGAGATGATCAACGACGACGGTGGACTGCTCGGCCGCGAGGTCGAGCTGAAGATCCTCGACGACCAGTCCAACGCCGACCGGGTGGTCCAGGACTACGAGGCGCTGATCGCGCAGGAGCAGGTCGACCTCGTCTTCGGCCCGTTCTCCACCCGCCTCGTGGTGCCGAGCGCCCGGGTGGCCTCGGAGTACGGGATGCTCTTCGTCGAGCCGGCCGGCGCCGCGACCGAGGTGTTCGAGCAAGGCTTTGAAAACCTTTTCTACGCCGCCCCCGCCATCGCCGACGACCACTACAACCACCTGGCCGAGCACATCCTGGCGCTGCCCGAGGGCGAGCGCCCGCAGACGGTGGCGGTCGCGGCCATGGACGACCCGTTCGCCCAGGGCACCGCCTACGGCCTGCGCGACCAGCTCGCCGAGGCGGGCCTCGACATCGTCGTCGACGAGGTCTACCCGCCGAACACCACCGACTTCTCCAGCATCGCCGCCAAGATCAACGACTCGGACGCCGACGTGGTGATCGGCGGCACCCAGTACCAGGACGCCGTCAACCTGATCGTCGCCCTGCAACAGCTCGACTACCACCCGCAGTTGGCGGCGTTCTCCACCGCGCCGACCAACCCCGAGTTCCCGCAGGCCATCGGCTCGCAGACCGAGGGCATCCTGTCGCCCACCGGCTACACCCCCGATGCCAGCTACCCGTCCAACGTGGCGTTCGTCGAGACCTACACCGAGATCCACGGCAACCCGCCGTCCGAGGACGAGGCCAACGCCTTCACCACCGGGCAGGTCGTGGCGGCGGCGGTCGAGGCCGTGGGCTGCGCCGAACAGGGCGACTGCCAGCAGCAGCTGATCGACTGGCTCCGGGAGAACGAGGTCGAGACCGTCGTCGGCCCGCTGTCCTGGGACGCCGAGGGCCGCCCGCAGAGCGCGCACCTGATCCAGCAGTATGTGGACGGCGAGATCAAGATCGTGCTGCCGGCCGACGCCGCCGAGGCCGAGTTCGTCTTCCCGAAGCCGGCTTGGTGAGTGGCCCGTGTCGGGATCCCTTCTCTTCCAGAGCCTGGTGCTCGGCGTGCTGCTGGGAGGGCTCAACGCCCTCCTGGCGGCGGGCCTGACCCTCTACTTCGGGGTCATGCGGGTGGTGATGATCGCCCACTCGGCGTTCCTGATCCTCGCCGCCTATCTGGCCTGGTACTTCAACCAGCAGACCGGCCTCGACCCGCTGCTCTCGCTGTTCGTCACGGTGCCGCTGTTCTTCGTCGTCGGCATCGGGATGCAGCGCCTGCTGATCACCCGGCTGCGCCCGGCGACGCTGACCATGATGTCGGTGCTGCTGACCTTCGCCATCGCCCTGTTCATCGAGGGCATGATCGGCTTCGTCTGGAGCGGCACCCAGCGCCGCATCCAACTCCCCTACTCCGGCTCCAACATCGAGTTCTTCGGCGCCCGGATCGCGGTCGTCAAGCTGATCGCGTTCGGCCTTGCCGCCGTCTCCCTCGCCCTGCTCTACGTGATCCTCAAGAAGAGCCGGTTCGGGCAGGCGCTGCGGGCCACCATCCAGCATCCTGAGGCCGCCAAGCTGGTCGGCGTCAAGACGGACCGGATCGCCGGTCTCGGCTTCGGCCTCGGCCTGGCCACCGCCGCCGTCGGCGGCACGGCGCTCTCGTTGGACGCCACCATCTACCCGTCGCTGCACTGGCACTGGATCGGCCCGCTGATGGCGATCATCGTCGTCGGCGGACTCGGCTCCATCCCGGGCACGGCCATCGCCGCCATGGTCCTGGGCATCGGGCAGAGCCTCCTCCAGGTCGAGATCGGCACCACCTGGGCGCAGACCCTCTTCTATGTGGCGCTCTTCGGGACGTTGATGCTCCGCCCGCAGGGATTCTTCGGAGGTCGTCTTGCGCAACGCTTCTGACACCGAGACGGTCCAGCGGGGCCCGAAAGACCCCAAAGCCCCGAAGGCCGGGGCCGAAGGGCCCGCCGCGCCGCGCGGCGGCTGGTTGACGCTGGGCCGGGGGATCAGGCTGGTCGCCTTCGTGGCCTGTGCCGCGTTGATCCTCTCCTTCCCCGAGATGGCCCCCAACCCCTATGTGCTCTCCGCCGGCGTGGTGGTCGCCTCCTATGCCTGCACCGCCACGGCGTGGAACTTCATGGGCGGCTTCACCGGCTACATCTCGCTGGGGCACGCCGCGTTCTTCGGCCTCGGCGCCTATGGCACCGGGCTGCTGATCAGGGATCTGTCCATGCCGTCGTTCCTGGCGTGGCTGGTCGCCGGCGCCATCGTGGTGCTGATCGCCATCCCCGTCGGCATCGCGGCCCTGCGGGTGCGCGGCGCCTCCTTCGTCATCGTCTCCATCTCGTTCGTGCTGATCCTGCTGCTGGTCTCGCAGGCGTGGAAGGGCTTCACCGGCGGCTCCAACGGTCTTGTGGTGCCGCGTCCGTTCCCCGACATGCTGCGGCCCGAGCACCACCGGGTGTTCTTCTACCTGTTCGTGGCCCTGCTCGCGGCGATGCTGCTGGTCTGGTGGCTGATCGACCGCTCGCGGTTCGGCACCGGGCTCAAGGCGGTGCGGGAGGACGAGGACAAGGCGCAGGCCCTTGGCGTGCCGACCCGCAACTACAAGCTGGTCGCCTATCTGATCTCGGCGTTCTTCACCGGCCTGGCCGGCGGGATGTACGCGCTCTGGTTCGGCGACCTGGACCCGATCTTCCAGTTCTCCATCCTGCTGGGCTCCTACATGGTGCTGATGGCGCTGCTCGGCGGGGTGCGGCATCTCTACGGCCCGCTGCTGGGCGCGGTCATCGTGGGCAGCGCGCTTGAGTACTTCAAGTTGGAGTTCGGCGACACCCAGCTCCATCTGGTCGCCACCGCCGTGCTGCTGGGCATCGTGGTGCTGTTCACGCCCGACGGGCTGATCCCGGCCGCCCGTGACCTGGTGCGGCGGTTCGGCCCGCAGGACTCGTCGATCCGCGAGATCACGGCGGCCGAGCTGCTGGAGCGCAACAGGGAAGCCGCGGGGGACACCCCCGAAGGGGACCCGAAGGAGGAGGAACGATGAGCCCCAGCGCACCGGCCGCACCACCCGTGCCGGCCACCGAGGCCACGCCGCGCAATCTGGAGACGGTCGGCCTGACCAAGTCGTTCGGCGGCGTCCACGCCGTCGACGAGGCGACGGTCACCTTCCGGCACGGCAAGATCAACGCCCTGATCGGGCCCAACGGTTCGGGGAAGACGACCTTCTTCAACTGCGTCACCGGGATGATCAAGCCCGACGCGGGGACGGTCACCTACCGGGGACGGGAGATCACCGGCAAGCCGTCGCACCGGATCGCCCGCAGCGGCATCGGCCGCAGCTTCCAGCTCTGCCGGATCTTCCCCCGGATGACCGTGCTGGAGAACATGCTGGTCGCGGTGCGCTCCACCCGGCTGCGCCAGCTGATCGGCGGGGCCCGCAACGCCCAGGAGATCGACAAGGCCAGGGGGCTGCTGACCCGGGTGGGCATCGACCATCTGGAGAACGTGGAGGCGGGCAACCTCTCCTACGGGCAGCAGAAGCTGCTCGAACTCGCCGGCGTCCTGATGGGCGATCCGGAGACCATCATGCTCGACGAGCCGGCCGGCGGGGTCAACCCGGCGCTGATCGGCCGCATCGGGAAGCTGGTCACCGAACTCAACGCCGAGGGCAAGACGTTCCTGGTCGTCGAGCACAACATGGACATGGTGATGAGCCTGTCCCACCATGTCATCGTCTTCGACCGCGGCCGGCCCATCGCCGAGGGCACCCCCTCGGACGTGCAGGCGGACCCCAGAGTGCTGGAGGCCTACCTTGGCATCTGAGCCGACACCCCAGAACCCGCCCGAGGAGCGGGAGCCGCTGCTGGTCCTCGACGACATCCAGGCCGGCTACGGCCGGGCCGCGATGGTGCTGCGCGGGCTGACGATCGAGGTGCCGCCCGGCACCGTGGTCTGCCTGGTCGGCCCCAACGGGGCCGGCAAGTCCACGGTGTTGAAGGTGGCCAGCGGGCTGCTCAAGCCGCGCACGGGCCGGGTGCGGGTCGCCGGGCGCGACGTCACCGGGCAGGGCCCGCAGCAGATGTTGACCTCGGGGCTCGCCCATGTGCTCCAGGGGCACAGCGTCTTCCGCGAGATGACCGTCGCCGAGAACGTGCTGCTGGGCGCCTACACCCTGCGGGACAAGGCGCGGATCGACGAACGGGTCGCCTTCGTCCAGGAGTTGTTCCCCATCGTCGGGGAGCGCTGGAAGCAGCTCGCCGGGCTGCTCTCCGGCGGGCAGCAGAAGCAGGTGGAGTTCGCCCGCTCGCTGATGGTGGACCCCAAGGTGGTGCTGTTGGACGAGCCGTCGATGGGGTTGGACCCCAAGGCGACGGCGACGGTCTTCGAGCAGGTGACCCGGATGCGGGACGCCGGCACCGCCGTGCTGCTGGTCGAGCAGAACGCGCGCCGGGCCCTGGAGACCGCCGACCTCGGCTGTGTGCTGGACCTCGGCCGGGTCCATATCAGCGGCCCCGCGTCGGAGCTCCTGGCCGATCCCCAGCTCTCCGAGCTGTATCTGGGCGGCCGTCCGGCGGCCCGTTCCCAGCCGGGAGGTGCCTGACCGGACACCTCCCAGGACCCCCGGGACCTCGGCACCCGGACCGCGCGGCTCTCCCCTCGACTGCGTGACCCATCCCCGACTGAACAGCGCGACACGGCATACGCACCACCGACAACGAACAGTCGAGAGGAATGCCCATGCTCAGCGGGAGAGGCATGAGAGGAACGAGAGGAACGAGGAGGAGGGGAGTCATCGGCGCGGCCATGGCCGGCGCGCTGGTGACGCCCCTGTTGGCGGGCGGGCAGGCCGCGGCCGACCCGCCCGCCGCCACGGCCGAGGGGTTCGCGCCGTTGGCCGTGTTCGACGACTACGCCAACGGCAGCCTGCGCAGCCAGGGGCCCTGGTTCGTCAACACGCCGGGGGCGCCCGACGGGGCCGTGGTCTCGGACGAGGTCCCGGGGTCGCTCTCCGGGAAGGCCCTGACCATCTTCCTGTCGGAGCGCGACGTCCCGGTCCAGTACCGGGGCAACGCCTACGCGGAGCTCGGGGAGTTGGCGGTGCCGGCCGAGGCCGCCGGCACCGTCTTCCTTGAGCTGGTCACCGAGGACCTGGCCGCCACCGCGCTCAACATCGGGCTGAGCGCCGACGAGTCGCCTGGCCTGGGCGCCGACACCACCGGCGATCCGCTGGACCTCGACGACTTCGGCCCGCAGGTCCTCCTCGACGAACGCGGGCTGCTGGCCCGCGACGGCGCGGAGGAACGCCTGCTGGACGTGGACATCGAGGACGGCGCGCGCTACGGGCTGTGGCTGACCGTCGACAACGCGGCCGACACCTTCCAGGTGCGTGTCGCCGAAGGCGACGGCGCCGCCCGCCCCGCCCAGGGCCCCGACGGGCAGACCGAGTTCGCGTTCCGCAGCGGATCGAACGCGCCGCTTGAGACGTTTCTGCTGCTCAACGACCCGGACGAACCACCGTCGGGGGACACCCATCTGGACAGCGTCCATCTCGCCCCGACGACGGTCAGCACCGAGAACCCCGCGCCCGCCTACGCCGAGGTCGTCACCTTCGACGACTACCAGCCGGCCGCCCTCGACGGGCAGGACGGCTGGCGCGCCGACCCGGGAGTCCGGGTGCTCGCCGATCCCACCGGACCGGCCGGCCAGGGCCAGGTGGTGGAGCTGACCGGCAACGATCTGGCGGCCGACCGCGCCGTCCCGCCGATCGCCGAGGGCGAGACGGGCACCGTCTTCTTCCGGTTCCAGCGCGCGGGCGGCCTCGACGCCTCCCTCGGCCTGACCGACGTCGCCGCGCCGACGGCCTTCGCCGACTTCCGGGTGCAGGCCAACAACCAGAACTCGTCCGACCTCGGCGTCCGCGACGGCGGCGCGTTCACCACGGTCGGCAGCTGGCCGGCCGACGCCTGGCAGTGTGTGTGGCTGGTCGCCGACAACGCGACCGACCGGGTCACCGTCCACAGCAGGGGCGGCCCCTACCGCACCACGACGCGGCTGCCCGTCGACGAGCGACTCGACTTCGCCTTCCGGGAGTCGACCGGTGACGCGCTGGACCGCTTCCTCGCGATCACCGGCGCCAACAGCGCCAGCCGGCTGCTGGTCGACGACCTCGCCGTGGACCAGCACAGCGCCAACCTGCGGGTGCCGAGCGGGGACGCCGCCGACTGCCAGACCGTGGACAACGGCGAGCTGCCGATCGAGACGCCGATCCCCGAGACCCCGCAGCCCTCCGATGTGACGCTCCAGCTCGCCGAGGTCGCCGACCTGCCGAGCACGGGGGCCGGCGGCACCGCCAGGATCAACTTCGTCTCCGAACTCCCCGACGACAGCGGCCGGCTCGCCGTCCCCGACCTCAACGGGCCGCTCTATCTGGTGGACGAGGCCGGCGGCGACCACCGGGTCTATCTGGACGCGGCGGCCGAGTTCCCCGACTTCGTGATCCAGCCCAGCCTGGGCACCGGGCTCGGCTTTGTCGCCTTCCACCCCGAGTTCGCCGACAACGGCACCTTCTACACCGTGCACACCGAGGCCGGCGCCGCGCTCGACAACGCGACGCCGACGCACACCCCGCCGTCCGACACCCGGGTGCACGGGGTGGTCACCGAGTGGATCGCCGACGATCCGTCCGCCGACACCTTCGCCGGCGACCGGCGGGAACTGCTGCGCGTCGGCTACAGCCGCTTCCTGCACGGCCTCCAGGAGATCGGCTTCAACCCGCTCGCCGCACCGGGCGACGCCGACCACGGGCTGCTCTACATCGCCTCGGGCGACGGCGACGAGGTGCCCAACTTCAGCACCAGGCCCGGCGATCGGGGCGAGCCGCAGGGCAAGATCCTGCGTATCGACCCGGCCGGCGACAACGGGCCAGGCGGCGCCTACGGCATCCCGGCGGACAACCCGTTCGTCGGCGACCCCGAGGCCATCGGCGAGGTCTACGCCCTGGGGCTGCGCAACCCGCACCGCTTCAGCTGGGACCCGGCCGACGGCCGGATGTTCGTCGGCATGATCGGCGAGCAGACCATCGACTCCGTCTACGAGGTGGAGCCGGGCGACGACTTCGGCTGGAACGAGCGCGAGGGCGGCTTCCTCTTCAGGAAGTCCGACCCGTCCAACGTCTATCCGCTGCCCGAAGACGACGAGCGGTACGGCTACACCTATCCCGTGCTCTCCCTCGGCCGTAACTCCGGGGTCTCCCTCGTCGGTGGCTTCGTGCCGCGCGGCGCCACCTACCCGGCGCTGGACGGGCGTTACCTCTTCGGGGACATCGTCAGCGGCGAGATCCGCTTCGCGCACGCCGACGAGATGCGGCGCGGCGGCGAACGCGCGCCGTTCTACCGGGTCGGCCTCGTCGACGAGGCGGGCCAGGCGACGACGATGCGGGAGCTCGCCGGGAACAACCGCGTCGACCTGCGCTTCGGGCAGGACGCCGAGGGCCGGCTGTATCTGCTCTCCAAGGCCAACGGCAAGATCTGGCGCGTCACCGACGCCACCGGCTCGCCCGCCACCCCCGGCTGCGCGATCGGGGACACCGTCACGGGCGGTGTCACCGACGCCGAGCACTGGGCACCGCTGACGCCCGAGCGCTGGGCCTTCGAGAACGGCGAGATCATCCAGACCGAGCGCGGCGAGGAACCGGCAGGACCGCGCCGCCCGTTCGAGTACGCCGTGCTGACCGAGGGCCCGGAGTACGCGTCGTTCAGCTATGCGGCCACCGTCCGCATCGACGAGCCGGTGAGCAGGAACGACCGCGACGTGGTGCTGATCTACAACTACCACTCGCCGACGCGGTTCTCCTATGTCCACCTCTCCCAGGACAACACCATCTACCCGCACAACGGGATCTTCGTCGTCGACGACGCCGACCGGCTCCGCCTCGACGACCAGTGGAACGGCGTGGACGAGGGCGCGCCCCCGGCGATCGACGACGACGCATGGCATGACATCCGGGTGGACTTCTGCGCGGATACCGGGCGAACGGCGGTCTATGTGGACAACGCCGAGGAGCCGCTGATGACGGCGACCGACACCACGTTCACCTCGGGCCGCCTGGGCTTCGGCTCGTTCGACAACCACGGCCGCGCCAGGGACATCACCGTCACCGGCACCCCGGCCACCGACTGAATTCACCCGCGAGAGACCCCGAAGAACCCGATCCACGCGAAAGAACCCGAGTAGAACCCAAAGGCCCGGGAAAAAGGGCACCCCCACCCGCCGGTGGGGGTGCCCCGTCTCTTCTCCGCTTTTCTGCCGGGTCGCTATCCGGCCCGGAGGACGAGATCGAGCGTCAGCGGATAGGCCGTGGCGACCGGGGGTTCGAGGGCCGGGTCGGAGGCGAGCACGGCGCGGTGGAAACGGTGCATGCGCGGCGTCGGCTCTATTCCCAGCTCGTTGGCGAGCACATGGCGCAGCCGGTGAAAGACCTCCAGTGCCTGGGCCGGCCGCCCCGACCGGTAGAGCGCCAACATCAGTTGGGCGTGCAGGCTCTCGTGGGTCGGGTGCTGGGCGGTCAGTTCGGTCAGTTCCCAGATGAGCTGGTGGTGGCGGCCGAGCCGCAGATCGGCCTCGATCCGCTGTTCCAGCAGGCTGAGCCGGTACTCGGCGAGGCTGGCCACATGCGCCTGGAGGATGGGACCCGTCTGCACCTCGGCGAGTACGGGCCCTCGCCAGGTGGCCAGCGCCTCCCCCAACACGGCGGCTCCGGTGGCGTCGTCACCCTTGTTCAGGGCCAACAGCGCCCGTTTGACCTGCCGTTCGAAGGCATGGAGGTCCAACTGGCCTGGCTGGACGATGAGTTGGTAGCCCAGATCGCGGGTCCTGAGGACCTCCTTGGCGTCGGCGGCCTCGCCGTCCGCCTCCCCCTCCCGGTGCGGCTGGACGACCGCGCGGCGCAGATGCCGGATATAGGTGTGGAGGGTGGCGCGCGCGGTGTTGGGCGGCCGGTCCTCCCACAGCTCCTCGACGCAGGATTCCACGGAGACCAGCTGGTTGGCGCTGACCAGAAGTAAAGAAAGGAGCTGTCGCTGCTTGGGCGCGCTGGGGGTGAAGGATTTACCCCCACTGGTCATAGACAGTGGGCCAAGAATCGAGAACTGCACAGCTCCTCCGTAAGGGGGCGAAATATTTGGATAGCCGATACGGCGGTGATTTCGCTTGCCATAGGGGAGGGGCGAGGTGCCGAATCTATGTGAAACATCCCCGTTTTCCGTTTTGTGCTGGTTCCTGAGGTCAGACGACGGTAAGGGTGGCTCGGTTTACTTCCAGCGTTGGATGGCGAAGATGGTACGGGCACGCTCTGAGGTACTCAAGTGACCTCGCGTCATTCACGAAAGGTGACATCCGGTGTTCGCGAAAACGGTGTCCGGCATTGCCCCCGGGCCCGGCGGCGAACACCGGCCGGGGCGCCGTGGGGGGCGTGCGCGCTCCGACGCCACGTCAGGCTCCGCGCGCCGGACCAGGGTTGCCCCCCCCGTCCTCTGCCCCCGGGCCCATGGGACCGGTGCCGCACACTGCCAAGAGCTTGCTATTGCCACCCAGTTGACGGGGTGCCTAGGTTGACCACCCGATGGGCTGGTCCTGGCCGCGACACCTGATGCCGCGAGGGGCGCACGTCCGGATGTCGGTCGGCCCGGATCGCGGATCGGCCGACCCCGCCACACAGGGAAGGGTGTTCAGGTGGCCACAGCCGATGTCAGTCGCTTCGGCATAGGAGCGCTGTTCGCGCACTACGCGGAGCGCGAACAGCCCACGATCTTCCACCTCAGTCGGGCCTTCGACATCGCCCCCGACGGCGGCACGCGCTACACGGTGCCCCAACTCGCCGATCTGATCGGCGAGACGGCCGCCTGGCTGCACGCGGCGGGCGCGCGGCAGGGCGACCGGATCGCGATCGTCAAGGACAACCACTGGGACTGCACCCTGCTGGCGTGCGCCGCCGCCCGCATCGGGGTGCTGCCCGCGATGATCTCCGGGCATCTGGCCGCCGACGCGCTGGAGACGCTGCTGAAGCGTCTTGACCCCGCCGTGCTCGTCACCAAGCGGAACATCCTGGAGCGGGGCCGCGCCGCCGAGACCGATCTGGCCTCGCTGGCCCGCCGCACCATCAGCCTGGACGGCGAGGCGCCCGGCGCCGCGAGCCTGGCCGAGGCCATCGGGGAGCGGGCGGACGGCGAGCCGCCGGTGCCGCGGCGCGACCCGTCCGAGCCGATGGTCGTCACCCACACCTCGGGCACCACAGGGGTGCCCAAGCTGGTGGTGCACTCCGCCGGGACCATCCTCGGCACGCTGGGCAAGATCGAGTCCGTGCGCTGGCCGATCGTCGCCACCCGCAAGTCCGACACCGTGGCCAGCGGCATCGCCTTCGTCCACGGCCGCAGCATCCCGTGGACGGCGGGCACCCTGCTCCTTGAGCCGCGCAAGGCCGTGGTGGTCGCCGACGGCGACCCGGCCACCGCCGAGCGGGTCTTCACCGAGCACCCGCCGACCACCTGCGAGACGCTGCCCGCCTTCTTCACCCGCTGGGAGGGCCTGGCCGCCAAGGAGAACAGCGTCTTCCGCGATGTGCGGCTGTACGTCAGCACGTTCGACGCGATGCACCCGCCGACCGTCCGCCGCTTCCTGGCCGCGTCCCGGCGCAGGTTCCCCGCCTGGCTCCAGGGCTGGGGCCAGTCCGAGGCGGGACCGCTGGCGTTCCGGCTGCTGACCAGGCGCGCCCTGGCCCGCACCGGCGAACGCCACCCGACGACGCGGATCGCCGGCCGGCCGCTGCCGTACTTCACGCAGCTGGAGGTGCGGGACCCGGAGACGATGCGCAAGGTGCGGGCCGGCGAGCGCGGCGTGGTCTTCGCCAGGACCAAGGGCCGCTGCCTCACCTACCTGGGCGAGGAGGAGCGCTGGTCGGAGAAGGCCGACGGCGACTGGTGGAACACCGGCGACGTCGGCACCCGCGGTCGCACGGGCGCGATCACGCTGCTGGACCGCGAGGTGGACACCATCCCCGGGATCAGCTGCATCGAGCTGGAGGACGTGCTGACCGACCGCGTCCCGGCCATCGAGGAGGTGGTCATCCTGGGCTCGCCGAACCAGAAGCCGCTGCCCGTGGTCGCCACCGCGGACGGGAAGCTGCCCGACGACGTCTGGGCGAAGGCCGTCGCCGACCTCCCCGAGCTGGCCGACCCGGTCTACATCACCTGGGACGAGATGCTCCGCACCGGCACGGGCAAGGTGCGGCGCGGCGAGATGAGGAAGCGCTACATGGACGACGCCGAGACCTTCGGCACCGGACGGTGGACCTGATGCGGGCGGTACGGGGCCCGGGTGCCCTCCCACGCGCCGGAAGGGGCGTCGGCCGGTGACCGAACTGGACGTCGCCGTCATCGGCGCCGGCATCGCCGGGCTCGCCGCCGCCGACCGACTGCGCAGGGGCGGCCGTTCCGTCCGGGTCTTCGAGGCCAGCGACCGGATCGGCGGGCGGATGCGCACCAGCCGGCACGACGGCTACCTCATCGACGAGGGCGCCGAGACCCTGGCCGTGAACGGCTACCCCAGCACCTGGGAGCTCATCAGGGATCTGGGCATCGCCACCGAGGCGGTGCTGCCCGTCACGGCATCCGTCGGCATCTGGCGCGACCAGCGGGTCCACCCCAGGGTGGGCCACCCGCTGGGCGGCGTCACCGGGGCCGGCCTCTCCGTCTCGGGGCGGATGCGGATGGGGCGCATGGTCGGCGGACTGCTGCGCAAGGCCAAGAAGTACGACGTGGACCGGCCCGAGGCCACCCCGCTGGGCGCCACCACCGTGGCCGAGTTCGCCGCCGACTATCCCCAGGAGCTGTACGACTACCTCTTCCAGCCCGCCGTCGGCACCGCCTTCGGCTGGCAGCCCGAGCGCGTCGCCATGGGCCCGTTCGTCGCGAGCATGCTCTCCACCCGGGGCATCTGGAAGTGGCGCACCTACCGGGACGGCATGGACAGCCTCGCCCAGGCCATCGCCGAGACCGTCCCCGTCGAGACCGAACGGCCCGTCGCCGAGGTGACGGTGGACGGCGAGCGGGTGCGGGTCGCCTTCCTCGACGGCGAGACGCTGCACGCCCGCCAGGTGGTGCTGGCCGTGCCCGCTCCGGTGGCGCTCAAGCTGCACCAGGGCATGCCCGAGGCCGAGGCCGCCTATGTCGGCGCCTGCGCGTACGCGCCGATGGCCAGGGTCACCTGTCTGCTGGACCGGCCGCTTGAGCCGCCGCGCCGCCGGCGTCAGCCGCCCGTCTACGCCCTGCTGTTGCCCCACCGCGAGGACGAGGTGCTGGGCGGGCTGACCGTCGAGCACAACAAGGCGGCCAACCGGGCCCCCGAGGGGCGCGGCATCATCACGCTGCTGCCGTCGACCGGGGTGACCGCCGATCTGCTCCAGGAGTCCGACGAGTCGATCTCCAAGACCCTGCTGGAGCGGGCCGAGGCGTATGTGCCGGGCATCGGCGACGCCTGCCACACCTCGTTCACGCACCGCTTCCCGCACGGCGCGGTCGAGCCGGCGCCGAAGGCGCTCGCCGCCCGCCCCGCCTTCGCGGCCCGCCCGGCCGGTCCCGTGGAGTACGCGGGGGACTGGGTCTATGTGCGGGCCAGCAGCGAGGGCGCGGTGCGCTCGGGGGCGCACGCGGCGGCGCGCGTCCTGGCCCGGCTCGCGGAGACGGGCGGCGGGGCCACGGCGGTCGCCGACGCGTCGCCGCCCCGTCAGGCGAGCTGACCGCCCCGCGCGCACGTCGCGCGGCCCGTTCGCCGCACTCCACCCTGCCCTGAACCCCAAGGCCCTGAACCCCAGAACCCCTACCGCCCCAGTCCGAAAGGCCCGTCATGCCGAAGCCCAAGCGAGTAGCCGTCGTCGGTGGCGGAATGTCAGGCACCGCAGCCGCACGTGAACTGATCCAGGCCGGGCGCGAGGTCACCCTCTTCGACACCGCCGAGGCGCTGGGCGGTCGGGCCCGGTCCTGGCACCGTCCGGAGATCTCCCCCGACACCGGCATCAACCTGTGGTTCCTCACCATGTACAAGACGCTGTTCGAGCGCATCCGCGAGTACAAGCTCGAAGACGACATGGTCGAGATGAAGAACAGCATGATCATCGTCGCCAACGGCAAGCAGGTGCCGCTGGCCTCCGACTCCGTGCGCAGCCTGCTGAGTTACCCGCACACCAAGCTCGGCGACCGGCTCCGCTTCCTGACGACGTCGACGAAGCTGACCACCAGGCGCAAGAAGCTCGACCTCTTCGAGCCCGAGCATCTGGCCCGCGTCGACGACGGGACCAACGCGGCGGACTGGGCCTCCAAGGCGATGTCCCCCGACGCCTTCCAGTACCTGATCCGGCCGCTGATCGAGTCGTTCTGGCTGTGGCGCTGCGACGAGATCTCGCAGGCGCATGTGATGGGCATGCTGGCCAACGTCGTCGGCTCCAAGTTCTACGTCTTCGGGCGCGGCATGGAGACCGTCGCCGAGCGGATGGCGAAGGGCGCCACGCTGCGGCTCGGCACCTCCGTCACCGAGGTGGCGGTGCGGGACGGCGGCGAGGTCGTGCTGACGTTCTCCGAGGCCGACGGCTCCTCGTCGAGCGAGGCGTTCGACGAGGTGGTGATCGCCACCACCGCTCCGGTGGCGGCCAAGCTCGCCGCTCCGCTGCCGAGCGACATCGCGGACCCCGAGATGGTGAGGTTCGCCGACTCGCAGCGGTACGAACCGGCCCTTTCCGTCTCGTACCTGATCGACCGCGGGCTCATGCCGTCCAACGAGCACATCGTCCCCGGCGGCCCCGGGACGCGCATCGTGCGCAGCATCATCACCGTGCCCAAGACCCACATCGACGGGGACGAACGGCGCGAGAAGGAGCTGACCTTCGTCTACATGGGCCGCCAGGCGACCAAGGAACTGCTGGGCGCCCCCGAGGAACAGCAGTACGAGCGGGCCCTTGAGCTGGCGCCGGAACTCTGGCCGGATTTCCCCCAGGACGCCGAGCCGTTCCACATCGTGGAGCGTAGGGTCGGCCTGCCCTGGCCCGAGCCCGGCCGCTATGTCAAGGCGGCTGCCCTGGCCCGGAACCAGCACGGTCCCGTCGTCTTCGCCGGCGACTTCCTCGCCAACCCGACGGCCGAGGGGTCGATGCGCACCGGCATCCGGGCGGCCAACTCGCTGCTCGCGAAGGCGTAGCGGAGCGGCCCGCCGGGCACCGACGCGGCGGGACGCCGTGTTCCGGCGCGGCTGGCAAGACCGGCACGGCACACAGGAGGAGAAGAGATGCTGGCACGACTCGCCCAGTTCGTCCTGCGACGTCGAAAGAGCCTGCTGTATGTGGTGGTGCTGCTGTTCGCCGTCTCGGGAGCGGTGGGCGGCAGTGTCTTCAACAAGCTCTCCACCGGCGGCTATGTGGACTCGTCCACCGAGTCGGCGCGGGGCACCGAGGCGCTTCAGGACCGCTTCGGCGCCGGCGACCCCAACCTGGTGCTGCTGGTCACGGACGAACGCGGCGTGGACGACCCGGTCGTGGCCGAGGCGGGCGCGGCGCTGACCCAGCGCCTCGGCGAGGAGCCCGACGTCGTCGAGTCCTACTCGTACTGGACGCTGGGCGGGCCGCCCGAGCTGCGCGGCGAGAACGCCGACCGGGCGTTGGTGCTGGCGCGCATCGACGGCGACGAGGACGACATCCAGGCGTGGATGGACGACCACATCGACGCCTACGAGGGCGACGACGTGAACGGCCTCACGGTCCAGCCGGGCGGCGTCGCGCAGGCCAACGAGGACATCACCACGCAGACCGAGAAGGACCTCTTCAAGGCCGAGGCCCTGGTCTTCCCGGTGATCCTGATCGCCCTGGTGCTGGTCTTCGGCGGCGTGGTCGCCGCGATGCTGCCGCTGGGCGTCGGCCTCTTCACCATGGCCGCGGTCTTCCTGCTGCTGCGGGTGCTGACCGAGATGACCGACGTGTCGGTGCTGGCGCTCAACATCGCGACGGGCCTCGGGCTCGGCCTCGCCATCGACTACAGCCTCTTCATCATCAGCAGGTACCGCGAGGAGCTGCGGCGCGGCGCCGACACGGACGAGGCCATCGTCATCGCCATGCGCACGGCGGGCCGCACCGTGCTGTTCTCCGCGCTGACCGTCGCCATCGCGCTCAGCGGGCTGCTGGTCTTCCCGTTCTACTTCCTGCGCTCCTTCGCCTACGCCGGCATCCCCACGGCGCTGCTGGCCGCCGCCGCCTCGCTGACGATGCTCCCCGCGCTCCTCAAGGTGCTGGGCCCGCGCATCGACAAGTGGCGGATCCGCAAGCACAGGGACGGCGGGCTCGCCGGCAGCGTCGACGGGCAGGGCTTCTGGTACCGGCTGGCGCTGCGCGTCATGCGGTTCCCCGTGCTCATCGGCACCTCGATCGTGGCGCTGCTGCTGGTGCTCGGCTCGCCGTTCCTCGACCTCAAGCTCGGCCTGGCCGACGAGCGGGTGCTGCCGCGGTCCGCCGCCTCCCACGAGGTGGGCAACGTGGTGCGGGAGGAGTTCAATTCGCAGGAGCACCAGGCCATGACGGTGGTCCTGGAGGACCTCCCGGACGCGGCGGGTGCGACCCAGGCCATCGACGACTACGCGCGGGAGCTGTCGGGGCTCCCCGGCGTGGCCCATGTCGAGACGGTCACCGGCGGCTACCACGACGGCGCCCATGTCGCCGACCCGGGCCCGCAGCACGCGGGCTACGCCGGCGACGGCGTCTACCTGAAGATCGTGCCCGAGCACGAGGCCATGTCCGAGGAGGGCGAGCGGCTGGTGCACGACGTGCGCGACACGCCCGCGCCCTCGTCCGTCCTGGTCTCCGGGCCGAGCGCCGAACTCGTCGACTCCATCGACTCCATGATGTCCCGGCTGCCGCTGGCGCTCGGCATCATCGTGGGCTCCACCTTCGTGCTGCTGTTCCTGATGACCGGCAGCCTGCTGCTGCCGGCCAAGGCGCTGGTGCTGAACCTGCTCAGCCTCAGCGCCACCTTCGGCGCGCTGGTGTGGGGCTTCCAGAGCGGCCATCTGGAGGGCATCGTCGGGGACTTCACGGTGACGGGCACCATCACCTGGAGCGTCCCGATCCTGCTGTTCTGCGTGGCGTTCGGGCTCTCCATGGACTACGAGGTCTTCCTGCTCTCCCGGATCAAGGAGTCCTACGACAAGACCGGCGACAACCAGCTGTCCGTGGCCCAGGGCCTCGGCCACACGGGCCGGTTGATCTCGGCCGCGGCCGTGCTGATCGCCATCGTCTTCATCGGCTTCCTGACCAGCGGCGTCGTCTATCTGAAGGCGATCGGCCTCGGCCTCGCGCTGGCCGTCATCATGGACGCCACGCTGGTGCGCGGCGCCCTGGTGCCGTCCTTCATGCGGCTGGCCGGACGCGCCAACTGGTGGGCGCCGAAGCCGCTTCGGCGGGTGCACGACCGCTTCGGCCTGCGGGAGTCGGTCGAGATCCCGGCCCAGGCCGGGGCGCCGAACGCGGCGGGCACGAGCGGCGAGGCCGGGCGTTCCACCACCCCGCCGGGCACGGGGGACTGACGGGACCGGCGCCCGCGCACGGGCCCCGCGCGGGGCCTCGTCGACCACGGCCTCGACCAGAACCTCTTCGACCACAGCTTCTTCGACCACAGCTTCTTCGTCCGGAGTGTGAGGAGTCGTCCGTTGTTGCAGACCCTGGTCGTCGGCCTGGGCCGTTCGGGGCGCGGCTTGCATCTGCCCGTCCTCACCCGGCTGCGGGAACGCGCGCTGCCGGCGGCGGACGCGGACCTGTTCGCGGCCGGGCCGCCGCTCGGCTACGACCCGCTGCCGCTGCCGGAGGGCACCGCCCCCCGTGGCCTCACCCGGGTGGCCTCCCTGGCCGAGGCGCGCGAACGCCTCGACGTGGCCCGCACCGTCGTGCACCTGTGCACCCCGCCCACCGAACGGGTCGACCTGCTGGCCGAGTTGATCGGCCTCGGCTTCCGCTCCTTCGTGGTGGAGAAGCCGCTGGGCACCGGCTCGGCCGTCGTCGACCACATCCGCGCCCTGCGCGACGCGCACGGCATCGCGCTGGTGGTCGTCGCGCCCTGGCTCTCCAGCACCCTCACCCAACGGATGTCGGAGACGGTCCGCACCGGCTCGCTCGGCCAGCTGCGACGGGTCACCGTGCGGCAGCGCAAGCCGCGCCTGCGCCGTTCGCTCACCACCCCTAGCCACCCGACGGTCTTCGACGTCGAACCGCCGCACGCGGTCGGCGTCGCGCTGCGGCTCGCCGGCGACGCGCGCGTCGTCGACGCGTCCTGGACGCACGCCCGCGCCGACGGCCGGGTGGTCCCCCGGATGGGCACCTCGACGCTGCTCCTGCGCCACGAGAGCGGCGTCGTCAGCGAGTTGAGCTGCGATCTGACCTCTCCGGTCCGCGAGCGCAGCTTCACCCTCGACTTCGAGGGCGGCACCCTGGTCGGCCACTACCCGATCAGCGAGGACGACCACTACGCCCATCTGAGCGTGGCGGCCGACGGCCGTCCCGCCACCGCCGAGGTGTTCGAGGACGACGCGCTCTCCGCCTGCCTGCTGCGCGCCTACCGCGGGCTGGCCAGCGCGACCGACCTCAGCGCCGACTTCGAACTCCAGGCCCGGGTGGTGGCCGTCCTGGAGGAGGCCAAGGAACTGAGCCGGGCCGAGGAGCCCGGCACCGACATCCAAGGCTCCGCCACCCTGAGGGAGACGCTCCATGCCGGATGACCACACGCCCACGCCGCCCCCGACCCTGCCCGACGGCATCGCGCTCGCCGGCATCGGAGACGAGGCGGGCGCGGAGCTCGACACCCAACTCGCCGCGCTCACCGGGCTCGGCTGGGGCCTGATCGAGCTGCGCAACATCGACGGCGTCGCGCTGGGGGACCTGGACGACGCCGCCTTCGACCACCTGCGGGAACGCCTCTCGGCGGCCGGTCTCTCGGCGGCCTGCGTGGACGCCAGGATCGCCAACTGGGGCCGGCCGATCACCGGCGACTTCGAAGAGGACCTGCGCGAGCTGGCCGCCCTCGCACCCCGCTGCCACGCGCTCGGCACCAACCTGGTGCGCGTCATGTCCTACCCCAACGACGGCCTGCCGGAAGATCGTTGGCGCGCCGAGACGCTGACCCGGATCGCCGAGCTCACCAGGCGCGCCGAGGACGCGGGCCTGGTGCTGGTGCACGAGAACTGCGCCGGCTGGGCCGGACGGGAGGCCGACCGCATGCTCGACATGCTGGAGCACGTCGACAGCCCGGCGCTGCGGCTGCTCTTCGACATCGGCAACGGCGTGGCCTACGACTACGAGGCGCACGCCCTGCTGGCGGACATCGCCCCGCATGTCGCCCACGTCCACGTCAAGGACGCCGTCGGCACCCCGGAGGACGCCCACTACACCCTGCCGGGGCAGGGCCGTTGCCGGGTGGCCGACTGCCTGCGGGACCTGCTGGCCGCCGGCTACCGTGGGGTGCTCTCCATCGAGCCGCACATCAGCGTCCGGCCGCACGAGGCGCTGGCCGACGCCGGCCCCGACGGGGTGTCGCGGTTC
The DNA here is from genome assembly GCF_020740535.1 of Streptomyces profundus. Lineage (NCBI taxonomy): Bacteria > Bacillati > Actinomycetota > Actinomycetes > Kitasatosporales > Streptomycetaceae > Streptomyces > Streptomyces profundus. The sequence goes on from NZ_CP082362.1 coordinate 3,576,525, forward strand.
GTGGCCTACGGGCGGACGTTGGAGCGGCTGATCGCCGACGAGGTGGTCCCCGCCGTGGCGGCGGCCAGGTGACCGTGGAGCCGTCGACCGTCCCGCTGCTGCCCGACGAGCGGGCGCTGCTGCTGCGCCTGATGGAGCTGCCGACCGCGGGCCCGCTTGAGGTCGGCGCGGCCGGGCCGCCGCCCAGGATCGCCGCCGCCCAACGCGCCTACGCCAAGGCCGCTTCGCCGCTCGGCTTCGCGGTGGTGCACCACGCCGAGGCCCACCCGTCGGCGCTGGCCGGGCCGCATGTCCCGCTGGCGGTGCGGGAGGCGGCGGCCACCTCGCCCGGCTTCCTGGCCTGCCAGCCCAACATGGTGCTGCGGCTCGGCCCCGAACTGCCCCGCGAGCGCACCGTGATGTTCAACGCGCATCTGGACACCGTGGCCGGCGGCGAGCCGCCCCGGCTGGTCGGCGACCGCTTCCACGGCCGGGGCGCCATCGACGCCAAGGGCCCGGCGGTCGCGCTGCTCGCCGGCGTCCGCGCCGCCGTCGAGGCCACCGGGGCGCTCGGCACGGACATCGGGGTGCTCATCCAGCTGGTCGCCGGTGAGGAGGGCGGCGCCATGGGGGTGTTCGGCACCAGGGACCTGGTGGAACGCGGCTTCACCGGCCGGTTGAACATCTTCTGCGAGCCCACGGCCGGGCGGCTGCTGCCCCGTTCCACGGCCGCCATGACGGCCCGCGTCTCGGTGCACGGCCAGGACACCATTGACGACCGGCCCGGCGGCGGCCACAACGCCACCGTGCTGCTCGGCCATGTCGCGGCGCACCTTGCCCGCCGGCTCCCGGGCCTGGTGCCCGGCACCCGGGTCTGCGTTGCCGGTCTGCACACCGGCGACCTGCACAACCGCGTTTACGGCACGGGCCGCCTGCTGCTCAACCTCGCCTATCCGACCACCGCCGCCGGCGCGGCCCTTGAGGAGGCGCTGCGGGGGGAGTTGGACGCGGCGCTCGACCGTTTCGTCGCGGACTTCGCCGAGCTGCCCGACTTCGCCCGCACCGCGGCCGACGCCCGCGCCGTCGTCACCCTCGACTGGCTCAAGCGCGGACTGCCGGCGCTCGACGCCCACGACCCGTGGGCCGAGCGGCTGCTGGCCGAGGCCGGCATCCCGCCGGCCGCCCCCGACGAGCCCGCCTTCACCTGCGACGCCATCTGGCTGGCCGGCGCGGACGACGCCTACACCGCCGTCTACGGTCCCGGCGACCTGGACGCCAACCAGGCCCACGCGGAAGGCGAGTTCGCCGACGTCGCCGATCTGGAGACCTACGCCGGAGGCATCGCCCGCCTCCTCGACCGCTTCGCCCGCGCAACGAAGGAACCCCGATGACCACCTCGGCCACCGAGCCAACGAAGCCAACCCCAGGGCCCATGGAGCCGGGCCCCGAGGCGTTCCGCGACGATGTCCGCGTCCCCTACGACGATCTGCTGACGTTCGCCGCCGAGGTGTTCGCCGCCAGGGGCGTGCCGGCGCGGCGCGCCCGCCTGGCCGCCGAGGCGCTGGTCTACGGCGACCTCGCCGGACTGCGCTCGCACGGGCTGACCAACCTCACCCGGCTCTATCTGCCGCTCTTCGACGACAAGCGGGCCGACCCGGCGGCCGAGCCCGAGGTGCTCGCCGACCGGGGCGCCGCCGTGCTCCTCGACTCCCGGCGCTCCCTCGGCCTCTGGTCGGCCAGCGAGGCGATGGACCTCGCCGTCGACCGCGCGACCGAGTACGGCATCGGCCTGGTCTCGCTGCGCGACGCCACCCACTTCGGCTGCGCCGGCGTGCACACCGCGCGCGCCGCCGCCCGCGACGCGATCGGCATCCTCGCCTCCAACTGCGGCGGCCAGCGGATCGGCCGGCCGCCGGGCGGTCGGGCCGCGATGCTCGGCACCAACCCGCTCTCCATCGCCGCCCCGGCCGGGCCCGAACTCCCGCCGTTCGTCCTCGACATGTCCACCACCGTGGTGCCCACCGGCCGGGTGCGGCAGGCCGCCCGCGCCGGGCAGTCCATCCCCGAGGGATGGCTCCAGGACATCGAGGGCCGGCCGGTCACCGACCCGTCCGCGCTCGACCGGGGCGACGGCTACCCGATGTGGCTCGGCGGCCGGCCGGAGACCGGCGCCTACAAGGGCTACGGCCTGGCGCTGCTGGTCGAGGTGCTGGCCGCGCTGGTGCCTGGCGCGGGGCTCGGCCCGGCCGCCGAGGCCCTCGACGGCGACGGCAGCCCGTCGGGCCGCGACGACGACATCGGCATCCTGGCGCTGGCCGTCGCGCCCGGCGCGCTGCGCCCGGCCGACGGCTTCCTCGGCCAGGCCGAGGGCCTCTTCCAGGCGCTCCTCGACTGCCCGCCGATCGACCCGGCGCGGCCCGTCAGCTACCCGGGCCACCGCGAGGCGCTCACCCAGCGGGCGGCGCGCCGCGACGGGGTGCCGGTGAGCCGCGCGCTCTGCGCCGAACTGAACGCCGTGGCGGCCGAGCTGGGCGTTACGGCCCCGCCCGCCACCCGTGTCGAAGGAGACCCCGCGTGAGCACCACCGAAACAGAGCGCGAGCCGCTGCGTGTGGGCCTGATCGGCCTCGGCGTCATCTCGAAGTTCTATGTCGCCGCGTTCGACGAGCTGCCGGACGTCGAGCTGGTCGCCGTCTGCGATCTGCGGCCCGCCGCGCTCGACCCGTTCAGGCCCCGGATGCCGGTGCACACCGACCACCGGCAGCTGCTCGCCACGCCGGGCCTGGACGCGGTGGTCGTCAACGTCCCCAACGACGTGCACCACGCGGTGTGCGCCGACGCCGTCGCCGCCGGCGTCGCCGTCTGCGTGGAGAAGCCGCTGACCACCAGGGTCGCGGACGGCCGGGCGCTGGTGGCGGCGGCCAGGGACGCCGGCGTGGTGCTCTTCACCTCCTTCCACCGCCGCTACAACGACAACGCGTTGGCGCTGCTGGAACGGCTGCCCGCCGATGTCCCCGTCACCTCGTTGACCGTCCGCTATCTGGAGCGGATCGAGGAGCACGCGGGCGACGACCGCTGGTATCTGGACCCGGAGCGGTGCGGCGGCGGTTGCGTCGCCGACAACGGGCCCAACGCCTTCGACACCGCGCGCCAGTTCCTCGGCGCCCTCTCGCTGGTGGAGGCCAAGGTGCTGCGCGACGCCGAGGGCGTCGACCGGCAGGCCACCGTCGAACTGCGCGCCGCCTCGGGCGCCACCGCCAGGATCGAGCTGGACTGGGCGTACCCGGGCGAGCGCAAGGACATCGAGGTCCACCTCGCCGACGGCACCGTCCACCACGCCGACATGCTCGGCGGGCACGACGGGTTCAAGAGGTCCCTGTGGCACGAGTACGTCGGCGTGCTGACCGAGTTCGCCGCCGCCGTGCGGGCCGGCCGTGGCCATGGCGAGGAGGGGCTCGCCGCCCTCGAACTGGTCGACCGGGTCTACCGTTCGCAGGGCGCGCCGAGCACCGCCGTGCCCGGGCCCGATCCGAGCGAGGACGGGCTGAAGTTCCCCGTGCGTTCCACGCTGGTGAAGATCCTCACCCACCGCAGGGACGACCGGGGCATGAGCCTGACGGAGTTCGCCAGCCGCTGTGTGCGCAGGGGAGAGGTGCACGAGCTGGTCACCACCGACCAGCTGGACCCCACTCCCGGCGCGGTCGTCGACCGGGTCGGGTTCCTCGGCTTCGTCGAGATCGAGTCCGCCGGCGTGCTCGACCGGGGCGACGAGGTGTGGGCGGACGGCCGCAGGATCGGCGCCGTCCTCGGCTTCGACGACTGCCACTTCCCCAACCACTACAACGTGTTGATCGCCGTCGACACCCCGACGACCGGGCCCGAGCAGGGCCTGGTGCCCGGCATGGAGGTCCGCTTCGGCGGCCCCAACTGACCCGACCACGGCAGCGCCCCCCGGCCCGTTCGACGGGCCGGGGGGCGCTGGCCGTGTCCAACCCGCCGCTACGTCACAGCGACTCCACGGCCCCGCCGGGGGCCAACCGGCGCCGGCAGTCCAGCACATAGCGGGCCGAGGCGGTGACCCGCTCGTAGTCCACGCCGTCGTGGTCGGTGACCAGCAGCACCGCGTCGGCCGCCGCGATCTCCTCCGCCGTCAGCTCGACCGCCGTCGGCGCCACCGGGCCCGACGGCAGCAACCCGGACGGGTACTCCGTCACATGGGCGTCGACGATGCGGACCTCGGCGCCCGCCCGGGCGAGCAGCCGGGCGATGTCCACCCCGGGGGACTCCCGCACATCGCCGCTGTTCGCCTTGTACGCCAGCCCCAGCAGCAGCACCCGCGCGCCGGACAGCGCCGTGGAGCGCCGGTCGAGGCCGCGCTCCAGGCGCCGGACCACATACTCCGGCATCTGGTCGTTCAACTCGGCGGCCAGCTCCACCAGTCGGAACCTGGTGCCGAGGGTGCGCTCCACCTTCCACGACAGATACAGCGGGTCGACCGGCAGGCAGTGCCCGCCGACGCCTGGCCCCGGCGTGAAGCGCATGAAGCCGAACGGCTTGGTCGCCGCCACGTCCAGCGCCTCCCACATGTCCACGCCGAGACCATCGGCATGGGTGGCCAACTCGTTGACCAGCGCGATGTTGACCTGTCGGAAGGTGTTCTCCAGGATCTTCGCCAGCTCGGCGACGCGCGGCGTCCCGGCCGGCACCACCTCCTGGACCACCGAACCGTAGAAGTCCGCGATCCGCGCCAGCGACGCCTCGTCGACGCCCGACACCACCTTGGGCGTGGTCGTGAACGTCCACCGCTCGTTGCCGGGATCGATCCGCTCGGGGCTGTAGCCGAGATGGAAGTCCCGGCCGGGCGCGAGCCCGGACTCCCGGTGCAGCAGCGGCCCGAGCACCTCCTCGGTCGTGCCCGGATAGCTGGTGGACTCCAGCACCACCACGGCCCCGGGCCGCAGATGGGCGGCGAGCGCGATGCCCGCCGACTCGATGTACGACAGGTCGGGCTCGCCGTCGCGCAGCGGCGTGGGCACGGTGATCACCGCGATGTCGAACCCGGCGAGGTCCTCGTCGGCCACCGAGGGCCGGTAGCGGCCCGCGTCCAACAGCGCGGCGAGGCGCTCCGAGCCGATGTCGCCCACATAGGACTCACCGACCGAGAGCTTCTTGACGCGCCCCTCGTCGACGTCGTATCCGACGACCTGGTAACCGCGTTCCGCCGCCGCGACGGCCAACGGCAGTCCGACGTAGCCCTGTCCCATGACGACCAGTTTCGAGGCCATCGAAGGCTGCATCCCGGTACTCCTTAGTCGAAGAACTCGCACACCGAGTCGGCGATGTACTCCACTTGGGCGTCGGTCAGATGAGGCCAGATCGGGATGGCGAGATTGTGGTCGCTGGCGTACTGCGCGCCGGGCCAGACGCGGCCCTCGGGCGCGAACTCGGCGAACGCCGGCTGGAGCGGCAGCGGCACCGGGTAGTACACGTGGCTGCCGATCTCCTTCTCGGTCAGCCACGCCCGCAGATCGCCGCGGCGCCGCACCAGCAGCGAGTAGACGTAGTAGCACCGGCCGTTGCGCCCGGCCGGCGGGGCCGTAACCCCACGGTCGGCCAGCGGCGCGAACCGCTCCGTGTAGTAGTCGGCGATCCGCGCCCGCCGCTCCAACCGGTCGGCGAACCCGCCGTGCCGGCGCAGCTGGAAGCCGGCGACCACCTCGTCGAAGCGGCTGTTCTGCCCCACCTCGTGGTGCAGGAAACGGGTGACGCCGTCCTGCCCGTGGTTGCGCAGCATCCGCACCCTGGCCGCCAACGCGTCGTCGTCGGTGAGCACCACGCCGCCCTCGCCGACGGTGCCGAACGCCTTCACCTGGAAGAACGAGAACGCGCCCAGATCGCCCCAACGCCCGGACGGAACCCCGTCCAACACCGCGCCCTGGGCGACGGCCGCGTCCTCGATGACCGGGATGCCCCGGTCGTGCGCGATCTTGTTGACGCGCGGCATGTCGGCCATGATCGAGAAGACGTGCGCCGGCATCACCGCCTTGGTGCGGTCGGTGATCGACCGCTCCATGTCCTCGGGATCGATGACCATGGTGTGCGGATCGCAGTCGGCGAAGACCGGCGTGGCGCCCAGGTTCGCCACCGAGGACGCCACCGGCTGGCAGCAGAACGCCGGCACCACGACCTCGTCGCCCGGGCCGACGCCCAGCGCCTGCACGGCCAGGTTGAGCGCCCCGGTGCCGCTGGAACAGGCGATCACCGAACCGGCCCCGGTGGACTCGCGCAGCTCCTCCTCCAGGGCGGCGGAGCGCCGGCCCAGGATGAACTTCTGCTCGGGGTCGGTGCCCACCTCGTAGAGGACGTCGAGCAGCGCCTGCCGGTCCTCCTCGAACAGGTCCGGCGGGAAGAACGGGATGAGCGCCATCTCACTGCCTCCCGGCGTAGAAGTCGACGACGGCCGCGCACACGGTCTCGACCTGTTCCACGGTGAGATCCGGATACAGCGGCAGGGCCACGGTGCGGTGGCTGGCCGCCTCCGCGTTCGGCAGCGAGGGCGGCGTCGAACCGTCGGCCGGCGCGTAGGCCGGCTGGTGGTGCAGCGGGCGCGGGTAGTACGTCTCGGTCCCGATGCCGCGCCGCGCCAGGTGGTCGACCAGCTCGTCGCGCCGCTCGACCTCGATCAGATAGACGTAGAAGACCGGCTCCGACGGCACGGCGCGGGGCAGCAGCCGGGGCACGGCGAGCACCCCTTCGACGCCGCTCAGCCGCTCGCTGTAGGCGTCGGCGAGCAACCGGCGCCGCGCGATGTCCTCGTCCAGCCTGGACAGTTTGGCGACCAGCACCGCCGCCTGGATGTCGTCCATCTTGCTGTTGGTGCCGCTGGCCCCCGACAGGTTGGAGATGCCGGCGATGTGGTCGATGGTCCTGCCCATCCGACCGTGGTGGCGCAGCGTTCCGGCGCGCTCGGCGATCTCCTCGTCGTCGGTGAGGATCATGCCGGCGTCGCCCACCGCGCCCAGCGTCTTGCTGGGGAAGAACGACAGCACACCGCCGGCGCCCAACAGCCCCGCGTGGACGCCGTCCCAGCGCATCCCGATCGCCTCGGCGCTGTCCTCAAGGACCAGCAGCCCGTGCCGCTCGGCCACGTCGTTCAGCGCCGCCATGTCGGCCAGCTGGCTGAAGAGATGGACCGGCAGCACCGCGCGGGTCCGCTCGGTGATCTTCGACTCGAAGGACGCGGCGTCCATCCCGTAGTCGCCGTCCGCGGTGATGTCGGCGAAGACCGGGGTGGCGCGCGCCAGCGTGACGGCGGACGCGGAGGCAAAGAAACTGAACGCCGGCACGATCACCTCGTCGCCGGGCCCGATGCCGGCGGCGCGCAGCAGCAACACCAGCGCGTCCGTGCCCGAGTTCACCGCGATGGCGTGCCGGGCCCCGGTGTACTCGCGGATGGCGCGCTCCAACTCGGCGACCTTCCGCCCGTGGGAGAACTTCCCGCGATCGAAGACCTCGCCGACATGCCGGCTGATCAGCGGCCACAGCTCCTTGAAGGAGTCCGCCTGCGAGAAGAAGGCGACTTCCGGCCCCGGACCGGCCGGTCCGGTCCGCTCGCCCGTTGTCAGTCCCTGTGCCGAAGTACCCACCGGTCTCCTCAATCGTGGTGCTTCATGGGAGGGTGCGCGGTCCACGCGCGGCGCCATGCCGTCGGGCACGGGGGACCGGGGCGCCGCAGGGTTCGGGGCGACCCCGCGCCCCGAGGACGGGCGCCCTCACGACCGTACGAAGGAGTAGGGGTCGCTACAACGGCAACAACTTGCCCGCAGGGAACCGGGCTTGACGCCGCACGGCGCCGCGCCGTTCGCGGCGGGCCGAGGCACCGGGCGAGGGCCGCCGCCGGGCCGGGGTGACAGGTTCTTGCTCGTGGCCCGCCCAGCTCGGCACCTCATTGTCATGGCGGCGCGCGCCGTTCGGTTCCTAAGGTGACTCACCGTCCGACCGCCCGGAGCACGCTACCCATGAACGGCCGTACGGAGCCGACGAGGGCCCCGCCGCGCGGCGTGGGGCCGGCCGGCGAACCGCGGGGAGGGCCGACCGCTCCCCCGTCACCGACGAGCACTTCGGGGGTTGACCGTGAGCGTCGCCGAAAGCCTGTCCTCGCTACCGCCCATCCTCACCGGCGGCGGCGCGGGAGACGACAGCCCGTACATCTTCGACTCGGCCTGGGACCGCGAGACCGAACGGCTCCGCGCCAACGAGGCGCTCTGGGACCAGGGCACCATCGAACGCCTCAACCGCCTGGGCGTCTCCCCCGGCTGGACCTGCCTGGAAGTCGGCGCCGGCCGTGGCTCGATCGCCGACTGGCTCGGCGAACGCGTCGGCACCGGCGGCCGGGTGGTCGCCGCCGACCTGGAGACCGCGCCGCTCGACTGGATCGACCGCCCCCAGGTCGAGGTCGCCAAACTGGACCTGCGCGGCGACCAACTGCCCTCCGACACCTTCGACCTGATCCACGCGCGGATGGTCCTGCAACACCTGGAGGACCGCGACATCGCGGTCACCCGCATGGTGCGCGCCCTCAAGCCGGGCGGCGTGCTGTTCCTTGAGGACACCGACTCGCTGACGCTCTTCCGCTCCGCCGTCGCCGAGGACTTCCTCAAGGACGTCCACACCGCCTGCTACGACGTGATGGCCCGCGCCGGCTACGAGGCGCGCGGCGGCCAACTCGACCTGGAGGCGGCGCTCGCCACCGAGCTGGTCGACGTCTCGGCCGAGGGCCGGGCGGTGATGGTCAGGGGCGGCACCCTCCAGGCCCGGATGTACGTGCTGTGGCTGGAGTACCTCCGCCCCAAGCTGCTCGCCGCCGGGCTGCTCACCGAGGAACGCGTGAACGAGGCGCTGGCCGCCCTGGACGACCCGGGCCACCGCTGGCTGAGCCAGGTGCTGATCTCCACCTACGGCCGCAAGCCCCGCTGACCGCGCGCACCCGTCGGTCCCATCGCGGAGCCGGCACCCCGTCGACCTCATCGGACATCGGAAAGGCGTGGCCCCATGGCCGTGAACACGGTGCGGACCGGCGAGCCGGATGTCTCACCCCGGACGAACCGGCTCAAGGCGTACGCGAAGCTCGGCAAGCTCGCCTTCTTCGACTTCTACCTCTGCGTCCTGCTGGTGTGGGCCGCGCTCCCCGGCTCCCAACTCTGGGACTGGCAGACGTTCGCCCTGCTCGCGCTCTTCGTCCTCGGCCAGGGCGGCGTGGTCGCCGCCACCGTCGCCTTCGACGACCTGACCGGGCTGCGGGACGGCAGTGACGCGCGCAACTACCAGCCGGAGACGGGCCAGCTGCGCGACCTGTCCCGCAAACCGCTGCTCAGCGGCAGCCTCACGGCCCGCCAGGCCTGGCTCTTCGGCTGGGGCGCGGTCGCCTGGGGCCTGGTCATCTGGTCGGCGACCGCGCTGCTGGCGCCCCACCAACCGCTGTGGGTCTGCGCGCTGTTGCTGCTGACCGTCGTCCTCGCCGTCCAGTACTCCTACGGCCTCAAACTCAGCTATCACGGTGCCCAGGAACTGCTCCTGCTCTTCTGCCCCGCGATGGTGGTGCTGCTCCCGTACGGGCTGCTCACCGGCACCACCACCGGGCTGATCATCCTGGAGGCGCTGCTCTTCGGCCTCTGGAGCCTGCTGGTCTCGCTCTACTCGAACATGAACGACGTCGAGGGCGACCGGCTGGCCAGGCGCCGCAACCTCGCCACCCTGACCTCGCCCGCCAACTACCGCCGGGTGATCGTGGCGTTCACCGTGCTCGAACCCGTCGCCGTGCTCGTCGCCTGGTCCCTCGGCGCCGTCCCCGGCTGGTTCCTCCTGGTGCTGGCGCCCGTGCTGGCCTCCCGCGCGGTGCAGCTGCGCACGGGCGTCGTCCAGGGCAACGCGCTCGCCGCCCGCGTGCTCGGCATCCGCACCCAGCGGATCGGGGTCATCTCCTTCGTGATCGGTAACCTCTTGGCCGTACATCTGATCTGACCCCCGGCCAGGTTCGGCCAACTCGGGTCAACTCCGGTTGACTCAGGCCAAATCCGGTCAACTGGGATCAGCTCCGGCCCGTGAAAGGCGTGAACGAGTGCGGTGGCGTGACAGACGGCGGACGCGACCGACCGAACGGGCCGAACGGACCGACCGGGCCGAGGCGCCGGGCCTTCGTGCCGCGATGTCCACCTCGGCGGTCGCCGCCGGGCTGATCGCCGTGATCGTCTCCTACGCGGGGCCGATGGCCATCGTCTTCCAGGCCGCCGACGCCGGCAGTATCGGCGAGGTCCGCCTGGAGTCCTGGGTCTGGGCGATCTCCATCGGCTCCGGCGTCACCTGCGTCGCGCTGAGCTGGGCCTACCGTGCCCCGGTGCTCACCGCCTGGTCGACGCCGGGCGCCGCGCTGCTGGTGTCAGGGCTCGCCACCTACTCCTACGGCGAGGCGGTGGGCGCCTATCTGCTGGCCGCCCTCGCCACGGTGTTGGTCGGGGCCACCGGCCTCTTCGGCACCGTGATGCGGCTGTTGCCCCAGCCGGTCGCTGCCGCCATGCTCGCCGGCATCCTGCTCTCCTTCGGCATCGACGTCTTCCGGGCCGCCGACACCAGCCCGGGGCTGATCGCCCTCATGCTGGCCGGCTATGTGCTGGCCCGCCGCCTCGCCCCGCGTTGGGCCACCGCCTGGACGCTGCTGCTCGGCTGCCTCTACACGGCTGTGGCCGGCGACGCCGACTTCAGTGCCGTGGAACTCTCCCTCGCGGGACCCGAGTTGACCGCCCCCAGCTTCTCGCCCGACGCCGCGATCGGCCTGGCGCTGCCGCTCTTCCTGGTCACCATGGCCTCCCAGAACGCGCCCGGCATCGCGGTGCTCCGCTCCGCCGGCTACGACGCCAGCCCGGACCGGCTGGTCGTCACCACCGGCGTCGCCTCCGCCGTCCTCGCGCCCGCGGGCGCGCACGCCATCAACCTCGCCGCCATCACCGCCGCCATCTGCACCGGCCGCGAGGCCCACGAGGACCCGCGCCGCCGCTATGTCGCCGGCATCACCTGCGGCGTGGGCTATGTGCTGGTCGGGGTCTTCGGCACGGCCCTCGTCGCGCTCTTCACCGCGCTCCCCGTCGAGTTGGTCGCCGCCGTCGCCGGCATCGCCCTCCTCGGCGCGATCGGTGCCTCCCTGGCCAGCGCCACGGCCGAGGAACGCCACCGGGACAGCGCGCTGGTCGCCTTCCTGGTCACCGCGTCCGGAGTCGAATGGTGGGGCATCGGCTCCGCCTTCTGGGGCCTCACCCTCGGCCTCGCCGTCCACCTCCTCACCACCTACCGCCGCGCCACCCCCTGACCACGGCGGCCCCCCGGGCGGGGGGTACGCGTCGGGTTGTGACGCGGCAACGCGCGGCAACGCGCGGCAACGCGCGGTGACGCGCGGTGACGCGCCGGTCGTCACGGCCGAGTCCCCGCGCGACAGGCCGCGCCGGCCGGCGCCCCGGCCTCGACGTGCCGCACCCGGGGCATATCGAACTCCGTGGCGGTGCGGCGCGATCCGCGCGTCGCCAACGGCCCGCCGGCAGGGGTGTGCCGGGGGCACCCCACTGTGGTCCGGCGCCGCGCAGCGGTTGCGCGGGCCCGTCCCGTGCCAGCGCGGCAGGCGGCGTCGGCGTGCTGCGGCTGGGGTTCGTCGAACTCCGTGGTGGTGCGGCGCGATCCGCGCGTCGCCAACGGCCCGCCGGCAGGGGTGTGCCGGGGGCACCCCACCGTGGCCCGGCGTCGCGCAGCGGTTGCGCGGGCCCGTCCCGTGCCAGCGCGGCAAGCGCCCACCGTGGCCCGGCGCCGCGCAGCGGCTGAGCTGGGACTTCAGCGAGAATTCACCGAGCCTCCAGCAGACTTTCCTGGGGCCTCCGCAGTATCACCCCAGTGGCGTTGCGCCTCATAGACCACGGGCGTTCATGTCGCAGGGACCGGGTCCGGGCATGCCACACGCGCGGGCCGAAGGGGGAAGGGGGAGAGGACCTCATGTCGGGACGTGATTTCATCACCTCGCCCGCTCCCTTGAGCCGTGTCCCGGAACTGGTGACGGCGGAGACGACCCCGCGGCACCCGTCCCGGACTCGGCTCCTGGGGCGGGAGTTCGAACTGGCCGCGGTGACGCGGCTGCTGATCGATCCAACGGTGCCACTGCTGACGCTCACCGGGCCCGCCGGGGTGGGCAAGAGCAGGCTGGCGAGGGCGGTCTGCGCCGAACAGGAGCCGCTGGGCGGTCGCCGCGTGGTGACCGTCGACCTGGCCGAGACGGACCGCCCGGATGTCGCGTGGCACGAGATCGCCGTCGCCCTCACCCCGGCCGTGGCCCGTACCGGCGCGTGGGAGCGGCTCGCGACCCCGCGCGCCGGCGCGAGCCGGAAGGAGTGCGCCCCGGCCGACGCCACCGCCCTGGCCTCCCCCCACGCCCAGGTCAACGAGCTGGCCGAGGAGTTGGCCGAGCAGCTGGCCGCCGACGCGGACGGGCCGACCGTGCTGCTCCTGCTGGACAACTGCGATCTGGTGGCCGCCGCGCTCTCGCTCGACCTCGCCGCCCTGATCCACCGTTGCCCCCGGCTGCGCGTGCTGGTCACCAGCAGGACCTCGCTCGACGTCTCAGCCGAGCGCCTGTTCCCGCTGGAACCCCTGACCGCCGGCCCGCTCACCGCCGACACCCGCGTCGTCGAGCCGTTGACCGCCGAGTCGTTGACCGCCGAGCCGTTGACCGTCGAGTCGTTGACCGCCGGGGCGCGCGCGACGCGCCCCGTTCCGGCGTGGGCCGGTACGGGGCCCGAGGCCACCGTCTCGCGGGGCGCCCCGGCCGTCGAGCTGTTCCTCGGCCATGTGCAGGCGTACTACCGCAACCAGGTGCTGCACGGCGCCGACCTGGAGGCGATCGCCCAGATCTGCGCCGAGCTGGACGGCGTGCCGCTGGCCATCGAGGTGACCGCGGGAGCCGTCGGGACGCTCAGCCCCAGGACCCTGCTGGCCCGGCTGCGCGGCGGCGAACACCCGTACCGCACCCGGCCCTTGGACGTGGCCAACCGGCATCGTTCGCTGTCGGCGGCGCTGGCCTGGGGCGAGGGCGCGCTCAGCGCGGAGGAGCAGAGCCTGATCCAGCGGTTGGCGGTCTGCGAGTCGCCCGTCGACGTGGCCGTCGCCGAGCGCGTGGGCGGCCTCAGCTGGTGGCGCGCGGCCCGGGTGATGGACGGACTGGTGCACAAGAGCCTGCTGTTGAGCGTCGACCGGCAGAGCGAGAGCGACGGCGAGCCCGAGTTCCGGATGCTGCGCACCACCCGCAACCACTACCGCACCCAACTGGCCGCCGACCCCGCGCGGCTGGCGGAGACACACGCCCGGCACCTGGCGCACTACGCGGCCTTCGCCAGGGAAGCGGCCGAAGGGCTGGCCAACGAGGCGGAGCGCGGTCGTTGGCTGGACGCCGTCGGCGGCAGGCTCGCGGATCTGCGCCTGGCCGTGCGCACCGCGCAGGACCGGGGAGAACACGACACGGCCGTGCGGCTGTTGCTCGGCCTGGAGGACGCCTGGGTGGCGCATGGCGTGCTGGCCGGCATGGCGGCGCTGCTCGACCGGACCATCGACGCCGTCCAGGCCGCGCCGGCCGACGCCACTTCGCCGCTCGCCCCGGCCCTGGAGGGCGCCGGCCGCTGGGCGGAGCTGTCCGCCCAGACGGCCGCCGCCCGCACCGCGCTGCGGCAGGCGGAGACGGTCTACCGCAGCAGCGGCGACCGGTTCGGCGTCGCCCGGGTGACCGGGCAGCTCTCCGAACTGGCGCGCCGCGCGGGCGACCTGCCGGGCGCGGCCTCGTTGGCGGCCGACGCGGTCGCCGCCTACGAGGCGGTCGGGGACCGCACGGGCGCCGCCGCGGCGCGCCGCACCCAGGCCCTGGTGGCCGCCGCCCTCGGCGCGCCGGACGCGGAGGCGCCGCTGCGGCGGGCGCTGGACGATCTGGCGGGCCTGGACAGCTGGCACGCCATGGGCGTCAGGGCCGCGCTGCGGCTCGACCTCGTCCGGGTGCGACGCATGGCCGGTCGCCCGGTCGACGCCAGGACGGCCGCGCTGGAGGCGCTGGGCGGCCTGCCCGCCCCCGACTCCTCCCCCGGCGGCGTGGCGGCGCTGCTCGAAGTGGCCGCGCTGAGCGCGTCGACCGAGCAGGAGGACGAACGCCTCGCCGCGGCGCGGATGCTGTTCGCGGCGCGCGTGCTGCGCGAGCGGCACGGGTTGCCCCTCGGCGAGGACGAGGAGGAACTCCGCGCGCTGGAGGCGCGGTTGGCGGAGACGCTGCCCGACGGCGCGCTGGCCCGACTGCGGCTGCGGGCCCCAGGCGTCTCGCCACGGGCCGCGCTGGACGAGGCACGGGAGGCGCTGGCCCCGCCGCCGGGGCCCCCGCCCGAGGTCGACCCGACGCTACGCGAGTTGACACCCCGCCAACAGCAGATAGCGCTGCTCGTCGCCGAGGGGCTGACCAACCGGCAGGTGGCCAGGCAGCTGGACATATCCGAGTGGACCGTGGTGAACCATCTGCGGCAGGTGATGCGGAAGTTGGGATGCCCGTCCCGGGTACACGTCGCCCGCGTCATCCAGTCGTCCGCCGGCACGGCCGCCGCCCAGTGAGCCCAACGCCCAGTCCGCTGCCCCCGATCCCGCGATCTCCGCAGGTCGGGGGCGCTCTGGCAGAAGTCTGTCACCGGCGTTGCGATTGACCGACGATGCCGCGATGGCCAGGCTGGAGGACATTCTGAACGACGGGCGCCCCGTCGCGCCCCTGCCGGGAATCCCGACCCGTGAGCCGGCGTTCGTCGGCGCTCTGGAGCCCGACGGCGGTTCCGCTCCCGGCGGTCCGCCGACCGCCCGCTAGCAGAAGGAATGCCGTGACCGGACCAGCGCAGGACGCGGCCGTCGCCGCTACCGAGAACCTCGCACCGCATGAACTGCGCGGCCGGATTCTCGCCCGCGTGGAGCAACGCCTGACGGACTTCCTCGCCGCCGAGCGGGGGACGTTCAACGAGCAACAGCCCGACTCGGTCGAACTCCTCGACACCGTGGCCGCCATGGTCAGCAGCGGCGGCAAGCGGCTGCGGCCCGCCTTCTGCGTCGCGGGGTACCTCGCCGCCGGCGGCGACCCCGAGTCGCCCCAACTGGTCGACGCCGCCGCCGCCCTGGAGTTCCTGCACACCTTCGTGCTGATGCACGACGACGTGATGGACGACGCCGACCTGCGGCGGGGCGACCCCACCACCCATATCGTGCACACGCGGCTGCACGAGGAACGGGAGTGGCGCGGGGACCCGCGCCGGTACGGCGAGGGCGTCGCCATCCTCGGCGGCGACCTCGCGCACGTCTTCGCCCACCGGCTGATGCAGGGCATGCCGCCCAAGGTGCTCACCGTCTGGAGCGAGCTCTGCACCGAGCTGATGTCGGGCCAGTTCCTCGACATGCGGGCCGCCGCCCGCTTCCGCCCCGACCCGCCGCTGGCCCGCCATATCGCGCTCTTCAAGTCGGCGCGCTACACCATCTCCCGCCCCCTCGCGGTGGGCGCCGCGCTCGCCGGCAACGACGAACTCCTCGGCACCTTCGAGGAGTACGGCCAGGCGACCGGCGAGGCGTTCCAGCTCCGCGACGACCTGCTGGACGCCTTCGGCTCCACCCAGGCCACCGGCAAACCCACCTGGCTGGACTTCAAGCAGCACAAGATGACGCTGCTGATGTCCTTCGCCATGCGGGACGAGCCGGAGGTCGCCGCCCTGGTCGGCGACGACCTCAGCGCCGTGGAGCCGGAGAGACTGCACGCCCTGCTGATGCGCACCGGCATCCGCGACCGGGTGGAGGCCGTCATCGACGCCCAGGTCAAGGTCGCCTCCGAGGCCGTCCGCGCCACCTCCATCAGCCCCGAACTGATGGAGGAACTCACCGCCATGGCCCACGCCGTCGCCTACCGCGACGCCTGACCCCAGGCCGCCCCCGACGGGCGGGGTGGCGCGGCCACCCCGCCCTCGGCGCGCTCTCGTCCGGCGCCTTCGTCGCGCGTCGGTGCGGCGCCCGTGGTCAGCCGTCCGATCCGGCGCGGGCGCGGTTCCAGGTCCGACGGTCCCGCGCCGTCGTGTAGATGCTCTCCACGCCGGCCGCGCTCCAGACGCCCGTGAGGGACCTCATCGATGCGATCTCCCGGTGGCGCACCACGCGTACGTCGTGCAGCGAAGGCACCACCACGACCTTCCGCGCGTCCACGAAGGCGAGCACGGGGGAGACCTCGACGGGGAAGCCGCACGCCCGGGTGAGAGCCGCGGAGGCGCGCCTGGCCTCGGCGCGGGACTTGCGTACATAGGGATAGGACCGGTCGGCGATCTTCACGGAGTCGTCGCCGACCCAGATGTGCGCTCCGCTGTGGTGCTTGGTGTTGAAGGAGAAGACTCCGCCCGGCCCGATCAGCAGGTGGTCGATGTCCACCTCGCGCGGCAGCGGTATCGAGTGCAGGACGCGCCAGCCGCTGGCGGCCAGCCGTTCCAACTCGGCGCCCGCCCTCTGCTCACCGCGCAGGCCCTTCCGCCAGCTGTCCGCCTCGGACGCGCGGCCCAGCAGCCTCGTGAGCAGGTAGCGCCAGAAGCTCGGTCTCAGCTCGGCGAGTTTCGCCAGCAGCGCCTCGCCGGGCCGGTTCCCGGCGAGGTCGTCCCCGGGGCGAGGCCCGACCGCAGGGGAGCGGACCTGGGGCACGGGATCGACGGGAGCGGGCGACGCCTCCGCCAGATGGGGAGCGAGAGCGCGCAACGCGTCATCGCGCCGCTCCTCCACGAGCACCGTGATCCGCCCGGTGGCCCGGTCCAGCCAGGCGATCTTCTCACCGGCCGGGGAGTTCACATACAGGCGGTCATGGCCGAAGCGCTTCCACGGAGAGACCGTCAGGTCGTGCGACTCGCTCATATCGCCCCCGCCCACGCGTCCTTGGCCTGATCCTGCTCCCCGCGCTGCGAGCGGCGGGACGGACGTCGCGCCAGGGGAGTGACGACACCGTTGACGAAGCGGTCGACGGCCTCGTCGATACTGCGGATGAAACTGGTCTCGGCGTTGCCGCGGGTGTTGCCCATGCTCTTGAAGAGGGACAGACGGAAACCGGTGATCCGGGCTCCGTCGCCCGGGAGCAGATCGGCCGGCTCCGGGCGCAGTCGTTCCAGGGTGCCACGTGGTCCCGTCCCCTCCTCGACCAGCGTTTCGACGTGCACATCGGCCGGGGCGTCGCTCAGCTGCCGGAGCAGTCGCTTGGCCCAGGAAAGGGGGTAACCCTGCTCGGGCGCGGGGGCGTCCATGGATGTGCGCAGTTTGCCGGTGCGCAGATCCGCCGTGATGGCGAGCACGCCGCGCGTTCCCTCGATGCGAAGTTCCGCGGTGAGGCGGCCGTCGCGGCAGAGCTGATCGGCGAGGGCGACGCGGCGGGCGCCGGGATCGGCGGTGCGCCTGCCGCGCCGCACCGGCAGGACCTTCTGGCCCAGCTCGCCGCCCAGCCGGAGACACACCTGCCGGACCAGGCGTTCCCAGCTCTCCACGACGTCGACCGCGCGCCGGTCCCCCTGGCCGAGGGTTTCCTCGTCGATCGCGTTGCGCACCGGCACCCAGGAGGGCCCCATGTTCTGGAAGCCATGACACCCCGAGCTACCGTGCTCAAGGTAGTGCAGGAGCTCATGGAGAACCCAGGCGTGTGCGGCATTGCCCACGCCCTCGTGGCGGATCAACATCCGTGCCTGATGCGTCACTTCTGCCCAGGACAGATGCCAGAGCGACACCTTGTGCTTACGCCGCCGGTCAATCTTGATCTCGACGAGCGGACTGCCCTCCAGCGCGACATCGTTGGAGAGCGTGATCACCGCCTCGTAGCCGCGGCGGGCGGCGATGTCCATGTAGTCCTGGACCTGTTCGGGCTTGAGGGGGTTGCCGTTCGTCTTCGTTTCGACGAGGGCGGTCCACAACTTGCCCGCCCGCTCGACGCGGATCACGCCATCCGGGCGTTTGGGAGCGTCGCCGTGCGGCAGCGACACCTCGGTGAAGGTCTCCATGCGGCCGGCTGGAGCGCCGAAGGCGGCGGTCAGGCGACGGCCGAACTCCGGCACCTGGGCCATCACGGACAGCAGGACGGAGGTGGCACGGGCCTCACGCTCGCGGTCGTTCTTGAGCGAGGGGACGGGGAAGAGCCTGGCCTGTTTCCAGGAATCGTGCTCCGCGAGCGACTTCTTGGCGACCTTGGGCAGGGTCACCTTCTTCCTCGCGGTACGGGGGCGCCGGGCCGGGCCAGGGACCGTCGCCACTACGACCGGCTCGGGGACCGGCGGCGGGGCCGGCACCGCGTCGACGAGCGGCCCCTCGGGCTCCCGGACTTCGGCCTCGGACTCCGCGGTGTCGGACTCCGCGGCATCGGACTCCGTGGTGTCGTCCTCCCCCTCGTCATCGATGTCGATACCGAAGTCCGTCGCCAGACCGGCGAGTCCGCTTTCGTAGCCTTGGCCGATGGCCCGGAACCGCCATTCCCCGGCGCGCCGGTATAGCTCGCCGAAGACGAACGCGCTCTCGGTCCCCGCGTCGTCGATGCTGAACCCGAGCAGTTCCTCTCCGGCCGTGTCGGAGAGGGTCAGGCGCAGATCGTGCAAGTCACCGAACCTGGCGCCGCCGTACCTGCTGGCCGCGATCGCCACCCGTTCGACGTCCCGAGGTATGGCCGAGAGGTCGAGGCTGATCCGGTCCTCGCTCCCGTCGGCGGCCGGGGTCTTGCCGAGGAGCTGGACACTGCCGTCCGGTGCGTCGGGGTTGTTGTAGAAGAAGAAGTCGCCGTCACCGCGCACCTTGCCGGATGCGTTCAGCAGGAGAACGGAGACGTCCGCGTCACCGTCACCGGAGTCGCTGCTCCAGGTCAGGCGGACGAGTAAACCCCCGGCGGTCTCGCTCAGGTCTCTCAGAGCGATGTTCGCGCCTTTGATCATTTCGCGCATACGACCCCCCAGGCTGCTGCGGCGTTACCCACGCCCTCACGTTGTGTCGAGGCACCATAACGCCGAATGACCGTGCCCGGCACAGAAATCGACACACGGCGGACTCGGGGCATCGAGCCACGCGCGGCGTTCACCGTCTGGGACGAACTCCCTCCGGGGGAACCCCGGCCGCACCCGCCGTGGACACGATCCAGGACAACGGGGCGCCGGACCAACGACGAAGCCCCCGGCCGCTCGCGCGGTCGGGGGCTTCGCTCAGCCCGGTGAGAGCTGGGCGGAGGATACGAGATTCGAACTCGTGAGGGTGTGAACCCAACACGCTTTCCAAGCGTGCGCCCTAGGCCACTAGGCGAATCCTCCGCCGGACACGATACAAGACTTGGGTGAGTGGTCGCGAACCGCGTGCGGGGGTGGGGGTGGGGGGTGGCATCCGGTAGGGTTGGCGTCAGCCCCTCACGTGGCGCTATCTCACTGAACTCCCCCAGGGCCGGAAGGCAGCAAGGGTAGGTGGGCTCTGGTGGGTGCGTGAGGGGCCCTTGTGTGTCAGTGGGGGCCTATATCGTCGTTGTTGTGTCCTCCCTCGCGCTGTACCGCCGCTACCGACCCGAGACCTTCGCCGAGGTCATCGGGCAGGAGCATGTCACCGACCCCCTGCAGCAGGCGCTGCGGAACAACCGGGTCAACCACGCGTATCTGTTCAGTGGCCCGCGAGGCTGCGGTAAGACCACCAGCGCGCGGATCCTCGCCCGGTGTCTCAACTGCGAGCAGGGCCCCACGCCCACCCCCTGCGGGGTGTGCCAGTCCTGCCAGGATCTGGCGCGGAACGGTCCGGGCTCGATCGATGTGATCGAGATCGACGCCGCCTCGCACGGTGGTGTCGATGACGCGCGGGACCTGCGGGAGAAGGCGTTCTTCGGCCCGGCAGGCAGCCGTTACAAGATCTACATCATCGACGAGGCGCACATGGTCACCTCGGCGGGCTTCAACGCCCTGCTGAAGGTGGTCGAGGAGCCGCCCGAGCACCTCAAGTTCATCTTCGCGACCACGGAGCCGGAGAAGGTCATCGGCACCATCCGGTCGCGCACCCACCACTACCCCTTCCGGCTGGTCCCTCCCGGCACCTTGCGCGAGTACCTCGCCGAGGTCTGCGCCAGCGAGGAGATCCCGGTCGAGGAGACGGTGTTGCCGCTGGTGGTGCGGGCCGGCGCGGGTTCGGTGCGGGACTCCATGTCCGTGATGGACCAGCTGCTCGCCGGCGCGGACGCCGCCGGCGTCACCTACGAGATGGCCACCGCCCTCCTCGGCTACACGGACAGCGCCCTGTTGGACGGCGTGGTGGACGCCATCGCCGCCGGCGACGGTGCCGCCGCCTTCGGCGTGGTGGATCGGGTGATCGAGGGCGGTCACGATCCGCGCCGCTTCGTGATGGACCTGTTGGAGCGGCTCCGCGACCTGTTGATTCTCGCCGCGGTACCGGACGCGGCGGACAAGGGCCTGATCGACGCCCCCGTCGACGTGCTGGATCGGATGCGTGGGCAGGCGCAGGGCATGGGCGCCGCCGAGCTGAGCCGAGCCGCCGATCTGGTCAACACGGGGTTGACGGAGATGCGGGGGGCCACCTCGCCCCGGTTGCAGCTTGAGTTGATCTGCGCGCGGGTGCTGCTGCCCGCCGCCTACGGCGACGAACGCTCCCTCCAGAGCCGGTTGGACAGGTTGGAACGGGGCGTGTCGCTGGCCGCCCAAGCCGCGCCGCAGCCCGCCCAAGCGCCGCCGCCCGCCGCCCAGCCCCCGGCAGCACAGCAGCCACCCCCCGCCGCCCAAGCACCCCCCGCCCAGCCGCCGCCCGCCCAAGCCCCGCCGCCCGCCCAAGCCCCGCAGCCCACCCAGGCCGCGCCGCCGGCCGCGCCGGCCCCCGCCCCCGGCGCGTGGCCGAGCGGCGGGGGCGGCGGGGCCCGCCCCGGGGCCTGGCCCGGCGCCGCCGCGCCTGCCGCCCAAGCCGCGCCGGCCGCCCAAGCAGCCCAGGCCGCGCCGCCGGCGCAGCAGCCCCCCCCGGCGCCCCAGCGGCCCGCGCCCCAGCAGCCCGCCGGCGGCACCGGCGATCCCGCCCAGGTGCGGCAGCTCTGGCCGGACATCCTGGAGGCGGTGAAGGGCCGCCGCCGCTACAGCTGGATCCTGCTGAGCCAGAACGCCGAGGTCGCCGGCTTCGACAGCGCCACCAGCACGCTGCGGCTCTCCTTCGCCTCCCCGGGGGCCAAGGACAACTTCGTGAACAGCGGCAGCGAGGACGTGCTGCGCCAGGCGCTCAACGACCGCATGGGCGTGTCCTGGCGCATCGAGGCGGTGGTCGACCAGGGCGGCGGAGGCGGTGGCGGCCTGCGTCCCGGCCCCCCGGGCCCGGTGGCCCCGCCGGCGCCCGCGGCGCCCCAGCCGTCCCCCCGTCCCGCCGCGCCACCGCCCGCCGCCCAGTCGGCGCCGGCGCCCGGGCAGCGCCCGGGCGGCCCCGAGCAGTCCCGGCCGGCGGCTCCGCCCGAGAGCCCGGCGCCCCCCCCGGTCGCCGAGGCGCCGAGCCCGCCGCGCCCCCGGGTGGCCGCCGAGGACGACATGCCGGGCGAGGATGACGCCGATCTCGACGACACCGCGCTCAGTGGTTATGAGTTGATCGTCCGGGAGCTGGGAGCGACGGTTCTTGAGGAGATTCACCACGAGTGAGACCCGGAGGGCGGGAGCCCGTACGCTCAGGGGTACGGAATTGTTGTCGATAGCCCAGGAGTGAAGCCCGTGTTCCCTGGTGGCGGTGGGGTCGATATGCAGCAGTTGTTGCAGCAGGCCCAGAAGATGCAGCAGGACCTCGCCACGGCACAGCAGGAGCTGGCCGAGACCCCGGTCGAGGGGAGTGCGGGTGGTGGCCTGGTCAAGGCCACGGTCACCGGCTCCGGCGAGTTGACCGCCCTGGAGATCTCGCCCGCCGCGGTGGATCCGGAGGACACGGAGACGCTGGCGGATCTGGTGATCGCCGCGGTGCGGGACGCCAACAACGCCGCTTCGGAGCTGGCCAAGGCCAAGTTGGGCCCGCTCGCCCAGGGGCTCGGCGGCGCCGGCGGCGGCATCCCCGGCCTCCCCCTCTGACATGGCCGACAGCGGTGGATCGGGCAACGGGAGAAGGGGAAGAGGCATCCCGTGTACGAGGGCGTAGTCCAGGAACTCATCGATGAGCTGGGCCGGCTGCCGGGCGTGGGCCCGAAGAGCGCCCAGCGGATCGCCTTCCACATCCTCCAGTCCGAGCCGGCCGACGTGCGCCGGCTCGCGCATGCCCTGACCGAGGTCAAGGAGCGCGTGCGGTTCTGCGCGATGTGCGGCAACGTCGCGCAGGAGGAGCACTGCCGGGTCTGCGCCGATCCCCGTCGCGACCTCTCGGTGATCTGCGTGGTCGAGGAGCCCAAGGACGTGGTGGCCATCGAGCGCACCCGCGAGTTCCGTGGCCGCTACCACGTGCTGGGCGGGGCGATCAGCCCGATCGACGGGGTCGGCCCCGACGACCTGCGGATCCGGGAGTTGCTGGCCCGGCTGGCCGACGGCTCGATCGTGGAGCTGATCCTGGCCACCGATCCCAACCTTGAGGGCGAGGCCACCGCCACCTACCTGGCGCGCATGGTAAGCCCCATGGGCCTTCGGGTCACCCGGCTAGCCAGCGGGCTGCCCGTGGGGGGAGACTTGGAGTATGCCGACGAGGTCACCTTGGGCCGCGCCTTCGAGGGTAGGCGCCTGCTCGATGTGTAACGCGATGGGCGCCATGGGCGCGACGAACGTGACAGCGGCGCCCGCGGCGCGGGCGATGGGGACGGCCGCTCTCCTGGACGCGGGGCGCGCAGACGTAGGGACCGTTGGGGAGGCGACCGGCTGATGTCCGACGCGACGAGCGGAACCGGGATCGATCAGACGCCGATGGACCAGATCGAGCAGGCCGGTCGGCTGGACCGCGGGGAGGGAGCGCCGGCGATGGCCGTGGGGCCCGACAGCTTCTCGGTGCAGATCTGCGACCACGTCGAGAGCTTCGTGGTCGCGGTCACCGAGGTCGCCCGAGGGGACGATCCGGACAGCGCGGTGCCGTATCTGCTGTTGCAGGTCTCGCAACTCCTGCTCGCCGGCGGTCGGTTGGGCGCCCACGAGGACATCGTTCCGGATGAGCGCTACGAGCCGGACACGGGCCCCGAGCCGGATATGGACGAGTTGCGCGAGCGGTTGGCGGCGCTGTTGACGCCCGTTGACGTGTACTCCGAGGTCTTCGACCCCTATGTGCCGCACAGCAAGCCGGTCGCGGCGCGGATATCCGATGATCTGGCGAACATCATCAGCGATCTGCGGCATGGCATGGCGCACTACCGCGAGGGCCGGGTCAGCGAGGCGCTCTGGTGGTGGCAGTTCTCCTATCTGACGAACTGGGGGCCCACGGCCAGCGCGACGCTCCGCGCGTTGCAGTCCCTGGTGGCGCACGTTCGACTGAACACTCCGTTGGCCGAGTTGAACGGTCTGGACACGGACAGCGCGGCCGAGGACGGTGACCTGGAGCGCCAGGCGGGCCGGGTGATGGCCGCCGAGATCGGCGCCCCGCTCGGTCTCAACACGGCCGACCGGGGTTGACGAGCGTCCTGGACCGCCGTGTGCCCCGGTGAGTGGCCGCTGTGCGCCCCGGTGAGTGGTCAGGGGCCGATGCGGAGGAGCAGCAGCGCGATGTCGTCGTTTCTGGTCTCCGCGTGGTCGGTGCCGTGCAGCAGCCGGTCGGCGAGGGCGTCCAGCCGCTGGTCCTCGGCGCCGAGCAGTTGATCGGCCATCCGGAGGGCTGATTCCTCCAGGTCCTCGCCCGGCGTCTCTATCAGCCCGTCGGTGTACATCACCAGCACCGATCCCGGCGGCAGCGGGATCTCGACCTCCGGGTACTCGGCGGCCGGGTCGATGCCGAGCAGCAGCCCCGGAGGCACCGACAGCAGGCCGATGCGGCCGTCCGGGTGGCGCAGCACGGGCGGTGGGTGTCCGGCGCTGGCCAGCCGAAGGCGGTGCGTGGCGCGGTCGTATTGGGCGTAGAGGCAGCTGGTGAAGAGGCCGGGGTCGAGGTCGGTGAGCAGGCGGTTGGTCCGGCTGAGCACCTCCCCCGGGGAGACGCCGGCGGTCGCGTGGACGGCCGTTCTGACCTGGCCCATCAGGGCGGCGGCCGTCACGTTGTGGCCCTGGACGTCGCCGATGGCCAGCGCGGTGCTGTGCTCGTCGAGCGGGATCACGTCGTAGAAGTCGCCGCCGATCTCGATGCCCTCGGTGGCCGGCAGATACCGGGCGGCGACGGTGAGCCCGGGGAGTTCGGGCAGGCGGTGCGGGAGGAGCCCGGCCTGGAGGCTGAGGACCAGCTCGTGCTTGGCGTCATAGAGCCTGGCCCGGTCGAGCGCCTGGGAGATCAAGCTGGACAGCGAGGTCAGCATCGCTCGTTCCTCGGCCGAGAAGGAATGCTCCCGGTCGTAGGCCAGTACGAAACAACCAACAGATCGGCCAGAAGTGATCAGTGGCAGAAAGCCGAAGGCGTGCAGATCGGGCGAGGGGCGCAGGTGCGGGTGGTCGTGGAGCATCGCCTCGGTCGAGGCGTAGAACGCCGGCGCGCGGTTGACGAGGGCGTGACCCGCTGGCGAGGGCGGCGGGTACAGCGGCTGGTTGTCGTAGCGTTCGATGGCCTCGGGGGCGAAGCCCCGATAGCCGACGGACCGCAGACGACCGCCTTCGGCGACGAAGAGAATGAGCGCTTGCGCGCCGAACGAGGGAAGTATCTGGTCGGCGACCGTTTCCACCACGTCCCTGACGCCCACCGCCTGGGTGAGCGAAGCGGCGAGTTGAACCAGCTGGTAGAGGGCGCCGCCCTCGGCGGGTGACGTGGGAAGCCGGCCGCCCTCCCGCTCCTGGGCCTGGGTGTCGGGCTCCGGCTCGGCGGTCTCGCTGATCCGGATGGCCATGCCGCGTGGCCCCGGATAGACCAGAAATGAGATCCACTGATCAGGTGACCTCTGCGCGGTGAGCGAAACCGGCTCTCGACTGAAGATCGCCGTTCGGTACCGATCGGCGACGATCGGATCGCGCAGCCAGGGCAGGGCTCGGTGCGGCCTTCCGCCCACCAGTTCGTCGACCGTGGTGCCGAGCAGTTCGGCCGCGCGTTCGTTGGCGTGGGTCACCACACCCGCCAGGTCGACGGCGCACCAGCCGTCGGACAGGGTGTCGACCAGGTCGACGGCGGCCAGCGCCTCGTCATGGCCTGGGGTGCGTGCCCGGGGGCGGATCAGCACCCGGGGCTCGGCGCCGGGCAGGAGCGGCGCCCCGGTGCCGTCCGCCATCCGGATGACGTCCGCCGTCCGTCGGCAGAGCCGGTGGAGTGCGGCCTTCTCGCCCTCGGTGGGCGAGGGCGGGTGGGACGCGGGCCAGAGCAGGGAGACCGCGCCTCGGCAGCGGGGCGCGCCCCCGGACTCGTCCATGACGGGCGCGGAGCCCATCGCGAAGGCGTAGGGCATGGCCATCGCCGCCTGGCGGTCGTCGCCCGCGACCTCTCCGCGTCCCTGCACGTCCTGCCAGACCAGCCGTCGCTCCCTGACCGCCTCGGCCACCGGCTGGCGGGCGTCCAGCCTGACCCGCAGCCACGGCCAGGCCAGCTCGGGGGGAACGCCGCAGATCATCGCCAGCCGCAGGGTGTCGGAGCCGGGCCGCAGCAGATACACCTTGCCCCCGTAGGCGCCGGTCTCCGCCAGGGCGTCGAGCAGCGGCGGGCCGAGCGAGGAGAGCCCTGAACCATGCCGAGAAACACCCACGATCAAACGATATGCCCGGATGCGTCCCCTGCCCAGACGGGCGGCGGAAAGGGGGGCGGGGCCCCGCCCCCGCCGCGCTCAGTCCAGCCCCTCCGTGCGGCCGATGAAGCCCGGGTCGGCGTTCGTCAGTTGCCGGGCGTACCGGTGGTGGAGCCCCAGCAGCTCGGCCATGGGGACGGGCCGCCGCGCGGTGGAGGCCAGGTCCCGCTGGGCTTCGAGCGACCAGAGCGGTGGCACCAGCGAGACCCCGTCGGTCGCCGTCTCCAGGGCGCCGGTGTCGGCGCGCCAGCCCGGCCAGCGCAGCCTCTGGTAGAAGTCGGTCGTCCCGCCGGAGAGCACCCAGTCGAGCCAGCCCGCGTACGGGAGCTCCAGCGCCTGCCAGCGCAGGGTGTCGGGGGCGAAGTAGATCACCTCGCCCGGCCCTCCGGGGCGGCCGGTCGCGGCCGGGTCGCTCTCGTGGTCGCCGTTGACGGCGAAGGTCCCGCCGAGCACGTCCTGTGCCACGACCAGCCCGGGGCTCGGGCGCCAGTCAGGGGCGAAGTGCTCGGGGAACGCGTTCACCTCGGCGAGTCCCGGCATCCCGCCGGGGTTGCGCGGGGTGGCGCTGCCGAAGACCCGCAGCCAGCCGTCGTCCACCAGCAGGCCGCCGCAGTGCAGGGCGAAGGCGCCCAGGTAGGAGCGGGCGGTCACCTGGAGTTGCAGCAGGGTGGCCCGGCCGAGCGCGGGATCCGCCGGGACGATCTCCACCGGGAGGGGGGCCGAGGACACCTTGCTGACGAGTTCGGGCCAGGCCGGCTCGGACACTTCGGTCAGTTCTTCCAGGCCACGCGCTTCCATATCTGTGCCTTGTCTGTGCCGTGAACGCCTTGGACCGACCACACCATCGTGATCGATTTCCGCCATCTACTGCCGATGTGAGGTCGATTACGTTTCGTGCTTGTTTCGGTGTGTTCCCCCGTCCAGCGGGCAGGGGTCGTCGCTGGACGGGCGGGGTCTTCGCTTCGCTCGGTAGTATTCAGCCGGCCGCAGTCCCCACAGTGACTGCGGAGAGTGACTTACACGAGGAGCGAGCACACGTGGGCCTTGTCGTGCAGAAGTACGGCGGCTCCTCCGTTGCCGATGCCGAAGGTATCAAGCGGGTCGCCAAGCGAATTGTCGAGGCCAAGAAGAACGGCCACCAGGTGGTGGTCGTGGTCTCGGCGATGGGCGATACGACGGACGAGCTGATGGATCTCGCCGCGGAGGTGTCCCCCGTCGCCTCCGGGCGGGAACTGGACATGCTGTTGACCGCCGGGGAACGGATCTCCATGGCCCTGTTGGCGATGGCGATCACATCGTTGGGGCACGAGGCGCAATCGTTCACCGGAAGTCAGGCAGGCGTCATCACCGACGCCGTACACAACAAGGCCCGCATCATCGATGTCACGCCGGGTCGGATCAAGAGTTCGGTCGATCAGGGCAATATCGCGATCGTCGCGGGCTTCCAGGGAGTGTCTCAGGGCAGCAAGGACATCACGACCCTGGGCCGGGGCGGGTCCGACACCACGGCCGTCGCCCTCGCCGCCGCCCTCGACGCCGAGGTGTGTGAGATCTACACCGATGTCGACGGCGTCTTCACCGCCGACCCCCGGGTGGTGAAAAAGGCCAGGAAGATCGACTGGATCTCCTTCGAGGACATGCTGGAACTGGCCAGTTCCGGCTCCAAGGTGCTGCTCCACCGCTGTGTGGAGTATGCCCGCCGTTACAACATCCCGATCCATGTCAGGTCGTCGTTCTCGGGAAAGCCGGGGACATGGGTCGGAAGCCGACAGCAGGAAGGGGAACCGGTGGAGCAGGCAATCATCTCGGGGGTCGCCCACGACACCTCGGAGGCCAAGGTCACCGTGGTGGGCGTGCCCGACAAGCCCGGTGAGGCCGCCAAGATCTTCCGGACCATCGCGGACGCCACCATCAACATCGACATGGTGGTCCAGAACGTCTCGGCCGCGTCCACCGGGTTGACGGACATCTCGTTCACGCTCCCCAAGACGGAGGGCCGCAAGGCCATCGAGGCGCTGGAGCGGCAACGTTCCCTGATCGGCTTCGACGCGCTCCGCTACGACGACCAGATCGCCAAGATCTCGCTGGTCGGCGCCGGGATGAAGACCAACCCCGGAGTCACGGCGACCTTCTTCGAGGCGCTGTCCAACTCGGGGGTCAACATCGAGCTGATCTCGACGTCCGAGATCCGGATCTCGGTGGTCACCCGCGAGGACGACGCCAACTCCGCGGTCCGGGCGGTGCACACCGCCTTCGGTCTCGACAGCGACAGCGACGAGGCCGTGGTCTACGGGGGAACCGGACGCTGAACCGCCCGTACGCCGAACGGTGTCGAACGGTTCCGTCCCTCCCGCGTCCGATCGCGGGCGTCCTCGGTGGTCTCCGGCTCGCCATCCGGTGTCCGCCGCTGATCGGCCGCCCACCGATGGCTAATGAGAGTTGTCCGAGGTTGGTTGGTTGTGAATCTCTCGTGACCAACTCGTAGGCTGGGACGGCTTGCTACGGACCGAGCGCCCGAGAGACGATTTCCTCTCCCCGCACCGCAACACAACACCAGCGGTGCGGGGAGAGTCTTTGGCGCGCCTCTCCATCGGCGCGAGGCACCGACCGGACCAGGGCATCGACGGCAGGGCGGCATAGATGAGGGCAATGCACCCGATACCTATCAGTCTGCCCGCGCCGTACAACCTTCGCGGGGGAGAACGTGTCCAACAGGCGTGGCAGAGGTCCTCGAATTCATGGCAACGCCCGCTCGTCCTTTCCCTCGTCCCAGCTCGGCAGGAGCCGGGAGCGGGGCCGTGACCGCGCCGCTGCCCGCGGCGCGACCGAGTCGCATCCCCGCCGCCGGCGAGGGTGCGGACGACGCGATGGCTGAGGGCACCACCGTTGACTTCCTGACCGAGACCTACCGGGCGCACTACCGCTCGCTCCTCGGCCTGGCCGCGCTGCTGCTCGACGACACGGCGTCCTGTGAGGACGTCGTGCAGGAGGCGTTCATCCGCGTCCACTCGGCCCGCAACCGCGTCCGCGACCCGGACAAGACGCTGGCGTACCTGCGCCAGACCGTGGTCAACCTCTCCCGTTCCGCCCTGCGTCGCCGGATCATCGGCCTGAAGCTGCTCAGCAAGCCGCTCCCCCACATGGCCAGCGCCGAGGAGGGCGCCTACGAGCAGTTGGAGCGCGCCGACCTGATCAAGGCGATGCGCGGACTGCAACGCAGACAGCGCGAGGTGCTCGTACTGCGCTACTTCGCCGACATGTCGGAGGCCGAGGTGGCCAAGGCCCTGGGCATCTCCGCCGGGTCGGTCAAGGCATACGGCTCGCGTGGCATCGCGGCGCTGCGCGTCGCCATGGAGGCCGCCAGATGACACCACACGAGCCCGGTTTCCGGCATCAGCCGGACCGGGCGCCGACGGATGCCCGCGACGAGCCGCCGGGGCGGGGGCACGCCCCCCCGGACGCGCCGCCGGCCCAGCCGGCCGACGGCCACGAACGGGCCGACGCGCGCCCGAAGCCCGGCACGGCGCCGGCCGACGAACAGGCCACGGCCCCGCCCGAGCCGTCGGCCCCACAGGACCTGGTCGACCTCGACCCGCTGGGGTCGATCGAGGAGGAGCGGCTGCGCCTCCTGCTGCACGACGCGGTCAGCGAACTGAAGCCGGACGCGCACGCCCTGGCGACGCTGCACGAGGCGGTGCCGATGCGCCGCAGGCGGCGGCGGCAGATGCTGCTGGGCACGGCGGCGTCGGTGGCGCTGCTGGGGATCGGCGCACCGCTGATGGCCAGCGTGGCCTCCACAGGGGACGGCGACCAGGGCGCCGCCATGGACACCGAGAGCGGCCAGGGCCACCTCGGCGGCTGGACCGAGGACGGCGGCTCCGGCGAGCCGGGCGCGCCCCACCTCACCGGCGGCGGCCTCGGCGAGCAGCACAGCGGCGGCGATCCGGACGACGGCGGCTCCCCGTTCCCCAGCGGCGAGCCGAGCGACAACGGGACGAGCGACTCCCGGGAGACGCTCGGCGTCACCTCGCCCAGCTGCGCCCGCGAGCAACTCGGCCGGGTGGCCACCTGGACGGAGACCCCGGACCAGGAGGGGCGGATCTACGGCCTGATCCGGCTGTCCAACATCTCGTCCGAGCCCTGCCGTGTCACCGGTGAGGGTGAGTTGGCGGTGCTCTCGGACGCCTCGGGAACCACCCGGGTGCGGGTCGTCGACCGCACCGAGGGAGACCGCGCGACCGGCCTGCCGGCGCCGGCCGAGGCACATCCGGAGCTGATCCTGCCGCCGGGCGAGGCGTACGAGGTGCGGTTCGCCTGGGTCCCGGACAACGCGGTGGGCGGCTGCGCGGTCGCGGCCACACCGACCCCTGGCCCCTCCTACACGACGCAGCTGCACCCGGTCGACCCGGAGGGCTCGGCCAGCGGCGGCGACGGCACGGGCTCGGGACCGGCCGGATCCGAGGGGGCCGGCGGGCCCGACGGCTCCGACGGCTCGAACAACGGCAACGGCAACGGCGGCGGCGGGAACGGCAACTCGGGCAACGACGGCGGCAACGGCGGGAACGGCGGCAGCGGGGACGCCGGCGCCGGCGGCGACGAGAACGGCGGCACCGACGAGGGCGCGGTCGGCGACGGCGGCTCCTCCTCCCCGGGCGAGGGCGACGGGGGCGCCAGCGGCGACACCGGCACCTCACCGCCGATCGAGGGCGGCGGCAGCGAGGGCGACGGCGTGGTCCTGCGCTACACCCCCGAGGCGGGGGAGCCGGAGGCGGCCAGGATCCAGCTGGACGGAGCCTGCTCGGGCACGATCTACCGCACCGGCGTGCTGACCGCGGCGGCCAGCTGAGCGGCCGGGAGCGCGGGCGGCGCCGAGGGCCCGTACGCCTGGCCGCCGGCCGCCCCGGCGCACGGCCCGGCGACCAGCGGAAGTACCGTTGACCCCGTGTACCGGTTTCTGCTGACTCCTCGCTGGTGGACGATCAACATCTTCGTGATGCTCGCCGTTCCCATCTGCCTGATCGCCGGCATCTGGCAGCTGGGGCGGTTCGAGAGCCAGGTGGATTCGCACCGCGAGCAGCAGAAGCTGGCCGAGGGGACGGGCGAGGTGCGGCCCGTGGGCGAGTTGCTGCCGCTGACCACCGAGACGGTGGGCCGGCAGGCCGAGGCCACCGGCACCTTCGATCCGGAGCACCAACTGCTGGTGCCGGAGCGGATGATCGAGGGGCGGCGCGGCTTCCTCGTGCTGACGCCGCTGCTGCCCGCCGACGGCTCGCCCGCCGTGCCGGTGGTGCGCGGCTGGCTGCCGGGGGCGGCCGATCCGGCGGCCGGACCGGAGCCGCCGGCCGGGGAGGTGACCGTCGTCGGGGCCCTCCAGGCCGCGGAGTCGCCGAGCAAGGTCAGCGGCAAGACCGAGGGCCTCGCCGCCGGCGAGCTGGGCGTGATCGGCGCCGCCTCGTTGATCAACATCCTGCCCTACCCGGTCGAGGACTCCTGGATCACCGTGCGGGAGCCCGAGGCCCCGCTGGTGGCGGTGCCGGCGACGGCGCCCGCCGGGACGAGCCTGGACCTGGACGCGTTCCAGAACCTCGGCTACACCGCCGAGTGGTTCGTCTTCGCCGGCTTCACGCTCTTCATGTGGTTCCGCTTCTTCCGTCGCGAGGTGGAGACGCTGCGCGACGCCGAGCTGGGGCTGACCGACGACGGCCCGGCCACGGCGGCCGGCCCCGGGGCTCCCGGGGGTCCCAGGAGCCCCGAGGGCCCGGAGCGGCCGGCTAGCGAGCAGCCGCCCGACCGCCAGGCAGATGATCTCGCGCGAACCTGATCTCCTGCGCCACCTGCTTGATCCGCTCCTCCACCACCAGCGATCCGTGCCCCGCGTCATAGCGGTACACCTCGTGCGGGTGGCCGCGCTCCGTCAGCCGCTCCACGTAGTTCTCGATCTGACGGATCGGGCAGCGCGGGTCGTTGAGCCCCGCCGAGACATAGACCGGGGCCCGCACATCGTCCACATAGGTGATCGGCGAGGACGCCGCCCAGCGCTCGGGCACCTCGTCGGGGGAGCCGCCGAGCAGCGTGCGGTCCATCGCCTTGAGCGCCTCCATCTCGTCCTCGTAGGCCGCGACATAGTCGGCGACCGGAACGGCGGCGACGCCGACCGCCCAGCTCTTCGGCTGGGTGCCGATGCCGAGGAGGGTGAGATAGCCGCCCCAGGAGCCGCCGGTGAGCACCAGACGCTCCGGATCGGCCAGCCCCGAGGCGACGGCCCACTCCCTGACGGCGGCGATGTCCTCCAGCTCGATCAGGCCGACC
Organism: Streptomyces profundus; assembly: GCF_020740535.1. Classification (NCBI taxonomy): domain Bacteria; kingdom Bacillati; phylum Actinomycetota; class Actinomycetes; order Kitasatosporales; family Streptomycetaceae; genus Streptomyces; species Streptomyces profundus. The sequence continues at coordinate 3,608,712 of NZ_CP082362.1, forward strand.
CGGTGCTTGAGCGCGTCCGTCCAGGCGCGGCCATAGCCCGTGGAGCCCCGGTAGTTGACCCTGACCACCGCGAAACCGTGATCCACCCAGGCCGCCATCGCGGCGGCGAACGCGTCGCTGTCGTGCGCCGTGGGGCCGCCATGGATGTCGAACACCGTGGGGAACGGGCCCTCGCCCGGCGGCTGTTGCACCAGCGCGTGGACCTTGCCCCCCGGGCCCTCGACCCAGGCGTCCGTCACCGGCACCGACCTCGGCGCCTTGATGCCGGGCGGATCGAGCACCGTCCGCCCCGTCGTCGACCGCACCTGGGGCGGCTCGGCGGCCGACGACCAGAGGAACTCCACCTCGCCGTCCGGGCGGGCTGCGGCGCCTGAGATGGTGCCGGCCGGGGTGTCGAGGCGGGTCGACTCGCCGGCCGCCAGGTCGTAGCGGTACAGCTCGTCGCGGGCCTGATAGCTGTGCGAGACCAGCAGCGCCGAGCCGTCCGGATACCACTCGGCGTGCAGATCGCCTGGCAGCCCCAGGGAGAGCTCCCGCTGCTCGCCGGTGAGCGGATCCCACAGCAGGGGCTCCCAACGGCCGTGCCGCTGATGGCCGACGAGCAGCCGGCTGTCGCCCGCCAGCGGCGCGAAGCCCAACGCGGAGAGGCCCGACTCGACCGTGCCGCCCGCCGTGTCGTCCAACTCGGCGACGGGGGAGCCGTCCAGCCGGGTCACCCGCAGCGCCGAGTGCATGGCGTCGCCGTGCTCGGTGTGCTCGATGGCCAACAGCGAGGCGTCGTAGGAGAGGGAACCGACGCCGGCGGACTGCCGGTGGCGGTAGATCTCGGTGGGCTCGGCGGCGCCGGGAAGCCGCACATGGAGGGTGGTGCCCTCCTCCTCCGTGTCGCGCCCGACCACCACCGTGCCGTCGCGGCCGAGGGCGAGGCCGCTCGGGTAGGCGGCGGCGAGCCCGGCGACGGCCGGCTCGTCGGGGCCGCCCTGGAACGGCTGCCGGCGCCAGACGCCGAACTCGTCGCCGTCCGTGTCGTCGAACCACCAGATCCACTCGCCGTCCGGCGAAAGACCGCCGGAGACCGTGCCGTTGGGCCGGTCGGTGGCCTGCCGCCGCGCGCCGGTGGCGCGGTCCCAGGCGTACAGCTCGAAGGTGCCGGTGGCGTCGGAGACGAAGAGCGAGCGCTCGGGCGCCTCGCGGGCCCAGCGCGGCAGGCTCACCCGGGGCGCCCTGAACCGCAGCTCCCAGTCGGGGACTTCGGACGGGACGGCGGAGATGGGCTCGTTCGCGGGGTCCTCGGGCACGGAATCAGTCATGCGATCAGTTGTACCCGAAGGCACCGGCAGCGCGCGGCGCCGCCGGCGCCCCGGGGCACACCGAGGCGAAGCGGAACGTCAGCCCGTGGCGCCCCGGCCGGCGCCGACGGCTCAGCCGGCGATCAGCTCGACCTGCACCTCGACCTCGACCGGCGCGTCCAGCGGCAGCACCGCCACCCCGACCGCGCTGCGGGCGTGCCGGCCGCGCTCGCCGAAGACCTCCCCCAGCAGCTCGCTGGCGCCGTTGATCACCTGCGGCTGCCCCGTGAACCCGGGGGCGGAGGCCACAAAGCCCAGCACCTTGACCACCCTGGCCACCCGGTCCAGATCGCCGACCACCGACTTCACCGCGGCGAGGGCGTTGAGCGCGCAGATCCGCGCCATGTCCTTGGCCTGCTCGGGCGTGACCTCGGCGCCGACCTTCCCCGCCACCGGCAGCTCGCCGTCGACCAGCGGCACCTGCCCCGAGGTGAACACGTAGTCGCCGCTGGTCACGGCCGGCACATAGGCGGCCACCGGCGGAACCACCGGCGGCAGCGCGAGACCGAGACCCGCCAGCCTCTCCTCGACCCCGCTCACGCCTGCTTCTCACGCTTGAGGTAGGCCACCAGCTGCTCCGAGTTGGGCCCTGGCACGACCTGCACCAACTCCCAGCCGTCCTCGCCCCAGTTGTCCAGAATCTGCTTGGTCGCGTGGACCAGGAGCGGCACCGTCACGTATTCCCACTTCTTCATGGCCGACACTCTAGCCACCGCCACCGACAACAGCCCCGCGAACGGGTTCCCCGAGCGGGCACGCCACCTCGGGTCGCTAGGCTCGCCGACGTGACCCCAGAACGCAGACTGCATGTGGTCAGCGGGAAGGGCGGCACGGGGAAGACCACCGTCGCCGCCGCGCTCGCGCTCGCGCTGGCCGACGAGGGGCGGCGCACGCTGCTCGTCGAGGTCGAGGGCCGTCAGGGCATCGCCCAGCTCTTCGAGACCGAGGCACTGCCCTACGAGGAACGCCGCATCGCCATCGGCCCCGGTGGTGGCGAGGTGTACGCGCTGGCCATCGACGCCGAACGCGCCCTGCTCGACTACCTCCAGATGTTCTACAAGCTGGGCGGCGCCGGCCGGGCGCTGCGCCGGATCGGCGCCATCGACTTCGCCACCACCATCGCCCCGGGGCTGCGCGACGTGCTGCTCACCGGCAAGGCGTGCGAGGCGGCCAGGCGGCGCGGGCCCGACGGCGGCTTCGTGTACGACGCGGTGGTGATGGACGCCCCGCCGACCGGTCGGATCACCCGGTTCCTCGGCGTCAACCACGAGATCGCCGGGCTGGCCAGGATGGGGCCCATCCACCACCAGGCGCAGGCCGTGATGCGGGTGCTGAAGTCGGCCGAGACCGCCGTCCATCTGGTGACCCTGCTGGAGGAGATGCCGGTCCAGGAGACCGCCGACGGCATCGCCGAGCTGCGCGCCGCGGAGCTCCCGGTCGGCGCCGTGGTCGTCAACATGGTCCGCCCGCCGACGCCGGTCCAGGCGCGCGCCCCAGCGGATGTCGACCGGGACGCGCTGGCCGGCTCGCTGCGCGCCGCCGGGCTGCGCGACGCGGAGCGTCTGGTCGGACCGCTGCTCGCCGAGGGCGCGGCGCAGGCCGAGCGGCTGGCCCTGGAGGCGGGCCAGCGCGCCGAGTTGGCCGACCTGGGCCTGCCGGTGCGCGAGCTGCCGCTGCTCGTGGACGGCGCGGATCTGGCCGGCCTCTACCGACAGGCCCGTCGCCTGCGGGAACACCCGTGGTGACCTGGCCCAGGGCCCGCCGGGCCCCCAGCGGTGCGCCGAGTGGAGGAGGAGCCCGATGAACCCGACGAAGAGCGGCCCGACGGGCCAGGACGCCCTGGTCGCCGACGTTCCGCCGCTGACCCTCGATCCGCTGCTGGACAAGGCGGAGACCCGCATCGTGGTCTGCTGCGGCTCGGGCGGCGTCGGCAAGACCACCACGGCCGCCGCCCTCGGCCTGCGCGCGGCCGAACGGGGCCGGCGCGTCGTCGTGTTGACGATCGATCCCGCGCGGCGCCTGGCCCAGTCGATGGGGCTCGCCGAGCTGGACAACGTGCCGCGCCGGGTGCCGGGCATCGACGGGGCGGCGGGCGGCGAGCTGTTCGCCATGATGCTGGACATGAAGCGCACCTTCGACGAGACCGTCGAGGCGCACGCCGAACCGGCCAGGGCCCGCGCCATTCTGGAGAACCCCTTCTACCAGTCCCTCTCCGCGGGCTTCGCCGGCACCCAGGAGTACATGGCGATGGAGAAGCTGGGCCAGCTGGTGGCCAGGGACGAGTGGGACCTGATCGTCGTCGACACGCCGCCGAGCCGCTCGGCGCTCGACTTCCTGGACGCGCCCCAGCGGCTCGGCTCGTTCCTGGACGGACGGTTCATCCGGGTCCTGATGGGCCCGGCGAAGGCCGGCGGTCGCGCCGGGCGCAAGGTGATGGACCTGGGCCTCGCCGGCCTGTCCCGCTTCACCGGAGCCATCGACAAGGTGGTGGGGGCCGGCCTGGTCCGCGACGTGCAGACCTTCGTCGCCGCGCTGGACACCACCTTCGGCGGCTTCCGGAGTCGCGCGGACGCGACATACCAGCTGCTACAGGCGCCGGGGACCGCGTTCCTCGTGGTGGCGGCCCCCGAGCGGGACGCGCTGCGCGAGGCGGCCTACTTCGTCGAGCGGCTGGCCGCCGACCGCATGCCGCTGGCCGGTCTGGTGCTCAACCGGGTCCACACCTCGGACGCCGCCGGGCTGAGCGCCGAACGCGCGCTGGCCGCCGCGGAGTTGCTGGAGGCCGGCGACGGGGGGACGGCGGGCTCCGAGGCCGGGGGCCGGGCGGCAAAGAATCTTGGTTCCGACGGCATGGCGGATGATCCGACCGGGCAGACAGAGACCGGGCCGACAAACACATCCGGCCCTGAGCTGGCTCAGCCGCCCAGCCGTCGCTCTCCCGAAGCGCACTCCCCCCGGCGCTCCTCCTCGACGGCGCCCCCCGCCGACGCCGTGGCCGCCGGCCTGCTGCGGGTCCACGCCGAGCACATGCGCCAGTTGGCGCGCGAAAGCCGCACGCGGGCGCGCTTCACCGCGCTGCACCCGGAGGTGCCCGTGGCCGAGGTGGCGGCGCTGCCGGGCGATGTCCACGATCTGGCGGGGCTGCGCGCCATAGGCGATCTCCTGGGCTGACGCAGGGCGCGAAGCAGCCCCGAATGAACCCCGACCCGGCGCCCCGAGGAGTGTGGGTGCCATGCCGAACGCAATCGTCGGCTTTACCTGACCCACCCCACCTGACCCACCCCAGGCGTCACTCGCGTTTCCCGCGTGCCAACAGTTCCTTACGGCGAATGGGCGGGATCACACATTACTGAACGGAACGCGCAAGAGCTGAACACGCAAACGCACATTCGCGCCTATCCGCTCCCGCTCTCGCCACCCCCATCGTTGGTTATCCCACGTTGGCCCACTCCTCGAAGGGCTCGTCGAAGGCGTCCTCGTAGCGAGCGCCCTGGCTGTACCGCACGCTGCGCTCGTACTCCGTGCGCGCGGTCTCCAGCAGGCGGCGCCACGAGGTGACCGTGGGGCGCCGGCGCAGCAGCGCACGCCGCTCGCGCTCCGTCATGCCACCCCACACGCCGAACTCCACGCGGTTGTCCAACGCGTCGGCGAGACACTCGGTGCGCACCGGACAACCGGTGCAGACCACCTTGGCGCGGTTCTGCGCCGCACCCTGAACGAACAACTCATCCGGATCTGTTGTGCGACAGGCCGCCTGCGCACTCCAGTCGGTAACCCAGCCCATGCCGGTGCCGTCCTCTCCCGAATCGAGGCTCCCCCACGGCGGCAAGTGGCATATTCACCCTTGCCAGTTGAGGACGTTACGGAAGGCTGCCAGACCACAACACCCCCAGTGGGTCTAATCTTGAATGGCCCGATCGGACTATGGGAAGCCTGAAGTCACTCGACTGGGTGAATGTTCAGAGCGGCAGGTCAGGGCACCGGAGAGAGATGTGGAGATGCGGCACAACCTCTTTGCGATGTCACCCCTACGGGTGAAGCCGCGCTTGACTGGTGGCGCTTTGTGTGAGCTGTAAGAAGCCTAGGCGAACACCCGGGGCCCTGTCCGGCGTTTGAGAACGTAGGCTGGCCCCATGGGTAGGAAGCGTCCAGGTGGCGGGCTGAGCGCGATTCAGCAGGTGGCCAAGTTCCTCGGAGTCAGCGTGCTGGCCGGAGGCGTGCTCGCGGGGCTCGCCCTGCCGGCCGTCGGAGCCCTGGGCCTCGCCGCCCGTGGCACCGCGGAGGGGTTCGACGAGATCCCCGCCATGATGAAGCGCCCGCCGCTGAGCCAGAAGACCACCATTCTGGACGCCGAGGGCAACAAGATCGCCGACGTCTACTTCAGGGACCGCACGGTGGTCCCCTTCGACGCCATGGCGGAGGATCTGCGGAACGCCATCGTCGCCATCGAGGACGCCCGCTTCTACGAGCACGGCGCCGTCGATCTGCGCGGCATCCTGCGGGCCCTCAACCGGAACCTGGAGTCGGGCGGCGTCTCCGAGGGCGCCTCGACGCTCACTCAGCAGTATGTGAAGAACGTCTTCGTCGAGGCCGCCGGCGAGGACGCGGAGGCGGTCGCCGAGGCGACCACGCAGTCGGGCGCCGCCGGCCTCGGGCGCAAGATCCGCGAGATGAAGTACGCCATACAGCTCGAACAGGAGCTGTCCAAGGACCAGATCCTGGAGAACTACCTCAACATCACGTACTTCGGCCAGCAGGCGTACGGCGTCGAGGCCGCCGCCCAGCGGTACTTCTCCAAGTCCGCCGCCGATCTCGCCCTGCACGAGGCCGCGCTGCTGGCCGGTCTGGTCCAGTCGCCCAGCCAGTACGACCCGGTCCACAACGAGCAGGCCGCGATAGAGCGACGCAACACCGTGCTCAACCGCATGCTTGAGGTCGGGGACATCACGGAGGCCGAGGCCGAGGAGGCGCAGGCGGCCGACCTCGGCCTGGCCGTCAGCGAGGCCCGCAACGGCTGCATCACCGCCACCAACGAGGCCGGCTTCTTCTGCGAGTACGTCCACCAGGAGTTCCTCAAGAACCCGGTCTTCGGCGAGACCAGCGAGGAGCGCCAGGCCCAGTGGGCGCTCGGCGGCATGACCATCAGGACCACGCTGCGGCCCCAGGCCCAGCAGGCGGCGGCCCAGGCCGCGCGGGACGGCGCGAGCGCGTCCGAGCCGGTCACGGCGGCCGTCGTCCAGGTCGAGCCCGGCTCCGGTCATATCGTCTCCATGGCGCAGAGCCGCCCCTATGGGCACGGCGAGAACGAGACCAGCATCAACCTCAATGTCTCGTCCAACATGGGCGGCACCGCCTACGGCTTCCAGCCGGGCTCGACGTTCAAGCCGTTCACCGCCGCGGCGGCCCTCGAACGGGGCATCTCCCCGGCGCAGACCTATGAGACCGACCACGAGATCACGCTGCCGATGGCCGACTTCCGCGACTGCGACGGGGTGCCGCGCGGGTCCGCCGACGAGACCGAGTGGACGCTGAAGAACGAGCGCGAGGACGAAGAGGGCGAATGGGATATGACCGACGCGCTCGGTCAGTCCATCAACACCTACTTCGCCGAGCTGGAGCGCGAGGCCGGCCTCTGCGAGACCATCACCATGGCCGCCAGGCTCGGCGTCGAGCGCGGCAGCGACGAGCCGCTTGAGGCCAACCCCTCCGTCACCCTCGGCGGCCAGGAGACCACGCCGCTGATGATGGCCAGCGCCTACGCGGCCTTCGCCAACGAGGGCACCTACTGCGAGCCGATCTCCATCACCGGCGTGACCAACGCGGACGGCGAGGAGCTGAGCGTTCCCGGCTCCGAGTGCACCCAGGTCATGGGGGCCCAGACCGCCCAGACCATCAACATGATGCTGCGCGGTGTGATCGAGGACGGCACCGGCCAGGCCGTGGGCCTCACCGACCGCGACAACGCCGGGAAGACCGGCACCACCGACGAGCGGAAGAACGTCTGGTTCGTCGGCTACACACCGCAGCTCGCCACCGCGGTCCGGGTCGGCGGCGACCAGACGTTGATGCCGATGGAGAACATCACGATCGGCGGACAGTACTTCGAGCGGGCCAGCGGCGCCGGCGTCGCCGGGCCCATCTGGCGACAGGCGATGACGGGCGCCCTCGAAGGCGTCCCGGCCACCAACTTCACCCAGGTCGACGTGCCACGGGCGGACGACGGGGACGACGAGGACGAGGACGACGACCGCGACCGCGACCGGGGCCGCGACCGGAACAGGGACCGCGATCGCGATCGGGACGACGACCGCCCGGAGAACCGGCTCACCCCGGCCCCGGGGGACGACGGCAACAACGCGGGCCTGCCCGAGCTGCCGGACGACTGGGCCGACTTCGACCTGCCGCCCGGCACCTTCAGGGACGGCGTCGGCACCGAACGAGACTGACCGCGCCCCCCTCGCCGGAGACACCACAGCGGGGCGCCCCGACCTACCGGCCGGGGCGCCCCGCTGTGCTTGTCATGACGCGACTGTTCCCGTCACGGCACGGCAGGCCGGGCGACGTTCAGCCGGCCAGGGTCCTCTTCACCGCGGCGGCCACCCGGCCGCCCTCGGCCAGCCCGGCGACCTTCGGGTTCACGATCTTCATCACCGCGCCCATGGCCCGGGGCCCCTCGGCGCCCTGCGCCCTGGCCTCGGCGACGGCCTCCTCGACCAGCGACGTCAGCTCCTCGTCGGTCAGCTGCTTGGGCAGGTACTCGGCCAGGACCTCGCCCTCGGCCCGCTCCCGATCCGCCCGGTCGGCGCGGCCTCCCTTGTCGAAGGCCTCGGCCGCCTCGCGACGCTTCTTCGCCTCGCGCGCGAGCACCTTCCGCACCTCGTCGTCGGAGAGTTCACGGGCGGTCTTGCCCGAGACCTCCTCCGTGGTGATCGCGGTCAGCGCCATCCGAAGAGTCGCGGACCGCAGCTCGTCGCGTTCCTTGATCGCTGCCGTCAGATCGCCCCGCAGCCGGGACTTGAACGTGGTCATGCCGACCATTGTGACAGCCGTGCCGCGAGTGGCCCCAGGGCTCTGCGACCATGGGGTGCATGCGCGCGCGATACCGCATCCCCCTGAACGCAGCCCTCGCCGTCACCGCCCTCTCCGCCGGCACCCTCGTCTACGCCGCCGGCTTCGAGGCGCGCTCCTTCCGACTGCGCCGCGTCACCGTTCCCGTCCTGCCGCCCGGCGCCCGTCCGTTGCGGGTCCTCCAGGTCTCCGACATCCACATGGTCTCCGGGCAGAACAAGAAACGCCGTTGGCTCCAGTCCCTGGCCGGCCTCCGGCCCGATCTGGTGATCAACACCGGGGACAACCTCTCCGACCCCGAAGCCGTCCCCGAGGCGCTGGACGCCCTCGGGCCGCTGCTGGAGTTCCCGGGCGCCTATGTCTTCGGCTCCAACGACTACTACGCGCCGCGCCTGCGCAACCCGGGCCGCTACCTGGCCGAACGCGTCTCGGGACGCCATGGCCTCAACGGGAACACCCCGGGCCAGAACGTCCCGCGCAACCCGTGGTGGCTGCTGCGCGACGCCTTCGACGACGCGGGCTGGGTCAACCTCACCAACACCCGCGGCCATGTCAAGACGGCCGGCACGGAGATCGCCCTCACCGGTCTTGACGACCCGCACATCAAGCGGGACCGCTACGCGGAGGTCGCCGGCGGCCCCGAGAAGGACGCCGACCTCTCCCTCGCGGTGGTCCACGCCCCCTACCTCCGCGTGCTGGACTCCTTCACCGCCGACGGCTACCCCCTGATCCTCGCCGGCCACACCCACGGCGGCCAACTCTGCGTCCCCTTCTACGGCGCGCTGGTCACCAACTGCGACCTGGACACCGACCGCGTCAAGGGCCTCTCCCACCACGAGACCGCCGGCAACCGCTCCTACCTCCACGTCTCCGCGGGCTGCGGCACCAACCGCTACACCCCCGTCCGCATCGCCTGCCCCCCCGAGGCGACCCTGCTCACCCTCACCCCCACCCCAACCTGATTTCGTGAACGCCCGCTGGTCAGCTAAAGTAGTTCACGCTCCACCGGGGTGTGGCGCAGCTTGGCAGCGCGCTTCGTTCGGGACGAAGAGGTCGTGGGTTCAAATCCCGCCACCCCGACGGTAGAGGTACAGGTCAGGCCCGGTACTGAGAGATCAGTACCGGGCCTGATGTGTGTTGGGGGGCCAGTTTGGGAGCCATCTGGGAGCCGACTTCGTGGGAGCGGCTCCCCTGCGGGCCTGCTTCCACGCACGTCCGCGACTCCTAGGGGGCGTCTTCAATAGTCAGATCCAGAGCAGGATTGAGGCGATGGTGAGGGCGGCCTGGTAGGATTCGCGGGTCTTGTCGTAGCGGGTGGCCAGTCCACGCCAGTGCTTGAGGCGGTTGAAGCAGCGCTCGACGACGTTGCGGCGGCGGTAGGCGGACCGGTCGAAGCCGGGTGGCCGTCCGCCGCGTGTGCCGCGGTTCAGCCGGCCCAGGGCCTGGTCAACGCGTTCGGGGATCGTGTGCGGGATGCCGCGCCTGCGCAGGTAGGAACGGATCTTTCGGGAGCTGTATCCCTTGTCCGCGAGCACGTGTTCGGGCGTGGTCCGCGGACGCCCGGGCCCGATCCTGGGCAGGTTGATCGAGTCCATCACCTGCTCGAAACGGGTGTAGTCGTTTGCGTTGCCGCCCGAGAGGACGAAGCCGAGAGGGCGGCCGAGTCCGTCGCAGGCGAGGTGGACTTTGGTGCTCAGCCCACCTCGGGATCGGCCGAGGGCGTGATCACCCGCTTCGTCCCGGTCGACCGCCCCTTTTTACCGCCGGCGGCGTGCTGGTGGGCTCGCACGATGGTGGAGTCGACCGACACCAGCCACTGGATATCCCCAGCCGCGTCCTTCTCTGCCTGGATGGCCCGCAGCATGCGCGAGAAAGTGCCGTCCAGGGCCCACCTGCGGAAACGCGTGTACAAGGTCTGCCAGGAGCCGTACTGTTCCGGCACATCACGCCAGGCCGACCGGTCCGCAGCTTCCACACAATCCCGTTCAGCACCACCCGGTCGTCCGAACGGGGCCGTCCCGCAGTCCCCGAACTCGGCAGCAACCGCGACAACACAGCCCACTCAGCATCCGAAAGCTCATGACGACGCACCACGACAAGCATGATCCCTCATCACTTGATCACCTTTGAAGACGACCCCTAGCGCAACAAGGCAGGGAATCCAACGGAGGGGAACGAATGACTCAAGGGGAGCTGGTTCCGCGCGGACCACGCACGATGGTCTTGCAAAGGACATCGACGGGACGCAGATCGAGCCTGACCGATACGCGCTCGCGCTCGCGCTACGCGAGCTGGCTCAGTGTTTGGTGGTGCCCCTCGGCCGTTACTCCGTACGTGTTCCCTGGGACCGCTCGACGCTTTCTCGGTACTTCAGCGGCGCCCTGGTCCCGCCCGCGGAGTTCGTCGAGCAGCTCATTGACGACGGCAACCGAGAGACGGGCACCGAGCTGACCTTGGCCGCCCGGGACACAGTACGCATGCTGCACCCGGACCGCCCTGCGCGTCACAAGTCCCCACTCCGCCGACCTGCAGGATCTACGGGACAAGCTCGCGGAGGCCGACCGGGAAAGCCGTCATCTGCACCAAGAGGCGCGGCTCCTTTGTGAGATGGTCTGCAGCGCGTATGAGCATCTCGATGAGCAACAGGCCCGGCTGCGTCAGCTGGAACAGGCTGGCGCGGCCACCCGGCTCGCACCCGCGCCGAACTAGACCAGCGGACCGCGGACTTCGATTCCCTGCGAGCCGAGCGGGACGAGCTCCAGGAGACACTGATCCGGCTGACAGCAGAGCTGGCGGAAGCCGAACGTCGCGTGCGCGAGGCCGAGGCGGATGTGGACACCTTCACGAATACGGCGACCTCGGAGGCCACTATCAGCCCGGGGGTGAGCGTCCACCTCGGCATCACCCGGGAGGCCGGGGTCCGACTCGCGCGGACTCTCGACGAGCAAGTGCCACTGGCTCTAGCCGAGGCGCACCTGCGGAAGGTACTTGGCCGGTCGGGGATCTATCAGCTCCTTCGCGGTGGCCCAAGCCAGCCAAAGGAGCGCATGTACGTGGGGAAGGCTGACCGCGCAGTGCCGCAGCGATTGGACTTCGCCCGTCTGAGGATCCTGGGCCGCAAGTAGATCTCGTTGGACGACATGTACTTCACGTACGTCTACGTCGAGGATGACTTGCCTTCAGTCGCCCCCAAGAACCTCGTCATCAAGCACCTGGAGGAAGAGCGCGGCGTCAGCCTCCTGTGGAACCACAACGGATTCAGCAACAACGATCCAGGGCGCAGGCGGGGCCAGGCACAGCTACAACCCCCAGCACTTTGACGTGGCCCACCCCATCGACCTGGACTGGTCGCTCCATCACGACGGGCGCAGGCAGTTGTTGTCTCCAAGGGACTTTGCCGCCTACTTTAAGGTAGAGCTGCCCTACGCCTTCAGGCAGGCGTTGGAACGCCCCCGGGCCGAGGATGTCTCGCTAGAGATCCCCAAAGGTCATCTGGGCCCCGACATAGCCTTCCGGCTCCTTGCGCGGAATATGGCCGAATCCTGGCAGAGCAGCGCGCTCAAGGGGCGCGTGATCCTCTACAAGAAACACGACTACCCCAACGCCCTCCGCTACTATCGCGGCGAGAATGTGTCGGACGCGTAGCGGCATGACCGAACAAGAAGAGGGTGTCCACTGGTCTCAGTTCTGGTCTCATTCACCCCCGTCCGGGACCGTACAGACCAAGCCACCCCGAACGCTCTGCCGCAAGTAAGGACTCCCACGGATCGCTCCGGATCCCCAGACGAGAACTTGAAAAGCGTGTTCGGTTCACGCCCTCACGAGTTCGAATCTCGCATCCTCCGCCCAGCCTTCACCGGGCTGTCACGATGCCCCTACCGGCTCGCCGGTCGGGGCATCGTCGGTGCCTCTCGGGCAGATCCCCAGCCTGTGTGCGTGGGTTTCGACACAGTCGCTCACCGCGCCGCGAACCGGAAGGCTGATCGCCCATCTCTGCAGCGCCTGCCGGAGCCAACGAGAACACCCCGCCCGCGTGGACTGGTTCGCTGGAGCGCGCTTCAGCAGCGCGGTCGGCCGTCCCGGACTCATCCAGGCGCCTTCGTCGGTCTCCCGTTCAGCGCGCGCTCCCGCCCGTCCGGTGTCGGTGTCGGTGGAAGGGGGGGAGGCGGGTGACGGGGGAGAGGGCGAGAGGGAGCAGGACGGTGGCGGAGGTGATGGCTGCCACGGTGAGCGCGTGCTGGGCGCCCAGGCGGCCGGAGAGCAGGCCGGCGGAGAGGCCGCCGAGGGCGCCGCCGCCGAAGAGCGGGGTGCGGAAGGCCGCCGTCATTCGGTCCATCAGGTACCGGGGGTGCTCGCCTGGCGCACGCTGACGATGATGACGCCAGCGATGCCGAGGCCGAGGTGGCTGTTGAAGAAGGAGAGGACGAACATCCCCACCATCACCGGTCGGGGCCCGGTGGCCAGGACGATCAGCGTCGGGCCGACGAGGATGGCCGACTGGACGACGAGGTAGACGAGGCCGAGCCGCCACGTCGGTCGCCGAGGGACTCATGCCCATCTTGGCGCTGGCCTCGACATAGTGTCTGGGGTCGCGGACCAGGGTGGTTACATGTGACATCCAGCTCACGTCAACAGCACCGAGGCGACGCTGACGGCGCAGGCGATCGTCAGGAGCGAGCAGTGATCATGTGACTGGTAGTTGTGCTGATGAGCCTGACTCGCCTCCTGACTGACGTCTTGGACTGTCCTGTTTGGGACTTGTCGGCTCGTCGGCGGGAGCACCGTGCCTGCGGCCGGACGGGCGTTTGTGACTTCACAGGAGCTTGGTCCAGAAGCCCCGTCACTGTCTTGTCCACCCGCCCGACCCGCGTGTGCCGCCCTCGGTACGGACTCGCAAGGACGGACATGACCAGCATGACGCACGACAGCCCGCAGATCACCGGCAGAGTCGACACCCACGGCCTCACCCACCACGTGGCCGTGATCGACTCTCTCGGCCGGCCCCTGGTCAAGCAGGCCGCCCCGGAACTGCTCGCGCTGTTCGGTGTCGGCCCCGAGACCGCCGGCCAACTGCTGGCCTCAGCCGGGGCAACCCAGAGCGCATGCGCTCGGAGGCCCCGGCAACCGCCTCATAGCTGAAGCCGCCGAACAGCCCCGCCATGGACCGCGGATCGGCCGGCACCGACCGCGACTGCTCGTCCTCCTCCAGATGCCGGTACCCGCCCCCGAACCCGACAAAGAACCGCCGCATCAGCCGAACCGCACCACAGACCCGGCTCGCCCGCCGTCACACCGGCCAGAGGCACGGTAGCGAGACCTCGCTCACGGCACACAACAACGCCCTTGCCAGGGAGGACATTTGATGGCCGCACAGCTCCTGTCACAAGCAGCGCGCCTCTCCCCCCGGGTCGAGGTCCGCCAGTGCGGCACCCAACCGGCGGGCGCCCTCCGCCAGTTCCACCTGGTCGGCGGTGGCGGCGAAGCGAGGCGCGAAGGAGACGTGGCCGATGGCACAGCTCAGCGTCACCACGGGCGACCTGAGCAGGCTGACGACGCTCGTGCGCAGCAGCGATCTCGAAGAGACCCAGGAGATCATCAGCCACGCCTACAGCCCGTACCAGCTGGACTGCCTGGGCGATCCGGACGAGTTCTCCGCCTGGTACGCGGAGAGCGGCTTCCCGGGGATCACCGTCTCCGGGCTGAGCTACGGACGCCGGGGCGGCCGGGCGGAGACCCTGATCCGACCGCAGCCGCTCGGCAGCTACCTGCTGGTCTGCGAGGTCACCCACGGCCGGGTGACGGTGAGCTCCCCCGGCCGGGAGGAGTACCGGGTGGGCCCGGGCGAGACCTATGTCCTCGACCCCTACCGCGGCTTCCAGGTGCACTGGTCGCCCGGCGCGCGGATGTTCACGGTGCGGCTCGACCGCGAGGTCGTGGAGCGGGCGGCGGCCGACTCCCTCGGCGTCGACGGGCCCGTCCGGGCCAGGTTCGCGCTGGGGAAGGCCATCTCACCGCAGGCGGCCCGCAGCTGGTCCACCATCTCGGGCGCGGTACGCCAGGAGGTGCTCGGCGACGGCGTCGCCCGCACCAACCCCCTGGTCGCCACCCAGCTCACCCAGGCCACGGCCAGCCTGCTCGTCGCGACCCAGCCACTGATCACCCGGGGCGTCCACGCGCGACGCGGCGGCACCGTCTCCCATGCGGCGCTGCGCCGCGCCATGAAGCTGATCGAGGAACACCCCGACCACCCCCACACCCTCACCGACCTGGCCACGGCGGCCCGCGTCAGCCCCCGCGCCCTCCAGGAGGCGTTCCGCGCCCATCTGGACACCACCCCCCTCGGCTACCTCCGCGAGGTCCGCCTCCGCCACGCCCACCAGGACCTCCTGACCGCCGCCAGCGACCGCTCCGCCACCGTCTCCGACATCGCCCACCACTGGGGCTTCTCCAACCTCGGCCGCTTCGCCGCCCAATACCGCCAACGCTACGGCCACCCCCCATCCGAAACCCTGACCGGCTGAGGAAGGCGGGGATTCAGAGGACGTGACGGCCCAACAGGGCTTCGGGGACGCCGGAGACAATGGCGGGCTCCGCCGACCCCCGGTAGGCGAGGTGGAGGTCCTCGCGAGCTCGCGTGCACAGCACGAAGAAGCGCAGTGATGCCTCGACGCCGGTCGGGTCCTCGGTGTATGCGTCGAGGTCTGGCACGAAGACGCTGTCGAACTCCAGACCCTTCATGCTGGCGGTGCTCACGATCCGGATGGGGCGTGTCGAGAAGTCGACGGCATTTCGGTACGGATCGGCGCCGACATAAGTCTGGGTGTGTTTCGCCAGTCCGCTTCGGGTGAGCCTGCCCTGCATGTCTCGCACCACGTGGGTGGACAGGCAGATGATCCCGATGCTTCGCCACGGATGAGCACTGAAGTACCGAGCGACCCCGGTGACGAGGATCTTCAGGGAGGGAACCTTCAAGAGCATGGGTGCCCGGCCCGTGCGTTCCGGAAGGGGTGGCTCCGCACGAATCGGGTCGCCGAACTCGTGTGCCAGCATGGCGATTTCCCTGCTGTTTCGCCGATTGCCGAGAAGCACGAGTGATGCCGTCTCCAGGCCCAGTTCATGGTATATCTCGGAGAGGGTGCTTTCATCTTCTCCGATCCGTTGACTCTCGTCCGCGAACACGCTGACATCGACTCCGAGGACACGGCACAACTCGTAGAAGCCGACCGGCAATTGTTGTCCCTCATCGATCACCAGGTGTGTGGTGGATCGTATCCGCCCCAGGATGCAATCCCGTTGGATTGCGATCCAATCGTAGCTCCACCCTTCCTCGTCGGTTTGCGGAGGGTCGCACCGGAAATGCCTGTCCCAGAAGGCCCTCATCCATCGATGGTAAGTGGTCACCTTGAGCGCCTCGGTGAGACCGGGTGCCAGCTGCGCAAGGTACTGATGGAGCAGGTTGGAATGTGTCAGAAGGACGACCTCGCGGCCGGCGGTCGCGATCGACCACGCGCGGTACAGGGCCATGACTGTCTTCCCGCTGCCGGCGGACCCGGTGATGACGTGACTGCCGTCGAAGGGCAGGTCGAGGACCGCCTGCTGCTCGCCTCCCAGGTCGAGAAGAGACGGGACCTTCATGAGATATCGACGACTTCGGCCGATTCCTCGAGTGCAGCTTGAACGACGTCTCGGAAAAATCCCGGCACCTCACCGTCGCCAATCAGCAGGGTTCTGTCCAGGAGGGAATTGCCGATTTCGCAGCATGTCTCGGGCAGCAGGGTACAGGCATGGCAGGCAGCCCGGTTGAGGTTGGCCAGAGACCTGCCGGCCGAGTCGGCACACAACGGGTCCTGGGAACACCACTGCGCCGATTCGAGCAGCCGGATCAATGTCTCGGCGAGGTACGGCGGTCGCCCTTGGCGAGCCAGCCCACCAAGTGTTCCCTCCGAATCGCCTGCGGCTGTGTAGACGAACACACCGGCCTGCGGGGGAAGTTCGCTCCCGGGAAGGTGGCTTCGGGCGTAGACACGCTCCCTCAACGAGGCGGCGTTGTACCCACTGTCGTAGGAGAGCTGCCGGATGAAGTGGTGGGCCAGGGTGTGCAGCATCACGAATCGCGGGAGAAGCTCCGGACCCGACTTGTCCCTCAGGTGATCGGCCCTGAAGGAAGCGTCGAGGTTGTGTTCGATCCGCCGCGTCCAACTGCGAACCGGCTCCTGCGCCTCCCAGGCACTCAGGCGTTCCTCGTCCACGGCGATGAAGATTCCTTCGCCGTAGGCCTCCACCGCGGGGAGCCATCTCGCTCGCCCCGCCGTGTTGACGGACACGATGCGCCCGCCCCCGTCATCGTCGCCGTCGCCCGAACTGGGCTCGTACCGCGAGAACCCTTCGAGCGCACGGACCTCGCGTACCCGGTCAGCGACGACCACCGCGGAGATCGCAGCATCCAACTCCTGCTCCGAGCGCATGTCCGAGGCAAGGAGTCGGAGTTCCGTCCGATGCACGGCGAAGTTGTCGGAATCGGCAACGGACTCCGGGGCGGAGAACGCGGCCCACTCGGCCACACTGAGGTCGTCGTCAACTGCGGAAGGAATCGCAGCCGAGCCGTCCGCGTACCGCCGGCGCAACGCGTCCACGAAGTTCTCGGAAACACCACATCGTTTGGCGATCAGATCCCTCAGATCCTCGGATGCAGGACCGTCGTCCTCACTGGTGAGAACCGGCCACAATCGATCGTCGACAACCCTCTGCACCCGCTCGTCATTGAGAGCGAACTCGGCGGGAGCTGGGATATCGATTGCGGAGTGAGTGATCGGAAAATACACATTTGAGGCACCCCGTTGGACCGCTCGTGCTGTTTCTTCACATGCGGCGTCGTCGGCATCCGTCTGCCAGGGATGAGTCCCGGCGCATCGCAACCCTATCTGTTTGAGAATATTCTTCTGACTGATCCCTTCCAAGCTGCGTCCGGCTCTGCATGAAACGCAGACTACGCGTAGGGCGTCAAGACCGAAGGATTCGGTGGTGGCGGCGAACCGGAGCCGACGAAGCTGACATTGCCGTTGCTCGTGACTGTCGCTCCTCGAATGAGCCCACCGTTTCCAGTCGATGTCGGCCATATGACCTGCCGCGCAGATCTGAATGAAACGCATCGGCGCGAGCTGCGGCTTGCCCGGACAACGCCCGCAGGTCGGTTGCGTGTCCCTGACTTCCAGCTCGGAACGCCAAAGAAACATCTCTCTGCACTGCGGACAGAAGAGCCACTTGGGGAATCGCACGTACACAGGACCGCTGCGAGCCGTGAAAGCGGCTTTTCCTGAAGGGATGACGGGAGGCGAACGGAATCCCTCTACCTTCAGCTTCCTGGCGAGCCTCGGTGACTCCACCCCTGTGGCTCGCAGCGCCCAACTGCGGATATCGGCGGCCACGAACGATTCGCCCCGCAGGTCGAGAATCCCACCGACACCGAAAGGAACGATGGTCTGTGCCCTGCGCACCTTGCGCCGAGTGTCCCTCATGGCGATCAGACTCCTCTCACATCGATCAGACACTCTCGATCGACATTGCGCATCGACTGCGGTGTCTCCCAGAGGCCGCCCTGCTTGCCGAAATCGACGAGGAGCGAACTGTGCTGCCGCCCCTGAGGCTGGTAATAGAGACGTGAACCGTCTCCGCGCGCGATCTCGGCCTCCTGCTGCCAGGCTTCGATCAGCGTTTCAAGACACACCGCAGCGGCATCGGCCTCCTCTGGATCTGCCCGGCGCACATGATCCACCACAAGATCTCGAATTCGAACGACGTCGTCCGGATGATCGAGAATGTCCCCGGCCTTGTTCTCTGCCCGGAGACCGATGCCGTGCCGCACCAGGATGGTGAGCACCGCATGTAGGGCCCTCTTACGGGCGGGCACGGACCACGGCGTGACACTGGTGGGTTCCACGTGTCGGTAGAGCGAGCGGTGGTACACGCCGAAGGACTCGTAGTGGGAGCGGTCGCGAGGCTTGGTCGAACGGAACATGGTGACGATCAACCCAGGCACTCCGCTCCGGCCCACGCGGCTGGTGGCCTGGATGTACTCCGATGTCGTCTTGGGCTGACCGTTCATGAGCATGAGGCCCAGGCGTGCCACGTCGACACCGACCGACAGCATGTTGGTCGTGGCGAGGAACGAAACACCGTCCCGGTCGTCGAACCGCTTTCCCAAGCGCTCAAGGAGTCGTGGTTGGGCGGATCGCGAAATGTTGCTGGTGAGCTCCACCACCGATTCGTCGCTCAACTTGCGACGCCGGGAATCGTCCTGAGTCAGGTGCTCAAGGCGTGCGGGAATGTCGTCCCTGGCGATGGTGACGGTCCGACCGAGCTCCCGCAGGCTGTTGTGGTAGGCGACCGTTGTCCAGTACGAGTCGCGGACCTCGTCGTCACCTATCTCCTCCGACGCCTGCAACGCGGCGGCACCTACATGAACAGTGGCAGTCGACGCTGTATGTCCCTGCGCCATGACACCCACGTAGAGACGTCCGGGCCGCTCCTTGTCGGGCGCGGCGAAATAGGAGTCGCCAGCCTTGATTCCGGCCGGGGGGAACAACTGGGCGGGGCGACCGTAGATGCCGCGGATCTGCTCCTGCGAACGTCTGATCGTCGCCGTCGACGCGATGACCTTCGGCACCGTACCACCCCATGAACACAACTCGAGAACAGCCGCCTCGTAGAGGCCCACCATGGTCCCCAGCGGGCCGGCCAACAGGTGCAGCTCGTCCTGGATCAGCAGGGAAGGCGCACGCCTCCCCGATCCGCCGAACAGGCTTCCCGCCTTCGGCTCCCATGCCAGCCTCGCGAACTTGTCCACAGTGCCGAGAAGAAACGTCGGGGGCTCGCTGTAGATCTGCTCGTCGACAACCGACACCGGAAGGATTTCGTGGAACGCACAGGTGCTGCGGGGACAAAAGAACGAGGTGCTGACGCCGTCCGCGCGGATTCCGAAGTCGCGGTCCCGGCCATGCCGTTCCGGAACGATCTCGGTACCGCACCAAGGGCAGCGCTCCAACAGGAAGCGGCCATCGGGTGGGCTCAGCTGCTTCAGTTCGGCGAGCTTCTCCTGCGCGGTCGCGATTCTGTTCGGGGTCGTGTCCTGGCCCACCCAGAGCCCGATGGTGATGGGCTCCTCTCCCAGCTCGTGGGAGACCGGAATGTCATGACCTCTCCTGATGTGCTCCAGAGCACAGACAGCTGTCGCCGTGCGCTGGAACTGCTGGGTGGTCAGCAGACTCAGGGTGTATCGGCTCAGCACCGCGGTGCCGCCCCCCGCGGCGCCGAACCGCAGTCGACGCCATAGGATCTCGAAGCAGGCGGTGAGGAGGTACGCCTCCGTCTTACCCCCGCCGGTGGGGAACCAGATGAGATCGACGGTCTTCCGGTCCTCGTGCTGAGGGTTCATCAACCCCTCGACCACGAGCAGGAAATAGGCGAGCTGGAAAGGATGCCAGGCATAGGCATCGCTGGGCTCACCCGGTTCGAGGGCCGGGGCCCGCCTGCTGCGCCGAGTTCCTGCGAACTCCGATCCGCTGTGGAGCATCTGGAGAGCCATGGCTCTGTTGGCAAGGCGAAAGGCCTCACGTGCCTTTTCCCCGCCGGGGGTGGGCGCGGTGAGTGCCTCCACCCCCGATGTCATACGGTCGACCGCGGTCCTGATGCGCCCGAGGATGCGCCCGGCGGGTGCGCCGGCCCAGGAGCCCAGGTCGCTTGCGGCCGAGCACTGGGCTTCGAACCAGTCGCGATAGCCGTTCACGAAGGAGTGCAATTCAGCCTGCAGCTCGCCCACCGGCCGGCCCGCGCGGGACAGGTGTGCCAGCTTGAGGACCGGCAGGTCGATGGGCCCACCCGGCTTGATGCGTTCCACCACCTGTTGGGGCATCACCTCGGCCCGCACGGAGTTGACCCGCTCGAAGTCGTGGTCCCACTCGACGGCACAGCCGTGCCCCACCGCTCTGGTCACGATATGCCGGTACTGGACGCGGAGTTCCTGCTCCTCCTCGTCACGGCTGCTGAGACGGGTGCTTGGATACTCGAGAATCGTGCCGTCGACGGTCGATGCGCTCAGCTCGACCTGGAAAAGCATCAGATCTCGGTCCTTGTGCGCGCTCTCGTCCTCCCGGTGCTTGTTCGAAAGCACGCATGTGACGAGGTGACCGCTGCCGAGAGGACGCCACCGAACGTGAAGGCTCCCGTGTCCGTCCAACACGGACAGCGCATCCCCCAGCTCCACGGTGACGGTCTCCGTCGTGACGAGTCGCGGCTGCCGCCGCCAGCTGCGCCGACCTCCTTCGCGGTGCGTCACGTATCGGGAGGCTGCGCAGCAGACCTCGATCTGCCGTGCGTTGGTGAAGAAGGAGAAGCCGAGCGACGACGGGAGCCACGCATTCGCCTCCGCCACCGGATCGTCGGCGAAGCTGTCCTCGTCCCCGTTTCCGGGCGTCGCTCCCTGCGAATCCTGGCCGCCGTCGTCGCCCATGTGCTCCAGAGTGGAGGGGCCGCGCGGATACAACGTGCCCATCAGATAACGCCGGTCCGGGGGGTCGACGAGAACTTCGTCCTCCGCCTGGGCCGGGCCGACCAACTGCCGGCGGAGGTACTGCACAAACTCCGTTCGATGCCGATCGAGTCGTGGTTCGAGCTCGTTCAACTGCGACGCCCCTCCCGTGTCATTGCAGAGACTCCCAGGTTCCTCAATATCCGTCGTGTGCCCGGCCGGCAGGCGACCCACAGCTGGGCGCGCGCTCTGGTCCAGGCCACGTAGAGCGCATCGAGGCGCCCCTGAAGATGCTCGGGTCCGAGGTCCGTCAGGCAGATCACCTGGCTCTCGTGGCCCTTGAAGTCCGAAATCGACGACCAGGTGAGACGCTGCTTGGACCGGTCGGTCCCCACCACATCGGTGAAGCGCTCGATCCTGGATGCGCGCTGCGAGAGGGCGGCCGAGCTCGTGGTCCAGTCCCCGGAGGCGGACAGCAACACGATGTCCCGCAACGGGATTCCCTGGCCCACCAGTTCATGCACATAGCTGTCGAGCTGAGCTGCTTCCTCCGCAGGAGTGGCCACCTCGACGTACCGCGCCGGTTCGCCCTCGCCCGCGGAGGCAACGCCCAGGTCGGCCCCCGTGTACAGGCGGACCTGCGTGACGATCTGCGCGGTGTTGCGACAGTTGCGCTTCATGGGCCCGTACACGAAGCCCAAACTACGCAGGTAGCCCCATGCCTCATCGTCGTAGGTATTCGGGGCGAGCACCTGATTGTTCTGGTCCAGCATGAAGATCCAGCTGCCGCCGTCAAGACCACCTGCTACCAGTTCGTCCAGCATGTTGAGGCTGTCGAACGTCATCAGGTCCTGAGCCTCGTCCACGATCAACTGGTCGAAGGTGCGGCGGCCCACCACCTCGTCCAACCGGTCGAAAGGCAGAACGGTGATCCCTTCACCGGAGAGGAGCCGATCCATATGGGCGGCCAGCGTGACACTCGAACACGTGAACAGAACACTGCCGTTGGCGGACTTCCGGCGAGCGGCTTCGGCCGCCAGGAACGTCTTGCCCGTGCCGGCTCCTCCCGTCCAGACAAGTCGCGCGTTGGTCTCCAACTCGTCGAGCCTGTCGAGCTGCTCATTGGTGAGCCGTTCGAAGGTCACCTCGAGATGTGACAGCCGGGCGCGGAGGTTGGGCACGAGATCGAAGTCCGGGCGGACGGCCTGCAGCACCTTCTCGCGCAGCGAGGCAGAGACAGGGGTATCGGCCCACCTGTTGCGTTTCAGCCAGAATCGAGTGGTTCGTTCGATTCCCTTGGAGAGCCCGCGTCCACCGTCGTAGGCGCTGGCACCCAGATACTGTTCGGGCTCGAACTCGGTTGTGCGCGGTATATCCACATCCGTGGTGATCACGAGATAGCCGCTGGGGACGCCATGGTCTCGCAGGTTGCCGATTCGATCACCGATCATCCGATCGAACTCGTGCATGCCGCCGCTCGCCTGCGCGAACGGGCTCTCGCTCGGCCCTCTTTCCCGGCCGGACGGGCCGTAGTACCACTTCCCGTCGCAGTGCACGACCCGACCGCCCTTGACCTCGATGAAGAGCAGGAGATCGGGCATGATGACAACGAAATCGATCTCGCCGACACGCTTCCTCTCGTGCTTGGGGAGATGAACGGCGTGCAGGGCGACGCTCCGGGTGTCGGGCATCTCCTTGAGTGCAGTGAACACACTGCGCTCCGCCCGGCTCTTGGTACTGCTCGAGATCTCACTCGGAATGATCCGCATCCACCCTCCCCATGGTCACACCGACACGGCCTCAACATACCTAGTGACGGCCCCTCGGAGCACAGCCTCTGGCGAGAACTGCTGGCAGCACCGGCCGATGAGTGATGGACTACGACGAACAGGGACGAGGTGTGGGCGCGGGGGCGAGATGACAACGGAACCGGAGGATACTTCCGACAGCAGGGCGGGGAGGGCCGGTTGGGATATCCTCGTCCGCCTCGTGCGTCGCTTCACGGCCGAGGGCATCGACCGCCGTACCGCTCTGCTTCAGGTGTTGAGGGCCGCCCGTCTGGATGCTCGGCACGCGGATGCGCTGCGCGAAGCCGTGACCGCAGCCGGCCCGGAGGACGAGCACAGCGGAGAAGACGAGTGCTCCGCGCGGACTGCGACAGGCGAGCACGATCCTGACCCCGAGGAGTCGGAGCGCCGGCGGGAGGAGGAAGAAGAGGAGGAGGGGCATCCCGATCTCGAATCCCTCCGAGGGACGGTCCGCATCGACGACATGCAAACTGCTCGTTGTGCGGCCCTACGGCTCCTGGAAGCAGATAGATGGCGGAGAAATCCGGATCGGTTTCTGCTGAGCGCCGAGGAGGAAGTCGGACTCTGTCTGTTGTTCCGAGGCTCCCGAGGCTCGTCGGAGCCGTTGCCGGACGGATATTCTGCGGCTCTCCCACCCGGCAGCGAGGAGAGCAAAGCGCTGACCGCAATGATCGTCCACAACCAGCGTCTGGTTCACAAGATCCTCCAGGCAACCGGACATCCGCCGGACAGCCCGATGTACGACGACCTCGTTCAGCACGGCGTGATCGGTCTCATTCGCGCCGTGGAAAAGTTCGACGTCACCCTGGGCTGCAAGTTCTCCACCTATGCCACCTGGTGGGTTCGGCAACGAATCGCACGGGCCATCATCAACGAAGGTTCGGCCATTCGTATCCCGGTCCATGTCCGGACGGACATGGAGAAGGTTCGAAAGGCGGACCGCGCCTTTCGCGAGAAGGGCAAAATCCCGGAGCTGGACGACCTCGCGCTGCACAGCGAGCTCAGTCCTGAGAAGGTGCAGGAGTGCCTGCGCCTCGGTCGGCAGACCGTGCTGTCCCTGGATCAACCCGCTGGTCCGAATGCGCCCCCCGGAGAGCTGCTCATCAAGGACGTCGGCCAAGTAGTCGGGCCGGAACAGGCATTGTGGCCCGTGTTCGAGCGCGAGCGGCTGCTTCAGCTGTTCGAGGAATGCATGTTCACCGAAAGGATCCGAGAGATTTTACTACTCCGTCACGGTTTTGTCGACGGGAAGCCCTGGACCTTGGAGGAAATCGGTCAACGGCTGGGGGTCACACGTGAACGCATCCGGCAGGTAGAGAAGCGCGCCCTGAAAGACCTGAGAGTCCATACGGGGATCGATCCCGAGGACCCTGAAACGGAACGTCGCCGGAAGAGAGCGGCCCGAAAGATCGCCCGGGAGGCTGCTGGAAGAACCTCACTCCATAAAGATCGGGTGGAGCGCAGGAAGGCGAGAGACAGCGATTCGTTGTCGAGTTACGACTCGTCGAACAAAGCAGGTGACGCCGATGGGAAAGAGGGCGTGGTGGACTCGCAGGGAGCAGAATTCGGTCCGTGGTTGGCCGACCGGATGAAGAAAATCGGCACGGACGAAGGGCGACTGGCACACCGTCTGGAGGTGACACCGGCACTCATCGGGGCCTGGCTCGAGGGGCGTTCCGTTCCTCGTCGTGAACAGTTGGCGAAACTACGGCAGATCCTCGCTTCTCTGGAGGAGCCCCCCTCCGATCCACCCGACGATCAGGAACCGGCGGACCGATCCCCTCAACTCCCAATCGCCTGGTACCACCGACCGGCGCACGACGACGGGGGACGCGAGTTCGGCAATGCCGCCGCCTTCGCCTTCGAAGCGGATCTGGAGGTTCTGGCTCGCGAGGCGACCCAGAACAGCCTCGACGAGCGCGACCGACGCAACGATCACCCTGTGAGGGTCCGTTACACACTCCACGAGTTGACCGGTGACGCCCTTGCCCGGTTCCGAGTTGCCATCCACTGGGACGACCTCCAGCGGCATCACGAGGCAGCCGCCGTGCAGGACCAGAAGGTCGGGCGCGTCATCGGCGCCGGGCTGCGGGAGATGTTCGACCAGGATCGGCTGGTTCTCCTTCGTGTCGACGACTACAACGCGAACGGGTTGACGGGTGACGACTACGAGGACGGTCGATTCGCCGCCGTGGTCCGCCGCCAACTCGAGAGCCGTAAGTCGGATGTCGGCGCGGGCGGTTCGTACGGTCTGGGAAAGGCGACGCTCTGGGCAACCAGCCGCCTCGGGCTCGTCCTCATGAACTCCACGCTGTCCGAACCCCACGAGGGACGAACCCGGCGGCGGCTGATCGGGCGGCTGGATCTGCCGTGGCGGGAGGTCGACGGCAAAAGGTTCGCCGGTCCCGCCTGGCTTGGGCGACCGGATGTGCACGCGGAGAACCCCGAGATCGCGCGCTCCTGGTGGGCGGACAAGGAAACTGTCGAAAATCTCCATCTCACCCGTGACAGTGACGAACCCGGCACGTCCTTCTTGATTGTCGGAGCGCATGACGTGGCTGGCCTTGCCGATGCCGGGCAACATCAGGACGGCGACGTCGGGGACGACGAGGACTCCCTTGAGCGTATGCACCGGAGGCTGGTTCGTGCGCTCGGACGAAACTTCTGGGCCGCGATGACCGCCGGAGGCGACCACACGCCTCTGCTGGAGGCATCGGTATGGACTCTGCGCAACGGTGTGGAGCATCTTGCAGAGGAGCGGGTCGATCCGGACACCCACCAGCCCGCGCGGACGCGTGCGTTTCGCGCATTCCTGAGCGGCAGCACAGTGGACCGCATCACAGAAGCCGGGCAAGTCGCCCTCACCACGGTGCCGTTGAAAGTTCCCGAACGGGATGGCCTCGCCGGCACGGCCGGTGAACATCGGGCAGTGCTGCTGGTCACCGAGGCTACGGACGCTGATGGCAGAATCAACCAGGTGACCGCGATGCGCGGCAACCGGATGACCGTGAGGACCAGCCGGGTGCCCAACCTCCCCGTGGGAACGAATCCGTTCCAGGCGGTCCTGCTGGCCGGCCGGGCGGCCGGGGACACCGCGTCGTTCGCCGCCGAGGCCGAAGAGTTTCTTCGCTCCTCCGAACCGCCGGAGCACAACAAGTGGGGCAGGACCGAGGAACTGCGGCTGCGCTATTCGCCCTCGGCCCACCGGAGGATTGCGGCATTGACGACCGAGACCAACCGAGCGGTGCACGGGCTCGTCGCGCTCCCCGAGGAGAAGAGCCCCAGCGGCGCGAGCAGAGTCGGCAAGCGGCTCAAGATCTCGGGGAGGCGCCCCTCCAAGGTCAGAGGGACGGTCATCGCTCCGAAGCTGGACGAGCTCGAGGCGGTGATCGCCCCCTCCGGTGCGTGGCAGATCACCGCCGAGGTCAAGGTGTCGTCCGGAGGAGAGTTCTGGCTGATGAACCCGGTTGCCAAGCTGGAGGTGCGCTCCGGCCCTCGTCCGGTTGTGAAATGGGCCGAACTCGTCCCCGTGAGCAACTGTGAGCTGGTGGATGACGCGCTGCGGTTCACCTCGGGGACACGACGCGCCGTGTTCCGAGGCACCACCGATGTGACCACCCATCCGGTCCGCGCAGCGCTGACCGGGCTCGTCGTCGAGCTGCAGGAGAGAAGAGGGGGATTGGCGTGAGGGTCTACCCGTACCCCCGTCCGACCGGTCCCGTGACGGCACGGGTCACTGCCGTCCGTCTGCGGGGGCCGGGCGATCACCGTGAGCAGTTGGACATCAGGGCGTACTCCGCTGTCGAAGAAGTCGTGGCGCTGGGGAGAGCCGAGCGCCACGACTGGCAGACCACACGGCTCACGCTGTCCGTGTCCGTGCCCACTCGCGAGATCGAGGCCAAGGGGCATTGGTCCGACGTCACGGTTGTAGCCGTTCTGACGGAAGGCGCCACCAACGCACGAACGGTGGCGCGCCTGAGCCCCGATGCGGGCGGCGGCAGGGATTGGGGCGGAGAGATCGAACTCACAAGGGACAGTCATCTGGATCGGGCCTCCCTTGCCGTCCACGTGGTGGCAACGGTCGGGGGCATAGCAGGCCGAATCATCGCATCCACTGCTCGGGAGTGGATGATCGACCTGACTTCCGATGCCCCGCTCAGGGATCGACAACTCGACGTGAGCACGGTCAGTTTCGCCCGGGGCCCCGAGTGGCTGCGGGCCTTCCGGGACGCGCCCTGGGTGGTGGACAGTTCCGGGCGGATGCCCACCGTGCGCCTGAACTCGGACTTCGAGGGTCTTGTGGCGCTGGTGGAAGGCCGAGGCTCGAAGGCGGAGAACATCATGGGCGAGATGCTGCTGGCCCAGATGTGCGCCGACGTGTGGACCGCGGTCTTCCACTCCGCCATCGGCGACCTGGAGATCGAGGACGACGGCACTCCGCTCTTCCCGCCCGACTGGCGGGGTGCGGTGCTCAGGGAAATGCTCCCCGACATCCTCCCCGGGCGATCGGTGGAGGATGCTCTCCGCGAGGTGCACAACCGGCGTACCGGCGAGGGAAGTTGGACAGACCTTCAACCCCGTGTCCACTACGCGGCCGCCCGCCGTGCCGAGGTCCCGAAGGCGTTGGCGGCCACCGTCCGCGACATCCAACGGCTCGATCAGGAGATGCACCCATGACGTCCCGCCCCGAGCACCTGCCGGAACGGCTGGCCCTGCTCTCCGACACGCAGGCTGCCGAGTACATCTCGGCCGGGCTGTTGGAGGGGCGCGAGGACATCCCTTCCATCGCGCTCAACAAGGTGGCCGAGCCAGTGGCGGGCGACGACGAGCGCATGCGACTGCACCGGGTCCGAGACCTGATCGACGATGCCCTCAACAAGTTCAAGGACGACCGCCCGACAACGGCAGACGCATGGCTGGCGCCGCGCCTGCACGAGACCCTACGGCTGACACGCAGAGAAGCGGCCGAGAAGCGGTTCTGGACGTATATGGCCCTGGGGGTTGCACCCGACTACGTCGCCTGGCGGCACATGCCGGAGTCGAAGACCGAGGGTCGGCCCCGACGGGTGGCCCGCGAAAGGTTCGTCGGCGCGCACTACAAGCAGGCGTTCGCCCGACTCTGGTGGGCGGCCGAGTTGTTCCGCAACGGGTCGGACTACCGACCCGTGGTCGTGGCCTGTGGCAACCAGGACATGCTCAACTCCGCACTTCGACTGGATATCGTC
Source organism: Streptomyces profundus (assembly GCF_020740535.1). NCBI lineage: Bacteria > Bacillati > Actinomycetota > Actinomycetes > Kitasatosporales > Streptomycetaceae > Streptomyces > Streptomyces profundus. The sequence continues at coordinate 3,636,685 of NZ_CP082362.1, forward strand.
GATCATCGCCCAACCGCCCAGGCTCTGGTCGGCCTCTTGGAGCGAGGTGCCGTCCGCACCGGTCGCGAAGTCAACGCGCTGACACCTGCGGTCAACGCGGCCGCTGCGACCCTCTTGTACGACGTCATCGCCCCGGACGTGGAGCCCGATGGAGAACCTCTGGGGGAGTGGATCGCGGGAGCCGCGTCGGCTCTCCCCGCTCCCAGGAACGAGCTGCCGGAGGGTCCGGAGGAGGAGCGTGTTCCGGAGGACGCCGTGCAGCGCCTGATCGCCCACTTCGAGGAACTCTTCGCCGATGCACCGGTCAGGGGGCAGGCTTCCGACGAGCCCCGCTGACCTTGTGCGAGTCCGGAGGGCATCGGCTGTGATCGCCGCACCCGATGACCCGCAAATTCTCGGTGGTGCTCGCAGGCACAGCCGGCCATGTGGTGGCGGCTGCCAACTCCTCCTTCGTGGGAGGTGTACCGCGAAGGGCCTTGCTGAGTACGTGCATCCCCAGCCGAGGCGGAACCGCGTTGCCCACCTGCTGTGCCTGGTCGTATCCCGACCAGGGGAAGTTGTGCGGAAACGTCTGTAGCACGCCGGACTCGGGGATCGTGAACCGATCGGGCTTTCCCGCCTCGTATTCCTCACTGTTCCTGTAGACCTTGTTCCGGGAGATTTTTCCGGTCACGGTAAAGGCTGGCTCGGAGGACAGTCGTCGCCCTCTTTTCTTCGGATCACCCCCGGAGCCGTAATTCGAAACCACGAAAAAATCTATCGCGCCTCTTGTTCGGAGCCGGGCCACGTCAACGGGCGAGTCACTCAACCTGCTCGCCGCGTCGAGGGCCTCCGCCATAGAAAGCCAGCGCTTCGGCCCATTAGTCGAAGGATCACTCGTAAAGATCTCCCTTTGTGCGACACCACGCCTGTCCCGATGCACGTTGAATCGTGAATGCGTTGCTTCCAAGGGCTCGATCGCACCTTCTCCGGGCCGCCGGGCCACGAGTATCGCCCGTCTGCGTGTCTGCGGAACCCCGAACTGTTCGGTCCTCAACTCCCAGCACGCAGCTTCATACTTAACGCCTCGAAGCCGCCCCTCACCACCGCGCAGCACTTCAGCATAGACTTCCCAGAGAGGAAGAACCGCTGGCACCTGTTCCAGGACAATCACCCTGTACGGGTCGCGGCCCTCTGTTTCGATAGCTTTCAGCAACCAGCGGAGCGGCTCCAGAACCAGCGCTGTACGCGGGTCCATGCCGATGGCCTGCAAATCCTTGTCGATCTCGGCTTCGGCCTCTCCGTACACCAGGCGATGAATGAATTCCTTCACTGTATCCAGTGCCTGTCGCCCGGCACCTCGCCCGGCAACAGAGAAGGATTGGCAGGGTGGCCCTCCCGCGAGGATATCCACGGACTTGGGGATCTCCTCGAAGCGCGTCTCGCGCATAACGCTCACATCTGCATGAATCGTATGCAAGCCGGCAACATAGCGGGTCTCACAAGCACTCCGGTCCCATTCGATCCCGATGCTGTCGAATCCCAGGAAACGTGCCGCCACGTCGAGTCCACCGGGACCAGCGAAGAGGTCCAGCATCTTGATTCCGTCAGGGTGACGAACGTGTGTTCCCGGGCTGTTCATAGGGTTGGAGTGTATCCGTCGAGGGAGCTTTCAGGACCCACGAATGCGGCTCGGATCGCGCAGCCCAGCGCCCTGGCAACCGGTGGCGGGGAAGCATGTCCGATCTGGCGATAGCGAGCGGTCTTCTTCCCTGCGAATACCCAGTCCTCCGGAAAGCCCTGGAGGAGCGCCGCCTGCCCGGTCGTGATGCGAACCATCCCCTGCCGCCCCGCCTCCGGCGCCCAGCGGAAGTCCGGGCCGGGAACCTCGTCTGCCACCGTTCCCCCGTCGACCCCCATCCTGGCCCATGCCCTCCTCGTTCCGGTGGGCCCGAGATCCGCACCCCCTCGGCTCTCCGAACCGCCCACCAGAGTCGGTGCCACTCCTGCCGCCTGCCCAGCCCATCGGGTCGCATCCGGCCAGCCCCCTGCGGCCATCGAGCGATGCAGAGCACGTCCGACGGAGAAAGACTCGCGAACCGTCGGGGCCGGTGGCCGGAAGGCGTCGAACCAGGGCATTTTGAGGGCGACGAGGAAGCCCTGTCTCCGATGCTGCGGAACCCCGAAGTCGGCTGCGTTCAGCAGAAACCATAGGAGTCGGTATCCGAGATGATGCAACTCCTCGCGGATGAAGTCCCGCATCGGCTCCAGGTCGGGTGCGTCCACCAGACCCGGTACGTTCTCGATCACCAGAGCACGCGGCTGAACTGCGTGCACCAGGTAGACGGTTGCCTCCACCAGGCGCAGTTCGGGGGCCGCTCCGCTCGGTGCAGCGACCGCGCCGGCCTTCACCCGAGGGAGTCCGGCGGACAGCAGGTCCACGTCGTAGATGTCTCTGTGCCTCGAAGGAGCGAAGTCCAGCAAGTCCGTTTGGAGAACCCGCCACGCCGAGCGGTTCCTCCGCAGGGTGTCGCAGGCCACCGGCTTCCGGTCGAGGAGCAGCACGGGGTCGAAGCCGGCCTGCTCCAGTCCCAGGGCCATTCCCCCGGCTCCCGCGCAGACATCGACACATCGAAGTCCGCTCACTCCTCACCGCCTTCCGCCCGCCCATCCCGGGTCGCCCTCCGGCGATCAACGACTGAGGCCACCTGGCGCATGACGACCTCCGGAGACTCATGCTCCCAGAAGCGCCGGACCGTCCACCCCTGGGACCTTAGCTGTGTGTCCGTCTCCCGGTCCCGCTGAACGTTGCGATCGAGCTTCTGCCGCCACCAGCCGGCATTCGTCTTCGGGCTGGTGGCATGCTCGGGACAGCCGTGCCAGAAGCAGCCATCTATGAGGACGGCCAATTTGATGCCGGTGAAGGCGATATCGATCTTGCGCCTGCGCATACCCGGCACCGGATGGTGTATCCGATAGCGATACCCCGCAGCATGAAGGAGCCGTCGTACCGCGCGCTCCGCTCCGGTATCCCGGTTGGCCTGCCGACTCATGCGTGCCGAGACCTGAGGGCTGGAGGGCGGCGCAGCATGCATGGTCCCAGTGTCCTATCTCCCGAGGACGTTTCGGTCCGCGATGACGAAGTCGGTGAGGAAACGGGGAGCGCACCGCGTGCTCCGAGGAAGATCCCTGCCTTTGAGATCTCTCCCCCCATGCCCCGGCCGGGCCGACGCGTGGGTAGCCGGGCCGGGGGGGGAAGGGGTGGGATGCTCTCATGGATGTCCTGCCACAGGAGCGAGGTCGGTTTGAGTGATTCGTTCGGTTGGTGTGCTGGTCAGGGCGCGGTAGATCTCGCGGGCGACGAATCGGTTGAGGCAGCGGATGATGTCCTTCTTCGACAGTCCTTCCCTGGTTCGGCGTTCGGCGTTCGCGTAGGCGCGGGTGCGTTCGTCGTAGCGCATGCGGACCAGCACGATGGTGTGCAGGGCATTGTTCGCACCCACCGTCACCGCCCCGGTTGAGGTGGTGTCGGTGGGTGCGGCCGGAGGATGCCGGGATCGGCGCGACGCCGGCCAGGTGGGCGAACGCACCCGGTGAGGACGACGCCGCCGAGCGGGTGCGGCAGAAGTTGCGGCACTGGTCGGTCGACGCCGCGCTGACCGGGACACCCCTCGGGCCGCCGTTGCGGGGGCACACCAACGCCGCTCGGCGTCCGCGGCCTCGTTCTCGACCGTCTCGAACCGGCACCGGTGGGCGGGGCGGCGCGGTGGCCGGTGGCGGTGCGGGACTGGACGAATATCGTCGACCGGGGCGATGTGGTGGCCCTGGTCAAGGAGCTGGCCCCGACGTTTGGCGAGCGGGTGCGGGACGTTACCGTGCACAACGGCGCACGCGCCCATGATGTGCGCCCCTATCTCACGGCGCGCGAGACCGGCGCGGCGATCGCCACCGCGCTGGCGGGGCGGTAGTTCAGGCGCAGTCCGGGCAGATGCCCCGGTAGGTGACGTCGACATCGGAGATGGTGAAGCCGAAGCGTTCGGAGTCCGGGAGGTCGGCCAGCGGATCACCGGCCGGATGGACGTCGCGGATGGCGCCGCAGCCCGAGCAGACCAGATGGTGGTGCGGCCGGTGGGCGTTGGGGTCGTAGCGCTTGGCGCGGCCGTCGGTGGCCACCTCAAGCACCTCGCCGAGCGAGACGAGTTCGCCCAGGGTGTTGTAGACGGTCGCCCGGGAGATCTCGGGCAGTCGGCCGGTGGCGCGTTCGAGCACCTCGTCGGCGGTGAGGTGGACATGCTCGCCGTCGAGCACCTCGGCGACGACGCGGCGTTGGGCGGTCATCCGCCAGCCACGTCCGCGAAGCCGTTCCAGCAGGTCACTCATGGCCACCAACCTCATCGTGCTTCGGCTATGGGATGAATCGTACGCTCTGGCTACAGTCTGGCTGTCGTATTGACCTGGACTTGGTCCATTGTAGGATCAGTTCCGGTGAGGAACCTAGACACAGGACACCAACTGGGGAAAAAGGCGTGACGGTTCAGCACGGGAATGCGCGCGCCGCGGGGTCCGGTCGTCCCGGAACCCCCGGCCCCGCCTCGCCCGCGTGCGCCCCGGCCGGCGAGGCCGCCGCGACCCCCGGGGCCCGGCCCCGGACACCTCACCGCGTCCAGTTCGCCGAGCGTTCCCCCCGCATTTCCGAGCAATGTGATCCGCTAGTCCGGAAGGTTTCCCATGGCTGAGAATCCCGACGCAATCGTCACCGACGCGAAGACGGAGGGCGCCGGCGGCTGCCCGGTCGCGCATGGACGCGCCCCGCACCCGACGCAGGGCGGCGGCAACCGCCAGTGGTGGCCGGAGCGGCTCAACGTGCGGATCCTCGCCAAGAACCCGGCGGTGGCCAACCCCCTCGGCGAGGACTTCGACTACGCCGAGGCGTTCACCTCCCTCGACCTCCCGGCCGTGAAGCGGGACATAGCCGAGGCGTTGACCACCTCGCAGGACTGGTGGCCGGCCGACTTCGGCCACTACGGCCCCTTCATCATCCGGATGGCGTGGCACAGCGCGGGCACCTACCGGATCAGCGACGGCCGCGGCGGCGCCGGCGCCGGGCAGCAGCGGTTCGCCCCGCTCAACAGCTGGCCGGACAACGGCAACCTCGACAAGGCCCGCCGGCTGCTCTGGCCCGTCAAGAAGAAGTACGGCCAGAGCCTCTCCTGGGCCGACCTGATGATCCTCTCCGGCAACGTCGCCCTGGAGACCATGGGCTTTGAGACCTTCGGCTTCGCCGGCGGCCGTGCCGACGTCTGGGAGGCCGAGGAAGACGTTTACTGGGGCCCCGAGACCACCTGGCTCGGCGACGAGCGCTACACCGGCGACCGCGAGCTGGAGAACCCGCTCGGCGCGGTCCAGATGGGCCTCATCTACGTCAACCCCGAGGGCCCCAACGGCAACCCGGACCCGATCGCCGCGGCCCGCGACATCCGCGAGACGTTCCGCCGGATGGCGATGAACGACGAGGAGACCGTCGCGCTGATCGCCGGCGGCCACACCTTCGGCAAGACCCACGGCGCCGGCCCGGCGGACGCCGTCGGTCCCGACCCCGAGGCCGCGCCGATCGAGGCGCAGGGCCTCGGCTGGCAGAACAGCCACGGCACGGGCAAGGGCGGCGACGCGATCACCAGCGGCCTTGAGGGCATCTGGACCGACACCCCCATCACCTGGGACAACAGCTTCTTCGAGATCCTCTTCGGCTATGAGTGGGAGCTGTTCCAGAGCCCGGCGGGCGCCAACCAGTGGCGGCCGAAGGACGGCGCCGGGGCCGGCACCGTGCCGGACGCCCACGACCCGGCGAAGACCCACGCGCCGACGATGCTCACCACCGACCTCTCGCTCCGGTTCGACCCGGCCTACGAGCGGATCTCGCGCCGCTTCCTGGAGAACCCGGCCGAGTTCGCCGACGCCTTCGCCCGCGCCTGGTTCAAACTGACCCACCGCGACCTGGGCCCGACCGCCCTCTACCTCGGCCCGGAGGTGCCGAGCGAGACGCTGATCTGGCAGGACCCGCTGCCGGCGGCGAGCGGCCAGCCGCTCGAAGCCGACGACGTCGCGGACCTCAAGGCGCGGATCCTCGCCGCCGACCTCTCGGTGGCCCAACTCGTCTCCACCGCCTGGGCGTCTGCCGCCTCCTTCCGCGGCAGCGACAAGCGTGGCGGCGCCAACGGCGCCCGCGTCCGCCTCCAGCCGCAGAGCGGCTGGGAGGTCAACGACCCGGACCAGCTGGCGACGGTGCTGAGCGCCCTTGAGGGCGTCCAGGAGTCCTTCAACGCCGCCCAGGCCGGGGACAAGCGGGTCTCGCTGGCCGACCTGATCGTGCTCGCCGGCGGCGTGGCCGTCGAACGGGCCGCCAAGGACGCCGGGTTCGACGTCGAGGTCCCCTTCACGCCCGGCCGCGTGGACGCCACGCAGGAGCAGACGGACGTGGAGTCCTTCGCCGCGCTTGAGCCGACCGCCGACGGGTTCCGCAACTACCTGGGCAAGGGCACCCGGCTGCCGGCCGAGTACCTGCTGCTCGACCGCGCCAATCTGCTCACCCTGAGCGCGCCCGAGCTGACCGTCCTGGTCGGCGGCCTCCGCGTGCTGGGCGCCAACCACCAGGGGTCGTCGACCGGCGTCCTCACCACCACCCCGGGCTCGCTGACCAACGACTTCTACGTCAACCTGCTCGACCTGGGCACCACCTGGCACGCCACCTCGGCGGACGCCAACACCTTCGAGGGCCGCGACGCCACCACCGGCGCGGTCAAGTGGACCGGCAGCCGCGCCGACCTGGTCTTCGGCTCGAACTCCGAACTCCGCGCGCTGGCCGAGGTCTACGCGAGCGATGACGCGAAGGAGAAGTTCGTGACGGACTTCGTCGCCGCCTGGACCAAGGTCATGAACCTCGACCGCTACGACCTCGTCTGACCCACCCGCACCCGCACCCGGACCACCCCGGCCCGGCCCCCCACGAGGGAGGCCGGGCCGGGGTGTTCGGGGCCTCAGCCGGTCAGGGTTTCGGATGGGGGGTGGCCGTAGCGTTGGCGGTATTGGGCGGCGAAGCGGCCGAGGTTGGAGAAGCCCCAGTGGTGGGCGATGTCGGAGACGGTGGCGGAGCGGTCGCTGGCGGCGGTCAGGAGGTCCTGGTGGGCGTGGCGGAGGCGGACCTCGCGGAGGTAGCCGAGGGGGGTGGTGTCCAGATGGGCGCGGAACGCCTCCTGGAGGGCGCGGGGGCTGACGCGGGCCGCCGTGGCCAGGTCGGTGAGGGTGTGGGGGTGGTCGGGGTGTTCCTCGATCAGCTTCATGGCGCGGCGCAGCGCCGCATGGGAGACGGTGCCGCCGCGTCGCGCGTGGACGCCCCGGGTGATCAGTGGCTGGGTCGCGACGAGCAGGCTGGCCGTGGCCTGGGTGAGCTGGGTGGCGACCAGGGGGTTGGTGCGGGCGACGCCGTCGCCGAGCACCTCCTGGCGTACCGCGCCCGAGATGGTGGACCAGCTGCGGGCCGCCTGCGGTGAGATGGCCTTCCCCAGCGCGAACCTGGCCCGGACGGGCCCGTCGACGCCGAGGGAGTCGGCCGCCGCCCGCTCCACGACCTCGCGGTCGAGCCGCACCGTGAACATCCGCGCGCCGGGCGACCAGTGCACCTGGAAGCCGCGGTAGGGGTCGAGGACATAGGTCTCGCCCGGGCCCACCCGGTACTCCTCCCGGCCGGGGGAGCTCACCGTCACCCGGCCGTGGGTGACCTCGCAGACCAGCAGGTAGCTGCCGAGCGGCTGCGGTCGGATCAGGGTCTCCGCCCGGCCGCCCCGGCGTCCGTAGCTCAGCCCGGAGACGGTGATCCCCGGGAAGCCGCTCTCCGCGTACCAGGCGGAGAACTCGTCCGGATCGCCCAGGCAGTCCAGCTGGTACGGGCTGTAGGCGTGGCTGATGATCTCCTGGGTCTCTTCGAGATCGCTGCTGCGCACGAGCGTCGTCAGCCTGCTCAGGTCGCCCGTGGTGACGCTGAGCTGTGCCATCGGCCACGTCTCCTTCGCTTCTCGTTTTCCGGCCGAGCGCCGCGTTTCGCGAGTAGCTGACGGGTGCCTGTCGTGAGTAGCGTCGTACCCGTCCGCAGTCAAGGCGTCTACGGCTCTTCGGGCGGTCTTCGGGCCTGGCGCCTCGGGCTGGCACCGGCCTGGATCCACGGGGGACGTTCAGGACGGTTGAACGAGGTGGCCCCTGCCGTGAGAACCACCACGGCAGGGCTCATCCCGCACACACGCCCCTTCGGTCCGGTTCAGTCTGTACCCGTAACCGCCACATCCGAAGCGCACGACCGAGAGTGGGAAACGGGCGGGTTCGCCCCGCGCGGTCTCGGTTCCCGTGGCCTCCGCCCAGTCCTGACCAGGCTGGGCGGAGGCTTTTTCGTCGTGGTTCGGCCTTGGGCGACCGCCGGCGGTGGGAACGTTCGGCGGGCCGTCGTGGATCGGCCGCCGCTCCCCGGTAGGGGTGGTCCTCTCGGGAGCCGGCGAGCGAGAGGTGCGAGGCGCGATGGCGGAGCGGTACGAGGAGGTCCCCGACGATCCGCGGCGGACCCGGCACGGCGACCCCGCCGTCCGGGCGCGGCGCCGGCTGGTGCGGCGGGCGGACGAGCGGCACCAGTGGGAGAAGAACCGCGCCCGGCTGAGCCACACGGTGCGGGCCGGCACCGGGGTGACGGAGCACGACACCGGTCTCGCGGTCGGCGACCTGGTGTTCAGCGCGGTCTACCTGCCGGTGGAGGCCGGCCCCGAACTGGCCGCCGCCTTCGCGGTGCCGACGGGAACGCCGCTGGTCGAGCGGTCGTACCGGACCCGCCATGTCGAGGAGCCGGCGCCGTTCAACCTCACGCGCTCCTACCTGGTGACCGAGCAGGTGGCCGCCAACCCCGAGCTGCTCGACGCGGCCAACGAGCCGTGGCCCGGCGGCACGCAGAGCCAGCTGCGCACGGTCGGCATCGAGGTGGCGCGGATCGTGGAGGAGATCACCGCCGCGCGCCCGCCGACCGACGAGGAGGCGAGCGCGTTGGCCATGGCCCCCGGCACGGCGGTGATCGACCTCCGCCAGCGGTGCCTGGACGTCGACGACCGGGTGGTCGAACTCTCCGAGGTCACCCTCCCCGGCGACCGCACGCGGCTGGAGTTCGTGACCCGGTTGGACCCTTGGTGATCGAGCGGGACCGAACGGGATCGAACGGGGCTGGTCGGGGTCGGTTCGGGTGGTGGCCGTGTTCAGTCGGACGAGGGTGGGGCGGGGTGGCGGAGCGCGGTGGCCGCGTCGTCGACCCAGGCGTCGATTGCCTCCCGGGTGCGGTCCCTGAGCGCGTCGAGGTCGGCCCGGTCGGTGGCCTCGTGCAGCTTCTTGACCTCCGTCAGGACCTCGGCCGCCCGCTCGCCGACCGTCGGCCGGTCGGCGAGCAGGCGGCAGCGGAAGAGCGCCTCCTCGACCTCGTTGAGCCGCTCATAGGAGCGGGCGCGTGCCTCGACGGGGTCTCCCGGCGGTGGGTCCTCGTTCAGGCAGAACCACCGATGGACCAGCGCGCGACGGTAGTTGACCAGCGCGGCGGCGTAGGCGGTGTACGCGTCCAGCCGCTCCTCGCGCAACCGCTCCTCGCGGGCGAGGAGTTGACCGCGCACGGCGACGCGCTGCTGGAAGAGGTGGTTGGCCCCGGCACCGAGCAGGGTGCCGAGCACCGCTATCACGCTTGCCACGATCGCCTGCACAACGGGCAGTCGATCACGGCCCCGGGGGTGGCGTCCAGGACGGTGAACGGCCGCTGAGCGCCACCGCCTTGGCCAGCTCCGCGGCGTCGGCCGGCACCGGGACCGGCGGCCCGAACGGGCCCTGGGCGCGGGCGTCGGGGTCGTCGGCGTCCTGGGAGAGCAGATCGATCGACGCCCGCAGCGAGGCGGGGTCGGCGACATACGGCTGATCGGTGGCGCGGGCCAGATCCCAGCCGTGCAGCAGCACCTCGTTGAGGGCGACGACGCCGGCGATCTCGCCGGGCAGGTCGACCCCGCCGGCCCTGGTCGCCCCCCGCCAGGCGGCGGGCTCCCGCCATGCCTCGGCCAGCTCCGCCAGCTGGTCGCGCAGCTGGCGGCGCCAGTCGTCCGGGAGCGGGGGCGTGGCCGCGTTCGGGTCGTCGGGGTCGGTGTCGGTCAGCGGGCCAAGATCCTTGCGGGCGCTGTCGCGGAAGGCTGTCGTCAGCGCCAGCAGATGTTCCAGCAGCCGGCGCACCGGCATCCCGGGACAGGGCGTCGGCGCGTCGAGCCGGTCGTCCGGCACGCCGTCGAGCAGCGCGGCGAGCCGGTCGGCGACGGGCCGCAGATCGAGCGGCTGGACCGCGGTACGGTCAGTGGCATCGGCATCAGTCATACCGGGTGGACCGATCCCGGCGCCGAAACTCATCGCTCGTCGGGCCCGGCCGTTCGCGACGGCCGGACGGGGCCCCGCTCCCCGAGCCGGACTGGCGAGGCGCCGGCCGCGAACACGTTCACCGGGGCGGGGGCGCTGCCGCCACGCCGCACCCCCACCGTCCGTTGACCCCCGTCCGGTACCCGACGCTGCTCCGTACCGCGCTTCGGCCAACGCCGCCCGCGCGGCGCCCGCCGCCCGCGTAGGGCTACGCGTGGTGGGCGGCGGCCAGGGCCGTGGCGTGGGTTCTGGCGGCCTCGTGGGCCTGGGCGCGGGAGGTGTCGGCGAGGCCGACCAGGTCCGCCATGGCGGGGATGATCCTGGCCAGGGTCAGCTCGGGGACGATGAACCGGACGTCGAGCGCGAGCGCCGTGCCCAGCAGGTGTTCGAGGTATGGCGCGTTGAAGTCCTGGCCCTCGCGTGGGGTGCCGGCGGCGTAGGAGCCGCCTCGGCTGGTCACCACGGTGACCGGCTTGCCGGCGATGGTGGAGTCTGGGCCGAGGGTGCGCCCGGCCACGATGACGTGGTCCAGGTAGGAGCGGAGCGTCGTCGGGACGCCGTAGTTGTACAGCGGCGCGCCGATGACCACGGCGTCGGCCGACTCCAGCTCGACGATCAGCCGCTCGCGCTCGGCGAAGGCGCTCCGCTGCTCCGGCGTGCGCTCCTCGGCGGGGACCGCCGCCGCGTAGTGGCTGACCCGGGTCAGATGGGGCAGCGGCTCCGCGTCGAGGTCGCGGTAGATCACGGTGCCCCGCGGGTGCTGCTTCTCCCAGGTCTCGCGGAATGTCCTCGTCACCTCGCGGGAGACGGAGTTCTCCCCGTTCAGCGAGGAGTCGATGTGCAGCAGTGTGGCCATGAGGGTGATGCCTCCGGGGCGGGTCCACGGGGTTCCGGGGACGGTGGGTGTGGGAGCTCACCTGAGGTGAGTGGGTGCGGCAGAAGAAGTGGCAAGCGTAAACGCAGCTGCTTACTTTTCTACAGTAACTCTTTTTTGGTGGGGTGCAAGTAGTCTGGAGGACATGCGAGGAAGCAGGGACGAGATGCCGCCGGCCGCCGGTGCGCGGCACCCCGACGGCGGGTGCGCGGCGCCGGCCAACGCCGTGCACCATGTCTTCGGGCTGCTGGGCAAGCGCTGGACGGGCCTGCTGATCGCCTCGTTGATGTCAGGCCCCGGACACTTCGCCGAGCTGCGCCGCTCGGTGCCGGGGATCAGCGAACGGATGCTCTCCGACCGGCTGAGCGAGCTGGTCGAGGCCGGCCTGGTCCACCGGGACGTGCACAACGGGCCCCCGCTGCGCGTGAGTTACCGGCTCACGGAGGCCGGCGAGAACCTGCGGCCCGCGCTGGCCGAGCTGACCCGCTGGGCCGAGGGACACCTCGGCGCCGCCGGCGCCGCCTGTCCCCGCATCGACGGCTGACCGCCCGGGTGGCCAACCGTCCATCCGGCAGAGGTGCCCTAGGCTGACCAGGTGAGCGATGCGGCGGACGAGGCGACGAGCAACGGGCAGGACCGGACGGGCGAAGCCCCGGGCGATGCGGACGAGGGCACGCGGCGGCTGGCCCGCGCCGTGCGCGCCGCCGAGGACGCGCTGATCGAGTTCGAGATCGCGGTGGAGACCTTCCGGATCGAGGTGGAGAACTTCTCCCGGCTGCACGAGCAGCGCCTCGGCCCGCTCTACGCCCGCGTCGAGGAGCTGGACGCCCAGCTCGCCGAGGCGGTCGCCGCCCGCACCGGCGATCCGGAGGACCAGCGCCGCGCCCAGGAGGCGCGCGCCGCCGTCACCCCGATGCCGCTGGTCTCCGAGCTGTTCCAGGGCTGGTTGGACGGCGACGGCTTCTCGCCCGAGGGCTACGCCATGCTGACCGACCAGTCCGTGCGCCAGCCGCCGCGCGTCCGTCCCGGCGAGGAGGCCAGGGCGCTCTACCGCGAGCTGGCCCGCCGCTGCCACCCCGACCTGGTCACCGACCAGACGGAGAGGGAGCGCAGGGACGCCTTCCTGTCCCGCGTCAACCAGGCGTACGCGCGCGGCGACGCGGACGCGCTGCGCGAGCTGGCCGAGGAGTGGGAGGCCGGCGGCGCCGGGCCCGAGGAGAAGCCCGCCTCGGCCGGCGAGGAGCTGTACGCCCGCCTTGAGTGGCTGGCGCAGCGGAAGGAGCTGCTGGCGGACGCCGCAGCCGCGCTGGAGGACAGCGCGGTCGGCGCCATGCTGCGCATGGCCGACGACGATCCGGACGGACTGCTCACCGAGGTCGCCGAGGGGCTGCGCCGGCAGATCGCCACCAAGGAGGCCGAGCTCACCCGCCTCACGGCCTGAACCGGCCGCCGCCCAGCGGGTTGTGGCAGGGTTGGGGCATGAGTTTTGGGGTTCCCGCCGTGGGCGCGGGTGAGGTGCCGGACGACGGCCTGTTGATCGATGTCCGGGAGCCGGACGAGTGGGCCGCCGGGCATGCCGAGGCGGCCGTGCACATTCCGATGGGTGAGGTCGTCCAACGGCTCCCGGAGATCGTGGAGCTGGCGGGGGAGCGGCCGGTGCACGTGGTGTGCAAGGCCGGCGGGCGCTCGGCGCAGGTGACGGCCTTCCTCGAACAGCAGGGCGTGACGGCCCGCAACGTGGACGGCGGGATGCACGCCTGGCAGGCCGCCGGCCGGCCGTTGGTCAGCGATCGGGGCGAGCCGACGGTGCTGTGAGCGCCGACAGACGCGTCACGGCCTCGCGGAGCGCGTCGGGCCGGCGGCAGAAGGAGAACCGCACCAGCCAGGGCGCGGTGTCGACGCCCTGTTGGAACGCGCTGGTCGGGATCGCCACCACGCCGGCCAGCTCGGGGAGTTCCCGGCAGAACCGCGGCCCGTCGGCGAAGCCCCACGGGCGGATGTCGGCCTGGAGGAAGTAGCCGGCGTCCGCGCGGTAGGGGCGCAGCCCCGCCGCCGTCAGGCCGCCGGCCAGCAGGTCGCGGCCCGAGGCGAGCACGCCGCGCAGCTCCTTCGCCCACTCCTCGACGCCGCCCAGGGCGCCGGCGATCGCCTCCTGGTAGGGGGTGCCGGAGGCATAGGTGAGCCACTGCTTCACGGCGGCCACGGCCGCGACCAGCTCGGCCGGGCCGCTGATCCAACCGACCTTCCAGCCGGTCACGTTGAACGTCTTGCCGGCCGATGAGACGGTCAGGGTGCGCTCCCGCATCCCGGGCAGCGTGGCGATCGGCAGATGCCGGGCGCCGTCGTACACCAGGTGTTCGTAGACCTCGTCGGTGAGCACGGTCAGCTCGTGCTCCCGGCACAGCTCCGCGATGCGGCCCAGCTCGTCGGGGGTGAAGACCTTGCCGGTCGGGTTGTGCGGCGAGTTGAGCAGCAGCAGCCGGCTGCGCGGGGTGAGCGCGGCGCGCAGCGCGTCGGAGTCCAGGGCGAAGCCGTCGCCGTCGATGGCCAGCCCCACGGTGACCAGCGTCGCCCCGCTGAGCCTGGCGTCCGCCGCGTACGCGTCGTAGCAGGGGTCGAAGGTGACGATCTCGTCGCCGGGGCCGGTCAGCGCCAGGACGGCGGCGGCCAGCGCCTCGGTGGCGCCGGTGGTGACCAGCACCTCGGCGTCCTGGTCGAGCGCGATCCCGTAGCGTCGCCGCTGGTGTTCGGCGACGGCCGCGCGCAGCGCCGGGTGGCCGGTGGCCGGCGGGTACTGGTTGGCGCCGGCGAGCACGGCGGAGGCCACGTCGGAGAGCAGCGCCCCCGGCGAGTCCAGGTCGGGCACGCCCTGGCCGAGGTTGACCGCCCCGGTGCGGCGGGCCAGTTCGGTCATCTCGGTGAAGATCGAGGTCTCGGTCGCTCGGCTCATCCCCACACGATAGGGACCCGCCGCCCGGTGGCCCAGGGCCGGCCGCGGGTCGGCGGCCGAGGTGTCAGGACGCGCGCCGAAGGCGATACGGTGCTCGGGTCAGAGCGAGTGAGTGGCGCCGCCGTGGTGGCGGCGCGGGGGAGCGGGCCGAGATGTTGCCATCCGACACAGCGGCCGGGTCGGCCGGCGCGGCCGACGACGGGAAGCGGGCGGACACCGCGCCGCCCGAGGGGGAGCTTGAGTCCGTCAACCTGGGCGCGCTGTCGCTCAGGGCGCGGGCGGTCCTCGCGGTGGCCATCAGCGGGATCGGTGTCTTCGCCTGCTGGCACCTGGCGATGATCTTTCTCTTCGTCGCGCCGTCCAACACCGTGCGCGAGGAGCACTGGGGCGTCGTGGGCGGCTATATGTACCCGGAGTTCGAGCAGAACTGGAAGCTCTTCGCGCCCAACCCGATGCAGCGCGACACCGTTGTCGAGGCCCGCGCCGAGGTGAGTGAGGAGTGGGGCCAGGACCCGGAGATCACGGAGTGGATCGACCTCACCGCGATGGATATCGAGCAGATTCGGCACAACCCGCTGCCCAGCCATTCACATCTGAACATGCTGCGTCGCAGCTGGGACTTCTACGACAAGGTCCATAACGACGACGGGGAGCCGATCGGGATGCGTGGCGAGGTCGCCGCGAGCTATCTGCACCGGATCGCCCTCCAGCGGCTCGACGAGCGGATGGATCTGGGCGGCGTCGAGCGCATCCAGCTGCGCGTGGTCACCACCCGGGTCCCGCCGCCCAGCTGGCGCACGGAGGACTACGACACCTCGCCCGTCACCCAGGAGCTGGAGTGGTGGACGGTGACCGCCGACGACCGGCCCGAAGGGGTCCCAGGGCCCGGCGAGGCCGACGCCACCAACTCCGACGACACCGCGGCGTCGAGGAACGAGGCCCGGCCGTGACCGTTCCCCCGCCCCGCTCCGGCGACCCGATCCCCGGCGGCCCGATCCCCGGCGACCCGACCGCAGCCGGCCGCGAGCCGCTGTCGCGGGCCCCGCACGCCCCGGAAGCACCCCGAGCGGCCGAAGCGGCCCGAGCGGCGGAAGCGGCCGAAGCGGCCGAACCCCCGTCCCCGTTCGCCGGCATGGGCCGCAGCTTCGACTCCGCGCTGCTGCGCGGCATCGGCAACATCACCCGCCGCGCGCTGGGCCCGTACCAGACGGCCATCGTCCGCATCGGCTTCGCCGTCACGATGCTGGTGTTCCTGCTGCGCGAGTGGCCCCACCGGGGCACCCTCTACGGCCCGGACAGCCCCTGGGGCTACGACCTGGCCACCCGGTTCGTCGACGACAGCGGCGCGTTCACGCTGCTGCTCTGGTCCGACTCCGGGCTGTGGTTCGAGCTGGTCTACCACCTGACCATGGTCTTCTGCGTGGCCCTGCTGGTCGGCTGGCGCACCCGCGCCAGCTCGGTGCTCTTCATGATCGGCGTGCTCTCGCTGCAGAACCGCAGCGTCTTCATGCACGACGGCGGCGACAACGTGATCCATCTGATGGCGATGTACCTGGTGGTGACGCGCTGCGGCCAGGTCTGGTCGCTGGACGCGCGGCGCCGCGCCCGGCAGCGGGCGGCCGGCGGGGCGGCCGGGGACACCACGGGCATCGTGCTGTGGGCGGTGCTCGGCGCCGCGCTGGCGATCGCGCTGGCCAGCGGGAAGCTGGACAGCCCGGTCTGGACGGCGTTCTTCCTCGGCATGTGGCTGGTGCACGCCTACTGGTGGCTGATCCGCCGCCACGCCCCGGGCGAGCCGCGCGTGGTCTCCGAGATGATCGGCAACCTCGTGCACAACGCGGCGCTGCTGGTGATCATGTTCGAGGTCTGCATCATCTACTCGACCGCCGGCTGGTACAAGATCCAGGGCTCCCGCTGGCAGGACGGCACCGCCGTCTACTACCCGCTGGAGCTGGACTACTTCAACGCCTGGCCGGAGCTGAGCTCGCTGATCACCGGCAGCGGGATGCTGGTGCTCGCGCTCACCTACGGCACTGTGATGCTCCAGGTCGTGTTCCCCTTCGCGCTGTTCAACCGGCGTGCGAAGAACGTGCTGTTGGTGCTGATGATGGGCGAACACGTCGGCATCGCCGTGCTGTTGGGGCTGCCGTTCTTCTCGATGGCGATGATCGCGATGGACGCCGTCTTCCTGCCCACCGCCTTCCTGGTCTGGCTCGGCAGCCGCTCCAAGCGGGTGACGGCGCCGCTGGCCCGGTTCACCGGGCGCTGGCGGCGGCCGGCCGAGAGGGCGGCGGTCGACGAGGCGCCGCAGGGCGTCGAGCCGGCGCCCGCCCGGCCGGCCTGGGCCGAGCGGGCGTGACCGCCCCCTCGCCGGCCGCGCGCTGGGCGGAACTCGCCCCCGGCACGGTGCTGTTGGACGGTTTCCACGCGCTCAAGCACGCGCTGCGGTTCGGCGCGGAGGTGCCGCTGGCGCTGGCCACCGACCGGCCGGCGGCCCTGGCGCTGGCCGCGCGGCTGGCGCCCGATGTCGTCGAGCCGCTGGCCGCCTCGTTGGTCGAGGTCGGGCCCGAGACGCTGCGCGGCCTCGTCGGCCGGCCGCACCCGACCGGGGTGGCCGCGCTGGCGGTGCGGGACAACGCCTGGCCCGCGCCGGCCGCCGAGGCGCGCGAGGCGCCGCTGGTGCTGCTGGACCAGCCGCGCCATCTGGGCAACGTCGGCGCGGTGGTGCGGCTGGTCGCCGGCGTCGGCGCGGCCGGGGTGCTGACCACGGGAACGGTCGACCCCTGGCATCCGACGGTGCTCCGGGCGTCGGCCGGGCTGCACTTCGCCACCCGGGTCGGCCGGGCGGAGCCGGGCGAGCTGCCGGCCGGGCCGCTCCTCGCGCTCGATCCGGACGGCGACGACCTACGGGGTCTGCGCCTCCCCGACAACGCGGTGCTGGCCTTCGGCTCGGAGCGCGCCGGCCTCTCCCCCGAGGTGCGCGCGCGGGCGGACGCCCTGGTCGCGCTGCCGATGCGGGCGGGCGTCTCCAGCTACAACCTGGCGACCAGCGTGGCCATGACGCTCTACCACTGGCAGGCGGGCCACGGGCCTTGCTAGAGGGACCAGTCGCGGGTGGAGAGCACCAGGCGGTAGCCGTCCGGGTCCTGGAGGGTGACGCCCCAGGTGTCCCAGTACGGGTTGTGCGCGGGCACTCGCGCGCCCCCGGCGCGCTCCAACGCGACGATCAACTCCTCGGGCACCGGCTCGGCGAGATAGACCACCAGCAGATCCTCCGGGGTCGGCGTGGGCTCCGTCGGCGCCCCCGGGTCGTACGTCAGCTCCAGGTGCCAGCCGGCGTCCGGCCACCCCACCATCAGCAGCGCGTGCTGCCCGGGGGTGCCGTCCGCCTCGTGTTCGTACAGCACGGAGAGGCCGAGCCCGTCGACCCAGAAACGTCGCGCCGCCGCCAGATCCAGCGAGGGGCGGGCGATCCGCAGCTTGGCCTGACCGTTGGCCGGCATCGGGGCACCTCTCCCGGGCCGTACGGACGACGGCCGCGTTCCGGTCGAGCGTAAGCCCTGTCCTGCCGATCTTGCCGCGCTCGGGACTCCCCGAGACTTCGTCTGGGAGGTGCCCCCAGCGGATGGGGGCACCTCCCAGGCCCCCAAGGGCCTGGAGGAACCTCGCTGCGTTACCGAATCGCGCGAGCACTCCCCTGGACTTCGTCCGGGGGAGTACGAGCTGCGATCCGGCTCCCCCAGGCCCCCAAGGGCCTGGCGAGCACCTCCCCCAGCCGCCAGGCTGGGGGAGCCGCAGGCTGAGCCGACAAGACCGGCAGGACAGGACGTAACCCGGCGCTCAGCCCGAGAGCTCGGCCCCCTCGGCGAAGCGTTCGTTGAACGCGGACACCCGCTCCGGGATCTCGCGCAGGCCGTTGATCCGCATGGTGGGCAACGAGGCGGCGTCCGGGTGGTGTTGCTGGAGCATCGCCCAGGGGCCACGGCGGATCAGCGCGGTGCGCAGGCCGACCATCGCCGCCGGCCGGATGTCGTGGTCCAGCCGATCGCCCACATAGAGGATCTCCTCGGGGGCCACTTCGAGCTCGTCGACGAGGAGCTCGAAGAACCGGGGGTCGGGCTTGGCCACCCCCAGATCGGTCGACGTGGTGATCAGCCCGGCGTAGCCGGAGAAGAGCGTGCGCAGCAGCTGGGTGGTGGCGGGGCTCTGGTTGGCCGCGATCCCCAGCCACATGCCGGCCTCCCGCATCACCCTGATGGTGATCCGCACATCCGGGTAGAGGTCGTTCTCGCCGAACCACTCCGGCTCCCCGGCGGCCGTCCGTTTCTCCCGTTCCAGGGCCAGGTCGAAGCCCGGCCGGAAGACCTCGAACGTCTCCCGGTGGTCGAGGCCCTGGGCGATGGCCGCCCCGAACTGCGCGGAGAAGGTGTGCCGAGGCACCCCGAGCCAGGCGGCCCAGCCGGCCCACTCCCGACTCTCGTCCACCAGGCACTCACCCACGTCGAACACCACCGCTCGAATCATGGCCGGCAGCGTATAGAGCCGGAACGCCCCAGCGGCATGGGGCCGTCCCCGATACGGGCGGTCTCCCGGCGAACTCGGGACGCCGCGCACCGCGATGGGGCATGCTGCGCCCAGCACTCGCGTACCCCGCACCCGGAGCCTCCGCGTCACCCCGCCAGGGAACCCCACCGCACGCCCTTCCGGGAGCCCGTGGATATCGAACAGGTGGCGAGGGCTCACTCGCGCACGATCCCCCGAAGGGGTTCTCCGTTGCGCAATGCGGTGGAACCTCGCGCCTTCCGCCCCTCGACAGCGCGCAGAGTGGTCTCCGGTGTATGCGTGACGGAACGGCTACTGAGAGCAAGGGAGCGGTCGATGGCCTGGACCGACGGCGCCTGTGTGGTGGACACCCGGACCGGGAGGGTCGGGCGGGTGGCGGGGCGGATCGGCCCGCGGCTGAGACTGCGTCCGCTGACCAGGGGGCGCACCTGGCACTGCCCGACGGAGGTGGTGCGCGCCGCCACGGAGTGGGAACAGCGGAACGCCGATGTGCTGGACGAGAACTGGCGCTTCTGGCGACCGGCCTGAACTCCCGCCGCGCACAAGGCGAAACGATCCCGCTCGACGCCAGCGGGCAGGGGACAGGGCCTAGGCTCGCCGCGGAGGTGGTCGCGTGGTGCCGCGGGCGCGGGAGAGTCACACGCCGGAGAGTCTGCTGCGGGTGGCGGTCGAGGTGTTCAACGAGCGGGGCTACGACGGCACGTCGATGGAGCATCTGGCGCGCGCCGCCGGGATCTCCAAATCGTCGATCTACCACCATGTCGCCGGCAAGGAGGAGTTCCTGCGGCGTGCCGTGGACGCCGCCCTCGACGGGCTCTTCGGCGTGCTGGCCGAGCCGCAGTCCCGCGCCGGACGCGCCGTCGACCGGTTGACCCATGTGGTGCGGCGCACCACCGAGGTGCTGATGGAGCGGCTGCCCGAGGTGACGTTGCTGCTGCGGGTGCGCGGCAACACGGAGACCGAGCGGCTGGCCCTGGCGCGGCGCCGGGAGTTCGACCGGCGGGTCGCCGAACTCCTGGTGCGGGCCGAGGCGGAGGGGGATCTGCGGCCGGGAACCGACCCCAGGGTCGCGACCCGGCTGCTCTTCGGGATGATCAACTCGGTGGTGGAGTGGTATAGGCCACATCCGCGTGGTGCGGCCGGTTCCCCCGAGGTGGTCGAAGCCGTCATATCCACCGCTTTCCATGGCCTGTTGGGCGCCCGTCCGGCGCCGGACCCGGCGGCGTCGGCGTCGACGCGTGGTCGGTCGACTACGCTGACCGGGCACGGAGGTGACGCAGGAGTCGCAGGTGACCCGGGGAGTCCATGATCAACGACCGCGCCACCCGTCCGCGGCTGCCGCGGCGGAAGCCGGCGCCGACCGTTCCCGCGTGGGAGCCCCCGAGTTGGGGCGAGGCCGAGGACTTCCTGCGGCGCTTCCACACCGAACAGCCCGAGCAGCCGGTCGCGTTGCCGATGCGGCTGCGTCAGGTCAGGGAGCAGCTTGAGCAGTACGGCACCTACCGGCACACCCGCGCCGAGCTGGAGTTCGGCGCCCGGGTCGCCTGGCGCAACGCCAGCCGCTGCATCGGCAGGTTGTACTGGAAGAGCCTGCGGGTCCTGGACCGCAGGGACGCGCTGACCGCGGAAGCGATCCACGGCCATCTGCTGGAGCACATCCGGGTCGCCACCAACAGCGGCCGGATCCGCCCGGTGATCTCCGTCTTCGCGCCGGCCACCCCGGAGCGCCCGGCGCCCAGGGTGTGGAACAGCCAGCTGATCCGCTACGCCGGCTACCGCACCACCACCGGCGGACTGATGGGCGACCCCGGGCATCTGGAGTTCACCGACACGGTGCGGCGGATGGGCTGGCAGGCCCCCGGCGGCTGGTTCGACATCCTGCCGCTGGTGGTCGAGGCGCCGGGCGACAAACCGCAGCTGTTCGACGTGCCCCGTGAGCTGGTGCTCGAAGTCCCGCTGACGCATCCCCAGTTGGCGGCCTTCGCCGAGCTGGGGCTGCGCTGGCACGCGGTGCCGGCGATCTCCCACATGCGGCTGACCATCGGCGGCGTCGACTACCCGTTGGCCCCGTTCAACGGCTGGTACATGGGCACCGAGATCGGCGCCCGCAACCTGGTGGACCCGGACCGCTACAACCTGCTGCCGGTGATGGCCAGGATGATGGGCCTCGACACCAGCAGCGAGAGCACGCTGTGGCGGGACCGGGCGCTGGTCGAGCTGAACGTGGCGGTGCTGCACTCCTTCGAGCGGGCCGGCGTCAAGATCAGCGACCACCACACCGAGTCCCAGCGGTTCCTCACCCATCTGGAGCGCGAGGAGCGGGAGGGCCGGATCACCCCGACGGACTGGAGCTGGATCGTGCCGCCGATCTCCGGCGGCATCACCCCGGTCTTCCACCGCTACTACGACGAGGCGGACCAGCGGCCCAACTTCTATCTGGACGACGAGGCCGTGGAGCTGAGCAAGGGCCGCTGCCCGGTCAGACACCACGACGCGGGCGGAACGTTTCCCTGAGCGGGTGGCGACCCCTTCGCCGGAGCGGTCAGGACAGCTCGAAGGAGCCGAAGCCCAGCTCGCCGGCCGGCTCGTAGACCTGCACCACGATCCCCGTCGGCGTGCTGTCCGTGCCCAGCAGGCGCATCGCCCCCGGGCGCGCGCCCTCGGGGAAGAGCCGCCGTCCGCCGCCCAGCACCACGGGGAAGACCAGCAGCCGCAGCTCGTCGACGAGGCCCTCGCCGAGCAGCGTCTGCGCCAGGTCGCCGCTGCCGTGCACCTGGAGCTCCCGCCCCGGGCTCTCCTTGAGCTCGGCGACCTGGGCGACCACGTCGCCGGTCAGCACGCTCGACCCCTGCCAGGCCGGCGTCCGCGGGGTCCGCGAGGCGACGTACTTGGGCTGGCCGTTGAGCCGGGTCGCCACGATGTCGTCCGGATCGCTGATCAGCGGCCAGTGCGCGGCGAAGATGTCGTACGTCCTGCGGCCCAGCAGAAAGGCGTCGGCGGCGGCGAACCAGTCGGTCACCAGCCGCCCCATCGCCTCGTCCGCGTAGGGCACCACCCAGCCGCCCCGGGTGAAGCCGTCGCTGGTGTCCTCCTGCGGACCGCCGGGCGCCTGCACCACGCCGTCGAGCGAGATGAACTGGGTCAGGGTGAGCTTCATGCCTCTGCGCTCCTTCACATCCTGCCGACGGACCCGCCGCGGACACCGTCGGGAGACCACCGTCACCCGGTGTGGCCCCCGGCGCGACCGGAAAGCGGCACGCGGTCACGGCTCGGGGAGCGGATCGGTCTCCTCGAAGACCAGCAGCGTCCGGGTGCTCAGCACCTCGGGGATGGCCTGGATGCGGGTGAGCACCAGCTCCCGCAGCTGCCGGTTGTCCGCCGTGTGCACCAGCAGCAGCACGTCGAAGTCGCCGCTGACCAGCGCGATATGCGCCACCCCCGGCAGCCGGGCGAGCTCCTCGCGCACGGTCCGCCAACTGTCCTGGACGATCTTCAACGTGATGTAGGCGCAGGCCCCCTGACCAGCCCGTTCATGGTCGATCCTGGCGGAGAAGCCGCGGATCACCTGGCTCTCCACCAGTCGGTTGACCCGGGCGTACGCGTTGGCACGCGAGATGTGCACGCGCTCGGCGATCGAACGGATCGACGCCCGTCCGTCCAGGCGCAGCAGGCGCAGTATCGCCTCGTCGATGGCGTCGAGCGGCCGTTCGCCCCCCATGGGCAACTGGTCGTCCGGCATACCCGGGTGCCTCCCCTCCCTGGACATCCTGCCCCCATATCACGGCAAATCCGGCCGTCTGTCCACAGGGTGTGACCGCACCTAGCCAGCGGGCGCCATCGATCGAACAATCGGTGGAGAGAAACCGTGCGTGTTCCCCCCGACTCGCACGGGCACCGACCCGGTCGGTTCGCGGCACTGGGCCGCCGCGCGCCGACCCGCCGCCCACAGCGCGGCCGATCCCCCACCCGTCGGCCAGCCCCAGGTCGGCCGGCGGCCCCCCTGTGGGCAGCCCCGCGCCGGGCGCCCGGCCTTTTGCCGGGCCCCGCGCGGGGCCCCGCCCCGGGCCCCGGGAGTACCGTGACGCCATGAGTTCCCCCTCGGGGTTCGAACGCGCGCCCGCCCTCGATGTGCTGGTGCTGGCCGGCGGCGCCGGCCGGCGGCTCGGCGGCGTCGACAAGCCCGCCGTACGGATCGGCGGCCGAAGCCTGCTGGAGAGGGTGCTCGCCGCCGCCCCGGCCACGACGCGGCCCCCGATCGTCGTCGGCCCGGCCCGCCGCACCGCGCGCGAGGTCCGCTGGACCCGCGAACAGCCGCCGGGCGGCGGCCCGTTGGCCGCGCTCGCCAGCGGTGTCGCGCTGGCCGAACAGCCGCTGGTCGCCGTCCTCGCGGCCGACCTGCCGTTCCTCGACCCCGCCGCGCTGCCCCGGCTCGCCGCGGCCGTCCCGCCCCGGGGCGACGGCGCGCTGCTGATCGACGGCACCGGCCGGGACCAGCCGCTGACCGCCGTCTACCGCGCCGCGGCGCTGCGCCGCGCGCTGGCCGAGCTGACCGGGAAGGCGCCGGACGGCACGCTCGCCGGCATGCCGCTGCGCGCCCTGCTCGCCCGCCTCGACCTGCGGCGACTGCCGGGGCCCGAGGCGCGGGACTGCGACACCTGGACCGACATCGCCGCCGCCCGCGCGCGGATCAGGGACGATGGGCGGGTGCTTGAGGAATGGATCGAAGCGGTCAAGGTCGAGCTGGGCGTCGAACTCGACGTGGACATCACAGCCCTGCTGGACGCCGCACGTGACGCCGCCCACGGGGTGGCCCGCCCGGCCGCCCCGCTGACCACCTTTCTGATCGGCTACGCCGCCGGCCGGTCGGGGCTCCCGCCGGCCGAGGCCGCCGCCAGGATCTCCGCGCTCGCCGAGAGTTGGGCGAGAGAGGGCCAGCCGTGATCGACGAGTTCGACGACGCCATCGCCCTGGCCAACGGCCCGGTGCCACCGCCGGCCGAGCCACAGACCGCCGGCCGCGGCCACGCCCCCGGCGAGGCGTCGGCCCAGGACCCCTGGGCCGACGACGTCGCCAGGCCCTACCGCCCCACCGCCGACCATCCGGGCTGGGACAGCGCGCGCGAGCTGGCGCACCGCGCCGTCCGCCCGTTGCCGCCCCGCCGGCTCCCCATCGACTACGCGCTCGGCCACACCCTGGCCTCCCCGCTGACCGCGCTCACCGACCTGCCGGCCTTCGACACCTCGGCCATGGACGGCTGGGCCGTCGCCGGGCCGGGGCCCTGGCGGCTGACCGGCCGTTCGACGGCGCTCGCCGGCGGCCCGCTCAGCCAGCCGCTCACCGACGGCCAGGCCGTCCCCATCGCCACCGGGGCCCGCGTCCCCGACGGCGCGACCGCCGTCCTGCGCACCGAGAACGGCACGGTCGAGCGGGGCCAGCTCACCGGTGAGAGCCCGCAGCCGGGCGGCGACATCAGGCCGCGCGGCCAGGAGTGCCGCAGCGGCGTCGAGCTGCTGCCGGCCGGCGGCCAGCTCACCCCGGCCGGCCTCGGCCTCGCCGCCGCCGCCGGCTACGACCAGCTGGCGGTCCGGCCCAGGCCCCGGGCCGAGGTGCTGGTCCTCGGCGACGAACTGCTCTTCCGCGGCCTGCCGCACGACGGGCGGGTGCGCGACGCGCTGGGGCCGATGGTCGGCCCCTGGCTGGCCGCCCTCGGCGCCCAGGTGCTGGTCACCCGGCGCCTCGGCGACGACGCCGAGGCGCTGCGCGAGGCCATCGAGACCACTCGCGCCGACCTGCTGGTCACCACGGGCTCCACGGCCGCCGGGCCGGTCGACCAGCTGCGCGGTGTGCTGCGCGAGCTGGGCGCCCACACCCTGGTCAGCGGCGTCGCCGTGCGCCCTGGACACCCGATGCTGCTGGCCGAACTGCCGGCCGGCGTCCCGTTGATCGGCCTCCCGGGCAACCCGCTGGCGGCGGTCTCCGGGCTGCTGACGCTGGCCGCCCCGCTGCTGCGCGCCCTGGCCGACCGGCCGCCACCCGCCGACCGCACCGGCTGGCTGACCGACCGGGTCACCGGGCATCCGAGGGACACCAGGCTGGTGCCCGTCCACTGCCTCGACCCGACCACGGCCCGCCCGCTGAGCTACGCTGGCCCGGCCATGTTGCGCGGCATCGCCGCCGCGTCCGCTCTGGCGGTCATTCCGCCGGGGGGCGCCGAGGCGCGTGCCGAGGTGCGCCTCCTCGACCTTCCACCGGCATGAGATTCCCAAGCCCCTCCCCAGCCGAACGATCCGAACGCGCCGAACTCGCGGACCGTTCCCCCGGCGTACGGCTGCCGCGCTACGCGGCCGGCCCGCTGATCCAGGTCGCCCGCCGACTGCTGCTGGCCACCGGGGTGATGGCGCTGGCGGCGGTGCTGGTCTATCTCGACCGGCGCGGCTACCACGACAACCACGACGACGAGGTCAGCCTCACCGACGTCCTCTACTACGTCACGGTCTCGCTCTCCACCACCGGCTACGGCGATATCGTCCCCGAATCCGACGGCGCCCGGCTGCTCACCACGTTCGCCATCACCCCGCTCCGGGTGGCCTTCCTGATCATCCTGGTCGGCACCACCCTTGAGGTGCTCACCGAACGCACCCGCGATCAGTGGCGACTCTCCCACTGGAGGAAGCACTTGCGCGATCACACCGTCATCGTGGGCTTCGGCACCAAGGGCCGATCCGCCGCCGAGACGCTGATGAGCGGCGGGCTCGGCCAGGACCAGATCGTGGTCGTCGACCCGGATCCGCAGGTGGTGGAGGCGGCCAACGCCCTGGGCTACGCCGGCGTCGTCGGCGACGCCACGCGCAGCGACGTGCTGGTCAGGGCCAGGGCCGACCGCGCCCGCCAGGTGGTGATCGCCACCCAGCGGGACGACACCGCCGTGCTGGTGGCGCTCACCGCCCGCCAGCTGAGCAAACAGCTGCGGATCGTCGCCTCCGTGCGTGAACAGGAGAACGTCCCGCTGCTGCGACAGTCGGGCGCCGACTCCGTGATCACCAGCGCCAGCGCCGTCGGCCGACTCCTCGGCCTCTCCATGATCAGCCCCAGCTCGGGCGCCGTGATGGAGGACCTGATCCAACACGGCAAGGGCCTCTCCCTCAAGGAGCGCCCCGTCACCAGCCAGGAAGCGGGACGCTCCCCCCGCGACTGCGCCGACCTCGTCGTCTCCGTGATACGCGGCCACCGGCTGCTCCCGTACGACGACCCGGACGTGGCGACCCTGGAGCTCACCGACCGCCTGGTCGTCATCCGCCGCGTCCCCCCGGACGAGGAGCACCCCACCCCTCGCCGCCCCCACGACCACGGCCCCGGCTCCTGGCGCATCCCCCGCCGCTGACCCCTGCCGGGTCCTGACCGGTCAGGGGGGCGGTGCCGGCCGGCCGCCCAGCAGGTCGGTGAGCCGGGCCACCGTGCTGCCCTCGTCCGTGGCCAGCAGCGTCGTCATGCCCAGTGCCTCGGCCGGCGGTAGGTTCCTCGCCTGGTCGTCGACGAAGACGCAGTCCGCACCTGGCAGGCCGAGTCGGTCGAGCATCAGCTGATAGATGGCGGGCTCCGGCTTCGCGACACCCTCCCGCTCGGATATCACCGTCACATCGAACAGGTTCCAGACGTCGGTGTGCGCGTACGGGTCGTAGGGGGCGAGGCCGAAGCTGTTGGAGAGCATCGCCACCACGTACCCGTCGGAGCGCGCGCGTCTCGCCAGCTCCACCATGCCCGTCGCCGGCCGCACCCGCGCCCAGGCCCGCCCCATCAGATTGTCGGGGGCCACCCCGAGCAACGGCCCCATGGCCGCGTTCCACTCCCGCTGGGATAGCGCGCCCGACTCCAACCGCCGGTAGAGCGCCCGGCCTTCGGGATGGGCGTCGAGCGCCCGGCCCCAGGCGCCAGGGGGCAGCCCCTCCGCCGTGCACCAGGCGTCCGCCGACTCCCTCACCCCCGCCGTCAGCACCCCACCGAAATCCAGGATCAGCGCGCGAAAGGCCCGCTCCGCCATGCCCCACCCCTCCGTCTCTCAGGTACCCCACGCGATGGCTACCCGGTGGGCCGGCCCACGAGGCGCCGGTGGCCTGTTTCCGGCCGGGGGGTGGCGCGTAGCATCCCGGCATGGGATCAAGCGACGGGCAGTGGTATCCGGCCGAGTGGCCCGCACGGATCCGGGCGCTCGCCCGGGGCGAGTTGACGCCGCCCGAGCCGCGCGCCGCCGCCACCGTGCTGCTGCTGCGGGACGGGTCGGCCGGGCTTGAGGTGTTCCTGCTGCGGCGGCGGCTCTCGATGGCGTTCGCCGCCGGTGCCTACGCCTACCCCGGCGGCTCCGTCGACCCGCGCGACGGCGCCGCCGCGACCGAGCCGGCCGAGCTGGTCACCCGGGCCGCCCTGCGCGAACTCTTCGAGGAGGCCGGGGTGTTGTTGGCCGGGCCGACCCCGGGCGAGCTGGTCGCCGATGTCAGCGGCCCCGACTGGGAGGCCGACCGACGCGCCCTGGCCGCCCACGAGCTGTCCGTCAGCGCCCTCCTGGACCGCCGCTCCTTGGTGCCGCGCGCCGATCTGCTGCGCCCCTGGGCACGCTGGATCACCCCGGAGTTCGAGACGCGACGCTATGACACCTGGTTCTTCGTAGCCGCCCTGCCCCCCGGCCAGCGCACCAGGAACGCGTCGACGGAGGCCGACCACATCGCCTGGCTGCGGCCGGCCGACGCCGTCGCCGGCTATGACCGCGGCGCGTTGACGATGATGCCGCCCACCATCGCGACCCTGCGCGCCCTCGCGCCCCACGCCACCGCCGACGCGGCGCTGGCCGCCGCGGCCGACCGGGACATGACCCCGGTGCTGGCCCAGGCCCGGCTGGTCGGCGACGAGGTCGTGCTGAGCTGGCCAGGACACCGCGAGTTCGAGAAGCGCGTGCCCGGGGACCGCGCCCCGAACGCCCCCGCGCCGGCCGTCGACCCGGTCGTCGTCGACCCGGTCGTCGGGGAGGCATGGGAGCAGCCCACCCAGATGGAGCGTGACGGAAGATGACAGCTGCCTCGGCACTCCCCGGGCGTCCCAGTGGCCAGGCGCCCCAGGGCCGCGTCACCGAGCGCGCCGTCAGCGTGCTCGCGCCCAACGCGTCCGCGATGACGCTGGACGGCACCAACACCTGGATCGTCGCCGAGCCCGACGCCGCCGAGGCGGTGGTGATCGACCCGGGCCCGCTGGACGAGGGCCATCTGCGCGCGATCGTCGAGGCCGTACGGCGGGAGGAACGTTCCGTCGGCCAGATCCTGCTGACGCACGGCCACGCGGACCACGCCGAGGGCGCCGTCAGGTTCGCCGAGCTCACCGGCGCCCCCGTCCGGGCGCTCGACCCGGCGTTGCGGCTGGGCGACGAGGGCCTGGCCGGTGGCCAGGTGGTCACCACGGGCGGCCTCGAACTCCGGGTGGTCGCCACCCCGGGGCACACCTCGGACTCGCTGTCCTTCCATCTCCCGGCCGACGCCGCCCTGTTGACCGGGGACACCGTGCTGGGCCGGGGCACCACCATCGTGGCGCACCCGGACGGACGCCTCGGCGCCTACCTGGAGTCGCTGCGCCGGCTCCGTTCCCTCACCGAGGGGGAGGACGGCGCGGACACCGTGCTGCCGGGGCACGGCCCGGTGCTGGCCGACGCCCAGGGCGCCATCGACTTCTACCTGGCGCACCGCGCCAGCCGGCTGGCGCAGGTGGAGACGGCCGTGGAGCGGGGCGCGCGGACGCCGACCGACGTGGTCGAGACCGTCTACGCCGATGTGGACCGCGCGCTCTGGCCCGCGGCCGAGTACTCCGTCCGCGCCCAGCTGGAGTATCTGCGGGAGCGCGGACTGCTCCCCCAGGACGAGAGCTAGCGCGAGCGGCGGGCCAGGCGTTCGATGTCCAGCAGGATCACCGCGCGGGCCTCAAGCCGCAGCCAGCCACGGGCGGCGAAGTCGGCGAGGGCCTTGTTCACCGTCTCCCTGGAGGCGCCCACCAGCTGGGCCAACTCCTCCTGGGTGAGGTCGTGCACCACATGGATGCCCTCCTCCGACTGCACCCCGAAGCGGCGCGACAGATCCAGCAGGGCCTTGGCCACGCGGCCGGGGACATCGGAGAAGACCAGGTCGGACATGCTGTCGTTGGTGCGCCGCAGGCGCCGGGCGACGGCCCGCAGCAGCGCGGACGCCACCTCGGGGCGGGCGCTGAGCCAGGGCTGGAGATCGGGGTGGCCCAGGCCGAGCAGCCGGACCTCGGTGACGGCGGTGGCGGTCGCGGTGCGCGGCCCTGGGTCGAACAGCGACAGCTCGCCGATCAGCTCGCCGGGGCCGAGCACGGCCAGCATGTTCTCCCGGCCGTCGGGCGAGGTGCGATGGAGCTTCACCTTGCCCTCGGTCACGACATAGAGCCGGTCGCCCGGGTCGCCCTCGTGGAAGAGGGTGTCGCCGCGGGCCAGCGTGGCCTCGGCCATGGAAGCGCGCAGCTCGGCGGCCTGCTCGTCGTCGAGTGCCGCGAAGAGCGGGGCACGCCGCAGTACGTCGTCCACGAGTTCCTCTCCTTGTCGGCCGATGAGGCCGGCGGTTCAAGCCCCCGGGGCGGGCGGCCTGGGGACGCTTTGCCCCTCTCATCATGCCGGATGACTCACCCCTGCCAGCAGGTACAAGTCTGACGCACCGATCCGCACCCGCCCACGGCAGGGGCCCGTTCGGACGGTGATTTCGCCAGGGGAAGGGCGAATGTCGCAGGAGCCGTTTACGCTGGCCGGGTGGCCAACGGGCGCATGGCGCGCAGGCGGTGAGGCAGGAGAAAGTGAGGGCCACCCGGGTGAACGCACGTCAGGATTCCGCTGAGGGCGAACGAGGCAAGGCCGGACGGGTGAGCACGTCCCCGGTCGGAGCCGCCGAGCGGTCCCCGAAGCCGGGTGGCGCTGGCCGGGGAGGCCAGCCGGAGAGCCGGCTGGCCATGGTGCGCCGGGCCCGCAGGATCAACCGCGCGCTGGGCGAGGTGTACTACTACGCGCACCCCGAGCTGGATTTCGACAACTCCTTCGAGCTGCTCGTCGCCACGGTGCTCTCCGCCCAGACGACGGACCTCAGGGTCAACCAGACGACGCCCAAGCTGTTCGCCGCCTACCCGACGCCCGAGGATCTGGCGGCGGCCGAGCCCGAGGTGCTGGAGCAGCTCATCCGCCCCACGGGCTTCTTCCGCAACAAGGCCAAGTCCCTGATCGGCCTCTCCACGGCCCTGCGGGACCGCTTCGACGGCACGGTCCCCGGCCGGCTTGAGGATCTGGTGACGCTCCCGGGCGTGGGCCGCAAGACGGCGCATGTGGTGCTGGGCAATGCGTTCGGCCGCCCCGGCATCACGGTCGACACACACTTCCAGCGGCTGGTCCACCGCTGGCAGTGGACCCGGGCGCAGGACCCGGTGAAGATCGAGGCCGAGGTGGCCGAGATCTTCCCCAGGAAGGACTGGACGATGCTCTCGCACCGCGTGATCTTCCACGGCCGCCGCATCTGCCACGCCCGCAAGCCCGCCTGCGGCGTCTGCCCCATCGCGCATCTCTGCCCCTCGTTCGGCGAGGGCGAGACGGATCCGGAGAAGGCGCGCAAGCTTCTGAAGTA
This sequence comes from Streptomyces profundus, assembly GCF_020740535.1. Classification (NCBI taxonomy): domain Bacteria; kingdom Bacillati; phylum Actinomycetota; class Actinomycetes; order Kitasatosporales; family Streptomycetaceae; genus Streptomyces; species Streptomyces profundus. The sequence goes on from NZ_CP082362.1 coordinate 3,667,169, forward strand.
CGAGATGGGCGGGCAGCCCGGCCAGCGGCTCAAGCCCCCGCCCGACTATCCGGGCCGCCCCGCGCCGCCGCTCGGCGCCGCCACGGCCGGCTGACGGCGCCTCGGGCCGGCCCCGTCCCGGCCCGCAGCAGCCACCCGACCCCTGCCGAGGGAGCCCTCCTCCATGACCAGCGCCCACGAACCCGCCCCGTTCCGGGAGCCAGGGGGCTTCGCCCCCGGTGCCCTGCCCGACGGCGGGCGGGTCGAGCTGCCCGGCTGGCTTGAGCCGCTGGCCCTGGCGGCGCGCACCATCGAGCCCCGGCAGCTGAGCGACTTCCTGCCGCCGGCCGACGGCGGGCGCCCGTCCGCCGTGCTGGTGCTCTTCGGCGAGGGCCCCGACGGGCCCGAGCTGCTGCTCCTTGAGCGGGCCAGCAGCCTGCGGCAGCACGCCGGCCAAGCCTCCTTCCCCGGCGGCTCGTTGGATCCTGAGGACGGCGACCCCGAGGGCGACGGGCCCTGGCGGGCGGCGCTGCGCGAGGCCGAGGAGGAGACGGGCCTCGATCCGGCCGGCGTCCGGATCTTCGCCACGCTGCCGAGGCTCTACATCCCCGTCAGCCGGTTCGTGGTCTCCCCCGTGCTCGGCTGGTGGCAGAAGCCGACGCCGGTGTCGCCCGTGGATCCGGCGGAGACGGCCCGCGTCTTCACCGTCCCCGTGGCCCGCCTGGCCGACCGGGAACACCGCGCGACCGCGGTGCACCCCAGCGGCTACCGAGGGCCCTGCTTCCTGGTCGCCGACACCCTGGTCTGGGGCTTCACCGCCGGCGTCATCGACCGGATCCTCCACTACGCGGGCTGGGAGCTGCCCTGGGACGACGAGCGCGTGGTCCCGTTGGATCACTCGGCGTGAGACCCGCCCGGCCGCGTGAGACCGTGGCCGGGTGAACGCCGTTGACGTCCTGCTGGTGCTGACGGCGGGATGTCTCGCGGTCGTCGGATACCGCCGGGGGCTGCTCGTCGGGCTCTCCTCGGCCATCGGGTTCCTGGCCGGCGCGCTGCTGGTGAGCCTGGCGCTCACACCGCTCGGGCCGGGCGACATCGGGCCGGCCGGCGCCCTGGGCGCCGGGCTGCTGGCGCTGCTCGCCGCGGTGCTCGGGCAGGCCCTCGCCAGCCGCTGGGCGCACGGGCTGCGGGGCCGCATCGCCTGGTCCCCCGCCAGGGTCGCCGACGCCGCAGGCGGCGCCCTGGCGCATGTGCTGACCCTGCTGTTGATCGCCTGGCTGCTCGGCTCGACGCTGGCGTTGACGACGCCGGGCGCGTTCGGCCGGGAACTGCGCTCGTCCCGTGTCCTGTTCGGCGTCTCCCGCGCGGTGCCGGGCGCCGCCGACTCCTGGGTCGCCGGGGTGCGCGGCCTGTTGGCGCCGTCAGGGCTGCCCCAGGTGTTCGCCCCGTTCGGCACCGCCCCCGCCACCCGGGTGCCGCCGCCCGATCCGGCCGTCGCGGGGGAGCGGCTGGTCCGGACGGCGCGGCGGTCCGTGGTCAGCGTGACGGGGGTGGCGCCCGCCTGCGGGCGCGCGCTGGAGGGCACCGGGTTCGTCTTCGCCAACGGCAAGGTCATGACCAACGCCCATGTGGTCGGCGGTGTGGTGGAACCGCTGGTGCGGATCGGCGGCGAGGGCGAGCCGTTCTTCGGCGAGGTGGTGCTCTACGACCCGGCGCGGGACCTCGCGGTGCTCCACGTCCCCGGCCTGCCGGCGCCCTCGCTCAGGTTCAGCGCCAGGGACGCGGTCTCGGGAGACGACGCGGCCATCGCCGGCTTCCCCGAGAGCGGCCCGTTCGACGTCGGCCCGGCCCGTGTCGCCGACCGGTTCAGCGCCAGGGGCCCCGACATCTACCGCGACCGCGCGGTGAGCAGGGACGTCTACGCCCTGCACGCCACCGTCCTGCCGGGCAACTCGGGCGGGCCGCTGCTCAGCCCCGAGGGCGAGGTGCTCGGCGTGGTCTTCGCCCGCTCCCTGGACGACGGCAGCACGGGCTACGCGCTCACCGCCGACGAGGTCAGGGAGGTGGCCGCGCGTGGGCACGCCGCCGAACGGCCGGTGAACAGCGGGCGTTGCACGCCGACATGACGGCCGTTCGGAAGCGATGTGGGGGGTGTCGGAGGATTGGTCGAGTACGCGGGAGCGGAGCGTGGGGCTCAGCCGCGCGGGTGTCGCAGGCGCACGCTGACCCAGCGTGCGCGACGACGCAGGATATCCGGAAAGCCGATCTCCGGATCAGGCAATGGGCCACCCCGAATGCTACGAGCGGTGCTTCGCGCCCGGGTGGCGGCTCCATTGCCGCTTGGTTCACGTGCCACGTCACGGTATTCGTGCGTCCAGCCCATAACTCGTCCCTGCCCGTGGTCCAAGGTCAGTAATCTCCCGGCAGCGAAGTCCGTAGGCGTATGCGTCTGGCAGTTGCCAACGGACTGTCACCAGGTGGGAACGAGCGGGGTGCGCCGGGGGCCCGAGGTACGCACGGGGCGCCTGACCGCCGGACGTCGCTAACGGTCCGGTTCCGGGTCCCGCAGCCAGTCGATCAGCTCGGTGCTGAAGGCCCCCGGGTCCTCCTCGTGCGGGAAGTGGCCGAGGCCGTCGAAGAGCCGCCAGCGGTACGGCGCCTCGACGTACTCCCCCGAGCCCGCCGAACTCCTGGTGCGCAGCACCGGATCGAGCGAGCCGTGCAGATGCAGCGTGGGCACCAGCACCGGCCGCTTCATCCGCCGGTTGAACTGGACGCCGTCCGGACGGGCGATGGACCGCACCATCCAGCGGTAGGGCTCGATCGCGCAGTGCGCCGTCGAGGGCACACACATCGCCTGGCGGTAGGCCAGCACATCGGCCGGCTCCGGCTGGCGCGGCCCCGACCACGCGCGCAGCAGCTCGCCGACCTCGGCGGCCTCGTCGGCGACCAGCTGCCGCTCCGGCAGCCAGGGCCGCTGGAACCCCCAGATATAGCGACTCGCCGCGGTCTGCCGCGGATCGCGCAGCAGCGACGAACGCCAGCTGCGCGGATGGGGCATCGACGAGACGGCCAGCCGGCGCACCAGCTTGGGCCGCATCACCGCCGCCGTCCAGGCGAGATAGCCCCCCAGATCATGACCGACCAGTGCGGCGTCCGGCTCCCCCAGGGAGCGGATGACGCCGGTGACATCGAGCGCGAGATTGGCCGGATCGTAGCCCCGGGGGGTGCGGTCGCTGCCCCCCACTCCGCGCAGATCCATGGCCACCGCGCGGAACCCGGCGTCGGCCAGCGCCGTCAACTGATGCCGCCAGGTCCACCAGAACTGGGGAAACCCGTGCAACAACAGGACCAGCGGCCCCTCGCCCAACTCGGCGATATGGAACCGCGCGCCGTTGGCCGCGACGTCACGATGGGTCCACGGCCCCTCCCGAAGGATGACCGAGGAGCGCATCCCGGACTGGTCGGCGTTGCTCATGTGGGGGAGCCCGCACGGTCCTGGGGAGCGGGACGTGGGTGCGGCCTGGCGCGGGAGATCACGGCCGCGGACTCCTTGGCGGAGCGGATGGAGCGCTCCGGCGGCGAGATCCGGCCGATCTTGACCTTGGCCCACAGGGCGAGCAGCAGGGCGATCACGATATACAGGCCGCCGACGATCAGGCAGGCGATGGCCAGCGGCAGATCCCACCAGTTGCGCAGCCAGAACGCCAGGGCGAAGCTCAGCAGCGGCACCGCGAACAGCAGCAGACCGGCCGCGAGCACCCCGGCGACACTGCCGAACAGGGCGCGTTTGACGTCCTGTCGGATCTCGGCCTTGGCCAGTGCGATCTCGTCGTGCACCAGGCCGGACAGCTCGCTGGTGGCCGAGGCGACCAACTCTCCGAGGCTGCGCCCCTCGTCGGCTGCGCTCATCGCGTTCCCTCTTTCTCTCCTGGCGTGATTGCGGTAGGTGCACGTGACAGTAGTAGTGCCGTGGTGATGCGTCAGTCGCGACACCTCGTCGCCCTGGGGAGTGGTGGGCCACATGCTATAGGGGCGCCCGATCGGTGATCGGGCGCCCCTGAGCGCGCTTGCGCGCCGTTCGCGCGCGGCCTGGCCTCGAAGCCCCCTTCTCGAAGCCCCGTTCTCGGCCGGCGGTCCTCGGCCGTCAGTTCCGGCTGTCAGTTTCCGGCCGTCAGCTTCCGGCCGTCAGTCCTCGGAGGCGGCGGAGGGGAGCTTGGTCTGGATCAGATCCATCACGGCCGGGTCGGTGAGCGTGGTGACATCACCCAACTCGCGGTTCTCCGCGACATCGCGCAACAGCCGGCGCATGATCTTCCCGGAGCGGGTCTTGGGCAGCTCGTCGACCGCGAGGATGCGCTTGGGCTTGGCGATCGGGCCCAACTCCTTGGCGACATGCGCCCGCAGCTCCTCGATCAGGCCCTCCTCCTGGGGCACCCCACCGCGCAGGATCACAAAGGCGCAGATGGCCTGGGTGGTCTGCGGGTCGGTGGCGCCGACCACGGCGGCCTCGGCGATCCGGGGGTGGCTGACCAGCGCGGACTCCACCTCGGTCGTCGAGATGTTGTGCCCGGAGACCAGCATCACGTCGTCCACGCGGCCCAGCAGCCAGATATCGCCGTCGTCGTCCTTCTTGGCGCCGTCGCCGGCGAAGTACTTGCCCTCGAAACGGGACCAGTAGGTGTCGAGGAACCGCTGGTCGTCGCCCCAGATGGTGCGGAGCATCGAGGGCCAGGGCTCGGTGAGAACGAGATAGCCGCCGGAGCCGTTGGCGACCTCGACGCCGTCGTCGTCGACCACGGTGGCGCTGATCCCGGGGAGCGGGGTCTGCGCCGAGCCGGGCTTGGCGAGCGTGACCCCGGGCAGCGGGCTGATCATCATCGCGCCCGTCTCCGTCTGCCACCAGGTGTCCACCACGGGGGTGCGCTCGGCGCCGATGTGCTTGCGGTACCAGATCCATGCCTCGGGGTTGATGGGCTCGCCCACGGAGCCCAGCACCCGCAGGCTGGAGAGGTCGAACCCGGCGGGAACGTCGTCGCCCCACTTCATGCAGGTGCGGATGGCGGTGGGCGCGGTGTAGAGGATGGTGACCCGGTACTTCTCGACGATCTCCCACCAGCGGCCGTTGTGGGGGGTGTTGGGGGTGCCCTCGTAGAGCACCTCCGTGGCGCCGTTGGCCAGCGGGCCGTAGACGATGTAGGAGTGGCCCGTGACCCAGCCGATGTCGGCGGTACACCAGTAGACGTCGGTCTCCGGCTTGAGGTCGAAGACGGCGTGGTGGGTGTACGCGGTCTGGGTGAGGTAGCCGCCGGTGGTGTGCAGGATGCCCTTGGGCTTACCCGTGGTGCCCGAGGTGTAGAGGATGAAGAGGGGGTGCTCGGCGTCGAACGCCTCCGGCGTGTGCTCCTCGGACTGGCGGCCCACCACGTCGTGCCACCACAGATCGCGGCCCTCGGTCCAGGGGATGTCCTGACCCGTGCGGCGTACCACCACGACGTTGCGCACCTCGGCGGCGCCGGGGCGGGTGAGCGCCTCGTCCACGGTGGGCTTGAGCGCTGACGGGGCGCCTCGGCGGTAGCCGCCGTCCGAGGTGATCACCACCCGCGCGTCGCCGTCCTCGATCCGGGTGGCCAGGGCGTCGGCGGAGAAGGCGCCGAAGACCACCGAATGCGGGGCGCCGATCCTGGCGCAGGCGAGCATCGCGATCACGGCTTCGGGGATCATCGGCATATAGATGGCGACCCGGTCGCCGGTGGCGACCCCCAGCTCGATCAGCGCGTTGGCCGCCTGCGACACCTCACGCTGCAACTCCGCGTAGGTGATGGCGCGGGAGTCCCCCGGCTCGCCCTCGAAGTGGATGGCGACACGATCCCCGTGGCCGGCCTCGACATGGCGGTCGACGCAGTTGTAGGCGACGTTGAGCTTGCCGTCGGCGAACCATTTGGCGAAGGGCGGATTGGACCAGTCCAGCGTCTGCGTGGGCTCGCGTTCCCAACTCAGCCGTCGGGCCTGCTCCGCCCAGAATCCCAGCCGGTCATCGGCCGCCGCCTCATAGGAGGTCGCGGTCACATTGGCACCCGCGACCACCTCGGCGGGAGGCGCGAACCTCCGGCTCTCCGTCATGAGGTTGGCCAGGCTCTCGTTACTCACAACGCCTCCTTGTTCGCCCCGCCACGGTCAGCGGCCGGTGTCACCTCCGTCCGGGGTGACGATGCGAACGAGTCGGCCAGGACAGACGGCCAGCGCCCGTCGCACACGGCAGTCTCCCGCGCGGCGTCAATTGTGTCCCAGAGCACACCCCATCAGTCCCACTCGGCTTTGACAAGGCCATCCGTATGCAGCGCGACGAACGGTCAGCCGCTGCGACGAACGGGCGTTGGACCGCCGTTCGGCGACACTCGTGGCACCCCCGAGCCGCCGTCGGGCAGCACCGCCACGAACACGGGAGCCCTGGCCCCGTCCTGGCCCAGGACATAGGCCTGCGCCCGGCCGACATGGAAGTACATGCCGCGCAGCTCCAGCGTGCCATCGGCCACCCGTTGGGCCACCCGCTCGTACCGCGCCAGATGATCCAGCTGCTGCATCACGTTGGCGAGGCAGAGCGCCTCGATGGGGTCGGCCTCCTGGCTGTCGTCGAGCCCAGGCGGAGCGCCGGCGGACAGCCGTTCCACACTGGGACGCGCGTGCAGCAGCCAGCGGCCGAGCGATCCGGGGGGCGCGGGCCGCTGCCCCTGATCCACCGTGTGCAGGGCGCGCATGGCGCCGCAGCCGGAGTGTCCGCAGACGGTGATGCTGGTGACGCCCAGCTCGGTGAGCGCGTACTCGATGGCGGCACCGACCGAATCGTCCCCGGCCTCCGCGCCGGGCGGGGGCACCAGATTCCCGATGTTGCGCACGGTGAAGAGATCGCCGGGACCGCTGGAGGTGATCATGCTGGTGACCAGGCGGGAGTCCGCGCAGGTCAGGAAGAGCTGGCCGGGGCGTTGCCCTTCGAGCGCGAGCCTGGCCAGCTCCTTGCGGACCACCGGCGCCGTGCGGCGTTGGAAGTTCCGCAGGCCACCGAGGAGTTGGTCCGGTGTTGTCCTGGAGGAGTCGACCGTGCCGGCCTCGTCCTCGCCGGCCGTGCAGCGGTGGTTGCGCCAGGACTGCCAGGGCGGACAGCGGTGCCGGGGCGTCAACTCGCCCCTGGACTGGGACAGCTCGCCGGGCAGCTCCGCCGTCCCGCCCTGGGCGCGATGGGCGGCACACCAGTCGTGGAGGGTCTCGTGGGCGGCGTGGTCGATAAAGGTGCTGTCGCACTCGACCGTCACCCTGGCCTTCTCCGGGATGTGGCTCAGCACCCTCGTCAGCCGGGGGACCGCGAGGAACGTCAGCTGGCCGCGCACCCGCACCTGATGGGAGCCGTCCGGGAGCACCTCCTGGCTGATCCTGGTGTGTGTCAGCCGGTGCAGGGCGACGGCCACCGCCATCGCGATGCCGATCCCGACCCCCTCAAGCACCCCGAAGAGCGTGACCCCGAGGGCCGTGGCCGCGTAGACCAGCACTTCGCGGTGCTTGGTGACGCTGCGGATATGGGTGATGTTCACCATCTGGATGCCGACCACCATCACCAGGGCGGCCAGGGTGGCCAGCGGGATCTGCTTCAGAAGCCCGACCAGCAGGCCCGTCGCCAGCAGGACCCAGCAGCCGTGGAGGATCGTGGACCGTCGGCTGACCGCGCCAGCCGCGACGTTGGCCGCACTGCGCACCGCCACTCCCGTCACGGGCAGGCCGCCGAGCGAGCCGGAGACCACGTTGGCGAAGCCCTGCCCGCGCAGTTCCCGATCGAGATCGGCTCGCGGCACCGGGACGCCGCCGGCCCGCTGCCTGGCAGCCGCCAGCTTGTCCACCGCGACGGCGGAGAGCAGGGACTCCACGCTGGCCACCAGCGTGATCGTCAGCACGGTGGCCAGCAGGCCGAGCACCGGACCATCGGGCAGCTCCGGCAGCGCGTGGCTGCTCCACGACGGCAGATCCACCCGGGGCACCCGTAGGGACACCAGCCAGGCGACGAGCGTGGCCAGCACCACGGCGGCCAGCGCGGCGGGGACGGCCCTGCGCGTCAGCCCACCGGCCCGCCCGGGCAGCCGGGGCCAGAGCAGCAGCACCGCCACGGTCAGCCCGCCGATGGTCAGCGGGGCCAGCTGTGGGTCGGCCAACTGCCCCGGCAAGTCGGCGAGATTGTCGATCGCGGAGCTCTCCGGCTCGCCGCCCAGCACGATGTGCAGCTGCGAGAGGGCGATCGTGGCCCCGATGCCGGCGAGCATCCCGTGCACGATGGCCGGGCTGACCATCAGGGCTGATCGGGCCACGCGCAGGGCGGAGAGCGCGAGCTGGGTGACGCCGGCCAGGGCGGTGATGGCGCAGGTGGTGCGCCAGCCGTACTGCTGGATGAGATCGGCCGTGATCACCGTGAGCCCGGCCGCCGGGCCGCTGACCTGAAGGGGGGCGCCGCCCAGGGCGCCCACCAGGATGCCCCCGACCGCGGCTGCCACCAGCCCCGCCTGGAGCGGGGCGCCGGTGGCCAGCGCGATGCCGAGGGAGAGCGGCAGCGCGATCAGGAAGACGGAGATCGAGGCCGAGAAGTCGGCGCGGCGACGCTCGGCGGGCGAGGCGTCGGGCGGTCGAGGGGGCCCGGCGGATGAGTGCTTCTCGGCCGCTGGGGTCGGGATGGGCGGTGGCCCTGACGCGGCGCCCGGCGAGGGGATGGGCGCGGTCTTGTCATCGGGCTGGGTCGAGTCGGGAGTGGGGGCGCAGGCGGACATCTTCCGTCTCCGTCCGTGAGGGGAGAAAACCCCGGCGTTACTGGTGTTATGGCATTTACCAAGTCTTGGTAAATGAAGGGTAATGCCGCGCAAAGGGCTGTACTAGAGCGCGCCCTCGTTTAGCCGCTGAATTACTCCGAAGGAGCGAAAAAGTCATGGGAACCGCTTGTCATACAAACATCTCTAAGGATGAGAGGAAGAGTTTGCGGCGATGCATCGCGAACCGGACAAACCGCTGCGTGATCAACGGGAGGACGCAAGGTGGTCAGACGTACGACAAGGCTGACGGCGACCCTGGTGGCGACGGGCGCGCTGGCCCTGGGGCTGGCGAGCTGCTCGGCGGAGAACGGGGCGGAGCCGGGCCAGGACCGGGGCGGCGACCAGGGGGAATCCACCCCGGGCGAGGGCGGCGACACGGGTCAGGACCCGGACGCGGACGACGCCGGAGCCGCGCCCCAGCTCATCGGCGACGGCTCCACCGCCGTGACCGGCCCCCAACCCGACCAGCCCCCGCCCCCCGAACCGCTGGCGCCGGGTGAGGAGCCGCCACAGTTCGTGGTTTTCTCCTGGGACGGCGCCGGCGAGGACGGCACCGAACTCTTCTCCCGATTCCGCGAAATCGGGGAGCGGTATGACGCCGACATGACGTTCTTCCTCTCGGGTATCTATCTGCTGCCGGAGAGCGAGCGCCTGCGATACGAGCCGCCCGGCCATGTGCCGGGCGCCTCCGACATCGGTTATCTCTCCGATGAACACATCGCCGACACCCTCGACCAACTGCGGCTCGCCTGGCACGAGGGGAACGAGATCGGCACCCATTTCAACGGCCACTTCTGCGGACCGACGGGAGTGGACAGCTGGTCGGTCGACGACTGGCGCAGCGAGATCGAACAGGCCAAGTGGATGGTGCAGAACTGGCGCAGCACCACGGGGCTCACGGACGCGGACCCGCTGCCCTTCGACTACGAGGAGGAGCTGATCGGCGGTCGCGCGCCCTGCCTGGAGGGCCAGGAGAACCTGCTGTCGGCCGCGGCCGAGATGGGCTTCCGCTACGACTCCAGCGGCAACGCCCAACAGGTCTGGCCCGGGCAGCGGAACGGGGTCTGGGACATCTCGCTCCAGTCCGTACCGATGCCGGGGCGGAGCTTCGAGACCCTCGCCATGGACTACAACTTCATGGTCAACCAGTCGGGCCCCGAGAGCGGCGACCCCGCCATGTGGCCCACCTGGCAGGCCCAGATGCACGACGGGTTGATCGCCGCCTTCGACCGCGCCAACGAGGGCAACCGGGCGCCGCTGATCATCGGCAACCACTTCAACCAGTGGAACGGCGGCATCTACATGGACGCGGTCGCTGACGTGATCACCGAGCTGTGCCCACGCGAGGGCGTGGAATGCGTGTCCTTCCGGCAGTTGGTCGACTGGCTGGACGTCCAGGACCCCGAGGTGCTGGACCGGCTGCGCGGCCTGGGCGTGGGAGAGGCCCCGCCCGGCGGCTGGGAGACCTTCCTGGCCGGCTGATCCCGAGCCGGGCGGAGGGATCAGGCCGGCTGCGGACTGTTCGCCTCCGACAACACGAAACCGGGGTCGACCTGCGCCGCCAGGTCGGCCCCGGTTCGGTCGTTGCCCCAGCTCGCCGCGTTCTTCAGGTGGAAGTGCACCATCTGCTGGGTGTAGCGCTCCCAGTCCCGGTCCGGATAGCCGGCGTCCGCCGTGCGGTACATGGTGTCGAGCGCCGCCTCGTTGGCCTCCTCAAGCTCGGCGAACGGGCGCCGCACGCCGCGCTCCAACGCCCTGACCCAGTCCGAGTGCGCCAGCGTGACGAGCAGATCGTCCCCGATCTCGCTCCGCAGGAACGCGAGATCGTCCGGCCCCTGCACCTTGTTCCCGATGACCCGCAGCGCCACCCCGTAGTCCCTGGCGTACTCGCGGTACTGCCGGTAGACGGAGACGCCCTTGCGGGTGGGCTCGGCGACCAGGAAGGTCATGTCGAACCGGGTGAAGAGCCCGGAGGCGAACGAGTCGCTGCCGGCGGTCATGTCCACCACCAGGTACTCGTCGCGCCCGTCCACCAGGTGGTTGAGGCACAGCTCGACCGCGCCCGTCTTGGAGTGGTAGCAGGCGACGCCGAGGTCGTCGGCCGTGAAGGGGCCGGTGGCCAGCAGCCGCGCGGCGCCGTCGTCCAGCGGCACCGAGCGGGCGCACGCCGCGAACACCGGGTTCTCCTCGGCCAGCCGCAGCAGCCGCGAGCCCGCTCCGGGCGGGGTCGTCTTGATCATGGTCTCGGCCGACTGGATCCGGGGGTTGTCGCCGCGCAGATAGTCCTTGATCAGCGGGAGCCGGGCGCCGAGCGGGGGCAGGGCCGCTGCCTCCTCGTCGGCGAGGCCGAGCGCCACCCCGAGGTGCTGGTTGATGTCGGCGTCCACCGCGGTCACCGGGATGCGTCGCGCGGCCAGATACCGGACGAACAGCGAGGACAGCGTGGTCTTGCCGCTGCCCCCCTTGCCTACGAAAGCGATCTTCATGTTCATTAGCGTAGTGGCGGGCGAGGGGTGCCTTGACGCGGGGAGTGGAGAAGTCCACTCGAACGAGTCGACGATGATCGCTGGACTCGTCCTAGGCTTCGGTGCTATGAGCCCCTGGCCTTTGACCGATTCGCAGACCGATCCTCCGAGAGATCCCCGGCGCGCCCCGCGGGCCGATCCGCTGGCCGCGCTGGCCGAACTGCCCGGCGTACCAGCGGCCGTGGCGGGCGTCCGTCAGGCGGTGGACGCCATCTACGGCCACCGCGTGATGCGCCGCCGCAGCCCCGAGGTGTCGGCCGAGGCCGCGCTGCGCGGCGCCCGCGCCTCCGCCGCGCTGGCCGGCGCGGACTGGCCGTTGGAGGAGGTGCGCCGCCGCAGCGACTTCGGGGCGACGGACGAGGCGCGAACGGTCGGGGCCGCGCTGCGGCTGACCGCCGAGGCCGGGGAGTCGCTGTCGATCTGGCCATCCTCCCCGCTGCGGGTGCTCGCCCGTCTCCATCTGGTGGCCGCCGCCGAACCGGCGCCGCGGGCGACGCGGGACTCGGTCGGCCGTCCCCGGCTGGCCGGGGAGGCCGTCGACGAGTCCGGCCTCGCCGAGCTGCCGACCGCGCCCGACGCCGAGGAGGTCGCGGTTCGACTTGAGGCCCTGAGTGCTCTGGTGGTCGCCGGCTCATCGGCGCCCGCCCTGGTCATGGCCGCCATCGTGCAGGGCGAGCTCCTCGCGCTGCGCCCGTTCGTCACCCACAACGGGCTGGTCGCCCGGGCCGCGGCGCGAGTCGTGCTGGTGGGCGGCGGTCTTGACCCCAAGGGGGTGACCCCGGCCGAACTCGGCCACGCCGAACAGGGGCGCGCCGTCTATCTGGACGCGCTGGGCGGCTATCTGACGGGCACTCCGGCGGGGGTCGCCGGTTGGATCGCGCACTGCGCCCGCGCGGTGGAGCTGGGCGCGCGCGAGTCGACGGCGGTCTGCGAGGCGTTGCAGCGCGGCGCGGCCTGACGGTTGACAGTTGCCGGCTGCCGGCTGCCGGCTGACGGCGCCCTGGCGCGCGGCTCAGGTGAGGACGCGGCCGGCCCCCCGGCGGCGGTTGGCATACCACCACACCAGCCCACCGGCGGTGGCCGCCGCCACCGCGGCCGTCGCCACCAGCGCCGGCCGGGACGGCATGCCGAGGGACGGGACGCGCTGGCGCAGCCGCACGGGCCGTTCGAACGTCAGCACCGGCCAGTCCCGGCTCGCCGCTTCCTTGCGCAGCGCCCGGTCGGGGTTGACCGCGTGCGGATGCCCGACCGTCTGGAGCATCGGCAGATCGGTCACCGAATCGCTGTAGGCGTAGCAACGTTCCAGGTCGTATCCCTCGGACGCGGCCAGCTCGGCGATCGCCTCGGCCTTGGTGGGGCCATAGGCGTAGTACTCCACCTCGCCGGTGTAGCAGCCGTCCGCCTCCACCATCCGGGTCGCCACCACCCGGTCGGCGCCCAGCAGTTCGCCGATGGGCTCCACCACCTCGGATCCGGACGTGCTGACGATGACCACGTCCCGACCTGCCGCGTGGTGCCGCTCGATCAGCGACGCCGCCTCGTCGTAGATGATCGGATCGATGACCTGATGCAGTGCCTCGGCCACGATCTCTCTGACCTGCTGCACGTTCCAGCCGCGACAGAGCGCCGAGAGGTACTCGCGCATCCGCTCCGTCTGCTCGTGGTCGGCGCCGCCCAGCAGATAGAGGAACTGGGCGTAGGCGGTGCGGAGTACGGCACGTCGGTTGATCAGCCCGCCCTGATAGAACGACCTGCTGAAGGTGACCGCGCTCGACTTCGCGATGACCGTCTTGTCGAGATCGAAGAACGCGGCGGTGCGGGGCTGCGGCAGGTTATCCACGCCCCGAGCATAAGGGCCCGCCATTCGGCGTACCCTGGGGCGCGTGGGTTTGCCTGAGAAGGCTCTCGGGTACACCATGGAAGTCACGGATCGTTCGCGACCGTGCTAACCCGGCCCGGCTCCTCCCCCCCCGAGTCGGCCGTGGAAGACGACCCCCGCTCTCCCCCCCGGCGGGGGTCGTCGCCTGTCCGGATGCATTTTGCCTGGTCAGCGCCTTGAGCCTGCTGCTGGATCGTCCATGAGCGACTCCTTTCGCCTCCGCCGCGTGAGGGCGTACCCCGGTGAGTTCCCCCCGGCGGGCACCCCGCACATAGTAACTCTTCGTGTTGGTGTGCTCTCGGCGTATGCCGTTGTCCTTCTTATGGGTGACGGACTTTTCCACAGGGGCCTGGTTATCCACAGATTTGGGCCGAGATCCCCATGACTGCCCGGATCGCGTCACCGTGAGGGCGTGTTGTCCAGGCGCGCTCGGCAACGGACCGGGCGCCCGACGCGAAGGGCTCCGCCATGGCCGATTCCATTCTGATCCTCACCGAGGACGAGAGACTCCTCGACGATCTCCTGCGCCTGTGCGCCGCCGCCGGCGCCGAGGCGGAGGTGGCGCATGGCGCCTCGCCGTCCGCCGCCCAGTGGCGCCGAGCGCCACTGGTGCTGATCGGGGAGGATCGCGCCCGTGTCCATCCCCGCGAGGCCCGATGGCCCGCCAGGCGCGACGGGGTGCTGCTGGTGGGCACGGATCTGGGCGACCAGACCGTCTGGGCCCGGGGCGTGGAGATCGGCGTCGAGCAGGTGCTGCGGCTGCCCGACGACGAGCCACGGCTTGGCGAGCGCATCGCGGACGCCGTCGAGCGCCCGGGAGAACCGGCGCTCACGATCGGGGTGTTGGGCGGTCGCGGCGGCGCAGGCGCCTCCTCGCTCGCCTGCGCGCTCGCGGTCACGGCGGGCCGCCAGGGGCACCGCAGCGTGCTGGTGGACGCCGATCCGCTGGGCGGCGGCCTGGACGTCCTGTTCGGCGGGGAGCGGACGCCGGGCTCGCGCTGGCCGGCCTTCGTCTCCGCCCGTGGCCGCCTCTCCGGCGCCGCGCTCGACGAGGCGCTGCCCACCCTGCACGGCGTCCACCTGCTCAGCTGGGATCGGCGGAGCGGCGTCCGGGTGCCGGTCGACGCGATGCGGTCGGTGCTGTCCTCGGCGCGCAGGGGCGGCGGGGTGCTGGTGCTCGATCTGCCCCGCGCCGTGGACGAGAGCGCCGCCGAGGCGCTCACCCGGCTGGATCTCGGTCTGCTGGTCGTCCCTGGCGAGCTCCGGGCGATGGCGGCCGGGCGCCGTGTGGTGGGTGCCGCGGGCGCGTTGGTGCGGGATCTCCGGGTGGTGGCCAGGAGGCGCCCGGCCGACGGACTGCCGGGCAGCGAGCTGGCCAAGCTGCTGGGCCTTCCCCTGGCCGGGGAGGTGCCGGACGAGCGCGGGCTGGCCACGGCGGCCGAGATGGGGGAGCCACCGGGCGCCAACCCCCGGGGTGCCCTCGCCATGTTCTGCTCCGGCCTGCTCGACCGTGTCCTGCCCACCGCCGGAGTCGGCGCATGAGCGGCGTAGACATCTTCGCCGAGGCGGCCGGGCATCCGGCCGAGCCGTCCGGCGGCGCCGAGCATCCGCCGCCGACGGGCCCGCCCATGCCGCGTGCGCCGCGCGCCCTCCCCGAACTGCCGGATCTCCCCGAGCTGTTGGACGCGGTGCGGCTCCGGCTGGCCGACGAGGGCGCCGAGCCGACGCCTGGTCGGGTGGCGGCGGCGCTCCGTGCCGAGGGGCGGCTCCTGGGCGACAGCGCGGTGCTCTCCGTGGTGCGGGCGCTGCGCTGCGAGTTGGTCGGCGCCGGCCCCCTCCAGCCCCTGCTCGCCGCCCCCGAGGTCACCGACGTGCTGGTCAACGGCCCGGACGAGGTGTGGCTCGACCGTGGGCGGGGGCTGGAGCGGGCGCATGTCCGGTTCCGTGACGCGGCGGCCATCCGCCGTCTCGCGCAGCGGCTGGCCGCCACGGCCGGCCGTCGGTTGGACGACGCCAGGCCCTGGGTGGACGCCAGGCTGCCGGACGGCACCCGGATGCACGCGGTGCTGCCGCCGGTGGCCGTCGGCGCGCCCTGCCTCTCGCTGCGGGTGGTCCGTCACCGACCCTTCAGCCTCAGGGAGTTGACCCGGCAGGGGACGCTGCCGCCGGGCGGCGAGCGGGTGCTGCGTGCCGTGCTGGCGGCTCGGCTCTCCTTTCTCGTCACGGGCGGCACTGGATCGGGGAAGAGCACGCTGCTTGCCTCCCTCCTCGGCCTGGTCCCGGGGCGGGAGCGGATGGTCCTGGTCGAGGACTCCGCCGAGCTTCGGCCCCACCACCCCCATGTCGTCAGGTTGGAGACCCGCCCGGCCAACCAGGAGGGCGCCGGTCTGGTCACCCTGCGGGATCTGGTGCGTCAGGCCCTGCGCATGCGGCCCGACCGCCTGGTGGTCGGCGAGGTGCGCGGAGCCGAGGTGACGGAGCTGCTCAGCGCCCTCAACACCGGCCACGACGGCGGCTGCGGGACGCTGCACGCCAACGCCGCCGCTGATGTCCCGGCCCGCCTTGAGGCGCTCGGAGGCGCCGCAGGGCTCCCCAGAGCCGCCCTGCACAGCCAGTTGGCGGCGGCGCTGTCCGTGGTCTTCCACCTCGTCAGGGAGCACTCCTCGGGCCTCAGGGTCCTCGCCGAGATCCACCTGCTGCGGCAGGACGGCGACGGCCTGGTGCACACGGTGCCCGCCGCCCGCTGGGACGGCGGGCGCCTGGTCAGGGAAGCGGGCTGGGCGGGTCTTTCCGGCCTCTGCGCGCGCGGCGGAGGTGAGCCGCTGTGATCGGGCAGGTGGCCCAGTTCAGCACGGCGCTGTGCGCGGGCGCCGGGGCCTGGCTGCTGACGGGCGTCCACCACCGGATGGGTGCGGCCCGGCTGCGCGCCGCCCTGCGGGAGCCGGCCGCGCCCGAGCCGGGCCGCCCGAGCCGCCGGCCGCGCTGGCCGAGGGGGGACGCGTGGGGCGTGCTGGCCTGCTGCGCCGTGGGAGGCGCGCTGTTGGCCCTGGGCGGCCGGTCGCCGCTGCCGCTCCTCGTCGCCCTGCTGACGACGCCCCTGGCGCTGCGCTGGTGGCGGCGCCGATGCGCCCTGCGCGAGGCCGAGCGGCGGCGGGACGCGGTGGTGGACTTCTGCGCCGTGCTCGCCGGGGAGGTGAGGGCGGGGAGGCCCGCCGGGCAGGCGCTGATCGCGGCCCGGCCGGCCGAGTTGGGCTCGGCGGCTGGCGCGCTGTTCGCCGCCGCGCGGTACGGCGGCGATGTGCCGGCGGCGCTGCGGTCGGCCGCGCGCCGGCCGGGGGCCGAGGGGCTCGGCGGTGTCGCGGCCTGCTGGGAGGTCGCGGTGGAGGGCGGTGCCTCGCTCGCCGCCGGGCTTGAGCGGGTGGCTGCGGCCCTCCGCGCCGAGCGGGATCAACAAGAGGAGCTGAGAGCCCAGTTGGCGGGCCCACGGGCCTCGGCACTGGTGTTGGCCGCGCTGCCGCTGTTCGGCCTGCTGCTGGGGGCCGCCATGGGAGTGGCTCCGCTCCAGGTGCTGCTCGGCACGCCTCTCGGGTTCGCCTGCCTCTGCGCGGGCGCGCTGCTGGAATGGGCGGGCGTGGCGTGGGTCGGGGCCATCGTCCGGTCGGCGGAACGGGCCGCGCGATGACCGCCGAGTTGACGCGGGGATGGCTCGTCCTCGGCTTTCTGGCCCTGGCCGTGCCGGTGGCCGTCGGGGAGGTGAGATGCCGCCTGCGGTTGCGCGACCGGTTGGCGGCTCTGCGCGGACGGCCGGTCGCCTCCCGCCGGTGGCGGCCCCGCTGGGCGAGCGCCGGCGGACGCGAACGGCCCGATGGCGCGCTGCCCCTCGCCACCGAGCTGCTCGCCGCCTGTCTGGCCGCCGGTGCCGAGCCGGCGGCGGCGGCGCGGGCCGTGGGGGCCTCGATCGAGGGCCCGGTCGGGGCGGCGCTCGGCCGAGCCGCGTCGGAGCTGCGACTCGGCGGTGAACCAGCCGTGGTCTGGGCCCGATTGGGCGAGCTTCCCGGCGCCGGCAGGCTCGCCAGGCGGTTGGAGCTGGCGGACGTCAGCGGTGCCCCCGTGGTCGGGGCGGTGGCCGCCGAGGCCGCCGACGCCCGAGCCGGGCGCCGCAGGATGGCCCAGTCGCGGGCCCGGCGCGCCGGGGTCCTGGTCACCGCCCCGCTGGGCCTCTGCTTCCTACCGGCCTTCCTGCTCATCGGCCTGGCCCCCGTGGTGCTCGGCCTGGCCGCGGAGCTGGTCTGACCGATGCCCAACGCACCGCACCACCGCACCGCATCGCTGTACCCCGCATCGCCGCACCACCGCGCGGCGAGCCCGCCAGCCGAGCCTCGCCGGGAACACGGAGCCACCACGACGGCGCGCGGGGAACACCCGCGCCGCCGTCATCGCCCAACGTCACCAACGTCACCAACGCCTACGAACGGGAACGGTCATGAAGAAAGAAGCGTGGTACGCCATCCGGGACATCCGGCGTCGCCAACTTCGGGACGCGGGAATGAGCACCGCGGAGTACGCCGTCGGCACCATCGCCGCCGCGGCGTTGGCCGCCGTGCTGTACCAGGTCGTCACTTCGGGGGCGGTGAGCGATGCCCTGCGCGACCTGGTCGAACGGGCGCTCGCCGCGCCGCAGTGACCGCGGCTATGTCACCGTCGAGACAGCGCTGGCCATCCCGGTGTTGGTGCTGCTCCTCACGGTCCTGCTGGGCGCGTTGGGGGCGGTCGCCGCACAGTCACGCTGCCAGGACGGCGCCCGGGCGGCGGCAAGGGCCGCCGCCCGGGGCGAGCCGGCCGACGTGGTGCTGGAGGCCGCCCGGCGGGCCGCGCCCGGCGGAGCACGGGTGCGGACAACCCAGGAGGGCGATCTGCACCGGGTCTCCGTCACCGCGCCTGCCCTCGGCACGGAGTTGCTGGGGTTCGATGTGTCCGGGGAGGCGGTGGCGCGTGCGGAGCCGCGTTGAGCCCGCCGATCGCGGTGGCTCCACGGTCTGGGCGTCGATGGTCGCCGTGCTGCTGTGCCTCCTCTTCGGCGCCGTGCTGACGCTCCAACAGGCGCTGACGGCACGACACCGCGCCGCGACGGCGGCCGACCTGGCGGCGCTGGCCGCGGCCGACCACTCGACCAGCGGTCCGGTCGAGGCGTGCGGCGCGGCCGGCCGGGTGGCCCGGGCGCAGGGCGCCCGGCTGGTGCGCTGCCATCTGGTGGCGGAGGTCGCGGATCTCACGGTCGAGGCCGACGCCGGG
This sequence comes from Streptomyces profundus, assembly GCF_020740535.1. Lineage (NCBI taxonomy): Bacteria > Bacillati > Actinomycetota > Actinomycetes > Kitasatosporales > Streptomycetaceae > Streptomyces > Streptomyces profundus. Next base: position 3,685,687 of record NZ_CP082362.1, read on the forward strand.
CTCCGCACCGTCAGGGTCAGAGCGAGGGCCGCCCCCGCCGGCGTCCCCGACCCGGCGCGGTCAGGGGCCGTCCGGCTCTCCTCGCAGCAGCAGCGTCAACACCCGCAGGGCGCCGGCCTTGTGGAGCGGTTCGTTCCCGTTCCCGCACTTCGGCGACTGGATGCAGGAGGGGCACCCGGTCTCGCACTCGCAGGCGGCGATCGCGTCCCTGGTGGCGGCCAGCCACCGCCCCGCCGTGTGGAACGCCCGCTCGGCGAAGCCGGCGCCGCCCGGGTGCCCGTCGTGCACGAACACGGTGGGCAGCCCGGTGTCGGGGTGCGACGCCGTGGACACGCCGCCGATGTCCCACCGATCGCAGGTGGCGAAGAGCGGCAGCATGCCGATCGCCGCGTGCTCCGCCGCGTGCAGGGCGCCGGGCAGGATCTCCGGGGCGATCCCGGCATCCGTCAGCCGCTCCTCCGGCATCGTCCACCACACCGCGCGGGTGCGCAGCGTGCGGGGCGGCAGATCGAGCCGCGTCTCGCCGAGCACCTCGCCGGTGAGCAGCCGGCGCCGCAGAAAGGACACCACCTGGCTGGTCACCTCGACGGATCCGAAGCACAGCTGGGCCTCGCCCCAGGGGCGGGTGACGTCCGTCTCCAGCACGGTCAGCTCGGTGACCTCCCGCGCCGAGGTGGACCAGGGCGGGCTGGACTCCTCGACCAGGGCCACGGAGTCGGTCAGGTCCAGCTCCTGGACGACATAGCTGCGCCCCTGGTGCAGATGGACCGCGCCCTGGTGCACGGCCGTGTGCGCGGCGGCCGAGTCCACCGTCCCCAACAGCCGGCCGGTGCCGGACTCCACCACCCGCACGGGGTCGCCGCCCTGCCCCCTGATGTCCACCAGATCGGCCGGCCGCTCCCACCGCGTCCAGTACCAGGAGTCCCCCCGCCGGCGCAGCAGCGACCGCTCGGCGAGCTTGGGCAGCAGCTCGGCGGCCGTGGGGTCGAACATCGCCGCGTCGGGAGCGAAGTCCGCCTCGGTCAGGGGGGCCTCGGCGGCGGCGGCGCACAGGTGGGGAGCCAGCACATACGGGTTGCCCGGATCCAGCACGGTGCTCTCCACCGACTGGCGGAACAGCGCCTCCGGATGGTGCACCAGATAGGTGTCCAACGGGTCGTCGCGGGCGATCAGCACGGCCAACGCGCCCTGCCCCCGCCGGCCGGCGCGCCCGGCCTGCTGCCACAGCGAGGCCCTGGTGCCCGGATAGCCGGCCAGCAGCACGGCATCGAGCCCCGCGATGTCCACGCCCAGTTCCAGCGCGGTGGTCGCGGCCAGGCCGAGCAGCTCCCCCTGGTGCAGGGCGCGCTCCAGCTCCCGCCGCTCCTCCGGCAGATAGCCGCCCCGATAGGCCGCGACCCGCCCGGCCAGCGCACGGTCCCTGGCCGCCAGCCGCTCCTGCGCGATCAACGCGATCAGCTCGGCGCCACGGCGGGAGCGGACGAAGGCGACGGTCCGCACCGCGTCGCCGGCGAGGTCGGTCAGCAGCTCTGCGGCCTCGGCTGTCGCGGTGCGTCGCACGGGGGCGCCCCGCTCGCCGCGGCTCTCCGTCAGCGGCGGCTCCCACAGCGCGAACACCAACTCGCCGCGCGGGGAGGTGTCCTCGGTCACCTCGGCGACCGGCAGCCCGGTGAGCCTGGTGGCGGCCGTGCCCGGCTCCGCCGTGGTCGCCGAGGCCAGCAGGAAGACCGGTTCGGCGCCGTAGAGCGCGCAGACCCGGCGCAGCCGGCGCAGCACCTGCGCCACATGCGAGCCGAACACCCCGCGATAGACATGGCACTCGTCGATCACCACATAGCGCAGCGCGCGCACGAAGGAGGACCAGCGCCGGTGGGCCGGCAGCACCCCGCGATGCAGCATGTCCGGATTGGTCAGCAGCAGGTTCGCGTGTTCCCTGGCCCAGGCGCGGGCCTCGGGCGGCGTGTCGCCGTCGTACACGGCCGGCCGCACCGCCGCGCCGAGTGGGCGGGAAAGGGCGCGTATCGCGCGCCACTGGTCGGCGGCCAACGCCTTGGTCGGGGCCAGGTACAGCGCGGTCGCCCCCCTCCGGTTGGGCGCCCGCTGCCCGTCGAGCAGGGCGCTGAGCACCGGCACCTGGTAGGTCAGGGACTTGCCGGAGGCCGTTCCGGTGGAGACCACCACCGAATCGCCGCGCACCGCGTGCTCGATGGCCTCGGCCTGATGGGCCCACGGACGCTCGATGCCGATGGCGCCCAGGGCCGCCAACACCTCGTGGCGTACGTCATCCGGCCAGTTCGCATGGGACGCGACTCGGCCGGGCAGCTGCTCCGTATGAGTGATGCGGAGGGCCCGTTCCCCGGGCTCGCTCAGCCGTGCCAACACCGCGAGCGGCGACCGACCGCGGCCGTCCGCTTCGGCGGCGTTCGGGGGTGGCTGGTAGTGGGGCATGAGGAACGAGTCTGTCACTGGTCCGACGGACAATGGCTGTAAGACGTCGTGCTGGGCATGAGGTAAGTGGTTGAATGCCCTGGCGGCTGCCGATCCATGGGGGGCGACCGCTCGTTAGCAAGGTGCTGGAGGACGATCCGTGGACCTGTCCCTTTCGACCCGAACCGTTGGCGACCGTACGGTTGTCGAGGTCGGTGGCGAGATCGACGTATACACCGCGCCCAAACTGCGCGAACAGCTGGTGGAGCTGGTCAACGACGGCAACCACCACCTCGTGGTGGACATGGAGCGCGTTGACTTCTTGGACTCCACGGGGCTCGGCGTGCTGGTTGGTGGCCTGAAGCGAGTGCGAGCCCAGGAGGGCTCGTTGCGTCTGGTGTGCAACCAGGAACGCATTCTCAAGATCTTCCGGATCACGGGCCTCACCAAGGTCTTCCCGATCCATGAGTCCGTGGATGAGGCGATCGCCGCCACTGACTGAAACGTGTCGCGAGGTCACCGACCAGAAGTCCGAAAAAGATCTGCCAGCGAGCCGCCCCGGCCGCGACGGGCTGTTCAGCCGTCGTACGAAGGCCGGGGCGGTCTGTCCGCATCCACCAAGGGGGATGGCATGGCCACCGTGGAACTCCGCTTCAGCGCCTCCCCGGAGCATGTGCGCACCGCGCGGCTCGTCGCCGCCGCGGTCGCCAGGCGGGCCGGGGTCGACGAGTCCGTGCTGGACGAGTTGCGCCTCGCCGTGGGCGAGGCGTGCAGTCGCGCGGTGGGTCTGCACGCCATCCATGGCCTGACCAGCCCGGTGAGGGTGGTTCTCACCGAGGGGGAGAAGACGTTCTCCATCGAGGTGGGCGACGACGCGCCCAGCTCCATCCCGGCTCCCCGGGAGTCGTCGGCCGGCGAGGCCGCCGAGGACTCCGACGAGTTGGGCCTGGCCGTGATCAGCGGCCTGGTGGACGATGTCGAGGTTCTCGCCGCCGCCAACGGCGGTCTGATCAGGATGAGCTGGCCGACCGTCACGGCTTCGTTCCCGTGAGGTCCCCCGAGATTCTCTGAGGTCCCCCGAGGTCCCCCGAGGTCCCCTGAGGCTGTCCGGGACCTCCCGCAATGCCGCGAATCGCCGGCGATCCCCCGATACCGCCCGCCCCGGGCGTCCGTCGCCCGAGGCGACACGCCCGGGTCAGCGCTCGGTCGAACTCCACCAGCGCATGTTCTCGGCGGCCCGGTTCACCGGCTCGATGACCTCCCATCCCTCGACGATCAGCCCGTTGTCGAGACGCCAGATGTCGACGCCCGCGATGCCGGGGCCGGCATCGGGAAGTCGGCGGCGCGAGTGCGTCACCACATGGTCCCCTTCGGCCAGCAGATGGTGGATCTCGACCCGCAGATCGGTCATCGGCACGGCGCGCACGGCGGCGAGCCACTCCTCCTTGGTCGACGAGGTCAACCCGGGCCTGTGGTGGACGAAATCGTCGTGCAGCAGCGCTGCCAGCGCGTCCACATCGCCCGTCCTGACCAGCTCCGTCAGCGCCCGCTCCACGATGCTCCTGTTCGCCGGAGCCGCGCCCGCCGAACCGGCCCCCTCCCTCGTCAGGTTCCCGGTGTCCGGGTTCCCGGTGTCCGGATTCTCCGTGCTCAGGTTCTGTGTGCCCATGGACGGAGTGTTTCCGTCGGGGACGGGGGATGTCGATGAACTCCGATGTCATGGCCTTCGGCGCCACCGTGAGTAGCCTGGACGGTCGTGAACACCGTGGGGGAGCTGTTGCGGCAGTGGCGGCACAGCCGGCGCCTGAGTCAGCTCGATCTGGCGATCGCGGCCGATGTGTCGGCCCGTCATGTGAGCCTGGTCGAGACGGGCAAGTCCCATCCGAGCGCCGAGATGGTCCTCCGGCTCGCGGATCAGCTCGATGTGCCGTTGCGGGACCGCAACCGGCTGTTGCTCGCCGCCGGCTTCGCGCCCCGGTACGCCGAGCGGTCGCTCGACGGCGAGGCGCTGTCGGCGGCCAGGGAGGCGCTCGGCCGGGTGATCCGCGCGCACGAGCCGTATCCGGCGGTGGTCTTCGACCGCCGCTGGGACATCGTGATGACCAACCGCGCCGTGCGGCCGTTCTTCGCCCAGGTCGCTCCCGAACTGCTGCGACCGCCCGTCAACTTCGCACGTCTTGGGCTCGATCCGCGCGGGTTCGCCCCGTACATCGTCAATCTGGCCGAGGTGCGCGCGGTGTTCCGCGGCCGGATCGCCCATCAGCTCGCCGTCGCTCCCGACGCCCAGCTCACCGCACTGTACGAGGAGCTGCTGGGGCACGACGCTGGCGAGGCGCCCGACCGACGTGGCGCGTCCGACATCGTGATCCCGATGATCTTCCGCCTCGACGGGCGCGAGCTGCGCCTGTTCTCGACGATCACCACGTTCGGCACGCCGCTGGACATCACGTTGGACGAGGTCGCGGTCGAGTCGTACTACCCGGCGGACGCCGAGACCGCCGCCTACTTCACCCAGCCGGGGGGCGGCGCCCCGGCCGACGACGGTTCCCCGCGGTGCATCAGGTGTGGAAACGGCCGCTGATCAGGAGATTCGCCTTCTGATTCCGTTTGGTGATCTTCTCATCGGTCTCCTTATCGATCACCCTCTCGGTCTCCGTATCGATCTTCCTTTTTGATCTTTCCGCGCCGGCCGCAGTTCTCGCTCGTTTATCGATCTTCCTCGACCTGGCCATTCTTCTGTCCCGTCCCCTGTGCCGGTTCGGTTTCTCTCTCTACACTCCCGCCACGTCTGTCTGTTTTCCGGATCACGCAGGAGCGTCAAGGAGGACGAATGGCACATCCCCATGTCATGCAGGCAGCTGACGCCGTCGAACTCACCAGTGGAAACCGGTCCCTCGTCCTGCTGATCGCGGTGGTCGCCCTGGCGGCACTGGGGCTCGCGGTCGTGCTGGTGCGGCAGGTGCTGGCCGCGTCCGACGGCACCGACAACATGCGGCGGATCGCCGCGGCCATTCAGGAGGGTGCCAACGCCTATCTCGCCAGACAACTCCGCACACTCGCGGGGTTCGCGGTCGTCGTGGTGTTTCTGCTGTTGCTACTCCCGGCCGACGACTGGAACGAACGCATCGGCCGCTCGCTGTTCTTCGTGATCGGCGCCGTCTTTTCCGCCGGCACCGGGTATCTCGGAATGTGGTTGGCGGTGCGCAGCAATGTCCGTGTGGCGGCTGCTGCGCGTGAGGCCGGCGAAAAGGATCTCGTCTCGGTGCGGCACCAGGCGATGCGCATAGCCTTCCGCACCGGTGGCGTGGTCGGAATGTGCACCGTCGGCCTGGGGCTGCTGGGCGCCGCCTGCGTGGTGCTGGTCTACACGGCCGACGCGCCCAAGGTGTTGGAGGGATTCGGCCTGGGCGCCGCGCTGATCGCGATGTTCATGCGGGTCGGCGGTGGCATCTTCACCAAGGCCGCCGATGTGGGCGCCGACCTGGTCGGCAAGGTGGAGCAGGGCATCCCCGAGGACGATCCGCGCAACGCCGCCACCATCGCCGACAACGTCGGCGACAACGTGGGCGACTGCGCCGGCATGGCCGCCGACCTCTTCGAGTCCTACGCGGTCACCCTGGTCGCCGCGCTGATCCTGGGCACCGTGGCGTTCGGCGACGCCGGCCTGGCCTACCCGCTGCTCGTCCCGGCGATCGGCGTGCTCACCGCGATGGCCGGGATCTTCCTGGTCGCCCCGCGTCGCTCCGACCGCACCAGCATGACCGCCATCAACCGGGGCTTCTTCCTGTCGGCTGGCATCTCCCTGGTGCTGGTGGCCATCGCGACCTTCGTCTATCTCCCGTCCAGCTTCGCCGAGCTGGACGGGATCACCGACGCCGGGATCGCCACCCATGACGCCGATCCGAGGTTGTTCGCACTGGCCGCTGTCGCCATCGGCATCGTGCTGGCCGCGCTGATCCAGCAGCTCACCGGCTACTTCACCGAGCCCAGCCGGCGCCCTGTGCGGGATATCGGCAAGACGTCCCGGACCGGCCCGGCGACGGTGGTGTTGGCCGGGCTCTCGCTGGGCCTTGAGTCCGCCGTCTACACCGCGCTGCTGGTCGGCCTGAGCGTTTACGCCGCGTTCACGCTGGCGGGTGGCACCATCATGTTGGCGCTCTTCGCGGTGGCGCTCGCCGGCACCGGGCTGCTCACCACCGTGGGGGTGATCGTCGCGATGGACACCTTCGGGCCCGTCGCCGACAACGCCCAGGGCATCGCCGAGATGTCGGGCGATGTGGAGGGGGAGGGGGCCCAGGTGCTCACCGATCTGGACGCGGTGGGCAACACCACCAAGGCGGTCACCAAGGGCATCGCGATCGCCACCGCCGTGTTGGCGGCGGCGGCCCTCTTCGGTTCCTACCGGGACGCGGTCGCCGAGGCGATCGCGGACGCCGGGCTGACGGCGGAGCAGGTGCTCGCCGAGACCGCGCTCAGCCTGGACATCTCCCAGCCCAACAACCTGGTCGGGTTGATCATGGGGGCCGCCGTGGTCTTCCTCTTCTCCGGGTTGGCGATCAACGCGGTGTCCAGGTCCGCCGGTTCGGTGGTCTACGAGGTGCGACGGCAGTTCCGGGAGCGTCCCGGGATCATGAACTACACCGAGCAGCCCGAGTACGGAAAGGTCGTGGACATCTGCACCAGGGACTCGCTCCGCGAGTTGGCGACCCCGGGGCTGCTCGCCGTGATGGCCCCCATAGCCGTCGGTTTCAGCATGGGCGTCGGCCCGCTGGGCGCCTATCTGGCCGGCGCCATCGGCACGGGCATCCTGATGGCGGTCTTCCTGGCCAACTCGGGCGGGGCCTGGGACAACGCCAAGAAGCTGGTCGAGGACGGCCATCACGGCGGCAAGGGCAGCGAGGCGCACGAGGCGACGGTGATCGGCGACACCATCGGTGACCCGTTCAAGGACACCGCCGGGCCGGCGATCAATCCGTTGCTCAAGGTGATGAACCTGGTCGCGCTGCTGATCGCGCCCGCCGTGATCACGCTCAGCTATGGCGACGACGCGAGCGCCTGGGCCCGTGGGCTGATCGCGGGCGTGGCGGTGGCGGTGATCGTCGCCGCGGTCCATGTCTCACGGAGACGCGGCATCGCCGTTGAGGACGGCCCGGCTGACGGCGACGGCGTGGCAGGGAAGGTGGCGAACCGGCCGACCACGGGCTGATCAGGCCCCTCGGCGCCCGCCCCACCCGGTGCGGGCGCCGAGCCAGGCCGCTCTGGCAGGCTGGGACATGTGACCCGTGACCAACTCCTGGCCCAGCTCGCCGGATTGCGCCGGGCGCGCGTCGCCGGCCAACGCGCTCCGCACAAGCCGCTGCTGGTGCTCTGGCTGCTGGGCCGGTTCGCCACCGACGGCAGCACCGAGGTCAGCTATGCCGACGCCGAGGAGCCGGTGTCCGCTCTGATCAACGACTTCGGCCCGGCCGTGCGCTCCCCGAGCCAGGCCGGGCAGCGCGCCGCGTTGCCGTTCGTCCATCTGGAACGGTCCCTGTGGGAGCTGCGCGACGCCCAGGGCCGACCGCTCGACTCCCACACACCGGGACGCGGCACGGTGTTGCGGGCCCATGGCGCCAGGGGCCGGCTGCGCCCCGAGGTGGAGCGGGCGCTCGCCGAGCCGGGCACGCTGGCCGCCGCGGTGACGCTGCTGCTGGAGACGCACTTCACCCCGGCCCTGGAGGAACTGATCGTCGAGGCCGTGGGGTTGGACCTCACCGAGCTGGAGGTGGCGGCGGCCCGGCTGGTCACGGTGGGGGGCGTGCGGCGCGCCAGGAACGCCGGGTTCGCCGATGTGGTGTTGCGGGCCTACGGCTACGCCTGCGCGATGTGCGGGTTCGACGGGACGCTCGGCCGGCGTCCGGTCGGGATCGAGGCCGCCCATATCCGTTGGCACAGCCAGCGGGGGCCGGATCTGCTGACCAACGGACTGGCGCTGTGCGCCCTGCACCACACCCTGTTCGACCTCGGCGCGCTGGGGTTGACGGTCGAGGGGCGGGTCCGGGTGTCCGGGCTCTATGCCGCGCGCTCGGCCGCCGGGCGGGCCACCCGCCAGTTGGACGGGCGCCCGTTGGCCGAGCCGGCGCCCGGACAGCCCGGGCCCGGGCGGGCGTTCGTCGCCTGGCACAGCGCGGAGGTCTTCAAGAGCGCCGAACGGGACGGCGAACCCGTCGCCTGACCCCCGGGCGCGCGCCCGCTCGTCAACTCCCCGGTGCCGCCTGGTCGACGAGCAGGGCCAGCAGGCCGACCAGCGTGGCCCCGCTGACGATCTCGCGGCGCCTGATCATCTCGCGGACCTCGGAGAGCGGCACCCAGGCGAGGCGCTCCGCCTCGTTCACCTCGGTCGGCGGGCCTGTCCAGACGGACCGTTCGGCCAGGAAGACATGGTGCTCGGCGTCGGTGATGCCGTTGGCGGGCTCGGCGTAGACCAGCGGGCGCAGGCTCTTGGGCCGCCAGCCGGTCTCCTCCTCAGCCTCCCTCGCGGCGGCCTCCTCGGGCGTCTCGCCGTCCTCGATCAGGCCCATGGGCAGCTCCCAGGCCCAGGTGTCCGTGACGAAGCGGTGCCGCCACAGCATCAGCACCCGCCGCTCCTCGTCCAGCAGCGCGGTCACCGCGAGGTGCCGCAGCTTGATCACATGGTGCTCGTAGCGGTGACCGTCGGGCTGCTCCACATCCACCAGCCAGAGATCGAGCCATGGGTTGTCATAGATCTGCCGCTCGCCGTGAATCCGCCACCGCACTGTGCCGCCCCTCGCTGACGTCGTCGGATCGCCGTCGGAGCCCCCGACCGTCCCACGTGCCGACCGTCCCGTATCCCGATCTCCGTGCTTCCCGATCTTCTTGCACGACAGTCCCGTGTGGCTATAGGACTTACCTGCGTACGGTGAGGCTTAGGGGACGAGAGGAGCGACCGTGGCGCAGCGGCAGGAGATTTTCTTCGACGCCGTGCTCTGTGATCTGGACGGGGTGCTGCGGCACTGGGACCCCGGCCTGATGAGCGGGTTGGACGCTGAGTTCGGGCTGCCTGACGGGGCTCTCGCGGCAGCCGCCTTCCACGCGGACCGGCTGGTTCCCGCGGTGACAGGGGCCATCACGGACGAGGCGTGGCGGGAGGCGGTCGCCGTCCATCTCACGCCGGCGTGCGGGGCGCCCGAGCGGGCGCGGGCGCTGGTCGCGGCGTGGACCGATACCCCGGGATCGGTGGATGGCGAAGCGCTCGCCCTGTTGACGCGGGCCCGCCGGCAGGTGCCCGTGGTTCTTGTGACCAACGCCACCACGCGACTTGACGCCGACCTGGCGGCCCTCGGTCTCACCGGCGCGGTGGACGCGGTCGTCAACTCGGCGCGCGAGGGCGTGGCCAAGCCGGATCCCGGGATCTTCCTGGTGGCCGCCGCACGGGCGGGCGTCGCCGTGGACCGTTGCCTCTTCGTCGACGACACGCTCGGCCATGTGACGGCCGCTCAGCGGCTGGGGATGACCGCCGTGCACCACCGGGGCATCGCGGATCTGCGCGCCGCGCTGGGCCCGGTCGTCCAGGGGTGAGCGGCGTCGATCCCCTTGCCCACGGCCGGAGTTCCGGTGCCGCCAGGCGTCGTGGAGGCCGCTGTTCCACTCCGCCGGGTGACTGATGCAAATGGCTGCACATCAGGACATGGCTGCCGGCCGTCACTCGGAAGAGGGATGTTCGACGTGTAAGTTCCCGCCCGAGCGGCACGAAGGGACGAGAAACGTGAAGAAGAAGCTCCCGGTGGCACTGTCGGGTTGTGCGGCGTTGGTGTTCACGCTGGCCGCGTGTGGCGGCGACGACGACAGCAAGGTCGACGAGTGGGCGCAGAACGTCTGTGATCAGGTGCAGCCCCAGGTGGAGAAGATCCAGCAGGCGAATGTGGCGATCGCTGAGGCCAGCGACGGCAGCCGGTCCCCCGAGGAGGTTCAGGAGGCCGATTCCGAGGCGTTCCGGAACATCTCCGACGCCTATGGCTCCCTCGCCGACGCCGTGGACGGCGCCGGCGACCCGCCGGTCGACGACGGCGAGCGGCTGCGCGAGGAGGCCGTGTCCGAGCTGCGCGGCATCTCGGACGCCTATGGCGGCCTTCAGGAGACGATGGCCGGTCTGGACACCTCCGACCAGGGGCAGTTCGCCGAGGGCCTCCAGGACATCGCCGGCCAGCTGGAGGAGTTGGGGCAGAGCGGCGACGAGGCCCTCAACGAGTTGCAGTCCGGTGAACTGGGCGAGGCGATGGCCCGTCAGGACGGCTGCCAGAGCCCCTCGTCGCCAGGGGAGGGCGACGACGACGGCGCGCCGACCGACGACGCCGACGAGACCGACGAGAGCGCTGAGACCGACGAGACCGACGAGAACGCCGACGACGCCGGGAGCGCCGACGAGGACGGCGCGGCGGACGAGGAGGGCACCGAGGAGGCCGTGGGGGCGGAGCCCGAGTCGGACCGTTGACGGCTGGTGACCACAATGGGCGGGTGAGCATCCATGGTCTTCCCGTCCCCGGCCCCGGCACCGCTCGGCTGCGCGAGGCGCTGCTGAAGGCGTCCTTCACCCCCGACGGCGTACTCGACCTGCTGGGCGCCCCCGCGTACGCGGCGCTCGCGCGGGGCGAATCCGTCCCCGCGCTCCGCGCCACCCACGGGGAGGCCGGCCCGTTGGCCACGTTGGTCCAGCTGTTCCTGCTGGGGCGGTCGGTCCCGGTGGACCGGGTGCGCGCCGCGCTGCCCATGGCGCCCGCGGTGGACGAGGGCTGGCTGGTGCCCGGCGACGACGCGGTGGCCGAGACCTTTCGGGCGAGCGTGGATATCCGGCCATACGCGGGCGACGCCGGCGAGGACTGGTGGATCGTCTCCGACCCGGGCCGCGCGGTCGGCGGCGGTGCCGGCGCCCATGGCCAGTCCCGGGACGTGGTGCTCGGCGCCGGCGGCGCTTCCACCACGTTGGCGCAGCTCACGGTGCGGGAGCCGGTCGGGCGCGCGCTCGATCTCGGCACCGGGTCCGGCGTCCAGGCCCTGCATCTGGGCCGACACGCGGAGCATGTCACCGCGACCGATGTGAACCCGCGCGCGCTCCGGATCGCGGCGCTCACCCTGGCGCTCTCCGACGCGCCGGCGGTCGATGCCCGGCTCGGTTCGCTCTTCGAGCCGGTGGCGACTGACGAACCCTACGATCTGATTGTTTCCAACCCGCCCTTTGTGATCTCCCCCTCCACCCCGGGTGCCGGCCTGACGTATCGGGACGGCGGCCTGCCGGGGGACGCGCTCTGCCGCACCCTGGTGCACGAGGCGGCCGACCGGCTGGCTCCCGGAGGGTACCTCCAACTGCTCGCCAACTGGGAGCAGTCGGCCGACGAGGACTGGCGCGAGCGGCTGGCCTCATGGGTGCCGCCCGGGTGCGACGCCTGGATCGTGCGCCGGGAGGAACAGGACGTCAACGAGTACGCCGAGCTGTGGCTGAGGGACGCCGGCGCACACCGCGGCGATCCGGCCGAGTACCAGCTCGCCTACGATGCCTGGCTCGACGAGTTCGCCGAACGGTCCGTCCGGTCGGTCGGCCTCGGCTGGATCGCGCTGCGCAGATCGGGTGCCGAGCGGCCTTCCGTGCTGGTGGAGGAGTGGACCCACCCGGTGGAGCAGCCGCTGGGGCCGACCGTACGGGCGCACTTCGAGCGGCTCGACTTCCTGCGCGACCACGACGACGAGGCGCTGCTGGCCGCCCGTTACGTCCTCGCGGACGGGGTGGTCCAGGAGCAACTCGGCCAGCCGGGCGCCGAGCACCCCGAGCATGTGGTGCTGCGCCAGCGGCACGGCATGCTGCGGGCGACCGCGATGGACACCGTCAGCGCCGGTTTCGCCGGCAGTTGTGACGGAAGCCTCGCCGCCGGTTCGCTGTTGGACGCGATCGCCCAGCTGATCGAAGAGGATCCAGCCGGCCTGCGCGCGACCGCTCCCCAGTGGCTGCGCCCCCTCGTTGAGCAGGGGTTTCTCCTTCCGGCGAGCTGATCGTCCGGGGGTGGGAGAGCGGCTCCATGGCGGTGTACGGACAACACCCCCGGTGTCACCGGGCGGCGGGAGGGGCCGCTCTCGGGTTACCGTTCGAGATGCGTTGCGGGGTTTTCCCATTTGACACGCAGCAGGGATGTACCGTCACACTCCGCACCGACGACACGTTCCCCCCGGGCTGGAGAGAAGAGCGAGAAGTTGTCCCCGAGCAGCGACACCGCCGACAGCGGACGGCGACTCGTCATTGTCGAGTCGCCCGCCAAGGCCAAGACGATCAAGGGCTACCTCGGCCCCGGATATGTGGTCGAGGCCAGCGTGGGGCACATCCGTGACCTCCCCAGCGGCGCCGCCGAGGTGCCGGCCGAGTACAAGGGCCAGCCCTGGGCGCGGCTCGGGGTCAATGTGGAGGAGAACTTCCAGCCGCTCTATGTGGTCAACAGCGACAAACGCGACCAGGTGCGCAAGCTGAAGCAGTTGCTCGCCGAGGCCGACGAGCTGTACCTGGCCACGGACGAGGACCGGGAGGGCGAGGCGATCGCCTGGCACCTCCGCGAGGTGCTCAAGCCCAAGGTCCCGGTGCGGCGGATGGTCTTTCACGAGATCACCAAGGACGCCATCCGAGCCGCCGTCAACAACCCGCGCGAGCTGAACCAACTGCTCGTCGACGCCCAGGAGACGCGGCGCATCCTCGACCGGCTCTACGGCTACGAGGTCTCGCCGGTCCTGTGGAAGAAGGTCATGCCCCGGCTGTCGGCCGGCCGGGTGCAGTCCGTCGCCACTCGGCTGGTGGTCGAGCGGGAACGCGAGCGGATCGCGTTCAGGTCCGCCGAGTACTGGGACCTCACCGGCACCTTCGCCCCCAGCGGCGACGCCGGCACCTTCGACGCCAGGCTCACCTCCGTCGACGGCCGGCGCATCGCCCAGGGGCGGGACTTCGGCGCCGACGGCGAGCTGCGCAACCCGGGGCAGGTGCGGCAGCTCAGCGAGGAGAACGCGCGGGCGCTCGCCGCCGCGTTGGCCGACACGTCGTTCGCGGTGCGCTCCGTCGAGTCCAAGCCGTACCGCCGCTCGCCCTACGCCCCGTTCCGCACCACGACGCTCCAGCAGGAGGCGTCGCGCAAGCTGGGGATGGGCGCCAAGGCGGCGATGCAGGTCGCGCAGCGCCTGTACGAGAACGGCTTCATCACCTATATGCGGACCGACTCGACCACGCTGTCGGACACGGCGGTGGCGGCGGCCCGATCGCAGGTCACCCAGCTGTACGGCGCCGACTACCTGCCGGACCGGCCGCGCGTCTACGCCAGCAAGGTCAAGAACGCCCAGGAGGCGCACGAGGCGATCCGCCCCTCGGGCGACCGCTTCCGCACCCCGGCCGAGACGCGCCTGACGGGCGATCAGTACCGGCTCTACGAGCTGATCTGGAAGCGCACCGTCGCCTCCCAGATGAAGGACGCCGTCGGCCAGTCGGTGGCCGTCCGGGTCGCGGGGACGAGCGCCGACGGGCAGGACTGCGAGTTCAGCGCGACCGGCAAGGTGATCACCTTCCACGGCTTCCTCAAGGCCTATGTGGAGGGCGCCGACGACCCCAACGCCGAGCTCGACGACCGGGAGCGCAGGCTGCCCGCCGTCGCCGAGGGCGACGCGCTGGCCGCCCGCGCCATCGCCCCCGACGGGCACGCGACCAAGCCGCCCGCCCGCTACACCGAGGCCACGCTGGTCAAGGAGCTGGAGGAACGGGAGATCGGCCGCCCGTCCACCTACGCCAGCATCATCGGCACCATCCTGGACCGGCGCTACGTCTTCAAGAAGGGCACCGCCCTGGTGCCGTCCTTCCTCTCGTTCGCGGTGGTCAACCTGCTGGAACAGCACTTCGGCCGGCTGGTGGACTACGACTTCACCGCGAAGATGGAGGACGACCTCGACCGGATCGCCACCGGCGACGCCGAGGCGGTGCCGTGGCTGCGCCGCTTCTACTTCGGCGTCGGCGAGGGCCAGGGCACGGCGGCCGAGGCGGGCAACGGCGACGGGGACCACCTGGGCGGGCTGAAGGAGCTGGTCACCGACCTGGGCGCGATCGACGCCAGGGAGATCTCCTCCTTCCCGGTGGGCGACGGCATCGTGCTGCGGGTCGGCCGCTATGGGCCGTACGTGGAGGCGCCGCCCGAGCCCGGGCAGGAGGGCGAGCCAGGCAAGCGCGCCGACGTCCCCGACGACCTGCCGCCCGACGAGCTGTCCGTCGATCTGGCCAAGGAGCTGCTGGCCAAGCCCAGCGGGGACTTCGAGCTGGGCGCCGACCCTTCGAGCGGCCGGCAGATCGTGGCGCGGGACGGGCGTTACGGCCCCTATGTCACGGAGGTGCTGCCCGAGGGCACGCCCAAGACGGGGAAGAACGCCGTCAAGCCGCGCACCGCCTCGCTGCTCAAGTCGATGTCCCTGGACAGCGTCACCCTTGACGACGCCCTGCGGCTGCTCTCCCTGCCGCGTGTGGTGGGCGTCGATCCCGAGTCGGAGCAGGAGATCACCGCCCAGAACGGACGCTACGGCCCGTATCTGAAGAAGGGCACCGACTCGCGTTCGCTGGAGACCGAGGAACAGATGTTCACGGTCACGCTGGAGCAGGCGCTGGCCATCTACGCCCAGCCCAAGCAGCGCGGGCGGGCCGCGGCCAAGCCGCCGCTGAAGGAGCTGGGCGAGGACCCGACGAACGGGCGCCCCGTGGTGGTCAAGGACGGGCGCTTCGGCCCGTATGTCACGGACGGCGAGACCAACGCGACGCTGCGCCGGGACGACGATCCGGAGACCATCACGCCGGAGCGCGGCTTCGAGCTGCTGGCGGAGCGGCGGGCCAAGGGGCCGGCGAAGAAGGTCGCGAAGAAGGCGCCGGCCAAGACCGCCGCCAGGAAGACGGCGAAGAAGTCCACGGCGAAGGCCACCGCGACCAAGAGCACGGCGAAGAAGACCACGGCCAAGAAGTCCACCGCGAAGAAGGCACCGGCGAAGAAGGCGACGGCCAGGAAGAGCGCCGGGGACTGAGGCCCCGTCGGCTTGCGGCGCCGGACGGGCGCCGCCGGCCGACCGGGGCGAAGCGGCTGGTCAACGGGCGTGGGGGCGGGGGAACGAACGGCCCCCGCGCCGGGCGTGCACCGCTCGGCGCGGGGAAAGTCCCCGGCCGGCCGGGCGGCTGTCAGTGGGGCGGAGTAATCTCGGTGCTCCCCACGACCGTTACCCGGGCAGGTGTTCGGGCGGACGGTTCCCCTCAGATCCCGAAGGTTACGCTGGCCGAATGACGCGAGCAGAGCAACCCCAGGTTGTTGACCCCACCCCGGGCGCCACCGACGAGGCGCTCGCCGCGGACTCCCGTGACCGCGCCCGTGCCGCCCTGTTGCGGGTGCCGTCCCTGCGACGCCTGTGGGAGGCGCAGTTCACCAGCGGCATAGGCGATGCCCTCGCCCTGCTGGTGCTGGTCCTTCTCACCGCCCAGGCCGCCCTCCATGTGTCGGCCACCGGAGAGTCGCTCTTCGGCGGCGAGTACCGAGGGCTCGCGCTGGCCGTCACCGCCGCCTTCGCCGTGCGCCTGCTGGGCACCGGCCTCGCCGGCGTGCTGCTGCTCGGCCCGATCGCCGGGCTGCTGGGCCCCACCGGCGCCCTGGATCGCCGCTGGACCATGATCGGCGCCGACGCGCTGCGGGCCGCGCTGCTGATCGTCGCCCCGCTGTGGATCGACTGGGTGCCCGACGACGCCTATATCTACGTCCTGTTGACGATCCTGGTCACCAGCGTCGCCGAGCGCGTCTGGACCACCTGCCGGGACAGCGTCGCGCCCGCGCTGCTGCCCCCGCCGCCGCCCGAGGGCGCGGCCATCCGCCCGCTGCCCGACCACCACGACGCGCTGCGTCGGCTGTGGCTGCGCGGCGGCTATCTGGCGATCCCGGTCGCCGCCGTCACGCTGGTCGCCGCCGGTCTGGTGAGCAACCTGCTGGCCACCGGGCTCGACTGGTTCGACACCCACCAGTCGGCGCTCGCCTCCTACGTCGCGGCCGGCTACTTCGCCGCCTCGATCTCCGTCCTGTACTTCCTGCGGCTGCCGGCCACCGAGTCCAGGCGCCCCGTCTCCCCGCTGGAGGGCCTGCGGCGCCCGGCCGCCGGCACCACGCCGGACAAGGGCCGCACGGGCGCCATCCCGGTGCTCGTCCTCGGCTGCGCCACGGTCGCCGCGGCCATCGCCGCCGCCGGCGCGCTCGGCGTGCTGCGGATCATCGAGATGGGCGGCGGCCCGGTCTCCTTCGGGCTGTTCACGTTGGGCCTCACCGGCGGCGTGGTGGCCGGCGTGCGGGTGGCGCCGCACACGCTGCCCGCGCTCTCCAGGCGGCGGCTGTTCGCGCTGGCGATCGCGCTGACCGGTCTTGGCCTCTTCGCCGTCGGCCTGATCTCCGACCCGGCCACCGTGCTGTTCACCACCGCGTTCACCGGCGCGCTCGGCGGCATCGCCGCCAGCACCGGGCACACCCTGCTCGACCAGGAGACCGAGGAGTTCCGGCGCGCCCGGCTCACCCAACACCTGCACGCGGTGGTCCGCGTCGCCATCGCCCTGGCGCTGGTCGTCGCCCCGCTGGTCGCCGGGCTGATCGGCCCGCACCGCGTGGAGCGCGGGGACTTCGTCCTCGACCACGGCGGCGCCGCCTACACCCTGGTCATCGTCGGCGTGCTGCTGCTGCCGGTGGCCGCGATCGTGCTCGGCCGCACGGACGACCGCAGGGGCGTCCCGCTCCGCCGGGACCTCACCGAGGCCGTCCGCACCGTCGAGCCGACCACGGCGCTCGCCGAGAACGGCTTCTTCATCGCCGTCGAGGGCGGTGACGGCGCGGGCAAGTCCACCCAGGTCGAGGCGCTGGCCGAGTGGATAAGGGGCAAGGGCCACGAGGTCGTCGTCACCCGGGAGCCCGGGGCCACACCGATCGGCCAGCGGCTCCGCGGCATCCTGCTCGACGTCGCCTCCGGCGGCCTCTCGCACCAGGCCGAGGCCCTGCTCTACGCCGCCGACCGCGCCGAGCACGTGGCCACCGTGGTCACGCCGGCGCTGGAGCGCGGCGCCGTCGTCATCACCGACCGCTATGTCGACTCCTCCGTCGCCTACCAGGGCGCGGGCCGCGATCTGTCGGCCGTCGAGATCTCCCGCATCTCCCGCTGGGCCACCGGCGGTCTCGTCCCGCATCTGACGGTGCTGCTCGACGTCTCCCCCGAGACCGCGCGCGAGCGGTTCACCGAGGCCCCCGACCGCCTGGAGTCCGAGCCGAGCGAGTTCCACCAGCGGGTGCGCGCCGGCTTCCTGGCCCTGGCCGCCAGCGACTCCGGCCGCTATCTGGTGATCGACGCCGGCCAGGACCCGGAGTCCGTCACCACGGCGGCCAGGCACCGGCTCGACCAGATGCTGCCGCTCTCCGAGGCCGAGCTGCGGGCCCAGGAGGAGGCCAGGCGCAAGGCCGAGGAGGAGGCGCGCCGGCTCGCCGAGGAGGAGCGCAAGCGCAAGGAGGAAGAGGAGCGCCTGGAGCGCGAGCGCCTTGAGGAGGAGGCCCGCCTGGAGCGCGAGCGCCAGGAGGAGCTGGCCCGGCTCCGCGCCGAGGAGGAGGAGCGCAAGCGCCGCGAGGAGGAGGAGCGCCGCCGCATCGAGGAAGCCCGCAAGGCCGAGGAGGCGCGGTTGCGCGCCGAGGAGGCGCGCCGGATCGCGGAGGAGGAGCGCCGTCGCCGGGAGGCGGAGGAGCAGCTGCGCCGCGAGGAGCAGGAGCGGCTGCGCGCCCGGGCCGAGGAGGAGGCCAGGCTGCGCGCCCAGGCCGAGGAGCGGCGCCGCGAGAAGCAGCGCAAGGCCGAGGAGGCGCTGCTGCGCGCGGAGGAGGCCAGGCTCGCCGCGGCCGACAACGCCACCACGGTGCAGATCCCGCACGCGTACCCGGGCCCCGACAAGGGCGAAGGCAAGACCGCGGGCACGACCACGGGCACGACCGACGGCAAGAACGACGGCAAGGACGACGGCAAGGGGGGCCGTCCGGCGGACAGCGAGGAGACGGCCGTTCTCCCGCGCCCCGAGGACGCGGCGGACTCCGACCGGACGCGCCAGCTGCCGAGGATCGACGAGGAGCCCCCGGCCGCCCCGCGGCGGGCCAGGCCGGAGTGGGCCGAGGAGACCCCGCTCGACGATGTGCCCACGCTCGCCGATGAGTTGCTCGGCCCGCGCCCCGTCGTCGACGAAGCGGACGAGCCCGAGGGCGACGGCGGCTCCAGGGGCCGCGACCGCTGACCGCGCCCCCCGCCGCCGCTTCGGCGCCGGCGGGGGATGTCAGTGGTCTGCCGCACAATGGTCCCCGTGCCCGTGGAAGGCCCCGTGGGCGGTGCGGAGGGAGCGCGATGACGGTCTGGGACGACCTGGTCGGTCAGGACCAGGCGGCGGAGCGGTTGGCCGCCGCCGCCCGGGACGCGGACGCCTATGTCACGGCGGTCGCGCGGGGCGAGGAGCCCGAGCTGTCCGGCTCGTCGATGACCCACGCCTGGCTGTTCACCGGGCCGCCCGGCTCCGGGCGGCCCACGGCGGCCCGCGCCTTCTCCGCCGCCCTCCAGTGCGTCAGCCCGGACCGCGCGCTGGGCGGTCAGCCCGGCTGCGGATTCTGCGACGGCTGCCACACCTCCCTCGTCGGCACGCACGCCGATGTCGAGATCGTGCGCACCGACCTGCTGAGCATCGGCGTCAAGGAGACCAGGGAGCTGGTGCGCCGGGCCCAGCTCTCGCCCGCCGGCGGACGCTGGCAGGTGATCGTCCTTGAGGACGCAGACCGGCTGACGGAGGGCGCGGGCAACGTGCTGCTCAAGGCCGTCGAGGAGCCGGCCCCTCGCACCGTCTGGCTGCTCTGCGCGCCGTCCACGGAGGATGTGCTGCCCACCATCCGCTCCCGCTGCCGTCAACTGCCGCTGCGCACCCCGCCGGTGGCCGCCGTCGCGGACACGCTGATCCGGCGCGACGGCATCGAGCCCGAGGTGGCCCACGCAGCCGCGCGGGCCACCCAGGGGCATATCGACCGGGCCCGCAGGCTGGCCACCGACGAGCGGGCCAGGGCGCGCCGGCGCTCCGTGCTGCGCCTGCCCGAGCGGGTCGCGGATATCGGCGGCGCGCTGCGGGCCGCCCAGGAGCTGGTGGACGCGGCGGCCGAGGACGCCAAGCAGGTCGCCGAGGAGCTGGACGGCAAGGAGACGGAGGAGCTGCGGGCCGCCCTGGGGGCGGTCGAGGGCAAGCGCCTGCCGCGCGGCACGGCCGGGGTGATGAAGGATCTGGAGGACCGCCAGAAACGCCGGGCCACCCGCACCCAACGCGACGCGCTCGATCTCGCGTTGACGGATCTGACCGCTTTCTACCGCGATGTGCTGGCGCACCAGCTCAGCTTCTCCGGGGGCTTGGCCGGAGGCGAGAGCGAGGAGTCGGTGCGCCGGGTCGCCGGCGCCACCCGTCCGGAGCAGACGCTCCGCCGGATGGAGGCCGTCCTCGACTGCCGGCGGGCCCTTGATCGCAATGTCGCCCCCCTGCTGGCCGTGGAGGCGATGACGATGGCCCTGCGCTGACGGGTACGCTCCACCGAGTACCGCGCACATCCATCACGGGGGCCCCATGCGTACCACAGGCCGTGTCGTCTTCGCCCTGGTCGCCGCGGGCGCGCTGCTCGTCTCCGGCTGCTCGTCCGACGGCGAGCGCCCCGAGGAACGCGCCCCCGACGTCGACGCCTCCGACGGCTCGACGACCACGGAACCACCCGACGCCCCACCCCTCGAACCGCTGTCCGAGGACATCCCCGAGGCCCTTCTCCCCTACTACGAGCAGGACTTGAACTGGGGAGCCTGCGGCCACTCCGAGTTCCAGTGCGCCGTGCTGCAGGTCCCGCTGGACTACGAGAACCCCGACGCCGCCGACGATATCCAGCTGGCGGTCACCCGTTCCCGCGCGACGGACTCGGGGGAGCGCATCGGCGCCCTCCTGATGAACCCGGGCGGCCCCGGCGTCTCGGCCGTCGACTTCGCGCAGGGCTCAGCGGCATACCTCTTCCCCAGCGAGGTGCGCGCCCGCTACGACATGGTGGGCCTCGACCCCCGGGGCACCGGCGGCAGCGAGCCCGTCGACTGCCTCGACGGACCCGCCATGGACCAGCACAGCCTCACCGACCGCACCCCGGACGACGACGCCGAGGTGGCGGAGCTGATCGCCAGCAACGAGACGTTCACCCAGGGCTGCCAGGAGAACGCCGGCCGGCTGCTCGAACACGTCTCGACCATCGAGTCCGCCCGCGACATGGATGTGCTGCGCCAGGTGCTCGGCGACGACAGGCTGCACTACGTCGGCTTCTCCTACGGCACCAAGCTCGGCGCCGTCTACGCCGGCCTCTTCCCCAGCAGGGTGGGGCGCCTGGTGCTGGACGCCGCGATGGACCCCCGCCTCGACACCCTCAGCACGGACCGCCAGCAGGCCGGCGGTTTTGAGACGGCCTTCCGCTCCTTCGCCGAGGACTGCACCGCCCGCGACGACTGCCCGTTGGGCCAGGACGGGGCCGACGGCGCGTCCGAGCGGCTGCTCGACTTCTACGCCCAGGTCGACGCCGAGCCGCTGCCCACCGGCGAGGACCGCCCGCTCACCGAATCGCTGGCCAACACCGGCGTGGCCTACGCGCTCTACGCCGAACACCTCTGGCCCACGCTGCGGGAGGCCCTCACCGCCGCCGTCGAGGACGGCGACGGGGCCCAACTGCTGCGCCTCGCCGACGAGTACAACGGGCGTGGGCCCGGCGGCGAGTACGCCACCGACATGTTCGCCTTCCGGGCCATCAGCTGCCTGGACAGCCCGGCGGGCAACGCCGACGCGGACGCCGTGCGGGAGCAACTCGCCTCCTACCAGGAGGCCTCGCCCACCTTCGGCGCGGACTTCGCCTGGGACACCCTGCTCTGTGCCGCGTGGCCGGTCGAGCCGTCAGGCGGCCCGGTCTCCATCGAGGCCGCCGGCGCCGACGACATCCTGGTCGTCGGCACCACGCGGGACCCGGCCACCCCGTACGCCTGGGCCGAGGGGCTGGCGGACCAGCTCTCCTCCGGCGTCCTCCTCACCTACGACGGCGACGGCCACACCGCCTACGGCGGCACCAGCGCCTGCGTGGACGCCGCGGTGAACGACTATCTGTTGGCGCATACCACTCCCGAGGAGGGTACGACCTGCTGATCGGCTGGGATGATCATGGGCATGCCCTGTAACCGCTACCGCTCGGCCATATCGGCAAGAACCGCGGGGACCGCGCTGCCCCCGGAGATCACCGAGCAGCTGCTCGACCACCATCTGACCAGCTGCCTCGACTGCCGCCGCTGGTCCAAACACCTCAGCACCCTCCGCGCCACCACCGACGACCTCCTCCGCCGCCGCCCCACGGGGGCACCCCCCAAACCCGTGTAGACTAACCCCCGCCAAGCGCCCTCCACGGGCGCCCCGCCGCCTTAGCTCAGTCGGCCAGAGCGACGCACTCGTAATGCGTAGGTCAAGGGTTCGATTCCCTTAGGCGGCTCCGCGAAACCCCAGGTCACATGCCCCGTGACCTGGGGTTTTCTGTGTTGTGTGACGGCTTGCTTCGTCATCCGGATCGTGTGTGGGGGCAGGGGGGTCAGCGGGTCAGGAGGAGGGTGAAGAGGAGTATGAACAGGAAGACCACGCCGCTTCCGATGGCCACCATCACCTTCTCCGGTGATTCCAACTTCGAGGCGCCCCAGCGGCGGTTGGTCTGGGTGACCC
Source organism: Streptomyces profundus (assembly GCF_020740535.1). NCBI lineage: Bacteria > Bacillati > Actinomycetota > Actinomycetes > Kitasatosporales > Streptomycetaceae > Streptomyces > Streptomyces profundus. Next base: position 3,707,957 of record NZ_CP082362.1, read on the forward strand.
GAGCGTGGGGGTGGGGCCTGGGGTTGGGGGGTGGGGGTTCCGGGGTTGGGGGGATGGGGCGGTCGTCCCAGCCGGTCATGGGTGGGGGGGAGGAGGTTCGGGGGGGCTCCTCGGACCAGATGTGGGCGAGGAGTTCTGACAGGTGCTCGCTCGGCAGGCCGGTTCCGTCGTGGACGATGTGGGTCAGGGCCGCTCGGGCCGCCGGGTGTTCTCGGGAGAGCCGTCGCTCCTCAAGGAGGACCTCCGTCAGCTTGTCGGAGACGTCCGGCTCCTCGGCGAACGGGCGCACGGCCTGTTGGTACAGCTTCGCCACCGCGGTGGCGCGTTCGGAGTCCGTGTCGCCGAGCCACGCGTGCAGCAGGAGACGGCGGTTGAGCAGCGTCCAGCAGTAGTGGAGCCGCAGGCTCTGCGGCCAGCGCGGTTGGCGGTCCTGGATTCTGGCGAGGAGGGCCGGCAGCCCCGGGTCGCTGCCGTCCATGACGCGGACCGCTTCGAGCAGTTCCTCCGCCTCGTGGTCGTCGGGGGGCGTGCCGGCGACGGCGCGTTGTGCTCCCTCGAAGCCGAGCCAGGTCCCGGCCGGCGGGCTTGCCGGGGGCCTGGTCGGGGTCGGGGCCGGGGCGGGGTTCGGAGCCGGGGGCGGGGTGTAGGTCGGTGGCCGGGCTTCGGTACGGGGCGAGGGCGATGGCGGGGGGCTGGGGCCGCGCCGTGGGGTGGGGGAGTCGCGTCTCAGGGCCCGCTCGGCCGCCTCCAGCAGCCATGTCCGTTTGCCTCGCCCTGGGTGCTCCCGGGGCACGTGCCTGGCCAGGGTTCTGTTGACCGTCCCTGGTACGGCCTCCAGGATCCATGCGACCAGCTCCGTGGCGACCGCGTCCGCCCGGTCGGTCCGGCCCGCGCGTGGCTTCCAGGGGTCGAGGCGGAGATGCTGATCGTTCGACGGGGGGTGGGCCGGCCAGGTGGTGAGGAAGACGAAGCGGAGCGGCTTGGCGTCGTCCGTGTCGTGGGTGGCGAACGACCAGCCCAGCGGGTGGTTCTCCAGCAGCGAGCCGAACACCCGCCACAGCCCCAGCAGGAGGGCGTGGGGTTCCCTGCCGGCGGACGGGTCCAGCACGGAGAAGCGGCGGTCCGGGTCCCGCAGGACCTCGGCCGTGAGGGCGACCAGCGCCCGGACGGTCGCCGGTTCCCGCAGCTCGTCCGCCAGCCGGTCCAACTCCTCGTCCCGGCCCAGGGTCAGCAGGTCGAGGGGGACGGCGGGGAGGCTTCCGCGCACGATCTCGACCGGGACGTCGGCCCGCTGCCAGCGCCAGGCGTGCAGCGCGAGGCAACGGACGGTCGAGAGACCGTCCTTCCGGCCGACCAGCGCGTGGCAGATCGTGCCGGCCCTGCCGCCCGGGTCCCTGCCGAGGGTCCGGCGGCCGAGCAGCACCCTGTCGTTCCGCTCGACCCGTACCAGCCCGGGGACCGCGTTCTCCCCGGCCACCTCAAGGGTGGAGCCGAGGGAACGCTGGATCCCCCGCGCCGTGTGGTGGTCGCCCGACCAGGCGACGGCTCCGAAGCCCGTCCCGCCGGACGGATTCGCCGCGTCCCAGCGAAAGACGTACTGGTCCACCGTTTCCATCGCGTCGTCCATGCGCCCCGCGCCTCTCCCGCCGTTCGTGTCGTTCGTCTCGTTCGCGCCTGATGTCGGGCCAGGAGTCACAGGCCCACCTCCTCCGGGTCTGTCTCCTCCACCAGGCCGGCCATCGCGAGGATCGACAGCAGCGGTGTCAGGACCCGGCGGGGTGTGACCCCGTGAGGGAAGGAACCGCCGCGCTCCTGGCGGCCGGTCGCCGAGACGAAGTGCAGCGTGCATCTGGCGCTGTCGGTGAACGGCCTGAGCCAGGCGCCGCTGCCGTGGCGCCGCAGGAAGGCGTACGTCTCCTCGCTCTCGCGCCGCAGTGTCTCCTCGATCCGCCCCGTCGGCGGCGGGTTGAGGAGCCAGGACGCCACGGCCGGCTCGAAGCGGACCAGATCGCTCTTGTTGAGCACCACGGCCGACGGCGTCATCACCAGGCCGTCGGAGCGGGGCACCCGGGAGAGCACGGCGGCGAACGCCTCGTCGCCCAGGTCGCGTTCCCTGATGCCGATGCGTTCGCGGTGCGGGTCGAGCTCGGGCAGCCGCAGCGCGCGCAGCGGGTCGACGACGAAGATGAACGCCCCCGCGCCGGCGAGGAAACGCGTCGCCTCGTCGTGCCCCGACAGATCCTCGCCGGCCAGGTCGAAGAACATCAGCGGACGGGTCTGGCCGCGCGTGGTCAGGAGCAGGCCGTCGGCGAACTGGGCGAACCGCGTCGACGCGGTTCTGGGCAGCACCTTCCCGTCGCGCAGCGGCTGGAGCCGCTCCCGCACGAAGCGTTGGTGCCATTCGGGGCTGAGGGGTTCGGCGGTGATGCCGTACGGCTCAAGGCCGCCCTGTTCGATCTCGCTCATCATCGCGGCGAGCAGGTGCGTCTTGCCGGTGAGCGAGCCGCCGACCGTGACGACGGTGAGCGGACGGCCGTTCCTCAGATAGGGCACCGGCAGGTGGTGGTCGCCGATGCCGCTGGGGTTGGGGCAGCGCTGGAAGGCGCGGCGCAGCATGTCGTCCCGCCGCAGCTCCGCCGGTTCGTCGGCCGGGACGAACGGCTCGTACTCGCCCTGGTCGGTGGGGAGATGGAGGTTGCTCTCGTCGTAGCGGACCGGGCCGAGGCAGTAGGGGCAGAGCACCTCGGACGTCTCCCGCCGGCCGGGTCCCCGGGTTCCCTCGCCCGGCGGGCGCGGGCGCCGTTCGACGCCGAACCGGCGGCGCTTCTCCTCGACGAGCCTCGTGTACTCGCCGTTCTCGGGGGCGGCGCGGTCGCGGGTGGGCACGGGGTCGGGGTGGTTCAGCGCCCGCAGGATCTCGGCGACGGTGCGCCGCTCCGCCGAGCCGCCGGCGAAGGCGCGGGCCTCGCGCAGGGCCGTCAACTGCGGGTAGGCGCCCAGCTCGGGGGGTGGTTCGGCGGCCGGTCCCGGCTGTCCCGAGACCACCGCGTACAGCACCCGGGCCACGCTCCAGAGGTCGTCGCGCGGGTCGCTGTGGCCGTGGCCGGCGAGCTGTTCGGGCGATGCCCAGGGGGCCTCGCCGACCGGCTCCCTCGGGTGCCCGATCGGCACCGCGGCGTAGGGTTCGCCGAGCCTGATGCCCTGCCCGTTCCACCAGACGGTGCTGGGGGCGATGGTTCGGCAGACATGCCCGGTGCGCTCCAACACGCGGGCGGCCACGAGCAGTTGTCCCATGGTCTCGGTCAGGCGACGGCCGCTCGGCCGGGCCGAGAGCAGGCGCGTCGCGCGTGGGGGCGGCGGCTCGTAGAGGAGGAACGGCTCCTCGGCGTCCAGGTTGTGGCCGACGACGCGGAGGAAGAGCCCCGGGTGCTCGCCGCGCTGGTGGGCCCGCTCGATCGCCACGGCCGCGTTGACCTCGTGTTCCAGCGCCTCGCGGGCGCCCAGGTCGCTTTGGGCCGAGCGGGGCAGCCGGTACTGCCGCACCACCCAGCCCCGGCCCAGCCTGACCAGCCGGCCGACGACGGGCGCCCGGAACGGCAGCACCTTGTCCGGGCCGAACTCGGCCTTGAAACGCACCGGGCCGCCCGTCGGCGTATCGAACTCCAGGTCCTCGTGATCGAAGTCGGCTGAGCCGTCGGGGCCGTTCACCACGTGGGTCCTTCCGATTCGCCGCGGGGGGTGCCGACCGCGCCCCGGCGCAGCGGCAACAGCCGCACCACGCCGGTGAACCGTCCGCTCCTGGTCCAGACGACGTCCTCCCCCGCGGTGTCCCAGCCGGCCGGCCAGCCCCGGTCGTCGCGCCGCACCGAGGCGGGGGCGAAGCAGACGCGGCGCGCGGCGGTGGGGTCGCGGGAGAGGGCGTTGCGGTGGGCGCGGGTGGACAGCGGCCGGCCCTCCGTCTCGGCGCGGGCGGCCACCATGGCCCTCGCCGACTCGTCGTTGAGGCCGAACAGGGCGGCCGGGCCCGGGCGTTGCCCCGAGTTGGGCAGGAACGCCGGCGGGGGCGCCGGATCGTCGGCGAGACGCTGGGTCTCCTCGTTCAGCAGCGCGGTCATCCGCTGGTGGACGGCCCCGGTGTCGAAGTCGTCGGGCGCGGCCTCCAGGGCGCCCCACAGTCCGCCCAGCACATGGACGGTGCCCGCGGTGAGGTCGCCCGCCAGGGTCTCGACGAGCGCCTTGCCGCCGTCGCCGGTCTCGCGGCGCAGCCAGCGGGGCACCGGCGCCTCGCCGCCCACCGGCTCGGGCGCCGGGTCCGTCCCCTGGCCCTGGACGGTCCAGTCGTCGTCCAGGCGGTCCCAGCTGTCCCAGTCGGACGATCCGGGGCCGCCGTCCTGGGCCCCGACGTCGCCGCGGTCGCCGGCCGTGTGGCCGTCCTCGGCGTCCCAACCCCCGTGCCCGCCCGGGTCGGTGGCCCAGTCGTCGGCGTCCGCCGCCCAGCCGGGGTCGGGGGGTTCCCCCTGGTCCCGGTCTTCGTGGCGGTCCGTCCGGCGTGTGTCGGCCATGGCGTGCCGCTCCGCGGTGTCCGCCATGGTGCGCAGGGTCCGTCCCACGCTGTCGGCGGTGGCGGCGCAGTACTCCCTGGCGTCGTGGAGGAACCAGTCCCTGATGGCCGCCTCGGTCAGCACATCGGCGATCGCCCGCCGCCAGCCGCCGGCCCGCTCGGCGGCGGTGGCCTCCCACCAGTCCTCGACCGCCCTGGTCCACCAGCGTTGCCCGAGGAACACCAGGCCGGCGATCGACAGCAGCAGCGTGAGGCCCGCGAGCAGGGCCGGCGGGCCGAGCAGCTGCCCGAGCAACGCGCCGGCCAGGCCGCCGGCGAGCCCGCCGGCCAGCCGGCCCTCCGTGCCCACCACGCCGCCGTCCGTGCCGCCGTCGGTGTCGCGGTTGGGGCGTCGGCGCACGAGGAAAGCCGCCAGACCGGCGCAGGCCAGGCCCATCGCCGGGCCGAGGAGCCAGCCGGCCCCCGGCCACAGCCCGGCGAGCAGGGCCACCGCCCCGCTCTCGGCGGCGTTGACCCGGGGGTTGGGCGAGCCGAGCGGGAAGGGCTGGGGGCGCCGCAGCTCCCCCCGTTCCTCCGCCGGGCACGCCTCGTCGAGGTCGGGAATCCGGGCGGCGCTGCCGGTCGGGTAGGCGCGCTGCGCGAGCGCGGCCAGCCGCGCCGCGGCGGACCGCAGCGACACCCCACGGCGCAGATGGCCCTCGGTGTAGGAGCGCAGCGCCGGCCCCACGGGCTCGCGGGAGCCCTCGGCCGAGTCGGGCAGGTTGATGCCGAGATGGAACAGGCGTTCCCGCTGGTCGGCCCTGGCCTCGTCGGTGTCGCCTCGCCGCAACGCCTCGACGGCCGACCTCTGGTAGGCGTCGAGGGTGTCCACCAACTCCCAGATCCTGGTGGGCAGATCGACCTGCCGCACCGCGCCGGTGAACGGCGCCAGGGGATGTCGGACCACGTCGAAGGAGTCCTGGGCGGCGGTCAGCGCGGCGCCGCACGCCTCGTGCCGATCCCGGAGCTCCCCCACGAGCCAGGGGTGTCCGGCGAGGCTCCCCGGCACCTCCTGGCCCACCAGGGGAGCCAGTGGGGCTGGCGCGTCACCGAGGGCGCCGGTCACAAAGGCCGCGACCGGGGTCTCCTGGCCGACCAGCCGTTCGACGGCCTCCCGCCAGACCCGCCCCCGGGCGGCCACCGAGAGGGACTGCTCCAGCACGTCGAGCGCGAGCACCGCCACGCCCTCGGCGATCTGCGCCAGCGCGTCCAGCACGGCGTCGAACACCTCGGGTTCGGCGAGCAGGTCGATCAGCGGGCGAAGCGCGTCGCCCATCGCGATATGGCTGTCGCCGCAGGTCGGATCGGGCACCCACACCACCCCGGCGCTCGGGGGACGCAGCGGCATGGGGCGGCGGAGCAGGGCGGGCGCGAGCCGGCCGGCGGGAGGGGGCTCGTCGGCGGGCTCGCCGGTGTCGTCGGGGGCGCCGACGGCCACGCAGAGGGTGGGGACCGCGTCATGGGCCAGCAGATCCTCGTAGAGACGCTCGTGGCTTGGGAGTTCGGCGAAGGAGTCCAGCACCAGGAACCGGTCCGTCTCCCGCTGCCGCGCCTCGGCCACGGCCGCCACGGCGAGCGCGTGGCCGCCGCGCAGGTCGAGACGGTGGATCGGGATCGTCACGAGGCTTCCTCCCTGGTGCCACCCGCGCTGTCGTCCAGCGGCTCGTCGTCGGCGAGGCGGTCGGTGAAGGGGGCGTCGGCGGACCACTCGTCGGCGGACCGCTCGTCGTCGGACCACTCGTCGGTGGACCGGCGGTAGGCGGAGCGGTCGTGGGTGGAGCGGTCGTGGGCGGAGCGGTCGTGGGTGGGTCGCTCCTTCCCCAGGCCGGCGCGGGGGGCGGACGGCGGACGGCCTGGCTCCGGGCCCTCGACGTCCTCCTGCCACTCTTCTTCCGCTTCCGCCCGCCGCCGCCGTCCCTGTTCCTCCCCCTGCCACTCGTCCTGCCACCGCTGCCGTGGCCGCTGCTGCTGCTGCGGCGGCCGGCCCCGGCCCCCGTGGTCGTCGTGGTCGTCGCGGTCGTCGCGGTCGTCCTCGGGAAGGTGCTCGTGGGGTCGGTGCTCGTGCGGGGTGAACGCCCGGCCGCCGTAGCCGTTGGGGGACCCGTCCGCCTCGGTGGCGCGGCGCGGCCGGCCACGGCCAGCGGCCTGGCCGCGCTTCTTCCGGTCCGCGGCGCGCAACAGCTCCCACAGCGATCTGCGGGTCGCCTTCTTGACCCCGGGGAAGGGCAGTTGGAGGGCGCCCTCGAAGGTCTCGGCCCAGAAGTGGCGCGTCGGCGCGAGCCACGACTCGCCCTCCTCGCCCCGCTCCTCGGCCAACTCCTGGATCAGCGCGTGCTGTTCGGGCGCGACCTCGTGGACCAGCAGCTGGAAGAGCGGCGACGGCGCCACCGGCGACTTCGTCAGCCCGTTCGGCTGGGCCCGCATCAGCTGCTCGCAGACCTCGTCGACGATCTGGCCCTCGTCCAGCAGCGCGAAGCGTTCGTAGGCCCGCAGCAGGTTTACCCAGCTGGAGACCCCGTCCTCCGCCTCGTCCAGTTCGAGGGTCATCGTCGCGTCCCCGCCGTCCTGGAGCCGGAACCTGAGGGCGCTGGGGGAGGCCGGGTCGCCACGCCAGGTGACCTGGCCGTTCCAGACCATGCACAGCAGCCGGTGGAGGATGCGCTTTCGGTCCTCCTCCGTGCTCGCCAGCCAGTCGTCCTCGTAGCCGAGCCGCTGCCGCCAGTCGAGGGCGTCCTCCGGGCTGGCCTCGTCCCTGGCCTCCGCCCAGAGGCGCAGCACCTTGCCGACCTCCGAGATGTCCGTGAGGCTCATCCCGCTGCGGAACAGCACCACGGTGATGGAGTCCGTCGGCACCGCCCGGAACTCGATGGTCTGGCCCGGTTCCCTCGGCAGGCTCAGCGCCTGCCCGAGATAGCGCTCGGCCCGCGTCAACGCCTGGGTCGACGGGTGCACGATGAGGATCTTCAGCGGCCCGTTGCCGTCCGGCACGAAGCCGACCGACAGCAGTCCGGCCAGCTGCGAACGGAACTGCGCCAGCCACAGCTCGTCGACGACGGAGCCCATCTCCACCTCGCCCGCCGCCGCCAGCAGCAGCTCGCCGAGGGACGGCAGCAGGGGCCGCTCGTCGACCACGCTCGGCTCGGTGAAGAGCCGCTTCACGCGCCCCTCGATGACCTGCTTGACCTCCCTGACCGCCTCGCGCGGCGACCGGCGCACCAGGTCGAGGGAGCGCTGCCAGGTGGTCGGCTCGATCATGCGCTCCAGCAGCCCCGCCGAGTCCGAGCCCTCGGGGAGCCCGTACTGCTGCATCAGCCGCTCGAAGACCGCGTCGTAGAAGGAGCGGAGCGAGTCCTGCGGGGGCAGCAGATAGGAGACGCCCTTGCGGTCGTCCCGGTAGAGCTCCTTGCGCCGGTCGGCGAAGATCCGGCCCTCCTCGTCCTCGTGGGCCATGAGGGCCCTGACGAGCTCGCCGACCTCCCGCATGGCCCTGCCCAACTGCGGGCGCCAGCGGATCTCGTACTCCTTCCACGCCGCGTGCCACAGCTGGTTGGCCCGGTAGCGGTACCACGCGTTCTGCTCGGCGACGCACGTCTGGACGTCCGCGTCGCCCCAGCGGGCCGGGGTGATGCCGCCGAGGCTCCGGCGGATCGGCGGCACGCTCGGCGGGGCGAACTGCACGTTCTTGGGCCGCTCCGGCTGGTTGCGCCGGTTGTCGAGCATCCCGACGAGGCCGGCCTGGGCGACCCGTTCCTCGTGATCGGGCATCCCGGTCAGCACCTTCTCCAGCCGGAAGGGCCCGAGTTGGGGGAGCGCCCCCCGGACGGCCGCCGCCGGGCGGAACTCCTCCACCAGCCGGGGCATGTCCCGGCTGAGGTCGTGTTCGAGGCGGCGCAGCGCGTCCTCCATGTCGTCCTGGCGGTCGCGCAGCGCCTGCCCGATCGCCCGGCCGCCCCTGGGCAGCGGGTCGGGGTCGGCGACCGAGCGCGGCTCGCGTTCCCACAGCGGGCCGATGCCGGCGTTCCGGAACATCTCGGTGACGCGGCGGGCGCCCTCGGCGCTGGGGCGGCGGGCCGCCTCGGCCATGTCCCGGACGCCGGCGGCGAGCAGCCGGCCCGCCACGATCTCGGCGAGGTCGTCGACGGGCACGGTCAGGGACGCGGCCAGGCTGGTGGACATGCCCCGGTGGCCGATGCCCGAGCGGGACGGAGTGGCCCGCTCGACCGCCTTGTTGACGAAGCTGGCGGCGAACGACTGGTAGTCGCCCTCCGCCCGGCCGCTGGCCCGGTCGTCGCCGAGCTCGGTGCCGATCAGCGACATCACGATGGCGCTGATGGAGCGGCGCAGGTCCTCGGGCTGGAGGCCGACCGGCCGGCCGAACAGGATCGCGGTCTGCATGGTCGAGGGGCGCAGGTTGACCAGTCCGCCGCCGGGGAAGCGCACCCCGGCCCCGCTCGGCTGGATCACGTCCCCGAACTGCTCGGGGGCGTCGGGCGCGTTCTGGCTGTCGACCAGCCGGGAGATGTCCACCAGCGCGCGGCTGGCGTTCAGCTCCGCCGCCCGGCCGCCGCCGGCCTCCGGCGGGAAGGCCGAGGGCATCACCACCAGCGGGTAGATCTTCACGCCGTCCATGGACTGCCTGAACGAGCGCTGGAACTCGCGCCCGATCAGGTGCAGGAAGTCGTAGAAGATGCCGGCCCCGGTGCCGCCCGAGACGGAGAAGGCGACGAACACGTCGCAGCCCCTGATGTGTCCGCCGCCCAACTCCCGCAGATCGCCGCCGGAGTGGCCGATGGCGCCGATGGCGTCCCGCAGCGGCCGGAGCACCGGCTCCAGGCCCTCGCGCAGGGTGGCGAAGAGCGCGGCCCTGCCCACCGTCGGCAGCTGTCCGGCGCCGGCGTGCAGCGGTGCCACCCGTGGCTCGCCCATCGCGGGCGGCAGCCACTCGGACACGTCGTCGTGGATGGTGACCCGCAGCGCCCGGGTGACCTCAGGCGAACCGCTCATGCCGGCGGGCAGCAGATCGTGGATGGCCCGCGCCGTGTGGGTGTAGGGCGCGGCCTCGGCGCCCCTGGTGCTCAGATGGGGCAGCTGGTTCAGCTCCGCGTCGCTGTAGTCGGCGTAGACGAACTGGATGCAGTCCGGCAGCTGGAACGGCGCGCGCTGGCCGCTGTTGGTCAGCAACGTGCCGTCCGGGCCGCAGAGTTCACGGCGGAGCGTGCGTTCGAGTTCCGCACCGATCCGGTTCCCCGTGCCCCCCAGGCCGACGAACAGCATGGGTTGGTAGATCCTCATGTCTCGTCCCTCACATCAGAAGTCGCTGTTGGCGTCCGGCCGGGGGCGGGAGGTCCGGGAGTCCGCCGGGCCGCCGGCCCTTCCCCGCCCTCGCCCCGGGGGCCGGCGGAGGAAGGAGCGGAACGGGTCGCCGCCGCCACCCCCGTTGCGGCCCCCGCCCTTGGCGCCCTGGCGTGGCACGGGCGCCCGCACGACGATCCAGGTCTCGTCGCCGACCGGGAACCGCTGGTCGGGGCGCAGGTCACGCGCCGGGTCGCGCGGCGGCTTGAGCCGGAGCACGCCGCTGGGCCGGCGTCTCAGCTCGTAGACGGAGCCGCCGCCCGAGTGCGCCTTGGTGAGCCCAGCGTGGCCGCTTCTGCCGCGTTCCACCCGGAAGTAGAAGACCCGCGGCCTGTCCCTTATCGGCTGCTGGTCGACCGTGCGGTCGTTCTGTCCCAACTCCACGGTGTGGCCGGTCAGTTCGAGGCCGCGTCGGCGGGCCAGGAACCAGGCGCCGCCCATCGCCGCGGCCACCGCCAGCGCCGCGACGCCGGTGATCACCGCCCACCGGTACCGGTCCCACCAGGTGGGCGGGGCGGTGACGGTGGCGTTGAGGAACGCCTGGTGCACGACGAGGTCGCCCTCGGTCTCGTCGACGACGACGACCGTGCCGCCGACGCCGCCGAGCGGCACGTCCGAGCCGAACGTGATGGTGAACGGGACGGTCCTGGCGCTGCCCGGCTCGGCGACCACGGTCGGCGGCTCGACGCGTACGGCGCCCTCGCCGGTGTCCCGCAGTTCGAGGCGCAGCTCGTGCGGCCGGCCGTCGTTGTTCTCGATCCGCAGCGAGCCGTCGATCGAGCCGCCCGGGTGCAGTTCGCCGTCCTCGACGGTGACGATGCCCTGGACCAGCGGCGGTCCCTCCGTCACCCGGGTGGGGAAGGGGCGTTCGTCGGCGACCACCCCGGGGGCCGCCATCTCGCTGGTGAACGCCAGCGCGCCCACGGCGTTCTCGGGGACGGTGATCTCGCCGGTGAACACCAGGTCGCCCGCCCGCCGGTCACCGTTTCGCCCGTCGTCGCCGAGGGGGACCTCCACCGGCTCGAAGCCCTCGCCGGTGAGCCGCGCGTTGGCGTACAGCCCGGCGAGCTGCTCCGGGTCGTCGATGGTGACGTTCTCCCTGGTCTGGAGCTGGGCCTCGACGAGTACCGTCTCCCCGGGGTTGGGCGAGGGCGGCTCGACCGTGACAAAGGACAGGACGCGGCCCTGCCAGATGGCGCTGACCGCCGCCTCCATGGCGGGGCCGTCCTCGGCCGGCTCCAGGTGCACCGTCCAGGTGCCGGGTTTGGGATCGCTGACGCGCAGCGCCTCGACGGCGGTGTTCTGGCCGCTGATCTCGAAGGTCGACCCCTCGAACGTGCCCTGCCTCGGCACCTCGCGCCCGTCCGGGTCGAGGTAGGTGACGCGCACCCCGGGCGCGCCCTTGGCGACGGTGATCGAGCCGTCGGTCGCGATCGGGGGGATCACGACGTCGAGATCGACGGGCGGCACGCCCTTGTCGCCGATCTGGACCGCCGCGCAGCGGGCCGAGGCGAACGTCGACTGGAGCGCGTCCAGCAGATCCCCCGAGTTCTGGACGACCCTCATCTCCGGTACGGCGTCGGGGAGGTTGGCGCAGCCCTCGGCGTAGCCGCCCTCGGCCATCTCGCGCAGCGCCGCCTCGTCGATCTGGTCGCCGAAGCCCAGCGGCCACACCTGGACGTTGTTCGCCCTGGCCTCGGCGAGGGTGGCCCGCAGCGCGGCGCCCGCGTTGTTCTGGCGGGCCTCGGGGGAGTCGCCGTAGTTGAGGCTGTCCCGGACGTCGAGCCGGCCGTCGGTCAGCAGGAAGATCACCCGGGGGGTGTCCGGATCGCCCTCGGACAGCCGGCCCACCGCCTGGGCGAGGGCCGCCGGATGGTCGGTGCCCGGGCCGATCACCTCGCGGTCGGGACGGGCCAGGCCCCGCACACACTCGCTGATCAACTGCCGTCCGTCGGCGTCGAGTTCGGTGCGCTGGCACGCCTCGACCGCCGCGACCTGGCCCTCCCGCTCCGCGCTGCCGAAGCCGATGACGATGGCCTGGGACTCCTCCGAGAGCTCCGCCTGGGCGATGGTGGTCGCCGCGTCGACCTCCCGCAGCAGGTCCTCGTCCGAGAGGCTGTCCGACTGGTCGACGACGATGGCGAAGTCGATGGGGGCGACCCCCGAGCCCGCCCCCGTCTCCTCGTCGTCCTGCGCGTTGGCCGGGGTCGGGGGCGGCGCCAGCGCGGCGCTCAGCGCGAGGGCGAGCCCCGCCGCCAGCAGGCCGACCCGGCGCGTGCCACGTCCCGTGGCTGGGGCGCCCATCACGCGTCCCAGTCGTCGAAGTCGTCGCTGGCGCGCCCGCCGGGGCGCGCCGCGCCCCCGCGGCCCACCCGGTCCTCCCGGTCGTCCCGGTCGTCCCGGTCGTCGGGGGAGTCGGGGGAGCCGGGGTTCGGGCCCCGGGCGCCTGGCGCCGCCTCCGGCCCGTCGTCCCCGGCCCAGAACGGCGGCGGCCGGTGGGGGGCGCCGTCGGACGGGGGCAGCCGGCCGGCGGGGAGGCGAGGGGCGAGGACCTGGTCCATGGTGTTGCCGACCACGCCGCCCGACCTGGACCGCAGATACTGGATGACCTCGTACATGTGCTCGCCGATGTCGTGCCGCTCCAGGTGTCCGCTGTCGAGCATCCGGCTGAACAGCTCGATCGACACCTGCTGCTCCTCGCGCCACTCCTGGCGGATGAGGTTGCGGATCTCCAGCTCCCGCCCCGGCTCCCTGGCCATGAACCCGGCGATCTGCCCGATGTTGCCGCGCCGCAGCATCTGCTCGAACTCCTCGGCGCGGGCGGCGACCCTTCGTGACTCCCACTCCTCGCGGCGGCCCGAGACGCGCAGTTCGTGCTCCAGATCGGTGTGTTCCCGCTCGCGGTCGGCGACCCGTTCGCTGAGGTCGATGAAGACATGCACCTTGGTCCGCAGCCCCAGGTCCTCGCCGAGGGCGAACCGCCCCGAGACGAGCTCGGCCCGCACCGCCCGGTCGACCCGCTCCGCCTCGGTGAGCGCGTACTGCCGGGAGACGTCGCGCAGCCGCTCCAGCAGATCGTCGCGGAGCAGTTCGGCGGCGTCCCACACCTGGCGGTCCACCACCAGCGACGGGTCCTCCACCTCCCAGTGGACGCGGGCCTCGGCCTCGAAGAACTCCGCGTCGCCCGCGGCCGGCAGACTGATGCCGAACTCGGTCACATGCCGGCCGAGCGCCACCTCGAACGCGGTGAACGGGCCCCGCAACAGGGGCTTGTCGTAGTCCTCGCGCCGGTCCGGCCAGAGCACCGTGCGGCCACCGTTGCGGTAGCGCAGCACGGCGATCACCTGCCCGCTCTCCTGGCGGTACGGGGTGGGGCACTCCCGCAGCAGCGGCCCGATGGGGGCCTTCCTGCCCGCCCCGCGCCCCGGCCGCCGGCGAGCCCCCGGCGGTTCCCTCCTGACGTTCTCGTCCCGCCCGTTCGCGTTCCGCGCGTTCCCCTTGTCCGCCCGCCGTTCCTCGCGGTCGGCCTGGGCTGCCCTGTCACTCACCGGTGGGTCTCCTTCCTCGTGCCGCGTGCCACAGCCGGTGCGCGACGTCGGTGTCCAACGGCCGGTCGGGATCGCGTACCTGCCGGTCGAGCAGATGGCGCAGCCGATCACGGTCCCGGCCCTCGATGGCGAGGCGCGGCAGGAAGCCGGCCAGCGTCGCCAGTTGTTCCTCGTCCGCCGCGGCCCGCCGGATCCAGCTGCCCATCCCGTCGAGCCCCGGCGCGGCCGACCTGGGGGTGGCGAGCGTGTGTCCGACCAGGTCGGCGACCCGGCCCGCCACCGCCGGACGGGTGGCGATCAGCGCTCCGCAGAGCGTCCAGTCCGAGCGCCGCTCCAGCTCCTGGTTGTCCCGCAGGCCCCACAGGAACGTGACGGGGGTGCGGATCGCCCTGAGCATGGTCAGCAGCACCAGGTCCGCGTACGCGCGGCGGCCGTCCCGCAGCCAGCGGCCCATGCGTTCGATCACCACCTCCGGCTCGGGGCCGGCCAGCAGGCGGGTCACGCTCAGCGAGACCGTCGCCAGCAGCGTGCCGTCCTCGTCGCGGCGGATCGCCTTGCCGAGCTCCTCAAGCGAGGCGGCCACCGAGCCGGCCGCGAGGCCGTAGCCGTGGGCCACGGCCGCGGCCTCCCGCAGCCCGAGGTGGGCGCCCTTCGCCCACTGCTTGAGGAGGCTCCCCACCGCCGGCTGGATCGTCGGCTCGTGGGCGGCCTGCGCGAGCACGGTCGCGACGGCGAGCCGTGGCCCGTCGGGGTTGCCCAGGGCCATGGGCCGCACGATGTCGCCGTAGCCGTGGAGCCAGTCCCAGGAGCAGAGCACCCCGGCGGCCACCGCGGCCCGCACCCACACCTGGGGGCGCGGGTCCTCGCACAGTTCGCGCAGCCAGTGCCCGACCGGACCGCGCGCGGAGTGGTGGCCCTCCCACACCTCGCGCAGCACGGCGGTGGCGAGCCCGTGGCCCCGGAACGCGATGACCCGCGCGGGCGCCTGGGTGAGCCCCAGATCCACCTCGTCGTCGAAGAGTTCGGCGCGGGCCAGGGCGGGCCGCAGCTCGGCATGGGTGCCGAAGATCCGGCGGCCGGGCGGGTTCTCCGGGTCGAGCGTGACGCCGAGTTCCCAGGCCAGCTGGTCGGCCGCCTCGGTGACCAGCCCGTAGGGCGAGCCGTTGAAGACCGCGACCGCGATCCGGAAGGCCGCGGTGCGGATGACCGGCATCGCGGCGGGCAGCTGCCCGGGCCGGTCGGCGCCGGCGAACCAGAGCCGCGCCTGCCGGGTCGCGAAGCCCGCGCAGGCCGCGCGCAGTTCCTCGTCCGTCAGCTCCCCCAGCAGGTGCCGGGCGAGATGGTCGGCGAGGTGGGCGGCCTCGGCCGGCAGCGGCTCCTGGAGGCCGATGGCCTCCAGCACGTCGGCGCGCCGCGCCAACTCCTCGGCCGCCGGCAGCGAGCCGGCGGGGGCGCCCCGCAGCCGCTCCCGCAGATGACGGCCGAGCACCTCCCGGGCCGGCGGGGGCACGAACCCGGCGGCATGGCGTCCGCGCAGCAGCCGGTCGGCGAGGTCGCCACCGCTCACCACGATGACCAGGAACGCCCCGACCCTGGCCAACTGGGCGCTGAGCCGGTCGAGATGCATCTCCGTCAGCGGTGCGCCCCCCGCGTCGGGGGCGTCCTGGCCGCCGGCCGCGGCCGTGGCGGCCACCGTCTCCTCGTCGGGGAGCTTGAGCAGATAGCCGGTGCCGGCGCGGAACACGCCCTCCGTCAGCACGCGCGGATCCGTGGCGGGGTCGAGCCGGTTGACGCCGTCGGTGGCCAGCTCGGCCAGCAGCGTCAGGGCGGTGGAGACGCGCCCGCTGCCCGGCTCGCCGCAGAGGACGAGCAGGTTGCCGGCCCGCAGCCGCTCCTTCATCCGCGGGTAGCCGGGTGCCTGGAGGTAGACGGCGTCGAGGCGCGCCAGCGCCTCGGCCGGCACCGGGCCGTCCAGCAGGGCGGGTGGGCCGCCCGGTGTCGGTCCGACGAAGAAGTAGTTGCCCTCGAAGTACTGGTTGTCGCGGCCCACGCTGATGGTGCGGTGGCGGGCGAGGTTGTCCCGGGCGGCGCGCGCCGTCCTCGCGCCGCCGGCGTCCTCGCCGTCGCCGAGGCCGCCGACGGCGGAGCGGAACGGGTCGGGCGGCTCCTCCCCATGGCCGGCCGAGCCGTCCTGGTCGGCCCCCGCGCGCTCCCCCTCGCGGGCGCCGTCCCTCTCGCGCGCGCCGGGTCCTGCCGCGTCCGCCGGCTCATCGGCGGGGGACTCCGCCTCCGGCTCCTCCTGGTCACTCACGCCGGGCCCCTCCCGTCGTCCTCGGGGGCCTTGGCCGGCGCCTTGGCGATGCCGGTGAACGGGCCCTGGAACACGTTGTCGCTGAAGACCTGGTTGTCGCCGGCCACCTGGAACACCTGGCCCCGGGCCCGGGGGGCCGTGGTGCCGGCGCGGTCCGGCGCGGGGCCCTGGCGGTCCCGCCGGCCGGGCAGCAGGAACCAGGCGGTCTCGTCCGTCTCCTTGTTGCCGACCCGGTGTGGGACGTAGTCGTCGGGTTCGATGTAGCGGCCCCCCTCGCGTACCACCGTGCGGTAGAGCGGGTCGGAGACCACCAGGAGGAAGTCAGCGCCCGCCTCGTCGATCGCCCGCTTCGCCGCCTCGCTGTCGCACAGCCGACAGGTGAGGTCGACGGCGCGTCCCACCAGCCCCTCGGCGTCGATCACGACCGGACCCGCGTGCATTGCGACCCGTAATCGCAGCGGCACCCCGCCGGCGCGGTTGTGTTCCCTGACGCCCTGGCGCAGCGTCTCCACCCACCGGCCGACCAGGTCGACCTGGGGGACGGAGGGCTCGACGGTCGCCAGGATCCCGTCGCCCCTGTCCTCCTTGCGCAGCTCACCGGGGAGCACGCCGACGGCGTCGCCCGCCTCCTCGAACGCCCGGTACATCGCGCGCCGCAGGCTCTTCTTGGCGTCGATGGCGAGCCGGCCCGAGCCGCACGCGTCGACGGAGATCACCAGCCGGGTGAGGGCCCTCCCCGAAGCTCCCCGACGGTGTTCCCCCGGCCCGCCGTCGGGCGCTCTCCCAGCACTCATCGTCCCGCCCCTTCGCGTGGTGGTGCGTCACCAGCGAGTCTGCTCACCCGCTCCCCATCGCGATGTGGCCGTTTACACACTGGGGCGGAACCGCCCCCGTGATCGCTTCCCCCGCATGTCGCCACCCCTGTCTCCCCCGTCCTCCCGCTACGAGTTCGTTCCCGTGGACCGCGTTTCGCTCAGCGCCCCGCCCGCTTCGTCACAGTTCTCCGCCCTCGGCGAGCAGCCGCAGGAGCGGGAGGTCGGAGATGACCAGCCGCCGGGGCCTGGTGCGGATGACGTCCTGCTCGCGCAGCAGCCGCAGCGACTTCGCGACGGCCTCCCTGCTGGTGCCGATCGCCGCCGCCAGATCGTGCTGCGGCAGCGGCAGATCCACGACCGTTCCCCCCTCCACCTCGCGTCCCGTCCTCTCGGTGAGTTCCAACAGCCGGATGGCCAGGCGCCGCAGCACCGTTCCCGAGGCCAGCTCGCGACGTTCCTGGTCCGAGCTGCGCAGCCGGGAGCTGAGTTGCCGCATCACGAGGGTGGTGGCCACCGGGCGGCTGGCGAGGAAGCCACGGAAGCGTCCCCCGGGCAGGACCGTCGCGCGCAGTTCGCCCAGCGCCTTCACCGTCGCGCTGCGCGGCCTGTCGTCCACGGCGGCGAGCTCGCCCACCAGATCGCCCGCTCCCCGCAGGGCGAGGATGAGCCGGCTCCCCCGGTCGGTGCTGACCTGCGCGACCGACCAACCGGAGAGGATCACCAGGACGAAGGTGGTGCGATCGCCCTCCTGGATCATGACCTCCCCGGGGGCATAGCTGCGCAGGGCCCCCAGACCGATCAAATCCCTGCGGTCCTGTGGTGGAAGAGCATCAAGGAAGGCACGCCCCTGACCGAATAGGCTCATATGAATTCCCGGTATGAACGATCTGGCGAGGCATATGTTTCACGATGTCGATCGTCACCCGGATTCCCCCGTAAGTCATCTACCACGCGTGCGCGAGGTAGCTGAGCGTAGGCCCAACCCCGGGGCCCCGCAAGGCGGTTCACACCAAACGCAACAGAGAATGCGTCCTGGTTCAGAAACCCCGCACGTAACGGCGGTACCTGCGGAGAATTCGCGGTGACCTTCGAAAAGATATAGGGCCGTCGTGGATGCCGAAAGCGCGGCGACCCCGTTCTTCGATCTCCTGTGCGAACCCGTGGGCGGGGGTGCCCGGTGACGGGTGGCGCCCGCTCCCGCTGAGACGCCTGCCCCCGTGGCCGGCGGCCGGGCGTAGAGTGCCGACCGACCAGGGGGAAGAGCGATGGAGTTCCAGGTGTTGGGGCCCTTGGAGGTCCAAAAGGGTGACCAGCGGTGGCCGGTCACCGGGCGGCTGCGGCAGACGTTGCTGGGGGTGCTGCTGGCGCGGGCCGAACGGGTGGTGTCGGCCGACGTGTTGGTGGACGCCCTGTGGGGCGAGCGGGAGGATGCCCGCGCCCACCAGCGACTGCACCTCCATGTGCACAGGCTGCGGGGCTTCCTCGGCGAGCACGAGCGGCTGAGCCGGATCGACGACGGCTACCGACTGCGCGTGCGCCAGGGGGAGTTGGACGCGGAGCGGTTCGAGCGGCTGGTGGCCGAGGGGTTCGACCTGGCGGAGCGGGAGCCCCGGGAGTCGGCCGGCCTGCTGCGGACCGCCCTCGGGCTCTGGCACGGCACGCCGTTCCGAGGCGTCGACGCCGCCGAACTGGGCGACTGGGCCAACCGCCTGGAGGAACGGCGGCTGACGGCCTGGGAGTCGCTCTACCGGGCGGAGCTCGCCTGCGGCGCGGGCGCCGAACTGGTCGAAGGGCTCCAGAAGTTGGCGCTGGCCCACCCCTTGCGCGAGCGCTTCCACAGCCTGTTGATGTCGGCGCTCGACCGGGCCGGTCGGCGGGAGGAGGCGCGGGCCGCCTACGAACGGGCCCGCCGGACGCTCGCCCAGGAGCTGGGCGTCGAGCCGGGCGCCGAGCTGAGGGAGTCGGCGGCCCGGCTGCGGTCGGGCCGGGCCCCGTCGCCGGGGCCGGCCCCGGGAGGGGCGGTGCTGCCGAGTCAACTCCCCTCGGAGGTCGGGGGCTTCGTGGGGCGGGAGGCCGAGATGGACGAGCTGGACGTCCTGGTGTCCTCCTCTCCAGCCCCCGTGGTGATCGCCGCGGTGGCCGGCACGGCCGGCGTCGGCAAGACGGCCCTCGCGGTGCGCTGGGCGCACCGGCGGCGGGACAGGTTCCCCGACGGCCAGCTCTATGTCGACCTGCGCGGCTACGGCCCCGACCAGCCCCTGGCGCCCGAGGACGCGCTGGCCGGGTTCCTGCGCGCGCTGGGCCTCGCGGGCTCGGCGATCCCGCACGACCTCCACGAACGCGGGGCGCGTTTCCGCACGTTGGTCGCGGGGCGGCGGATGCTGGTGCTGCTGGACAACGCGGCCGAGGTCGCCCAGGTGCGGCCGTTGCTGGCGGGCAGCCCGTCCTGCGTCACCCTGGTGACCAGCAGGGACGCGCTGGCCGGTCTTGTGGTCAGGGAGGGCGCCCGCCGGCTGGCGCTCGACCGGCTCAGCCGCGCCGAAGCGCGGGAGCTGCTGCGCGGGCTGCTCGGCGACGCCCGTCTCGCCGCGGAGCCGGCGGCGGTCGACGAGCTGGTCGAACGCTGCGCGCGGCTGCCGCTGGCCCTGCGGATCGCCGCGGAGCTGGTGCGTTCGCACCCGGGGCCAGGCGGCGTCGCCGAGCTGGCCGGGGCGCTGGGGCCACGGCGGCGCGCGCTCGACCTGCTGGACATCGACGATCCGCACACGGCGGTGCGGGCCGTGTTCTCCTGGTCCTACCGGCGGCTTGAGCCGGCCGTGGCGTCGGTGTTCCGGCGTCTTGGCCCCTATCCGGGACCCGATGTGGACGAGTACGCGGTCGCCGCGCTCGTCGGCGTGGAGCCGCGCGCGGCGCGGCGCGCGTTGGAGGTGCTGGTGCGCGGGCATCTCGTCGAGCGGTCGCCGACGGGCCGCTACCGCCTCCACGACCTGCTGCGCGCCTACGCGGCCGAGCTGACCGGCACGCCTGACGGCGGCGGGACGGCCGAACGGGCGGCGGCGCTCGGCCGGTTGTCGGACTACTACCTGTCGACGGCCCTGGCGGCGATGGACGTCTTCCTGCCCGCCGAGTCCTTCCGTCGGCCACGGCCGCCCGAGTGGCCCGGCGCCGCGCCCCCGTTCGCGTCCTCCGACGAGGCCAGGGCCTGGCTGGACGCCGAGCGGGCCAACCTGCTGGAGCTGGCCAGGATCAGCGAACCGCGCCGCACCGTCGAACTGGCCGAGACCCTCTGGCGCTATCTCTTCCTCGGCGGCTTCCCGGACGAGGCGATGCACCTCTACACCAGGGAACTGGCGGCGGCCAGGGCGCTGGCGGACCCGATCGCCGAGGCGCGGGCCAGGAGCAACCTGGGCAAGACCATGGACCAGCTCGGGCTGAACGGCACGGTGGCGCTCGACCATCTGCGCGGCGCGCTGGCCGCGTTCGAGCGGGCCGGGCTGCCCGCGTGGCAGTCGGCGGTGCGCAACAACCTGGGCATCGCCTTTGGGCGTCGCGGCGACCTGGGCGCGGCGATCCGGGAGTTCGAGCTCTCGCTGGCGTTGGCCGGCACGGCGGAACACTGGCCGCTGCGGCGCGCGCCCCTGGTCAACCTCTCGCGTTGCCTGAAGGAACTGGGGCGGTACGAGGAGGCGTTGACGTGTCTCTTCGAGGTGCTCGAACGCTGCCGGGAGCACGACGACCGGGCCCATCTGCCCAACGCGCTCACCGGCCTTGCCGATCTGTCGCTGCTGACCGGGCGGGACGCGGAGGCGGAGGCGTACGCCAGGGACGGGCTGGCGCTCGCCGGGGAGTACGGGTTCCGTGCCGTCGAGGTGGACTGTCTCTGCCTGCTGGGCGTGGTCGCCCGCACCGCGGGGGACCACGCGACGGCGCTGCTCCGCCATCAGGAGGCGGTGGCCCTGGCCCGTTCGATCGGCTCCCGGCACACCGTGCTGGGGGCGCTCAGCGCCCTGGCCGCCAGCCGGAGCGCCGCGGGTGACCAGGAGCGGGCGCTGGCCACCTACCGGGAGGCGCTTGCCGTCGCGCGGGAGGCCGACCACGCGCCCGGGGTGGCCACGGTGCGGGCGGCCATCGACGACCTTCTGGCGCGCGGCGGCGATCAGCGGGCGGCCAGGACCTGACGGGCGCGGCGCTTCCCGGTTCCCAACTCGGTTGACAGGGCCGCGTGATCACCAGCAGGCTGCGAACCGGTCGGGAAGTGGGACCCTCGGGAGCCGCGCCATGTCGCCGCACGGCCCGCCCTCCCGTCCACACCGCCGAGCCCTCCCCGCCGACCGACGCGGCCTTGACCGACGCGGCCAGGCGCGGGAGCGCGAGGGCCGCCGGAACGGAAGCGGCAGGAGAGGACGGCTGTGCGGATCGTCAACCTGGGCGTGCTGGCGCATGTCGACGCCGGCAAGACCAGTCTGACCGAACGGCTGCTCTACGACACCGGCCGTATCGACCGGCTGGGCAGCGTCGACGCCGGCTCCACCCAGACCGACTCGACCGATATCGAGCGCCGCCGGGGCATCACCGTCCGCTCGGCGGTCACCTCGTTCCGGATCGACGACCGCCAGGTCAACCTGATCGACACCCCGGGCCACAGCGACTTCGTCGCCGAGGTCGAACGGGCGCTCACCGTGCTGGACGGCGCGGTGCTGCTGCTCTCCGCCGTCGAGGGCGTCCAGGCCCACACGCGGGTGCTGATGCGCGTCCTGAAGGAGCTGCGGCTGCCCACGCTGATCTTCGTCAACAAGATCGACCGCCCCGGCGCCCGCGCCGGCGAACTGGTGGCGGACATCCGTCGGTCGCTCACCGCCCAGGTGGTGCCGATGGGCACCGTGCGGGGGACGGGCACCCCAGGTGCCGCGTTCGACGCCTTCCCCGTCACCGGCGGGGCGGTGGCCGAAGCCTGGGCGCCCGTGCTGGCCGAACACGACGCGTCGATCCTCGCCGCCCTGGTCGAGGAGCGGACCGTCGAACCCGCCCGGCTGGCCGAGGCACTCACCGCGCAGGTCGCCGAGGGCAAGGCGTTCCCCCTGCTCTGGGGCTCGGCCCTGTCGGGCGCCGGCATCCCGGCGCTGCTGGCCGCGATCGCCGAACTGCTGCCCCCCGGGCCCGCCCCGGAGGCCCGGCTGCGCTGCCGCGTCTTCGCCATCGACCGCGATGTCTCGGGGGAGAAGGTCGCCTATCTCCGCTCCTACGGCGGCGAGCTGCGCGAACGCCAACGCGTGACCGGCTACCGTCAGGAGGCCGACGGCACCGTCGGCTCCTATCGGGCGCGGGTCAGCGGGCTGCGGGTGGTGGGGGCGCCCGCCGGGGGCGAACACCGGCTGACCGCCCGGCATATCGCCCGGGTCCGTGGGCTGGCCCAGGTCAGGATCGGCGACGAACTGGGCTCCCCCGAGGCCGTCGACCGCCGCCCCCGGTTTCCGCCGCCCAGCCTGGAGACCGTGGTCACCGCGCGCGACGGCGCACGGTCAGGGGCCCTGCACGCCGCGCTGCTGAGCATGGCCGACCAGGATCCGCTGATCCAGGCGCGGGTCACCCCGGACGGGGAGACCCGGCTGCTGCTGTACGGAGAGGTGCAGCGGGAGGTCATAGCCACCACCCTCGCCGACACCCATGGCATCGAGGCCGTCTTCGCACCGGCCCGGGTGGTGCATCGGGAACGCCCGGCCGGCGTCGGCTCGGCGGTCGAGTTCATCGGCAACGGCTTCCTCGCGACGGTCGGCCTCCGCGTCGAACCGGGCGAGGGCGTCAGCTACCACCGGGAGGTGGAGCTCGGCTCGATGCCGGTCTCCTTCCACACGGCGGTCGAGGAGACCGTGTACCGGGCGCTGGGCCAGGGCAACCACGGCTGGCCGGTCACCGATGTGCGGGTCACCCTCACCCACAGCGGATTCTGGCCGCGCCCGTACAGCACCGCGGGCGCCTACCGGGATCTGACGCCGCATGTGCTGCTCCAGGCGCTCGCCGCCGCCGGCACCCGGGTCTACGAACCCTGCCACGCCTTCCACCTCGAAGCGCCGGCCGACCGGCTCGGCCCGCTCACCGCGCGGCTGGTCGGGATCGGCGCGCGGCTCGACACCCCCGTCGAAGTGGGCGCGGCCTGGCAGCTCACCGGGGAGCTGCCCACCCGGGTGGTCCACGACTTCCAGCGGTCCCTGCCCACCCTGACCGGCGGCGAGGGCGTCTGGTACGCGCGCCAGGCGGGCGACCGGGAGGTCGCGGGGCGCCCGCCCCGGCGGGAGCGCACCGACGGGAACCCGGCCGACCGGGCCGAGTACACCCGTTTCCTGAGCCACCGCACACCGGCGTCCTGACCCGCTGATCCGCCGCGACGGCGGGGTGTGAATCGCGCCCCGGTGGGTACTCGGCGCGCGGTCTCGGGGTCGGTGAGGGGTGGGCTGGAGGTGCTCGTTGGCTGCTTCTGCCGGGTCTACTGGTTCTGCCGTCTCCGCTGGTTCCCCCGTTCGTTCCTCTCCCGGTGCCCGCCCCGCGCCCTCGCTCGGGCGGGTCATGGTGCTGCCCGGGGTGTACGCGCCGCAGGCGGACACCCTGCTGCTGGCCGCCGCGCTCCGCGCCGAACGGATCTGCCCTGGCATGGATGTGCTGGAGGTGTGTTCCGGAAGCGGGGCGCTCTCCGCCTACGCCGCCCGGCTCGGCGCGCGGGTGACCGCCGTGGACATCGGGCGGCGCGCGGCGCTGACCACCAGGATCAACGCGATGCTCGCCGGTCGGCGGGTGACCGTGCGGCGCGGCGATCTGACCACCGCAGTCGCCGGCCGTTCCTACGATCTGCTCTTCAGCAACCCGCCCTATGTCCCCTCCCCACTCGAAGCGCTGCCCCGCGCCGGCGCCGCCCGCGCCTGGGAGGCGGGCCGGGACGGGCGGGCGCTGGTGGACCGGATCTGCGCGGCGGCGCCCGGGATGCTGCGCCCCCACGGCGTGCTGCTGATGGTCCACTCGGGCCTGTGCGCCGAGGAGGAGACCCTGCTGCGCCTGGAGCGCGCGGGGCTGCGGGCCGCCGTGGTCGAGCGCGCGCGGATCCCGTTCGGTCCTGTGCTGCGCGAGCGGCTGCCCTGGCTGCGCCGCCGTGGCCTGGTCCCGCCGGACGAGGAGTCGGAGGAGCTGGTGGTGATCCGTGGCGAGAAGCGCTGACCGGCAGCCACGCCGGGTGTCCGCCGAGCGGGACGGGCCGCTGCTCGTCGAGGGCCCGGTGGAGGTGACGCTCGAGGACGGGCGGACGGTCCGCAGCGACCGGTTCACCGTCGCGCTCTGCACCTGCCGCCGCAGCCGCCGCTATCCCTGGTGCGACACCAGCCACCGGAAACGGTCGAGGCCCTCGGAGGGGAGCGTTCCCCGGGAGAACGAACGGTGAGCGGCCCCGAGCTGCCGGAGGCCAGGGGGGAGGTGTCCGCCGGACTGCTCGCGGCGCTCGCCGACGGCGCGCTGGCCCTCCCCAGCCGCGAGACGGCCGCCGGGGCCGACCCCTTCGGCGGTGATCTTCAGCTGACCCTCTATGTGCTGTACGAGCTGCACTACCGGGGCTTCGCCGGCGTCCCCGACGCCAGGGAGTGGGACGCGGAGCTGATCGGACTGCGGGTGGCGGCCGAGGAACGTTTCCTCGCCGCCCTGCGCGCGGCGCTGCCACCGGGCCATGGCGTCCAGGAGGCCATGGCCGAGCTGTTGGTCGAGCCGGTCACTCCGGTCGGGGTCCGGGGCGCGGGCGCCGACGAGACGGTCGGAGTCGGTCACTTCCTGTCGCGGGAGGGCGAACTCTGGCAGCTGCGCGAGTATGCGGCGCTGCGTTCGCTCTACCACCTCAAGGAGGCCGACCCCCACGCCTGGGTCATCCCCCGGCTGCGCGGACGGGCCAAGGCCGCCATGGTCGCCATCGAGTTCGACGAGTTCGGCGCCGGCCGGGCCGACCGCGCCCACGCCCGGCTCTTCGCCGAGCTGATGCGGGATCTCGGCCTCGACCCGACCTATGGCCGGTATCTGGACGCGGCCCCCGCCGAGGCGCTGGCCACCGTCAACCTGATGTCCCTGTTCGGGCTGCGGCGGGCACTGCGCGGGGCGCTGGTCGGGCACTTCGCCGCCGTCGAGGTCACCTCGTCGCCCGGCTCGCGCCGGCTGGCCGACGCCATGCGCCGCACCGGCGCCGGTCCCGCCGCCGAGCACTTCTACGACGAACACGTGGAGGCCGACGCGGTGCACGAACAGGTGGTGCGGCGCGAGGTGGTCGGGGGACTGCTCGCCGACGAGCCCGGCCTGGCGCCCGATGTGGTCTTCGGGATCGAGGCCACCGCACTGCTGGAGGACGCCCTCGGCCGGGCGCTGCTGCCCGCCTGGCGCGCCGGGCGCCGCGCCCTGCGGCGTCCCCTGGCGGAGCCGGCGGGGGCGCGGCCCCGGGTGGCGGTCGACTGACGGTCCGGGCCAGCGGTGGCCTTGCCGGCCCGGACCGCCGACTCGTCCCCGGTGGCCGGCTCAAGGGGAAGGGCCGGCCCGGGGCTTCGGGTCAGTCGAACTGCTCGGCCTCCGTCGAGCCGGCGAGCGCCGTGGTGGCGGAGGCCGGGTTGACGGCGGTCGAGACCAGATCGAAGTAGCCGGTGCCGACCTCGCGCTGGTGCTTCACGGCGGTGAAGCCGTGCCGCTGGGCGGCGAACTCCTTCTCCTGGAGGTCGACATAGGCCGTCATCCCCTCCTCGGCGTAGCCCTTGGCCAGGTCGAACATGCCGTGGTTGAGGGAGTGGAAGCCGGCCAGCGTGATGAACTGGAAGCGGTAGCCCATCGCGCCCAGCTCCCGTTGGAACTTGGCGATCTGGTCGTCGTCCAGGGCGGCCTTCCAGTTGAACGAGGGCGAGCAGTTGTAGGCCAGCAGCTGGTCCGGGTACTGGGCGTGGACCGCCTCGGCGAACTCGCGGGCCTGCCGCAGATCGGGCGTGCCGGTCTCCATCCAGAGCAGATCGGCGTGCGGCGCGTAGGCGAGGCCGCGCGCGACCGCGGGCGCCATCCCGTTGCGCACCCGGTAGAAGCCCTCGGCGGTGCGCTCCCCGGTGACGAACCTCGCGTCACGCTCGTCCACATCGCTGGTGATCAGCGTGGCGGCGAGGGCGTCGGTGCGGGCGATGATCACCGTGGGCACGCCGGCGATGTCGGCCGCCAGCCGGGCCGCGTTGAGGGTGCGGATGTGCTGGGAGGTCGGCACCAGCACCTTGCCGCCCAGGTGGCCGCACTTCTTCTCGGAGGCCAGCTGGTCCTCGTAGTGGATGCCGGCGGCGCCGGCGGCGATCATCGCCTTGGTCAGCTCGAACGCGTTGAGCGGCCCGCCGAACCCGGCCTCCGCGTCGGCGACGATGGGCGCCAGCCAGTCGAGCGCGCCCCCGTCCCCCTCCGCGGTGGCGATCTGGTCGGCGCGCAGCAGCGCGTTGTTGATCCGACGCACCACCTGCGGCACGGAGTTGACCGGGTAGAGGCTCTGGTCGGGGTAGGTGTGGCCGGCCTGGTTGGCGTCGGCGGCGACCTGCCAGCCGGAGAGGTAGATCGCCTGGAGCCCGGCCTTGACCTGCTGCACGGCCTGGCCGCCGGTGAGCGCCCCGAGGGCGTGCAGGTAGTCGGACTCGTGCAACTGCCGCCACAGTCGCTCGGCCCCGCGCCGGGCCAGGGTGTGCTCCTCCTGGACGCTGCCCGCCAGGCGGGTCACGTCCTCGGGCCGGTAGGTGCGCTCGATCCCCTGCCACCGGGGATCGGTGGCCCACCGGCGGGCCAACGCCTCGGCCGCCTGGGATGTCGCGGTGGATGTTTCCGCCTGCGTGATGACCGTCATGATCGTCTCCGCTGTAAAACTGCCCTGATGATGATCGAAGTGAACTGTGAGGTGCTCGGCACTGAGTGCCGAGGAGGGTGAGGAAAGGCACGGCCCGCCGAACCCCGCCGGATGGTGACGTCGAGCAATGCTGCCGGCGAGTGGCTCAATCGTCCGGTGTGCGCGTCGAGTTGCCGTGGCGTGGGTGGCACGGTCCCGATGGCTCCCCGGCCGGTTCGCCGGAGTCCGGCGGGCCGTGCTCACACTGTGACGGTGGCACTGGGTGCCATCAAGGGGGGATCGGTGCTAAGTTCTGAAAATCTTCCGGTGGGGTTCGGCTGAGGTTGCGAACCGTCGCGAATCACTGCGGATCGCTGTGAATCCCCCGAACGTCTCCGGTCGGCGTCGACCGGCCGGGCGATGGCGAAGGAGGGCGCTGGCGATGGCCAAGGTCTACGCGGGGCCACGGCTGCGGCGGCTCCGCGAGGAACGCGGGCTGCGGCAGACCGAGTTGGCCAGGCTGCTGGGCATCTCGCCCGGCTACCTCAACCAGATGGAACACGACTCCCGCCCGTTGACCGTTCCGGTGCTGCTCCGGCTCACCGAGACCTTCGGCGTCGAGCCGGACTTCTTCTCGACCCGGGACACCGGCCGGCTCCTCGCCGATCTGCGGGAGGCCCTCGCCGACGAGCTGACCGAGGGCCGGGTGACCCCGTCCGACCTCGGCGAACTCGCCTCCCGGCTGCCTTCGGTCGCCAAGGTCCTGCTCGAACTCGGCCGGCGCCACCACGCCTTGGCGAACCGGCTGGCCGAGGCCGCCGAGACCGCTGAGCGCGCCGAGACCGCCGAGACCGCTGAGACCGCCGAACACGCCCAACGCCGGGAGCGCGGAGGGCCGCTGGCCGCGCGCGGGGCGCGTGCGCCGGGCGCGCCGGGTGCGCCGCACGAGGAGATCAGGGAGTTCTTCTACCGGCGCCGGAACTACCTCCACGAGGTCGACCTCGCCGCCGAGGAGCTGGCCGAGGAGATCGGCGTCCGCCCTGGCGAGGTGCTGCGACGGCTGGAGGCGCGGCTGGCCGAGCGCCACGGCGTGCGCGTCGTCCCCCACGCGGGGCCCGAACAGCACCGCTACGACCGGGAGAACCGCGTGCTCGCCGTCTCCGGGCGGCTGCTGCCGGGCCAGCAGGCGTTCCGGATGGCCACCCAGCTGGCCCTGCTGGAGTACGACCCCGGGCTCTCCGAACTGGCCGGCGAGGACTTCCCACCCGGCTCGGACAGCTGGTCTCTGGCCCGGATCGGGGTGGCCAACTACTTCGCCGCCGCGCTGATCCTGCCCTACCGCGCCTTCCACGAAGCGGCCGAGGAGACGCGCTACGACATCGAACGGCTCACCGGCCGGTTCGGGCTCGGCTACGAGACGGTCTGCCACCGCCTGAGCACCCTGCAACGGCCGAGACTGCGCGGTGTGCCCTTCTCCTTCGTGCGGGTGGACCGGGCGGGCAACATGTCCAAGCGGCAGTCGGCGAGCGGATTCCACTTCTCCCACACCGGCGGCACCTGCCCGCTGTGGAACGTCTACGAGGCGTTCGCCGCCCCGGGGCGCATCCATGTGCAGATCGCCGCCATGCCCGACGGGGAGCGCTATCTGTGGATCGCCCGCACGGTCACCCGCCGCCAGGGCGGCTGGGGCGATCCGGCCAAGTCCTTCGCCATCGGCCTGGGATGCGAGATCCCGCACGCCGCGCGCCTGGTCTACTCCGACGGACTCGATCTGGGCAACGCCTCCGTGGCCACCCCGATCGGCATGGGCTGCCGCAGCTGCCAACGCCTTGACTGCCCCCAGCGGGCCGCGCCCCCCGCCGGCGTCCCGCTCGCCGTGGACGAGCACAGCAGCACCTTCGTCCCCTATCCGGTGCGCCGCCGCCCCGAGACGTAGGGCGCCGGCGCTCGGGCGCTGGTTCTCGGGCGCCGGCTCTCGGCACCGGTTCTCAGGCACCGGCGAACCGGCTCGGGTGGAACAGCTCGACGGGGTGGTCCGTGGTGCCCGTCAGCGCCAGGTCGGCGAGGATCTCGCCGACCACCGGCACGAACTTGAAGCCGTGCCCGGAGAAGCCGCAGGCCACCGTCACCGCCTCGTGCGCCGGATGCCGGGCGATCACGAAGTGCTCGTCGGGGGTGGTCGTGTACATGCAGGTGGCGGCGTGGAGCAGGGCGCCCGGCAGGCTGGGCAGATGGCGTCCGGCGTGCTCGGCCATCGTTGCCACCTCCGCCGGATGGACCGTGCGGTCGATGGTCTCCGGCGTGCACGCGCCGCCCGCCCGCCGGAAGAACGCCACCTTGGCGCCCCCTTCGGGCCCGTCGATCGCCGGGAAGCCGTAGATCTGCGTCCCGTCGTCGGGGCGCTCCCAGATGTAGACGGGGTGCCGATCCGGCAGGAACGGCTCGACCCCCGCCCCGCCACTCGGCTGGAACCAGTACATGATCTGCCGTTCGACGGTGAACGGCACGCCCAGATCGGCCAGTTGCTCGGGGGCCCAGGCGCCGGGGCAGATCACCAGCTGCCCCGCCGTATAGCTGCCCAGCGCGGTGCGCACCCGCACACCCGCGCCGCCAGGCAGCGCCTCCCAGGAGGTGACCGGCTCCTTGAAGCGCAGCTCGGCGCCCGACGCCGTGGCCCGCTCGATCCCGGCCCTGACCGTCTCCTCGGGGCGCACCAGACCCGCGCGCGCCTCCCAGAGCGCCACCTCCCCGGCGCGCGGGCTCAGCGTGGGGAACCGCCGCCTGATCTCCGGGGCGTCCAGCAGCTCATGGGGGAGATCCCAGGCATCGGCCGCCGCCAGGGAGCCGGCCACCGTCCGGCTCTCCGGGGTGCCCAGCATCAGCCCGCCACAGGAGACCATCAGCTCCCGCCCGGTCTCCCGCTCCAGCCGCGCGAACAGCTCATAGGCGCGCAGCAACAGCGGCACGTACTGCGCCCCCTCGAAGTACGACTGGCGGATGATCCGCGAACCGCCGTGGCTGGAGCCCCGGTCATGGGCGGGATCGAACCGCTCCAGACCGAGCACCCGCGCTCCCCGCGCCGCCAGCTGATGGACGGCGGCGCTGCCCATCCCGCCGACACCGAGCACGATCACGTCATAGCTGGTGCGAGCCATCCGTCACTCCTCTCGTCACTGCCGTGTTCCCGGGGGCCGTCCAGGGGCGTCTCGGATGGTCCTCGGGGGGTGGTCCGTCGGGATGATCGCCCCGGGCCGCGACGCCGGCCGTCGGCGGTCGTTCTCCGGGCATGAGAATCCCTCGCCGGCTCGGCCTCACCCTGGCGGCACTCGCCCTCCTCGGCGCCACCGGAGCCACCCTCCTGCCCGAACCCGCCTCGCCGCTGCGCGCGTTGACCGAGCTCTCCGCCCAGCGGCTGGCCACCGCCGACCGGGTGGCCGCCGCCAAGTGGATCGGCGGTGACCCGATCGACGACCCCGCCAGGGAACGGGAGGTGATCCGCCTGGCCCGCGCCGAAGCGCGCCGGGCGGGGACCGACCCGGACGTCGTGGCCCGGGTCTTCCGCGACCAGATCGACGCCAACAAGCTCGTCCAACGGGCCCTGCACGGCCGCTGGCAGGCCGACCCGGGCACCGCCCCGCCCGCCGCGGGGGACGGGGGGAACGCGGGGGAACTCTCCGCCGTCCGCGCCGAGATCGACCGGCTCAACGCCGATCTCCTGACGGAGCTGGCAGAGCTGGCGGAGCTGACGGAGGCCACCGAGGGCCGCGCCGGCGCCGACTGCCCGGCCCAGCGCGGCCTGGCCCTGGACGAGACCCGCGACCGGCGCGGCCTCGACCCGCTCCACACCCGCGCGCTGGGCCACGCGCTCCGCTCCGTCTGCCCCGCCGCCGGCTGACTCCCCGACCTCCGCCAGGCCGCGCTGGGCCATGCGAGACTGACCGGATGCGAGGGCCGCCGGAACGAACGCCAGGGCCCGAACGGACCGGGATCGCGGTGCGGACGCGGGAGGTTCGGGAGGACGAGCTGCCGCTGCTGCGCGCGATCGAGCGGGCGGCCGGCGAACCCTTCCGGCAGCTGGGGATGGACGCGATCGCCGACGACGAACCGCCCGCCGTCGCCGAACTGCGCCGCTATCGGCAGGCCGGCATGGCCTGGGTGGCGGTGGACGAGACGGACCGACCGTCGGCCTATCTGGTGGCCGAGTGGGTGGACGGCGAGGCCCATGTCGCCCAGGTGTCCGTGCGGCCCGAACACGCGCACCGGCGGATCGGCAGAGCCCTGCTGGACCGGCTGGCCGCGCACGCGCGCGCGGCCGGCAGCCCGGCGCTGACCCTGACCACCTTCGCCGACGTGCCATGGAACGCGCCCTACTACCGGCGCTGCGGATTCGTGGAGTTGACCCCGGCGGAGCTGACGCCCGGACTGCGCGCCATCCGCCGTCAGGAGGCCGAACTCGGCCTCGACCGCTGGCCCAGGATCGCGATGCGCAGACCGCTGTAGCCGGCGCCGCCGAAAGCCCCCCACCGCGCTCACCCGAGCCTGGTGTCGCCGAGCGCGATCAACAACTGGCGCAGCGCGGCACTGAGGACCGCCTGATCCTCGTGCGCCATCCCGGCCAGCATCCGCTCCTCGTTGGCGACATGCGCGACCATCGCGCGATCGACCAGGCCGAGCCCGGGGGAGGTGAGGCGGACGCGGATGGCCCTGCGGTCGCACGGATCGGGATGGCGCTCGATGAGCCCCTTCCGCTCCAGCCGGTCCAGCCGGTTGGTGATGGCGCCCGAGGTGACCATGGAGGCGAGCACCAGCTCGCTGGGCGTCAGCTCGTGCGGGGTGCCGGCGCGGCGCAGCGTGGCCAGCACGTCGAACTCCGCGTGCTCCAGGCCGTGCTCGGCGAACACCGGCTTCATGCCCTTGGAGAGCAGGCTGGACGCCCGGTTGATCCGGCCGACCAGCGCCATCGCGTCCAGCCCGGTCAGATCGGGGCGCTCCCGCTCCCACTGGGCGCGCAGCGCGTCCACCGCGTCCACGGCGCCCACGGCGTGCACCGGCTCTGCCTCGGCGGCCACCGCGTCCGCCCGCTGCCGGGGCCCTTCGCTCATCGCAGTCCTCCCGGACGAGATAACTCAGCACTCAGATACTTGACGTTCGCAGAGTCTACCTGGCAGACTCGCGGATAGCTAGTTCAACGTTGAGAAGGTCGGCGTTGAAATACCCGCTCCGGAGGGTCGCCCGTCCGGAGCGCGCGAGAGGGGTGGGGTCCATGGTCGGGAGCGGTGCGAAGAGGCGGATGTCGGCGGGGCATTGGGGCGTGGCCGCGCTGGCGGCCGTCGGCCCCGCCGCCTGGGGCACCACCTATGTCACGACCACGGAGCTGCTGCCGCCCGATCGGCCGCTGTTGGCGGCGGCGCTGCGGGCGCTGCCGGCCGGGCTGCTGCTCCTGGCCTTCACGCGGCGGCTGCCGCGCGGCGCCTGGTGGTGGAAGGCGGCCGTCCTCGGTCTGTTGAACTTCGGGGCCTTCTTCCCGCTGCTCTTCTACGGCGCCTATCGCCTCCCAGGCGGCGTCGCCTCCACGATCGGCGCGCTCTCCCCGCTGGTGGTGGTCGGGTTGAGCGTCGTGCTGCTGCGGGTCCGCCCGGGGCGCGGCTCGGTGCCGGCCGCGCTGCTGGGGCTGGTCGGCGTCGCCCTGATGGTGCTCCGCGCCGATGCCGCGCTCGATGTCGGAGGGGTGGTGGCGCTGCTGGTGGCCATGGCGCTGATGGCGCTCGCCGTGGTGCTGGCCAAGCGGTGGGGGCGTCCGCCCGGTGCCTCTCTGCTCGCCTTCACCGGCTGGCAGTTGACGGCCGGTGGGCTCGTGCTGGCGCCCATAGCCTGGCTCGGCGAGGGCGCCCCGCCCGCCCTGACAGCGAGCCACCTCGCCGGCTATGTCTATCTCGGGCTGATCGGCACGGCCCTGGCCTACGCCCTGTGGTTCCGGGGCATAGAGCGCCTGCCCGCCGCATCGGTGGCCTTCCTCAGCCTGACCAACCCCGTCGTCGCCACGCTTGCCGGGCTGGTGCTGCTGGGTCAGTCGCTCACCCCCTGGCAGCTGGTGGGGCTCGGCCTGGTCCTCGCCGGGGTGTTCCTCGGCCAACGAGCGGGCCAGCGCACGACGCCGGCGCGTCTCGCGGCCAGGGGCGGCCCGCCTTCCCCCTCCCTCGCCGATCCGGCCGATCCAGCCGATCCGGCCGACGCCCCGGCCGGCGCGGATGATGGGGTGTGTGGCAAAGGCCGAGGATGACAAGGACGGAGAGGTGTCAGCGGTGAGCGCACAAACGCCGGTGTACGAGGCCCTGGACGAGCGGTTCCGCAGCGAGAGGTGCGGGGCGGGGGATCGGCGGCTGGAGACGCTCCATCAGGGCTCCCGCTGGGCCGAGGGCCCGCTCTATGTGCCGGCCGGGCGGTATCTGCTGTGGAGCGACATCCCCAACGACCGGCTGCTGCGCTGGGACGAGACCACGGGCCAGGTCGGGGTGTTCCGCCCCTCGGCCGGCTTCCCCAACGGCAACACCCTCGATGGCCAGGGCCGGTTGATCACCTGTGAGCAGGGCAACCGCCGGGTCACCAGAACGGAGCACGACGGGTCGATCACCGTGCTCGCGGACCGTTTCCAGGGCAAGCGGCTCAACAGCCCCAACGACGCGGCCGTGCGGTCCGACGGCTCGATCTGGTTCTCGGATCCGGAGTTCGGCATCGCCAGCGACTACGAGGGCCATCGCGCCCCCAGCGAGATCGGCGCCCGCAACGTCTACCGCGTCGATCCCGGCTCAGCCGAGGTGCGGCTGGTCGCCGACGGCTTCAGCGGCCCCAACGGCCTGGTCTTCTCCCCTGACGAGTCCCAGCTCTATGTCTCGGACAGCGTGGCCAACCACATCCGCCGGTTCCGGGTCAGGGACGACGGCGCGCTCGACGACGAGGGCCTCTTCACCAGCTGCGCCCGGGGGAAGTTCGACAACATCCGCTTCGACGACGCGGGCCGGCTCTGGGCGGCGGCCATGGACGACGGGGTGCACTGCTACCACCCGGACGGCACGCTGCTGGGCCGCGTGCTGGTCCCCGAGGTGGTGGCCAACATCCGGTTCGGCGGCCTCCGCAGGAACCGGATGTTCATCGCCGGCACCACCTCGATCTACTCGCTGATGATGAGCGTCACTGGCCTCCCGGCCCTCCCCTCGGCGCAGCCGCGGGCCTGAGGGAGCGAGCACCCCCCGACATGGCGTAGGGTAGGTCTCACGACGCGGGGTGGAGCAGCTCGGTAGCTCGCTGGGCTCATAACCCAGAGGTCGCAGGTTCAAATCCTGTCCCCGCTACCACCACCGATGGGCCCGACGCGAAAGCGCCGGGCCCATCGGCGTTCCCCCACCCCGTCCCACCCCGTCCTGTCCCGCCCCACCCCCGTTCCAGGGCTCGGACCAACACCGCCCGGTACGCCGTCCCGTGGCCCTGCCCGGACCAGCGAGCGTCTGGGCCGTGGGCGGTGGGGTGGTCAGGTGCTCGCGGTCCCGTCCCGGGATGCCGCTTTCGGCTGCCGTCCCTATGCGGGCGCTTCGGGCTGGCGTTCCGCGGAGCCCGCGAAGCGGCGGGACAACACCCGGAGGTGGGCGACGAGTTCGGGGTTGTCCTGGACCGCGAAGTCGGCGTCCAGCATGCCCAGCCAGATGGCCAGCGTCTGGGCGGAGTCCGCGCCCGTGTGCAGCAGGCAGCTCTCCGGCCCCGCCGGTTCGACCACGCCGACCGACGCGGGGAGCCGTTCCGCCAGCCGCTCGGCCGAGGTGTGCACCAGCACCCGCGCCCGCACCCGCCAGGGCGCCGCCGCGACCCCACGGGAGACATAGCCGGCGACATCCTCGTCCGGCAGCGGTCTGGCCGCGAACCGGGGCCCGTTGGGGACGCGGGGGGTGAGCCGGTCCACCCGGAAGGTGCGCCAGTCCTCCCGCGCGATGTCCCAGGCGATCAGATACCAGCGGCGCCCCCAGTTGACCAGCCGATAGGGCTCGGCCTCCCGCCGCACCGGCTCGTCCGCCCCGTGGTTCAGATAGTCGAAGCGCAGCCGCTCCCGGTCGCGGCAGGCGGCGGCGATGGTGGTCAGCGTCTCGGGGGAGACCCTGGACTCCGACTCGCGCGCCGGGATCGCCACCGTGTAGCTGTTCAACGCGCCGACGCGGCGCCGGAGTCGGGGCGGCAGCACCTGTTCCAGCTTGGTCAGCGCGCTGAGCGAGGACTCCTCGATGCCGCTGATCGCGCCCCCGGTGGCGGTGCGCAGCCCCACCGCGACCGCCACCGCCTCCTCGTCGTCGAGCAGCAGCGGCGGCAGGGTGCTGCCCGCGCCGAGGCGGTAGCCGCCGATCGAACCCCGGATGGCGTCCACCGGGTAGCCGAGCCGGCGGAGCCGGTCGACGTCGTTGCGTATGGTCCTGGTCGTTACCTCTAGCCGCTCGGCCAGCTCCGGGCCCGTCCACTCGCGCGGCGTCTGTAGCAGCGAGAGGAGGCGGAGCAGGCGAGCCGATGTTTCCAGCATGTGATCCACCCTGCGCGCGATACAGGAACGATCCGTTCCTATCTCCCTGTGAGGGTACGGGACATGGAGAACGCGATGGGAACCCGTCTGCGCTGGCTCGGCCTCTGGTCGCTGCTGGCCGCGATGTTGATGAACCTGCTGGACGCCACCGTGGTGACGGTGGCCGGGCCGGCGATCAGGGCCGATCTCGGCGGGTCGGAGGCGAGCCTCCAGTGGACGGCCGCCTCCTACCCGCTCGCGATGGCCGTCGGGCTGCTGACCGGCGGCCGGCTCGGCGACATGCTGGGGCGGCGCACGGTGCTGCTGGCCGGGGAGGCCGGCTTTCTGCTCACCTCCCTGGCCTGCGCCGCCGCCTGGTCGCCGGAGGCGTTGATCGTGGCGCGGGTGCTTCAGGGGCTCTGCGCCGCGGTGATGGTGCCGCAGGTGTTCGGCCTGATCAGGGACCTGTTTCCGCCGCACGAGATCGGAAAGGCGTTCGGCGCGTTGGGGCCGGTGATCGGTCTTTCCACCGTGCTGGGGCCGATCGTCGCCGGGGTGCTGGTGGACGCCGATCTCCTGGGCAGCGGCTGGCGGATGGTCTTCCTCATCAACCTGCCGATCGCCGCCTTCGGGCTGGTCGTCGGCGCCCGGGTGCTGCCGAGGAGCCGGGGCGACCGGACGCTTCGGCTGGACGGCCTCGGGGCGGCGCTGGCCAGCGTGGGCATGTTCCTGTTGATCTTCCCCCTGGTGCAGGGGCGCGAACTGGGCTGGCCGGCTTGGCTGTCGGGCCTCGCGGTGGGTGCGCTCCTGTCGTTGGGCGGCTTCGTGGTCAGGCAGCGGGCGCGGTCGGCGGCCGGTCGGGTTCCGCTGGTCGAGCTGAGCGTGCTGGCCAAGCGTTCCTACACCGCCGGCGTGGGGTTCACCCTGGTGTTCTTCAGCGCCATCGTCGGCTTCTCCCTGGTGATGTCGTTGCTGCTGCAACTGGGTCTCGGGTTCGGTCCGCTGGGGGCGAGTCTGGCGATGGCCCCCTGGGCGGTCGGGGGGTTCCTCGGCTCCGGGTTCGCCGCGGCGACGATGGCCAGGATGGGACGGCGGGTGCTGCACCTCGGTCTCGCGCTGATGGTCGTGGGACTGGTCGGCACCTACCTGGTGATCGACGGGGCCGGCGCCGAGCTGGGCGGTTGGAGCCTGGCCCCCGTGCTCCTGGTCTACGGGCTCGGCATGGGCATGATCTTCGTGCCGCTCTTCGACATCATCATGGCGAAGGTCGACGACGCCGAGGTGGGTTCCGCCTCGGGCCTGTTGGAGTCCTTCCAGCAGTTGGGCGCGAGCCTCGGCGTCGCGGTGCTGGGCACGGTCTTCTTCTCGACGGTGGGGATCGCCCCGCTGGTCGACGACTATCTGACGGCCGCCCGCCAGGTGACCCTGATCGCCCTGGGGCTGACCCTGCTGGCCTCTCTGCTCGGCTTCCTGCTGCCCCGCGGCGCCCGGGAGGCCACCACACCGCCGGCCCCCGGCGAGAGCGACGACCCGGCGGATCCGGTCGAGCCCTCCCAGCGGGAGCCCGCGCTGGCCTGAACCGCGGGAACGCTCGTTCCGCACCTCGGCAGGGATATATGGCGGCGGACCCGCGCCGTTGCCGTCAGACTGGAGCGTCGCACCATCGAGGAGAGGACCTTTCCATGGCCAAGCGCGCACCCCAGCCCTCCCGCAACGGGGCCCAGTCCCCGGCCGCGCGGGGCGGCTTCCGCCCCATCACCGAGCCCGAGGAGGTCACGCCCGACCCCAACGGCAACCGCGCCCAGCGCCGCGCGGCGGCCAAGGCCGCCAAACAGGGACGGCTCCCCGAGCCCGCCGAGGGCGCCGAGTCCGAGTCCGAGAACGACGACCAGGGCGAGAACGACACCGCGGAGGCCGGCGAGTCAGCCGACGCACCAGCCCGCTGAACCGGGACGCCCCGCCTCGCGCGGGGCGCTTTCGCGTGGCCGGGACGGTCGAACACCACGGCGCCGCCGCGTAGTTCGGGTGTCAGGTCGAACGGGTGTCGCTGGGGGGAACGAGGAGGGTGCTGGCCTGGCGGGTGGCGGTAGCGTCCGGGGTGCGATCTGGCGGACAGCTCCTTGGAGGCCCTGGATGGACCGGACAACTCCCCTGCGCCATCAGGCGGTTACCCGGGCGGCGGCTCGGTGATGGCGGACGAGACCGAGACGCTCGGTCAACGGATGCGCCGCGCGCGGCTGCGGCTCGGGCTGACCCAGGCGGATGTCGCCGCCCGGCTGCGGCGCACCCAGAGCTGGGTCTCCAAGGTGGAGAGCGGCGATATCGAGCTGGACCGGGCCAGTGTGATCAACGCGCTGGCCGGGGTGCTCCATATCCACCCCAACGAGCTGATCGAGCGGCCGTTCACCGGCAGCACCGCGGAGAACCAGTGGCAGGTCTCGGCGGCCCTGACCTTACGCGAGCTGCGGCGCTACGATCTGGCGCCGACCTTCGAAGGGGCCCCCAGGTCGGCCGCCGAGCTGTGGACGGCGATGCGCCAGCTCCACCTGCTGCGGGACGAGGCCGACAACACCGCCATCCTCACCCTCCTCCCCGACCTGCTGCGCGAGGCCCGCGCCCTGGCCGAGACGGCCGGGGGGCGTGAACGCGAGGAGGCGTACGCCGTCTACGCGGTGGCGTGCAAGTTCGGGCACACCTCGGCGCACGCGCTGGGCCACCC
The DNA here is from genome assembly GCF_020740535.1 of Streptomyces profundus. Taxonomy (NCBI): domain Bacteria; kingdom Bacillati; phylum Actinomycetota; class Actinomycetes; order Kitasatosporales; family Streptomycetaceae; genus Streptomyces; species Streptomyces profundus. The sequence goes on from NZ_CP082362.1 coordinate 3,745,688, forward strand.
GGAGTTGATCACGCTGGCCGCCGAGCGCGCGGGGTGGGCGGCCCAGCGCTCGGGCGATCCGCTGCTGCCCGCCGTGGTGGACTGGATGCGGGCCTGGGACATGTGGGCCACCGCCGACTGGGACGACGCGCTGGCCCTGGGGGACAAGGCGCTGCGCGGGGTGTCGGCGGCCTATGAGCGGGGCGAGGCGCCGGCGCTGCGCGTCTGGGGCTCCCTCCAACTCCGCGCCGCCGTCTCGGCGGCCAGGGCGGGGAACGCCGTCGAGGCCGAACACCGGCTGAAGTTGGCCGACGAGTCCGCCCGGCGGGTGACCGCGGGCTCCCAACCCGTGGACGACCGGCACTCGTTGACGTTCAGCGCGGGCAATGTCGGCATCCACCGGGTCAATGTGGCGCTGGAGCTGAGCCAGCAGGACGAGGCGCTGCGGCTCCACGAACGGCTGGATCCCGAGGTCGTGGGCGCGCTGCCGGCGTCCCGGCGCGGCCACTACCGGATGGATCTGGCGCGCGCCTATCTCTGGTCGGGCCAACGCGACCGCGCCTTCACGGAGTTGGCGGCGGCGGAACGGATCGCGCCCCAGCTGATCAGAAACCATCCGATCGCCCGCGCGACGCTGCGGCGCATCGTCTACGGGGAGCGGACGGGGGTGCGCGAGCAGCTCCGACGGATGTCGGCCCGCTTCCATCTGAGCGCGTGACCGGGCGTTGGACGAGGCCACCGGCACCCCGACCGCCGCCGGAATCGGATGTGTTGAGCTGCTCGTATTCCTTCTCATCATGCCGATAGTAATGGCGCGGGTACGCTCGGTAGCGGGTTGTTCGTCGTTGACGCCGGAGGTGTCTGGTGCAGATCGATATCCCCTACCCGGCCTGGGTGCCGTCCGCTCGTCAGGGCGCCAGGGACTTGCCGTGTGGCCGGTGGTTCGACGCGGTCAGGGCCTCGGGCATCGAGGGCGCCAGGGCCATCGCCCGGCTCGGCGAGCGGACAGGGCCGGTGATCCATCTGCCCACCGAACGCGCGATGTTCTGGCTGGTCCCGGTCGGCTCGGCGGACGGCTGGCGGCTCCCCGGCATCGTGATCCTCGGCGCCGACGAGAGCCTCTCCGTGCCGCCGCCGTCCCGCACGGAGGGCCCGGCGGTGCGCTGGCTGATCCCGCCCCGCCGGTTCTGTCTCACCGATCCGGTGGCGCTGCACGATGTGTTGACGGTCGTCGTCAACGGCTGTCGCACTCCGGACGCCTATCGGACGGTGGAGTGCCATATCGGGGCGCACCGCTCCTGTACCAAGGGGGTGGCGCCGCCCCCGCCGGTCGGGATCCCGGTGATCTATCTGGCCTGCGACTGCTCGTGCCACGAGCGCTGAGCGGCCCGCACCCGGGCGAGAAGGCCGCGGGAGATGAGAGGGTCCACGGATGAGACATCTGGGCATTCTGGGCCACAGCACCGAGGGGGCCGCGCTCTGTTTCCGCGCCTTCTGCCAGCGCGGATTCCGCGAGTTGGGGGAGCATCAGCATCCGGACGTCACCCTTGACTGCATCGCCCTCGCGCGGAGCATGCCGGGCTGGGACTCGGGGGACCACGCGGCGGTGCGCGGCGTGCTGGCGGAGAGCGTGCGCCGGCTGGCGGGCGCGGGCTCCGAGTTCTTCGTCTGCGCGGACAACACGGCGCATATGGCGTTGGAGGCGCCGGGCGAGCCGCTGGCGCTGCCGGGTCTGCACCTGCCCGATGTGGTGGCGGCGCGCGCGGCGCGGGACGGCCGTCGGCGCGTGGGCGTGTTGGGCACCCGCTACACGATGGACGGCCCGCTCTACCCCACCGCGCTGGGGCGGTTGGGCATCGAGGCGGCCATCCCCGAGTCGGCCGACCGGGCGTTGATCCACCGAACCATCTTCGACGAGTTGTTGAACGGCGAGATCGAGGCGGCCTCCCAGGAGGCGTTCGCGGCGGTCATCGGGCGGCTGGCCGAGCGCGGCTGCGACGCGGTGGCGCTGGTGTGCACGGAAATCCCGCTGCTGGTCACGCCGGAGATGTCGCCGCTGCCGCTGCTGGACTCCACCCGGCTGTTGGCCGACGCGGCCTTCGAGGTCGCGGTGGGGCGGGCGTCTTTCCCCGCGTGGCGGGGCGGCCCGGTACAGCCTCCCGGGTGACCGATCCTGATCAGCGACCCCGGTGCGAATGTCCGTTATTTCACCGCTCGTTGCCGACCCTGGCCAATTGCCGCCTGTCAGGAAGTGGGCCGCACCGCGTCGGCGGAATTGTCAGACCCATGGTCCAGCATGGAGAGCATGACAGACCTCGTCATCCACGATGAGTGGCAGCTTCCGGCGTGGACGGAGACCGTGGGGCCCGGTTGGGCGGCCCTGCTGGTCCGGCTGCACCAACAGCTGCTTGTCCTCGCTCCGGACTACCGGATCGAAAAGTGCGAGCGCGGCCTGGGCGGCCTGCGGATCTGCGTCGCCGACCGCTTCGACGACCAGGGCGACTTCGACGGCCAGTGGGCGGATCTCGCCACCCAGCTCACCGACGCCACCGAGACGGCCTCCGAGCGGACCTGCGAGATATGCGGCGGCCCTGGCCGCCCGCGCTTCCGCGGCGGTGCCAGGGAGGTCTGGATCACCGCGCTCTGCGACGGCTGTGCCGCCGAGCTGACGCGCCAGGCGATCCCGGAGCCGCGGGGCGCCCGCGGCTCCGGGCGGTAGCCCTTCTCAGTGCGCGGCCTGCGGCGGGCGCGTCGGGGAGGTGGTCAGGACCAGGTCGTGGGCGGCCGTGTAGCCGATCCTGAGGGTGTTCTCGCCCCGGACGATCGCCGGATAGAGATCGGTCTTCCTGCGGTCCACGATGTCGCCGCCGATCCGGCCCAGCGGGATCAGCGTCCCGTCCGCCGCGCGGATCAGCAGGTTCCACCGCCCGTGCGGTTGGGCCAGGGCCGTCTCATAGGGGATGGTCAACAGCACCCGCCCGGTGGACAGCACGCGCAGCGGGACGGCGAAGTCCAGCACCTCCGGCTCCCGTTCGAGGACGGCCAGCGCCTCCCCGCCCCCGGGGCCGTGCGGCGTCGCGGTGACGGTGGCCCCGTCCTCCGCCAGCGCGATGTCCAGCACCTCCGCGTGGGTCGGCCGCAGCCAGCTGCGGAGCGAGAGGTTCCCCTCCTTGGTGGCATAGGGGATCCAGGAGGCCACGCCCCGCTCGCCCACCGATGGCACCGCGTCCACCAGCGCCGCCTGTTCCACCCTGGTCGCCACCAGCCGGCGGGCCTTGGCAGCCGTGGAGGCCGTGACATACGCGTCCCAACGGCCCTCGGCGAGCCGCTGGTCGGCCCGCCCCACGGTGCCGCGCCCCTCGCGGTCCAGCGGCAGCCGTACGCTCCGCTCCTCCGGATCGTCCCGCAGCCGCAGCACCAGATCCCCCGGCTCGGCCGGCGTCAGCGACACCTGGAAGCCGCCGTCCGGCGTGGCCACGCAGTGCGCCGCCGGCCGGGCCGGCCGGTCGGCGCTCGCCGCCACCACCAGCCGGCGGTCCTGGCGCCGCCGCAGCAGGGTGCGCAGCCGCAGCCGGCCCCGGCCGCGCGGGCTGCCGGCGAACAGCTCCTCATAGGCCGCCGCGACCACGGACGGCTCGTAACGGGCGGCGGTGCGCAGCGCGTTCTCCGCCATCCGCCGGCGCAGCGGCGCGTCCGCCATCACCCCGCGCAGCCCCTCGGCGAGCCCGGAGGCGAGCACGTCGGCGTTCTCGTCCATCGGCACCAGCACCCCGTCCTCGCCCGGGGTGATGATCTCGCTCGGCCCATAGGGGCAGTCGGTGGAGACCACCGGCAGCCCGCAGGCCATCGCCTCCACGATGGTCAGCCCGAACGACTCCCAGGAGGAGGAGACGGCGCCGATCGCGCCCTTGGCCCACTCGGTGTCGATCGGCGACACCGCCCCCATCAGCCGGGCCCGGCCCGCGAGCCCCAGCGCGTCGATGCGCGCCAGCAGCGGATCCCGCAGCGGCCCACGCCCGTAGATCCGCAGCTCCCAGTCCGGAAAGTCCTGGCGGAGCCGGGCGAACGCCTCGATCAGCACGTCATAGCGCTTCTGGGCCACCAGCCGGCCCGCCGCGACGACCAGCTTGCTCTCCCCGGTCGACCGCGCCACGGCCGGCGCCGGCGAGGAGTTGGGGATGTGCCGGATCCGGGTGGCCGCCGCCGGCAGGGCCTCGCGGTAGGCCGCCGCATCGGTGCTCGACACGGGCGCGAAGGCGTCCAGCTCGGCCACCGCCGCCAGTTGGAGCTCCCGATGCCCCGCCTCTTCCCTGACCTGGAGCGTGGAGTGCTCCTGCCCCACCCGCAGATACCGCCCCGGCACGCCATGGCGCGCCAGGTACACGTTCAGCACCGGCCGGGTGGAGATCACCACATCGGCGTCCGTGTGCCCGAGATAGTCCGCCATCCGCTGGTCGCTGAGCGCGCTGACCCCGCCGACCGAGTCGGGAAAGCACTCGCTCGGCTGTCTGGCGGCGGGCAGTTCCGGATCGGCCGAGCCCTCGCGCTGGTCGATCAGCGCCACCAGCCGCACCCGGGGGTCGAAGGCGAGCCCGGGCGTGTCCCGGTGGCAGTAGAGGCTGGCGACGGTGACGCTGTGGCGCTCGGCGAGGGCGGCGGAGAGGTTCGCCACGGAACGGATGGTGCCCCCGATGCCGTAGGCGTTGTTGAGCAGAAAGGTGATCTTCACGGTTCTATGCCTGAGTTCCGGTGAGACCGCGCCGCCGCGTGCGGACGCGCGGGCAAGGGACGAGTGAGCCGCCCGACGATGTGCCGAACGCCGCAGATGGTGACACAGGGAACGCGCCCCCGTACCCGGGGTGAGTGCTGGCCGACGCCCGAATCCCCCCGGTCGGCCGTAGTCCTGGCTCGCGCCGCGCCCCGCGCGCCTCGCCCACGGTTCATCCGTACCGGTGAACGGACACCCGGCTCGCCGACCCACGCCCCGCCTCGGACGCGCTCTACCCGGCGGCGAGCGGAAGCCGGTTCAGGGCGTGCGAACGGAAGCTCGTGGTCCAGCTCGGCCGGCCGAAGCAGCCGGCGCGCAGGCGCGGCAGCAGCGCGCTGAGCGCGACGTCGATCTCCAGCCGGGCCAGCGGCGCGCCCAGGCAGTAGTGCACCCCCTGCCCCAGGGCCAGTTGGGCGGCCGGCTCCGCGCGGCGGATGTCGAAGCGGTCCGGGTCCTGATAGCGGTCCTGGTCCCGATTGGCCGAGGCGAGCCCCAGCAGCACCGTGTCGCCCCGCGGGACGGTGACGCCAGCGATGCTGAGCGGTTCGGTCGCGAAGCGGCGCAGCGCCATCAGATTGGGGTGCCCATGGCGCAGGAACTCCTCGACCGCGCCCGGCAGCAGCGCGGGGTCGGCGCGGAGCGCGGCGAGCTGCTCGGGCTCCCGGCTCAGCGCCAGCAGGCCGGCGCTCAACGTGTGTTGGACGTTCTCGATGCCGGCGCCCAGCAGCAGGAAGGCGAGCGAGACCAGCTCGTCCTCGCTGAGCCGGTCGGCCTCGTCCCTGGCGGCGATCAGCGTGGAGAGCAGATCGTCCCGCGGATCGGCCCGCCGGGCGGCGACCAGCCCCAGCAGAAAGCGGTGCACCTCGGCGAGCGCCTCGGCGGCGGCGCGGGGGCTCGGCGGCGCCAGCATGGTGGAGATCCGGCGCGCGAACGGCCGGCGGTCCTCCTCGGGCAGGTCGAAGAGGTCGCTCATCACGGTCAGCGGCAGCGGGGTGCTGAACTCCGCGACCACGTCCGTCGTCAGCCCTTCGGCGTAACGGTGGGCCGCCGTCTCGATCGCGGTGCGCAGCGCGGCCACCCGGCGCGGGGTGAAGCCGTGCGAGACCAGCCGCCGCAGCCGCAGATGGTCGGCGCCGTCCAGGTTGAGGAGGTTGGCGTCCAACTCGGGCGGCAGCGCGAAACCGCGCCACGGCGTGCGGGCGTGCCGTTTGCTGACGGACAGCCTCGGATCGGCCAGCAGCGGCCTGACCTCGGCGTCCCTGGTGATCAGCCAGACCGGGGAGCCGTCGGGCAGCGCGATGTGGTGGACCGGGGCCGCCGCGCGCAGCTCGGCGAGCACGGCGTGCGGCGCCGAGGTGAACGCGTCGGTGAAGGGCTCGGGCAGGCTGGCCGGGGTCGCCGATGGCGTGACGGTGCTCATCCCGCCCATTCTCCTCGCGCTGGCGACCCGGCTCACCGGGGTATGAGCGGCGCGCGGGGGCGCGCGGCCCGGGAGGGTGACATCATCGCCTCACCGCTGGTTTCGGTGGAAGTCGGGACAAACCGCCGGATCGGCTGTCGTGATCGGGGGACGTTCGCACGCACGCGGGACCGTTCAGGAGGTCGTTACAGATGCCCGAGTTCCCCGAGGGGCTGCCCTGTTGGGCCGATGCCACCCTGCCCGATCTGGGCGCGGGAAGGTCCTTCTACGGCGCGTTGTTCGGTTGGACCTTCGACGAGGGTGCCGAGGAGTACGGGCACTACACCGTGGCGTACTCCGACGGCCATCCGGTCGCAGGGCTCGCGCCACAGCTGCCGGGGCAGGAGGTACCGCCGGCCTGGGTGCTGTACTACGCCTCGCCCGATATCGCGGCGACGGCCGCCCGGATCAGGGAGAACGGCGGCCAGCTGCTCGCCGAGCCGATGGAGGTCGGCGACCTCGGCTCCGTGCTGCTCGGCTGGGATCCGGGCGGGGTGCTCTTCGGCGCCTGGCAGCCGGGCCGGCACCGCGGCTTCGGCCGCCGCGACCAGCCGGGCGGCTTCTGCTGGAGCGAGGTCGCCACCCGCGATCCGGCGGCGGCCGACGCGTTCTTCCCGGCCGTCTTCCCCTTCCGCGCACGGAGGATGGGAGACGACGACGGCATGGACTACCGGGTCTGGGACGTCGAAGGACAGATGGTCGGTGGCCGCTACGCGCCGGGCCCCGAGGCACCGCCGAGCGCGGCGCCCCGCATCGACATCTACTACGCGGTGCCGGACTGCGACGCCGCCGTGGACACGGTCGAGCGCCTCGGCGGCACGGTGCACACCGGGCCGGTGGACAGCCCCTTCGGCCGGATGGCGACCATCAGCGATCCCCAGGGCGCGGGGCTCTCGGTGATCGACCTCTCCACCACCAAGGGCGAGCCGCCGCCGCTCGAACCCTGAGGCGCCCACCGGCCCGAAATGCCCTGGCCGGACGTTCCGTTGGACGCATAGCCTGCGCTGATGCGACGAGGAGGCCGCCGTGCCCGGCGGGCGGGTCTTGGGCGGCCGTTCAACACGCTGTGGGCGGCCACCGCCGTCTCCAACGTCGGCGACGGCATCGTGAAGGCCGCCGCCCCGCTGCTGGTCGCCTCCGTCACCGCCAGCCCCGCGCTGATCGGCTGGGCCGTGTTTGTGCAGCAACTGCCCTGGCTGCTGTTCTCCCTGGTCAGCGGCGTCTATGTGGACCGTCTCGACCGTCGCAGGCTGATCGTGGTGATCAATCTGCTGCGGGGCGCCGTGATCGGCGGGCTGGCGCTCGCGGTCTGGGGCGACGCGGTCAATGTGCCGGTGATCTATGTCGCCGGCTTCCTGTTGGGCACCTGCGAGACGCTGGGCGACAACGCCTCGGCGGCGATGATCCCCGCGACCGTGCGGAGCGAGGACCTGCCACGGGCCAACGCCCGGATGCAGGTGGTCTTCTATGTGATCGACCAGTTCTCCGCGCCGCCGCTGGGCGCCGCGCTCTTCGTGGTGGCCGCCGCCCTGCCGTTCGGCGTCAACGCGGTCACCTTCGCGCTGGCCGCGCTGTTGATCTCGACGCTGCGCGACAACGGGGAGGCGCCAGCGCGTGAGCCGGCGCGCGAGCGCCGTCGCGTGCGCGGGGAGATCGCCGAGGGCGTGCGCTGGCTGTGGAACCAACCGACGATCCGGATGATCTCCGTCACGTTGGCGCTGATGAACATCACGCTGCTGGCTGGCTTCTCCGTCCTGGTGCTCTACGCCAGGGAGCGGCTGGGACTCGGCGAGATCGGCTATGGCCTGCTGCTCTCCGCCAGCGCCGCCGGCGGGCTGCTGGGCGCGCTCTGCGCGGTGCGCCTGACGGAACGGTTCCGCACCAGCGCGCTGCTGCGGGCGGCCCTGGTGCTGGAGTCCCTCACCCATCTGGGCCTCGCGCTGGCCCAGACGGTGTGGCTGGTGATCTCGGTCCTGCTGTTGTTCGGGGCGCACAACGCCGTCTTCGGTGTGGTGGTGCGGACCTTGCGGCAGCGAATGGTGCCGGACGCGCTGCGCGGGCGGGTGGAGAGCGTCTTCATGATGTTCTCCATGGGCGGTGCCGCCCTGGGCGCGCTGATCGGCGGTCCCATCGCCGTCGCCCTCGGGGTGACCGGGCCGTTCTGGATCGCTTTCGCGGTGATGGCCGCGCTGACCCTGGTCGCCTGGCGGCCGTTCGGTCGGTCGCTGCCGGAGGGCGCGCGTGGCGGTCCGAGGGCGTCGGGCAGCGCCGGGAAGACTGGCCCCGCGGACGGCTCGTCCCCGGACGGCGACGAGCCGCCCGCCAGCGAACTCGCCCGGGACCTGGGCTGATTCCCGCCGTTGCGTTATCCACAGCCTGTGGACGAAGAGGGCTCGCTCCGCTTCCCCCTCCGCTTCTCGCACCCAAACGGTTGAGCGAAGGACCGAGCTGGGAGAGAGTGCCTGCGGGATCAACGAGCGAACCAACCAGCGAAACCAACCAGCGAAACCAACCAGGGGAGTCAGCTGATCATGCGTCTGATGCGCGTCGGCGAGGCGGGAAGGGAACGTCCGGTGCTGGTCGCGCCGGACGGACCGGGCTACTACGACCTGCGACCGGTCACCGACGACATCGACGGGGCCTTCCTCGCCGCGCTGAGCGAGGACCCGGGCCTGCTGCCGGAACTCTCCCTGCTGCCGCGCACGGAGATCGCGGGGGAGCGCGTCGGACCGCCGGTGGCCCGTCCCTCGGCGGTGGTCTGCGTCGGCCAGAACTACGCGGCCCACGCGGTCGAGTCCGGGGCCGAGCCGCCCAAGCAGCCCATCATCTTCTACAAGTCGCCCAATACCGTCGTCGGTCCCTCCGACGACGTGCTCATCCCCAGGGGCTCGCTGCGGACCGACTGGGAGGTGGAGCTGGCGGTGGTGATCGGTCGTCGGGCCCGCTATCTCGGCTCCGTCGACGAGGCGTTGGCGCATGTCGCCGGCTACACGGTCAGCAACGACGTCAGCGAACGCGCCTACCAGCTCGACGACTCGGGCGGCCAGTGGTCCAAGGGCAAGAGCTGCGAGACCTTCAACCCGCTGGGCCCGGCCCTGGTCACCCCGGACGAGGTGCCCGACCCCCAGCGGCTCCGGCTCCGCTCCTGGGTCAACGGGGAGCCGCGCCAGGACTCCACGACCGGTGACATGATCTTCTCGGCGGCCGTGCTGGTGCACCACCTCTCGCAGTACCTGGTGCTGGAGCCGGGCGACATCATCAACACCGGCACCCCCGAGGGCGTCGCGCTCTCCGGCCGGTTCCCCTATCTGGCGCCGGGCGACGTGGTGGAGTTGGAGATCGAGGGCCTGGGCCGCCAGCGGTCCGTCCTCCGTCCCGCGCCCTGACCCGTCTGCGTCTCCGCCTGTGTCTCCGCCTCCGTTCCCCGGGGTGCTACGGACGTTCCCCACGTCACTCTTTCGAGTGGGGTCGGGGACGGTCGCCCTCGGGGCGGTGGCGGAGAACGGCGGGGTCATGGCGGTGCGGACCGGATCGGCGCGGGCGATGGCTGTCAGTGGTGCGCGGTTAGGTTGGCGGCATGGCTGAGACCTCCTCGACGCACCATGTGATCCGCGTCCGCTTCGACGGTGGGCCCCGCCACGGCCGGTCCGTCGACCTGGTCATCACGGGGCAGGTGCCGCTGCCCCTGATGCTGGCCGCCCGCCGCGGTGCCGGCGACGGCTCCGGCCTCTACCAACTCCGCTCCACCCAGGGCGGCGGCACCCGCTACGCCTGGATCGACGACCTCCCGACGGACGCCTCCGGCGGCTGACCCGCGTCGGTGGGCGTCACATCGTGAGGGAAGGGGCTGGCCGGTGGCTGACGAGGGGTCGGGGTTGGTCTGGTATGCGGCCTATGGGTCCAACATGTCGGTCGAGCGGCTCGGGCACTATCTGCGGGGCGGCTCTCCGCCCGGTGGCGGCGTCGCCCACCCGGGGTGCCGCGATCCGAGCCCGCCGCCGCGTACCCGCCCCGTGATGCTGCCAGGCGTGCTGTACTTCGCCACCGAGTCGGCGGTCTGGTCGGGAGGGCGCGCGTTCCTCGATCCGGACGCGCCGGGACGGGCGCCGGCGGTCGCGCATCTGCTGACGGTCGGTCAGTTCTCCGATGTCGCCGCGCAGGAGATGGGCCGCGCTCCCGGACGGGATCTGGATCTGCCGGCGCTGCTCGGCGCCTCGGGCCGCGCCGCTCTCGGCCCCGGCCGGTACGAGACGCTGGTGCTGGCGGGGGAGCACGAGGGCGTCCCCATGGTGACGTTCACCGCGCCCTGGCGCCTGGACGCGGTGGCGGGGAACGCGCCGGCCGCCGCCTATCTGCGGATGTTGGGCTCGGGGTTGATGGCCGGGCACGGTTGGTCGGCCGTTTCGACCGCCGGCTATCTGGCCGCCCGGCCGGGCGCGGCCGGGCGTTGGACGGCTGAGGCCGTCCGCCGGCTCCTCACCCGGCGCGAAGCGTGACGCGGGTCAGCCGGCCTGTTCCAGATGGGGGCGGATCTGGTCGGCGGTCAGCACATAGCCCGTCTCGGAGTGGGTGACCGAGCGGGCGAAGACCATCCCGTACACCTGGCCTTCGGTGGTGAGCAGGGGGCCGCCGGAGTTCCCCGGGCGGACCAGGCCGCGCACCGCGTAGATATCGCGGTTGACGACGTTCCGGCCGTGGATGTCCTGGCCCTGGGCCGTGGTGCGGCTCGCGACCGTGGCGGCGCGCAGGTCGAGGCCGCCGTTCTCCGGGTAGCCGGCGACGACCGCCGGATCGCCGCGCCGCGCGTCGTCGGCCAACTCCAGGGTGGGCGCGGAGAGCCCGGGGACGGCGAGCACCGCGACGTCGATGTCGGAGTCCTGGAGCAGCACCGTGGCCTCCAGGCGCGCTCCCACGCCGCCGACCTGCACCGCGACCACGCTGGCGCCGTCCACCACATGCGCGTTGGTGACCACCCGCTCGGGCGCGTAGACGAATCCGCTGCCCTCCTGGCCGCCGGAGAAGCCCGAGGTGGCGTTGATCTTGACCGTGCTCTGCTCGGCCGCGATCGCCGCGGCCTCCGTGACGTTGTCGCCCGACGGCGGCGGCACATCGACCGTGGGGTCGTTCTCGAAGGGGTTGAACACCTGGGGGAATCCGGCGTCGCTGAGCGCGTTGGTGGCGCGGCTGAACCAGGTGGGCGCCGTGGCCGGCATCCGGTCCTGGACTCCGCCGAGCAGGGCCGAGCCCTGCACCTCGCGGTTGAGCCCGGGCGAGGGCGTCGGCACCAGCGCGCTGGCGGCTATCCAGGCCACCAGCAGCACGCCCACCGCGTTGAAGACCGCGCCGCCCGCGCCGTCGAACCAGCGGGCGGGGGCCCAGCGGACCGCGTTGCGCAGCCGCAGCGCCAACGGCCAGGCCAGCGCCTGCCCGACGGCCGCCGGCACCAGCACCACCAGCAGCGCGACCACGGTGGCGGCGACCGATCCGGCGGTGAGCTGGTCGACGAAGAAGGGCAGCAGCCAGACACCGAGCGCCGCGCCGCCGACGAAGCCGGCCAGCGAGACCACTCCGGCGATCAGCCCGCGCTGGAATCCGGAGACGGCCGCCGCGATCGCCGCCACGAGCAGCAGCACATCGAGCAGATTCACCGAGCAGCCCCCTTCGCCCCGTTCGTCGGTTATGGAACGGCAGGGCGCTCGCCTTGGTTCCCGGCCGTCACCAAAGGTAAGGGATCACGCGGTGGCCGCGTCGGCGAAGGGGAAAGCCGGATCGGCCGATGACCCCCGCCGGCGGGGGACGGTCAGTCGATGTCGAACAGTGGCCCGGCGATGCTGAGGCCCAGATCGTCGCCCACATGGGCGAAGAAGGCGAAGAGCATCAGCGCCGCGCCGGCCAGTGAGAGGTCCTTGAGGAACTGCACCAGGCTGTTCTGTTTCGCCTGTGGGTCGTCCTCCGTCCAGAACTTGTGCATCAGCAACGCCGTGGGCACCAGGAAGATCACCAGGAGCAGCGCGCCGACGTCCGGCCAGACGCCGAGCAGCACCATCAACCCGCCGACCAACTGGAGCAGGCCCGAGCCGAAGACGGCCAGCCAGGGGTAGGGAACGCCCTGGGAGCCGGCGTATCCGGCCATCGCCTTGGTCTGGGTCAGATGCCCGATCGCCGAGTTGAGAAAAAGGAGCACGAACAAGATGCGACCGATCAGCACGAGAACATCCATGGGCACCTCCTAGACGCCTTGGTTCACTTTGCTTCCGCACCGCACCGCGGGCAACGCGGACGAGCGGCGTCGAGAGGCGTGGCCCGTCCCGTTTGTGGCGGGGAGGGTCGGGCAGGGGCATAGGACGTGCTCGGGACAAAAGGCACGTTCCCGAGCGGAGTTCGGGAGCCCCGACCGTCTTGGAGAGCCGATATGAGGACTGCCGACCAGCGCGGACCCCGCGCCAGGAACCGCACCACCACCCGGGTGAACGGGCCGCCTTCCGCGCCGCGCTCCCGGCGTGGCCACCCGCACGACGACGCCCCCGACACCCGAGGTGACTTCGAACGCATAGCCGAACTTCCGGATGGGGTGGAACGTGACCGACTCCGTCGGGAAGTGACCAGCGCCTGGCTGCCGATGGCCGAGCGGCTCGCCCGCGGCTACCGGGGGCGGGGCGAGTCCGCCGAGGACCTGGCGCAGGTCGCCGCCCTCGGCCTGGTGAAGGCGGTGCGCGGCTATGACCCCGGGCGCGGCCACGCCTTCGAGAGCTATGCGGTGCCGACCATCGTCGGAGAGGTCAGACGACACTTCAGGGACCACCTCTGGGGCGTCCATGTCCCGCGCCGCACCCAGGAGTTGCGGCAGCGGGTGCGCGCCGCGCAGCGCCGCCTGGAGAACCACCCGGACGACCGGCCCGACGACGAGTCGGCCCTCGCCGAGTCCGCCGGGCTGACCACCGAGGAGGTCCGGCAGGGCCTCTCCGCGCTGGACAGCTTCCGTCCGCTCTCGCTGGACGCCGAGCTGAGCCAGCCGGGCGACGGCCACACCCTGGTGGACACCCTGGGCGACGCCGACCCCGGCTTCGACCGGGTGCTCTACCGCGAGACGGTGCGCCCCACCCTGCGCCGCCTTCCCGAACGCGAACAACAGATCCTGTATCTGCGGTACTTCGGGGAGATGACCCAGGCCGGGATCGCGGAACGGCTGAACATCTCACAGATGCAGGTCTCCCGGCTGCTGGCCCGCATCGAGAGCCGACTCCGCGAGGAGATCGCCGAGGCCGCGGAATCCGCCGAGGCCACCGACTCCGACGCGGCGGCCGACGATCAGGACGACGCGGCTTCCGGGGGTGGGACGGCCGGCTGAGCGCTGCCGGCGCCCGCGTCACACGTCCCGGCGAGCCAGCAGCGTCCCCGCGGCCAGCAGGGTCAGCGCCGTGTAGCCGGCGACCAGCAGCAGGGAGGGCCAGCCGCCCAGCGAGCCGACCGTCTCGGCCGTGGCGTCCGAGGTCTGGGTCAGCTTCTGTAGCGCCGCCGTGGGAGAGAGCCCGGCGACCCAGCGCTGGGCGTCGCCGAAGAGCGGGCCGAACAGCTCGGGGAGCAGCAGCACCCCCACCACCGAGGTGATCGCGCCGGCGCTGTGCCGGATCAGCGTGCCCAGGGCCAGGCCGAGCAGCCCGGCCACCGGGAAGGCCGCCGCCACGCCGAACAGCGCCGGCAGCGGATCGCCCTGGGCGTGCGAGCCGTCCAGCATCGCGTCCCCGACCAGGTAGGCGGCCCCGCAGGAGGGCAGCATCAGCGCGTAGAGCAGCCCCGTCAGCAGCGCCGCCTTGGCGGCGAGCACGGTACCTCGGCGCGGCACTGCGGCCACCGTGCTCCGCATGGTGCCGCTGCCGTACTCGCCGCAGATCACCAGCGCGCCGACCACGGCGGCCAGGATCAGCGCCGGCAGCGCGAGGGTGAGGCCGGCGCCGAGCACCGTGTCGTCCGGCTGGAGGCTGTCCGTCGCGGCCACGAAGACCGCGCCGGGCGCCGGCAGCAGCGCCATCACGGCCGTGGTGTACACGGTGGAGCGCACGCTGCGGAACTTGATCCACTCGAAGGCCAGGGCCTGCCGGAAGCCGGCCCGCGCCCCGCCCCCGGCGCCGGCGGCGGCGTTCGGGGTGTTCGAGGTGGACGGGGTGGTCGCGGGGGGAGTGGTGAACGTCATGGGGTGATCCCTCGTCCCTGGTACTCGGTGGCGGCGGCGGCCATCGCGGTGTAGACCTCCTCCAACGAGGAGCGGTGCGGGGTGAGTTCGCTCAGCGCCACGCCATGGGCCAGGGCCAGTTCGCCGATCGCCTCGGCCGTCGGCCCCTCGGCCAGCCAGCCGCCGCGGGCGTCGGCGCCGACCCGGGCGCCCGCCGTCTCCAGCACCTCGCGCAGCCGCTCCGCCTCCGCCGCGCGGACCAGGGTGGCGGGCCGGGAGTGGGCGTCGATGAACTCCCGCATCGGGGTGTCGGCCAGCAGCCGGCCGCGTCCGATGATGATCAGATGCTCGGCGGTCAGCTCCAGTTCGCTCATCAGATGGCTGGAGAGGAAGACCGTGCGGCCCTCGGCGGCCAGCGACTTCATCAGATCGCGGATCCACCGGATGCCGTCGGTGTCCAGTCCGTTGACCGGCTCGTCCAGCATCAGTACCTCGGGGTCGCCCAACAGGGCGGAAGCGATGCCCAGCCGTTGCCCCATGCCCAGCGAGAAGCCCTTGGTGCGTTTGGCCGCCGTCGCCGGGTCGAGGCCGACGAGTTCCAGTACCTCGTCGACCCGGCGGCGCGGCAGCCCGTTGGCCGCGGCCAACCCCGCCAGATGGGCCCGGGCGGATCGGCCGCCGTGCACGCCCCTGGCGTCCAACAGCGAGCCGACCGCGCCGAGCGGCGCCGGCAGATCCCGATAGTCGCGCCCCCCGATCCTGGCGCTGCCCGAACTGGGCGTGTCCAGGCCGAGGATCAGCCGCATGGTGGTGGACTTGCCGGCCCCGTTGGGCCCCAGAAAGCCGGTGACCCGGCCGGGCCGGACCGCGAAGGACAGCCGGTCGACGGCCGTCACCGCGCCATGGCGTTTGGTGAGTCGCTCTGCTTCGATCACCTGACCGACGCTAGGCCGCGCGCCGCGCCCCGCCATCCGCCGCCGGGAGTCGGCTGCTACACCACAGGGAGCAGCCGTCGGCGCCCGGCGGTGCTCAGTCGGCGAAGCCGGCCCGCACCAGGCCCGTCTCGTAGGCGATGACCACCAGCTGCGCGCGGTCCCTGGCGCCGAGCTTGGTCATGGCGCGGCTGACATGGGTCTTGGCGGTCAGCGGCGACATCAGCAACCGGGCGCCGATCTCCTCGTTGGTGAGCCCGGCGGCGACCAGCGCCATCACCTCGCGCTCCCGGCCGGTCAGCGGCGCCAGCCGGTGGGCGCCGTCGTCCAGCGGGGCGCGGAGCCTGGCGAACTCCTCGATCACCCGCCGGGTGACGGCGGGCGCCAGCAGGCTCCGGCCGGTGGCCACCGCGCGGATCGCCTCGCGCAGCGCGTCCGGCTCGATGTCCTTGAGCAGGAAGCCGGCGGCGCCGGCGCGCAGCGCCTCGAAGACATACTCGTCCGCCTCGTAGGTGGTGAGGACCAGCACCCTGACCGCGTCCAGCGCGGGATCGGCGGCGATCCGGCGGGTGGCCTCCAGGCCGTCCACACGGGGCATCCTGATGTCCATCAACACCACATCGGGGCGGGTGGTGCGCACCGCGTCCAGCGCCCGTTCGCCGTCGCCCGCCTCGGCGACCACCACCAGGTCGTCCGTCAGGTCGAGCAGCGCCCGGAACCCGGCCCTGACCACGGTCTGGTCGTCCGCCAGCACCACCCGCGTCCGGTCCGCCGTCATGTCGTCCGCCCTTCCCGCGTCCCGTGCTCGCCTCCGGGCCTTTCGTCCGGCAGGGTGGCGCGCACCCGGAAGCCGCCGTCGGGCAGGGGCCCGTACTCCAGGGTGCCGCCGACCGCGTGCGCCCGCTCCCGCATGCCCAGCAGACCGAAGCCGGTCTCGGCCGAACCGCCCCCCGGACGCGCCGGCCCCTCGTCCACCACCTCGACGGTGAGGCCGCCGAGCTCGTCGCGGTGCAGGGAGACGGCGGCCCGCCGGGCCCGCGAGTGGCGCACCACATTGGTGAGCGCTTCCTGGACGATCCGGTAGGCCGCGAGCTGGACAAGGGGGGATACCGCGTCGCCGTCGTCCAGCAGGCCGCCCCCGTGCAGGCGCACCCGGGGCCGATCCTCGGGAAATCTGCCGATCAGCTCGGGCAGTTGCGCCAGCCGGGGCGCCGGCGAGACCGGTTCGTCCGGCTCGTCGCGCAGCACCTTCAGCGTGGTGCGCAGCTCGCTGACCGCCTCCCGGCCCGAGGCACGGACCTGCCGCAGCGCCGCGCGGCTCACCTCGGGCCGGCGATCGAGCGCGTCCAGCGCCACCCCGGCCTGCACGGTCATCGCCGAGACGGTGTGCGCCACGATGTCGTGCAGCTCCCTGGCGATCCGCATCCGCTCCTCCCGTACCCGGCGCTCGGCCTCCCGTTCGCGCTCCCGCTCGGCCCGATGCGCCCGTTCGGCGTAGGAGGCGGTCAACTCGCGCCGTCCGCGCACCACTTCGCCCAGCAGCAGCGGCACCACCGGGATACCCATCTCCAACACGGGCGAGGGCACCGGCCGCCCCACCTCCTGCCCGGCCAGCACGGAGGCGGCGCCGGAGGCGAGGACGGCGATCGCCCCCACCCACAGGGTCCGCCGCCGCTCGCCCGAGGCGGCGAGGAAGTAGAGCGCCACCATCCAGGGCAGGTTGAGCAGTTCGCCCAGATGCCCGATCAGCGTCCAGCCGAGCGAGCCCGCTCCGGTGACCACCACCGCGATCAGCGGTCGGCGCCGGTGCCAGGCCAGGCCGAGCACCGAGACGGCGAACAGCGTCCAGCTCAGCGGGTCGTCCTCGCGCGAGCCGGGAACGTTGGACGCCAGGTCGGCAGCCGTGAGACAGCCCACGCCCACGCTCAGCGCCAGGTCCCGCCCCAGGTCCTTGGTGGTCACCCGACCACGGTAGGCGCGCGGCCCGCCCCCCGCGTACGGCGTGGGGAGTAGCCGCGCCCCGCCCACCCCTGACCCGCCCAACCCCTGAACCGCCGCCCCGCCGGCCCGGACGGTTCCCCTCAGTGGTCCTGGGGGATCAGCTCCCGCACCATCCGGCGGCGCCGCGTGGGCAGCCCCAGCGTCGGGTTGGCGACGCCCCAGGCCGCGCCCTTGCAGACCAGTTCCTTGTAGAGCGCGGCGAACCGCCCGGACAGGGCCGCCCGGTGGGAGACGTCGTCTGCGCTGACGTACTGGATCAGGCCCTCCCGGCGGCCGAGCGAGACGCACTGGTTGAAGTAGCGCGCCCGCGTCTTCGGGATCCTTCCGCCGGTCAGACGCGCCGCGACGGCGTCCGCCGCCTGCCAGGCGGTGGGGACGCCCGAGGCGCAGGACATCCGCAGCGGCTTGTCGCCCGGGCCCGCCACCAGGGCGGCGTCGCCGATGGCGTACACGTTCGGGTGCGAGACCGAGCGCATCGTCGCGTCCACCACGATCTGACCGCTGTCGCCGACCTCAAGGGCGGTGGCCCTGGCGATCGTGTGGACGGCGAAGCCGGCGGTCCACACCGTGACGGCGGCCGGCAGGGACCCGCCGTCGGCGGTGCTGACCTGGTCGGGCTCGACGGCGGTGACGGCGGAGTGCTCGTGCACGGTGATGCCGAGCCGGTCGAAGACCTTCCGCACATGGCGCCGGCCCCTGGCCGAGAGCCAGTCGCCGAGTCCGCCCTGGGCGGCGAGGGCGACATCGAGGTCCGGGCGGCTCTCGGCGATCTCGGTCACGGCCTCAAGACCGGTGAGCCCGCCGCCGACGACGACCACCGCCTGGCCGGCTTCAAGACCGGCCAGGCGTGCGCGCAGCCGGAGCGCGCCGGGACGGCTGGCGATCTCGTGGGCGTGCTCGGCGACGCCCGGGATGCCATGGGTGTGCCACCGGCTGCCGAGCGCGTAGACGAGGGTGTCGAACGTGAGCGCCTCCGCGCCGCCGTCGCCCGTGATGTCGACACTCGCCCCCTCGACGTCGACGCCGGTGACCTTGGCGTGTCTCAGCTCGACGCCGCTGTCGGCGAACATCACGCCGAGCGGCCGGGGCTTGAGCTCCTGGCCGACGGCCAGTTGGTGCATCCGGACCCGCTCGACGAAGTCGGGCTCGGCGTTGACGAGGGTGATGGCGACGTCCTCGCGGTGCAGCCGCCTGGCGAGACGCCCGGCCGCGACGGCTCCGGTGTATCCGGCTCCTAGGACGATGATGCGATGCCGCATGTCCTTGCTCCTGTCGTGGGGAGGTTCACCACCTGAACCGGGCAGCCGGCCGTTTCCTGACAGGAAGGCGTTGTGAGGCACCTCACACCATGGCGGCGGGGTCAGAACGCGATGAGCAGCGGTTCGCCGTGCTCCGTCGCGGCCCACCGTTCGGTCGCGCGTCCGAGCTTGTCGGGGTTGACCTGGCTGCGGAACGCGGCGATGCCGTCGGCGGTGATCTCCAGGCACGCGACGCCGATGACCCGGCCGTCGACCACCGCCACAAAGGCGGGGTCGCCGTTGGCGATGGCGGCATGGACCTCGGGCGCGCCGCCGACCCGGGCCCGTTTGGCCTCGGCCGGCCGGAAGAGGCCCCACATGAAGCGGGCGACCGCCTGGGCGCCTTCGAACGCCTTGGCGCGGGCCGGGACCTTCCCGCCGCCGTCGCCGATCGAGATGACGTCCTCGGTGAGCAGCCGCACCAGCGGCTCGGTCCGGCCGCTGGTGGCCGCGGTGAGGAACTCCTTCACGATCCGCCGGGCGGCGGCCTCGTCGATCTCGACGCGCGCGCGGCCGTTCGCGAGATGCTTCTTGGCGCGGTGGAACGTCTGTTGGCTGGCCGCCTCGGTGGTGTCGAGGATCTCGGCGATCTCCCGGTGCGGGTAGTCGAAGGCCGTCCGCAGCACATAGACGGCGCGTTCGCCGGGGGAGAGCCGCTCCATCAGCGTGAGGATCGCGAACGAGAGGGACTCGCGCTGCTCGGCGGTGTCGGCCGGGCCCAGCATCGGGTCCCCGGCGAGCAGCGGCTCGGGGAGCCACTGCCCCACATAGGTCTCGCGCCGCGCGCGGGCCGAGGCGAGCTGGTTGAGGCAGAGGTTGGTGAGGACCTTCGTCAGCCACGCCTCGGGCACCTCGACGCGGTCGACATCGGCGGCCTGCCAGCGCAGGAACGTCTCCTGCACGGCGTCCTCGGCCTCGATCGAGGAGCCGAGCAGGCGGTAGGCGATGGCCGCCAGGCGCGGCCTGGCGGCCTCGAACCGGTCCACGTCACCCGCGCTGAGGGCCATGGAACCGAGCCTACCCGCCGACCCCCCGTTCCGGCCGGGGCCGGAACGGGAAGCCCCAACTCCCGGTGCTCACATGTTGATCATATGGCCGGCGAGGCCGTGGATGGCCTCCTTGACGGCCTCGCCCAGGGTCGGGTGGGCATGGACGTTGCGGGCGACCTCGTGGACCGTGAGGTCCCACTGCTGGGCCAGGGTCAGCTCGGGCAGCAGCTCCGTCACCTCGGGGCCGATCAGATGCGCGCCCAGCAGCTCGCCGTGGGTCTCGTCGCTGATCACCTTCACGAAGCCGGAGGGCTGCCCCAGGCCGTGCGCCTTGCCGTTGGCGGTGAACGGGAACTTCACCGACTTGACGGCGAAGCCCTGCTCCCTGGCCTGGGCCTCCGTCAGGCCGAAGCTGGCGATCTGCGGCTGGCAGTAGGTGGCGCGCGGGATCATGGTGAAGTCCAGCTCCATGGTCTCCGCGCCGGCGATGGTCTCGACGGCGATGACGCCCATGGCCTCGGCGGCGTGGGCCAGCATCAGCTTGGCCGTGACATCGCCGATGGCGTAGATGTGCGGGACGCTGGTGCGGCCCCGGCCGTCGATCTCGATGGCGCGGCGTTCGGTGAGCTGGACGCCGGTCCGCTCCAGGCCGTAGCCCTCGACGCGGGGCGCGAAGCCGATCGCCTGGAGCACCTTGTCGGCCTCGAGCACCTGCTGGGCGCCCTTGCCGTCGGTGACGGTCACCCGCACCGGGGCGTTCGGGTCGGAGTCGTCGATGCCGTCCACCCGGGTCGAGGTCAGCACCTTGATGCCCAGCTTGCGGTACTGCCGGGCCAGCTCCTTGGAGACCTCCACGTCCTCCAACGGGACCAGCCGGTCCAGGAACTCGACGATGGTGACATCCACGCCGTAGTTGCGCAGCACATAGGCGAACTCGACGCCGATCGCGCCCGCCCCCGCGATGACGATGCTGCCCGGCAGCGTCTCGCTGAGGATCTGCTCCTCATAGGTGACCACCCGGTCGCTGAGGCTGGTGCCGGGCAGCAGACGGGTGGTGGCGCCGGCGGCGATCACGCAGTGGTCGAAGGTGACGGTCTCCGAGCCGCCGGCGGTCAGCGTCACGTCCAGCGTGTTCGCGTCGGTGAAGGTGCCCCGACCCTCGTACTCGGTGATGCCGTTCTTCTTCGTGAGGTAGTGCACCCCCTTGACCCGGCCGTCGGCGACCTCGCGGCTGCGCTGGAACGCCGCGCCGTAGTCGAACGTGACGCTGCCCTCCACCCGGATGCCGAAGGTGTCCGCCTCGTGCTGGAACAGGTGGGCCAACTCGGCGTTGCGCAGCAGCGCCTTGGAGGGGATACAGCCGACGTTCAGGCACACCCCGCCCCAGTACTTCTCCTCGACGATCGCGGTCCGCAGCCCCAGCTGGGTGGCCCGGACGGCCGCGGTGTAGCCCCCGGGCCCCGCGCCCAGGACGACGACGTCGTAGTGCGTGCTCATGAAAGCCTCACGCCTTCTCTCGCGCTCTCACAGTGGTGGTCTTGACGTTCTCTTCTGCCCACCCCATGACACCACGACCACGCCGCCCCTTCCGTGCCCCCTCCCGGCGGGGCACGGAGGGGGCCGGCCGCCGCCGGGGTCAGGCCGGGATGGGCTCCGGCGCGGGCACCTGGGCGGTGATCCGTCCTTCGAGCAGCGCGCCGAGGCCCAGCACCGCGCACAGCCCCGGGTCGGCGGCCACGGTGACGGGGACCCCGGTGTTGTGCCGCACCGCCTCGTCCAGGCCCGGCAGTTCGGCGGCGCCGCCGGTGAGCACGATGCCCCGGTCGGTGAGGTCGGCGACCAGGTCGGGCGGGCAGCGGTGCAGCACGGAGCGCAGCGCGTCCAGCAGCCCGGTCAGGGGGGCGCGCAGCGCGGCGCGCAGCGACTCGGGGTCGACCTTGACGGTGCGGCCGAGGCCGGTGGCGACATCCCGTCCGTGCACCTCGGCGATCTGGTCGTGGGAGCTGGCCAGCGCCGTGTGCAGCGGCCTGACGGCCTGGCTGGGCAGCAGCAACTCGTGCTGGTTGCGGAGGTGTTGGAGGAGCGCCCGGTCGATGGTCTCGCCGCCCATCGGGACCTTCTCGGCGGCCACGATGGAGCCGAGGGCGAGCACCGCGATCTGGGTGGTGGTGGCGCCGCACTGCACGATCATGGTGGCCTCCGGCTCCTCCACCGGCAGGCCCGCGCCGATGCCGGCGGTGACCAGGCCGTCCACCAGCTCGACCCGGCGGGCGCCGAGGCCGACCATGGTCTCGTGCATCGCGCGGCGGGAGAGCGGGTCGGCGTCGTGCGGGATGCAGACGGCGGCCCGCAGCAGCGGGCGGCGGCGCCAGGCCCGCCGCAGCCTGCTGCCGACCATCGCGCGCAGCATCCGCTGGGCCATCTCGATGTCGACGACGGTGCCGCCGTTGATCGGGCGGATCACCCGGATGTTGGCCGGGGTGCGCCCCGACATCCGCTCGGCGGGGGTGCCGACCGCGATCAACGAGCCGTTTCTGGTGTTCACCGCCACCACGGACGGCTCGTCCACGATCAGTCCTGTCTGTTTGAGATAGACGCGGGTGCGGGCCGCCCCGAGGTCGGCGGCCACCGTGCAGCGGCGCAGATGATCAAGCGTGAGGGTCATATGATCATGGTCCGACCGGCCGCCGGCTCCCGCGCGCTGAGCTGCGCCGACCGGGCGAGCCGGCGCGGGAGGGCACCGGACGGAACGTCAGGCGACGGGTTCCGCCGTGATCGGCCGGACCTCGTCGGACGCGTCGTCCGCCGACGTCTCGAACTGGGTGCGGTACAGCTCCGCGTAGCGACCGCCGGCCGCCAACAGCTCGTCGTGGGTGCCGCGTTCGGCGATGCGGCCGGCCTCGACCACCAGGATCTGGTCCGCCGCGCGCACCGTGGACAGGCGGTGGGCGATCACCACCGAGGTCCGGCCGGCCAGCGCCTCCGCCAGGGCCTCCTGCACCGCCGCCTCCGAGGTGGCGTCGAGATGGGCGGTGGCCTCGTCCAGGATCACCACCCTGGGCTGGGCCAGCAGCAGCCGGGCGATGGTCAGCCGCTGCCGCTCGCCGCCGGAGAGCCGGTAGCCGCGCTCGCCCACCACCGTGTCAAGGCCGTCGGGCAGCGCCTCGATCAGGTCGTCGAGCCGGGACCTGCGCAGGGCGTCCCACAGCTCGTCCTCGGTGGCCTCCGGCCTGGCCAGCCGCAGATTGGCGCGGACCGTCTCGTGGAAGAGGTGCCCGTCCTGGGTGACCATGCCCACCGTCTCGCGCAGCGAGGCCGCCGTCAGCTCGCGGACATCCACCCCGCCCACCTCGACGCTGCCGCCGTCCGCGTCGTAGAGCCGGGTGGCCAGCTGCGCGATGGTGGACTTGCCGGCGCCGGACGAGCCGACCAGCGCGACGAGTTGACCGGGCTCGGCGGTGAACGAGACCTCGTGCAGCACCTGTTCGCCGCCGCGCGCGTCCAGCGTCGCCACCTCTTCGAGGGAGGCCAACGAGACCTTGTCGGGCGCCGGGTAGCCGAAGTCGACACCGTCGAAGCGGACGGAGACCGGGCCGGCCGGGACCGGGCGGGCGTCGGGGCGCTCCTCGATCAGCGGGCGCAGATCCAGCACCTCGAACACCCGTTGGAAGCTCACCAGCGCGCTCATCACCTCGACCCGGGCGCTGGCCAGCGCGGTCAGCGGCGCGTAGAGCCGGGTCAGCAGCAGCGCCAGCGAGACCACGGCGCCCGAGTCCAGATCGCCACGGAGCGCGTAGAACCCGCCGAGGCCGTAGACCAGGGCCAGCGCCAGGGCCGAGACCAGGGTGAGGGTGGTGACGAAGACCATCTGCAACATGGCCGACCTGATCCCGATGTCCCGCACCCGCCGGGCGCGCACCGCGAACTCGTGGGACTCCTCGTCGGGCCGCCCGTAGAGCTTGACCAGGGTGGCGCCGGGCGCCGAGAAGCGCTCGGTCATCTGCGTCGACATCACCGCGTTGTGGTTGGCGGCCTCCCGGGAGAGCCGCGCCAGCCGGCGGCCCATCCGGCGGGCCGGCAGGATGAAGATCGGCAGCAGCGCCAGCGCCAGCACCGTGATCTGCCAGGAGATGGAGAGCATCACGCCCATGGTGAGCAGCAGCATCACCAGATTGCTCAGCATCCCGGAGAGGGTGTCGCTGAACGCCCGCTGGGCGCCGATCACATCCGAGTTCAGCCGGCTGACCAGGGCCCCGGTGCGGGTTCTGGTGAAGAACGCGATCGGCATCCGCTGCACATGGTCGAAGACGGCGGTGCGCAGGTCCAGGATCAGTCCCTCGCCTATCCGCGCCGAGAGCCAGCGGGCGAGGAGGTTGACGCCGGCCTCGGCGACGGCGATCGCCGCGATGGCCAGCGCGATGGTGATCACCACGCGCTGCTCGGCGCCGTCGGAGATCGCGTTCACCACGCGTCCGGCGAGCACCGGGGTGGCGACGGCGAGCAGCGCCGTCAGGACGCTGAGCACCAGGAACCAGGTGAGGGCCCGGCGGTGCGGGCCGGCGAACCCGCCGATGCGACGCAGCGTCGCGCGGGAGAAGGGGCGTTGGTCGTCCTTCGCGTGGCGGGCGTTGTACAGCGCGTTCCAGGCCGTGATCTCCATGCTCATGGAACGGAGCGTACGAGTTCAAGTTAAGTTGAGGTCAAGGGTTCGGCCGGTGGCTCGTCGGGGCCGGCCAGCAGCCGGTCGCCCAACTCCGTGCGGTAGTACAGCACCGAGCGGCCGGCGCGCCGCCGCCGCACCAGACCCGCCTCCCGGAGCACCCGCAGATGCCCGCCGACTGACCCCAGCGGCTGGCCGGTGAGCGCGACCAGCTGGCTCGGCGAACGCGGCGTGGCCAGCCGGCGCAGCACCGCCGCCCGGTTGGCGCCCAGCAGCCGGCCGAGCGCCGTGCCGTCCCGCGCCGCCGCCGGCTCGGCCAGCAGCCCGGAGCAGGGGTAGACCACCGCGTAGCGGTGCGGCTGGGACCACCCCACCCAGCCTCGGCTGGTCGTGGTCGGGATGAACAGCAGCTCGGCGTCGGCCAGCGCGCGCGGCGGGTTGGGGTGGGCGTTGATCCGGAGCCTGCCGTCGCCGAGCCAGCGCAGACCGGGCCGCAGCGTGGCCAGCGCCGCGACCCAGCCGCCGCTGGCGAGGGCCTGGGTGCGGGAGACGATGTCCGCCTCGAAGATCCGCGACCGGCGCGGCCAGTCGGCTCGCACCGTCTCCGTCCACACCCAGCGCACCAACTCCGCGACGCGCTCCGGCAGTTCGGGCCCCCGCAGCAGGGCGGGCAGCGGCCCGGTGTACGCGGTGTCGGCCGCCGCCACGGCCGGTGGGGTGGCGCGCAGCCGCCGCCACTCGTCCTCGAAGTCCCGGTCCTCCGGGTGGGGCGGGGCGACCAGGAAGTCCGGCAGCCAGTCGCGGCCCATGGCGGTGGCGAGGAACCGCGTCGCCACCGGGTCAGCCGCCAACCGCGCCCGGAACGCGGCCCGGTGGCCGGCCAGCCCGTGCGCCCAGCCGGGCTGTTCGCCGTTGCCGGCCAACGAGAGCAGCGTGGCCACCGTCTCGGCCATCGCCGACACCCGGAACCGACCCCCGGCCAGCACATCGGGGCTCAGCACCCAGTCACCCATCGGTGCCCCTTCCCGCCCCCGTTGGGGAACTCCTGTTCGATTTCCCTGCGTATCATGCCCCACCCCCCGCCGCCACGCCGGGTTTTCGCGTCGGCGCGAAAAGCTGCGCCGTCCGCCGGGTCCTTCCGCACACTGCCGGGATGCGCAGCTACCGTCAGCTTCTCCGGGTGCCGGAGTTCACCCCGCTCTTCCTGACCACCACGGCGGGTGGCGCCGGGTTGACCGTCCAGGGCCTGGCCCTGGCGGTCCTGGTCCACGACACCACAGGATCGCCGCTGCTCACCGCCGTGAGCATGTTCGGGTCCTCCTTCGCACAGGTGCTCGGCGCGACCACGCTGCTCTCCGCCGCCGACCGGCTCCGGCCCCGCGCCGCCACCGTGGGCGTGCTGTTGCTCTTCGCGCTGGGCGCGGCGACGCTGGCCGCGCCGGGGTTGCCCATCCCGCTGGCGCTGGCCGTGGTGTTGACGCTGGGGCTGGTCAACTCGGTGGCCGGCGCCGTCCGTTGGGGGCTGCTGCTGCGGATCGTGCCCGACGACGGCTATCTGCTGGCCCGTTCGACCATCAATGTCGCGATGGGCGCCACCCAGATCGCCGGCTTCGCGCTGGGCGGCGTGCTGGTGGTGCTCGTCTCCCCGCGCGGCGCGCTGCTGGTCGCGTGCGCCCTCTTCCTGGGCGCCGCGCTCCTCGCGCGCCTGGGCCTGACCGACCGGCCGCCCAACGCGCCGGGGCGGCCGTCCGTCGCCGAGACCTGGCGCGGCAACCGGCGGCTCTGGTCGAGCCGGGACCGCCGGGTCTGCTACGCCGCGCTCTGGGTGCCGAACGGTCTTGTCGTCGGCTGCGAGGCGCTGATCGTGCCCTTCGCCCCCGAGGCCGCCGCCCTGCTCTTCGTGGCGAGCGCGCTGGGCATGGTGCTGGGCGACGTGCTGGTCGGCCGGCTGCTGCCGGCCCGGCTGCGCGGCCGGCTGATCACCCCGCTGCGGCTGCTGCTGGCCGCGCCCTTCACGCTCTTCGCGCTGGGGCCGCCCATCCCGCTCGCCGTGCCGCTGGTCGGCGTGGCTTGCGTCGGCTTCGGCGCCGGACTGCTGCTCCAGGAGCGGCTGATCGCGCTCACCCCTGGGGAGCTGCGGGGCCAGGCGCTGGGCCTGCACTCGTCCGGAATGCTGACCATGCAGGCCGTCGGCGCCACCCTGGGGGGCGCGGTCGCGCAACTCGTGGGCGTCGAGGCGGCGATGGGGCTGCTGGCGGCGCTCTCCCTCGCCGTCACCCTGGCCCTGACCCCCGCGCTGCTGCGGCCGGTGGTGGCGACCCCGGCGGCTCAGGCCGGCAGGAACACCACCCACACCGGGCCCGGGGCGAAGCGCAGCGGCTGACCGTCGGCGCCGGTGAACGCGGTGCCCCGCCGTTCGCTCCGCCGGCGCCAACGCGCCGGCCAGGACCGCCCGTCGCGCAACACCTCGGCGTCGCCCGAGCCCACCGTCTCGGTATAGGGGGTGATATGGCCGGCGCCGTCCCCGAACTCCGAGGGCCGCACCGTGACGTACTGCAACACCACGGTCGCGGCGCTCAGTTCGGTGGCCTCGCCGTCCAGGGCGACGGACCACCGCCGCGCCGCCGCGTCCCAGCGGAAGCCGAACCCGGCGTTGGCGTAGGAGACCTCGCGCTCGTCGACCGGCTCGCCGCCGCCCTCGGGCGCCGCGCCGAAGACAAAGCCGATATCGGCCGCCTCGCCCGCCTCCGGCGCCGTCGCCAGCAGCGCCTCGGGAGCCACGAACAGGTTGTGCGGCGCGGCCCGTTGGGGATCGCGGTGGTAGGCGTCGGGCGCCGCGTCCGGCGTCCTGGTGTGCGCAGGGGCCGCGTCGATCAGCGGCAGCAGGCCGCTCTGCGCGCCGGAGAACGCCAACGCCGGTTCGTCGAACTGCCGCAGCAGCTCCAGATCGGACTCGCGGGCGCTGCGCACGGGCCCGACCCGTTCGGGCAGCCGGCCCGCGTAGACGGCGACCAGCCGGCTCAGCCCCGCCTCGACCTCCTCCACATAGACGAGGTCCGCCGCCTCGACTCCGATCTGCGGCCTCGCCGGTGGCGCGTTGTCCACCTTGACGGCCAGCACCTGGCCCGGCTCCCCACCGGCCTCGCCGGTGAAGGGGGAGACCCACTCGCCGTCGCCGTCAACGTCCCGGTCCTCGCGCCGCTCCACCGTGCAGCCGGCCAGCGGCGCCAGCGGGGACAGCGCGACCAACGCCCCCAGCGTCAGGGAGCGCCGCCGGCTCAGCGCACCACGACCGCCTGCGACTCGTCGACCGGCACGGCCGTCTCCTGCCACAGCCCCTCCAGCGTGTCTGGCAGCGCCGGCGCCTCGAAGGGCTCGCCGTTCTGCTCGAACCTGACGTCATAGACCAGCCGGGCCCTGGCGGGATAGCCGCCTTCGCCGGAAGAACGTTGGAACGCGTGGACGCAGGCGTCGCCCTCGCTGGTGACCACCCGGCAGTGGAGGACGGCTGAGCCGTCCCCCGGATCCACCTCAAGCCGGTCGGGGGTGCCGATCGCCACCACCCCGAGCGCCGCCGTGCCCACGATCTCGTCATCGTGGGCACCCTCGGCCCACCACCAGGTGTCCAGGAAGATCAGAGTCTCGTCCGGGGGACTGAACGCCAGGGTGAAGGCGGGCGCTTCGAGCTGGCCGAACGCCTGCTCGGCCAGCTCTTCGAGGGTCGGGCCCTCCTCCTCGCCGCCCCGCCAGAGGTAGTCGTCGAAGACGATCGCCCCGCCCGGGGCGACGCAGTACTTGTAGACATAGACGGCGCCCTCCCGTGGCGGCTCCTCGGGCCAGCTCTCCGGATCCGGGTAGAGGAACGTCGGGTCGCTGATGAAGCAGGCGTTCTCGCCCTCGCAGAAGTGCTCGTCGGTGCCGATGAACGCCGCCACCTGGGTGAGGTCGCAGGTGGGTTCGGCGCTGCCGCCGCCCCCGGTCGAGCCCTCGCCCTCGTCGCCAGGACCGCCGGGGCCGCCCGGTGTCTCGCGGGAGCAGTCGACGACGACGCGGCCCTGCGGCGACCGGTCCACACAGTCGGGGTCGACCGGATCGGCCGAGGCGACCGGCGGGCCGACCACACCGAACGTCAGCAGGCATCCCAGCAGCACGAGCAGCCGGGCGACGGTTCTCCGGGCCGGACGGCCCCGGCGGCCCCGGCCGCCACGTGTCAGGCGCACGAGATCGTCGCCTCCTCCGTCAGCAGCGTGGCGTCGATCAGCCAGGCCCCCGAGGCGCGTTCGGCGGTCACGACCTGCGGATGCGGCGCCGTCAACTCCTCGGGCAGCAGCCCGGGAACGACCTCGCCCTCGCTGACCAGCGGCCAGTCCGCCTGGTTCATACAGGACTCCACCCGGGCGGTGTCGCCGTCCACGGAGACCGTGACATCCGAGATCAGCGGTTCGCCTTCGCGGGTCAGGCCGTTCTCGATCAGGCCGCTCACCCGGAGCAGCTCCTGTTCGGCCAGCCCGGGGGTGGTGATCCCGTCGAAGAGCGCCGGGTCCAACTCGCCCTCGTTCTCCAGCGTCACCAGCGCCGCCCAGTACCGCTCGTACAGCTCGGTCAACGCGGCCGTGTCCTCGGCCCCTGGACCGTCGGCGTCGTCGGGGCCGGCGTCGGCTGACCCGGAGTCGACGCCCTCGATCGGCTCGTCGGACCCGTCGTCCGACGAACAGCCGGCGGCGGTCAGTGCCAGGGCCGACGCCACACAGAGAGTCAGAAACCGGCCGTGGCGCCCCCGGCTCCCCCGCTTGCTCAGCCTGCTCTTCACGACGCACACCCTAGCGGCGGGGTGCGTTCGCGACGAGGGTCAGGAGATGTGACGTTCGGACCGGTTGTGCCCCCTGTTGCCCGGGGTGCACCCAGGAAATGTCCCGGCTCCGATCGCCCCGGGAACGCAATGTGTCCACTTTGTGAAAACGGTTCTCATTTCGCTAAGTTCGTCGGGGTCGAGCGGTCCGCTCGGGGTACTCGGGGAAGGCCCGCCCCGAGGCCCGCCCCCGAGCGCGGGGCGCCGGCCAGCGAGGCACACCAGCGAGAGCGAAGGAGCACCGCGATGAAGTCGGACATTCATCCCGCCTACCAGCCGGTGGTCTTCCGGGACAGATCAGCCGGCTACGCCTTTCTCACCCGGTCCACGGCGACCAGCGACAAGACCATCGAGTGGGAGGACGGCAACACCTATCCCGTGATCGATGTGGAGACGTCCTCCGCCAGTCACCCCTTCTACACCGGCACCGCGCGGGTGTTGGACACGGCCGGTCGCGTCGAGCGCTTCGAACGGCGCTACGGCAGGCGTGAGGAGCGTTGATGCGGTTGCCCACCCTGCCCGTCGTGTTGATCGGCGGACTGCACGCCGGCGCGCGCCGGACGGCGGTGCGCGCCCTCTTGCGGGCCGTGCCCGGCGCCCTCGCGCTGCACCACGATCTGTCCCGCGCCACCCGGGGCACCGTGACCCGGGTGCTCGCCGACGCCGACGGAACGCTCGGCAGCGGCGAGGCGCCGCTGGCCAACGACTGCGCCTGCTGCGCGCTCCGTGACGATCTGGTGCCCGCGCTGACCCGGCTCGCCGAGGCCGGCACCTGCCGGCTCGCCGTGGTCGAGCTGTGGGACGCCGTCGAGCCGCAGGCCATGGCCGAGACCCTGCTGGCGCACGGCGCCGGCCGGCTGCGGCTGGCCGGCGTGGTCACCGCCGTCGATCCGGCGCTGATCCGGCGCTCCCTCGCCTCCGGCCAGGAGCTGGCCAGCCTGGGCCTGGCCACCGGGCGCGACGACGGCCGCACCGTGGCCGAGACCTGGACGCGGCAGGTGGAGTACGCGCCGCTGCTGGCCCTCGCCGATCCGTCGGGACGGGTCACCGAGGCCGACGCCGAGCTGCTGCGCCAGCTCCACCCGACGGCCCGCCAGGTCGCCGTGCACGACCCGGACTACCCGCGCCAGGCGGTCGCCGGCGTCGATGTGGCGGCGCTGGCCGCGCGCCAACACCCGGGCAGCGCGCTGCTGCCGCAGCGGGCGGACGCGCATGGGGTGGCCACCATGGTCTGGCGGCAGCGGCGTCCGTTCCACCCGGAGCGGCTCTACGCGGCGCTGCCGAAGCTGACCAGCCTGGCGCCGCGCAGCCGGGGCCGCTTCTGGCTGGCCGACCGGCCCGACAGCCTGCTCGGCTGGGACGCGGCGGGCGGCTCGCTGGTGGTGGACAACGTTGGCCCGTGGTTGGCCGCGCTGCCGGCCGACGACTGGGCCGGAGTGCCGGCCGAGTGGCGGATCGCCGCCGCCCTGGACTGGGACTCGGAGGTGGGCGACCGGGGCCAGCACCTGGTCTTCACCGGAGCCCGGTTGAAGGCGGACCGCATCCGTTGGCTGCTGGGCTCCTGCCTTCTTGACGACGCCGAGTACGCGGCGGGCCGCTCGGCCTGGCTGCGCCTCGGGTCGGCCTTCGACCACCTGCTCGACCCGGTCTCCTGACGGCGCCCCCAGCCGGCCGGGTGCGCTCGGATTCGTGACGCCCCGGAGCAACCATGCACGGGCCGGCTGCGTCGAACCACCGAACGGGGTCCCCGGCGGGCGACGGAGCGGCCGGATTCCTCGAACCCAGCCGTACTCCCTTGCTGTGACTATGTCTTGACGGAACGTCAGAAATCCGGACCTAGGGTGATCAGTCGGCAACCGGGGGTCGTGCACGTGCATCATCCCGTGCATATGCAATTGAACGGAGTTATGATCCCCGCAGGTCGGTTCTCTCGGGGGCAGGGAGGGGAGCCCGCCCGCACCACTCGCACGATCGGGGAGAGACCGAATGCCAGAGGCGTACAACGGCATGGCGGCGAACGCCCTGCGGGGCGTGAGGTGGTTGAAGAGCAGCCACAGCAACTCTCAGGGCACCTGCGCGGA
Organism: Streptomyces profundus; assembly: GCF_020740535.1. Classification (NCBI taxonomy): domain Bacteria; kingdom Bacillati; phylum Actinomycetota; class Actinomycetes; order Kitasatosporales; family Streptomycetaceae; genus Streptomyces; species Streptomyces profundus. Next base: position 3,776,874 of record NZ_CP082362.1, read on the forward strand.
GTTCGCCCTGCTGCCGAGCGGGGACGTGGCGATGCGCAACTCGCGCTTCCCCGAAGGGCCGGCGCTGGTCTACACGCCGGCGGAGATCCAGGCGTTGCTACGGGGCGTCAAGGACGGCGAGTTCGACCATCTGATCGGCTGAGACGGTCGGAGCGGCTGAGACGCCAGATCCGCCGAAACGGGCAGATCCGCTGAACGCTCAGGGGCGGCGGGCGGCAACCAGGAGAGAAGGGCGTCAGTCGGTCCCGAACCTTGCCCAGACGATCTTGCCGCGAGCATCTCCGGTCAGTCGACGCCAACCCCAGTCATCGCTGAAGCTGTCCACCAGATGGAGACCACGGCCCCCCTCGGCGCCGCTGTCGGCCAGGGCCGGCCGGGGGGCGGACTCGCTGGGATCGCGCACCGCGCAGACCAACCAGGAGTCGCCACACAGCAGTTCGAGCTCCAGATCCGTTCGCATCGGCCCCGTGCCATGGCCCCAGTCCAGCGTGCGCCGGCCCATCCCATGGCGCAGGGCGTTGGTGACCAGCTCGGACACCACCAGCGCGACCGCGTCGAAATGCTCGGCGAGGGACCAGCTCTTCAGGGTGCGACGGGTGAACTCCCGGGCCTGCCGGACGGATTCGGGGCGAGGGGCGAGGTCGACCGAGGCCGACGCGGAGACGCCGCGCGGATCGACGGGCAGGAAGGTGAGCCCTAACTCGTCAAGCAACGGCGTTGCCTCGGTCCCCATGGCTCGGCGCTCCTGGCGTAGCGGTGGTCGCACTGCTCGCTTGCCGAGGGCTGACGTCGCTGGCAACCCCCGTGCCCCCCGTCAACAGAGGGTGACGGCAGGCCATGCTCGCGCGCTGATAGCAGCTCGCCTTACTCATGCTTCCCAAGGCTCACGGCAAATGCAAGGGCAGATGCACGTGCACGAACAAATTTGATGGACTGTAACCGAGCAAGCACCCAAAGGAACGTGGAGATGGCAGACTGCTCCCTGGCAGAAGTGGAGGGCGGTTACGCGCATGAGTATGCAACGGATGGCGGGACCAACCAGGGATACCGGCAGTCCGGAGGCCAGTGGCTCGATGGTGCGCCGCATCCTGCTCGGCTCGCAGCTCCGACGGCTGCGGGAGTCCCGTGGGGTCAGCCGGGAGGAGGCCGGATACTCGATCCGCGCCTCCGAATCGAAGATCAGCAGGATGGAGCTGGGTCGGGTCAGCTTCAAGCCGCGCGATGTCGCGGATCTGCTCACGCTCTACGGAGTGACCGACGAGGCCGAACGCGAGCCGCTGCTCGGTCTCGCCCGCACCTCCAACCGGGCCGGCTGGTGGCATAGTTACAACGACGTTCTGCCCAGCTGGTTTCAGACATATATCGGCCTCGAAGCCGCGGCCGAGTGCATCGGCACCTACGAACTCCAGTTCGTCCACGGCCTGTTGCAGACCGAGGCGTACTCACACGCCGTGATGGTCAGCGGCCACCGGGGCGAGCTGCCGCGCGCCGAGATCGACCGGCGCATCGCGCTGCGGCTGGCCCGGCAGAAGCTGCTGGTCTCCGAGAACGCCCCGCATCTGAACTGCGTGCTGGACGAGGCGGCGCTGCGTCGTCCCTATGGCGGCCGGAGCGCGATGTCCGAACAGCTGCGCGCGCTGCTGGAGTTCTCCGAGTACCCCAACATCACGCTTCAGATGGTCCCGTTCGATCACGGTGGCCATGTGGCGGAGTCAGGCGCGTTCACGCTGCTGCGCTTCGCCGAGCAGGAGCTGTCCGACCTGGTCTATCTTGAGCAGCTCACCGGCGCGCTCTATCTGGACAAGGCCGACGAGGTCGCCGCCTACCAGGTGGTGCTCGACCGGCTGGCCGTGGCCGCGCTCGACGAGGACCGCACCCGCGACGTGCTGGCCGAGCTGCGCCGTCGCCTCTGAGTCACGCCGTGCGACGGCCGGGGCCCCGCGGTGGCCCGGCCGTCCTCGCGCGTCGGTCGTGGCCGGTCAGCGGAACGGGTTCTCCATGCCCTCGGGGAGCACGTCCCGCTCGCGCTCGCCCTCGCCCGCCATCACATAGGCGCCCTTCTCCAGCCGCTCGATCAGGCCCCTGGTCCAGTTGGCGTCGCTCTGGGCCTGGTGCGTCCACAGGCGCATGATCTCCCCGATGTGCCCCCACTCCGCCGGCGGGCTGTCGGGGGTCCAGTGCTCCTCCACCTCTTCCCGCCACTTCTCCAGCGCGGCGACCCGCTCGCGGAGCAGCCCGATGGCCTCGGCCCTCGGCAGGTCCACGATGAAGCCGACCGCGCTGGTCAGCACGTCGATCCGCTCGTCGTGCGCGCGGAGCGCGGTCCGCAGCAGTTCGAGGAAGGTGACCTGGCCGGCCTCCGTCACCTCGTACTCGACGCGGGGCGGGCCGCCGACCGTGCTGGGGGCCAGCTCGTGGGCGAGCAACAGGCCCTCCTTGGCCAGCTGCTTGAGCGCGTGGTAGATCGAGCCCGGCTTGGCCGTCGACCACTCGTGGGCGCCCCAGAACTCCAGGTCGTTGCGCACCTGGTAGCCGTGCGCCCGCCCGTGCTGGCGCACCGCCCCCAGGACCAGCAGCCGCATCACCGACATCAGCCCGTTCCGCCCATTTCTCTCGGTCTCCCTTGGATTCTCTCGATGTCTCTTGACAACGCCCTCAGTCTGCCATCGGACCATGCTCATCAAATTTGACTAGTGGAAGGTTCCGCCCTACCCTCGGTCGCTCATCAAGTTTGACTAGCGATCCAGCGAAAGGCGGTGCCATGCCCCCGACCGACCAGACCAGCGAGACCGGGCCCCCGGCGGCGATCCGGGTCCGGGACCTCCGCAAGGGTTTCGGCAGCGGGAAGGAGCGCAAGAGCGCCCTGAACGGGCTCGACCTGACCGTCGCCGACGGCAGCGTGCACGCCGTGCTCGGCCCCAACGGGGCCGGCAAGAGCACGGCGGTCCGGGTGCTCACCACCCTGCTCCGCCCCAGCGGCGGCAGCGCCGAGGTGGCCGGCTTCGATGTGGTCGGCGAACCGGACCAGGTTCGCTACCGCATCGGCCTGGTCGGCCAACACGCCGCTCTCGACGAGGAGTTGAGCGGCCGACAGAACCTCGAACTCTTCGGCCGCCTCTACCACCTCGGCGGTCGCCACGCCGCCCGTCGCGCCGACGAACTGCTCGACCGCTTCGAGTTGGGCGACACGGGCCGCCGCGCGGTGCGCCACTACAGCGGCGGCATGCGCCGACGCCTCGACCTGGCCGCCAGCCTGATCACCCGCCCCCGCATCCTCTTCCTCGACGAACCGACCACGGGGCTCGACCCGCGCGGCCGTACGGAGGTGTGGCGAGCCGTCCGCTCACTCGCCGACGAGGGCGTCACGGTGCTGCTGACCACCCAGTACCTGGAGGAGGCCGACCAGCTCGCCGACCTGATCTCCCTGCTCGACGACGGCCGACGGATCGCCGAGGGCACCGCCGACCAGCTCAAGTCCCAGGTCGGCGGCGACCGGATCGACATCGTGGTCCGTGACCCCGAACGGCTCGCGGCGGCCGGTGACCTGCTGCGTCGGGTGCCGGGCACCGACCGCTACGCCGACGACCCCGACCGCCGGCTGGTCAGCGCCGGTGTCGACGACCGGATGCGGGCCCTGACCGAGACGGTCCGCGCGCTGGCCGACGCCGGCATAGAGGCCGAGGACGTCGCGCTGCGCCGTCCCACCCTCGACGAGGTCTTCCTCCGACTCACCGACGACCAGCGACCCACGGAGGCACCCGCATGACCCGGACCACCATCGAACCCCCGGCCACCGTCGTCCCGCTGCTGGGCCCGGCCCGTCGGCTGGTGGTCGACTCGCTCACCATGACCAGGCGCGGCCTCGCCCACTGGGCGCGCCAACCCGGCGTCTTCGCCGTGGGGTTGGTCTTCCCGGTGATGATGCTGGTGATGTTCGCCTACTTCCTCGGCGGCGGAATGGCCGTGGAGGGCGGCGGCGACTACGTCGACTTCCTGGTGCCCGGGATGCTGGTGCTGACCATGGCGTTCGGCCTGGAATCGACCATGGTGGCGCTTACCACCGACATCAACCGAGGCGTTCTCGACCGTTTCCGGTCGATGCCGATCGCCCCGAGCGCGGTACTGGTCGGGCGCAGCCTGCTGGACATGCTCAACTCCGTGCTGAGCCTGCTGGTGATGGTCGGCGCCGGCTGGGCCGTCGGCTGGCGCTGGGACGCCGCCGCCCTCGAAGTGCTGGCCGCCATCGGGCTGATGCTCCTGCTGCGCTTCGCCATGCTCTGGATGGGCATCTACCTGGCCCTGGTCGCCGGCCGCTCGGAGCTGGTGCAGGCCGTGCAGATCCTCGTCTGGCCCATCGGCTTCCTCTCCAGCGCCTTCGTCTCGCCGGCGACCATGCCCGGCTGGGTGGGCTCGATCGCCGACTGGAACCCCATGTCGGCGACGGCGGGCGCGGTCCGCGACCTGTTCGGCAACCCCGCCTGGCCGGGGGAGTCCTGGGCCGCCGACCAGGCGACGCCGCTCGCCGTGCTCTGGCCGCTGGCCCTGCTGGCGGTCTTCGTCCCCCTCGCCCTCCGCCGCTTCGCCCGCCTCGGCGACTGACGGCCACGGCCGTTCGGTCCTCGCCGGCTTGCACCTCACGTAACGGGATGGTCCACGGTGGAGTCATACGCGGTCGTACGGAGCGGTCGTACGGAGCGGTCGTATGGAGCAGCCGTACGGCGCGGCCGTACGGAGCGGCCGTGCGGAGCGGATACGGCAAGGACAGGAGACGGACGTGGGCCATCCCGTAGGCCGGGTCGCCGAACTCGCCGGACTCACGGTGCGGACCCTGCACCACTACGACGAGATCGGCCTGCTCAGCCCGGGCGCGCGCACCTCGGCCGGGCATCGCCGCTATCGGGACGAGGACCTCGACCGGTTGCAGCGCATCCTCTTCTACCGGGAGCTCGGCTTCCCGCTGGAGGAGATCGCCGCCCTGCTGGACGACCCCGACACGGACCCGCGCCGTGAGCTGCGCAGGCAGCACGCGCTGCTGACCGACCGGATCGCCCGCCTGCGGGACATGGCCGCGGCCGTCGAGAGAGCGATGGAGGCACGCCACATGGGCATCAACCTCACCCCCGAGGAGCGCTTCGAGGTCTTCGGCCCCGAGGACCCCGAGCGGCACGACGCCGAAGCCGAGCGCCGCTGGGGCGACACCGACGCGTACCGGGAGTCCCGGCGGCGCGTCTCCCGCTACACCAAGGAGGACTGGCAGCGCGTCAAGGCGCGGACCGACGACATCAACGAGCGGCTGATCGCCCTGCTGGACTCCGGCGCCGCCCCCGAATCGCCGGCGGCGCTCGCGCTGGCCGAGGAACACCGGCAGCAGATATGTGACGTCTACTACGCCTGTTCGCACCGGATGCACACCGGGCTCGCCGACCTCTATATCGCGGACGAGCGGTTCACCCGCACCTATGACCTGCTCCGTCCCGGCCTGGCGAGGTTCCTCCACGACGCCATCCACGCCAACGCGCGCGCCGCGGGAGAGCCCGGGTAGCCGGTACCGCTCGGGCGGGAGTTCGACGATCCTCCTATGCTGCGCTGGAGGGCCCTCTTCGGGGGCATGTCGGGACAAGGCGTAGCGAGAAAGCGGGATCAGCGGTGGCCGGGGAAAGCACCTGGGCGGTCGGGGAGGAGCCGACGGAGCAGGAGACCACCTCCGGCTTCGCCGTGCCGGAGGGGCTCGAACTGCCCCCGGCGGAGAGCGACCATCCCTCCTCCGAGTTCGCCCTCCCCGACGGTCTGTCGGTGGCGCCCAAGGCGGCGCCGCGCAACGAGTTCACGCCGACGCACGGCGTCCCGGCGTTCGGGCGGGGCACCCCGTGGCAGGACCGGATGCGCACCATGGTGCGCATGCCGCTGGCGGACCGGCCGTCCCCCGAGTTCGCGACAGCGGTCGAGGGGGAGAACGCGCCGCCGGTGCCCCGGGTGCTGGACCTCACGCTGCGGATCGGCGAGCTGCTGCTGGCCGGCGGCGAGGGCGCCGAGGACGTCGAGGCGGCGATGTTCGGCGTGGCCCACGCCTACGGCCTGGACCGCTGCGACGCCACCGTCACCTTCACGCTGATCTCGATCACCCACCAGCCGTCCCTCGTCGACCCCTCCGTCTCGCTGTCCCGCACGGTGCGGCGCAGGGGCACCGACTACACCCGGTTGGCGGCCGTCTTCCAGCTGGTGGACGACATCACCTCGGGCGATGTCACGCTGGAGGAGGCATACGGCCGGCTCGCCCAGATGCGGCGCAACCGGCACCCGTACACCAAATGGCAACTGACCATGGCGGCCGGGCTGTTGGCCGGCGCGGCCAGCGTCCTGGTGGGCGGCGGCTGGCAGGTGTTCGTGCTGGCGGTGATAGGCGCGATGGTCGGCGACCGGCTGGCCTGGCTGGCCGCCGGCCGCGGTCTGCCGGAGTTCTACCAGTTCGTCGCGGCGGCCATGGCCCCGGCGCTGGTCGGGGTGCTCTGGGCGGCCGGCCACACCTCGGGCCAGGGCGAGGCCCAGGCGGCGGCGATGATCACCGGCGGGCTCTTCGCCCTGATCCCGGGACGCGCCCTGGTCGCCGGCGTCCAGGACGGCCTGACGGGCTACTACCTGACGGCCTCCGCCCGCCTGTTGGAGGTGATCTACCTCAGCGTCGGCATCGTCTGCGGCGTGCTGGCGGTGCTCTATGTCGGCGAGACGTCGGGCGTCCGCCTGGACCCCGAGGTGATGACCAGGGCCGTCCGCCCGGCGATCCAGTTGGGCGCGGCGCTGTCGCTGTCGCTGGCCTTCTGCGTCCTGCTCCAGCAGGAACGCTCCACGGTGCTGCCGGCCACCCTCAACGGCGGCATCGCCTGGCTGATCTACGGCGCGATGCACGACACGGCGGGCCTCTCGCCGTTCGCCGCGACGGGCGTGGCGGCCGGCATGGTCGGCCTCTTCGGCCAACTCCAGTCCCGCTACCAGTTCACGTCCTCCCTGCCGTATGTCACCGCCGCCATCGGCCCGCTCCTCCCCGGCAGCGCGTTCTACCTGGGGCTGCTGGGCTTCGCCCAGGGCAACGTGGACTTCGGCCTGGAGAACCTCCTCCGCGCGGTGACGCTGGCGCTGGCCATCGCCATCGGCGTCAACCTGGGCAGCGAGATGGCCCGCCTCTTCATCAAGACCCCCGGCCTCACCACCCCCATCGGCCGCCGAGGCTCCAAACGCACCCGAGGCTTCTGACCCGTGCCGGAACCCCGGCCGCGTTCAGCCGGAGGCGCCGATCCGCGACCCGGCTGGGCCCGTTGGCGGGCGCTCTGGTGGTGGTTGTGCCCTGGCCGGGCCGCGCCGGCGCCGACCGACGGCCTCGCGCTCATGAGCTGGACGACGGCCGTCGTCCCGGCACGGGGCCGGCGCCTCGGCGGCGGCCGGACCCCGGCAAGGCGCTCGGCTTTCCGGCCGGGCTGGTGCCTCGGCGGCAGCCGGGCCCCGGACCGGTGATCGAAGCCGCCGGCCCCCGGCCGGTGCCCTGCCGGGCACCGGGTGCTTCGGCGGTGGCCGGGGTGCTGGCGGCGGTCGACGCCTCGGCGGTAGCCGGGCTCCGCTTGAGCGGGTGGACCGGCGTCCGCCGGAATCCGGCGGCCCTGGCCGGGGGCCGGCCAGCGCCTCGGCAGCAGCCGGGACCTCGGCCGGAGGGTGGTTGTCGCCCGGTCCGGGGAGGACTCAGTGGGGGGCCAGTTTGAGGCCCACCACGCAGGCGACGATGCCGAGGAGGAGCAGCAGCCGCAGGGGGGTCGCCGACTCGCCGTCGAAGACGATCGCGTAGCCCGCGGTCAGGACCGCGCCGATGCCCACCCAGACGGCGTAGCCGGTGCCCACGGGGATGGTGCGGAGCGCGTAGGCGAGGCCCACCATGCTGCACGCGAGGCCGACGCCGAACACCACGCTCGGCCAGAGACGACTGAAACCCTGGGACTTGCCGAGAGCCGTGGCCCACACCGCTTCCAGCAGGCCGGAGACGACCAGAATGATCCACGCCATGATCGGACTTCCTGTGCCGTCTTGTCATGGCTGGGTACGGCACCCTCGTCCAGGAGCCGGTCGGGCTCTGGCCATCAGTTTCGCACAGCCGCACGCACAGCCGCGCGCCCGGGCGGAAGGCCCGGGCGCGCGGCTGTGCGAAACAGGCCGAATAGGCCGAAGAGGCGAAGGGGTCAGTGGGTCTCGCCGGCGTCAGCCGCCCGCTTGCGGGAGGCCTCGATCTCGGCCTCGGCCTCGGTGCGGCCGACCCAGTTCGCGCCCTCGACGGACTTGCCGGGCTCCAGGTCCTTGTAGACCTCGAAGAAGTGCTGGATCTCCAGCCGGTCGAACTCGCTGACGTGGTGGATGTCCCGCAGGTGTTCCATCCGGGGGTCGGAAGCCGGCACACAGAGCAGCTTGTCGTCGCCGCCCGCCTCGTCCCGCATCCGGAACATGCCGATGGCGCGGGCGAGGATCAGGCAGCCGGGGAACGTGGGCTCGTCAAGAAGCACCAGCGCGTCCAGCGGGTCGCCGTCCTCACCGAGCGTGCCGTCCACGTAGCCGTAGTCCGCGGGGTAGACGGTCGAGGTGAAGAGGTGCCGGTCCAGTCGGATCCGGCCCGTCTTGTGGTCAACCTCGTACTTGTTCCGCGAACCCTTCGGAATCTCGATGGTGACGTCGAACTCCACTGGGGGCACTCCTTAAGCGATCTATGCACGCGACAGGTGGTTAAGTGTCTCTCACGCAGCCGTCGGTACGCGAAAGGGGCTGGTCGGTACCGTGCCCAGGGCAGCTCAGATGCTTCGAGGCCACCGCTCGGTCGGGCGGTTGGCCGTGGGTTCGGCGGCGGTCGGACTCGTCATGGCGGCGGGCCTGGTGGCCCTTTCGGGGCCGTGGGACGGCGGTCAGCGGAGTGCGGAGCGGGATCAGGCCGCCGCCGCCGAGCTGGTCAGGGGGCAGTTGCCGGCCGAGCGGCTGGCGGGCACGGTGCCGGTGGCGCCGGCCGTGCTCAGCCCGTTGGACGGCGGCTCGGCGGCGCCTTCCGCCGAGGTGCTGACGCGGATCGTCGCGCCGCTCCTGGAGGCACGGGCGCTGGGCGAGCACACGGCGGCCTCCGTGGTCGACCTGGCCACCGGCACCGTGCTGTACCAGCGGGACGAACGGGCGGGCCGGGCCCCGGCGTCCACCGTCAAGGTCGCCACCGCCGTCGCCGCGCTCAGCGCGCTGGGCCCCGACCACCGGCTGACCACCCGGGTGGTCCTCGATCCGGAGGACCAGCGGGTCCACCTCGTCGGCGGCGGCGACACCACGCTGACCGCCGCCGACGTCGAGGGGCTGGCCGACCGGACCGCGCGGGCGCTCGCCGAGCGCGGCATCGACCGGGTGCGGCTGGCGTACGACGTCTCGGCGTACGACGAGGAGACTCACCCGATCGGGGTCAACAGCAATATCGCCCCGATCACCCCGCTCCAGCTCAACGCCGGCCGCCTGGACAACAGCACCCAGGGCCCGGCCGACCGCGCCGACGACCCGGCGGGGGACGCGGCCGACGCCTTCGCCAGGCAGCTGGCCGAGGCCGGCGTCGAGGTGGCGGGCGGCGTCAAGCGCGGTACCGCGCCCGGCGGGGCCGAGGAGTTGGCCGACCACGCGTCGGCGCCCGTCGCCTCGCTGGTCGAGCGGATGCTCACGGCCAGCGACAACGATCTCGCCGAGGCGCTCGCCCGGCAGACGGCTGTGGCCGGCGACGAGCCGGGCGACGCGGCGGGGGTGCGGCGGGCGTTGACCGACCGGCTCACGGAGCTGGGGGTCCCGATGGACGGGGTCAGGCTGGCCGACGCCAGCGGCCTGGACCGGGAGGGGCGGCTCACCGCCGGGCTGCTGACCGGCCTGCTGACCGTCGCCGCCGATCCGGCCAGCCCCCAGCTGCGGCCCACCCTGACGGGGCTGCCGGTCGCCGGCTTCACCGGGACGCTGGCCAACCGTTACGACGGCGAGGGCGCGTCGGGCGCCGGCACGGTCCGCGCCAAGACGGGCACCCTGACGGGGGTCAACTCGCTGGCCGGCACCGCCACCACCGCCGAGGGCCGGCTGCTCGGCTTCGCCTTTCTGACGGCGGACGCGGCCGACGCCGCCGCCGCCCAGGAGGCGCTCGACGCCGCGGCCGGCGCGCTCGCCGGCTGCTCCTGCGGCTGACGGCCCCGCGCGGGCCGGCGTCCCGCGCCCTACCCGCTTCGCGCGCGGGCACCGTACCGTGGACGGCATGACGAGCCTCGGCGGTACGGACCTGGTCGACTGGAATCTCGCCGTTTCCACGGCGACCCGCTTCGCGCGCCCGGGTCCGGAGGTGAGCAGGGACGAGGCACGAGCCGTGGTCGCCGAGCTGCGCGAGCACGCGGTCGCCGCCGAGCACCATGTCCGGTCCTACACCGGCCTCGACGCCGGCACGTTGGACACCCCGGTCCTGGTGGTGGACCGGCCGGGCTGGATCAGGGCCAACGTGGCGGGCTTCCGGCAGGTGCTACAGCCGGTGATGGGGCGGATGCGGGAGCGCCGCGAGGGGATGCCGGCGGGCGCCCTGTTGACGGCCGTCGGCGGCAAGGTCACCGGCGTCGAGGTGGGGATGCTGCTGGCGTTCCTCTCCTCCCGGGTGCTCGGTCAGTACGAGACGTTCGCCCCGCCGACCCCGGGACTGCCGGCCGGGGAGGGCGGCGCCCAGGCCGGGCGGCTGCTGCTGGTGGCGCCGAACATCGTCCATGTGGAGCGGGAACTGGGCGTCGACCCGCATGACTTCAGGCTCTGGGTCTGTCTGCACGAGGAGACCCACCGCACCCAGTTCACGGCGGTGCCCTGGCTGCGCGACCATCTGGAGAGCGAGATCCAGGCGTTCCTGTCCGAGGCGGACGTCGATCCGGCGACCCTGGTGGAGCGCTTCCGGCAGGCCGCCCAGTCGGTCAGCGGCAGGGGCCAGGACGAGTCCCCCAAGGAGGAGCCGCGGGAGAGCGCCAAGGAGGCCGGGGGGCTCGGCATCGTGGATCTGGTGCAGACCCCCAGGCAGCGGGAGATCCTCGAACGGTTGACGGCGGTGATGTCGCTGCTTGAGGGGCACGCCGACCATGTGATGGACGCGGTCGGCCCGCAGGTGGTGCCGTCCGTCGCCGAGATCCGGGAGAAGTTCACCAAGCGCAGGGAGGTAGGCGCCGGCCGGCTGGACCGCGCGCTGCGCCGCCTGCTCGGCATGGACGCCAAGCTGCGCCAGTACAAGGACGGCGAACGGTTTGTCCGTACCGTGGTGGAGCGCACGGGGGTGGCCGGCTTCAACAAGGTGTGGACCTCGCCCAACACGCTGCCGACCAAGGACGAGATCGCCGACCCCGAGATCTGGCTGGCCCGCGTCCGCCCCGAGGGGCAGGGGCGAAGGGCCTGATCGGGGGCGGGCGCGGAGAGGAAAGCAGTTCCCGAACGGTTCCACATCGGCCGGCGAATCACTCGTACGAGGGACCGTGGCCCCAGGGATGGCGTGCGATGCTCGGGTAACAGCCCTTCTCTGTCACCATTTACGCACCCTGCGTGACAGCTTTCGCGAGGGTCTCCCCGTGCCTCTCTCCGGAAAGAAGTGATTCGGACATGGGTCCCCATCCCGCGGTCGCCGCGATACGTCTGGCGGTTCGCCGCGTGTTGCACGAAATCCGTTCCGAAGCCGCCCCCGCCACCGGCCGTCCCCCTCTGGTGCTGGTGGCCTGTTCCGGCGGCGCCGACTCCATGGCGCTCGCCTCCGCCCTCGCCTTCGAAGCCCCCCGCTGCGGCCTGCTGGCCGGCGGTGTGACCGTGGACCACGGTCTCCAGGCCGGCTCAGCCGCCAGGGCCGGCGAGGTCGCCGACCGCCTCACGGAGCTGGGTCTGGCCCCCGTCGAGTCCGTCGCCGTCCGGGTGGAGGGCGACGGCGGGCCGGAGGCCGCCGCCCGTTCCGCCCGCTACACCGCCCTCGACGCCGTGGCCGAGCGTCATGGCGCTCGGGCCGTGCTCCTCGGCCACACCAGGGACGACCAGGCCGAGACGGTGCTGCTCGGCCTCGCCCGAGGCTCCGGCACCCGCTCACTCTCCGGGATGGCCGCCGTCTTCCCCGGCCTCTCGGGGGCCGGCGACGCGGCCCCCCGCTACCGCCGGCCCTTCCTCGCCATCGATCGCCAGACCACCAGGCGGGCCTGCCTGGTGCAGGCCATCCCGGTCTGGGACGACCCGCACAACTCCGATCCCAGCTTCACCAGGTCCCGGGTGCGGCACGAGGCGCTGCCCGTGCTGGAGAAGGCGCTCGGCCGGGGCGTCGTCGAGGCGCTGGCCCGCACCGCGCAGCTCTCCAGGGACGACGCCGACGCCCTGGACGCCTGGGCCCGCGACGCCGAGCGCGCCGCCACCCGCCCCGACGGCACGCTGGAGATCGCCGCGCTGCGCGAGCTGCCGCCCGCCGTCCGCCGCCGGGTGCTGCGCCGCGCCGCCATCGCCGCTGGCGCTCCGGCCGGCTCCCTCTTCGCCCGTCACATCGAGGAGACCGACCGGCTGATCACCGCCTGGCGCGGCCAGAGTCCGCTGAACCTACCGGGCCGCGTCGAGGCCAGCAGGCAGGGTGGCAGACTGGTGCTCCAGCAGGCGGACGAGTACCGCCGAGCGGCGGAGCCGAGCAGAGCCGAGTAGGGCCAGTAGAGAGCAGTGGCACGGGTGCGAGAAGCGGACCTGGGGACCGACCTGGAGTCGGTGCTCATCACCAAGGAAGAGATCGACGCCAAGCTGAAGGAGTTGGCCGCCGAGATCGACGCCCGGTACGCGGGCGAGGACCTGCTGTTGGTCGGGGTCCTGAAGGGCGCCGTGATGGTCATGGCGGATCTCGCCAGAGCCCTCTCCACCCCGGTCACGATGGACTGGATGGCGGTGTCGTCCTACGGCGCCGGCACCCAGTCATCCGGGGTGGTGCGCATCCTCAAGGACCTGGACACCGACATCCAGGGCCGGCATGTGCTGATCGTCGAGGACATCATCGACTCCGGGCTGACCCTCTCCTGGCTGTTGTCGAACCTCGGCTCCAGGGAGCCGGCGTCGCTGCGGATCTGCTCCCTGCTCCGCAAGCCGGACGCGGCCAAGGTCGACATCGACGTGGAGTGGGTCGGCTTCGACATCCCCAGCGAGTTCGTCGTCGGATACGGCCTCGACTACGCGGAGAAGTACCGGAACCTCCCCTTTGTGGGTACGCTCGCCGCGCATGTCTACAGCGAGTGAACGGGAACCTCGGCTGATCCCCTACCGTTGAGGAACGGGGGAGGCGATGGGAGGCCCGAGGCCCGGCAGCGCTGAGCGGCCGTGCTGGGGTACCGTCGCGTTGTAAAGCCTCAGCTGAGTCAAGGCCGGGCGCAGATCGGCCGACACTAGGACACCGCGCGCACAGCAGAGCCCGTCCGGGAGCGGCTGTGCCTCTACGTGGCAGGAGGGACGGGGCCGCGCCGCCCCGTATGGATAGACGTGAAGCGCTATTTCCGTGGGCCAGTGATGTGGATCGTGCTGGCCGTCCTCGCCGTCATTCTGTTGATGCAGGTGTTCAGCTCGTCCGAGGGCTACAAGAAGGTGGACACCGGCGAGGTCGTCCAGGCGATCAACCAGAACCAGGTCAGGTCGGCCGAACTCACCACCGGCGACGAACAGACGATCAAGATCGAGCTGGCCGAGGGTCAGGAGATCCAGGGCAGCGACAAGGTCCAGGCCAACTACATCGACGGCCAGGGTGAGGACCTCGCCAGGAACCTCCAGGCCAAGTTCCAGGACGAGGAGCTGGCCGACGGCTACACCGTCTCGCCCAAGTCGCAGAACCCGTTCGTCGGGATGCTGCTGTCCATCCTCCCGTTCCTCCTGATCATCGTCGTCTTCCTGTTCCTGATGAACCAGATGCAGGGCGGCGGCTCCCGGGTGATGAACTTCGGGAAGTCCAAGGCCAAGCTGATCACCAAGGACACCCCGAAGACCACCTTCGCCGATGTCGCCGGTTCGGACGAGGCCGTCGAGGAACTGCACGAGATCAAGGAGTTCCTCCAGGAGCCGGCCAAGTTCCAGGCCGTCGGCGCCAAGATCCCCAAGGGCGTGCTGCTCTACGGCCCGCCCGGCACCGGCAAGACCCTGCTGGCGCGCGCGGTGGCCGGCGAGGCCGGCGTCCCCTTCTACTCCATCTCGGGCTCCGACTTCGTCGAGATGTTCGTCGGCGTCGGTGCCTCCCGGGTCCGCGACCTCTTCGAGCAGGCCAAGGCCAACGCGCCGGCCATCGTCTTCGTCGACGAGATCGACGCCGTCGGCCGACACCGCGGCGCCGGCATGGGCGGCGGGCACGACGAGCGGGAGCAGACGCTCAACCAGCTGCTGGTCGAGATGGACGGCTTCGACGTCAAGGGCGGCGTCATCCTGATCGCCGCCACCAACCGCCCCGACATCCTGGACCCGGCGCTGCTGCGCCCGGGCCGCTTCGACCGGCAGATCGCGGTGGACCGCCCGGACATGCAGGGGCGCCTTGAGATCCTCAAGGTGCACCAGAAGGGCAAGCCGGTCGCCCCGGACGTCGACCTCGCGGCCGTCGCCCGGCGCACTCCCGGCTTCACCGGCGCCGATCTGAACAACGTGCTCAACGAGGCGGCGCTGCTGGCCGCCCGTGGCGACGCCAAGCTGATCGACAACAAGTTCCTCGACGAGGCGATCGACCGGGTGGTGGCCGGGCCGCAGAAGCGCACGCGGATCATGAGCCAGAAGGAGAAGATGATCACCGCGTACCACGAGGGCGGACACGCCCTGGTGGCCGCCGCGTCGCCCAACAGCGACCCGGTGCACAAGGTGACCATCCTGTCCCGTGGCCGCGCCCTGGGTTACACCATGGTGCTGCCCGAGGAGGACAAGTACTCCACCACGCGCAACGAGATGCTCGACCGGCTCGCCTACATGATGGGCGGCCGGGCGGCCGAGGAGCTGGTCTTCCACGACCCGACCACGGGCGCGGGCGACGACATCGACAAGGCCACCTCCACGGCCAGGTCCATGGTCACGCAGTTCGGCATGACCGAGCGGCTCGGCGCGATCAAGTTCGGCAGCGAGAGCTCCGAGCCCTTCCTCGGCAAGGACATGGGCCATCAGCGCGACTACTCGGAAGAGGTCGCCGGGCTGGTGGACGAGGAGGTCAAGAAGCTGATCGAGACCGCGCACAACGAGGCGTGGGAGATCCTGGTCGAGAACCGCGACGTGCTGGACGATCTGGTGCTCGCCCTCCTGGAGCGGGAGACGCTCAACAAGGAGGATCTGGCCGAGGTCTTCCGCCCCGTGGTGAAGCGTCCGCCCCGGCCGGCGTGGACGGGATCCACCCGCCGCGAGCCGTCAACCAGGCCGCCAGTCACCTTCCCCACCAAGGAGATCAACCTGGCCAACGGCTCGGGCGCGGGCCTTGAGAGCGCTCCGCCGCAGCTGGAGAAGTCCCCGGAGCCGCGTCCGGAGAGCTGACGCCCAGGCCGGCGGCCCCGTCCGGGGCCGTCCGGCCAATGGCCCGGAATGCCTGCCGTGCCCCTCACGTTCTAGGGTGAGGGGCACGGCCCTTGTTCTGAGAGGGCCGGCCGACGCGAGGGAACGAGGAACGGATATGACTGACCCGGTGAGGTTGCCGGGCGGCGAGCCCGCGCCGGGGGCGGTCGGTGTGTTCGACGAGAAGCGCGCCGAGGACGCCATCCGTGAGCTGTTGATCGCCGTCGGTGAGGATCCGGACCGCGAGGGCCTGCGGGACACCCCGGCCCGGGTGGCCCGCGCCTACCGCGAGATATTCGCCGGCCTCTGGCAGCGGCCGGAGGACGTGCTGACCACCACGTTCGATCTGGGCCACGACGAGATGGTGCTGGTCAAGGACATCGAGGTGATGTCCTCCTGCGAGCACCACCTGGTGCCGTTCGTCGGCGTCGCGCACATCGGCTACATCCCGAGCAGCAGCGGCAAGATCACCGGGCTCTCCAAGCTGGCCCGGCTGGTCGACGTCTTCGCCCGCCGCCCACAGGTGCAGGAGCGGCTGACCACCCAGGTCGCCGACTCCATGATGCGGATCCTGGAGCCGCGCGGCGTGATCGTGGTCGTCGAGTGCGAGCACATGTGCATGACCATGCGCGGGGTGCGCAAGCCGGGCGCCAAGACGACCACATCCGCGGTCCGCGGCCAACTCCGCGACCCGGCCACCCGCGCCGAGGCGATGAGCCTGATCCTCGCCCGCTAGGCCGCCGAGCGGCTGTCCTGAGCGACGGCGCTGCGCGCGGCCTGGCCGGGCCCTGCGGGCCAGGGGCCGCAGGCCCCGCTCCCCGGTGCTGGTGCGCGGTTGAGCGTCGGGATGCGGGTGCCGCGTGGCAGCCGTGCCCTGCGGGCGGCGTCTTGCGCTGGCGCGCGGCCCTCCACGGCCGGCCGGTCGTGGTCGGCCAGCTGATCCGCTCGGGCAGGTGGACGAAGGGATCCAGATGTGCGAGTCCGAGGCCGTGGGGCGGCTGTGGCAACCCGTGGAGGTCCTTGAGGAGCGAGGCCAACTCCGCCCCGGTGCCCGGCCGGTGGGGTGGTAGCTCTTCCCATTGGACAACGCCGGTTGCGAACCCTCCGGGGTTGATGAGGACCCGGCCACCCGCACTTCGCCCCCGCCAAGCCCGCGTTGCGAACCCTCCGGGGTTGATGAGGACACGGCGGACGGCCTGTTGATCCCGGACATCGTGGTGGCGTTGCGAACCCTCCGGGGTTGATGAGGACCGGGGCGCCGAGGTAGCCGCCGCACCGGATGCAGTGTTGCGAACCCTCCGGGGTTGATGAGGACCCGAGATGTCGATGCCCAAGTCCCTTGAAAGGTACCGGTTGCGAACCCTCCGGGGTTGATGAGGACCGGACCAGGCGGGGAGTTACCTCGCTGAGCGCCTCGCTGGTTGCGAACCCTCCGGGGTTGATGAGGAAACGAGTGTAAAGCCGCTGGCTGAAGGTCAGATCGGGGTGCCGTGGGTGGGTGAAAGTGCAGCACTCTGGCGGTAGTGCAACGTCGCAGGTCAGAAAGATGGAAGGGGCGTTCCGCAGGAGGCGCGGGAGCGGCCCGTGGAGTCTTGGGCTGATGGAGCCGGCCTGGCTTCGGCACAGGAGGCACACCTGAAATGCTGGCAGGTCGATTATGAGAGCTTGGACGCGAGGGTAGCCCAGAGTGCTCGCTGGCTGGTGTCGTGGCGGGGCGTTGGGTCTTGTCCGACGCGGCCCATGCGAACGAGGGTGTGTCCGATCTGCTCGGTTGCGCGTGGGCAGGACGGACCAGGCACGGGGAGCCGGCGTCCCTCCGGGCGGACCCGGAGGGTGGTGTGGTGCCGTCGTGGTGTGGGGTGGGTTCGTGGTTTAGCGGGGGGTGTCGTTGTCGCCGACGTCCGTGAGGAACGCCTGCCAGGACGCCGATCCGAAGGTCAGGATCGGGCCGTCCGTGCGCTTGGAGTCGCGGACGCCGTGCGTCCTCTTCGCCAGCGCGGCGACCTCAACGCAGTTGTTGGTGCTGCCGCTTCGGGATGACTTGATCCACTGGACGCCTGCGGTGCTGCTCAATGGTTCGACTCTCTCTATGGTCACAGCGTCTTCCTGATGTCGTTGATGAGTTCGTAGGAATCGCCGGGATTCAACGCCGACGATCGCAGATTGTCGAAGACAAGGGTGTACTCCTCGATCGCGGGCTCTTTCGCCAGGCAGAGGGAACTGGAAAATGATGAACGGGCCCGAGAGCCCGGCGTGCGCCCCCGCCTGGTAGGGGAGCACCTGGACGGTGATGTTCGGCCGCTCCGTCATCGACAGCAGCTGGTCGACCTGCGCCCGCATCACTTCGGCGCCGCCCACCGGGGTCCGTAGGGCCGCCTCGCCGATGATGGCCCAGAAGCGGATCGGTTCCTCGTCCCGAGTGAGGATCAACTTCCGCTCGGTGCGCACCTGAAGCAGCTTCTCGACGGCCTCGTCGGTGACCAGCGCCGGGTTGGCGCGGATGACGGCCCTGGTGTACTCGTTCGTCTGGAGAAGTCCGGGAATCAGGATGGACTGGAACGATCTGATGTAGTTGGACTCGGACTCCAGGCCCAGCAGGTTCTCGTAGGTGGGGTCGAGGCCGTACTCCGCCCACCAGTTGGGCTGGTTGAGCTGCCGCGCCATGGCCTGGAGAGTTTCCCGGATCTGCGTGTCGGTCACCGAGTACAGGTTGAAGAGGTCTTCCAGATCCCGCCGCTTCACGGGGAGATGACCTGTCTCGATCCGGCTCACCCGGCTCCGGTGGCAGTCCAGCACCTCGGCGGCATCGTCCAACGACTTCCCCGCGTTACGGCGAAGATTCCGTAGTTCGGAACCCAGCCGGCGACGGCGGGCGGTGGGGCTGCTGGCAGCCATGACGATCTCCCGTCGCCGGGCGGGAGCGAGGCGGTTGAGCCGGTCTCGATCGTCCGGGGTGCGGACCGGGTGCTGTGTGAGGAGCGGGGGGTGGGTGCGCCGGAGGCGATCTATGGGGCGGAGTGCTTCAGCTGTGGGCAGCTCTCGCCGCTCTTCGACGACGACGCGTTGCCCGTCGCGGTCTGGGCGTTGCAGCACGCGCAGCAGGAGCCGACGCACACCCGGTACCTGGCCAGGACGGAGCGGCACTGGCGGGTCGAGCGCCGCCCCGAGGAGAACGGCGTGCGGGGGCGGGCGAGTCCGGTCGGGGCGTTCCTGGACCGGACGGCCGGGCCGGCGTTCGTCGGCGCGATGTGCCTGCTGACCGCCGCCGCCGGGCTGTTGCCCGCCCTCACCCACTGACAGCTGACGATCCGAGGAGACTCACCGATGTCCCTGCCCCTTCCGGGACCGAGCGGACTGCCCGTCACCTTCCACATCCTGGCCACGACCGGCGGCAACCACGCGCTGATGGTGCGCGGGGAGAAGACCCCGGGCGACGAGGGCTGGGTCCTGCCACACGGCACCGTGCTCCCCGGGCACTGCCCCATCCTCACCGCGCGCAAGACCCTGCGGGAGACCACCGGCTACGACCGCGCCCTCACCGAGGTCCTCGCCTTCACCCTCACCACCGACAACCAGGGCCTGCCCAACGGGGTGACCTACGTCCTGGACGGCGAAGAGCTGCCCGAGGTGCCGTCGATGAAGCCCAACGCCCACGTCGGCTGGGTGCCGTTGCGGGAACTGCACGAGCCCCCGGGCCTCTACCAGTACGCCATCATCGCCGCCGGACGCCGCCGCGCTCTCCCCCTCCTCGTCGACGGCGACCGCCCCGAGGCCGCCTTCCGCTGAGCGGGACCCACACCCGCCCGGTCGCCGCCAACTCGGCGGCCGGGCGCCGGTGGCGTTTTCGCGCTGGCGCGCGGCCGGACCGACGTGGCCTGTTCGGGAATGGGAGGGCTGCCGTCGATGTGCGGTGCCCCGCCGGGGGGTGCTTTGCGCTGGCGCGTGCGGCTCCCGCGCTGGGCGTTTTCGCGCTGCCGCGCGGTCCGGGTCGGGTTTTGGGCTGGCTCCAGGGCCCCTTTCAGTCCGTCCTGTGCGCCGGCCACCGGGCGGAGGGGCCGCCAGGCCGGAGGCGTCAGTGGGCGCCGAAGAAGTCGAAGCCGGCGGTGCGTTGGGGTGGGGGGCCGCCCATGGGGGTGGGGGCCGGGGGTTGGGGGCGGGCGGCCTCGCGTTGGCGGGCGACGTGGCGGGAGAGTTGGCTGAGGGCCTCGTTCGCCTGGCGGTAGGTGAGCGGGGTGGGGGCGCCGCCCGCCGTGCGGTGGTCGGTCGCGCCGGCGGACAGCGCCTTGGCCGGCTCGGCCGCCTCCAGCGCCAACTGCCGTCGTCCTTCGAGCGCGTTGGCGCGTTCGCTCTCCGCCGTGGCGTAGCGGCGCAGCAGGGCCGCGTGCTCCGAGCGGAGCCGGCCCAGCTCGGAGCGCTTGTCGGTGACCTTGGCCTCCAGGGTGGTGACCAGCTCCTGGGCCTCTTCCAGCTCGGCCTGGCGCTCGTCGGCCTTCCAGCTGAGGCCGGCGCGGCCGGCGCGTTCCCTGGCGACGGTGCGGCCGGCCGCCAGGTCCCAGCGCCGCAGCTGGACCGCCGCGATCACGGCGGCCAGCGCGGCGACGGCGGTCAGGGAGCGCAACAGTGTCGCTTCCTCGTCACCCACCAGCCAGGCCGCGCCGGCGGCCAGCAGCGCCAGGCCGGCCAGCGAGGCCGGAAGCAGCACCCTGTGTAGTGCCGAGCTACGGTGACGTCCACGTGCCATGGGCGAAACCTACCGTGGTGCCCCGGCCACGCGGGAGGGCGTCCGGCGGGTTGTGCCCTGGTGGTTATGTGCCGCGCGTGGGGGTTCGTACGCCCGGTCGGCCGGCGCGCGGATATGCGTTCACTCGCTGACGAGTCCCTGCTCGACCAGGTACTCGTGGGCGACGTCCTCGGCCTTGCGGCGCTCGGAGTCCACGGCGCGGTTCAGCTCCTTGAGGTGCTCCGTGGTGAGCGTCGCGGTGAGCGCGTCGAGGGCCTCGGCGACGTCGGGGTCGCTGCCGGCGCCCTCGGTGTTGAGGACGGGCAGCAGGTTGTCGGCCTGCTGGAGGTTCTGGTCGTCCTCCAGGGTGACCAGGCCGAAGTCCTCAAGGACCGCGTCGGTGGTGCTGACGAGCGCCAGTTCGGCGTCGCCGCGCTGGACGGCCTGCTTGGCCTGGACGGTGCCGACGCCGAGCGGGACGATCTCCGCGACGTCGATGCCGTAGGTGTTCTCCAGGCCCGGCTGGCAGAACGGGCGGCCGGGGCAGTCCTCGCCGGCGGCGAGTCGCACCGGCTCCCCGAGTTCACCCAGATCGGTGAGGGTGGTCAGCCCGTTGTCGGCGGCGAACTCCTCGGTGACGGCGAACGCGTTCTGGTTGACGGCGTCGCCGGCGTCGAGCACGGTCAGGCCCCTTGGCTCGGCCAGCTCGCGGAGCGCGGCGACGGTGTCGTCCACGTCGGGGGAGGCGACGGGTTCGGCGTCGGGGCCGTTCTCCGAGGTGTTGAGGTACTCGGCCATGGTGGCGGCGTACTCGGGAACGACGTCGATGCCGCCGCCCGCGAGTTCGGGCTCGTACAGCTCGCGGCCCTCGACGGTGGTGATGTTGACGGAGTAGCCGGCCTCCTCCAGGACGCCGGCGTACAGCTCGGCCATGATGGTGGCCTCGGTGAAGTTGGCGCCGCCCACCGTCAGCGAGCCCTTGTCACCGCCTCCGTCGCCTCCGCCGCCCGAGCCGTTCTCCTCCTCCAGGCTGTCGCCGCCACAGGCGGTGAGAGCCAGGGTGAGGGCGGTGATCCCGGCCAGGGCGAGTCGGGTGCGGCGGGCCGCGCGGGGGGTTGGTCTGGCGGTCACGTGGTTGTCTCCATCTCGGGGGTGGTCGACACCGACCGCCCGGTGGCGGTTTCGGCGTGGCCGTCGCGAGGACGGCGATGTGGGTCGATGAGGCGCTGCACCAGCGCGAGGAAGCCCTCGACCAGCAGCGCGAGGCCGGCGACGAGCACCGCGCCGGCGAAGACCTGCGCGGTGTTGTTGGTGTCGAAGCCGGCGGTGATGACGCGGCCGAGGCCGCCGCCGGCGGCCAGCGCGGCCAGCGAGGCGGTGGCCACCAGCTGGACGGCGGCGGTGCGCACCCCGGTCATCAACAGGGGGAACGCCAGCGGGAGTTCGACCCGCAGCAGCAGTTGCGTCGGCGACATGCCCATGCCCCTGGCGGCCTCGACGACGTCGCGGTCGGCCTCGGCGATCCCGACATAGGCGTTGGTCAGCAGCGGCGGCACCCCGAAGAGCACCAGGGCGATGATGGTGGGCAGTTCGCCGTGTTCGCCGACCGGGCTGATGGTCAGCAGCACCAGCACGGCGAAGGTGGGGACGGCCCGGCCCGCGTTGGAGATGTTGATGGCCAGCGCGCCGCCGTAGCGCCGGCCGCCGCCGTGCCCCAGCCAGAAGGCCAGTGGCAGGGCGAGCATGGCGGAGAGCAGCAGGCAGAGGCCGGTGAGTTCGAGGTGCTCGCCGAGACGTTGCCAGACGCCGCCGCGGCCGGTCCAGTGGTCGGCGGTGGTCAGCCAGGTCCAGGCGTCGAGGATCGCGTTCATGGTCGGGTCACCTTCCTCAGACCGTCGCGCGCGCGTCGTCGAGCACGGCGTCGCGGACCGGTGCGCCCGCGGCGCGGCGGGCGCGCCGGCCGCCGGCGGCGGCCCTGGTCCAGGGCGTCAGCAGCCGTTGCAGGCCGAGGAGCAGCAGGTCGGCGGTGATGGCGAGCAGCACACAGAGCACGGACGCGGTGAGCACCTGCGCCTTGAAGTAGCTGTCCATCGCCGCGTAGATGAGGTTGCCCAGGCCGCCGTTGTCGACGATGGCGCCGACCGTGGTCAGCGAGACGGCGGAGACGGTGGCGATGCGCAGCCCGGCCATCAGCGCGGGCAGCGCCAGCGGCAGCTCGACGGTGAAGAGCAGCCGGGTGCGGCCGTAGCCGAGGCCGATGGCGGCCTCCCTGGCCTCGACCGGCACCGAGCGGAGCCCTGTGAGGATGTTGCGGACCAGGATGGTCAGCGAGTAGAGCACCAGGCCGCAGATGACCAGCGAGACGGAGATGCCGAAGAACGGCAGCAGCAGCGCGTACATGGCCAGCGTGGGGACGGTGTAGAGCGCGGTGGTGAGGCTGAGGATGCCGGCCGATGCCAGTCGCCAGCGGCGGGCGAGCAGCGCCAGGGGGAACGCGATCAGCACCGCGATGCCGATCGAGGTGGCCGTGATCAGCACATGTTCCACCGTGGCGTCGGTCAGTTCCTGACTGCGGCTGCGCAGATACTCTCCGCAGATCCAGTCGTTCGCCGCCAGACAGCTCTGGGCGCTTGCCGCACTCATGTTCAAGAACCCTAGACGGTTAATCTGACAGAATCATGAACATGCTGCGGTTCGAGCACGTCTCCAAGCGCTACCCCAACGGCACGGTGGCGGTGGACGATCTCGACCTGGAGGTGGCCGAGGGGGAGCTGGTGACCCTGGTCGGGCCCTCGGGGTGTGGGAAGACCACCACGATGAAGCTGGTCAACCGACTTGAGGAGCCGACGTCGGGCCGGATCCTGCTGGCCGGCGACGACATCGCCGAGGTGGACCCGGTGAGGCTGCGCCGCCGGATCGGCTATGTGATCCAGCAGGTCGGCCTCTTCCCGCACCGCACCGTGTTGGACAACACGGCGACGGTCCCCGTGCTGCTCGGCGGCCGACGCCGGGAGGCCAGGCGGCGCGCGGCCGAGCTGCTCGAACTCGTCGGCCTCGACCCCGCCGTCTACGGCGACCGCTACCCCGACCAGCTCTCCGGCGGCCAGCGGCAGCGGGTCGGCGTGGCCAGGGCGCTGGCCGCCGACCCCCCGGTGCTGCTGATGGACGAGCCCTTCGGGGCCGTCGACCCGGTGGTCCGCGAGCGCCTCCAGAACGAGTTCCTGCGGCTCCAGCGCGAGGTCCGCAAGACCGTGTTGTTCGTCACCCACGACATCGAGGAGGCGGTCCGACTCGGCGACCGCATCGCGGTGTTCGGCCAGGGCCGCATCGAGCAGTACGACACCCCGGCCGCCGTCCTCGGCGCCCCGGCGACCGACTATGTGGCGTCCTTCGTGGGCAGCGACCGGGGCCTCAAGCGGCTCTCCGTGACGCCGGTGGAACGCGCCGACCTGGAGAACCCCCCCGTGGTGCACCTCGCCGACCCGATGAAGGGCGCGCTGGCGCGGATGCGCGCCGAGGGGGTGCGCTGGGCCGTGGTGCTGGACGAGCAGGACCAACTGCACGGCTGGGTGCCGGCCGAGGAGCGAGTGGGCCGGGAGATCACCGGCACGGTCGCCGACCACGCCCGCCGGATGGAGGCCTGGCTGCCGCTCGGCGCCTCGCTCAAGGCGGCGTTCAGCACCATGCTCCAGTACGACGCCGGCTGGATAGCGGTGCTCGACGAGGAGGACCGCTTCCTCGGCGTGCTCACCCCGGCCACCCTGCACGAGGCGCTGCGCCGCTCCATCGACGCCGACGTCCGCTCCGTGGAACGCGCCGAGGTGCGCCTTGAGACGGTCAGCGGGGTCTGAACGCCAGCGCCGTCAGACGGGGGAGCCCATCGGGCCGCGGCCGTTCTCGTCGTCGCCGTCCGGGAGACGGCAGACCCGTTCCAGATAGAGCGCGACGGCCACCACGGCGATCCCGGCCACGACGGCCAGGCCCGCGTAGAGCGCCTGGTCCCTGCGGGCGGGCACGTCCATCCGCTCCAGCAGCAGGAAGAGACCGAAGCCGCCGTAGCCGCCGGCGACCAGCGCCGACACCAGGGCGCTCGCCTGCCCGAAGACCACCGCCCGCGCGGCGCTGAGCCGGTCGAGCGGGCGGGCGTCCGGGCGCCGTTCCCGCTGCGCGCGCAGCCGGGAGCGCAGCGAGAGCGCGGTGGCCAGCAGCGCCGCGGCGATCAACGCCAGGATCACGGGGGCGAACAGCGGCACGGCCGGCAGCGTGTTGTCCCAGGACTCCCAGAGCCCCGCCGCCGCCCAGGCCAGCCCGAAGGCCGCGGCGAACAGCCCTACCAGCGTCCCGATCCGCAGTTCGTTCACCGCTCCACGCGCCCCTTGTGTCGTCTCCTTGCCGCCCCCGGCCGTGCCAGCACCGGTCAGTCGGGGAGCACGAGCTCCAGATCCGAGCGGAGCGTCACCCCCTGCTCGGCGACCGAGGCGAGCAGCCCGTCCAGCGGCCCGTGCCCCGGTACTTCGGCCCCCGGCTCGACATCGTGCCATGGCACCAGGACGAACGCCCGCTCGTGTGCCCGGGGATGCGGCAGGGTGAGCGCCGGATCGGCCGAGGTGACGCCCTGGTAGGAGACGATGTCCACGTCCAGGGTGCGCGGTCCCCAGCGGACGTCCCGCACCCGTTCGAACGCCTCCTCGATCGCCTGCGCCCGCTCCAGCAGCGAGCCAGGCGGCAGCGTGGTCTTCACCAGCACCACGGCGTTGAAGTAGTCGGGCTGGTCGTCCTGTTCGACCCCCACCGGTTTGGTCTCGTAGACCCGGGACACCGCCTTGACGCGGACCCCGGGGGTGTCCTCCAACGCGTCCACCGCGCCCTGGAGGTTCTCCAGCCGGTTGCCCACGTTGCCGCCGATGGACAGCACGGCACGTTTCGGGTTGTGCAGCGTGGTGTCGGCCGCGTCCACCTGCCTGACCACGGAGGCCGGCACGGGTTGAACGGTCGGGTCGGGGGAGGAGGCGGCGTTGCTGGGGGTCATGCTCGGCTCCGTTTGATGGTGATGGTCACGTCGTCGAAGGGCACGGTGATCGGGGCCTGCGGCTTGTGCACGGTGACGGTCGTCTCGGCCACGGCCTGGTGGGTCAGGCACTGGTCGGCGATCCGCTGGGCCAGTGTCTCCACCAGATCGCAGGGCTCGCCCGCGACCAGGGCGGTGATCTGCTCGGCCACCACCCCGTAGTCCACGGTGCGCGCGAGATCGTCGTGCCGGGCCGCCGGGCCGGTGTCCAGGCCCAGCTCCACGTCCACGACGAACGTCTGCCCCTCGGCGCGCTCCCGGGGGAGCACCCCGTGAAAGCCGGTGGCGCGCAGGCCGCGCAGCGCGATGCGGTCCATGGTTCTCTCGCTCCCTGCCGTCTGGTGCGTGGTCGTGCTTCGGTGTCGCTCGTACCCGGCACGGCGTCCTCGTACCTGGCTGGTTCGCCCGGTCTCTGGCTTGTTTGAGGTGTTCGAATCTACCTGCGACCTTCGGACGCTCGGTCACAGCACCGGGGTCAGCGTCGCAGCCACCCCCTCCTGTTCCCCTCGGGGCCGGTGGGAACGCCTCCCGAGGCCGTTCCCGCCGACCGCCGGATGGCCACGCGACCAGCGCCTACCCTGGTCGCATGAGCATCTCGCACGGCCAGGTGACAGGTCTGCCCCGCTGGGACCGCTGCGCGGTGATGGGGGTGGTCAATGTCACACCGGACTCCTTCTCCGACGGAGGACGGTGGTTCGACACCGGGGACGCCGTGAAACGCGGCCTCGACCTGCTGGCCGACGGGGCCGATCTGGTGGATGTCGGCGGCGAGTCAACGCGCCCGGGCGCCACCCGGGTGGACGAGGCCGAGGAGCTGCGCCGCGTCGTCCCCGTGGTGCGCGAGCTGGCCGACCGGGGGGCGCTGATCAGCGTCGACACCATGCGCGCCTCGGTCGCCGAACGCGCCGTCGAGGCCGGCGCCCGCCTCGTCAACGACGTCAGCGGCGGCCGGGCGGACGCCGCGATGGTGCCGCTGGTCGCCGACGCCGGGGTGCCGTTCGTGGTGATGCACTGGCGCGGCCAGAGCGTGGACATGAACGACCGGGCGGTCTACGGGGACGTGGTCCGCGAGGTGATCGCCGAACTGCGGGAGAGCGTCGCGGCTGCCGTGGCCGGCGGCATCGCCGAGGACCGGCTGGTGGTCGATCCGGGCCTCGGCTTCGCCAAGAACGCCGCGCAGGATCTGGCGCTGATGGCCGGGATCGGCACGCTGCGCGCCGAGTTGGGCCTGCCGCTGCTGGTCGCGGCCTCCCGGAAGCGGTTCCTCGGCCGGGTGCTGGCCGGCCCCGACGGCACCCCGCCACCGGCCAGGGAACGGGACGCGGCCACCGCGGCGATCTCCGCGCTGTCGGCCACGGCTGGGGCGTGGGCTGTGCGGGTACACGAGGCTCGGGCCAGCGCGGACGCGGTCCGGGTGGCCCGGGCCGTCGCGGAGGCGAAGAGCGGGGAGGGAGCGGCATGACGGGAGCGCACACCGACATCGAGGCGGTGGAGGCGGCCAACACGGCGCTGTACGACGCGATCGAGCAGGGCGATCTGGACGCCCTGACGGAACGGTGGTTGACCGACGACATCAGCGTGGTCCACCCCGGCTGGCCGGTGATCAACGGACGGGACGAGGTGCTGCGGTCCTATGCGCTGATCATGGCCAACACCGAGTACATCCAGTTCTTCCTGACCGATGTCGAGGTCTCCGTACTGGGCGACACCGCGCTGGTGACCTGCACGGAGAACATCCTCAGCGGCGGCCCGTCCGAGGAGGACGGCTCCACGGGGCCGCTGGTCGGCGGCCTGGTCGTGGCCACCAACGTGTTCCGCAGAGCGGACGACGGCGGCTGGCGCGTCTGGTCCCACCACGGCTCGCCGGTGCTGATCGACCGGGACGACGAGGACGCCGACGACGCCGACGACGAGGCGGACGACGCCGACGGCGACGGGCTGCCGGACGACGTCATCGGCTGACAGGAGAACGCCGATGACCGACGGCCGACCGGAGTACGTCTTCGACGAGGTGCAGATAGGCAGGGGGCTGCGGCCCCTCGCCCAGCACGGGTTCGTCATCGTGGACCGAGGGGTGCTGACCCTCCTCGGCAGCGACCGCCGGCTCATCGACAGCGCGCCACTGGCGACGATCACCGGCAGGCCGGTGCGGATGACCCGGGGCCAGACGGTCTCGCTGACGGTCAACGGCACCAGGTACAACGTCTCCCCCGGCTGGGGCGCCCGCCCCACCCTGGTCCTGCCCGGCGACATGACCCACGTCAGAACAGCCGCCCAGGCCCTACTCCACCTCATCGCCCTCCCGGGCGACCCCACCACCTGACCCCGGCCTCGCCGGCCACCCACGGCGGCAGTGGTGCGGCCCCCGGCCTTGCCGGCCACCCACGGCGGCAGTGGTGCGGCCCCTGGCCTCGCCGGCCCCCGGCCTTGCCGGCCACCCACGGCGGCAGGCGGCCGGCGGTGGTGCCCCTCTCCGCCGGCGGGCGTTCGACTTCGCCGGCGGCAGGCCACCGCCGGGTCCCCACCCGCGCCGGCCGCCGGCCGCCGGCGGTGGTGTGTCCCCGGGGTCGGCTTCCGGCTTCGCCGACCGCTGGCCGCCGATGGTGGCGCGCCCCTCCGCCGCCGCGCCGGCCGCTGGCTTTGCCGGCCCCCGGCCTTGCCGGCCACCAGCGGCGGCAGGCGGCCGGTGGTGCCCCTCTCCGCCGGGGGGCGTTCGGCTTTGCCTGCGGCAGGCCGCCGCCGGGTCGGCCCCGCCTTCGCCGGCCGCAGGCGGTGGTGTCCCCCTCCGCCAGGGCCCCGGCGTTCTCGGCCGCTGGCCGGTCAGTGGTGGTGTCCCCCCTCCGCTGCGCGGGCCGCTGACTGTGCCGGCGGCCGGCCGTCAGTGGTGGCGCGCCCCTCCGCCGAGGGCCTCCGGCTTTGCCGGCCGCTGGCCACCGGCGCTGGCGTTCCCCTCGGCCGCTGCGCGGGCCACCGGCTGTGCCGGCGGCAGGCCGGCAGCGGTGGTGGTGCCCCCCTCCGCCGCCGGGTCGGCCCCACCCGCGCCCCCGACCGTCGGCCGTCAGCGGTGGTGTTCCTCCCGCCGCGCGGCGTTCGGCTTCGCCGGCCGCCGGCCGCCGGCGGTGGCGCCCCCTCCGCCCGCGCGGGCCCCCGGCCTTGCCGGCCGCAGGCCGTCAGTGGTTGGGGTGGGGGGTGAGCCAGCGGTCGGGGGTGGCGGTGCGGCGGCTGAGGCGGGAGCGGTCGGCCTGTGCGGCGACTTCGTCGGCCGCGTAGGCCGCGTCCTGGAGCCGCGCGGTCGCCGTGCCGTTCGCGCCCTGGTCGACGTGGATGGAGGCCAGGCCGAGGCGCTGTTCCCAGGGCCCCTGGGTGAGCCGGACGCTCTGCACCTTGGCGTGGGGCACCAGCGTGTGGACGCGGCGCAGCCGCCCCGCGCGGGCGACGAAGACGGCGTCCGTCACGCCGTGGCCGTAGCCGACCCGCCATACCGGCACCGCCCAACGGGCGCGCCGCGGCGCCGTGGTGACCTGGGCGAGGGTCTCGTCGAGGCGCACGTCGGGCAGGATGCGGCCGAGGAGTTCGATGGCCGTGGCGCGGGTGGCGACGGGGAGCAGCAGCCCGCGTTCGTTGCCCTCGCCGGCCACGTCGAGCTCCACCCGCAGCCAGCCCCTGGGCCGCCACAGCAGCGGTTCGACGATCCGTACCGCCTGTACCCGCCCCGGCGGGACCGTCGCGTGGTCGCGTTGGAGCAGCCCGTGGTCGAGGCGCAGCCCGTCGGGCGACTCGCTCACCGTCCAGCCGTACTGGGTGAGGAAGGCGCCGAGCGAGCCGCGCCAGATCGCGGCCAGCAGCGGGACCAGCACCGCGAGGGCGGGGAAGACGCTGGAGGTGGCCAGCCAGATCAGTGGCGTGATGACGGCGGCGGCCAGCAGCGCGCCCCAGCCGCTGCCCAGCAGCGCCAGCGACCAGCCGAGCATCCGCGCGTCGACCTGGTGGAGTTGGTGGGCCGGGGCCTCGCCGGCGCCGGGGGCGGCCTCGGGGGCGATCCCGGCCGCTCGGGCGAGCAGTTCGGCACGCAGGTCGGCCGCCTCGCCGTCGTCGAGGAAGGCCAGTTCGTCGGCCGATCCCGAGCCGACCACGTCCATCTTCAGCTTGGCGACGCCGAACGCCCTCGCCAGCAGCGGTCGGGAGATGTCGATGGCCTGGATGCGGTCCAGCCGCAGGTGGGCGGTGCGGCGGAACAACAGCCCGGTGCGGATGCGGAGTTCGGTGTCGGTGACCAGATAGCGGGTGACCCGCCAGGAGAGGTAGCCGTAGGCGGTGGCGCCCAGCACCAGCACCGCGACGCCCAGCAGCAGCCAGCCGAGGCCGTCGCCCTGGGCCTGGTCGCGCACCTCGGAGGCGTTCTGGAGGGCCACCGCGCACAGCCCGGCCACGGGCGCCCAGGCCCGGCGCCAGGGGGTGAGCGGATGGAGCCGCTTGCCCTGTCCGGTGGGGATCTCCGTGGGGATCTCCGTCGCCGGCTCGCCGCCGCGTTCCCGCTCGTCGCTCATCCCGGCCGTCACAGTCCGGCCGAGCGGGCTTCGCCCAGTTCGGTCAGGCGGTCGCGGAGCCGTTCCGCCTCGGCCGGGGCGAGCCCGGGGATGGTGGCGTCGGTGGCCGCGGCGGCGGTGTGCAGTTGCAGCCGCGCGAGGCCGAACTTCCGTTCGAGCGGCCCCGAGGTGACCTCGACCAGCTGCATCCGGCCGTAGGGCACCACCGTCAGCTGGCGCCAGAGCACCCCCCGGTCGATCAACAGGTCGTCGTCCCGCTCCAGATAGCGCCAGGAGCGCCAGTTGCGGCCCAGTGCCCACCAGCCCCAGCAGGTGCCGGCCAGCGGCGGCACGGCGAGCAGCGCCCAGAGGGGCGCGCCGAGCAGCGTGGGCAGCAGCACGGCGGCCACCGTCAGCGGCCCCAGCCAGCAGGCCAGCAGCAGCCGCCGCAGCGACAGCACCCCCGGCTCGATGGGGCGCCAGCGGTCGGCCGCGTCGGACCGCCCGTCCGGCCCGGGCCCGTGCGCAACCGTGTCCATACCCGAAGCTTAGAACGCCCGGCCGGAACCCGGCCGGGGATCGCGGACCGCCCCGGTCACGGACGGTGACGGACGGGCCCTGGGTCGAGACGGCGGCGCGGCCGAGGTGACAGACTGACCGGCATGGCTGACACGGCTCACACGGCTGACACGGCTCCTCCGGACAGCACGGACACCACGGGCGGAACGGACACCACGGTCGGCATCGGCGGGGCGGCCGAGAGCACCGACATGGTGCTCAACATCGGCCCCCAACACCCTTCGACGCACGGTGTGTTGCGGCTGCGGCTGGTGTTGGACGGCGAGCGGATCTCGCGGGCGGAGCCGATCGTCGGCTATATGCACCGGGGCGCGGAGAAGCTCTTCGAGGTCCGCGACTACCGGCAGATCGTCGTGTTGGCCAACCGGCACGACTGGCTCTCCGCCTTCGCCAACGAACTCGGCGTGGTGCTGGCCGTCGAGCGGATGCTGGGCATGGAGGTGCCCGAACGCGCCGTCTGGCTGCGCACCCTGCTGGCCGAGTTGAACCGGGTGCTCAACCACCTGATGTTCCTCGGCTCCTACCCGCTTGAGCTGGGCGGACTGACCCCGATCTTCTACTCGTTCACCGAGCGGGAGAGCATCCAGCGAGTGATGGAGGAGGTCTCGGGCGGCCGGATGCACTACATGTTCAACCGCGTCGGCGGCCTCAAGGACGAGCTGCCGGCCGGCTGGCAGGGACGCACCCGCGAGGCGGTGCGCGCGGTGCGGGCGGGGCTGACCCGGCTGGACGAACTGGTGCTGGGCAACGAGGTGTTCCGGGCCCGCACCCGGGGCGTCGGGGTGCTGCGGCCCGAGGTGGCACACGCGTACGGGGTGTCGGGGCCGATCGCCAGGGCCAGCGGCGTCGACTTCGACCTGCGCCGCGACGAGCCCTACCTCGCCTACGGCGAGTTGGCCGACACGCTGCGGGTGGTCACCCGGCGGGAGGGCGACTGCCTGGCCCGCTTCGAGGTGCTGCTGGACCAGACGCGCAACTCCCTGGAACTGGCGGAGGTCTGCCTCGACCGGCTGGCCGAACTGCCGCCCGGGCCCGTCAACCAGCGCCTGCCCAAGGTGTTGAAGGCGCCGGAGGGCGCCACCTACGCCTGGACGGAGAACCCGCTGGGCGTCAACGGCTACTACCTGGTCTCCAAGGGCGAGAAGACGCCGCACCGGCTGAAGTTGCGCTCGGCCTCGTTCAACAACATCCAGGCGCTGAGCGAGCTGCTGCCCGGCACCCTGGTCGCCGACATGGTGGCCATCCTCGGCTCCTTCTTCTTCGTCGTCGGCGATATCGACAAGTAGCCGTGCCCCGGGGCTCAGACGGCCAGGGGCAGGTCCACGCCGACCGGACGCAGCAGCCAGCGGAAGCCGCCGAGCCCCTCGGGGTCGGTGAGTTCGGCCGCCTCGCCCGCGTCCCGCAGGGCGCGCAGATAGCCGGCGGGATCGCTGCTCGCCAGCGCCAACGGCGGGCGCGCGCCGCGCACGCCCAGCGCGCGCAACGCCGCCCGCTGGGTCGGCGTGTGGGACCCGGGCCCGGCGCAGGCGTCCCACGCCACATGGGCGGTGAGATCCATCGACCCGTCCGGCACGGGGGGTACGACCCGGCCGTCGCGGTAGCCGGTGAGGGTGCCCGAGGCCGGGCGCCGGGCGCGGAGATGGGCGTAGTCGACGGCCACCGCGAGGCCACGGGAGACGCCGGCGACCGCCGCGGCCCAGGCCAGGTCCCGAGGGCGGCCGATCTCCGCCCGCTCGCCCGGACGACCGGTCGGTGGCCACCAGCGCGCCAGCCACGCGGCGTCCGCCCCCTCGACCGGCCCGCCCAGCCGTTCCGTTCCGTCCGGCGCCACCTCGACCAGGCGGGCCACCCCGCGTTCGTCGGTCTCCACCACGTCCAACGGCACGTTGTCGAGCCACTCGTTGGCGAACAGCAGCCCGACCGTTTCGGTCGGCGGTTCCGCCAGCCACGCGATCCTGGGGTCGAGACCGGCCGGCCGGGGCGCCCGTTCCACCGCGCACGGGCGCAGCCGGTCGGCCAGTCCTGGCGGGGCGCTGGCGAGCACCCCGGTCAGCAACTCGCCCCGGCCGGCGCCCAGATCGACCAGCGCCAGCTCGGCGGGCTGGCCCAGCGCCTCGTCAACCCGGCGCAGCAGCCGTGCCACCGCGTCGGCGAAGAGCGGCGAGGCGTGCACCGAGGTACGGAAGTGCGCCCCCGGGCGTTCGCGGAGGTAGAAGCCTCCGGGCCCGTAGAGCGCGCGCTCCATCGCCGCACGCCAGCCGAGGAACGCGGGCTCCGTCCCCATGGAAGTCTCCTGTCGTCGTGATCGGGCCTCGTCCACCTTGAGGAGTAGTTGAGCCCTTCATGTATCGGTCGTCGGGCTGACTCCCCGGCCCGATGTAGTGGCTACTCTGGGTGAAGTGAACCGGCTCTATGACTTTCTCCGCCGTCACCCCACCTGGGTCGACGGCTGCTGGGCGTTTGTGCTGGTGATCAGCTCCATCCTCGTCGTCGCCGAGGTGAGCTACGAGGGGCCCGAGGAGGGTGGCCTGATCGCCACCGTCCTGCTCGGCGTCGTGATCATGCTCCGCCGCCGCTGGCCGGCCCATATGCTCGGCCTCGCCATCGTCACGGGCCTCTTCCAGTTCTGGGCCGACGTCCACCCCATCCCGGCCGACTTCGCGCTGTTGGTGATCACCTTCACGGTGGCCGCCCGGCCGGAGCGCTGGCCGTCCCGGATGGGGCTGGTGATGTCGGTCGCCGCGCCGGCCCTGAGCGCGATGCGGTGGCCCACGTCCGAGGAGGAGTCGCTGCCCAGCCGGGTGATCTCCGCCATCTTCCTCGCCGTCGCCTTCTGCCTGGCCTGGGTGCTGGGCGACTCGCTGCGCACCCGGCGCGCGTACTACGCGGAGCTGGAGGAGCGCGCGGCCCGGCTTGAACTGGAGCGGGAGACCCAGGCGCGGATGGCCGTCGCCGCCGAACGTGCCAGGATCGCGCGGGAGTTGCACGACGTGGTGGCGCACAACGTCTCCGTGATGGTGGTCCAGGCCGACGGCGCGGCCTATGTGCTGAACAGCGCGCCCGAGCAGACGTTGAACGCGCTCAAGACCATCTCGGGCACCGGCCGGCAGGCGCTCACCGAGATGCGTCGGCTGCTGGGCGTGCTGCGCACCGAGGAGAGCCAGGTCAGCGCCCAGGACTACGTTCCCCAGCCGGGCGTGGAGCAGCTCGCCGACCTGGTCGACCAGGTGCGGGACACCGGGCTGCCGGTCGAGTTCCGGATAGCCGGCACGCCCAGGCCGCTGCCGAGCGGCGTCGAGCTGACGGCCTACCGCATCGTGCAGGAGGCGCTCACCAACACCCGCAAGCACGGCGGCCCCGACGCCGGCGCCATGGTCACCCTTGAGTACGGCGGCGAGGCGCTCACGGTGCTCGCCGAGGACGACGGCCGCGGCGCCCAGCAGGAGCTCTACGAGGGGCGCGGCGCGGACGGCCAGGGCCATGGCCTGATCGGGATGCGGGAGCGGGTCGGTATGGTCAACGGCCTGCTGGTCGCCGGCCCCCGCCCCGGCGGCGGCTTCCGTATCAGCGCCACCCTGCCGCTGTCCGGCGGCGACTGAGCGCCGCGACGCGCTCGTTACGCCATGACCACCGAGGGGGAGAGCCAGATGACGCCGATCCGCGTGATGCTCGTCGACGACCAGGCCCTGCTGCGCACCGGCTTCAAGATGGTGCTGAGCGCGCAGCCCGACATCACCGTCGCCGCCGAGGCGGGCGACGGCGTCGAGGCGCTTGAGCGGCTCGCGACCACCGAGATCGACGTGGTGCTGATGGACGTGCGGATGCCCCGGATGGACGGCGTGGAGGCCACCAGGCGGATCTGCCAGGGCGGGGCCGGCGGCGTCGGCGGCCCGCGGGTGCTCATCCTCACCACCTTCGACCTCGACGAGTACGCCTTCTCCGGGCTCCAGTCCGGCGCCTCCGGGTTCCTCCTGAAGGACGTCCCGCCGGACGAGCTG
Source organism: Streptomyces profundus (assembly GCF_020740535.1). Taxonomy (NCBI): domain Bacteria; kingdom Bacillati; phylum Actinomycetota; class Actinomycetes; order Kitasatosporales; family Streptomycetaceae; genus Streptomyces; species Streptomyces profundus. Next base: position 3,811,323 of record NZ_CP082362.1, read on the forward strand.
CTGGCCGCGATCCGCTCCGTGCACAGCGGGGACGCGGTGGTGGCGCCCTCCACGACGCGTCGCCTGCTCGACCGGTTCGCCAGCCTGATGCCGGGCCCCGAGGCCCGCGACCGCCCCGAACTCGGCCTGCTCACCGACCGGGAGCGGGAGGTGCTGCTGCTGATCGCGCAGGGCCTCTCCAACGCGGAGATCGCCGCGCGGCTCTTCGTCTCCGAGGCCACCGTCAAGACCCATGTGGGCCGGGTTCTGGCCAAGTTGCGGCTGCGGGACCGGGTGCAGGCCGTGGTCCTCGCCTACGAGAGCGGCCTGGTGCGGGCCAGCGGGCAGCACGGCTCGGGCGGCGGCAGGCGGGCGCCGTAGCATGAGGGGGACGTCCGGTACCGGGTCGGTCGGACCGGAACGCCCGAAAAGGAAGAGAACGCAACGGTGAACGCCGCCTCAGCGCCCCGCAACGTCGAGGCGCACGACCGTCCCGCGCGGCTGCGCGTCGGCGTGGTCGGCGCCGGCCGGGTCGGCCCGGTGCTGGCCGCCGCGCTGCGGCTGGCCGGGCACCAGCCGGTGGCCGCCTCCGGCGTCTCGGACAGCTCGCGGCGCCGCGCCGAGGCGCTGCTGCCCGGGGTGCCGCTGCTGCCGCCGGACGAGGTGCTGGCCGCGTCCGATCTGGTGCTGCTGACCGTGCCGGACGACGCGCTGCCCACGCTGGTCGCAGGGCTTGCCGGGACGGGCGCCATCCGCCCTGGCCAGCTGCTGGTGCACACCTCGGGCCGCTACGGCACCCGCGTCCTCGACCCCGCGCTGCGCGCCGGCGCGCTGCCGCTGGCCCTGCACCCGGTGCTGACGTTCACCGGCTCCCCCGTCGATGTGCAGCGGCTGGCCGGCTGCTCGTTCGGCGTCACGGCGCCGGCCGAACTGCGCATGGCCGCCGAGGCGTTGGTGATCGAGATGGGCGGCGAGCCGGAGTGGATCGAGGAGTCCGACCGCCCGCTGTACCACGCGGCGCTGGCCATGGGCGCCAACTACCTGGTCACGCTGGTCGCGCAGTCCCTCCAGGTGCTGCGCGGCGCCGGCGTCGCCGCGCCCGACCGGATGCTGGGGCCGCTGCTGGGCGCCGCCCTCGACAACGCGCTGCGCTCCGGCGACGCCGCGCTCACAGGGCCGGTGGCCAGGGGCGACGCCGGCACGGTCGCGGCGCATCTGGCCGAGCTGCGCGCGCACGCGCCCGACACCCTGGCCAGCTATCTGGCGCTGGCCCGCACCACGGCCGACCGCGCCCTAGACCACGGGCTGCTCAAGCCCGAGCTGGCCGAGGCGCTGCTGGGCGTGCTGGCCGCCGGCGGTGCGGCCGGCGGCACCGCGTCAAACGGTTCGGACGGAGCTGAGGGATGACCCTGACCGTGGCGCGTCGCGCCGAGGAGCTGTACGCCCACTACACGCGCGGGGCCGAGCGCGCCGTGGTGATGACGCTCGGCGCCCTGCACGAGGGGCACGCGGCCAACATCAGGGCCGCCAGGGAACGCGTCGGCCCCGGCGGGCAGGTCGTCGTCACGGTCTATGTGAACCCGCTCCAGTTCGGTGCCGGCGAGGACTTCGAGCGCTATCCGCGCACCCTCGACGCCGACGTCGAGGTCGCCGCCGCCGCCGGCGCCGATCTGGTGTTCGCCCCCACCGACGCCGAGATGTACCCGGATGGCCGACCGTCCGTCACCCTGGCGGCCGGCCCGCTGGGCGAGCGCCTCGAAGGCGCCTCCCGGCCCGGCCACTTCGACGGCATGCTCACCGTGGTCGCCAAGCTCCTCCACCTCACCCGCGCCGACTACGCCACCTTCGGCGCGAAGGACGCGCAGCAGCTGGCCCTGGTGCGGCGGATGGTGCGCGATCTGAACTTCCCCGTGCGGATCGTCCCCGTCCCGACGCTCCGCGACCCGGACGGCCTGGCCCGTTCCAGCCGCAACCGCTATCTCTCCCCGGCCGAGCGCGTCTCGGCGCTGGCCATCTCCCGGGCGCTGTTCGCCGCCGCCGAGCGGCCCGACGCGCCAGGGGCGCGCGCGGCGGCGCGCGCCGTCCTGGACGAGGCGGCCGGCGGCGACCCCCCGCTCGCCCTCGACTATCTGGCACTGCTCGATCCGGCCACTCTCGACGAGGTGCGCGACGAGCACACCGGCGAGGCGCTGCTCGCCGTCGCCGCCCGGGTCGGCGACACCCGGCTGATCGACAACGTCACACTGACCCTGGACGGCCGGGCATGAGCGAGGAGCAGGCGCTGCCGCCCGCCATAGCCGGGCCGCTGCCGGCCCCGGCGCCCGGCTGGGCCATCGAGGCGGATGTGGTGGTGGTCGGCTCCGGCGTCGCGGGGCTCACCGCCGCGCTGCGCTGCGCCGCCGCCGGCCTGCGCACCGTGATCGTCACCAAGGCCCGCCTCGACGACGGCTCGACCCGCTGGGCGCAGGGCGGCATCGCCGCCGCGCTCGGCGAGGGCGACACCCCCGAGCAGCATCTGGCCGACACCCTCGTCGCCGGCGCCGGGCTCTGCGACGAGCGCGCCGTCCGCGCCCTCGTCACCGAGGGCCCGGACGCGGTCCGGCGGCTGATCGCGCTCGGCGCCACCTTCGACACCGAGGCGGACGGCGCCCTCGCGCTGACCCGCGAGGGCGGCCACCACCGGCGGCGGATCGCGCACGCCGGCGGCGACGCCACAGGCGCCGAGATCTCCCGCGCCCTGCTCGCCGCCGTGCGCGCGGCCGGCATCGAGACGGTGCAGAACGCCCTGGCGCTCGACCTGCTGAAGGACGCCACCGGACGCGCCGCCGGCGTCACGCTCCATGTGATGGGCGAGGGCCGGCACGACGGGGTCGGCGCCGTGCGCGCGGACGCCGTGGTGCTGGCCACCGGCGGGATGGGGCAGATCTTCTCGGCGACCACCAACCCGGCCGTCTCCACCGGGGACGGCGTCGCCCTGGCGCTGCGCGCCGGCGCCGAGGTCTCCGATCTGGAGTTCGTCCAGTTCCACCCGACGGTGCTCTATCTCGGCCCAGGCGCCGAGGGGCAGCAGCCGCTGATCTCCGAGGCGGTGCGGGGCGAGGGCGCCCATCTGGTGGACGCGGCCGGCGAGCGCTTCATGGCCGGCCAGCACGAGCTGGCCGAGCTGGCGCCCCGCGACATCGTGGCCAAGGCGATCACCCGCCGCATGCGTGAGCAGGGCACCGACCACATGTATCTGGACGCCCGGCACTTCGGCGCGGCCATGTGGGAGCGCAGGTTCCCCACCATCCTGGCCGCCTGCCGCTCGCACGGCATCGACCCGGTGACGGAGCCGATCCCCGTCTCCCCCGCTGCCCACTACGCCTCGGGCGGGGTGCGCACCGACCTCGCGGGGCGGAGCACCGTGCCGGGGCTCTACGCCTGCGGCGAGACCGCCTGCACGGGGGTGCACGGCGCCAACCGGCTGGCCTCCAACTCGCTGTTGGAGGGCCTTGTCTTCGCTGAACGCATCGCTGAACGCATCGCCGAACACATCGCCGGGCGCGCCGCTGAAAGCACCGCCGAACACACCGCCGAACGCCCCGTGCCGGCCGTGCTCGCGACACCCGAGGGCCCCGGGGCCGGCCCCGGGGCGCCCGCCGTCCCGCGCCCGCTGCCCGGCGTCGGGCTGCTGCCGCCCGAGGCGCGGCTCGCCATCCAGCGCGCGATGACCTCGGGCGCCGGCGTGCTGCGCTCGGCCGACAGCCTCGCCGAGGCCGCCGGGGCGCTGGACGCCCTGGCGGAAGATGATGACCGGAAGCCGGCGGAGCCGGGCGCCGACACCTGGGAGACGGCTAACCTGCATCTGGTCGCCCGGGTTCTGGTCAGCGCGGCCCAGCGCCGCGCGGAGACGCGCGGCTGCCACTGGCGCGAGGACCACCCCGAGCGGAACGACGCGGTCGGGCGACGCCATCTGGTCGCCGCACTGCGCACCGGCGCCGCGGGCCCCGTCCTCGCCGTCCACACCACCGACACGACCGGGTTCCCTGACGGCCCGGTCGTCCCCTAGGAGAGCCTCAGTCGTGACCAGCAGCCCCCGTCCATCCGGCCCCCCGCAGGTAGAGCTGAACCTGCTGCCCATCGGCAGCCGTCCGGAGGCGGACGAGCCGGTCGGCGGCTGTGGCTCGGGCTGCGGCTGCGGCGCCGGGCACGACGCCGAGGGTCTCGACCCGCTGGACCCCCTGGAGTGCGGCCTCGACCCGGACCTCGCCGCGCTGCTCGACGCGGCGGGGCTCGACCCGATCCGGGTGGAGGACGTCGCCCACCTGGCGGTCGAGGAGGACCTGGACGGCGGGGTCGACCTGACCACCGTCGCCACCATCCCCGAGTCCGCCGTCGCCACCGGGGACTTCACCGCCCGGCAGGCCGGCACGGTCGCCGGTCTGCACATCGCCGAGGCGGTGCTCTCCGTGGTGTGCGCCGACGAGTTCGAGGTGGAGCGGCATGTCGCCGACGGCGACCGGGTCGAGGCAGGACAGGTGCTGCTCTCCGTCACCACCCGCACCCGGGATCTGCTGACGGGCGAACGGTCGGCGCTCAACCTGCTCTGCCGGCTCTCCGGCATCGCCACCGCCACCAGGGCCTGGGCCGACGTCCTGGCCGGCACCCCGACCCGGGTGCGCGACACCCGCAAGACGACGGCCGGGCTGCGGATGCTGGAGAAGTACGCGGTGCGCTGCGGCGGCGGCGTCAACCACCGGATGTCGCTCTCCGACGCCGCGTTGATCAAGGACAACCACGTCATCGCCGCCGGCGGCGTCGCCGAGGCGTTCCGCCGGGTGCGGGACGAGTTCCCCGGGGTGCCGGTCGAGGTCGAGGTGGACCGCCTGGACCAGATCGAGCCGGTCCTCGCCGAGGGCGCCGATCTGCTGCTGCTGGACAACCTCAGCCCCGAGGAGACGGCCGAGGCGGTGGCCCTGGTCGCCGGCCGGGCCGAGCTGGAGTCCTCAGGACGGCTCAGCCTGGACGTGGCCGCCGCGTACGCGGCCACCGGGGTGAACTACCTCGCGGTGGGCGCGCTCACCCATTCGGCGCCGATTCTGGACATCGGTCTCGACCTCCGCTCCGAGGGGCGCAACTGACATGCTGCTCACCATCGACGTCGGCAACACCCACACGGTCCTCGGCCTCTTCGACGGCGAGGAGATCGTCGAGCACTGGCGCATCTCCACGGACGCCCGCCGCACAGCCGACGAGCTCGCGGTGCTGCTCCAGGGCCTGATGGGGATGCACCCGCTGCTCGGCGAGGAGCTGGGCGACGGCATCGACGGCATCGCCATCTGCTCCACGGTGCCATCCGTCCTCCACGAGCTGCGCGAGGTCACCAGGCGCTACTACGGCGACATCCCCGCCGTGCTGGTCGAGCCGGGCGTGAAGACGGGGGTGCCGATCCTCACCGACAACCCCAAGGAGGTCGGCGCCGACCGGATCATCAACGCGGTGGCGGCGGTCGAGCTGTACGGGGGCCCGTGCATCGTGGTCGACTTCGGCACCGCGACCACCTATGACGCGGTCTCGGCGCGCGGCGAGTACGCCGGCGGCGCCATCGCGCCCGGCATCGAGATCTCCGTGGAGGCGCTGGGCCTGCGCGGCGCCCAGCTGCACAAGGTCGAGCTGGCCAGGCCCCGGCATGTGATCGGCAAGAACACCGTGGAGTCCATGCAGTCCGGCATCCTCTACGGCTTCGCCGGCCAGGTCGACGGCATGGTGGAACGCATGTCCAGGGAGCTGGCCGACGATCCCGACGATGTGACGGTGATCGCCACCGGCGGGGTGGCCCCGCTGGTGCTGCGCGAGTCCACGGTGATCGACGAGCACGAGCCCTGGCTCACCCTGATCGGCCTCCGCATGGTCTACGAGCGCAACGTCTCCCGGCTCTGAGCCGCGCCCCCGAAGGGGGGCACACGGGGGAACGGGGGAACACGCCGCCGAACGCCAATTAGCCAAGATTGTCTGTTTAGTACTTAAAGTCGGTTTATGGCTACGTCTCAGGCTTCTTCCCCGACCCCGGGCGGCGACGGGGACGACAACGGTGAGCAGCGGTCGCGTCGTTCGCAGGCCCAGCGCCCGGTGCCGACTCCGGCGGACGTCTTCCCGCCACGCCGCAAGCGCCCGGCGCCGCCCCCCACGGACGGGGGTTCTCCCCAGCGGGACGAGGCGGAGGGCGGGGGCGACGCGGAGGCCGCGGAGCGGACCTCGGGGGGCGAAGGGGAGGAGTGACGAGAGAGCGGCGCGCGGTGGTCGGTAGGCTGACTCACCCGAGCAGCTCCAAGGAGGCCGATTCCCGTGGACCACATCGCCGCGCTCTTCGCTCCCACGGTGATGGCCGTGGCTTTCGTCTATCTGATCGTCACCATCATCAGAAGCCAGGGCGGCGCCAACAAGTACAAGGAGGACGCCGCCGTGGACGCGGCGCTGGCCTCCGTCAACTCGGCGACCGCCGCGAACTCGACGTCCGGCGCCGATGATTCCACCGCCCGCAGGGACTCCGCCGAGGGCTGATCCGACAGGCGGACGCCCCCGATCGGCCTGAAGGAAACGTCCGTTTTATCCTGTCGGGACTATTGTTCTTCCTGTGCCTCGCCCATTGGGAGACTTGGAAGACGCGGTGATGACCCGCGTGTGGGAGTGGAACCGCCCGGTCACGGTGCGGGAAGTTCTCGAGGATCTGCGGCAGGACCGTTCGATCGCCTATACGACTGTGATGACGGTTCTGGACAACCTGCATCAGAAGGGCTGGGTGCGCCGCGAGCAGGAGGGGCGTGCCTATCGCTATGAGGCGATCTCCACTCGCGCTGCGTACTCGGCGGCTTTGATGAATGACGCGTGGTCAGAGAGTGACAACCCGGCCGCCGCTCTCGTCGCTTTCTTCGGCATGATGTCCCCCGAGCAGACCGCCGCATTGCGCGGCGCCCTCCGGGTCGTGGATGTCGCGGGAGTTCGCGTGACCGCCCCCGAAGAGGAAGACCAACCTCCCCAGCGATAACCTCGCCGCTGTGTCGGAAACCCCAACGGAAGTCACTGTCCGCCGTGCCAGGACTACGGACGTCGCAACCGTGCGCCGGCTGATCGACGCCTACTCGCGCCAGCGCATCCTGCTCGACAAGGCAACGGTCACCCTTTACGAGGACATTCAGGAGTTCTGGGTGGCCGAGCGCGACGAGGACGCGGAAGTGGTCGCCTGCGGAGCCCTGCACGTGATGTGGGAGGATCTGGCCGAGGTGCGTACTCTCGCGGTCGATCCGCGCCTCAAGGGGCAGGGTGTGGGCCACCGGGTGCTGGAGAAGTTGCTCGGGACCGCCCGCTGGCTCGGGGTCCGTCGCATTTTCTGCCTGACCTTCGAAGTCGAGTTCTTCGCCCGCCACGGGTTCGTCGAGATCGGTGACGCGCCGGTGGACGGCGATGTCTACAGTGAGCTGCTGCGTTCCTATGACGAGGGCGTCGCCGAGTTCCTGGGACTGGAACGGGTGAAGCCCAACACTTTGGGTAACAGCCGCATGCTGTTGCATCTCTGAATCATGTGACGAGCGGCGGTTATGTCCGAATCGTCCCACCTCGTCTTAAGGGGTGCCCCCAGTAATCTTGACCCGGGGTTTGTGTTTTTCCGGCAATGACGGTTTGATTACTTGCGCAGTACCCCTAATGGTATTCGGAACTATGAAAGAGGAGTAGCCCGGTGGCACAGAAGGTTCAGGTCCTTCTCCTCGATGACCTCAGCGGTGGCGAGGCTGACGAGACAGTTACGTTCGCCCTCGACGGCAAGACTTACGAGATCGACCTCAACTCCGAAAACGCCGACAAGTTGCGCGATGCGCTTGAGCCCTATGTGAAGGCTGGTCGGCGTGCCGGCAGTGGCCGCACCGCTCGGGGCCGCGGTCGGGCGGCCGTGGCGGGCGCGACCGCGGGTGGCGCCACCCAGGACACCGCGAAAATCCGCGCTTGGGCGAAGGAGAACGGATACGACGTCAATGACAGGGGCCGCGTTCCCGCGAACATCCGCGAGGCGTACGAGAAGGCCGGCGTCTGAGTCGCGTCGCTATCGAACGGCCTTTCAGTCGGCCGTGGTTCGCCACGGCCCGGGTGAGGGTCCCTGTACGGGGGGTCGTGCTTTCCGGGCGGCCCCCCGAGGCATGTCCCCGACCCCTCTCCCCACCCCCCGGTGACCCCTCCCGACCGCCGGCGGCCGGCCAGGCGCCGGCCGGTCACGGCTCGTCGACATGCCGCCGCTCAGGGTGTTCGCGTTCGCCTGTAGCGGATGTTCGGGACCAGTCCCGCATGGAGTGTCAGCCTTGGGGGGTAGGAAGTCCCTAATGGATGAGGGGGCGGTGGTTGTGGGTTCGTGGCTGGTATTCCCGGGGGCGTTCGCCGACGGCGTAGTCATCCGGGGCGCCATCCCTTGGCCTGCGGGAACATCGTCTCGCACTATCGGGTTGGAGCTGTTGTCGCCTGTTCGGGGCACGGAGCCGGGGACAGGAGCCACAGTCGGAATGAGCGGTCCCCCGTTGCGGGACTAAGCTGCGGAAGGACAGGGAGGGGACCGACCCCTTTACTGCCTGACCGCTCTGAGGAGCGATTAACGATGTTCGAGAGGTTCACCGACCGCGCGCGGCGGGTTGTCGTCCTGGCTCAGGAAGAAGCCCGGATGCTCAACCACAACTACATCGGCACCGAGCACATCCTTCTGGGCCTGATCCACGAGGGTGAGGGTGTCGCCGCTAAGGCCCTGGAGAGCCTCGGGATCTCGCTTGAGGCGGTCCGCCAGCAGGTGGAGGAGATCATCGGGCAGGGCCAGCAGGCTCCGTCCGGGCACATCCCCTTCACCCCCCGGGCCAAGAAGGTGCTGGAGCTTTCGCTCCGCGAGGCACTCCAGCTCGGCCACAACTACATCGGCACCGAGCACATCCTGCTCGGCCTGATCCGCGAGGGCGAGGGCGTCGCCGCCCAGGTCCTGGTGAAGCTCGGCGCCGACCTCAACCGGGTGCGGCAGCAGGTGATCCAGCTGCTCTCCGGCTACTCGGGCGGCAAGGAGGCGGCCACCGCCGGAGCCCCGGCCGAGGGCACGCCCTCCACCTCCCTGGTGCTCGACCAGTTCGGCCGGAACCTCACCCAGGCCGCTCGGGAGACCAAGCTCGACCCGGTGATCGGGCGCGAGAAGGAGATCGAGCGGGTCATGCAGGTGCTGTCCCGCCGCACCAAGAACAACCCGGTGCTGATCGGCGAGCCCGGCGTCGGCAAGACGGCCGTCGTCGAGGGCCTGGCCCAGGCGATCGTCAAGGGCGAGGTGCCCGAGACGCTCAAGGACAAGCACCTCTACACCCTGGACCTCGGCGCCCTGGTCGCCGGCTCCCGGTACCGCGGTGACTTCGAGGAGCGCCTGAAGAAGGTGCTCAAGGAGATCCGCACCCGGGGCGACATCATCCTGTTCATCGACGAGCTGCACACCCTGGTCGGCGCCGGCGCCGCCGAGGGCGCCATCGACGCCGCCAGCATCCTCAAGCCGATGCTGGCCCGCGGCGAGTTGCAGACCATCGGTGCCACCACGCTGGACGAGTACCGCAAGTACCTGGAGAAGGACGCCGCGCTCGAACGCCGCTTCCAGCCGATCCAGGTCGCGGAGCCCTCGCTGCCGCACACCATCGAGATCCTCAAGGGCCTGCGGGACCGCTACGAGGCGCACCACCGCGTCTCCATCACGGACTCGGCCCTGGTCGCGGCGGCCCAGCTGGCCGACCGCTACATCTCGGACCGCTTCCTGCCCGACAAGGCGATCGACCTGATCGACGAGGCCGGCTCGCGGATGCGCATCCGCCGGATGACGGCCCCGCCGGACCTGCGCGAGTTCGACGAGAAGATCGCGAACGTGCGCCGGGAGAAGGAGTCCGCGATCGACTCGCAGGACTTCGAGAAGGCCGCCTCGTTGCGTGACAACGAGAAGCAGCTGCTGACCGGCAAGGCGCAGCGCGAGAAGGAGTGGAAGTCCGGCGACATGGACGTCGTCGCCGAGGTGGACGAGGACCTCATCGCCGAGGTTCTGGCCGCCTCCACGGGCATCCCGGTCTTCAAGCTCACCGAGGAGGAGTCCTCGCGACTGCTGCGCATGGAGGACGAGCTGCACAAGCGCGTCATCGGCCAGCAGGACGCGATCAAGGCCCTCTCCCAGGCCATCCGCCGCACCAGGGCGGGCCTGAAGGACCCCAAGCGTCCCGGTGGCTCGTTCATCTTCGCCGGCCCGTCCGGCGTGGGTAAGACGGAGCTGTCCAAGACGCTCGCGGAGTTCCTCTTCGGCGACGAGGACGCGCTGATCTCCCTCGACATGTCGGAGTTCGGCGAGAAGCACACCGTCTCCCGGCTCTTCGGCTCCCCGCCCGGATACGTGGGGTACGAGGAGGGCGGCCAGCTCACCGAGAAGGTGCGCCGCAAGCCGTTCTCCGTGGTCCTCTTCGACGAGGTCGAGAAGGCCCACCCGGACATCTTCAACTCGCTGTTGCAGATCCTGGAGGACGGTCGGCTGACCGACTCCCAGGGCCGGGTGGTGGACTTCAAGAACACCGTCATCATCATGACCACCAACCTCGGTACCCGGGACATCTCCAAGGGCTTCAACCTCGGGTTCGCGGTGGCCGGCGACGTCGCCACCGGGTACGAGCGGATGAAGGCCAAGGTCAACGACGAGCTGAAGCAGCACTTCCGCCCGGAGTTCCTGAACCGTGTCGACGACACGGTGGTCTTCCACCAGCTCACCAAGGACGACATCATCAAGATCGTCGATCTGATGATCGCCCAGGTGGACGAGCGCCTGAAGGACCGCGACATGGCGATCGAGCTGAGCACGGACGCCAAGGAGCACCTGGCCAAGCGCGGCTACGACCCGGTGCTGGGCGCCCGCCCGCTGCGGCGCACCATCCAGCGCGACATCGAGGACGTGCTCTCGGAGAAGATCCTCTTCGGCGAGCTGCGCCCCGGTCACATCGTGGTGGTGGGCACGGAGGGCGAGGGCAAGGACAAGAAGTTCACCTTCCGGGGTGAGGAGAAGTCCTCGCTGCCGGACGCCCCGCCGGTGGAGCAGGCGGCCAAGGGCGGTCCCAAGCTCTCCAAGGACTGATCAGGACCGCTCTCGGAACACGCGCGGGCGCCCCGTGACCCCTTCGGGTCATGGGGCGCCCGCGCGTCCGCTCGCCCCGTCGGCTCGCCGTCCCGGCGGAAGGCACCCACGATGGAAGCAGCGACGCCGAGCGAGCTTGCGGAGGTGTGGGGCCATGCGGCACGAGATGCGCGCCGAGTACCAGGAGACGGAGGGGGAGCAGGCCCAGCCCTGGCCGGTGAAGACCTGGCACATGGTGCGGGACGGGGAGCGGAGCGCCATGTGCGGCCGTGAGCTGCGCCCCGACGCCAGAGCCCTCTCCGAGGAGGACTGGGGCCGCACCCCCGAGCCGTTCTGCCACAGCTGCGGGGCGCTCTATCTGCGCGAGGTGCCCTGAGCCGGCTCGGGGCCGAGCCCGACTGTCAGTGGTCTGCGGCAGACTGCCGGCATGGAAGACAAGCAGGCCGTCACCGGCCCGGACGGGGTGTCCCGCTGCCCCTGGGGCGTGGCCCCCGAGGACTACCGGGTCTATCACGACGAGGAGTGGGGCCGCCCGGTGCGCGGCGATGACGCGCTGTTCGAGCGGCTGTCCCTGGAGGCGTTCCAGTCGGGCCTGTCCTGGCTGACGATCCTGCGCCGCCGCGAGGGCTTCCGGGCCGTCTTCGCCGGCTTCGCGATCGCCGAGGTCGCCCGCTTCACCGAGGCCGACGAGGCCAGGCTCCTCGCCGATCCGGGGATCATCCGCAACCGCCTCAAGGTCCGGGCCACGCTGGCGAACGCCGCGGTGATCGCCGAGTGGGCAGAAGGCGAGCTGACGGAGCTGATCTGGTCGTTCGCCCCCGATCCGGCCGGCAGGCCCGTCCCCCACAGCACGGCGGACATACCGGCCACCACGCCGGAGTCGATCGCCCTGGCCAAGGAGCTGAAGCGGCGCGGCATCCGGTTCGTCGGCCCCACCACGGCCTATGCGCTGATGCAGGCGTGCGGCCTGGTGGACGACCACCTGGCCGGCTGCCACGCCAGGCGGGGCTGAGCGGCGCGCTCTGCCCTCGGCTAAGACGCCCCGTCCGGGGGACGGCCCTGCCCTAGAGTCGGTGCCCGGGGGAAGGAAGAGGGGGGCAGCTGTGGGCCGGATGAGCGCGAGTCCCGTCAGCGGCACGGCGGCCGGCGTGCCGTTCACGGCGCTGCCGCCGGCCGTCCCGGCGCCGGCCGCCGCTCCGCTGCTGGTCACCTGGCACATGATGGACGCGCCCCGCACGGACGCCGCGTTCGCCGCCGCGCTGCCGCTGGTCGAGCTGCCGGCCTGGCGGGTGCATCTGGGGATGCCCTGGTGCGGGGCCAGGGAGCCGGCCGAGGGGATGTCGGCGGCCATCGCCCGCACCAGGGACAACACGGTGCTCGGCTATCTGGCTCCGGTGGTCGACCAGGCCACCGAGGAGTTCGGGGGCGCCCTCGCGGCGCTGCGCTCCCGGCTGCCGCTGGACGAGGGACCGATCTCGGTGGTGGGCGGCTCCCTCGGCGGCGCGGTCGCGCTCAACGTGCTGGCCGCCGGCGACGTGCCGGTGCGGGCGGCGGCCGTGATCAACGCGGGGATCAGGGCCCGTTCCGTGGTCGACCTGGTGGAGAGCGCCACGGGCCGGCGTCAGCCCGTCAGGCCAGCCGCCGAGGAGGCCGCCGACCGGCTGGACTTCGTGGCCAGGGCGGGGGATATCACCGCCGGAGCGGGCGGGGCGCCGCTGCTGGTGGTCAGCGGCGAGCTCGACTACCCGGCGCTGCGCCGGGACGCCGCCGAGCTGGTGTCGGCGCTGCGTGCCCACCACGCCCGGCCGGCGGCGGTGCGGCTGCTCCGGGTGCCGGAGCTGGCGCATCCGCTGGCCGAGCGCCCCGGCGTCGAGCCCGCGCCGCCGCTGCCGGCCGCCCGCGTGGTGGGAGAGGCCCTCACGGCCTTCTTCGCCCCCCTGCTGGCGGCCGGAGAGGAGCCCCCGCATGGCTGAGCACGGCTGGTGGATCGGCACGGCCCGCACGGTGGACGAGGTGCTGTCCGCCGGTCCGCTCTACGACGAGCGGCCCAGGCCCGCCTGGGCGGAGCGCTTTCTCGCCTCCCCCGGGCACCATCTGCTGCTGGCGTACGCCGAGGGCGCCGAGGGGCCGGTCGGGATGGTCACGGGCGTCGAGATGACGCACCCGGACAAGGGCACCGAGATGTTCCTCCACGAACTGGGCGTGGCGCCCTCCCACCGGCGGCGCGGCGTGGGGCGCGGCCTGGTGGAGGCGCTGGCCGAGCTGGCGCGCGAGCGGGGCTGCCACGGGATGTGGGTGGCGGTCGACACGGACAACGAGCCGGCCCTGGCGACCTACCGCTCGGCCGGTGGCAGCTTCGAGGGGCCGTGCACGGTGGTGAACTGGCCTCTGGCCGCCGCCGACCCGCCCGGCTGAGGCGCGCGTCCCTGGGCGCTCAGGCCGGCAGCGGCACGGCCGCGTGGGCCGTCGGCGAGTCCGCCGGAGGCCCCGGGCCACGGGCCCCTCCTGGCGGGTCGGCCGGGTCCGAGGCGTGGGCGTGGACATCGCCGGCGCCGCGATCGAGGCTGCCGCCGAGGTGGCGTGATCCCCTGTCCGCGCCGCTCAGCACGGCGATGCCGGTGCGTCGCCCCCGGCCCCGGGTTGGGCCTCCGCCGCGTCCTGGGCGGCGAGCACCTCGGGGCCGTGCCGGTGGGCCCAGTCGCCGACCGCGTCCAGCGCGGGCAGCAGGCCGCGCCCCAACGACGTCAGCCGGTAGTCGACCCGGGGCGGCGCCTCGGCGAACCGCTCGTGGGCCACCAACCCGTCGCGTTCCAACCGGCGCAGCGTCTCGTGCAGCACCTTGCCGCTGATGCCGCCGATCCGCCGTCGCAGCTCGGCGGGGCGGCGCGGCCCCTCGCGCAGCGCCCAGACCACCACCCCGCTCCAGGTGTTTCCCAGCAGGTCGAACGCCAGCCTGGCCGGGCAGTCCGCCATGAAGTCGGGCATCGGGCCCCTCCCTCGATCCCAGGGTGCCACCGCGACGGTTACCACGAGGTGCCCATCGGCCTGCCTAGTCTCGCCGAGAGTTGGTCCCGAACCGAAACAAGGAGCTCGATCGAACCGTGGACATCGGTGTGTTGGGCGCCGGCCGGATGGCAGAGGCGCTGGGGAGCCAGTGGGCGCGGGCCGGGCATCGGCTGCTGGTGAGCGGGCGCGACCGGGGGCGGACGGCGGCGCTGGCCGCCCGGCTGGGGCCGGCGGCGCGGGCCGGCGACTTCGCCGAGGCCGCGGCGTTCGGCGAGGTGGTGCTGCTGGCTGTCCGCGCCGAGGGCGCGCTCGACGTGTTGGCCGCTGCCGGCGCTGGCGAGGGAGCGCTGGCGGGGCGGCCCCTGATCGACTGCGTCAACGAGGTGGCGCCCGGCTTCGTGCTGGCCTCGGACGGGGGCCCGTCGATGGCCGCCCGCGTCGCGCGGGCGGCGCCTGGGGCCAGGGTGGTGAAGGGCTTCAACCTCTGCCACGAGGACGTCTGGCGGATGACCCCGCCGGTCTTCGACGGGGTCCCGCTCGCTGTCCCGCTGTGCGGGGACGATCCGGAGGCGTTGGAGACGGCCGGCCGGCTGGTCCGCGATCTCGGCTGTGTCCCCCTGGCCGGCGGGAGCCTGGCCAGGGCCGGGTTGTTGGAGGCGACGGCCGCGCTGGTGATCGGCCTGTGGGTGGGCGCGGACGAGGACGCCAGGGCGATGCTTCCGCCGCTGAGCCACGCCTCCGGCCCACCCGCGGCTCCTGGGGCCGCTGGGGATCAGTCCGTGCCCGGCAGCCGGTAGCGGCCGTCGGGAAGGCGCTCGGCGAGGCCGTCGCTGACCAGGCCGCCCAGCGCTCTGGCCCGCTGCTCCGGATCGTGCCAGACGCGGTCGAGCACCGCGCGGGGCACCGGGGTCGCCGCGTCGCGGAGCACCGCCAGCAGCTTGCCGCGCACCTGCCGGTCGGTGCCCACATAGGTCTGGCCCCGG
Source organism: Streptomyces profundus (assembly GCF_020740535.1). Lineage (NCBI taxonomy): Bacteria > Bacillati > Actinomycetota > Actinomycetes > Kitasatosporales > Streptomycetaceae > Streptomyces > Streptomyces profundus. The sequence continues at coordinate 3,826,431 of NZ_CP082362.1, forward strand.
CGGGGCGCGCCCTGGTGCTTCGGGGATCCGGCGCCCCGCCAGGCGCACAGCTCAGCGATGGGGCACCGGCCGCACTCGGGGGAGCGCGCGGTGCAGAGCAGCGCGCCGAGCTCCATGGTGGCCGCCGCCCAACGGGCCGCCGTGGACGCCTCGTTGGGCAGCAGCATCCGGGCCAGCTTGCGCTCGGCGGCGGTGGTGGCGTTGGGCGGGTACTCGGTTCCGGTGACGGCGCGGGCGAAGACCCGTCGCACATTGGTGTCCAGCACCGCGTGCCGTTGCTGGTACGCGAACGAGGCCACGGCCGCCGCCGTGTACTCGCCGACGCCCGGCAGCGCCAGCAGCTGGTGGTGGTCGGTCGGGACCTCGCCGCCGTGCCGTTCCGCTATGGCGGCGGCGGCACCGTGGAGGCGCAGGGCCCGTCTCGGGTAGCCGAGCCGGCCCCAGGCGCGCACCGCCTCGCCCGCCGCCTCCGCGGCCAGGTCGGCGGGGCGTGGCCAGCGTTTCAGCCACTCCTCGTAGACCGGCAGCACGCGGCTGACGGGGGTCTGCTGAAGCATGAACTCGCTGACCATGACGCCCCAGGCGCCGGCCTCGGGCCGTCGCCAGGGCAGGTCACGGGCGTTGTGGTGGAACCACTCGATCACCGGCGTGTGGAGGGCCAGGGGGTCCGTTTCCGGAGCCGCTTCGCCCGGCGCTGTCTCAGTCGCAGTCGTCGCAGTCATGGCAAGGGCGATCCTGGCATGGCCGGGGCACGGCACAAAGCGGACGGTGCTTCGCGCGTGTTGATACGTAACGGTGTCCTCGCAAGTCGAGGGCGGGCATTCGGGTGTGTCCGAAGTCTCGTAAGGTTCCCTCGTGGGATCACTGCGAACTCCGGTCGGCCCGTTGCCCTCCGCCATCTACTGGCGCCGTAGGGGCGTTGTGCTGCTGCTGGTCGCCGTGGTGGCGCTGCTTGTCTTCTGGGCCATACGCTCCACCGGCGGGGACAGCGGCAACACGGCCGGCCAGGACGACGGCAAGGGCCCCGCCGAGTCGATCACCCCGGGTCCCACCCCTTCCGAATCCCTGATCGACGAACGCCCCGGCGGCCGGGACGAGGACGAGGACGCGGACGGTGGCGGCGACTCCGACGGCGAGCCCGACGGCGACGGCGAGCCCGGCGATGAGGGGGACGGCGAGGGGAACGGTGCCGACGGCGACTCAGGCGGCACCGAAGGGGACGGCGACGGCGACGCGGGCGGCGATCCCTCCGGTCTGCCGGCGTGCGAAGCGGGCGCGGTGACCCTCTCGCTGCGCAGCGACGCCAACGCCTACGACCCGGGACAGCGCCCCGAACTGCGGCTGACCGCGCAGAACGGCGGCGATGGTGCCTGCCGACTCGACCTCGGCCACGAGGCGTTGACGCTGACCCTGGCGGACGACCAGGACGACCAGGTGTTCTCGTCCGCCGAGTGCCCCGACACCGCCGGCAGCCTGCCGACCGCCGTGCCGGCGGGCGGCACCGCCGACCACACCGTCATCTGGGACCTGCGGCACTCCGTCGCCGACTGCGACGCGGGCCAGGGCCAGGCCGCCGAGCCCGGCACCTACCTCGCGGAGGCCGAGCTCGCCGGCTTCCCCGTGGTCCAGACGTCGTTCCGGCTGGAAGCGGATTAGCCTCCCATCGGCGCGGCCGGCCGCACCTGGTTCCCGGCGGTGCCGGGGCGACGCCGCCCGCCGTCGTCGGCACCGTCTGCCCGGACACCAGGAACCCGCCGTCCCGGTGATGGCGCTCCAGGAGGTCGACACGCGCGGTGACCAACGGCTCGGCGGCGGCGGGCGATCCGGTGTGGTGCGGGGACAACAGCTGCGACGCGGGTGGCGCGCCGCTCAGACGTAGCGTTCGAGGATGGAGGACTCGGCCAGTCGGGAGAGGCCCTCGCGGACCGAGCGGGCCCTGGTCTCGCCGACGCCGTCCACCGCCTGGAGATCGTCGACGCTGGCGGCCAACAGCTTCTGGAGGCCGCCGAAGTGGTCCACCAGGCGGTCGATGACCAGGCCGGGCAGCCGGGGGATCTTCGCCAACAGCCGGAAGCCGCGCGGGGAGACGGCCGTGTCCAGCGACTCGGGGGCGACGCTGTACCCCAACGCCCGAGCCACCAGCGGCAGTTCCAGCAGCTCGGCATGGCCGAGGGAGTCCAGCTCGGTGAGCGCGGTGCCGACCTTGCGGGAGCGCTTGCCGCCGGCCTCCGGGAGGTAGTCCCGCACGATCAGCTGGCGTTCGGGCTCCACGCCGGCGATCAGCTCGTCCAGCTGGAGCGACAGCAGCCGCCCGTCCGTGCCCAACTCCACCACGTACTCGGCGATCTCGACGGCGATCCGGCGGACCATCTCCAGCCGCTGCGCCACCGCCGCGACGTCCCGCACCGTGACCAGGTCCTCGATCTCCAACGCGGAGAGCGTGCCCGCCACCTCGTCGAGCCGCAGCTTGTACCGCTCCAGCGTGGCGAGCGCCTGGTTGGCCCGGGACAGGATGGCGCCCGAGTCCTCCAACACACGCCGCTGGCCCTCCAGATAGAGCGCGATCAGGCGCATCGACTGGCTGACGGAGACCACCGGGTACCCCGTCTGGATGGAGACCCGCTGGGCGGTGCGGTGCCGGGTGCCCGTCTCCTCCGTCGGGATGCTGGGATCGGGCACCAGCTGCACGCCGGCCCGGACGATGCGGGAGATGTCGCGGTCCACGATGACCGCGCCGTCCAGCTTGCACAGCTCGCGCAGCCGGGTGGCGGTGAACTCGACGTCCAGCACGAAGCCGCCCGTGCAGAGCGACTCGACGGTGCGGTCGACGCCCAGCACGATCAGCCCGCCGGTGTTGCCCCGCAGGATCCGCTCCAGGCCGTCACGGAGCTGGGTGCCCGGGGCGACCGCGCTCAGCGCGGCGCGCAGCAGACCGTCCGTTCCCGAGCCACTCCCGGCCCTGCCGGGACTCGCCGGCCGGTCGCTGGCTGCCATGCAATCCTCCGGGGGGACGAAACCGCGCTTCTAGCGCCGTTGAGTCTACCGGCGTGCCCTCGACCGCCCTGAGGACTCCGCGCGATGGGTCGGGAGCACATGAAGCGCCTCCCCGATATTCGCCACCTCAAGCACCCGCATTCCGGCCGGCACCTCGCCCGAGTCGGTCGGCACCAGCGCGTGGCCGAAGCCAAGGCGGGACGCCTCGGCGAGCCGCCGCTGCACGCCCGTGACCCGCCGCACCTCGCCGGCCAGGCCGACCTCGCCGATGGCGACCAGGTTCTGGGGGAGCGGCGTGCCGCTGGCCGCGCTGGCCAGGGCCAGGGCGACCGCCAGATCCGCCGCGGGCTCGGAGAGCCGGACGCCGCCGACCGTGGCGGTGTAGATGTCGTTCTTGCCCAGCGCCGATATCTGGCCGCGCTGTTCGAGGACGGCCAGCATCATCGACACCCGGGACGTCTCAAGGCCCGATGTGGTGCGCCGGGGGGACGGGATCTGGCTGTCGACCGTCAGCGACTGCACCTCGGCGACCAGCGGGCGGCGGCCTTCCAGGGTGACCGTGAGGCAGGTGCCCGGCACGGGCTCGTCCCGGCGGGTGAGGAAGAGCCCGGACGGGTCGGCCAGCGAGGTGATGCCCTCGTCGTGCAACTCGAAGCAGCCCACCTCGTCCGTGGCGCCGTAGCGGTTCTTCACCCCGCGCACCAGCCGCAGCCGGGCGTGTCGGTCGCCCTCGAAGTGCAGCACCACGTCCACCAGATGCTCCAGCAGCCGGGGCCCGGCGATCGCGCCGTCCTTGGTGACGTGGCCGACCAGCACCGTGGACATGCCGCGCTCCTTGGAAGCCCGGATCAGCGCACCGGCGACCTCCCGCACCTGGGCCATCCCGCCCGGCGCGCCGTCCACCTCGCCGGAGGCGACCGTCTGCACCGAGTCCAGCACCAGCAGGGACGGCTTCACCGCGTCCAACTGGCCGAGCACGGAGGCCAGATCCGTCTCGGCGGCGAGGTAGAGATCGTCCGCCAGCGCGCCGATCCGATCGGCCCGCATCCGGACCTGGCCCGCCGACTCCTCGCCCGTGATGTAGAGCGTGCGGTGCGACCCCGACGCGGCCTTGGCCGCCACATCCAGCAGCAGCGTGGACTTGCCCACGCCCGGCTCGCCGGCGAGCAGCACCACCGCGCCCGGCACCAGCCCGCCGCCGAGCACCCGATCCAGCTCGGGGACGCCCGTGGAACGGGCGGCGACGGCCGCGCCGTCCACCTGCCCGATCGGCAGCGCGGGCGACGCCACCCGGGCCGCCGGGACCGTGCGCACCGCCGGCGTGGCGCCGACCTCCTCGACCGTGCCCCAGGCGTGGCACTCGGGGCAGCGGCCCAGCCACTTCCCCGTGGACCAGCCACACTCGCTACAGCGGTACGCCGGGCGGTCTGTTTTTCGAGCCATGGGCGGAACGCTACCGCCGCCCACTGACATCCCATGGACCATCAACCTCGCGCCAGGGGCCGCGATCGTCACCCGTTGGGGGGAACCTGGGGCGCCTCGCTCCGCCGGGTGGCCGCCGGGCGCCTACCGTCACCGGGTGATGACCAGCTGCCGCGCACAGCCCTCCCCACTGGCCAGGAGGAGCCCCCAGCACGCCACCGCACGTGGTCAGGTCTCCCGGCGCGCCGCGCGCCCCGCGGCCTACGCCGACGCCAGCCTCGACGGGCTGTTCACCTACTGCCTGTCCATCATGTGCGAGCACGACGCGGCCATCGCCGCGCTCGGGGAGGCGTTGGCGCTGGCCGAGCGGCAGCACGAGCGGGGCCGGCGCCCGGGGGCGCCCGAGCTCGCGCGCCCCTGGCTCTACGCGCTGGCGCGCTGGTGCTGTCTGCGCCGGCTCGCGCTCCAGCGCGAGCGCCGCCAGGAGAGCGGCCCGCCAGGGCCGCGCGCCGTCGGCGAGGACGCCCAGCGGCGGCGGGAGTTGGCGCAGCTGGCCTGGCCCGAGGCGGCCGGTACCACGGCTGAGCAGCGGGAGGCGCTGGAGCTCGCGGCCCGGCATCGGCTCTCGGCTGGCGAGGTCGCCCGGGTGCTGCGGCTGGCCGACGACGCGGCGGACGCGCTGCTGACCACCGCCCGCTGCGAGGTGGAGCGCACCAGGGCGGCGCTCGCCGCCGTCGACTCGGCGCCCTGCCCCGCCGTCGCCACGCTCTCGGGGGACGACCGGCGGATGCTGCTCGGGCCCCGGCTCAGGCGGGAGTTGGTGCGGCATGTGGACGAGTGCCCGGCCTGCCGGCTGGTGGCGCAGCGCGCCATGGCCGGCCTGGGCTGGCCGGGCACGGCGTCCCCGGCGGGGCCCAGGCTCGCGGTGGTGGGCGCGCCGCGTCCGCTGGTCCACGCGGCGCGGCTCGCCGTGCGCCGCGCGCGTTCCCAACCGAGCCCGCGCTGGGACAGGTTGGGCTTCCCCGTGCCGGAGAAGGACCGCGTCGCGCGCCGGGAGCGGCTGCGCGGGCGCGCGGTCACGGGCACGGTGGTGGCCACGGTGCTGGCGGCGCCGGTGCTGGCCCTGTGGGCGGCGTATCGGGGCGCGCCGGTGACGGGGGAGGCGGCCGGGCTCGAAGGCATGTCGGCCAGCGTCCCCGACGAGCCGGCCGAGCGGGCGGGCGACGGCGGTCGGCAGCCGGCGGGGGAGCGGGCGGGCCGGGGCTCGGCGCCGCCGGCGCGGGAGGCGGAGAGCGACGACGCGGCGCGGCCTGAGCGCGAGGACGCCGAGGCGTCCGCCGACGAGGGCGCCGCCACGGACACCCCCGAGGCCGAGGAGCCGGCCTCCGCCGCCCCGGGGCAGCTCGCGGTCGAGGCGGTGACGACGGAGTCGGGCACCCTGCTCACGCTGACGGTCTCCGGTGGCGCGCCGGTGAGTTGGACGGCGCGGAGCGATGTCGGCTGGCTGCTGCTCGGCCGTTCGTCGGGCACGCTGTGGCCAGGCGAGACGCTGGTGATCGAGGTGTTGGTCGATCGGGCGCGGCAGCCGGCCGGGCCCTGGCAGGGGCGGATCAGCATCGCGCCGGGCGGCATGGTCGTCACCGTGGAAGGCGTCGGCGAGGAGCCCGGCGGGGAGGAGCCGCCGCCGGATCCGGGCGATCCCGACCCCGAGGAGCCCGGCCAGCCGGGGGAGGAGCCCGACCCGGAGGAGCCGGCGCCGGCTCCCGAGTAGCGGGCGCCCCCGAACGACGCGGCTACCGCCGGGCCGGCAGCGGCGTGCCGGGTTCGGCGAACAGGTGGTACTGCACCACGGGCGCCAGCCGGCGGATCAGCTCCTCGCTCTCCGTGCTGGCCAGCGGTTCGATGCGCAGCACATGGCGGGCCAACACCACGCCGACCAGCTGGGTGGCGGCCAGTTCGGCGCGCAACTCGGCGTCGGGCGCGGTGAGCTGGCCGGCCAGCTCGGTGAGGATCCGCCGGGTGAGGAGCCGCCGGAAGATCGTGGCCGCGGTCTCGTTGTGCATCGCCGATCGGATCACGGCCAGCATCGGTCCCCGGCTGGTCGGGTTCTGCCAGATGCCAAAGAACATCCGGGTGAAACGCTCTCCGAAATCGGCCGGTTCGGGCGCTTCGGTCGGCCCGGCCAGCTCGGTCGCCGCCCGCTGGTCCGCCAGGCCCTGCGCGGCCGGCTCGATGGCCTCGACCACCGCGGCTGCGAAGACCTGCTCCTTGGTGCCGAAGTAGTGATGGACCAGCGCCGGGTTGACGTCGGCGCCGCGCGCGATGGCGCGGATGGACGCCTTGTCGTAGCCGCGCGCCGCGAACTCGTCGCGCGCCGAGGCCAGGATGCGCTCCCGGGCGCCCGGTGTGCCGTCGTCCTGCTCCGCGCGGGAAGGACGGCCCCGGCGGCGTGGGGCCGCGGGGCTCATCGGGCCGGTTCCTCGTCGGTCCGCGCGGGTGTCGAGCCGGCGAGGTGGAGGCGGATGAAGGCCAGCGTCTCGGCGAGGTCGGCCTCGCGTTCCCTGGCGGAGACGGCCCTCCGGGTGTTGATCTCGGCGATCACATGCCCCCGGTAGCCGGCGCGGGCCAGCCGCTCCAGCACCGGGCCGCAGGGCTGGCTGCCGCGGCCGGGCACCAGATGCTCGTCCTTGCCCGAGCCGGAGCCGTCGCCCATGTGCAGGTGGCCGAGGCGCTCGCCCATCAGCTCGGCCATCGCCAGGGCGTCGCCGCGCGCCGTGGCGGCGTGCGAGACATCGAGCGTGAACGCCGGGTAGTCCTCTTCCGTGGGGTCCCAACCGGGCGCGTAGGCAAGCATTTCGCGGTCGCGGTAGCGCCACGGGTACATGTTCTCCACCGCGAAGCGCACCCCGCTCTCCTCGTGCAGCCGCCGGATGCCGTCGACGAAGCCCCGCGCGTAGGCGCGTTGCCAGCGGAACGGGGGGTGCACCACCACCGTGTCGGCGCCGAGGCGTTCGGCGGCGGCGCGCGCGGTGGTCAGCTTGCGCCACGGGTCGGTCGACCAGACGCGCTGGGTGACCAGCAGACAGGGCGCGTGCACGGCCAGCACCGGCACCCGGTGCTCGTCGGAGAGCCGGCGCAGCGCCTCCACGTCCTGGCTCACCGGATCCGTCCACACCATGACCTCGACGCCGTCGTAGCCCAGCCTGCCGGCTATCTCGAAGGCCGCGGCCGTGTTCTCCGGATAGACGGAGGCCGTCGAGAGCCCGACCTTCGCCCCTCCGGCAGGTACCTGATCTGCCACGAAGACCAGCCTACGCGCCGTGCGGCGGGTGATGGCTTGACCACGGGCCCTTGGCGGGAGAATAATTAAACGCATGATTAATAAAACCGACCACGGGCTGGTCGACCAACCCCAACCCGCCATCCGCGCCTCGGGGTTGCGCGTCCGGCGCGGCGAGCGGCAGGTGCTGCGCGGGCTGGACTTCACGGTGCGCGCCGGTGCCGTCACCGGACTCCTGGGCCCCTCGGGGTGCGGCAAGACCACCCTGATGCGGGCCGTCGTCGGCGCCCAGGACAAGGTCAGCGGCACCCTGGAGGTCCTCGGTCGGCCGGCGGGCAGCGCCGCGCTCCGGCCCCGCCTCGGCTATGTCACCCAGGCGCCGTCCGTCTACCTGGACCTGACGGTCCGCCAGAACCTCGACTACTTCGCGTCGATCCTGGGCCTCGTCAGCGGCGCCCGGCGCCAGGAGGTGTCCCGGGTGCTCGCCGACGTCGATCTGACCAGCCACGCCGACGCGTTGGCCGGCGACCTCTCCGGCGGCCAGCGCTCCCGGGCCTCGCTGGCCGCCGCCCTGCTCGGCACCCCCGAGCTGCTGGTGCTCGACGAGCCGACCGTCGGCCTCGACCCGGTGCTGCGGCGCTCGCTGTGGGCCCTGTTCCACCGGCTCGCCGCCGAACGCGGCACCACGCTGCTGATCTCCTCGCATGTGATGGACGAGGCCGACCGCTGCGAACGGCTGATGCTGATGCGCGAGGGCCGGCTGCTCGCCGATGGCACCCCCGAGGAACTGCGGCGCCGCACCCGCACCGACGCCGTCGAGGACGCCTTCCTGGCGCTGGTCGAGGCCGACCGCGCCGACAACTCTGAAAGCGCCGACCGCGCCGACCGCGCCGACAGCTCCGGCGAGGACGCCGGACCGGCCACGAGGGAGTCCTGACGATGAGCCTCACCCGCACCCTCGCCACCACCCGCCGGGTGCTGGCCCAGCTGCGCCACGACCCACGCACCATCGCGATGTTGCTGCTGCTGCCCGTCCTCCTGCTGGTCCTGCTGTACTACGTCTTCGACTCCGACCCGGGCGCCTTCGACTTCATCGGATCATCCCTGCTGGGCATCTTCCCGATGATCACGATGTTCCTGGTCACCTCGATCGCCACCCTCCGCGAACGCACCTCGGGCACGCTGGAGCGGCTGATGGTGATGCCTCTGGGCAAGGGCGATCTGATCGTCGGCTACGCCCTGGCGTTCAGCGTCTTCGCCGTGCTCCAGGCCACGCTGGCCACCGGCGTCGCGCTGTGGCTGCTGGATCTCGACATCGCGGGCTCGCCCTGGCTGCTGCTCGTCGTCGCGCTGCTCAACGCGCTGCTCGGCACCGCGCTCGGCCTGTTCGTCTCGGCCTTCGCCGCCTCGGAGTTCCAGGCCGTGCAGTTCATGCCGGCGCTGATCTTCCCGCAACTGCTGCTCTGCGGCCTGTTCGCGCCCCGCGACAGCATGCAGCCGGTGCTGGAGTACGCCTCCAACGTGCTGCCGATGTCCTACTCCGTCGACGGCATGAACGAGGTGTTGCGCAGCGCCGATGTCACCGGGGACTACGTGCGGGACGTCGTGGTGGTCAGCGGGGTGGCCCTGGGGGTGCTCGCGCTGGGCGCGGCCACGCTGCGCCGCCGCACCGCCTGACGCGGGCCGGCGGCGGTCAGGCCGTGCGCATCCGGTCGAGACGGCGGAGGATGACGCCCTCGCGCAGCGCCCAGGGGCAGATCTCCAGGGACTCCACGCCGAACAGGTCCATCGCCGCCTCGGCCACCAGCGCCCCGGCCAGCAGCTGGTGGGCCCGACCCGGCGAGACCCCCGGCAGCTCCCGCCGCTCCGCCACCGGCAGCTCGGCCAGCTTCTGGCTCCACACCCGCAGATCCGCCCGGCTCAGCTCGCGCCTGGCGAACTCGCCCTCGGCCGAGCGGGCCGCGCCCGCGATCCTGGCCAGCTGCTTGAACGTCTTGGAGGTGGCCACCACCCGGTCAGGGGCGCCCAGCCGGCTGAACCGCCCGACCACGCCCGCCACCTGCGTCCGCACATCGCGGCGCAGCGCCCGCACATCCGCCGCGTCCGGCGGATCGCCCGGCAGCCTGGCCGCCGTCAGCCGACCGGCGCCCAACGGCAGGGAGACGGCCGCGTCCGGCGCCTCGTCGAGACCGAAGGCGATCTCCAACGAGCCGCCGCCGATGTCGAACAGCAGCAGCCGGCCGGCCGACCAGCCGAGCCAGCGCCGCGCCGCCAGAAAGGTCAGCCGCGCCTCGTCCGCCCCGGAGAGCACCTGGAGCGCGACCCCCGTCTCGGCCGCCACCCGGGACAGCACCCGGTCCGCGTTCCCCGCCTCGCGCACCGCCGAGGTCGCGAACGGCAGCAGATCGGCGACGCCGTGCTCCTCGGCGACCTCAAGCGCCTGGCCGACCGTGGCCACCAGCCGGTCGACGCCGGCCGGACTGATCGCGCCGTCGTCGTCCAACAGCTCGGCGAGCCGCAGCTCCGCCTTGTGCGAGTAGGCGGGCAACGGCCGCGCCCCGGGATGCGCGTCAACCACCAGTAGGTGAACCGTGTTGGAACCCACGTCGAGAACTCCGAGTCTCATGACCGTCAACGCTACCCCGCCCTTTACTCTGGGCGTTGTGGCGAAGACGAAGAGGGCGAAGCCGGGCAGAAGCTCCACCGCGGGCGAAGGGCGCGTAACGGTGTGGGACGGCGCGGCCCGCCGCGCCGCCGGCGAGGAGGTGGCGCTCAACCACCCGAGAGCCTGGGTCGAGTTCCCCGACCCGTCCGACGCGGAGCAGGTCTTCCGCTGTGATCTGACGTGGCTGACCTCCCGCTGGGGCTGTGTCTTCGGCCGGGGCTGCCAGGGCATCAAGCCCGAGCGGGCCAGCGACGGCTGTTGCAGCCTGGGCGCGCACTTCTCCGACGAGGAGGACGAGCGGCGGGTCGCCGAGCATGTCGCCCGACTCACCCCGGAGAGCTGGGAGTTCCACGCCGAGGGCGCCTCCCGCGAGGGCTGGGTGGAGCTGGACGAGGACGGCGAGCGCCGCACCCGCCGCCACCAGGGCGCCTGTGTGCTGCTCAACCGCCCCGGCTTCGCCGGCGGCGAGGGCTGCGCGCTGCACATCCTGGCGCTCGCCGAGGGGCGCGAGCCGCTGGAGACCAAGCCCGACGTCTGCTGGCAGCTGCCGGTGCGCCGCACCTACGAGTGGGTCGAGCAGCCGGACGGCGAGCAGCTGCTCTATGTCTCCATCAGCGAGTACGACCGCAGGGGCTGGGGCTCCGGCGGGCACGACCTGCACTGGTGGTGCACGGGGGCGCCGGCGGCGCACGGCGCCTCGGACCCGCTCTACATCGGCTACCGTGCCGAGCTGGTCGAGCTGATGGGCAAGGCCGGCTACGACCAGCTCGTCGAGCTGTGCGAGGCCAGGCTCGCGGCGCTCGCCACCACCCCGCCGGGCGCCCGTCAACTGCCGTTGCTCGCTCCGCACCCCGCGGATCCGGTGGCCGCGCCCCCGGTGTGACCTGCCGGGTCTCTCCGGGCCGCCGTCTCGGATGCCGGGAAGACCGTCCCGGAAGGCGGGCGCGAGGCGTAGCCTCGGGTGGGTAGCCGCACGTCTCGCGAGGAGAGGCCATCATCATGGGCAGCTTGAGGTCCCGCACCGTCACCCACGGCCGCAACATGGCGGGCGCCCGTGCCCTGCTCCGCGCCGCCGGGGTAGCTCGGGAGGACTTCGGCAAGCCGATCATCGCCGTGGCCAACAGCTTCACGGAGTTCGTGCCGGGCCACACCCACCTCCAGCCGGTCGGCCGTATCGTCTCGGAGGCGATCAAGGAAGCCGGCGGGGTGCCCCGCGAGTTCAACACGATCGCCGTGGACGACGGCATCGCGATGGGCCACGGCGGGATGCTCTACTCCCTGCCGTCCCGCGACCTGATCGCCGACTCCGTCGAGTACATGGTCGAGGCGCACTGCGCCGACGCCCTGATCTGCATCTCCAACTGCGACAAGATCACGCCTGGGATGCTGATGGCCGCGATGCGGCTGAACATCCCGACGGTCTTCGTCTCCGGCGGCCCGATGGAGTCCGGCACCACCACGCTGGTCGACGGCACGGTGCGCAAGCTGGATCTGATCAGCGCCATGTCGGAGGCGGCCAACGACTCCGTCTCCGACGAGGACATGGCCAGGATCGAGGAGAACGCCTGCCCCACCTGCGGCTCCTGTTCCGGGATGTTCACGGCCAACTCGATGAACTGCCTCACCGAGGCCATCGGCCTCTCCCTGCCGGGCAACGGCTCCGTGCTGGCCACCCACACCGCCCGCCGCGCGCTCTACGAGGACGCGGGGCGCACGGTGGTGGAGATCACCCGCCGCTTCTACGAGGAGGACGACGCCACGGTGCTGCCGCGCGCCGTCGGCTCCCGGGCGGCGTTCGAGAACGCGATGGCGCTCGACATCGCGATGGGCGGCTCGACCAACACGATCCTGCACCTGCTGGCCGCCGCGCAGGAGGCCGGCCTGGAGTTCGGGCTGAAGGAGATCGACGCGCTCTCCCGGCAGCTGCCCTGCCTCTCCAAGGTCGCGCCCAACGGCAGCTACTACATGGAGGACGTCCACCGGGCCGGCGGCATCCCCGCCATCCTGGGCGAGCTGTACCGCGCCGGGCTGCTCAACGAGGACGTGCACACCGTGCACAGCGACTCGATCGCCGACTGGCTGAAGTCCTGGGACATCAGGGGCGGCTCGCCCTCGGCCCAGGCGGTGGAGCTGTTCCACGCCGCGCCCGGCTGCGTCCGGTCCGCCGAGGCGTTCTCCCAGTCCGAGCGCTGGGACACCCTGGACACCGACGCGGCCGGGGGCTGCATCCGTGACGTGGCGCACGCCTACTCGGCGGAGGGCGGCCTGGCCGTCCTGCACGGCAACCTCGCCGAGGACGGCTGCGTGGTGAAGACGGCCGGCGTGGACGAGTCGGTCTGGACGTTCGAGGGCCCGGCCGTGGTGGTGGAGTCCCAGGAGGAGGCCGTGGAGGCCATCCTCACCAAGCGGGTCAAGGAGGGCGACGTGGTCGTCGTCCGCTACGAGGGCCCCAAGGGCGGCCCCGGGATGCAGGAGATGCTCTACCCGACCTCGTACCTCAAGGGCCGGGGCCTCGGCGCCAAGTGCGCGCTGATCACGGACGGCCGGTTCTCCGGTGGTACGTCGGGGCTCTCGCTCGGCCATGTCTCGCCCGAGGCGGCGGCCGGCGGCACCATCGCGCTGGTGCGCGACGGCGACCCGATCCGTATCGACATCCCCAACCGCTCCATCGAGCTCAGGGTGCCGGACGAGGAGCTGGCCGCGCGCCGCGCCGAGCTCGGCGGCCGGTACGCGCCCAGGCAGCGGGAACGCAAGGTCTCCCTGGCGCTCCGCGCCTACGCGGCGATGGCGACCAGCGCCGACAAGGGCGCCATCCGCGACGTCACCAAGCTGGAGGGCTGACGCCCGTCCGCGCCGCGACCGGCTCCGCCGGTTGGTCCTGGCGGGCTGGTCGTGGATCGGCGTAGCCGAGGTCGGTTGTGGTTCGGCCGGTCGGTTTCCCGGGCGCCCGCGCGCCGTCCCGGCGCGGCGCGTGCCCGCTCAGTCCGCTTCGTTCAGCGGCGTCGCGTAGAGGGTGTTGCCCAGCGTGGGCACATAGGCCACGCCGTCGCCGATGGCCGGGGGTGGGGCGGAGCCGCCGCTGCCGATGCCGGGGGAGCCGGGGTGGGGCTCGCCGGTGTCCAGGGGACTGCCGTCGGCGGCCGAGAGCCGGTGCAGCGCCCCCTCGGCGTCGGAGAGGTAGAGCACGCCGTCGACCGCCGCCGGCAGGGACGCCGTCTCGACGGCCGTCGCCACCGTCCACAGCACCTCGCCCGCCGCCGGGTCGACGGCGATCACCGTGCCGCCCATGGTCGAGGCGTAGATCACGCCGTCCGCCATGACCGTCCGGGGCTCGGTCGGCTCCGGCAGTTCGACGGACGTCCACGCGCGGCTGGTCAGATCCAGCCGGTGCACCCTGTTGATCACCGGGATGTCGGCATCCCACTCCTCGAAGTACGCGGCGTCCGCGTCCATGCCCACCGGGTGCAGCGTCCCCAGCGCCTCGGCCGGCGGCGGCACGGGCGTCGGCCACACCGGGGCGCCGGCGGAGGAGAGCAGGGTCATCTGCGGGGCGAACCCCGACTCGTCCTCCCTGCTGACCGCGAGGAAGCGGTCGCCCCCCGACAGCAGATCGGTGACATAGCGGCCCGGAACCTCCCAACGCCCCAGCGGCTCGGGCGAGTCCACCGCGTAGAAGCGCACCGTGCTGTCGCCGTTGCGCAGCGCCAGCGCCCGCTCGCCGACCGCCAGGATGTGGCCCAGCTCGGGGGCGTCTATCTCCCAGAGGGGCTCCCCGTCGTCCGGATCAAGCGCCGCGAGGCCCGTCTCCGACTGGGTGATCACCGCGCCGTCCACCAGCGTCGCGCCGGGGCCCAGCACACCGTCGCGCGGGCCGCGGTGCAGCCAGCGCTCGGAGCCGTCCTCGTTGAGCATGATCGTCAGCCGACCCGCGGCCGAGCAGAGCACGCCGCGCTCCGGGGCCGGCTCGCAGCGGACGCCGCTGGTCGCCGCGTCCTCGATGCCCCAGTCGTAGAGGTCGACCTCCCAGGGGACGAACGGCGCCGGCGCCTCGTCGGGCGCCGGATCGGCGGGGCCTTCGGCCGACGGCTGCTCGGTCCCTCCGTCGTCACCCGTCGCGTTCAGCAGACCGACCGTGGCCACGACCCCGACCGTCGCCAGGGCCACCGCCGTCAGCGCCAGCCGCCGCCCGAGCCGGCGTGGACGGCGCCCGGGCGCGGTGGGCGTCCGATCAGACGCGCTCTCGTTCGCGCCCCCGCGCTCCCCCGTGTCCCGCTCCTGCCGGCCGGCCTGCCACACCTGTGAGGAACGCACCACCGCGGCCTGCGCCCTGGTGTCGGCGAAGGCCGCCATCCGCAGCACGGCCGACACCTCGGGCCGCTGCTCCGGGTCCTTGGCCAGGCAGAGGCTGACCAGCCCCCGCAACGAGTCCGGCACATCGTCGAGATCGGGCTCCTCGTGCACCACCCGGTAGGCCACCGCCAGCGGATCGCCGCCGGGGAGCCGGCCGGCCTCGAACGGGCTGTGCCCGGTGACGGCGTAGGCCACCACGGCGCCCAGCGCGAACACGTCGGCCGCCTCCGTCGCCTCCCCGTCGCCCGTCAGCTGCTCGGGCGCCATGAACGGCGGCGAGCCCAGCACGGCGCCGTCCTCCGTGAGGCGGTGGCTGTCGGCCAGGGCCCGGGAGATGCCGAAGTCGATCACCCGCACCCCGTCCTCGGCGAGCAGCACATTGCCCGGCTTCAGATCCCGGTGCACCAGACCGCAGCGGTGGATGTCCAGCAGCGCCTCGGCCAGCTCGGCGCCCACCCTGGCCGCCTCCCGCGCGGTCAACGGGCCCTCGCGGTCTATCCGCTCGGTGAGCGAGCCGCCCGGCACATAGAGCGTGGCCAGCCACGGCGGATCGCCGTCCGGATCGGCGTCGACGACCGGCGCGGTGAACGCGCCGCTCACCCGCCGGGCCGCCGCCACCTCGCGCCGGAACCTGGCCCGGAAGTCCTCGCTCTCCGCGTACTCGCGGCGGATCACCTTGATCGCCACCTGCCGCCCGGCGACCGTGCGCGCCAGATGGACGACGCCCATCCCGCCGCTGCCGAGGCGGCGTTCCAGCACATAGGCGCCGATGCGCGCGGGCGCGCCCTCACCACCACCGTCCGCCATGGTGACTCCCCCCGAAGTGCCTTGGTCCCGTTCCGTACGTGGTACGTCGGGTCTGTCGTGGTTCCGCCGGGGACAGCGTACTGGCGCGGGTGGGGTGAACTCAGCGCGCGTCGGCGGAGATAATCGACCACATGTCCAAGTCTGCGCAGCCTCCCCAGCCCACGTCCGCGTCCGGACGCGCGCCCGTGTCCGAGGACGCGCCGCGCCCCGAGCCGATCAGGTTCTACGGCACCAGCTGGGTGGACCGCTCCCGCGGCTACCGGCTGCGCCGAGCGGTGTTGACCCTCGGCAGCACCGCGCTCACCGTCGCCGGCGCGCTGGTGCTGATCGTCGGGTACAGCGGGCTCACCGGCGTGGAGACCCCGGGCTGGCTCGGCGTCCTGGTGGTCATCGCCTTCGCCATCTGCACCGTGCTCGCCTTCACCCGCCAGTGGCTGCGCTTCACCAAGCCACAACTCGACAGCGGCGTCGACGATTCGGCGTTCCGCAGCATCAACGTGGTCGGCTTCATCGGGGTGCTGTTCGCCTACTCGCTGCGCAGCACCGTGGAGGCGCCGGGCGAACGGCTGCTGCGCGCGGAGTACGAGGCGGCCCTGGAGCGGCACCGCAAGCTCGTCGGCAAGCGCTCCGGCAACCCGGCGCGGCGCCGTAGGGGGCGGGCCTGACCGCACCCCGCACGGTCCGGGACCCGGCCCTCAGGGGCGGGCTCAGGGTTCCCCCTTAGCCGCCCCTGGCATGTGTCAGTTTTTATTGACGCGTCCCGCGCGCCGCTGGAACGCTGCGAGTACGAACACGGAACGAGACCAGTGAGCGACCTGGCCCGCGGCCACGGCGCCGAGGAGGAAGGCGTGCGAGAGAACGCCGACGCCGCCCCCGACGGCGACCACCTGCTGAAGGTGCTCAGCGCCCTCAGCAACCCGCACCGGCTGCGGATCATCGCCTCCCTCGTCCGAGAGCGGAACTACGTGAGCCGGCTGGCCAGGGAGACCGGGATCAGCCGCCCTCTGCTGCATATGCACCTGCAACGCCTTGAGGCGGCCGGCCTCGTCGTCGGCTCGCTGGAGCTCTCGGCCGAGGGCAAGGCCATGAGGTTCTACGAAGTCACCGCGTTCGTCTACCAGTTGAGCCCGGAGAGCATCGCCGGTGCGGTCGAGACACTCGCCACGGGCGTGCAGAGAGAGGAAACGCAGTGAACGACCTTATCGTCGCTCAGGACGCGGGAGCCGCCGGCGTCTGGGCGGCGGCCCTCGGCACGGGCGGCGTCTTCGTCCTGATGATCGTCGTCGTCTGGCAGGTCGCCGCCACCTGGCGGGCCAGGATGCTGGCCGCCCGCGAGGAGGAGTACAAGCGGCTGAGCGTCAAGTACGCCGACCTCCTTGAGGACAACACCGAGATCCTCCGCCGCTACAGCGACGAGCTGGCCGAGACCCGCAGGTCCCTCAACTCGATGGAGCGCATGATGCGCGAGGTCGAGTGACCCCCGTCCCTCAGCCCATCCATCCGCCCCCGACAGGGAGTTCACATGCGCACGCTGCACCGGCTGGTCAGGCTCCTGCGGCCAGGCCCGCCCAAGGGCCAGTACGGCAACGACGGTTTCCCCAGGGAGCATCCCCGTCCCCGGGACAGCTCCACCACCCGTGACCCTGGTGCCGGAGGTGGCGGTGGGGGAGGCTGATCCCCATGCGGACAACAGACTTCGCCAGCTCGTTCAACGCCGTCGCAGCCGAGTACGCCGCCGCCCGTCCTGACTACCCGCCGCACCACTACGACACCATCGAGGAACTGCTCGGCCGTCCGTTGACCGGTCTGCGGGTGCTGGACGTCGGCGCCGGAACCGGCAAGGCCACCA
Organism: Streptomyces profundus; assembly: GCF_020740535.1. Lineage (NCBI taxonomy): Bacteria > Bacillati > Actinomycetota > Actinomycetes > Kitasatosporales > Streptomycetaceae > Streptomyces > Streptomyces profundus. The sequence goes on from NZ_CP082362.1 coordinate 3,843,798, forward strand.
GGGCGCTGCTCGATCGCGGAGCGCGGGTCACCGCCGTCGAGCCGGGCGCCGAGATGGCCGCCCAACTGCGGGCGGCCAACCGGGACGCCACCCTGGTGCGCGGCAACGGCGACGCCCTGCCGTTCGCCGACTCGTCCGTCGACCTGATCACCTACGCCCAGGCGTGGCACTGGACCCGCCCCGAGGTGGCCCTCCCCGAGGCGCTGCGGGTGCTGCGCGGCGGCGGCGCGCTGGCGCTCTGGTGGAACCGCCCCGACCGGACGGTCGCCTGGGTCGACGAACAGGCCGCGCGGTTGACGAAGGCGCTGCCCTCGCACCACGTCGGCGACATCACCAGGACCGTGGCCGACCACCTCACCGCCCTGGAGCCCGCGCTCCGCCCGGTCTACCGCGAGACGTCCTGGCAGCGGACCGTGCCGCTGGCGACCCACCTCAAGAACCTCGCGACCCACTCCTCGTTCGCCGTCCTCGACCCCGAGCAGAGCCGGCCGGTGCTGGCCCGGGAGGCGGAGATCCTGGGCGCGCTCTTCCCCGAGGGCCGGATCGTCGAGCCCTACACGGTCCGGCTCACCTACCTGCCCAGGCCCGAACGCCCGACGCCCCGGGGCGAGTGACCGAAACCCGGACGGTCGCGCGCCGCGCGCGACACGGTGCGAGGATGACGGCGATCCGTGGGGGACGCGCCACCCCCCATCCGTCACCGAGCGCACGAAGCGGGAGAGCCACGCGATGTCCCGGAAGATCGCCGTCATCGGCACCGGAAAGATCGGCGAAGCGCTGCTGACCGGGCTGTTGAAGGCAGGCAGAGGCCCGTCCGAGGTGCTCGTCACCGCGCGCCGCCCCGAGCGCGCCCAGGAACTGCGGGCCCGGCACGGCGTCACGCCGGTCGACAACGCGGAGGCCGCCAAGCTGGCCGACACCCTGATCCTCACCGTCAAACCGCAGGACCTCCCGGCCCTGCTGGACGAGCTCGCGCCGCACACCTCGGCCGACCGGCTGGTGATCAGCGCGGCGGCCGGCATCACCACCGCCACCGTCGAGTCCCACCTCACCCCCGGCACGCCGGTGGTCCGGGTCATGCCCAACACGCCGGCGCTCGTCGACGAGGGCATGTCGGTGATCTCCGGCGGCGGCCACGCCACCGAGGAACATCTGGCGCTCGCCGAATCCATCTTCGACGGCGTGGGCAAGACCCTCAGGCTCCCCGAGTCCCAGCAGGACGCCGCCACCGCGCTCTCCGGCTCTGGGCCCGCCTACTTCTACTTCCTGGTCGAGGCCATGATCGACGCCGGCATCCTCCTCGGCCTCCCGCGTGACAAGGCGCACGAGCTGATCGTCCAGGCGGCCGTCGGCGCCGCGGTGATGCTGCGCGACAGCGGCGAACACCCCGTCACCCTCCGCGAAGCGGTCACGTCGCCGGGCGGCACCACCATCAACGCCATCCGCGAACTGGAGAACCACGGCGTCCGCGCCGCCCTGATCGCCGCCCTCGAAGCGGCCCGCGACCGCAGCCACGAACTCGGCACCGCCCCCACCCAGCGCTGAGCGCTGCCCGCTGCCCGCGGCGCACGGCGCGCAGGGCGCGCCGCGCCGGTTGCCTCCGGCGGTCGGTGGTGTGGTGACGGTGGGTGCGCGGGTTGGCGTTGGTGTTCCGCGGCGCGGCTTGCCTCCGGCGGTTGGCGCGCCGCGCGCGGCTTGGCTGCGGCGGTTGGTGGTGTGGTGACGGTGGGCGTGCTGTGCGCCGGTTGCGTCCGGTGGGTTGGTGCGCTGTGCGCGGCTTGGCTGCGGCGGTTGGTGGTGTGGTGACGTTCGGCGTGCTGTGCGGGTTGCGTCCGGCGGTTGGTGCGCTTGCGGGTTGCGTCCGGTGGGTTGTGGCGCTGCGTGCGGGTTGCCTGCGGGGGTTGGTGCGCCGTGCGCGGCTTGGCTGCGGCGGTTGGTGGTGTGGTGACGGTGGGCGTGCTGTGCGGGTTGCGTCCGGTGGGTTGGTGCGCTTGCGGGTTGCGTCCGGTGGGTTGTGGCGCTGCGTGCGGGTTGCCTGCGGGGGTTGGTGCGCCGTGCGCGGCTTGGCCTCGGCGGTTGGTGGTGTGGTGACGCTCGGCGTGCTGTGCGCCGGTTGCCTCCGGCCGGGTGCGGCGCTGTCCGCCGGTTGCCTCCGGCCGGGTGGCGGTGTTGTGACGGTGCGCGCGGATTGTCTCCGGGGGTTCGTGGCGCGGTGGCGGTGGGTCCGCTGCGCGGGTCGCCGCAGGCGTACCGTTCCGTCCCGTGTGGGGCCACCGGGCGGTGCCGTCTGGCCGGACACTCTCCGGGCGTTGTGCCGGTTGCTCGGCGCACCGCCACGCGGTCGGCGGGTGCGCCTGCGGCGACCGCCACCCGCCGGCGGCAACCGACGCGCTGTGCCGCAGCCGCCGGAGGCGATCAGTCGGGGGAGAGCCAGGCGTCGGTGTCGCGACGGCGGTTCAGGCCCACGGTCTGGAACTCGTCCTCGCCCGGGTCGCTTCGTGCGCCCAGCCGGCGCAGCGCTCGGGAGATCGGGCTGATCGCTTCGGGAAGCCCAGGATCCGGCGACGACTCCCAAGGGCCGAGTGCCAGCGCGCCATCAGCCCAGACGGCGGCTCGTTGCTCGCCGGTGCCCCCGAAGTACTCGGCCTCCGCATAGGCGACGGGCCCCCCGGCGGACCACCGGGCGAGCGGCCCGCCGAAGCCACCCGGCAGCCGCCGGAACCCCAGCTCGCCGACGCCGCCGTCCGTGACCGCGTCGAAGAGGGCGTCCGTCATCGGCACCAGCGAAAGACCCTGGCACAGCGGCACCACCCGGGCCTCGGGGATGTCCCGCGACGTGGTGCGCAGCAGCTCGTCCCTCGCGATCAGCGCGTGCAGTACGTAACCCACTCCGGCCGTCTCCCTCCGTGCGAAGCCCTCATCCTGTCCCATCGGCCGGGCGGGCGGCGAGGTCGCACCCGCCGCCCGCCATGGGATCAGTCCGTGGCGATGGCGCGCAGGACGTTCATCCGGCCGGCGCGGAAGGCGGGGAGGAGGGCGGCCACCAGGCCGACCACCGCCGCGCCGACGAAGACGGCGCCCATCGTCGCCCACGGGATCTCCAGCACCCTGAAGCCCGTCGACTCCAGCACCCGCTGCGCCGCGATGCCCCAGGCGAGGCCGAGGCCGAGGCCGAGGAGCGCGCCGAAGACAGCGATGACCACGGATTCCAGGCGGATCATCCGGCGCAGCTGGCGGCGGGAGAGACCGATGGCCCGCATCAGGCCGATCTCCCTGGTGCGTTCCACCACCGAGAGCGCCAGGGTGTTCACCACGCCCAGGATGGCCACGATGATCGCCAGCGCCAGCAGCCCGTACACCAGGTTGAGCAGCGAGCCGATCTCGTCCTCCAACTGCTGCTTGTAGTCGGCCTGGTTGGCCACGTCGTACTGCGGGAAGGGCGCGAGCCGCTCCTGGAGCGCGGCGTAGGCCGCCGCCTCCTGGCCCTCCTCCGCCTTGGCGAACATCGCGAGGTTCAGCGGCATCCGCTCCCCGAGCTGCTCCCGGGCGGTGTCGATGCCCAGATAGACCGCGCCCTGGTCGATCACGGTGTCCTCGGAGGTGATCGCCGCCACGGTCAGCTCGGTCGTGCCGCCTTCGACGAAGGCCACCGTCAGGGCGTCGCCCAGCGAGAGCCCGTGCTCGTCGGCGAGGCCCTCGGGCACGGCGATCGCGCCGGGCTGGAACCCGTCGGCCAGCTCCCCCTCGATCGTCTCGAACCGCACATCCGTGGCGTAGGTGGGGGACGCGGCGACCAGCTCGCGCTCCTCGGCCGTGCCGTCCGGCGTGGTCACCGTCGCCCACACCCCGGTGTAGTCGGTGACATGTTCGAGCCCAGGGGTTCCCCGCACCGCCTCGGCGGCCTCCTCGACGAACGGCTGGCCGAAGCTGTCCGCGATGAAGTCCGCGCCGACCGTGCGGTCCAACTGGTCGGAGGCCGAGGCGACCACCGAGGAGCCCACCACCGAGAGTCCGCTGACCAGCGCGAGGCCGATCATCAACGCGCCGGCGGTCGCGCCGGTGCGCCGGGGGTTGCGCCGTGCGTTGCGCCCGGCCAGCCGGCCGACGGAGCCGAAGATCCCGAGCATGATCGCGTTCAGCACCCGCACCACCAGGGAGGCGAGCAGCGGTGCCACCACCACGGAGCCCAGCAGCGTGAGCAGCAGCCCGAGCGCCAGCAGCGAGCCGCCGTCCGACGCCTCGTCGGCGCTCGCCGCGGCCACCAGGGCGACGCCACCGGCGGCCGTCAACAGCAGTCCCACCGCCGCGCGGATCCGGCCGGCGCGCGCGTCGCCGGGCGTGCCGGCCTCCCGCAGCGCGGCCATCGGCGAGACCCGGCTGGCCCGCCTGGCCGGCAGCCACGCCGCGATCAACGTGGCCAGCACGCCGACCGCCAGCCCCACCGCCGGCGTGGTCGCGGTCACCGTCAACTCGCTGCCCTCGATATTCACCCCCATCCCGCTCATGGCGGCCATCAGCAGCATGGCGAGACCGATCCCGGCCCCCACCCCGATCGCCGAACCGACGACGCCGAGCAGCAGGGCCTCGATCAGCACGGATCGGTTGACCTGCCGGCGGCTGGTGCCGATGGCCCGCATCAGGCCGATCTCGCGGGTGCGCTGGGCGACCAGCATCGAGAAGGTGTTGACGATCAGGAAGATCCCCACCAGCACGGCGATGCCGGCGAAGCCCAACATCGCGTAGCGCAGGACGTCCAGGAAGCCGACCTCCTTCATGGCCTCGTCGCGGTTCTCCGCGCGGGTGTTGATCTCGTAGCCGGCGCCGAGATCACCGGCGATCCGCTCCCGCAACTCCGCGTCGCCCACCCCGGCCGCCGCGTCCACATGGATCGAGGTGACCGCGTCCGCGTCGCCGAGCAGCGCCGTGCGCGCCGCCGACGGCTCGAACAGCAGATAGGCGACCCCGGGGTTGCTGCCCTGGAACTCGACCAGCCCGCTGACGGTCACCGGGTGGCTGCCGGTGGCCGCCACCACGGTCAGCGGATCGCCGATCGCGACCCCGTGCCGGTCCGCGGTGTCCGCGTCCACCAACACCTCGTCGGGCCCCGCCGGCGCCCGGCCGGCGAGCAACTCCATCGAACGTTGCATCACCGGGCCCCAGTCGGCGCCCAGGGTGGGCGCGCCGCTGTCGGCGTCCAGGCTCTCGTTCTCGGCGTCCACCACGGTGATCCCGCCCTGGGCCACCGTGCCCTCCGCCCAGGCCACGCCGTCCACCGACCGCACCTCGTCGACCAGCGAGGCGGACACCGCCGGCTCCCGGCCGGTCGCCTGCGCGTGCTCCTCCTGCTCGGCCGCCACGGTCACGTCCGAGGTGATCGAGCCGAAGAACCGCTCGAACGTCCTGTTCATCGTGTCGCTGAACACGAGGGTTCCGCAGACGAAGGCCACGGAGAGGACGATGGCCATGGCCGAGAGGACCATGCGCCATTTGTGCGCGTAGAAGCTGCGGAGTGAGGTTTTGAGGACGGTCACGAGGTGCGTCCTTGTCCGTTGGGGCCGTCGAAGTTGCGCATGCGGTCGAGGACGCGGTCGGCGGTGGGGTCGCGCATCTCGTCGACGACCTGGCCGTCGGCGAGGAAGATGATGCGGTTGGCGTAGGCGGCGGCGACGGGGTCGTGGGTGACCATGACGATGGTCTGACCGAGGTCGTCGACGGAGCGGCGCAGGAAGTCGAGGACTTCGGCGCCGGCGCGGGAGTCGAGGTTTCCGGTGGGCTCGTCGCCGAAGATGATGTCGGGTCGGGCCGCCAGGGCGCGGGCGACGGCCACGCGCTGCTGCTGTCCGCCGGAGAGCTGGTTGGGACGGTGCTTGAGACGCTCGCCCAGACCGACGGTGGCGACGACACGATCCAGCCACTCGCGATCGGGCTTGCGGCCCGCTATGTCCATCGGGAGCGTGATGTTCTCGATGGCGTTCAGGGTGGGCAGCAGGTTGAACGCCTGGAAGATGAACCCGATGTGGTCCCGCCGCAACTGGGTCAGCTTCTTGTCCTTCAGACCGGTGATCTCACTGTCCCCGACCCAGATCCGGCCGCTGGTCACCGTGTCCAACCCGGCCAGACAGTGCATCAACGTCGACTTACCGGACCCCGAAGGACCCATGATCGCCGTGAACACCCCCCGCTCCACATCCACACTCACCCCGTCCAACGCCGCCACCCGCGTCTCGCCGGCTCCGTAGGACTTCACCACCATGGCGGCCCGCGCGGCCACGGCCGTTCGCGTCCCTCCGCCGTTCCCGATCCTCGGGCCCACTACCGCCGATGTCACCGAACTCGCCTCCGCTGGATGCGCACGTTGTTACCGCACGCAACACTGCCGTTCGGGGGAGCGAGTCTCGATGGTGTGTGTCGCCGTATCGAGGCGGGGGTTTACCCCACCCCCGAGCCCCCGCCAGCCCCCGCCTCCGGCGCCGTTCCCGACGCGTACATCCGGGCGATGACCTCCTCGATGTCCGGCTCCCGCAGCGAGAGGTCCACCAGCGGATAGGCCGCCGCCACCTGCGAGACCAGCGGCGCGGCGCTCGCGCCGGCGGGGAAGGCCAGCCACTGCCGCGCCCCCTCCACCCGCACCACCCGGGCGCCCGCCACCGCCACCGGCGGCGCCTCCCGCGCCAGATCCACCACCAGCGTCCGCTCGCTCTGCCCGATCTCCCGCAACCCCCCGAGCGCCCCGTCGTACATCAGCCGGCCATGGTCGATCACCATCACGCGGCGACAGAGCTGCTCGATATCGGTCAGGTCATGAGTGGTGAGCAATACCGTCATGCCCTCTTCCTTATTCAGATCGCGCAGAAAAGAACGCACCTTGGTCTTGCTGACCACGTCGAGCCCGATGGTCGGCTCGTCCAGATACAGCACCTCGGGATCGTGCAGCAGCGCCGCCGCGATATCCGCGCGCATCCGCTGCCCCAACGACAGCTGCCGCACCGGGACATCGAGCAGCTCACCCAGCTCCAGCAGCTCCACACAGCGGTCCAGGTTCCGCCGGAACCGCGCCGCCTCCACCCGGTACAGCCGGCGCACCAGCGCGTAGGAGTCCCGCAGCGGCAGATCCCACCAGAGCGTGGTGCGCTGCCCGAACACCACGCCGATCCGCCGCGTCAACGCCGTCCGATCCCGCGCCGGATCGATCCCCGCCACCCGCAGCCGCCCGCCGCTGGGCGTCAGAATGCCGGTCAGCATCTTGATCGTGGTGGACTTGCCGGCGCCGTTCGGACCGATATAGCCCACCATCTCCCCACGCGGCACCTCGAACGAGATCCCGTCGACGGCCCGGACCTCGCTCCGCGTCCGACGCAGCCGCCCGGCCCGTCGCCGCACCATGAAGACCTTCTCCAGCCGGTCGACCTCGATCAGCGCATCGCTCATTCCCTGTCCCCTTTCTGATGAATTCCGGGCACTCCACCGGAGACTCTCTGGCAATCCCGCGCATCCCGGGTCAACTCCCGGTACTCCGGTAACTCCGCACCGCCGAGCGCCACGCCAGCGCGCCCAGCCCGCAGAGCGCGCACGCCACCAGAGGCGACAGGAAGTCGACCCACCCGGGCAGCCCCAACGGATCGTCCTGACCCACCAGCCGCAGCACCGGAAGCCAGTTCACAAAGGCCAGCGGCACCACGAAGGTCACCCCCCGCACCAACTCCCTGCCGAAGATCGTCGGCGGATACCGCAGCAGCGTGTTGCCGCCGTATGTGAACGCGTTCAGCACCTGCGTCGCGTCCTGCGCCCAGAACTGGAACGCCGCCCCCAGGGTGAAGATCGCCCCGAAGATCACCGCCCCCGAGACCAGCGTCACCACCAGCAGCGCCACGGCCCCGAACGACCAGTCGACGTCCACCCGGGGCAGCGCCCACGCCAGCACCGCGACGGCCTGCAACACCCGCCCCATCCGCCGCAGCTCGAACCGGTCCGCCGCCACCTGCGCGAACACCGACACCGGGCGCACCAACAGCACATCGAGCGAACCGTCCCTGATCCGGGTGCCGACCCGCTCCATGTTGCCCAGCAGAAGATCGGCCGCCCCCAGCGCCAGGCTGGCACTGCCGTACAGCAGCGCCATCTCCGGGAGCCCGAAGCCGCCCAGCGTCTCGATATGGCTGAACATCAGCAGGACAGCGACAAAGTCCAGAAAGGTGATGGCCACATTGGCGAGCGTCGAGATCACAAACGACGTCCGATAGGTCAACGACGAACGGATCCACATCCAGGCGACCAACCCGAACGCCCGCAGTCCCTCAACCACCCTGAACCACCACCCGACGCATGGCCACGGACTGCGCCCACCGGCCGACCAGCAGCACCACCAACGCCCAGGCCAGCTGGAACAGCAGCCCGGACAGCACGCCGAGCCCGACCCGCCGCTCCAACAGCACATCCGCGGGCACCTGCAACATCCCGGCCCACGGCAACCACCGCACCACCTCGCCGAACAGCCCGGGGAAGACCGTCAGCGGCAGCAACATCCCCGAGAAGAACGTCGACAGCACCGTGTTCGCCGCACCGATCCCGGCCGCGTCCAGCAGCCAGAACGCCGAAAGACCCACCAGAAAGCGCAGCGCGAAACTGACCACCAGGGCCAGCGCCACCGACACCAGGAACAGCGCCCACACCACCGGATCAGCCGGCAGCGCCAGCTCGAACGCCAGCGCGCCCACCCCCAACGGCACCACCCCGCGCCCCAGCAGCTGGAAGCCGGCCCGCCCCAGGTCCGAGGCCAGCCACCAGAGCTGGAGATCGGCGGGACGGTAGAGGTCGATCGCGACGTCCCCGCTCCTGATCCGCTCCTGCAACTCCCCCTCCACCCCACCGCCGAACAGCGCCACCGAAGCCAGCAGGGCCTGCCCCACCCAGACGAACGTCAGGGCCTGCGCCTCGTCGTAGCCGCCCAACCGAGGGCGCTCGGACCACAGGGCGGTGAAGACATAGGCGAGGATGAAGCCGAACACGGTGTTGGTGAAGACGCCGGCGGCGGTGGCGATCCGATAGGTGGCGTAACGCCGGAACCCGTATCCGGCGACGGCCAGGTAGAGCGCCGACCGGCGCATGACGAACTCCTCCGCTTGCTCGGCCCCGCTGTTCCATTGGGCCGAAAAACCACAAAGACGCGCGAGTCTAAGGGTGTTGTCCCCGCACCAACCACGGGTTTTCCCCGGCTGTCGGGGCCCCTCACCGGCCGGTGGACCCCGTCCCTGACCCGCCCACCACCGGGCAGGACCCCCGCACCGGGCCCAACTTGACACTGCGGGAGCCGATCCGTAAGGTCCTTCGAGCTTGCCCGGAGATGAGCACACAGAACGCCGATTTGGATCGGCCGAAGTAATGCTCTACGGTTACGAGCACGCCGGAGGGCGAAAAGCTCAACTCCTCCCGACGGAGGTCGAGTTCGAGAAATCGAGCGTGATAGAGTCGGGAACACCGAAGGGAAAGCCCGGAGGGCCTCGGAAGAGGTTCGAAGGAAGCGTCCGTTCCTTGAGAACTCAACAGCGTGCCAAAAGTCAATGCCAGATTTTGTTGTATTTTTGCGAGGATGTTCAAGCATCCTTCGTGAGATGCCTTTCTAAGACATTCACGGAGAGTTTGATCCTGGCTCAGGACGAACGCTGGCGGCGTGCTTAACACATGCAAGTCGAACGATGAACCGGTTTCGGCCGGGGATTAGTGGCGAACGGGTGAGTAACACGTGGGCAATCTGCCCTGCACTTCGGGATAAGCCCGGGAAACTGGGTCTAATACCGGATATGACCAACTGTCGCATGGTGGTTGGTGGAAAGTTTTTCGGTGCAGGATGGGCCCGCGGCCTATCAGCTTGTTGGTGGGGTGATGGCCTACCAAGGCGACGACGGGTAGCCGGCCTGAGAGGGTGACCGGCCACACTGGGACTGAGACACGGCCCAGACTCCTACGGGAGGCAGCAGTGGGGAATATTGCACAATGGGCGAAAGCCTGATGCAGCGACGCCGCGTGAGGGATGACGGCCTTCGGGTTGTAAACCTCTTTCAGCAGGGAAGAAGCCTTGCCTTTTTGGGTGGGTGACGGTACTTGCAGAAGAAGCACCGGCTAACTACGTGCCAGCAGCCGCGGTAATACGTAGGGTGCAAGCGTTGTCCGGATTTATTGGGCGTAAAGAGCTCGTAGGCGGCGTGTCACGTCGGTTGTGAAAGCTCGGGGCTTAACCCCGGGTCTGCAGTCGATACGGGCAGGCTAGAGTTCGGTAGGGGAGACTGGAATTCCTGGTGTAGCGGTGAAATGCGCAGATATCAGGAGGAACACCGGTGGCGAAGGCGGGTCTCTGGGCCGATACTGACGCTGAGGAGCGAAAGCGTGGGGAGCGAACAGGATTAGATACCCTGGTAGTCCACGCTGTAAACGGTGGGAACTAGGTGTGGGCAGCATTCCACGTTGTCTGTGCCGCAGCTAACGCATTAAGTTCCCCGCCTGGGGAGTACGGCCGCAAGGCTAAAACTCAAAGGAATTGACGGGGGCCCGCACAAGCGGCGGAGCATGTGGCTTAATTCGACGCAACGCGAAGAACCTTACCAAGGCTTGACATACATCGGAAACTGCTGGAGACAGTAGCCCTCTTTGAGTCGGTGTACAGGTGGTGCATGGCTGTCGTCAGCTCGTGTCGTGAGATGTTGGGTTAAGTCCCGCAACGAGCGCAACCCTTATCCTGTGTTGCCAGCATGCCCTTTCGGGGGTGATGGGGACTCACGGGAGACTGCCGGGGTCAACTCGGAGGAAGGTGGGGACGACGTCAAGTCATCATGCCCCTTATGTCTTGGGCTGCACACGTGCTACAATGGCTGGTACAATGAGCTGCGATGCCGTGAGGTGGAGCGAATCTCAAAAAGCCAGTCTCAGTTCGGATTGGGGTCTGCAACTCGACCCCATGAAGTCGGAGTCGCTAGTAATCGCAGATCAGCATTGCTGCGGTGAATACGTTCCCGGGCCTTGTACACACCGCCCGTCACGTCACGAAAGTCGGTAACACCCGAAGCCGGTGGCCTAACCCCTTGTGGGAGGGAGCTGTCGAAGGTGGGACTGGCGATTGGGACGAAGTCGTAACAAGGTAGCCGTACCGGAAGGTGCGGCTGGATCACCTCCTTTCTAAGGAGCATATGGCCAGCTTCGGGCGAATGTCCTGGAGTGGTTGCTCATGGGTGGAACATTGACTATTCGGCGCTCTTCGGGTTTTTCGGCCTGCTAGTACTACTCGTCCTTGTGATGGGTGTGGAACGCGGTCCGGAAGGCATGAGGGGTGTCGGGCACGTTGTTGGGTGTCTGAGGGCACGGCCGCTGTTGGGTGGTTGGTGTCTTCGGTTTCCAGTATCAGGAGGGGCTCCCTTGATGGGGGGTTTCTTTTGGTGGACTGGTTGTTGGTTGAGAATTGCACAGTGGACGCGAGCATCTGTGGCCAAGTTATTAAGGGCGCACGGTGGATGCCTTGGTACCAGGAACCGATGAAGGACGTGGGAGGCCACGATAGGCCCCGGGGAGCTGTCAACCGAGCTGTGATCCGGGGGTGTCCGAATGGGGAAACCCGGCAGTCGTTATGGGCTGTCACCTACCGCTGAATGTATAGGCGGTGTGGAGGGAACGCGGGGAAGTGAAACATCTCAGTACCCGCAGGAAGAGAAAACAACAGTGATTCCGGGAGTAGTGGTGAGCGAAACCGGATGAGGCTAAACCGTTTGTGTGTGATACCCGGCAGGGGTTGCGCAGGCGGGGTTGTGGGAGCGTGCTTGGTCGTTCTGCCGGACGGTCGGAGAGTAAGAAACCATTGTGGTAGTCGAAGGGCATGCGAAAGGCCCGGCGTAGAGGGTAAGACCCCCGTAGGCGAAATCATGGTGGCTCTCTTGTGTGTTTCCCAAGTAGCACAGGGCCCGAGAAATCTTGTGTGAATCTGGCGGGACCACCCGTTAAGCCTAAATATTCCCTGGTGACCGATAGTGGATAGTACCGTGAGGGAATGGTGAAAAGTACCGCGGGAGCGGAGTGAAATAGTACCTGAAACCGTGTGCCTACAAGCCGTGGGAGCGTCGCACAGTGAGCTTGCTTGCTGTGTCGTGACTGCGTGCCTTTTGAAGAATGAGCCTGCGAGTTTGCGGTGTGTTGCGAGGTTAACCTGTTGGTGGGGAGCCGTAGCGAAAGCGAGTCCGAAGAGGGCGTTTGAGTAGCATGCCCTAGACCCGAAGCGGAGTGATCTAGCCATGGGCAGGGTGAAGCGTGGGTAAGACTGCGTGGAGGCCCGAACCCACCAGAGTTGAAAATCTGGGGGATGACCTGTGGTTAGGGGTGAAAGGCCAATCAAACTCCGTGATAGCTGGTTCTCCCCGAAATGCATTTAGGTGCAGCGTCGTGTGTTTCTTGCCGGAGGTAGAGCACTGGATAGGTGATGGGCCTTACCGGGTTACTGACCTTAGCCAAACTCCGAATGCCGGTAAGTTTAAGCGCGGCAGTGAGACTGTGGGGGATAAGCTCCATGGTCGAGAGGGAAACAGCCCAGAGCATCGACTAAGGCCCCTAAGCGTGTGCTAAGTGGGAAAGGATGTGGAGTCGCAGAGACAGCCAGGAGGTTGGCTTAGAAGCAGCCACCCTTGAAAGAGTGCGTAATAGCTCACTGGTCGAGTGATTCTGCGCCGATAATGTAGCGGGGCTCAAGTACACCGCCGAAGTCGTGTCACTGCACTTGTGTGTGGTGGGTAGGGGAGCGTCGTGTGCTGGGTGAAGCAGCCGTGTAAACGTGTTGTGGACGGTTCACGAGTGAGAATGCAGGCATGAGTAGCGATACATGCGTGAGAAACGTGTGCGCCGATTGACTAAGGGTTCCTGGGTCAAGTTGATCTGCCCAGGGTAAGTCGGGGCCTAAGGCGAGGCCGACAGGCGTAGTCGATGGATAACCGGTTGATATTCCGGTACCCGCTATGGAGCGCCAACGCTGAATCTTCTGATGCTAAGCCCGTGAAGCCGCTGGTGATCCTTTCGAGGTGATCCAGAGTGGTGGAGCCGGTGACCCGAGGGGGTAGTAGGTGAGTGATGGGGTGACGCAGGAAGGTAGTCCAGCCCGGGCGGTGGTTGTCCCGGGGTAAGGGTGTGGCCCGTTGTGCAGGTAAATCCGTGCAACATTGTGGGTGAGACCTGATGCCGAGCCGATTGTGGTGAAGTGGATGATCCTATGCTGTCGAGAAAAGCCTCTAGCGATGTTTCATGGTGGCCCGTACCCTAAACCGACTCAGGTGGTCAGGTAGAGTATACCGAGGCGTTCGGGTGAACTATGGTTAAGGAACTCGGCAAATTGCCCCCGTAACTTCGGGAGAAGGGGGGCCTCTTCTGGTGATGACACTTTGCTGTCTGAGCTGGGGGTGGCCGCAGAGACCAGCGAGAAGCGACTGTTTACTAAAAACACAGGTCCGTGCGAAGCTGTAAGGCGATGTATACGGACTGACGCCTGCCCGGTGCTGGAACGTTAAGGGGACTGGTTAGTCACATTTCGGTGTGGCGAAGCTGGGAACTTAAGCGCCAGTAAACGGCGGTGGTAACTATAACCATCCTAAGGTAGCGAAATTCCTTGTCGGGTAAGTTCCGACCTGCACGAATGGCGTAACGACTTCTCGGCTGTCTCAACCATAGGCCCGGTGAAATTGCATTACGAGTAAAGATGCTCGTTTCGCGCAGCAGGACGGAAAGACCCCGGGACCTTTACTATAGCTTGATATTGGTGTTCGGTTCGGTTTGTGTAGGATAGGTGGGAGACTGTGAAGCTCAAGCGCCAGCTTGGGTGGAGTCATTGTTGAAATACCACTCTGATCGTGCTGGATGTCTAACCTGGGTCCGTGATCCGGATCGGGGACAGTGTCTGGTGGGTAGTTTAACTGGGGCGGTTGCCTCCTAAAGAGTAACGGAGGCGCCCAAAGGTTCCCTCAGCCTGGTTGGTTATCAGGTGGTGAGTGTAAGTGCACAAGGGAGCTTGACTGTGAGACTGGCGGGTCGAGCAGGTGCGAAAGCAGGGACTAGTGATCCGGCGGTGGCTTGTGGGAGCGCCGTCGCTCAACGGATAAAAGGTACCCCGGGGATAACAGGCTGATCTTCCCCAAGAGTCCGTATCGACGGGATGGTTTGGCACCTCGATGTCGGCTCGTCGCATCCTGGGGCTGGAGTTGGTCCCAAGGGTTGGGCTGTTCGCCCATTAAAGCGGTACGCGAGCTGGGTTTAGAACGTCGTGAGACAGTTCGGTCCCTATCCGCTGCGCGCGTTGGAGTCTTGAGAAGGGCTGTCCCTAGTACGAGAGGACCGGGACGGACGAACCTCTGGTGTGCCAGTTGTTCTGCCAAGGGCATGGCTGGTTGGCTACGTTCGGGAGGGATAACCGCTGAAAGCATCTAAGCGGGAAGCCTGCTTCGAGATGAGGACTCCCACCCACTTGATGGGGTAAGGCTCCCTGTAGACCACAGGGTTGATAGGCCGGAGATGGAAGCCTAGTGATAGGTGGAGTTGACCGGTACTAATAGGCCGAGGGCTTGTCCATAGATGCTCGCGTCCACTGTGAATTTTCGTTGTTTGGCCACGCCTTTTTATAGGGTTCCGGTGGTCATGGCGGAGAGGAAACGCCCGGTTACATTCCGAACCCGGAAGCTAAGCTCTTCAGCGCCGATGGTACTGCATGGGGGACCGTGTGGGAGAGTAGGTCGCCGCCGGACAATTTTTGAGTGAAGTATGAGTAGTAGAGGTGGGGTTCACCGGTTTCGGCCGCTGAACCCCACCTCTTTTTTTGTTTCCTCTTTTCCGGGAATGTGGACACGCGTTGCGAAGCGCTGTCGCCGGTGGCAACATCACCGCATGGCGTACCGCATTCGACAGAGCCGGCGTGAGGACTGGGAGCAGCTGCGGGAGTTGCGCCTGGCCGCGCTGCGGGACGCGGTGGCGCCCATGGCCTTCTTCGAGCCCTATGAGGAGGCCGAGCAACTCACCAGGGGTGACTGGGAACGACGGGCCTCGGGCGGTGAGGTCGTGACCTTCGTCGGCGAGACCGACGACGGCCGCTGGGTGGGCATGGTGAAGATCGACACCGGCGGTGTGTACGCCGAGGTGATGGGCGTCTATCTGGCGCCCGAGCATCGCGGTACCGGCCTGGGCGCGCAGCTCATGCGGGCCGCCATGGACTGGGCCGGCGACCTCGACGTGCGGCTGCGGGTGCATCAGCACAACGCCAGGGCCGCGCGGTTCTACCGGAATCTGGGGTTCCGCCCCACCGGCAGCACCTCGCCGGACCCTCGCGACGCGTCGTTGTACGCCTACGAGTTGGTCTACCGCCGCCCCCGGTCCTGGCGGCCCTAACGCGGCCCCGAGACGGTGCCGTCGTGGCCGATCAGGGTCAGTGCCGGTTGGGCCTTGGTGACCGCGTGGACCAGGGCCGCTCGGAGGCCGGCCGTGTCGGCGCCGGCGCCGACGACATAGAGGGTGGCCCCCTCGTTGGTGAGGTTGTCCAACGCCAGGCCGTCAACCCGCCCCGGGGAACAGGACTGGCGGATATGGACCTGGTCCAGCGGCCGGAGCGCCTCGCCGATCAGCCGGAGGGCGGCGTCCCTGCGCCCGGGGTGGACGGTGAGCGTGCTCTCCAACTCCATGGCCGCCCCACCCGCGGCGCCGGGATGGGTGCGCAGGATCTTGCCCGGCTCGCCCGGCGACCGGCCGTTCGCCCAGCGCGGGATCTGCTGGAACGGCTCCCCGGCCAGGGCGGCGGCGTGCAGATAGCAGCGCAGCAGCGTCTCGGCGGTCTCCGCGTCGAGTTGGAAGACGGGCTCCCGCGGGCGGACGGGGTCCAGCAGCCGGGTGGCGCGTTCCCGGGCGTGTGACATCTCGGCGCAGTCCCGCTGGGGTGCCCAGCGCAGGCGGACCGGGGCCTCCGTGAGATGCCCGGGGTCGTAGACGTGCACCGGGCCGCGTCGACCGCGCTGCTTGGCGGTCTTCGCCCAGAGCGTGCCCTCGGGATCGGCCACGACCAGGCCCTCGGGGGCGTCCAGGACGGCGCCCACCGGATCGGCCCTGGGGGGCGGCGCGGACGCCGGCGTGGGGATCTGCGGCCGGCTGAACTCCTGGGCGGCCGGGCGTTGTTCGACGGGGGCGGTGGGCCGGTCCGCAGGCTCGGGCTCGGGCGGGATCGCCTGGACGATCCCGCGGGCGTCGCGCCTGGCGCGCCAGCGGGTCCAGCTGACGGAGAGCCAGAGGACCAGCGAGAAGAGCACCACCACCTGGGCGAAGAAGAGCAGCCAGAGCAGGCTGGCGCTCGGCAGCGTGGTGGGGTCGGCGGCCGTCCAGGCGTCGGGAATGTCGCTGGGGGCGGTGAGGAAGCTCTTCAGCGCCTGGCCGGTGCGGAGGAACGAGACCCCGTCCGGCCAACTGCCGTGGCGCAGCCAGCCGCCGATGCCGGTCGCCGACCAGGTGAGCGCGGCGAGGCTGACCAGCAGGCCGAGCCCGCCGAGCAGCAGGGTGTCCGGCACCCCGCCCCCGCGTCGCTGCGGGCCCGACGGCGGTGGCGGAGCCGATGGCTGTTCGTGCTGGGACATGGCCGCCGCCTACCCCACGCCCTGGCGTTTCTCGAAGGACATCACCCGGGCCTCCGTCTCGGCTTCGAAGGGGTCGTCGGCCTCGACGACGGCTGCGGCCTCCAGCGCGGCGGAGGACTCCGTCATGGCCCGGTCGGTGAAGACCAGCGGCCGTTCCGCCTCGGTGACCAGGTGCTTCACGACCTGGACGTTGCCGTTGACGTCCCAGACCGCCATCCCGGGGGTGAGGGTGGGGATGATCTCGACGGCCCAGCGGGGGAGGCCGAGGACCTGGCCCGTGGCTCTGGCCTCGTCGGACTTCTGGGCGTAGACGGTGCGGGTGGAGGCCATCTTGAGGATGGCGGCGGCCTCCTTGGCGGCGGCGCCGTCCACCACGTCGGAGAGGTGGTGGACCACGGCGACGAAGGACAGGCCGAGCCGGCGGCCGAACTTCAGCAGGCGTTGGAAGAGCTGCGCGACCGAGGGCGAGTTGATGATGTGCCACGCCTCCTCGACGAGGAAGATGCGCTTTCTGCGGTCGGGCCTGATCCAGGTGTGCTCCAGCCAGATGCCGACGATCGCCATCAGGATCGGCATGGCGATGGAGTTGCGGTCGATGTGGGAGAGGTCGAAGACGATCAGCGGCGCGTCCAGATCGATGCCGACCGTGGTGGGGCCGTCGAACATGCCGCGCAGGTCGCCGTCGACCAGCCGGTCGAGCACCAGGGCGACGTCGAGGCCCCAGGCCCGGACGTCCTCAAGGGCCACGTTCATCACGTCGGCCGCTTCCGGCAGCGGGTGGCGGAGGCGCTCGACGATGTCGGTCAGGATGGGCTGACGGTCCACCATGGTCTGGTTGACGTAGGCGTGGGCCACCTTGAGGGCGAAGCCGGCGCGCTCGTCGAGGGAGCGGCCGAGGGCCACCTCGATGATGGTGCGGAGCAGGGCGAGTTGGCCGGTGGTAGTGATCGCCGGGTCGAGCGGGTTGAGGCGGATGTCGCCGTCGAGGGCGGCCATCGGGTCGAGTCGGATGGGCGTGATGCCCAACTCCTGGGCGATGAGGTTCCATTCGCCGACGCCGTCCTCGCCCTGCGCGTCGAGGACCACCACCTGCCGGTCCCGGAACCGGAGCTGACGCAGCACATAGGTCTTCTCCAGGGCCGACTTGCCGTTGCCGGACTCGCCGAGCACCAGCCAGTGCGGGGCCGGGAGCTGCTGGCCGTAGAGCTGGAAGGGGTCGTAGATATAGCCCTTGCCCGAGTACACCTCGCGGCCGATGATCACGCCGGAGTCGCCGAGACCCGGGGCGGCGGTGGGGAGATAGACGGCCTGGGCCTGTCCGGTGGAGGTGCGTACCGGTAGCCGGGTGCTTTCGGTCCTGCCGAAGAGCAGGCTGGTGAACGCCTCGGTGATGGCGTTCAGTGGGTCGCGGGGCGGCATGGCGGCACCTCCTTCACCGTGCGGACCCGCCGTGGTCGGGCGGCGGGTTCGTCGGGTCCGATGGGGGGATCGGGGACTGGGGAGCGATCGGGGACCGGGACGTTCATCGGCGCGTGCGGGGTGGGGAGTCGGCCATGGGTCACCCTCTGATGCCGGTGGCGAAGGGCAGGGTGTTGACGAAGGCGCGGTGGTGCTCGCGGTCGCACCACTCCAGCTTCAGATAGGACTTGCCGGCCGAGGCACGGATGGTCCGCTTGTCGCGGGCCAGCGACTCGGGATCGGGCGAGGAGACCGTCAGATAGCCGACGAGGTTGACGCCGGCGGCGCCGGAGGCGAGATCGTCGCCGCGCTGGTCGACGCGGCTGTGCGCGGCGACATCGCGGGGGTCGACCGTGCGGTTCATCTTGGCGGCGCGGGAGGCCTCGGCCTCGTCGTTGGTCTTCTCGGTGAGCATCCGCTCGATGGCCAGCTCGGTCGGCTCCAGATCCATGCAGACGGCGACCGTGCGGATCACGTCGGGGGTGTGGACCAGCAGCGGGGCCAGGAAGTTGACGCCGACGGGGGTCAGTGGCCACTCCTTGACCCAGGCCGTGGCGTGGCACCAGGGATCGCGGGTGCCGGACTCGCGGGTCTTCGCCTGGAGGAAGGTGGGCTCGCGGGCGTCCAACTCGGCGGGCCAGGCGTTGCGCTTGGACATCGCCTGGATGTGGTCGATGGGATGGTCGGGGTCGTACATCGAGTGGATCAGGGAGGCGAGCCTGGCTTCGCCGAGCGGCTGCCGCACCCGGATGTCGGCTTCGGTCAACCGGGCGCAGATGTCGGTCAGTTCGCGCGCCATGACGATCGCGAGCGCCTCGTCCTGGGAGAGGCGGCGCTGTCCGCGCTGCGCCTTGGACGCCTTCGCGATGGTGCTGGCCTCGTTGCTCAGCTCCCGCGAGTGGTTCATGCAGGCGACCAGGTAGGCGCGGTGCTGCTCGCTTGAGGTGGACACCATGGACTGCAACTGGTCGTAGGAGTCCTGGATCCAGGCAGGCGCCCCATGGTCGCCGCGCTCCCGCACGTCGTTGGCGTGGGCGTCCGGATCGGCGGGCAGGGTGCGTGCGAGCATCTGCAGCCGGGTGACATGGCCGTCGCCGTTGGCCACATGCTTCAGCAGCGTGCCGAAACGTTCGACCAGGGCTTCCTGGTCCTCGCTGTCCCTGAGGCCGACACCGGGGCCCTCGATCTCGATGGCCGTGGTGATGGTGCGGCGGTCGGTGTGGAGCAGGACGGCCAGCTCGTCGGGGCCGAACGGGGCGGCCACCCACTGGACCGGGCCGACGCCGGGCGGGGCGCCGATCGCGACCTCGCGACCGTCGATGAGGGTGCCCGCCTCGGAGGCGGCGGAACGGTATGTGGCACCACGCCGCAGGAGGCGGCGGAAGGAGCGGTTGATCTCGAACCACCTGTAGAAAGTGCGGCCGTTGTAGGGGACGTAGACGGCCGCCAGGGCGAGCATGGGGAAGCCGGCCAGGCCGACGATCCTGGCGGTGAGGGCCGGGATGAGGATGCCGCTCATCATCCCGAGGAACGCGCCCACGACGATCAGCGCGATCTCGCCGGTCTCGCGGTTGCGGCCGACGATGGCCTGTGGGCGGGCGCGGCCGATGAGGTAGGTGCGGCGACGGGTGAACGTCTGGGGTGGGGCG
The DNA here is from genome assembly GCF_020740535.1 of Streptomyces profundus. NCBI lineage: Bacteria > Bacillati > Actinomycetota > Actinomycetes > Kitasatosporales > Streptomycetaceae > Streptomyces > Streptomyces profundus. The sequence continues at coordinate 3,863,527 of NZ_CP082362.1, forward strand.
GTCACCGGCTATCCCCTCGATTCCCCGGATTGGCTCGGCGGTTGCCCGCTTCCGAAGACGATGATGACCCGGTTTGGCCCGAACGGGTACTGTGCGCCGCGACTCCTCCGGCCACCGGGTTGGCGGGGCGGGCGCCGCCCCCGCCGCCTCCGCCGCCACCTCCGGCGGCGCCGCCTCCACCGCCCTCCCGGGTGCCGTGGGTGCTCATGCCCTGGCGCAGCATGGTGGCGGGGCTGGAGATGGCGGCCTTCGCCGCGCGGCTTGAGGTGTCCTGGCGCATCTGGCGGTGGCTGACGATCTCGTCGCCGAAGCCCGGGACGAAGCGGTAGATCATGGCCGAGGCGAAGATGGCCAACAGGATGATGGCCAGACCGGAGATGATCGACGAGGTGGCGGTGGGGCCCTCGGCGGTGGTGAGGGCGGCGGCCAGGCCGAGGACGATCACGATGACCGGTTTGATCAGGATGATCGCGATCATGATGCCGGCCCAACGCCTGACGTGGCTCCAGAGGTTCTTGTCCACCAGGCCCGCGTAGACGGCGGTGCCCAGCAGGGCGCCGACGTACAACATGGCGGCTCTGATGACCAGTTCGAGCGCGAGCACGCCGGCGGCCAGGATGGAGATCAGCGAGACCACGATCAGCATGATGGGGCCGCCGCCGATGCTCTCACCCGCCTCCAGCGCGGCGGCGAAGTCGCCGAAGAAGGCGTCCGAGTTGTCCCCTGTGCCGGCGACGATGGCGTCGGTGACGCCGTCTGTCGCGGAGACGACGGCGTAGAGGATCAGCGGGGTGAAGGCGGACGCCATCACGGTGAGCCAGAGGAACCCGATGGCCTCGGAGACGGCGGTGGTCAACGGGACGCCGCGGATGGCGCGTTTGACGATGGCCAGCAGCCAGAGGATCAGGGTGAGGACGGTGGAGGCGGCGAAGACCACGGCGTACTGGCGGAGGAACGACGCGTTGGTGAAGTCGACGTTGGTGGTGGCGGAGACCAGGTCGGACAGCTCGTTGACGATCCAGGCGGCGGCGTCGGCGCAGCCGCGCGCCAGCGAGGACAGCGGATCGAGCGAGTCGTTGAGCGACCCCGACCCCCCACCCCCGTCCTGCCCCTCCCCGCCACCGCCGCCGTCCCCCTCGCAGTAGTCCCTTGCGGCACCGGAGACCAGTGCGCACTCGGGGTTCTCCTCCTCGTCGGCGTGGGCCGCCGGGGCGGTGGCGAGGCCGGCGGCGAGCAGGCCAGCCGGGGCCAGGGCGAGGGCGGCGAGTCGCCTCCGGGTCTCAGCGCGCATAGGTGAACCCCCCGTACTCCTCTACCGCTTCGGCGATCTCCTCCGCGCCGGAGACGCGGTTGTCCCCGCTGACGGGGGTGGGGCCCTCGGACTGCTGGGTGTCGACGACCTTCCAGTCCGAGCCCTCCCAGACCAGCGTGAGCCGCATGGTGAACCAGCTGGTGCGCACCGGGTTCAGGGAGTCGAGGCCGGCAATGCCGAAGAGGCCGGAGCACCAGACGGAGACCTCGGCGGTGGTCGCGCTGTAGGCCTCGACGCTGCTGCCGATGGGCAGGGTGCGGTTGACGAAGGTGCTGCCTTCGGGCGCGACGCCCTCGCTGTTCAGGCCGATGTCGGCGTTCAGGGCCTCGCTGTAGTCCGCGCCGTAGGAGGCGAGGAGTTGCTCCACGGTCCCCGCGGAGCTGATCGTGCTCACGATCGCCTCGCGTTCCGTCGGGTTGAACATGCCGGTGCCGCCGAGGGCTACGGCGTAGTTGGCGGCTGCGCTCTCGGCGCCCTGTTCGGTCTGGGGGAAGCCGGAGGGGATGCCGTTGGTGGCGCCTTCGACGGGGAGTTCGCCGGTGGGGGAGGTGGGTTGGGCCTGGCTGCCCTGGTCGTCGTCCGAGGACTGGCCGCCGCTGTCGTCCCTGGCCTGGTTGGCGAAGACGATGGCCGCGACGAGGAGGACGATCACTCCCACGATGGTGACCGTGTTGCGGCCCGGGGACGGTGAGGTCCTGCGGGTGGTGGGTTCTGGCTGGTCGGGGAGGCGTGTTCTGGTCTGGGCGGGGGTGCGGCGGGCGTGTGCGTCCTCGTAGTCGTCGCCGTAACTCATGTTCGCGCCCCCTCAACAGCAGCGAGTCTATTACCTCCTCACATGACGTTAGCGCCCTCCACTGACGTTCCGCTCCTTCGCAGCGGAGTTGATCTCCGCTGGTTCGGCGGCGTTCCGTGCGCCGGCGTGACGGTGGGCGCCCGGCGGTCGGTGGTTGCCGCCGGTGTGGCCTGCTCGGACGTGATCCTCCGTTGGCCGTACGGGAGTTGGGATCGCGGCGCGGACGGGGTGCTCGCGGTGGGCGATATCCGCTGGCCACCGGTGCCGGCGCGGTGTTGGGATGCGGCCATGGCTGAGACCGGTGAGAGCAGTGAGACGAGCGGGGTCGGTGCGATGGGTGGGAACGGGGGAGCCGGGGTGGAGATCCGCGCGGCCGGGGTGGCTGAGGTGGCGCGGGTGTTGGAGTTCTGGCGGACGGCGGCCGAGGGCACCAGCGTCAGTGACGATGTGGCGGGGGTGGCCGGGCTGGTGGAACGGGATCCGGAGGCGTTGTTGCTGGCGGAGTGCGGCGGTGAGTTGGTGGGTACGGTGATCGCCGGGTTCGACGGGTGGCGCTGTCATCTCTATCGGTTGGCGGTGGCTCGGGCCTGGCGTCGGCGCGGGGTGGCTTCGGCGCTGTTGGCGGCGGCCGAGGCGCGGTTCGCCGCCCTGGGGGGTCGGCGGGCGGACGCGATGGTGCTGTGGCGGAACGAGTCGGCGCACGCCGCCTGGTCGGCCAACGGATACGGCCCGGAGGCCCATTGGCAGCGGTGGGTGAAGCCGCTGCCGCGCTGAGCCGCGCGGTCGGGGCGCGATGAGTTCCGCCCGCGGGGTCGGTCTGTGTCTGCGGAAGGGAGACCGGCGATGGGCGATGTGGTGTTCGTGGTGCGGGGACCCGTGCGTGGCGCGGATGTGCCCGGGCTGTGTGATCGGTTGGCGGCGGTGGTGCGGGCCAGTGGTGCGCGCCGGGTCACGGTGGATGCCACGGCTCTGGGCGCCGGCGGGCCCGAGGCGGTGGGCGCGCTGGCGCGGTTGCGGTTGACCGCGAAGCGCCTTGGCTGCGGGCTGAGCTTTGTCGGCGCTGACGAGCGGTTAGTCGGTCTCCTCGGTTGGCTCGGTCTGGGGCAGGTGGTCGGGGAGGCCGAAGAGGGGGAAGAGATGGGCGGTGTCGAGGAAGGCGTTGATGCCCGTGATCCGCCCCGCTGAGGTCTCGATGACCTGGAGGGCCCAGGGGCTGAAGCCGCCGTCCGGGTCGGGGCGGTACTGGCCGAAGGCGCCGCAGCCGTTGGCCTGGGTGGGGATCAGGCGGGAGTCGCGGCAGCCGGCGCCCAGGCCGAGCATCCAGGCGGATATGTCGGCGGGGCCGCGCATCCACATGTCGTAGGGCGGCATGGACAGCGTGGCGTCCTCGTGCAGCAGGGCGGTCAGCGAGTCCATGTCGTAGCGTTCGAAGGCGTCGAGATAGCGGGCCAGCAGCGCGCGGTTCTCCTCGGAGAGCGGTTCGCTGGGCGCGGACTCGGAGACGCCGCTCTTGGCGAGGGTGGCCCGGGCGCGCTGGAGGGCGCTGTTCACCGAGGCGACGGAGGTGTCGAGCAGTTCGGCGACCTCGCTGGCGCGCCAGCTGAGCACTTCCCGCAGGATCAGCACGGCTCGTTGACGGGGCGCCAGGTGTTGGAGGGCGGCGACGAAGGCCAGCCGGATGGACTCCTTGGTCTCCGCGTGTTCGTCGGGGCTCGGCATGGCGCGGGCGTCGGGCATGGGCTCGATCCAGGCGGTCTCGGGGAGGGGCGGGCCCAGGGTGATGGCGGCGGTGGGCGTGGCTTCGGTGAGGTCCATCGGGCGGGCCCTGCGGCCGGCGCCGCTGAGCGCGGTGAGGCAGACGTTGGTGGCGATGCGGTAGAGCCAGGAGCGGAGGGAGGAGCGGCCCTCGAAGCGGTCCAGGGAGCGCCAGGCGCGGATCATGGTGTCCTGGACGGCGTCCTCGGCCTCGAAGGCGGAGCCCAGCATGCGGTAGCAGTAGCCCGTCAACTCCCTGCGGTACTGCTCCAGCTCGTGGGCGGAGGGGGGTTCGGTGGTGGGTTGCGGGGCGGTGCTCGCCTGTGTGCTCATCGTTGGGCTCCTGGCCTGTCGGGGGCGGTTCGCGCTGGTCGGCCGGGGTCCTCGGGGGAGCGCGGCCGGTCCGTCGGTGACCGGTTGGGTCAAGCTGCGGTCAGCGTAGCCAGGGGCACTGACAACGGCGGTTCGACGTGGCGGCGAGCCCGCCCGGTGGCGGCCCGGTATCGGTGTGGGGGCGGTTTCCCCGCCCATGGGCTTTGATCGCCGGCGCCGAATAAAGTAGCGGTAGCGATGTGTGGGCCGGGCCGATCGGGTGAACGGGCAGGGGGGTGCGTGGTGACGCGGGAGCGGATCATCGACGGGCGGTATCGGCTGGGCCGGCAGCTGGGCGAGGGCGCCATGGGGACGGTGTGGGAGGCGCTGGATCTGCGGCTTGAGCGCCATGTCGCGATCAAGCTGGTGGGGTCGGGCGCGGTGGGCCGTGATCCCAGGGCGAGGGAGCGGTTCGAGCGGGAGGCGAAGTTGTTGGCCGGCCTCTCCAGTCCGTTCATCGTCACGGTGCACGATGTGGGGGAGACGGTCTTCGAGGGCGATCAACTGGGCCAGACGGTGCTCTATCTGGTGATGGAGCGGTTGCACGGCCGGTCGTTGGACGAGGTGTTGGCGCAGGAGTTGCCGCCGCTCGCCGAGGTGGCGCGGTGGGGGGAGCAGATCTGTCGGGCGCTCGCGGTGGCCCATGAGTCGGGTGTGGTGCACCGCGATCTCAAGCCCGCCAATGTGATGGTCGGCCCCGACGGGCTGGCGCGGGTGTTGGACTTCGGGATCGCCGCCGTGTTGGCCGAGTCGACCGACCACGCCAGGCTCACGTCGACGGGGGTGGTGGTGGGCACTCCTTCGTATATGTCGCCCGAGCAGATCGAGGGTGGCACCGTGGAGTTCCGCAGCGATCTGTACTCGACGGGCTGTGTGCTCTACGCGCTGGTCACCGGCCGGGCGCCGTTCGGCGGGCCGTCGTTGTACCAGCTGTTGCGGCAGCAGATGGAGAGCGATCCGGAGCCGCCGAGCGAGCGGCGGGCCGGGGTGTCGGCGGAGTGGGATCGGCTGGTCCTGGCGCTGTTGGCGAAGCGTCCCGAGGATCGGCCGGCGAGCGCGACGGAGGTGGCCGAGCGGTTGCGGGCGTTGTCGCTGACCGCCGTCGCCTCGGTCGCGGTGCCGGCGAGCCCGGTGGCCGGGGCGCTCGGCTACGAGCCGACGCGGGTCGATCCCCGTTCGGTGCTGTTGGCCAGCTGTCCGCATCCGGACGGGGGCCGGCTGCCGTTGGCCACCGGGCAGCGGATGCGGCTGGGCGATGTGCTGCCGGGGGCGTCGGAGTTCACGGTGGGGGTGGGCTGGCGGGTGGCGGACGGCCTCGATGTGGATGCCAGCGCGCTGGTGGTGGACGAGGACGGCCAGGTGTTGTCGGACGATCATTTCGTCTTCTACAACAATCCGGAGCCCTCGGGGGTGGGCGTCCGGTTGGGGGGTGACGACGCGGAGGCGCTGTTCTCGGTGCGGCTGCCCGAGTTGCCCGAGGGGGCGCGGCGGGTGGTGTTCGCGCTGTCGCTGGACGGGGAGTCGGCCGATGGCGGGGATCTGTTCCGGGTGGAGCAGCCGCATCTGCGGCTGCTGGACGCCGGGGCGGAGACGGAGTTGCTGTGTTACGGCTTCCCGCGCGGGCCGGCCGGGGTGTTGGGCGTCACGGTCGGCGAGTTGGTGCGGGACGACGAGGGCTGGCTCTTCTCGGCGAGCAGCAGCGGCTTCCCCGGTGGGCTCGCCGAGATCGCCGAATCGCACGGCGTGCTGGTGGAGGCATAGGCCGGCGGGCGGGTGGCGTTATTTGAGCAGCCGGGACAGCCGCCGGTCGGCCAGGGGCCGGCCGCCCGTCTGGCAGTGCGGGCAGTACTGGAGCGAGGAGTCGTGGTACGCCACCTCGCGGATGGTGTCGCCGCAGACGGGGCAGGGTTCGCCCGTTCTGCCGTGCACCCGCAGGTTGGTCTTCTTCTCGGCCTTGAGCCGCCCGGCGGCCACGCCGTGCGCGCGTTCGACGGCGCCGGCCAGGGTGGCGCGCAGCGCCTCGTGGAGCCGGGTGACCTCCGTCTCGTCGAGGCGGGCGGCGATCAGGAACGGCGACATGCGGGCGGCGTGCAGGATCTCGTCCGAGTAGGCGTTGCCGATGCCGGCCAGCACGCTCTGGTCGCGGAGCACGCCCTTGAGCCTGCGTTTCTCGCCGCGCAGCAGGTTCCCCAGCTCGGCGGCGGTGAACGAGGGCGCCAGCGGGTCGGGGCCGAGGCGGGCCACACCCGGCACCTCGGCCGGGTCCCGCACGCAGGAGATCGCCAGGCGTTTCTGGGTGCCGGCCTCGGTGAGGTCGAAGCCGGCACCGTCGGTGAGGACGACGCGGAGCGCCAGCGGGCCCTTGCCGCGCTTGGGGGGCGCGGTGGGCTGGGCGTCCCGCCAGCGGAGCCAGCCGGCCCTGGCCAGATGGGCCAGCAGGTGGTGGCCGTTGTCGAAGGCGAGGTCGAGGAACTTGCCATGGCGTTCGACCGCGGTGACGGTCCGCCCCTCGACGCTGGTCAGGGGCGGGTCGTAGGTCTTCAGGCTGTGGAAGGCGACGGGGACGGCGCTGGCGACGGTCCGTCCCAGGAGGTGCTCGGAGAGAAAGGCACGCAGTGCCTCGACTTCGGGTAGCTCGGGCATGAACTCCAGGATATGCCCGGTTTGTCGTAACCGAAGGTGAGTGGTCCGCCTCAGTCGGTGTGCTTGCGGATCAGGGTGACGCCGTCCCGCACCGACAGCAGCACCGCGTCGACGCGCGGGTCGGCGGCGACGGTGTCGTTGATCTCACGGATCGCCTGGTCGGCCGGGTGCTGGGCGTCCGGGTCGACGACGCGGCCTGAGCGGAGCGTGTTGTCCAGCACGATCAGCCCGCCGGGCCGCAGCCGGCGCAGCGTCTCCTCGTAGTAGACGGGGTAGCCCACCTTGTCGGCGTCGATGAAGGCGAAGTCGAAGGTCTCCGTCTCCGGCAGCGCCCGGAGGCTGTCGGCGGCCGGGCCGAGCCGGAGCTCGATGCGGTCGGCGACGCCGGCGCGCTCCCAGTAGCGGCGGGCGATGGACGTCCACTCGTCGCTGACGTCGAGGGCCAGCAGGGTGCCGCCGGGGGCCAGGCCGCGGGCGATGGAGATCGACGAGTAGCCGGTGAAGGTGCCGATCTCCAGGGCGCGGCGGGTGCCGGTAAGGCGGGTCAGCAGGGTGAGCAGGGTGCCCTCGTCCTGGGTGATCTGCATGCTCAGGTGTTCCGGCAGGGCGGCGGCGGTCTCGGCGGCCAGGTCGCGGAGCACCTCGTCGGCCGGGGTGGCGTGCGCCAACAGGTAGTCGTTCAGGGCGGGGTTGACGATGTCCATGCCGGGCACCCTACGTCCGGTTCCGGCCGGGTGTCAGGGTTGCATCGGCCCTGGCAGGTCGGCGCGGTCCTCGTCCTCGGCGCGCTGCTGCTCGCGGAGTTGGAGGTAGAGCAGGGCGACGGTGAGGTCGTCGGGGGAGACGGGGCCCGCCGACTCGGGGGCGGTCAGGGCGAGCGCGGCGCCGCCGGCGAGGGAGAGCCGCAGCGGGAGCGAGCCGGCGTCGGGGCCGCCGAACTGGCCCAGGTCGAAGGTGGCCTCGGCGAGCACGCCGTTGCGGATGGCCAGCGCGGCGGTCACCTCGGCGGCGGGGTCGGTCGGCTCGGCCACCACGGGCGGCAGGCCGAAGCGCCGCGTCTGCTCGTTGAGCAGGTCGGTCAGCGGGGCGAGCGCGCGGTGTGCTTGCTCGGCCGACATGCGCAGGGTGACGCGTTCGGCGCCGCGGGCCTCGCCCTCGTGCTGGGTGGTGGCACCCTCGCTGAGCGCGTTCTCCAGCTGGTCGGCCAGCTCCCACTGGGTCTCGGGCCGGAGCAGGACGCTGCCGTCCTCGATCGATCCCGCGAGGTCGGAGGCGATCTCGGGGGTGACGCCGCCCTGCTCGCCGAGGGTCTCCGCGTAGGCCGGGTACTGGAAGGGGTCGACCTCGACCCAGTCGCCGTGCAGCGCGCGGGCGGCGGCGGCGAGCGGCGCCGGCAGCCGGCGGGCGTCCTGCGCGAAACGTTCCGCCCTGGCGACGGTGGCCTCGTCCCCGCCGTAGACGTCCTGGACGAGGGCCTCGGCGCCGACCCGCAGATAGGTGAGGTCCTCGACCCGCTTGAGCCCCACCACGTCCCTGCCGCCGAAGTTGACCGTCAGCGAGCTGTTCAGGGGGTCGCCGGGGGCGAGGTCCCGCATCCGGGTCTCCTCCTCCGGGTCGCCGACCGAGAGGGTCAGCTCCAGGTCGGCGAGGAGTCTCGCCTCGTGCGCCGACGGTTCGCCAGCGGCGCCCGCTCCGCCCGCGTCGGCGGCCAGCTCCGCCGAGCGGGCCAGATAGGCGCGCACCTCCTCCGGAGTGGCGTCCAGGGAGGCGCTGAGGGTGACGGCCTCGCGGGAGAGGAGCTCGTCCTTGGCGTCGGAGACGGCGAAGCCGGCGCCCGCGCTCTCGGCCACCTGGCAGGCCGCGGTCCCGGTGGCGAGCAGTGCTACGCCGCCAAGGGCGGCCAGTCGCCGCAGGTTGTCACGGGTGCGGGTGCGGGTACTGATGTCGGCACTCCTGTCCACGGGGGCAAGGACGAGACCAACCGGGGTGGCCTTGGGATCCAGTGTCCATGCCCCGTTTCCCGAACGATCAGCGGGGCGCCGTCTGTGGCCGATGCGTCACCGTCTGGTAAGCAGCTCGTTGCCTGTAGGACAAGATGCCCCAACTCGGGCGGCTGTCAGAGGGGCCGGTTAGCCTCGGGGCATGGATGACGGAGAGCCGGCCGACGGCGGGCGTCGGCCCTGGGTCGTGGGGGTGTCGGGGGCCTCGGGCACGCCGTATGCGGCGGCCGTGCTGCGGGGGTTGTTGGCCGCGGGGGAGTCCGTCGATCTGGTGGTGAGCCGAGCGGCGCGGCTGACGCTGCGGGACGAGACGGGCATCTCCTTCCGCGACGGGCACTGGGAGGCGGATCTCGCGGCCTGGCTCTCCCGTGGCGCGGGGGGCGAACGCGACGCCTACGCGCCGGAGTTGGGTCGGGTGCGGTACTGGTCGGCGGGGGATCTGGCGGCCGGGCCCTCGTCGGGCTCCTATCCCGCGCGGGGGATGCTGATCGTGCCGGCGTCCACCGCCTCGGTGGCCGGGGTGGCGCTCGGCCTCTCCAAGGACCTGCTCCAGCGGGCCGCTGCGGTGACGCTCAAGGAGCGCCGGCCGCTGGTGGTGGTGGTGCGGGAGACGCCGCTGAACGGGCCGACGCTGCGGCAGCTGGTGGCGTTGGACGAGGCGGGTGCCGTGGTGCTGCCGGCGTCCCCCGCGTTCTACGCGGGCGCGGTGGTGTTGCAGGAGCTGGTGGACTTCGTCGCCGGGCGGGCGCTGGACGCGGCCGGAGTGGAGCACTCCCTGTATCGGCGCTGGCGGGGCGAGCTGGGCGGCGCGGCCCGCTCAGCCGGCCACTCTTAGGTCAGGTGGGGTGTATGCCTTAGATTCATCTGTGTAATCGACCTGGGGACGAGGAAGGCTCTGCGACGATGGACGCGGTGGACAGGCAGCTGATTCAGGCGCTGCGCGAGAACGGCCGAGCCTCCTACGCCGAGTTGGGCCGCCTGGTCGGCCTCTCGGGCCCGAGCGTCACCGACCGGATCAACCGGCTGGAGGCGGCCGGGGTGATCACGGGCTATCGCGCCACGGTGGACGCGGCGTCGCTCGGCCTCGGCGTCACGGCGCTGATCGGCATCCAGCTCTCCGACGCGGTCGACCACGAGGAGGTCGCCGGCCGGCTGCGGGAGCTGGCGGAGATCGAGGACTGCTGGTTCATCGCCGGCGACGACTCCTTCATGTTGAAGGTCAGGGCCCCCGACGTGGCGGGCCTCGAACGCACCATCCGGCGGCTCTCGCGCACCAAGGGCCTGTCGCGCACCCGCTCCACCATCGTGCTCTCCACCAAGTGGGAGAACAGGGTCGGCGAGCTGCCGCAGGACGGCGAGGCGTAACCTCGGGAGAACGGCACACAGCACACACGAGACCGCACCCAGGAGGCACAGGGCATGGACGTGGGGCTCAAGCGGGAGCTGGAGGAGAAGGTCAGAGCGGGGGAGCGGCTGTCCCGGGAGGACGGCATCGCTCTCTACGAGGCCGACGACCTGGCCTGGCTCGGCGGGCTGGCCCACGAGGTGCGCACCAGGAAGAACGGCGACGTCGTCTACTTCAACGTCAACCGCCACCTCAACATGACCAACGTCTGCACCGCCTCCTGCGCCTACTGCTCGTTCCAGCGCAAGCCGGGCGAGCAGGACGCCTACACCATGCGCATCGAGGAGGCCGTCCGGCTGGCCAAGGAGATGGAGGGCGACGGGCTGACCGAGCTGCATATCGTCAACGGCCTGCACCCCACCCTGCCCTGGCGCTACTACCCCAGATCGCTGCGCGCGCTGAAGGAGACGCTGCCGGCCGAGGTCTCCCTCAAGGCGTTCACCGCGACCGAGATCCACCACTTCGAGACGATCTCCGGGCTGTCCGCCTCCGAGATCCTCGACGAGCTGATCGACGCCGGCCTTGAGTCGCTGACCGGCGGCGGCGCGGAGATCTTCGACTGGGAGGTCAGACAGCACATCGTCGACCACCGGACGCACTGGGAGGACTGGTCGCGCATCCACCGGCTGGCGCACGCGAAGGGCCTCAAGACCCCCTGCACCATGCTCTACGGGCATATCGAGGAGCCCAGGCACCGCGTCGACCATGTGCTGCGCCTGCGCGAACTACAGGACGAGACCGGCGGCTTCCAGGTCTTCATCCCGCTGCGCTACCAGCACGACTTCGTGGACATGAAGGACGGCAAGATCCGCAACCGGCTCCAGGCCAGGACCACCATGGCCTCGGGCGCCGAGGCGCTGCGCACCTTCGCCGTCTCCCGGCTGCTCTTCGACAACGTGCCGCATGTCAAGGTCTTCTGGGTGATGCACGGCGTGCAGACCGCCCAACTCGCCCTACAGCACGGGGCGGACGACATGGACGGCTCGGTCGTCGAGTACAAGATCACCCATGACGCCGACAACTTCGGCACCCCTGACAAGCTCACCAGGGACGATCTGCTGGAGCTGATCAGGGACGCCGGGTTCCGCCCGCTGGAGCGCAACACCCGCTACGAGGTGGTGCGCGAGTACGACGGGCCGGACCCGGGGCGGCGCGACGCACCCCAGCCGATGCGGGTGTGAGGTCATGACCGAGACAGTGGCCAGGGCCCCCGCCCGCGGCGGTCCGCGCGAGGGCTGGCCCCGCTATGTGCTGGACCCGGCCCCCACCGCGGCGCTCTCCGAGGCCGTCGCCGCGCTCTGGGCGGACGTGGTCAACGCCGGCGGCGCGGTCGGCTTCGTGCCGACGGTCACCCCCGAGGAGGTGCGGCCGGCACTGCGCCAGCATCTGGTGGGGATGGCCGAGGGCACCACCCGGCTGCTGATCGGCGTCACCGACCGGGGCACCCCCGTCGCCACCGCCTTCCTGCGCCGCAACAGCCACCGGCTGATGGGCCACTGGCTGTGGCTGAGCACCGTGATGGTGCACCCGGACTGGCAGGGGCGCGGCGCCGGGCGGGAGTTGATGGCCGCCGCCGCCTCGGCGGCCCGGGCGATCGACCCCGACGTCATGGGCATCCGGCTGACGTGCCGCTCCGGTCTCGGCCTGGAGGCGTTCTACGCCTCCTGCGGCTACCAGGAGGTCGGCCGGGTGCCGGACGCGATCAGGGTGGGCGAGAACGACTACCGGGACGACGTCACGCTGTGGCTTCCCCTGGGGTGACCATCGTCGAGGAACAGCCGAGGAACAGTCGAGGGCCGGCGCCGGCCGGTGACGCGCCGCTTCGAGGGCGGAAGGAAGCACGAGGATGACAGGGGACAGGACATGACCGGCTCCACCACGACGACCAGCGGCCACTCGTGGTCCGCGACCCTGCGCTACACCGGGCTGCGGCTGGCCGTCTTCGCCGGCTGCTTCGCGGTGCTCGCGGTGCTCGCCTACGTCGGGGTGGTGCCCGAGTCCGTCGGCACGGCGAACCCGCTGTGGCTGGTGCTGCTCTCGCTGGTCGTCTCGGCGCCGCTCAGCCTGGTGCTGCTGCGCGGGCAGCGGGACGAGATGTCGCGTCAGCTGGTGCCCAGGGTCGAGCGGGCCAAGGCCCGGCTCAACGCCAACCGGGACATGGAGGACGACGCCGCCTGACCCGGCGGACGTGATCCCTCTCACCCCACCCCACCGCGCCCCACCAGGGAATTGCCCTCCCCGGTGGGGCGTTGGCACCTGCGGGCCAGGGGCACCCGCCGGCCGGCGGGAAGTCCGGAGTGTGCATGACCATGACGTATGGGGGGAGGGGTGCTAGCGTGCTCCGCATGAAGACCGCAGCCGCGCCCGCTCCCCTGGTGAGCGTTCCGCTTGTCGCGCGTCTGCACATCGATCTCTGCCGCTGTCTCACCGCGGCCTGTCGCTGACACCTCGCATCCCCGAACTGTTCGGCGCCCCCGTGCGATCCGACGACTCCCCGCCTCGGCGCGGGGTGGTGTTCCCGCGCGGCTGACATCCCTGAGCACGATCGTTGTTCGATCCCCCGTCTTCACCCCCGACCGGAGCGTTCCTGTGTCCTCCCCCCCTTCCTCCCCCTCCTCTCCCGCGCCCGATTCCTCGGGGTCCCCCGGGTCCGCCACCGACGGCCGGCGGCGCATAACCCTGCCGCCCTTCTGGGCACAGATCCTGGCCGGCCTGGTCCTCGGGCTGGTGCTGGGCTGGGTGGCCCGCGAGTGGTCCGTCGACTGGCTCGGCCGGACCCTCGACGAGATCGGCGGCATCTTCGTCCAGCTGCTGCGCCTGGCCGTGGGGCCGCTGGTGTTCTTCGCCATCGCGGTCTCCATCACCAACCTGCGGCAGGTCTCCAACGCGGCCAGGCTGGCGGCCCGCACCCTGCTCTGGTTCCTGATCACCTCGCTGATCGCGGTGGCCATCGGCATCACCATCGGCCTGGTCACCAACCCGGGCTCCGGCTCGGAGCTGACCCCGGCCGACGGTGAGTTGCCGCAGAGTGAGGGCTCCTGGCTGGACTTCCTGACCGGCATCATCCCCTCGGACCCGGTCACCCCGTTCGCCGAACTCAACGTGCTACAGATCGTGTTCATCGCCGCCGTGGTCGGCATCGCCGCGCTGAAGCTCGGCGAGCGCGCCGCGCCGCTGATCACCTTCGGCGAGACCGCGCTGGCGCTGCTCCAGAAGGCGCTCTGGTGGGTCATCCGGCTGGCGCCGCTCGGCACCCTGGGCCTGATCGGCCGCTCCGTCAACAACTACGGCTGGGATCTGCTCGGCGACTACGCGACCTTCACGGCCGGCGTCTATGTCGGCTCGCTGCTGGTGATCTTCGTCGTCTACCCGGCGCTGCTCTACCGGGCCGGCGGAGTCAACCCGGTGCGCTTCTTCCGGGGCGCCTGGCCCGCGCTCCAGCTGGCGTTCGTGTCGCGCTCCTCGGTCGGCACCCTGCCCGTGACCCAGAAGGTCACCGAGCGTCTCGGTGTGCCGAAGGAGTACGCGTCCTTCGCGGTGCCGTTCGGCGCCACCACCAAGATGGACGGCTGCGCCGCGATCTACCCGGCGCTGGCGGCGATCTTCGTGGCCGAGATCTTCGGCGTGAGCCTCGATGTGCAGGACTATCTGCTGATCGTCTTCGTCTCGGTGATCGGTTCGGCCGCCACGGCGGGCCTCACCGGCGCCACCGTGATGACCACGCTGACGCTCTCGACGCTGGGCCTGCCGCTGGAGGGCGTGGGCCTGCTGCTGGCGATCGACCCGATCCTGGACATGATCAGGACCGCGGCCAACGTCGCGGGCCAGGCCGTGGTGCCGGTGATCGTCGCCTCGCAGGAGGGGATCCTGGACCGGGAGAAGTACGACTCGGCCACCAGCTTCGAGATCAGCGACCTCGACGACGCGGCGGCCGACGCGCCCCCCGCGCCCCCCGTGCCGAAACAGCCGACCGGCTGACGCGGCACCACCTCACCCAACGGCCCCCGCCGGCACATCCGTTGCCGGTCGGGGCCGTTCGGCGTGCCACCTGGGTCCCACAGGGGGGCACGGCCCCGGGCAGGAAAGCCCCGGGGCACCCCGGGCAACCTCGGGAGACCTCGGGAGACCTCGGGCAACCCCGGGAAACCTCAAAAAAGCACAGCGCGACACGGGGGACACGGGGGAGCACGCACCCGCATCCCATGCATCACGTGAACCCCCCCGATGTGCGCGTGAACCCCCTTGTGCTCGTTCCCTAAAGGGGTGTGTCGGCTCTTGACTGGTTACTAGCTGATTCCCGCTGGTTCCCCGGAGCCGGTGGGCGACGACTGTTCACGGAGCCGGCCGCTGGAGGGGGAGACCGATGACGTCGCCGGACATGAGAGACCTGGGAGGGCCGCCCCAACTGATCGCGCTGTCGATGCCGGTGGAGCCGGTGGAGCCGGTGGAGCTGGGGGTGCCGTCCAGCGGCTACCGCTTCCGGTCGATCGCGCTGATCGCCGACTATCCGGACACCCCCACCGCCGCCCGCCACACCGCGCGCCATGTGCTGGCCGAGTGGGGCCTGGAGCGGCTCGCCGACGATGTGGAGCTGTGCGTCTCCGAGCTCGTCGGCAACGCCATCCACCACGCGACACCGGACGGCCGCCGCGTCCAACTGGCCGGCGCGCGGCGGGTGGTGGTGGCCTTCCGCTACTGGCCGCGCTCGCTGTTCGTCGAGGTCTCGGACGAGGACTCGACGCCGCCGACGCTGCCCGCCGGCGATCCGCTCGACCCGTCCAGCGGTTCGGCGGACGCGCTGCTCGCCGAGGGCGGACGCGGCCTGTTCATCGTGCAGAGCCTCGCCGACGCGACCTGGTGGGCCCCGATCGACCAGGGCGGCAAGAGCGTCTTCTGCCGGTTCGACCTGGGCGGCGGACCGTCGGGGAACGAGTGAACTCCCGGCCGGAGGCGACTGGTTCCAGCCATCCGACATCGACAGCGGATGGCCTGAAAGCAGCCCTCCGCTGAGACGGCACACCCGCCGGAGCGGCTCGACGGCGGGAGTGCCGTATGCCAAGAACTCTGACGTGGGCACGCCCCGCCCGCAAGAGGACCGGCGCTGATCCGGATGTGAGCCCCGTCGCATAGCGGAGCGTGGCGCCCCAACTTCCGATCGCCAGGGTCGGGTTGGCGGGCGGGCCCGCTCCCCGACGGGCTTCTCGGCCGCCGGGGCCCTGGGCCCGCGTGGCGGGTTGGCGACGGTCGCGGCGCGGCGGCGGCCCGGGGCTCGTCCGCCGAGCGGCCCGAGGCGTCGCCCCGCCATCGGGACATCCCGAATTCCCCGACTGCGGAACGTGATTCCGGAATCCCGGATTCCGGGAATGTCGGCCGTCGGGCGCGGAATCCCGGAGCTCTCCACGGCGATGCCGACCGGAACTCCCCGGCCGCCGAGGGCCCGTTGCCGCCGGCGGGAATCCGGGGCGCCCCCGGCAGGTGGGGAAAGGAGCGATAGGCCGGGAAACCCCCGGAAAGCCGGGTGCGTCCCCTCATAAGGCGCCCAAGGGCCGCCGGACGTCGAAGGGCCGCCGGGCGCGGGGGAATCCGGGGGAAACGGGGGACACGGGAAGAAACGGGAAAACAGAAGCCCCTGTCGGTGAGGACAGGGGCTTCTTGGGTTACGCCGAAGAACTGGCGTCAGACCACGTTGACATTCTCCGCCTGGGGGCCCTTCGGACCCTGGGTGACGTCGAAGGTCACGGCCTGGCTCTCCTCAAGAGAACGAAAACCGGTGGCGTTGATTGCGGAGTAGTGAACGAAGACATCAGGGCCGCCGCCATCCTGGGCGATGAAGCCAAAGCCCTTCTCGGCGTTGAACCACTTGACGGTTCCGGTAGCCATAAGCCCTCCCTGGGCCTAAAAGGGTCGCCCTGCTCCAGAACCTGCATGAAGCCTGAAAACGACGAAAGCCCGCGGTCACATGCTCCGCAGGCTCGTACTGCAAGGGAAACCAAACTGCAACTCGGCGCGAGCCTAGCACGGGGTGTGCACGGTCGGAAGAGCAGAGATCACCCGTCGGGTGGACCTGTCCCTGAACGTTGGCTCGCACGACCTCAGGCGTACCCTCCCTTAGGTGACTACACACCACCGGAATCGCCCTCGTGTCGGCCACATCCAGTTCCTCAACTGTCTCCCCCTGTACTGGGGCCTCGCGAGGACCGGCACGCTACTGGATCTGGAGCTGGCCAAGGACACTCCGGAGCGGCTCGGCGAGCGGCTGGTGGCCGACGAGCTGGACATGGGCCCCGTCTCGCTCATGGACTTCCTCGGCCACACCGACGATCTTGTGGCGCTCTCCGATATCGCGGTGGGCTGCGACGGGCCGGTGATGTCCTGCGTGATCGTCTCCCAGGTGCCCCTGGAGCGCTTGGACGGCGCCCGGGTGGCGCTCGGCTCCACCTCCCGCACCTCCGTGCGGCTGGCCCGGCTGCTGCTGGCCGAGCGCCACGGGGTGCGGCCCGACTACTACACCTGCCCGCCCGATCTCGGCCTGATGATGCGGGAGGCGGACGCCGCCGTGCTGATCGGCGACGCCGCGCTCCGCGCCTCGCTGCACGACGCGCCCCGGCTCGGCCTGGAGGTCCACGACCTGGGGCAGATGTGGCACGACTGGACGGGGCTCCCCTTCGTCTTCGCGGTCTGGTGCGTGCGCCGCGACTATCTGGAGCGGCACCCGGAGACCGTCCGCGAGGTGCACCGCGCGTTTCTCGCCTCCCGGGACCTGTCCCTGGCCGAGGTGGGCAAGGTCGCCGAACAGGCGGCGCGCTGGGAGGACTTCGACGCCGAGGTGCTGGAGCGCTACTTCACCACCCTGGACTTCCGGCTGGAGGAGCGGCAGCTCGCCGGCATGGCCGAGTTCGCCCGCCGGATGGATCTGGGCGGCAACCACCGGGTGGAGCTGCTGGACGCGCCGGAGCCGCGTTGATGGATCCGCTGACGGAGGACGACCCGCCCGTCGTCGGCGCGTACCGGCTGCTGGGCCGGCTGGGCCGGGGCGGCATGGGCCGGGTCTATCTGGGGCGCAGCGCCGGCGGTCGGACCGTCGCGGTCAAGCTGGTGCACCCGCATATCGCGGCCGACGAGCGGTTCCGGGCCAGGTTCGCCAGGGAGGTGGCCGCGGCCCAACTGGTCGGCGGCGACTGGACGGCGCCCGTGCTGGACGCCGACCCGGAGGCCGAGGTGCCCTGGGTGGCCACCGGCTATGTCGCGGGCCCCGACCTGGAACGGGCGGTGGCCGCGCATGGCGCGTTCCCGGCGCACACGGTGCGGGCGTTGGGCGCCGGCCTCGGTGAGGGGCTGGCCGCGGTGCACCGGCACGGGCTGGTCCACCGCGACGTCAAACCGTCCAACGTGCTGCTGGCGCTGGACGGCCCCCGGCTGATCGACTTCGGCATAGCCAGGGCGACCGACGGCGGCACCGCCCGGCTGACCACCACCGGGGTCTCCATCGGCTCGCCCGGCTACATGTCCCCCGAGCAGGTGCTGGGCCGGGAGCTGACCCCGGCCACCGATGTGTTCTCCTTCGGCGCGGTGCTGGCCTTCGCCGCCGGCGGCCGGCCCCCGTTCCCCGGGGGCAGCGCCGCTCACCTGCTCTACCGGGTGGTGCACGAGCCACCCGAACTGGACGCGGTCCCCCCGCAGGCGAGGGAGCTGATCGCGGCCTGTCTCGACAAGGACCCGGCCGGCCGGCCGACCCCGCTTGAGGTGGCCGGGGCGTACGCCGGCGACGCGGGCGCCGCCGGTCTTGTCGGCTCGGGCTGGCTGCCGCAGCCGGTCGTCGAGGACGCCAGCCGGCACGCGGTGCGCCTGCTGGACCTGGACACCGGCCACGACCCGGGGCCGGCCACCACCCCGGCCGCCCCGAGCACCCCCGTCGCCACCACCCCGGCCGCCCCCGTCGCCCCCGGGTATGCGCACACGGTGGCGGCGCCAGGGCCCGCCACCCCGCCGTTCCCGCCCCCCGGCGGTTCCCCGCCGGCCCCGCCGCGCCGGCGCGGCCGGCTGGTCCTGGGGCTGGTCCTCGGCCTCGCCCTGGTGGCCGCCGCCGTGGTCGGCGGCATCCTGCTGCTCGGGGAGGAAGGGGAGGACCCGCAGGGGGTGCCGGCCGCCTATCTCGGCGAGTGGACGGGCAACGCGTCGATCAGCGGGATGCCGATCGGCACGGTCACCGTCGAGCTCGCCGAGGGACAGGTCGGCGACGTGGTGGGCACCGTCTCGGCGACCGACGCCATCGGCCTGTCGCTCTGCGTGGACGAGCTGACGCTCAGCGCGGTCGCCGAGGGCCAGCTGACGTTCCTGACCGAACTCGACCCGAGCCGCTCGACGTTGAGCGCCGCCTGCTATCCCGAGCCCTACGAGTTCGTGCTGCGCCAGATCGAGAACGGTCAGCTGGCCTTCAACGGCTACGCCGATGACAACTCCTACGAGGGCGTCGCCGCGCGCCAGGGGTGACGGCCGCACGTCACCAGACGAGCGCCTCGTCCAGCGAGGGCTGCCAGTAGGTGACGGCCGCCGCGTCGCCGAGGAACACCTCGCCGCCGGGCGCCGGCAGCTGGAGCGTCTCGCCCACCGCGCCGCTGTCCGCCGACGCGAAGGAGAGGGTCAGGCCGTCCACGGTGAACCCCTCCGGCGAGTCGGCGGACGAGGTGATCACGCCCGCGTACGCCGACTCGCCGGGCCCCAGCGCGGTCACGCTCCCCGGCCGGCTGTCCTCGACGAACGGCAGCGGGGCCTGCGCGCCCTCGAACCCCAGATAGGGCCCGTGGTAGGCGAAGCACGCCTCGTCACCGGTGTAGGTGACGGTGATCAGCAGATGGTTGATGGGCCGCTCGACCGGCGAGACGGTCACCTCGGTGTTCGCGTCGGTGCAGGGCGCGGTGTCCGCCTCGCTCTCGCCGGCGCCGCCCTCCAGGGTGCCCTGCCCCGGCTCCACGCCGGTCTCGTCGCCCTCCTCTGGCTCGCCCGACTCACCGGGCGCGTCGTCCACGGCGTCGCTGCCCCCGCCGGCGCTCCCGTCCTGGGGGATCTCCTCGTCCTCGCAGGCGGTGAGAGAGAGGGCGGCGACGGCCGCCACGGCGGCGACAAGCGTCCGGGTGCGGCGGCGGAGCGGGCGAACGTTCATGGCGGTCTGCTTTCTTGACGTCGGGCTGTGGTGCGAGGGAACCGGCGAGGTGTTCGCCGGACGACCACAGGATGGGTCGTCCCTCGTCCCGGCCACCAGCCACAACGTCCGGGACGGGAGGTCGGAACATTCGAACCGTCAGTGACCTGCGAGGATGTCAGGCGCGTCGAATGCCGGGGTGGGACGGGGAACGAGGGGGAGACATGGCCGCGGATGTGGAGATCGCCGATCTCGCGGCGCTGCTCGCGGAGTTGAAGGGCCGCTCCGGGCTGAGCTACGGCACGTTGGCCAAGCGCCTGCATCTGAGCCCCTCGACGGTGCACCGCTACTGCAAGGGGGAAGGACTGCCGCCCGAGTTCGCGACGGTGGAGCGGTTCGCGCGGCAGTGCGGGGCGACGGCCGAGGAGCTGATGGAGCTCCACCGCCGCTGGATCGCCGCCGACACGGCGCGCGAACGGGACCGGCGCGCCCCGGAGCCCGAGCCGGCGGCCGTGGCGCCGGCAGCGCCCGTGCCGGCCGTCGCCGCCGTGCCGCCGGCGCGGCGGCGGTGGCGGCCCGGGGCCGTGGTCGGCGCCGTGGCGGCGGCCACGGCCCTGACCCTGGCCGCGGGGCTGCTGCTCGCCCTGCGCGACGACGACGAGGACCAGGCCGCCCAGCGGCAGCCGCCGCCGGCCGGCGACGGGCCGGCCCCGGTGGCCGTGACCGTCCGCCCCCACGCGTTCGAGAGTCCCTGCGGCAACCACTACCTCGTCGACGCGGATCCCGAGTCGGTCCCGCCGCCGCCCCATGAGCCCGAGGCGCCCGGCTGGGCCCGCGCGATGGGCGCCGTCCCGGCCGGGCGGCAGTACGTCGAGCTGACCATCCAGGGCACGGGCGACGAGACGGTGGTCCTGCGGGACCTGCATGTGCGCGTCACCAGGGCCGACGAGCCGCTCCCCTGGAACCTCTACACCGGCTACAGCGCCTGCGGCGGCGGCCCCGTCGACACCGCCGCGTTCGACGTCGACCTGGACGCGGCGGCCCCCGCGCTGACCGCCGGCGCCGACCAGTCCGAACTGCCGCTGTGGGTGGACGAGTCCGACCCGCTGGTCGTCTATGTCACCGCGCGCACCGAGGCCCATGACGTCGACTGGTATCTGGACCTCGAGTGGTCCAGCGGCGACCGCGAGGGGGTGCTGCGGATCGACGACGAGGGCGAGCCGTTGCGCACCAGCGCCACCAGCGGCCAGCCCGAGTGGGGCTTCCTCCTCGGCGGCACCGACTGGTACCCGGCGCCCACCGGCTGAGCCGCGCCCCCCGGCCGCACCCCGTGCGGGGGAGGGGCTGGCGTACGCTGGAGCGGCCGTGACATGGCCGGACGGCAGTCGAATCGTCGGAGGGAACGTGATGGGCGCCGAGTTCGCCAGCGTGCTGGAGCGTGCCGCCGAGGGCGGGCGGATCACCCCCGAGGAGGCGCTGGACCTCTACCGTTCCGCGCCGTTGCACGCGCTGGGGCAGGCGGCCGACGCCGCGCGCCGGCGGCGCTACGCCGGGGTGGAGCACATCGCCACCTACATCATCGAGCGCAACATCAACTACACCAACGCCTGCGTCACGGCCTGCAAGTTCTGCGCCTTCTACGCGCCGCCCAAGAGCGACCAGGTGTGGACCAGGGATCTGGACGACATCCTGCGCCGCTGCGCCGAGACGGTGGAGCTGGGCGGCACCCAGATCATGTTCCAGGGCGGCCACCACCCGGACTTCGGCGTCGAGTACTACGAGGAGCACTTCTCGGCCATCAAGAAGGCGTTCCCCGAGCTGGTGATCCACTCACTCGGTGCCTCCGAGGTGGCCCATATGGCGCGTATCTCGGCGGTCACCCCCGAGGAGGCGATCCGCCGGCTGAGCGCGGCCGGTCTTGACTCCTTCGCCGGTGCCGGCGCCGAGCTGCTGCCCGCCAGGGCGCGCACGGCGATCGCCCCGCTGAAGGAGTCGGGCGAGGAGTGGCTGGAGATCATGGAGACGGCCCATCGCCTCGGCGTCGAGTCCACGGTCACCATGCTGATGGGCACGGGGGAGACCAACGCCGAGCGGATCGAACATCTGCGGATGGTGCGCGAGGTGCAGGACCGCACGGGCGGGTTCCGCGCGTTCATTCCCTATACCTACCAGCCGGAGAACAACAAGCTGCGGGGCCAGACCCAGGCGACGCTCTTCGAGTATCTGCGGATGATCGCGATCGCCCGGATCTTCCTGGACAACGTGGCCCATATCCAGGGCTCCTGGCTCACCACGGGCAAGGAGGTCGGTCAACTCTCCCTGCACTACGGGGCGGACGACCTCGGCTCGGTGATGCTGGAGGAGAACGTGGTCTCGTCGGCGGGCGCCAAGCACCGTTCCAACCGCGTGGAGTTGATCCAGCTGATCCGCTCCGCCGGCCGGGTACCGGCCCAGCGGGCCACCACCTACGAGCACCTGGTGGTGCACGAGGACCCGGCCCTCGACCCGGTCGACGACCGGGTGGTGTCGCATCTCTCCTCCACCGCGATCGAAGGCGGCACCGCGCACCCCGAACTGCGCCTGATCGACGCCAACTGAGGGCTGCCCGCCCGGGCCGGCTATCCGTACCGGCCAGCCGCGCTGGCGGGGGTGAGGCCGGCGGGCACGGTCTCGGCGGTGAGCCGGTCGCGGAGCGCGGCCTGGAAGGCGCGGGCGCTGGAGGCGTCCGCCGGATTGTCGAACTCCAGCAGCGGCAGGTTCACTTCGGTGGCCGAGATGGCGTCGTCCTGGGTCGCGTTCCAGCGAACGATCTCGGCGATCGCCTCGGAGGCGGCATAGGACGCGGGCCTGATCCGGCGGAAGTCGGGGTGGATCCGGGCGACGCCGTCCTCGCCCAGCACCATCGGCCGAGTCGGCGGCACCACCAGGAACTTGGGCCAGGCGTCGTAGTGCGTGTTCTCGATGATCTGCGCGCGGTCCCAGCGGGGGCGTCCGCCGAGCCGGGGGAAGGCGTGCACGCCGGCCACCACCATCGCGTCCACCGGCATGGCGGAGCGCCACCCCTGGTGGAACGTCACCTCGGGGCCGGCCACGCGCGCCCGTCGCCAGGTGTCGAGCGTCGCCGCCTTCCGCGAGGTGATGACGATCTGCATGGGCCCATACCCTTCAGTACGGGGGTGGGGAAGGCAAGTACCCATGCCGCACGCGGGAATTCTCGCCGTAATTCCCCCGCTCCGCCGCCCGGACGCCGCCCCGGTTCGGGGCCCTCGTCGGGCGGTCGCCCGCCCATGGCGGACGCCCCGGGGATCGACGAACTGCTCTCGCCGGACGCCGCGTTCGACGCCCCCTCCTCGGGGAGGCCCCAGGGAAGGGCCCTGCGGCCCGTGTCCGGGCCGGCGGCGCCCCCGCGGGCTGCGGGGGGCGCCACCGGCGACCGGTGGGCTCAGACGTTGACGCCGAAGTCCTGGGCGATACCGGCCAGGCCGGAGGCGTAGCCCTGGCCGACGGCGCGGAACTTCCACTCGGCGCCGCTGCGGTAGAGCTCGCCGAAGACCATGGCCGTCTCGGTGGAGGCGTCCTCGGTCAGGTCGTAACGGGCCAGCTCGACGCCGTCCGCCTGGTTGACCACGCGGATGAAGGCGTTGCGGACCTGGCCGAAGTTCTGGCCGCGGTTGTCGGCGTCGTGGATCGAGACCGGGAAGACGATCTTGTCGACATCGGCCCCCAGACCGGCCAGGTTGACCTTGATCTGCTCGTCGTCGCCCTCGCCCTCGCCGGTGAGGTTGTCCCCGGTGTGCTGGATGGTGCCATCGGGGGTGACCAGGTTGTTGTAGAAGATGAAGTGCTGGTCGGAGGCGATCTTGCCCTCGGCGTTCACGCCCAGGGCGCTCGCGTCGAGGTCGAAGTCGGTACCGGTGGTGGTGCGGACATCCCAGCCCAGGCCGACGGTGACCGCGGTCAGGCCCGGAGCCTCCTTGCTCAGCGAGACGTTGCCACCCTTGGACAGGCTCACACCCATGGAGATATCCCCTTAGTACGGATCGTTCCGGGTCTTCTTTGCGAAGACGTTACCCTCACTGTCCCCAACGATGTCAGCCGAGCGCCGGTTCCACAGCGCCTTGGGAGAAACGTGAGTTGACCGTGGGAAAACGATATGCGTCCCGGGGGCGGACGCGGGAACATGGAACGTATGTCCGGTCCCTACCTCATCCGTGATGCGGTCAGCCTCCCCGAGTCGGAGTTGCGCTGGCGCTTCTCGCGCGCCTCGGGGCCGGGTGGGCAGCATGTCAACACGTCCGACACCCAGGTGGAGTTGCTCTTCGACATCGCGGCCTCCCGGGCGCTGCCAGAGCTCTGGAAGGAGCGCGCCCTCGCCCGTCTCGCCGGCCGTTTGACGGATTCGGGGACGCTGGTGGTGCGCGCGAGCGAGCGCCGCTCGCAGTGGCGGAACCGCGAGGCCGCCGTCGAGCGACTGCTGGGGCTGCTGGCCGAGGCCACCGCGCCGCCCCCGAGGGCGCGCCGCGCCAAGAAGCCGCCGCGCTCCCTGGTGGAGCGCCGGCTGCGGGAGAAGCGGCGGCGTTCCGAGCTGAAGAAGGGCCGCACGGGCCGCGCCCAGTGGGACTGAGGGGCGGGCCTCAGCTCATCCGGCGGTAGGCGCCCCGGTAGTAGAGCAGCGGGTCGCCCGCCTCCCCCGGCACCTCGGTGCGCAGGACCCGGGCGATCAGCAGGGTGTGGTCGCCGGCGGGGACGCGGCTCTCGGTGCGGCACTCCAGCGCGGCGAGCGCGCCCTTCAGCAGCGGCGCTCCGGTGAGGTCGCCGAGCACATGGGGCACCTCCTGGAAGAGCAGCCGGTCGCTGAGCCGCCCGCTCATCGCGAACCGGCCCGCGGTGACGCGCTGCTCCTGGCCCAACAGCGAGGCGGCCCAGAGGGGTTGGGCCTCAAGGATCTCGTCCATCCGGGAGCCGGTGCGCACGCTGGCCAGCACCAGCGGCGGTTCGAGGGAGACGGAGAGGAACGCCGTCGCCGTCATCCCGGCCGGGGCGCCGCGCGGCCCCTCGTCCCCGTCGTGCGCGGTGATCAGCACGACCCCGCCGGCGAGCCTGGCCATCGCGCCTCGGAACTCCTCCTCGCTCACCCCCTCAGCATGCGCGACGGGGTCGCCCGGCGCCGCGCGGGGCGGGTCGGCGTCGACGGGGGGCGAGGGGTGCTGGGCTGGAAGAGACACCCGGGCACGCTAACCCCCCTTCCGGGGGTCGGCATCGGGCCATGGAACCAAGGCTTTGTGGGGACTCGTCCTACATCGCGCGACGGAACCTGCTCGCAGTGTGACATGAGTCACAGTAGGCTACTAATCGCTGACCCTGTGTACCTAGTGGGCAGCTCCCTGTGATTCAGTGGCCTCAGTATCTGCACGTGCATTTCGCGCTTCCGGGGGAGTGATGGAAACGGAGACGGAGCCCTATGTGCGCCTTGCCTCGCTGCGGGAGTTGCACCAGGTCGTCGCTCAGCTGAACACCGCCCGAAGCATGGCGGACACCCTCCAGACCATCGCCGACGGCACCGTGACCGCGCTCGGCTTCGAACTGGCCTCCGTCAACGTGGTCAGACCCGACGGGGATCTGCTGGTCGCCGCCGTGGCCGGCAGCGACCGCGTCGAGACCGACAAGGCCGAGGCCGCCATCGCCGGCCGCACCGGCTCCCGGGAGTCCTGGGAGCGCCGGCTGACCATGGGGGAGCGCTGGGGCGAGCTCCGCTTCATCCCGTACACCGAGGGCTGGGTGCTGGACCACGACGACGTCCCCCAGTGGCACACCACGGGTCCCGCCCCCCGCTACCCCGACGAGTGGCATCCGATGGACCGCCTCTTCGCGCCGATGTGCGCCTCGGACGGGGAGCTGCTCGCCGTCCTTGAGGTCGACAAGCCGCGCAACGGCCGCCGCCCGGGCCCCTGGGGCTGCGAGGCGCTCCAGCTCTACGCCTCCCAGGCCGCCATCGCCATCAGCAACGCCCGGCTGCGCGGCAACATGCAGCGCGCGCTGGTCCGCCTTGAGCGCGAGCAGCAGGCGCTGCGGGCCAGCGAGGAGAGCTTCCGGCAGGCGTTCGAGTACGCGCCCAGCGGGATGGCGATCGCCGAGGTCGGCGGCGACAGCGACGGCCGGCTGCTGCGGGTGAACGACGCGCTCTGCCGGCTGCTCGGCCGCACCGTCGCCGCGCTGCGCCGCTACAGCTTCGCCGATCTGGTGCACACCGAGGACAGGGCGGTGCTGATGAGCACCACCAACGACGGCGGCCGGGCCGAGCTGCGGCTGGCCCGCAACGACGGCTCCTATGTCTGGGTCAGCCTGCGCAACTCGGTGGTGGCCGACGCGGGGGCCGGGCCCCAGGTGCAGCTCACCCACGTCGAGGACATCGAGGAGCGCAAGCGGCACGAGCTGGCCCTGGCCCACCGCGCCAGCCATGACTCGCTGACCGGGCTGCCCAACAGCGCGGAGCTGCGGGCCCGGCTGAGCAGCCGGATCTGCGCCACGCCGCCGCACCTCCACATCCCGGTGCCGACCGGCCCCGAGGCGATGACGGCGGCGTTCTTCGGGCAGTCGGGCGACGTGTCGGCGTACGCCCGCGCCCATGTCTTCGACCACCACGAGCACGTCTGGCAGCCGGACGCCCCGGGCGGCGACGGCAAGGGCCTGGCCGTGCTCTTCTGCGATCTGGACGGCTTCAAGTCGATCAACGACCAGTTCGGCCACGTCTGCGGCGACGCGGTGCTGGTCGAGGTGGCGCGCCGGCTGGAGCAGGGGGTCAGGGACAACGACACGGTGGCCAGGCTCGGCGGCGACGAGTTCGTGGTGCTGGCCGAGGGCCTGCGCCCGTCGGACGCGTCGGATCTGGCCATGCGGCTGCGCGGCTCGATCGTGCCGCCCATCCGGGTCGAGGGCCGTGGCGTGCGGGTGGGCGCCAGCTTCGGCATCGGCTGGGCCGCCTGCGGGATGACCACCGAGGAGGTCCTGGAGTCGGCGGACCAGCGGATGTATGTCGAGAAGCGCGCCCGCGCCCAGGGCCGGCGCCGCGCCAGCTGACCGGCCGCCCTGCCCGATGCGACCGTTCACGACCGGAACTGTGCGTTCCACGAACGATCTCGCACACCCGTGGGACGCCCCCAGAACGTTCGGCGCGTGTCCCCTCGGGCGAGCCCGCCGGCCCCCGCCGGGAGCGTCGCTCCCTGGCCCAGCGCTTCGCTCGAACGGGGTAGGCTCGCGCGCAGAACGATGGGGTGGGACATGTGGTAACGCGGCAACGAAGGAGCGGCAGTCGATGAGCGCGGGGAACACCGGCCAGGGAACGCCTGACGAGGGCGACGACCCGTTCGCCTACCTCTATCGACCCGAGGGCGGAGCGGCGGGCCAGCAGCCGGTGGCCCCCCGGCAGCCCTCGTACAACCAGGTGCGCCCGGTGGGGGAGCGCACCTTCGGCGGACAGCAGGGATACCGGCAGCAGCCGTCGCCGGACGCCCGCTACGCCGCGCCCGAGACGCAGGGCGGCGGCTACGGCGGCCCGCCCGACCGCCGCAGGAACGACCAGGACTCCCGCCGCAACGGGCTGCTCGTCGGCGCCATCGCCGTGGTGCTCGCCGTGGTGCTCGGCATCGGCGCCGCCATCCTGTTCAGCGACGACGAGGGGGGCGACGACGAGGCGGGCGGCGGGGAGACCACCGAGCCCACCGGCGGCGCCGACGACGGCGACGACGAGGGTTCGAGCGAGGGCGACCCGGATCCGGAGCCCAGCGACGACGCGGAGCCCGAGGAGCTGCCGGCCGCCGACATCACCCAGCTCTCGCTCGGCGGCGGCGCCGCGCTGGAGGCCACCTTCGACGGCGCCCGCTCGGACTCCGGCTCCTATGTCGCGCTCGCCGGCCGGCAGGGCGCCACCGTCAGCTGGTCCTTCGACTTCCAGGGCGAGCCGGGCATGTACTACCTCTACACCGGCTACTCGGTGATCACCGACGACCAGACCATGTCGTTCTCGGTCAACGGCACGCCAAGGGAGGACCCGGTCAAGCTGGTGGACTACAGCCCCAACGACGAGTGGGACACCAGCTGGGTGCGCACCTTCAACCAGGTCGAGCTGGTCCGCGGCCAGAACACCGTCGAGTACACCTGCGGCGGCTCCTGCGACGCGGCCATCGACGAGCTCTTCGTCACGGACGAGCAGCTGTAGCCGGCCCGGCGGCGGCGTCCGCCAGCACCGTCAGCAGCCGGGCCACCGCCGCCGCCATCGCCTCCCGGCCATCGGCCAGATAGGGGCGCGGATCCACCAGCGCCGGATCGGCCGCCAGCCGCTCCCGGACGGCGGCGGTCAGCGCCACGTTGAGCGCCGTCCCGATGTTGACCTTGGTCATGCCGGCCCGTATCGCCCGCCGCAGCTCGTCGTCCGGCACCCCCGAGGAGCCGTGCAGTACCAGCGGCACGGCGACGGAGGCGCGCAGCCCGGCGATCAGCCGATGGTCGAGACGGGCGCCCCTGCTGGTCATCGCGTGGCTGCTGCCCACCGCGACGGCCAGCGCGTCCACGCCGGTGGCCCGCACGAACTCCGCCGCCTCGACCGGATCGGTGCGCACCCCCGGGCGGTGCGCGTCGCCCGGCTTGCCGCCGATCCGGCCCAACTCGGCCTCGACCAGCAGCCCGTGCTCCCGCCCGAAGCGCACCGCCGCCGCCGTGGCCGCGAGGTTCTCCGCCGCCGGCAGCCGGGAGCCGTCGAACATCACCGAGCCGAACCCGGCCGCCGGCGCGGCCCGCAGCAGCTCCCGGCCCAGCGGACCCTGGTCCAGATGGTCCAGATGCAGCGCCAGCCCGGTGGGCGCCTCCGCGGCCACCGCGCGCAGCGCGGCGGCCAGCGGGGCCAGCCGGCCGCCGTGGTGGGCCACGGCGTTCTGCGACAGCTGGAGCACCGCCGGCGCGCCGACCCGCGCCGCCCCGGCCGCCACCGCCTGCGCGTGCTCCAGCGTGATCACGTTGAACGCGGCCAGCGCGGCGCCCCGGCGCCGCGCGTCGGCCAGCAGCTCCCGGCAGCCGGCGAGCGTCACGGCCGCACCACCCACTCGCCCTTGCGCACCACCCCGACCAGCTCGAAGGCGGCGTCGAGCACCACCAGATCGGCGTCCTTGCCCGCCTCGATCGACCCCACCCGGTCGGCCACCCCGAGCAGCCTGGCCGGCGTGCCGGAGAGCGACCGCGACACCTCGGCGACGGGCAGCCCGTCCACCGTCGCCGCGTGCTGGAAGGCGCGGTCCAGGGTCAACGTGGAGCCGGCGATGGCGCCCGTGCCCGGCGGCGTCCCGGCCTCGGCGATCCGCGCCACCCCGTCGGTCACCTCGACCCGCAGCGGGCCCAGCGGGTAGCTGCCGTCCCCCATCCCGGCCGCGCCCATCGCGTCGGTGATCAGCGCGACGCGGTCGGCGCCCGCCGAGCGGAACGCCAACGCCAGCACGGACGGGTGCAGATGGGTGCCGTCGTTGATCAGCTCGACGGTGACCCGTTCGTCCTCAAGGAGCGCGGCGATCGGGCCTGGCGCCCGATGGGCCAGCGGCGGCATCGCGTTGAACAGGTGGGTGGCCACGCTGGCGCCCGCGTCGACGGCCCGCCGCGTCACCTCGTAGCTGGCGTCGGTGTGGCCGACGGCCGCGATCACCCCGTGGTCGCGCAGCAGCCGCACCGAGTCGAGGCCACCGGGCCGCTCGGGCGCCAGCGTCAGCATCCGCGCCGTGCCCCTGGCCGCGTCGATCAGCTTGCGGACGTCCGCCGGATCCGGATCCCGCAAAAGCGTGGGATCGTGCGCGCCACAGCGGTTCTCGGCGATGAACGGGCCCTCGAAGTGCAGTCCGGCCAGGTCGCCCTGCTCCACCAGCTCGGACAGCGCCCCCGCCTGCGCCGCGAGATCCTCCAGCGCGCCGGTCACCATCGAGGCGACCAGGGTGGTCGTGCCATGCGCCCGATGGGTCGCGACCACCCGCAGCGCCTCGTCCGCGGTCCCGGCCGAGAACGAGGCGCCGCCGCCCCCGTGCACATGGAGATCGACGAACCCGGGCACCAGCCAGTGCCCCGACAGATCGACCGCCGCCGGGTCCTTCGGGCTCTCCGGGGCCGCGGGCTCCGCCGGCGCCTGGCGGACGGCCACGATCCGCCCGCCCTCGACGGTGACCGAGGCCCCGTCCCACACCCCGTCCGGCGTCACCACCCTGGCGCCGGCGAGCACGGTGCGCGAAGCGGCTGGGGCGGCGTTGTGGGCCGGCTGGTCGGCGATACGGGTCACGGGGAAACCTCCGCGGTGTGGGGGAGTTGACTGTGGTCCCAGGCGAGCAGGCCGGCGCCGAGACGGCCCGCGGCCTCCCCGAGAGCGGCGGGGACCACGGCGGGAAGTCGTTGGAAGGTGGCCTTGGCGGCCAGGGCGGAACGGAGCGGGTCGAGCAGGATCTCGCCGGCCTCGCCGAGGCCGCCGCCCACGATCACCACCTCGGGGTCCAGCAGGTTGACGGCGACCAACAGGCCGTCGGCCAACGCCTCCACGGCGTCGCGCCAGACGGCCAGCGCCCGCCCGTCGCCTGCGGCCACGGCCCTGGCCGCGTCCGCGGCGCTGGCGCCGGCGGCGCCGGACGCCTCGGCCCAGGCCCGGCCGACGGCCGAGGCGGAGGCCACCGTCTCAAGACAGCCATGGCCACCGCAGCCGCAGCGCGGACCGCCGGGGCGCACGACGACATGTCCGATCTCGCCCGCGCCCCCGTGCGCCCCCGGCTCCATCCGGCCGCCCACCCCGATGGCCCCGGCGATCCCGGTGCCGAGCGCCACGAAGAAGAAACGTTCGACGCCGGCCCCGGCGCCCAGCCGTCCCTCGGCGAGGCCGCCGGCCCGCACATCGTGGGTCAGCGCCACCGGGACCCCGCCGAGCCGGTCGGAGACCAGCCGGGCCAACGGCACGTCGCGCCAGCCGAGGTTGGCGCTGTACCTGGCCAGGCCCGCGGCCTCGTCCACCACGCCCGGCACCGCCAGGCCCACGGCCACCGGCGGGCCGCCGCGCCTGGCGCGGCCCTCCTCGGCCAACTCGGCGGCGAAGTCCACGATTCCGGCCACCACCGCCTCGGGCTCGCCGGTGGCCGTGTCCCGGCGCGCGCGGAACAACGGCTCGTTGTCGGAATCGGTCAACGCCGCCTTGAGCGTGGTGCCCCCGATATCGAGGGCGATCACGTAGTTCGCTGGGTGCTCCTGGAGACTCACACGCGCAAGTCTCGCCCGGAAGAGGGGAAGAGGTCTAGTCCACTACGGCAAGATCACCGAACGAGTGAGCCCGCGCGGGCGATCCGGATCGAGCCCACGCGCCCTCGCGACGGCCACCGCGAGCCGCTGCGCCAACACCAGATTGGCCAACGGATCGCCCTCCGGCGGGCCCAACAGCGAGCCGCCGGCCGACCGCACCCGCTCCGACACGCCATCGGGCGCCGCCTCGAACAGCCACACCGCCCGCCCCTGCCCGGCGATGGCGACGGGCCCGTGCCGGTACTCCATCGACGGATACGCCTCCGTCCAACCGCCCGCCGCCTCCCGCATCTTGAGCGCCGCCTCCAGCGCCAGGCCATAGGTCCAGCCGCCGCCGAGGAACGTCCACTGCCCGGCCGCCAACGCCGCATCGGGCAACGGCCGCACCAGGGCCGCCTCCGCGTCCAGCGCCGCCTCCTCCACCGGCGCGAGCCCGCTGCCCTCCGCCTCAAGCGCCGCCCGCAGATACGCCAGCGCCGTCGTCGCGAACACCGTCTGCACCACGGACCGCTCGTCCGCCCAGTCCAACACCACGGTGTGCGTGGCGGCTTCGCCGACCGGCGTGGAGCCGTCGGCGGTCAGCGCCAGCAGCGGCACCCCCGGCCGCCGGGCGCGCAACTCCGTCAGCAGCCGCGCCACCTCGGTCGTGGTGCCGGAGCGCGAGATGGCCACCACCCGCTGGTAGTCGCGGTGCACCGGGAACGACGACGCGGGGAACGCGTCCGTCTCGCCCTGGCCGGCCGCCTCGCGCAGCGCGGCATAGGCCAGCGCCATGAACCACGAGGTGCCGCAGCCGGTCACGGCCACCCGTTCGCCCGGACGTGGCAACGCCGGGGCCGGCGCGGCCCCGGCCTCCTCGGCGGCCCGCCGCCAGGCGGCGGGCTGGGCGGCGATCTCGGTGGCGGTGAGGCTGCTGTCGAACGGCATCCGGTCTCCTCGTTCTCGCTGTCGGTGTCACCGGGCCTTTTGGGCCGGTATGACGGGGCGCGGGTGTCAGTGCCCCTGGTTAACATGCCCTGATGAGTGAGGAATCGGCCAGACCGGAGGACGGGGCGGATCTCGCCGAGCGCGACCGCGCGGTCCTCGCGGTCGAGCGCGGCTCCTGGCCGGGCCCCGGGGCGAAGGAGCGGGCGATACGCGAGCGGCTCGGCATCTCGCCGACCCGCTACTACCAGCTGCTGAACGCCCTGTTGGACGATCCACGCGCCCTGGCCCACGACCCGGTCACGGTCAACCGGCTGCGACGCCGTCGCGACGCCAAGCGAGCACGACGGTAAGGTCATGTACATGGGCACACTTCCCGTTCCCGCCACGGAGTCCGGCCGCGCCGGGCTCGCCGCGCTGCTCGACCAGCCGGCCTCCGCACTGATCGCCTGTGACTTCGACGGCACCCTGGCCCCCATCGTCGACGACCCCGAGCAGGCCAGGGCCCATCCGGACGCCCTCCCCGCGCTCGCCCGACTCGCCGGCCGGGTCGCCGTGCTGGCGGTGGTCACGGGCCGCCCCGCCGAGGTGGCGGTCCGCCTCGGCGGCTTCGCCGACCACCCCGAGCTCAGCGGCCTGATCGTCCTCGGCGCGTACGGCGCGGAGCGCTGGGACGCGGCGACGGGCCGGCTGCACACCCCGCCGCCGCACCCGGGCGTCGCGGCGGCGCGCGCCGAGCTGCCCCAACTGGTCGCCGCCGGCGGGGCGTTCATCGAGGACAAGGGCAACGCGCTCGCCGTGCACACCCGGCGCGCGGCCGACCCTGCCGGCGCGTACGAAGCGCTGCGCGCCCCCCTGGACGCGTTGGCCGCCCGACACGAGCTGACCGTGGAGCCGGGCCGGCTGGTCCTGGAGCTGCGCCCAGGCGGCATGGACAAGGGCGCCGCGCTGACCGCGCTGGCGCGCGAGACCAAGGCCGCCTCCGTGCTCTACGCCGGCGACGACCTCGGCGACCTCCCGGCCTTCGCCGCCGTCACCGCCCTCGGCGGCGAGGGCGTCCCCGGGCTGCGGGTCTGTAGCGGCAGCGCGGAGGTCTCCGCCCTCGCCGACGCGACCGACCTCACGGTGCCGGGCCCGGCGGGCGTCGCGGCACTGCTCAGGGCGTTGGCCGAACGCCTCTCCTGAACGGGGTCGCCACCGCGCCGGCCGTTTTCCCCCACCCACCCGCCCCTTTTCCGGGGTCCCGCCGGGTCGTTGCCGCGACGGCCTCGGCGGGGATGGTTTTTCCCCGCCCGCCCGCCCGTTTTCCGGGTCGGGTGGGCCTTGCGCTGTGCCGCACGGCCTCGCCGGGTCGCTGCCGCGACGGCCTCGGCGGGGGCGGTTTTCCCCGCCCGCCCGCCCGTTTTTTGGCCTCGCCGGGTCGCTGCCGCGCCGGCCCTGGCCGTTCCGCTTACCGGCTCTGCCGGTGCGTTGCCGGGGTGGCCTCTGGTGGTGGTGGAGTTCGGCCGTCCACCCGGCCCTTTTCCGGGGCGGGCGGGTATGGCGCCGTGGCGGCGGCTGCCCCGTCCGTCCGCTGTGGCCGTCGGCGGGGTGGGGGGCCGGGCCTTGGCGGGGCGATCGCCGTGCGTGCGGGCCGCGTTGAGCGGGTGGGGGCCCTGGTGCCGGCTTTCGGTGCCTGGTTCCCGGACACGGGCGGGTGTCTCGTGGGCTGGGCCGAGCACGGCGGGTCGCTTGCCGTGACAGCCCCGGCGCGGCCGTTCTCGGCCGGTTCCCGGAAGCCTCCGCTGCCGACCCGACGGGGTCGGTTGGCCGCGTGCCCAACCCGAGTTGGGCGGCTTCGTGCCGCCCGGCCGGCGCCCCGCAGGGGACCGCGGGGTCAGGCGGTCGTTCGGAGGGCCGTGAGTTGGGCCAGGAACCAGGCGGTGGGGGGGAGGGCCGTGGCCGTGTTCGCGAGGCGGCGGGACCGCGCCGCCCGGGTGGCCTGGTCGAGCGACAGCGCCTCGTGCAGCGCCTGGGCCGTGCCCGCGATGTCGTACGGGTTCACCAACAGCGCGTCCGGGCCCAGCTCTTCGGCCGCGCCCGCCTCCCGGGAGAGGACCAGCGCGCAGCCGTTCTCGGAGACCACGGGGACCTCCTTGGCGACCAGGTTCATCCCGTCCCTGATCGGGTTGACCAACGCCACGTCCGCCATCCGGTAGGCCGCCAGGGAGCGCGCGAAGTCGTCCTTCACATGCAGGATCACCGGCGTCCAACCGTCCTCGCCGAACTCCTCGTTGACCGCGTCGGCGACCCGCGAGACCTCGGCCGTGTACGCGCGGTAGAGCGCGAGATCCTGGCGCGACGGGTAGGCGAAGGCGATATGCGCGACCCGGCCACGCCACTCCGGGTGGTCGGTGAGCAGCCGCCGGTAGGCCAGCAGGCCGCGCACGATGTTCTTGGACAGCTCCGTGCGGTCCACCCGGACGATCGTCGCCCGGCCGGGGCCGACGCGCTCCCGCAGCTCCGCCAGCCGCTCGTCCACGTCCGGACGGCCGGCCCGGTCCCGCAGGAACGCCGCGTCGGCGCCCAGGCCGTGCACGCCGATCCGCGTGGTGCGCCCCTCGTGGGTGACGGAGTCAGGCGTGGTCTCGGCGCCCAGCAGCGCCGCGCAGCACGCGATGAAGGCGTCCGCCCAGCGGCGGGTGAGGAACGCGGCCCGGTCGGCGCCCAGCACGCCGAGCAGCACCTCGCGGGCCACCGGGTCGGGCAGCACCCGGAACAGCTCCGGCGGCGCCCACGGGGTGTGCGAGAAATGGCCGATCCGCAGGTCGGGCCTGCGTTCCGCGAGCAGCCCCGGGACCAGCGCCAGATGGTAGTCCTGCACCAGCACGGCCGCACCCTCGGCGGCCTCCTCGGCCAGCGCATCGGCGAACGCCAGGTTGTACGCGCGGTAGTGCTCCCACCGCGCCTCGAACTCGGCGTCGAAGATCGGCTCCAGCGGCGTCTGGTACAGCAGGTGGTGGACGAACCACAGCACGGAGTTGGCGATGCCGTTGTACGCGGCGTCGAAGGTCTCGCTCGGGATGTCCAGCATCCGCACCGACTGGCCGCCGGTGTCCGCCGCCGGGGGCCGGCCGTCGAAGGCGCGCGCGGCGGCCCTGTCGTCCTCGCTCAGCGCCGCGCAGACCCAGGTGCCCGCGTCGGCGCCCAGCGCGGAGAGGCCCGACACCAGGCCCCCGCCGCCGCGCTTGGCGGTCAGCGAGCCGTCGTCGGCCGAGCGCGTGTAGCTCACCGGGCCTCGGTTGGAGGCCACCAGCACCTGGCCGGCTGTCTCGGGAAGCTCGGCGGTCATCGGGGATCCGTCTCTGTCGCGACGAGGGGCGAGGAAGGGCCAGAAGCCCCATGGGCTCACGCCGGAGGCTAGCCAGCTGTGACGGGCGGGAAACGTGTGCCACGTCACAGCCGGCCGGACTCGGGCGGTGCTCCGGGCCCGGAACGGGCCCGTTCCGGGCGCTACGCCGCCTGCCGGGCCGCGTACTCGGGGATGGTCGACATGGGCGGGCGTTCGTCGGCGAGGATCGGATGGGTCTCGGGCGTGAAACCGCCGTCCTCGGTCCGCTGGAACTGCGTCAGCCCGATCCGGCTGGGCAGCATCGTGCCGGGGAGCCGGCACTGCGCGGTGCGCATGATCGCCGCCGACATCCGGCCCAGCGCCTGGCCGTCCTGATGCCGGTGCTTGCGCTCCCCGACATCGACCTGACCCACCGCGTCGAGCCCCGCCACGTTGAGCGTGTCGATCAGCAGGCCCAGCTCCACGCCGTAGCCGACGGGGAACGGGAGCCGCTCCAGCAGCGATCTGCGGGCCGCGTACTCACCGCCCAGCGGCTGGACCACGCCGGCCAGCTGCGGCCAGTGCAGGTTCAGCAGCGGTCGGGCGACCAGCTCCGTGACCCGGCCGCCCTGGCGGGCGCCGGACGGCTGGTCGCCGAGCGGACGGTCGTACATGGCCTTGACCAGCTGCACGTCCGGCTCGGTGAGCAACGGGCCGAGGGTGCCCGAGACGAAGCGGGAGTCGAAGTCCCGCAGGTCGGCGTCGACAAAACAGATGATCTCCCCACTGGTCGCCAGCAGCGACCGCCAGAGGACCTCGCCCTTGCCGGGGAGGGTCGGCACGCGGGGCAGTATCTCGTCCCGGTGCACGACCTTGGCGCCCGCCGCCGCGGCCACCTCCGAGGTGCGGTCGGTGGACCCCGAGTCCACCACGAGTAGCTCGTCGATCAGTGGCACGTCCTCCATCAGGTCGCGCCGCAGCGCTTCCACGATGGCACCCACCGTGGTCTCCTCGTTGAGCGCGGGGAGAACCACGCTGATGCTGCCGGCCGCTCCCGCCGCACGCTTGGCGTGCAGCAGTTGCGCCATCGAGCGGTCAGTGACGCCCCAGGACCGGCGGCTCAGCCACTTCTCTGCCTCTTCCAGCACGAATGTCGCTCCTGTTCGATTCAGCCACATTTGCATCCGTATGGCCGCGTCTGCCCCTTCCTGGGGTGGCCCAACCCGCTGCCGCCGGGTTTTCTGGCCACCTGCTCGGGTCGTCTCGCGGAGCGGACGGCCCGAGCCATTGTGCGGGCTGTCCGTTACAGTCTCGAACAGCGCAGGTGTCCTCCGCATATCGGGACCGCGTTGACAACCACATACCGACAACCGCATACCGCTCATCCAGAGGGGCAGAGGGAACGGCCCGTTGAAGCCCCGGCAACCCTTCCACCGGATCTCGTGACAGCACGAGGCTCTCCGGTGGGGCAGGTGCCAATTCCGTCCTGTGGCGAGAGCCGCCACGGGGAAGATGAGGAGAAGGGCCTCGTACCCATGTCTGTACTCACCTCGGCCAACGCCGACGAGTCCGCCGAAACCTCCGGCTCCCCCGGTTCCTCAGGCTCCGACGTCGATCTCGGACCCGCCGCCGCGCTCTCCTGTCGCGAGTGCGGCGAACGCTTCCCGCTCGGGCCGATCTTCGCCTGCGCGTCCTGTTTCGGGCCGCTTGAGGTCGCCTACGACCTGCCAAGCGGCGATCCCGAGGCGCTGCGCCGCACCATCGAGTCGGGCCCCAACAGCATCTGGCGCTACGCGCCGCTCCTGCCGGTGCCGGCCGATGTGGCCGAGAAGCCCAACCTCAACCCGGGCTGCACCCCGCTGGTCCGGGCCGACCGGCTGGCCGCCGAACTGGGCGTCACGGGCGGCCTGTACATCAAGGACGACTCCGCCAACCCGACCCACTCGTTCAAGGACCGGGTGGTGGCGAACGCGGTGGAGGCGGCGCGCGCCTTCGGGTTCACCACCCTCTCCTGCTCGTCGACCGGCAACCTCGCCGGCGCCGTGGGCGCGGCGGCTGCCAGGGCGGGCCTGCGGTCCTGCGTGTTCATCCCGCACGATCTGGAGCAGGGCAAGGTGGTGATGGCCGCCGTCTACGGCGGCGAGCTGGTCGCCATCGAGGGCACCTACGACGATGTCAACCGGTTCTGCAGCGAGCTGATCGGCGATCCGATCGGCGAGGGCTGGGGCTTTGTCAACGTGAACCTGCGGCCTTACTACGCCGAGGGTTCCAAGACGCTCGCCTACGAGATCTGTGAACAACTGGGCTGGAAACTGCCCGGCCAACTGGTGATCCCGATCGCTTCCGGTTCACAACTGACCAAGATCGATAAGGGATTGAAAGAGCTGATCAAGCTCGGCCTGGTCGAGGACCGTCCCTACAAGATCTTCGGCGCCCAGGCCGAAGGCTGCTCCCCCGTCTCCCGCGCCTTCCGCGAGGGCCATGACGTGGTCCGCCCGGTGAAACCGGACACCATCGCCAAATCCCTCGCCATCGGCAACCCGGCCGACGGCCCCTATGTGCTGGACATCGCCCGGCGCACCGGCGGCGCGGTCGAGGACGTGGACGACGAGCAGATCGTGGCCGCCATCAAGCTGCTGGCCAGGACCGAGGGCATCTTCGCCGAGACCGCCGGCGGCGTCACCGTCGGCGTGACCCGCAAGCTGCTGGCCGCCGGGCTGCTCGACCCGGAGGCGACCACCGTCGTCCTCAACACCGGCGACGGCCTGAAGACCCTGGACGCGGTGGCACCGACCACCGGCCCGTCCGCGACCATCCGTCCGAACCTGGACTCGTTCCGAGAGGCTGGCCTGGCATGAGCGTCACCGTCCGCATCCCCACCATTCTGCGTACCTACACCGACGGCCGGTCCGAGGTCACGGCCGAGGGCGGGACGCTCAACGAGGTGCTGGCCGACCTGGACCGCAACCACCAGGGCATCGCCGGCCGGGTCCTGGACGACGAGGGCAAGTTGCGGCGCTTCGTGAACGTCTATGTGAACGACGACGACGTCCGCTTCACCGAGGGCCTCGCCACGCCGACCCCGGACGGCGCCGGCGTCTCCATCATCCCGGCGGTCGCCGGCGGCTGACGGGCCGCCGACGACGGCCCCGAGGTGTGGCCGCTTCCGCCCCGTGACCTGCGGGTCGCGGGGCGGAAGCGTGCACGCTGGCGATACAGTGGCAGGGTTCTGAGCCCCTCCCGGTGGCGAAAACGTGCCACTCGCATATGAATGCGCGACCCGCGCGCAAATTATGTGCCGGAAATTGATGCACCAATTGTCTGGTTGGCCAGAAAAAACCCCGTCGAAATGCTCAACTACCTGCGCTTTCGCGGTATTTGCCCGTTCTGGTGGCGCGAGAATTCTCCGGCGAATGGCCTGTTGCACTGGGCGTCCGTCCAGATACATTCAGCGGCGGTCGAACGTTCCGGCGCACACCCCCACACCGCCCGGGGGTGGAGTCTGAGAGGTCTGACCCGGGTCCGCGAGGTGTGGGCTCGTGAAAAGGCCGGCAAAATGGGGAGTAAGGAATGGCTCAGGGCACCGTCAAGTGGTTCAACGCGGAGAAGGGCTACGGCTTCATCGCGGTAGACGGTGGTGCGGACGTGTTCGTCCACTACAGCGCGATTCAGATGGACGGCTACCGCACCCTGGAAGAGGGGCAGCGGGTCGAGTTCGAGATCTCTCAGGGGCAGAAGGGTCCACAGGCCGACATGGTCCGGGTGACTGCCTGAACCGCCGAGCGTTACCGCAGCCTTACCGCAGGCCCGCACCCGTCCAGGGTGCGGGCCTCGCTGCGCGCTGGCCGCGCGCTGGCCAGGCGCCCCCCTGGGGCGCGTAGGCGCGAACGCCAGCGTGGGGCCCCCTTCGGGGCCCCAGCCACGCGGCGGGCGCCCCCGGGCGCTGGCCCGCCCCTTCCCGTGCCACCGCCGGCGCCGCACGGGCCGCGACGCGGCCTGCGTGCGGCTGCGAGAGGGCGCTCCGCCCGGGGCTGGCCCGGGCGCGCCCTCTTCGCCGTGTCGGGCTCGGCCGGGTGCTGGTGTGCCCGTTTCGGCCACTGCCCGTGGCGGGAACGTGCCGGTAGCGGGGGCAGGGCCCGGGAGGTTCGGCGCCCGCCGGGCCGTGCCCGGCCCCGGCCCGGCGGAGCCGCGTCGCGTACCTGCCCGGAGGGGCTACCCAGGCTTCGCCCGGGGGTGCCCCCAAAACGTGCGCGCGGCAGCTCTGGCGAGCTGCCGCTTGCTCCCCCAGGCTTCGCCCGGGAGGTGCCCCCAGTCGTGCCAGCGGCCGGCTTCGAAGGGGCCCACGCTTGCACCCCCAGGCTTCGCCCGGGGGTGCCCCCAAAACGTGCAAGCTCCGCCCCCAGAGGGGCCTACGCTTGCACTCTCCCCCTCCGAGTGCTAATCATGGGCGTTAGCACTCTACGGGTGAGAGTGACAGCAAGGACCGGTTCGGTGAGGTTCTTCGGTGGGGTGGGGTAAGGAACCATCCCCCAGGGGCCGTCCGTCGCGGGCGCCAGCGCGGTCCGGAGTAATCCACCCCTGTTCTGGGAGGACCCCTTCACATGGCCAAGATCATCGCGTTCGACGAGGAGGCGCGGCGCGGCCTTGAGCGCGGGATGAACCAGCTCGCCGACGCCGTCAAGGTCACGCTGGGCCCCAAGGGCCGCAACGTCGTCCTGGAGAAGAAGTGGGGCGCCCCGACGATCACCAACGATGGCGTGTCCATCGCCAAGGAGATCGAGCTGGAGGACTCCTACGAGAAGATCGGCGCCGAGCTGGTCAAGGAGGTCGCCAAGAAGACGGACGACGTCGCCGGCGACGGTACGACGACGGCGACCGTCCTGGCCCAGGCGCTGGTCCGGGAGGGCCTGCGCAACGTGGCCGCCGGTGCGAACCCGATGGCGCTGAAGCGCGGTATCGAGGCCGCCGTGGAGAAGGTCTCCGAGGCCCTGCTGAGCCAGGCCAAGGAGGTCGAGACCAAGGAGCAGATCGCCTCCACCGCGTCCATCTCCGCGGGCGACCCGCAGATCGGCGAGCTGATCGCCGAGGCCATGGACAAGGTCGGCAAGGAAGGCGTCATCACGGTCGAGGAGTCGCAGACCTTCGGCCTTGAGCTTGAGCTGACCGAGGGCATGCGCTTCGACAAGGGCTACATCTCGGCCTACTTCGCCACCGACATGGAGCGGATGGAGTCGGAGCTTGAGGACCCCTACATCCTGATCGTCAACTCCAAGATCGGCAACGTGAAGGACCTCCTTCCGCTGCTGGAGAAGGTCATGCAGTCGGGCAAGCCGCTGCTGATCATCGCGGAGGACGTCGAGGGCGAGGCGCTGTCCACCCTGGTCGTCAACAAGATCCGGGGCACCTTCAAGTCGGTCGCCGTCAAGGCTCCCGGCTTCGGTGACCGTCGCAAGGCCATGCTCGGTGACATCGCCATCCTCACCGGTGGCCAGGTCATCTCCGAGGAGGTCGGCCTCAAGCTGGAGTCCGCCACCCTCGACCTGCTGGGCCGCGCCCGCAAGGTGGTCATCACCAAGGACGAGACCACCATCGTCGACGGTTCCGGCGACAGCGACCAGGTCCAGGGTCGGGTCAACCAGATCCGTGCCGAGATCGAGAACTCCGACTCGGACTACGACCGCGAGAAGCTCCAGGAGCGTCTGGCGAAGCTGGCCGGCGGCGTGGCCGTCATCAAGGCCGGTGCCGCCACCGAGGTGGAGCTGAAGGAGCGCAAGCACCGCATCGAGGACGCGGTGCGCAACGCCAAGGCCGCCGTCGAGGAGGGCATCGTCGCCGGTGGTGGCGTGGCCCTGCTCCAGGCCGCCTCGGCGCTGGAGAAGCTGGAGCTGGAGGGCGACGAGGCCACGGGTGCCGCCGCCGTCAAGCTGGCTCTGGAGGCTCCGCTGAAGCAGATCGCCGTCAACGCCGGCCTTGAGGGCGGCGTCGTGGTGGAGAAGGTCCGCAACCTGACTCCGGGTTGGGGCCTGAACGCCGCCACCGGCGAGTACGTCGACCTGCTGGCCGCGGGCATCCCGGACCCGACCAAGGTCACGCGCTCGGCGCTGCAGAACGCCGCCTCCATCGCGGCGCTCTTCCTGACCACCGAGGCCGTCATCGCCGACAAGCCGGAGAAGGCTTCCGCCGGCGCCGACCCGGCCGCCGGTGGCATGGGCGGCGGCATGGACTTCTGAGTCCTGCCACTTCCTCACCGCGTCAACGCGAGGGCGGTGCCCCCCGAGCCGGGGGGCGCCGCCCTCGCGGCGTGCCGGACCTGGAGGGTTTCCCATGAGACAGCTGCCGTGTGCCGCCCGGATGGCCGGGCTGCTGGTGCTGGTCGCGCTGCCCGCCTGCGGCGGCGGGGCCGCCGAGGGGGAGCCGTCGCGGCCGAGCGCGCCGACGGCGTCCGAAGCCGTCGTTGACGAGGCGTCGCTCGCCGACGCGTTCGACGAGCTGTCCGACGCGTTCGACGCGCGGCTCGGCGTGTACGCGCTGGACACCGGCACCGGCCGGGAGGTCGCCCATCGCGCGGACGAACGGTTCGCCTACGCGTCCACCTTCAAGGCCCTGGCCGTGGGCGCGGTGCTCAGGGAGCACGGTCTCGACGGGATCGACGAGGTGATCGACTACACCTCGGACGATCTGGTGGCCCATGCGCCGGTGACCGAGAACTTCGTCAACGAAGGGATGACGTTGCGTCAACTCTGCGCGGCCACCCTCTGGTACAGCGACAACACCGCCGCCAATCTGCTCCTCGACACGCTGGGCGGGCCCGAGGGGCTTGAGGCCGTGTTGGCGGAGCTGGGGGACGACGTCATCGAGATGGACCGGTGGGAGACGGAGCTGAACGAGGGGGCGCCGGGCGACGTCAGGGACACCAGCACCCCCCGCGCGATGGCCGAGAGCCTGCGGACGTTCCTGCTCGGTGAGGCGCTGGGCCCGGGCGAACGCGAACTGCTCCGGATGTGGATGCTGACCAACACCACCGGCCAGCCCCTGATCCGCGCCGGCCTCCCGGACGGCTGGGCCGTCGCCGACAAGAGCGGCAGCGCGGGCTACGGGGGCCGCAACAACATCGCGGTCGTCTGGCCGGACGACGGTGGCGAGCCGATCGTCATGGCCGTCATGTCCACCCGGGACGAGGAGGGCGCCGAGGCCGACGACGCCCTGATCGCCGAGGCCGCGACGCTCACCACGAACGCCCTCGGCCGCACGGCCCCAGCCGACTGACGCACCCCCCGGCAGCCCGGCGCGGGTTAGCAGGCCTGCTGGGGGCCGGTGTTCTGGGTGCCGGTCCGGCCGATGACGGTGAGGTCGGTCAGCTGGGTGTTGGCCGAGCGGCCGATGTAGCAGGAGTAGCGGGTCCGGTTGATGACCTCCAAATGGATATGCGCGCCGGTGTCCCCGTTGACCTGGTAGCACGATGAGTAGCGGAACCGCCCGGTCTCGCCGAGCTTGGTCCAGGGACCGACCGTGGCGCCGACGGTGATCCCGGCCGGCTTGTTGTCGACATGCATCACATCGGCGCGCGCGATCACCTCGCCGGTGTTGGCGTTCGTGGCCTCCAGGCCGATCCGGTAGCCGCCGTCGGCGAGGTTCCCCGTGGCGCATCCGGCCGCGACGGTCACGACGCGGACGGCGACCGGCTGGCCGGTGGAGGTCGTGGTGCCGAACGGGGAGACGACGGTGCCGCCCGGGTTGCGGTAGATGTCGACCGACCAGTCGTTCAGATAGCCCCAGTTGGAGAAGACCCGGTGGTGCGAGGAGGGCGGCGTCTGCCCGAACCGGTCCCAGGTGGAGGCCCCCTGGATGGGCGGGTACACGCTGACGGTGCCGCTGGCGAGCGGCTGAACGGCCGTTTCCGCCGCTGCGGCGGGCCGCGCCTGGCTGGTGGGCGCGACCAGGAAGGCCAGAACGGTCGCCAGCATGATGCCGAGCGATATGCGGGCAAGGGAGGAGAGTCTCACGATGTCTCCGGAGGCGGTGTGAGGGGAGGGGGACATGACGGCCCCGGCAGTGCGCGTGATACGCGCGTAGAACGGTCAACGCCGGTTCCGCCGCGCCGATTCAAGCACCACCCCACCCCCACCGCCAGGGGGCGACGCGGCCCTTCCCGGCCGGGGCGCTCAACTGAAGGCGGCGTCCGGCCGGGAGGGTCCACCCGCCCCGCCCCTGGCGCCGCACCATCAGCACCTGGCCGCTCCGGGGGACCAGCGCCAGGACAGCGAACGTTATCGGCAGCGGTGAACTGACGATGGTGGTGTGGGGCATGAACTCCGTGTCCCAGGTTGTCAGTTGAGGGCCAGGAGATAGCCGGTGAGCGCGGTGAGCAGGCACATCAACCCGACAAACGAGGGCCCGAACGCCTTGTCGAAGAAGGCCGCGATCGGGTGCGGTGCGGGCGTGCCGTCCGCGTTCTCGTCGTCGCCCTCGTCGTCGCGTGGGTGAACCCGCCAGTGCTTCTCGGCGCGGACGAGGAACAGATCGTGATCCGGGTCCTGTTGGGTGTGAAAGATGCACCACACGGCGACCGGCTGCGCGTCGTTGTCGGCGAGCGTCGAACGGTCGCCGCAGGTCATGCACTCCGCGCCGTAGATCGCCTGCGGCGCGCCGGCCCCCCGTTCCTCGCTCAGGACCCAGTCCGCGCTCCGGATGAGCGGCGACCTCGCCGGCGGGTGCACCCACTCGTTCACTGCCACTCACCCGGCTCGAACTGGTAGGGCCGGGTGATGTGTTCGCGGTAGGTGAGATGGTCCGGGTGGTGCTTGACGTGTTCGACCGCCCACTCGCTGCCCTCCTCCGCGTCCTCCCCCTTCGTCCCGAAGAAGCCGCAGCTCAGGCACTCCATGACGAACAACGTCCGTTCGGCGTCCGCCCGTTCGTCGGGCTTCAGCGTGTACTGCCGGAACCGGTAGCTCCTGCGCGTCACCACAACTGGCCACCCTTCATCCGGAAGTCGCGTTCGCTCCGCGCGTTCACCTCGCGCAGCCGCCGGAGCAACGCCGCGCGTCCGTCGTCCTGTCCGTCCTCGTCCGGCTCCGCCGGTCCGGCCTCCGGCTCCGGGGCCTCGGTCTCGTCCTCTTCCTGCGATCCGGTCATCGCTGATCACCGCCCGCTCAGTCCGCGTTCGGCTGCTCGCCGTTGACCAGCACCGGAACGCGCTCCCCGCGTGCCAGGGCGAGCAGCGCGTGCTGCACGGCCGGTCGTGATTCCAGCAGCTCGCTCATCGGCTGCCACCGGGCGGACACGTGGAGCGCGTCGGCCTCGGTGGGCACGGTTCCCGTCTGTCCGCCGTCGAGCAGGTACTCCACGCCGGTCAACTCGCCGTCGGTGTCGGTCTCCAGGCTCACGGAGAGGGCGTAGTCGAACGGCTGGAAGTAGCCCGTCTGCTCGACGGCGAACCGCTGGGCGGTTCGCACCGGGCACTCCCCGGCCGGCACGGTGCCTCCCGGCAGGGTCCAGGCGTCATCATCCGTGCTCTCGTCTCGCACCATCAGGACGTGGTTGTCGTAGGTGGTGGCCAGCAGGGAGACCCGCAGGGTCAGATTCGAAGAAGTGGGCATAGCGCAACTCCGTGCAGGGAGAGGGATGTTGGGGGCGCGCCCGCAGGACGCGCCGCAGGTGCCGAACGGCACGACAACGGCTCCCCCCGGGGCCAGGACTGGGCAGACTCGGCCCCGGGGACAGACGACTCCGCGTAGTGCGCCATGCGCACCGCGTCGTGCAATCAGCATGGAGGTTCAGAGGCGGGCATGGCAAGAGCGGGATGTGGGAATCTCAACTCGCTTCACCCTTGAGGGTGAAGAGGCTTGAAAGTCGGTGGCGGGCCTGCGTCAGAATGTGCCGAGGGAACCGCGAAGGAGGGGCCATGGCGAGACGACCGGTGACCGTGCGTCGGTACCTGCTGGGGATGGAGTTGA
Source organism: Streptomyces profundus (assembly GCF_020740535.1). Classification (NCBI taxonomy): domain Bacteria; kingdom Bacillati; phylum Actinomycetota; class Actinomycetes; order Kitasatosporales; family Streptomycetaceae; genus Streptomyces; species Streptomyces profundus. The sequence goes on from NZ_CP082362.1 coordinate 3,908,440, forward strand.
GGCGGCTGCGTACGGCGGCGGGGGTGAAGCAGGAGGCCGCAGCCGTGCATATCGACATGGACGACTCGAAGATGAGCCGCATCGAGAACGGCAGCAGCCCCATCAGCCGCCCCGAACTCTTCGAGCTGCTGAGGCTGTATGGCGTCGAGGAGGGCGAGGGCAGCCACTTCGAGGTCCTTGACCAGCTCAACCGTGAGGCCAGGAAGCGGGGTTGGTGGCACCACGAGCGCGGCGGGATCCCGCCGACGGTTCACCAGCTCATCGACCTGGAGTCCTCTGCCGCCAGCATGGTGCAGTTCTCACCGTTGCTTGTGCCGGGACTGCTTCAGACGGAGGCCTACGCTCGGGCGCTGATCAGCAGCTTCCCGGTCCACATGGCGGGCGGCGTCGACACGGGTGTCGGCATCCGGATGAAGCGCCAGGAGGTTCTGGCGGCGCCCAATCCTCCGCACTTCATCTGCCTGTTGGACGAAGCGGCCCTCCACCGGCAGATCGGCGGCCCGAAGGTGCATGCCGAGCAGCTGTACAAGCTGGTGGACGTTGCCAATCCGCCCACGCTGACCATCCAGATCGTCCCCTATGAGCGTGGTGTCCACGCGGGTCTTGATGGCGGCTTCACGCTGTTCTCCTACCCGAACCCGATCAGCATGGAGTTCGCCTTCATCGAGTATGCGGACGGCCGAGTCTTCATCGAGGAGGAAGAGCAGGTGCGGGCCTTCCGCCGCACCACTGATCACCTCAGGGCGCAGGCTCTATCGTCGGACGAGTCGATGAGGTTGATCTCCAGCATCGCCGGAGATCTGGAGAGGCAAATGAGGTAGAGGATGCGTTCTGACCTGCCCGAGCGTGGTTGGTGGAAGTCCAGCTACAGCGGCGGGAACACCGGCGATTGTGTGGAGGTGCAGCTGACCCATGACGGCCTGTTGGCGGTCGGCGACAGCAAGGATCGCGGGTTGGGTGCGTTCACCTTCGCCCCTGCGGCCTGGTCCTCGTTCCTCGACACGATCGTGGCCGACGCCGACTGACCAACGCCGTCCGATGCGGCTGCCCAGCCTCCTGGGCAGCCGCATTCGCAGGAGTCCTCTGACGAGAGAAGCGAGGTGCGCGGATGCGTTTTGACCTGCCCGAGCGTGGTTGGTGGAAGTCCAGCTACAGCGGCGGGAACACCGGCGATTGTGTGGAGGTGCAGCTGACCCATGACGGTCTGTTGGCGGTTGGCGACAGCAAGGATCGCGGCCTGGGTGCGTTCACCTTCGCGCCTGCGGCCTGGGCCTCGTTCGTCGGCTTGGTTACGGCCGACCGCCCCTGACCGCCGCGCGGCGCGGGGTGCTGCCGGCAGTCGTAGCCGGTGGCAGATGGGTGAGTTTCGGTCGAACTCGCCCCTCCTCGCGCCGAACCGGCGAGGATGGCGCGGGTGACCACCACCTCCGCCACTCTCGATCTCTGGTATCACTACGGTCGCAGGCGGGCCGCCGTCGAGCGCGGTATGCCGGAGGACTTCCGTTGGGCCTGGGGGCAGGATGCTGGGCCTGGGGCGGAGGTGTTGGGCGATCTGACCGGCTTGTGTGTCGCCGACCTGGGTGCCGGGGCGGGGCGTCATGCCGCGTACCTGGCCGTCCGGCACCGAGTGGGGAGGGTCGACGCGGTTGACGCCTCGGCCGCGCAGCATGCGATGGCGAGCGATCTCTTCGCTGACCGCGTGCCGTGTCTGCGGCTGGTTCGCGCGGACGTGGTGGCCCATCTGCGCGCGGTGCCCGCGTCGTACGACGTGTTGTTCAGCGTTTTCGGGGCCCTGGACTTCACTGATCCGCGTGACCTGCTGCCTTTGGCGGCGGCTGCCTTGCGGCCCGGGGGGCGGCTGGTGTTCTCCACCCTCGCGCACTATCCGAGCGGTGAGCCGGCCGAGGCCGACGTCACGCATGCGGACGTTGCGGCCAGGGGGCCGAACGGCGAGCCCGCCACGATGCGCCGGTGGGTGCTGAGGGAACACGTGTGGGTCGGGCTTCTCACCGAGGCAGGATTCGCCGACATCGACATCGAGTTGCTGCCCGCATCGGCCGACGACGCCCAGGGTGTTGACACGCTTCTGCTGCGGGCCCGTGCGGGTTAGCCGGTCAGGTCGGCCAGGGGGGTCAGGGGCGCGTTGAGTCGGGGGGTCACCGTGTCCTGGGTCCAGGCGAGTTGGCGTGGGGTGTAGCCGCGGGGGGCGCCCTCGGTGAGCATGATCAGGTAGAGGTAGGTCTGGTAGAGGGCGAGGCGGGCGCGGGCGGCGTCGTCCGTGGGGAACGTTACGCCTGCGGCCGTATAGCCGGCGAGGAGGTCGGGGTCGCCGAGGGGGTCGGCCAGCAGGTTGAGGGAGACCAGCTCGGCCAGCGGGTCGCCCCAGAACGTCCTCCCCCGGACTCCTTCCGGGAGGTGCCCCCATCGCCGTCGATCAGGGCGCTGATCTCGCCGTTGTGCAGCAGCACATTGCCCTGCCATAGGTCGAAGTGGACCAGGGCCGGCGTGGTGACCATCTCCAGCGCGGGGGCGGCGGCCTCCGTCAACGCGTGGACGCGGTCCAGCGGCAGGGGGAGGGGCGCGCGGTAGCGTTCCGCGTCGTGGAGGAGTGCGGCGAGCATCGCCGTGAACGCCTCGCGCCAGCTGTCGGCCATCGGGATCGCGCCGCCGGGGTAGCCGAAACGGGTGCCGGTGATTTGGTGCAACCGGGCGACACAGGAGCCCAGTTGGTGGCGCAGCCGGGCGGTGGCGGGGGCGTCGAGGTCGGTGGCCGCCTCGTTCCAAGGGCGGCCGGGGCGCTCGGTCATCAGCATTCCGGAGGGGTCCGCCTCGTCGAAGAAGACCACCTCGGGCACGGGCGCGGCGTGGTACTCCCTGGCTATGCGGTAGAACTCGGCCTCGCCGCGCAGCAGCCCCCGTTCGTAGGTCATGGCGGGGCTTTCGGCGGGCGGGGGGAGCTTGGCGATCAGCACGCTTCCGTCGGCGAGGGTGAGGCGCCAGAGCGCGTTGTATGTCCCGCCGCCCAGCGGGTGCGCCTCCCGGACGGTGGCGGGCAGGCCGGCGTGGTCGAAAGGGCTCGTGGCCCCGCACTCTAGGAGGGGCTGAGGGCCAGGCGGAGGGCGGCGCGGAGGTGGCCGTGGGTTTCGGTGAGGAGGCGGCGGGCGGTGGGCGCGTCCACGTCGCCGAGGATGCTGAGGATGGCGTCCTTGACCTCGCCGCCGGTGGCGGTCAGCGCGTGCTCCACGGTGTCGGCCGGGGCGTCCGTGGCGACGGCGACGATCCGGCGGGAGCGGGCGCGCAGCTTCTCGTTGGAGGCGCGGACGTCCACCATCAGGTTTCCGTAGGTCTTGCCCAGCCGGACCATGGTGATGGTGGAGATCATGTTGAGCACCAGCTTCTGCGCGGTGCCCGCCTTCAGGCGGGTGGAGCCGGCGATCAGCTCGGGGCCGACGACCACCTCGATGCCGTGGTCGGCCGCGGCGGCCAGTGGGGAGTCGGCGTTGCAGGAGACGCCGACGGTCAACGCGCCGAGCTCGGCCGCGTGTTCGACGGCGCCGACGGCGTAGGGGGTGCGGCCCGAGGCGGAGACGCCGACCACCACGTCGTCGGGGGTCAGGCCCAGGGCGGTCAGGTCCTCGGCCGCCAGCTCCTTGCTGTCCTCGGCACCCTCGACGGCGGAGATCAGGGCCGTGGGCCCGCCGGCGATCAGGCCCATGACCTCGTCGGGCCCGGTGTTGAACGTCGGCGGGCACTCGCTGGCGTCCAGCACGCCGAGTCGGCCGGCGGTGCCGGCGCCGAGGTAGATCAGGCGTCCGCCGCGCGCCATCCGGTCGGCCGCCGCGTCGATCGCGGCGGCGATACGGGGCAGCTGCTCGGCCACGGCGCCGGGGACGCGGCTGTCCTCGGCGTTCATGGCACGGGCGATGTCGATCGTGGAACGCCGGTCGATATCGGCCAGGTCGGGGCGGTGTTCCTCGGTGGTGAGGGTGTCGAACTCCGTGGACATGCGCGGGCGGCTCTCCGTGCGAGGGGGAGTGCTTCGGGGGCGGCACTCGGGGGACGGGCGGGTGGGTCAGCGTTCGCGGGGGGAGTGGCGGTGGGCGAGCGCCTCGTAGCTGGCGTGCAGGGCGGGGGCGGCCGTCTCGTAGGTGCGTTGGGCGACGCCGATGAACAGGCAGTCGATGACGAGGAGTTGGCTGGTGCGGCTGGACATGGCGGCGGGGCGCAGCTCGCTCTCCCTGGCCGTCGAGGTGGTGAGGACGTGGTCCGCGTACTGGGTGACCTCGCCGTCGGGGCGGCCGGTGATCGCGACGGTGGTGGCGCCGTGGTCGAAGGCGGCCTGGAGTGGCTCGATCACGTCCACCGTGCGCCCCGAGTGGGTGATGGCCACCGCCACATCGCCGCCGCGCAGCTGGACGGCGTTGGTGACGGCCAGATGGGGGTCGGTGTGGGCGTGGGCGATCAGCCCGATGCGGAGCAGCTTCTGCGCCAGGTCCTGGGCGACCAGCGACGACGCGCCGATGCCGTAGACGTCGATCCGTCTGGCCTCGGCCAACGCGGCGACGGCGGCCTCCAGCTGGGCCAGATCCAGGGCGCCGGCGGTGTCCGTGAGGGTCTGCCGCTCGTCCTGGGTGAGCTTGGCGACCACCTCGCTCAGCGGGTCGTCGACCGATATGTCGGCGGTGACGGCGGGGGCGGCCCCCGACGCCTGTTGGGCGGCGAGACCGGCCAGCGCCAGGCGCAGATCGCGGTAGCCGGGGTAGCCCAGCAGGCGGGCGGTGCGGACCACCGTGGCCTCGCTGGTGCCGGTGCGTTCGGCCAGGGCGGTGACGGTGAGCGCGGCGCAGCCGGCGGGATCCCCGGCGACGGTCTCGGCGACGCGCTGCATCGAACGGGTCATGGAGGGCGCCATGGTGCGGACCTTCGCCGCCAACGCCCCGGGCTCGGGAGGTGCGGGTCTCGGCGCGACGGCGACGGGTCGGGTTCTTCCGGGTCGCCGGGCGAAATTTTCCTTCATCGCTAGCCTCACAGGTGAAACGTATTTTCGACGGAGAGTCGCGTCAAGCCCCCGGGGTTCCGGCCGGCCCGCGCGGTTCGGGAAAGCCGCCGATCTCTGGTCCAATGGTCAGCATGGAAGAGCCGGCCACGGAAGAGGCCATCAACCGGGGTCGAGCCGTGGTGCTGGCCGACCTGGCGGCGGACGGGGTGGCGGGCCCCGAGGAGGTCTCACTCCTTGAGCAGGCAGTCTCGCACCGTCGTTGGTGGTCCGAACAGTGGCCCGCCGGCGCGGCGTTCGTCCCGGGGCTGCTGGCCCAGGACATTCAGGACGCGCTGCTGGAGACCAGGGGCCGCTGGCCGCTGTGCCCGCTCTGCCGGGCGGAGGACCCGCACGCGCTGGAGGTGGAGCCGGAGCTGGGCGAGGATCCGCACTGGGTCTGTTCGGTGACGGGGACGGCGGTGGCACCGGTCGGCGGGCTGGCCGGGGCCCGGCAGTGACGATCTATATCGACCCGCCGACCTGGCCGGGACACGGTCGGATGTGGTCGCATCTGGTCAGCGACAGCTCCTATGCGGAACTGCACCGTTTCGCCGCCGCGTTGGGCGCCCCTCGGCGCGCCTTCGAGCGCGACCACTACGACCTCCCGGCGGAACGTTACGCCGAGGCGGTGGCGCTGGGCGCCGTGCCCACGGACAGCCGTCGGCTGGTCCGGTTGCTGATCCGCTCCGGGCTGCGCCGCCGCAAGCGCTGGCGCGCGGCGCGGTGAGCGGCGCGCCCCCGGAGTGAGCGGGGCGCGCCGGGTGTGTGCGGCGCGCCCCGGAGTGAGCGGCGCGCGGCAGGTGCTCGGGGCGGGCAGGAATGGGCACGCCCCCCGTGGGCGTTGGGATACCCCGTGTCTTCTTCCAGCTCCGCCCTGCCCGCCGACCGCTTCCGGCTGCCCACCGCCGTCCTGGTCATCGGGGCGGCCGTGTTCGCCCTGGGGACCAGTGAGTTCATGCTCTCCGGGCTGTTGCCCGAGGTGGCCGACGATCTCGATGTCTCCATCCCCACCGCCGGGCTGCTGATATCCGCCTTCGCCATCGGCATGGTGATCGGCGCCCCCGTGCTGGCCGCCGCCACCCAGCGGCTGCCGCGCCGGCTGACGCTGGTGGTGCTGCTCGCCGTCTTCGGCGTCAGCCATCTGGCGGGCGCGCTGGCCCCCGGCTACGGCCTGCTGTTCGCGTCCCGGGTGGTGAGCGCGCTGGCGTGCGCCGGCTTCTGGGCCGTGGGCGCCGCCGTGGCGATCTCCCTGGTGCCGGTGGACGCGCGGGCGCGCGCCATGGCCGTGCTGCTGGGCGGCCTGAGCGTCGCCAATATCGCCGGGGTGCCGGGCGGCGCCGTGCTGGGGCAGCATCTGGGCTGGCGGGCCGCGTTCTGGGCGGTGGCGGCGCTGACCGCGCTCGGCCTGGTCGGGGTGCTGCTCTTCGTCCCCCACACCAGGCCGCCATCGGCCGAGGAACGGGTGCCGCTGCGGACCGAGCTGCGGGTCTACCGCGAGCGGCGGGTCTGGCTGGCGATGGTCACCACGGCGCTCTTCGCGGCCGGCACCTTCTGCTTCTTCTCCTATCTGGCGCCGCTGCTCACCGAGGTGACCGGGCTGGGCGAGGGCTGGGTCCCCGTGGTGCTGGTGCTCTACGGCTTCGGCGCGCTCGTCGGCACCTGGCTCGGCGGGCGGCTGGCCGACGCGCATCTCTTCGGCACCCTCTACGCGGGGCTCGCCGCCGCCTCCGTGGTGTTGGCCCTGGTGGCGCTGACGGCCAGGCAGCCGGTGGCCGCCGTGACGCTCTCCGGGGTGCTGGGGCTGGCCGCGTTCCTCTGCGGCCCCGGGCTCAACGCCCGGATCTTCAACGTGGCGGGCGCGGCGCCGACGCTGGCCGGGGCGACGGCGACCGCCTCGTTCAACGCGGGCAACACCTTCGGCCCCTGGGCCGGCGGCCTGGTGATCAACGTGGGCCTCGGCTATGTGTGGACGGCCTGGCTCGGCGCGCTGTTGCTGCTCGCCGCGCTGGTCGGCGCCTGGCTCCAGGCCAGGGACGACGGCCGCGCGTCCGGCGCCGCCCGCCCCGGCCGGCGGGTCGCCGGCGGCGCACGGCGGGCGGCGGCGCCCGGGTCCGCCCCCGAGCCCGCTTCCGAGGCCACCCCGGGGACCAGGGGCTCCCCGTCAGCCGGTGAGTAGCGAAAGCTCGCCGCGCAGGTTGAACCGGGCGGTCGCCGCCCAGCGCTCGGCACCATAGGACGTGTGGAACAGCGCGGGCCGCGCCAGGAGTTGACGCAGCACCTCGGCGCGGCCGGCCGCGAACGCCGCCGCCGGCACATGCCCGTACTCGACGCGGACGGCCGCCGCGTAGGACGCGTACTCCCCGGGGGAGCCGGCCAGCACCGCGAGATCGGCGTCACAGAGCACGGCGCCGTCGGCGTCCCCCTCGGCCGGGCGGTGGCCGGCGGTGAGCCGCACCAGTCGGGCCACCGCCGGGCGGCGCGGCGAGTCGGGCAGCAGCGTCTCGGCCAGCTCGGCGCTGCGCTCCTCGTTGTCGGCGGCGTGCGGATCGTAGACCGCGTCATGGAACCAGGCGGCCAGCTCGACGGCCACGGGATCGGCGGCGGCGTTCGCCTCGTCGGCGTGTTCCGCCAGTTCGTCCAGCCGGGCCAGCGTGAAGCGCAGGTGATCCACGGTGTGGTAGCGGCGGTGCGGCTCCGACCAGCGCGCCAGCAGCTGCTCGCCGACCGCTCGGCCACCGCCGTCGGGCAGCGCGCCATAGCGGTCGGACAGCTCGGACAGGTCGGGCGCCGGGTGCGCGGAAGAGGTGGCCATGGCGCCATTCTGCCGCCGGGCCGCGCGGGCGAGGGCCTTCTGGGTTCGGTGTGGATCGCGATCCCGACGCCGATCGCCAGGAGGCCCTCGTGTTCCGCCCTCATACGCCCTGCTGACCGCCACCGGACGGCTGCGTCTGGCCAGGCCGCGCGGGCGCGGCGCGGGCGAAGGGACGCCCTCGCCGGCTGCCTCGAGGGCCCGATGCGCGCCCTGGCCGGGGTGCCCGCCCGCGCCGCACGCTAGCCCAGCTCGGCGGGCAGCGGCCTGGCGTGGACGACGGTCAGGCCGGAGACCGCTCGGGTCAGCGCCACATAGAGCCGGCGCAGCCCGGTGCGCCGGTCCGGCTCGCCGGTGACGACGGCGTCCGGCTCGTCCAGCACCACGTAGTCGTACTCCAGGCCCTTGGCCAGGGAGGCCGGCACCAGGGTCAGCCTGACCTCGGCGCTGGTCTCCTGCCCGGGGCCGACATACGGCAGCCCGGCGGCGGCCAGCGCGGCGGCCAGCGCCGGCAGCCGGTCGTCGGCGGCGATCAGGCCGGTGGAGCCCTCGTGGGTCAGCGCCGCCCGGCAGGCGTCCAGCGCCGCCGCGTCCAGCTCCGCCTCGACCACCCGGCGGACCGTCAACGAGCCGGCCGACTCCCGGATCGAGGTGGCCTCCGTCAGCTCGGGCGCGATGGCGGGCAGCAGCCGGGACGCGTAGGAGATCACCTGACGCGGCACCCGGAAGCCCAGGGTCAGCTCCTCCACATGCGCGCCCGGCTTGCCAAGGTGGGTGAGCGCCTCGGCCCAACTCCTGGTCGCCCAGGGGGTGGTGCCCTGCGCGATATCGCCCAGCACGGTCGCCGAGCCGGTGCCGCAGCGGCGGCCGACCGCCCGGTACTGCATGGGGGAGAGGTCCTGCGCCTCGTCGAGCACCACATGCCCGAGCGAGCCGGTCCGCGTCACCAGGTCGTTCGCCTCGTCGATCAGCACCGCGTCGGCCGCCGACCACCGCGCCGTCCTGATGCCGCGCGGCGGCTTCGCCCAGAGAATGGCGCGCTGTTCCTCCGGGGTGAGGATGCCGTCCGCCTGCTCGGCGAGGAACGCCGCGTCGGACAGCAGCCGCAGCACCAGCTTCGCCGGGTGGACGGTCGGCCAGATCGCCTTGACGGCGGCCTTGACGGCCGGGTTGCGGGCCACCGCGTTCTGCACCCGGTCGTCGGGCGCCTCGCCCGACTGCTCCATCCGCACCAGCACGAGATGCGCGATCCGCTGCGGCAGCGCCTCGCCAGCGGCGCCGTAGCGCATGTCCCTGGCCAGCAACTCCTCGACGAGCTCGGCCAGTTCGTAGGCCGGGATGCGCCAGCGCCGGGAGCCGCGCACCACCATCACCGGCTCCGTCGGCAGCGTCACCCCGGCGCGCACCGCGCGGCGCAGCACCTGCGCCATCCGCGCGTCGCCCTTGACGGTGGCGGCCCGCGCGTCGTCCGTGGAGCGCAGCTCCACATGGCCGACCAACTCGTCCACGGTGGCCTGTTTGACCTCCAACTCGCCAAGGGTGGGCAACACCTGCTCGATATAGCGCAGGAACGACCGGTTGGGACCGATCACCAGGGTGCCGCTGCGGGCCAGCCGTTCCCGGTGCGCATAGAGCAGGAACGCCACCCGGTGCAGGCCGACGGCGGTCTTCCCGGTGCCGGGACCGCCCTGCACGCAGACCGTCTCGCCGAGCGCGCCACGGACGATCTCGTCCTGCTCCGGCTGGATGGTGGCCACGATGTCGCGCATCGGACCGACGCGCGGCTTCTCGATCTCGCGTTGGAGCAGCGCGCTGCCGGTGTCCTCCTCCGCCGGGTCGGTCAGGTGCTCGTCCTCGTAGGCGGTCAACTCCCCGCCGTCATAGCCGAATCGACGCCGCAGCTCGACATCCATCGGTTCCTTCTTCGAGGCCCGGTAGAACGACTGGGAGATCGGCGCGCGCCAGTCGATCACCATCGGATCGCCCGAGGCGTCGTGCACATGGCGGCGGCCGATGTAGAAGCGGAAGCCGTGCTCGCCCTCGGCGTCCACCCGCTGGTGGAAGTCCAGCCGGCCGAAGAACAGCGGGGTGCCCGCCAGATCGGCCAGGGCCTTGATCCGCTGCTCCATCTCGCTGGCGAGGACCTCGGCGTTCACCCAGTTCGCCGTGACATCGCTGATGTCCAGCGACTCGGTGTGTTCGCGCATCGCGCGCAACGCCGCGCGGGATTCGGCCAGATGGGCGCGTTCCGTCTCCAGCGGGTTCGAGGACGCGGCGGAGGAGGGATGGGTGGACACGGCTGAGCCTCCGGGATGCACTGCGGGCCAAGGGGTCGGGGTGCCACCCGGTTGCCGTCCGGACGGCTCCTGCCCTGCGCGTCAGGCTCGGGAGGAGGAAGCACGGAAGCCTAGGCGGCCCCCGCTCCGCTCCGCAAACCGTTTTCCCGGCGCCCTCGGGGGCGGAGCCGCCGCTCCGCCCCCGAGGGCTCGCGCGCCTACCAGGGGAGCGGGGCCGGCACACAGGTCGGAGGCGTATCGCCGACCCGGACGCCGGCCACCGCGAGACTGCCGCCCCGCCCGTCCCACCGGACGGTGATCTCGTCCAGTCCGACCAGCGGGACCACCCCGTCCGGGAAGCGGTCCGGGTAGATGACGGTCCTGGGGTCGCCACGGTCCGCGGGCGCGAGCTCCTCCTCGACGGCGCCCTCGGGCAGCTCGTTGGGCACCACCAACCCCGGCAGCGCGGGGCAGTCCTCGGTGATCATCCCGGCGGCGATGCCCTCGGCGCGCAGCCGCTCCAGCATCGCCTGCCCGGCCGCCTCGTCCAGCACCTCGCCCCGGTGGATCTCCACCCGGTACTCGCCGTTGGACAGCACCCGCACGCCGTCCGAGACCGGCACCTCGTCCGGCTCGGGGTCCACCGCCGGCTCCGTCGGCTCGCCGTCGGCGACCGTCGGCCCGTCGTCCGTCGACCCCACGGCCGCCGGCACCACCACGGCGAACGCCGCTACGGCGGCGACCGAGGTACCGAGGATGCCGGAGACCCAGGCCGCCCGGCGGCGCCGACGCAGGGTGGTGGCCCGGCGGGCGATCCCGTCCACCGGCGGCGCGTCCGGCGCGGGCACCGCGCCCAGGGACGCGCGCAACCGCTCCTCTTCCGCATGTGGTTGATCGGACATCAGATCTCCTTCTCCGCGGCCAGCCGGGCCGCCGGGTGCTGGGACTCGGCCAAGGCGACCGCGAGTCTCCCGCGGGCCTTGCTCAGGGTGGAGGCCACCGTGCCCCGGGAGACCCCGAGGGAGCTGGCGATCTCCGCCTCCGGCAGATCGAGGACATAGCGCAGCGCGACCATCTGTCGCATCCGGTCGGGCAGGCCGGCCACGGCCGCCCAGAGCCCGTCGTCCCCCGGGTCGGGCGGCGGTACCCGCCGCACCTCCCGGGTGGCCAGCCGCCGCACCGTGCGACGCTCCAGCCGTGCGCGGCGCCACCGCGTCCGCACCTCGTTGACGGCGACCCGGTGCAGCCACGCCGGCGGGTTGTCGGCGTGCGCCGGACCCGGCCAGCGGGCCAGCGCCTTGGCGAACGCCTCGGCCACCGCCTCCTCCGCCAGATCCCGATCGCCGACGCTGACCGCCACCGTCCGATAGACCTGTGGCCACAACGCCGCGTACCAGGCGTCGAAATCGCATCCGTGCATCGTCCTCCTCCATGCCGCCCTGACGGGGTGACGACGTCCCAGCGGCCCGGGATGTTGGTCGGCGCGAGAACTTTTCCTGACGGCCGCTGATTGTTGCGGAACCCCGGGGGACCGCTCATGCTCGGATGGACGCGCGAGGGGGAGTGGGGCATGGGGGAGAGACGGGTGCGGTTCGGCGTCCCCTGGTGGGTGGCGTCCGGCTGGGGGGTGGCCACCGCCGTCGCCTGGACGACGAGCGTGGCGGCCTTCCGCGAGCAACTGTCCACGCTGGGGATGGCCTTCGCGCTGCTGGGCGGCCTCGCCGGCTGGCGGCTGCTGGAGTCCCGGGCCACCAGCGTCACGCTGACCCCGCACGCGGTGCACGAACGGCGCCTGGCGGGCGAGGAACGGGTCAGCCCCTGGTCCGTGGTCGAGGCCGTCGTGGTGGCCGGCGGCGCCGTCGAGCTGACGCGACGGGCCGGCGGGCGACGTCGACTGCCGGTGCCCAGGCGCCTGTTCGGCCCCCGCCGGTTCGCGCGGGAGCTGACGAGGCTGCGGGCGGCCGTCGCCGAGCACGCCGAGGACATCCCCGTCGGGGAGACGGACGGCGCGCCGTGGTGGCGGCGCTGGGCCCCGCGTTCCGCCGTCGTCCTGGCCGCCCTGGCGCTCGTCGCCCTGGGCCTGCACCGGGACGCGCCCTGGCACGCCCCCTGGTGGCCGGGCAGCGAGACGGTGGCCGCCCTGCCCGGGGCCTGCGACGTGGTCGAGCGCCACGGCGGCGAGCTGCTGCCCGACGACCCGTCGCTCCTGAGCGAGCCGGGCTTCCACTCCTTCCCAGGCGACCTCGGGTACTGCTCCGCCGGCGGGCACATGGAACATCTGGAGCTGATCCTGCTCCGCTATCCCTGGGACGGCCCGGACGAGGAGTCACCGACCGACCGCGCGCGCGACCAGTACGAGGGGGACTCGCTCCCGGGCGCCAGGTCGGAGCGGGTCGGCGGGCAGCCCTGGCTGGTGGCCGAGCGGCACGGCGACGTCTTCCACTCCGTCACGCTGCGTCACCAGCGCGGCAATGTGGTCGTCGAGATCGAACTCGTGCTCAGGGACCTGGACGGCGTCCGGATCGAGCCCGACCGGCGCGCGGAGCTTGAGCGGTTCGCCGAGCGGGTGGTGACCGAGGTGCACGGCTGAGCGGCTGAGCGTCCCTACGCCGGCCGCTCGTCGGACGGGAGGTCGGACGCGTCCACGATCCGGTAGGCGTAGCCCTGCTCGGCCAGGAACCGCTGCCGGTGCGCCGCGAAGTCCTGGTCGATGGTGTCCCTGGCGACCACCGAGTAGAACCGCGCCTCGTGCCCGTCGGCCTTGGGCCGCAGCACCCGGCCCAGGCGCTGCGCCTCCTCCTGCCGGGACCCGAAGGTGCCGGAGACCTGGATGGCGACCGTCGCCTCCGGCAGGTCGACCGAGAAGTTGGCCACCTTGGACACCACCAGCACCCGCACCTCGCCGGAACGGAAGGCGTTGAAGAGCTGCTCCCGCTTGGCGTTGGTCGTCTCGCCCTTGATCACCGGCGCGTTCAACTGCTCGCCCAACTCGTCGAGTTGGTCGATGTACTGGCCGATCACCAGGGTCTGCGCCCCCTCGTGCAGCCGCACCAGGTCCTCCGCGACCCGGCGCTTGGCGTCCGTGGTGGCGCAGAACCGGTACCGCTCCTCCGGCTCCGCCATCGCATAGGCCAGCCGCTCCGACTCGCTCAGATCCACCCGCACCTCGACACAGTCGGCCGGCGCGATATAGCCCTGCGCCTCGATCTCCCGCCACGGCGCGTCGAACCGCTTGGGGCCGATCAGCGAGAACACGTCCGACTCGCGGCCGTCCTCGCGCACCAGCGTCGCGGTCAGCCCAAGCCGCCGGCGGGCCTGGAGGTCGGCGGTGAACTTGAAGACCGGCGCCGGCAGCAGATGCACCTCGTCGTAGAGGATCAGCCCCCAGTCCCTGGAGTCGAACAGCTCCAGATGCGGATAGACGCCCTTCCGCTTGGTGGTCAGCACCTGGTAGGTGGCGATGGTGACCGGGCGGATCTCCTTACGGGTGCCGCTGTACTCGCCGATCTCGTCCTCGGTCAGCGTGGTGCGCCGCACCAGCTCGGACTTCCACTGCCGCGCCGAGACCGTGTTGGTGACCAGGATCAGCGTCGTCGACGAGGCGGTCGCCATCGCCCCCGCGCCCACCAGCGTCTTGCCGGCGCCGCACGGCAGCACCACCACGCCGGAGCCGCCGTGCCAGAAGCCGTCGATGGCCTGCCGCTGGTAGGGGCGGAGCGACCAGCCGTCCTCGCACAGCGCGATGGGGTGCGCCTCGCCGTCCACATAGCCGGCCAGATCCTCCGCCGGCCAGCCGAGCTTCAGCAGCACCTGCTTGATCTGCCCGCGCTCGGACGGATGCACCGCCACCGTGTCGTCGTCGATCCTGGCCCCCACCAGCGGCTGGATCCGCTTCGACCGCAGCACCTCGGTGAGCACCGGACGGTCGGTCGCCGTCAGCACCAGCCCGTGCGTCGGATGCTTCACCAGGCTCAGCCGGCCGTAGCGGGCCATCGTCTCCGCCACGTCCACCAGCAGCGACTGCGGCACCGGATAGCGCGAGTAGCGCACCAGCGCGTCCACCACCTGCTCCGCGTCATGCCCGGCGGCGCGCGCGTTCCACAGGCCGAGCGGGGTGACCCGGTAGGTGTGGATGTGCTCGGGCGCCCGCTCCAGCTCGGCGAACGGCGCGATGGCACGCCGGCAGGCCTCGGCCTGCTCGTGGTCCACCTCCAGCAGCAGCGTCTTGTCGCTCTGCACGATCAAGCAGGACACCCGTACCTCCGACACACCCGTAACAGCGTCGCCCGCGACGGGCGGCGTCAGCTCTCCAGTGAAACACCTGTCGACGGGTGGTCGGGAGGTTCCGGGCCTCGCCGGCCCGCGGCCCGGCTCAGCAGTCGGGGATCACGGTGCCGTTGTTGTCCCTGGCCTCGTCGTTCCCCCAGTGCGACAGGTAGTAGGCCGGCACCAGCGCGCCGCGCCCGTTGCCACCCGGGTAGGTCTCGTCCAGGTCGGTCCGCAGCCACCAGGTGTTGTAGCCGTACGTCCCCTCGTACCGCGCGCCGGCGACCTTGCAGTAGACGTAGTGCGTGCCCTGGAAAAGCCGGCCCTGCGGGGAGGCCGTCGAGGCGTCGGCATAGCCGTCGGTGGCGGCGAACGTGTCCACCCAGTAGCGGTCGGGGGTGCCGCCACAGCCGTTGTCGCTGGTCAGATACGCCTGGTAGTACGAGCCCGGGTAGGAGAGCGCCTGGCCGTTGATCACGATGTTCTGGCCCACGCCGTTGAGAAGCTGCTCGTAGTGGATGTGCGAACCCGACGAGTTCCCCGTGGTGCCCGTCGTGCCGATCTGCTGCCCCTGGGCGACGGAGGCGCCGTTGGGCACCGAGTAGGCGTCCAGGTGGAAGTAGTACGTCTGCCAGCCGCCGCCGTGGTCGACCACGATGTACTGCCCGGCGCCGCTCGGCTGGTTGTGCCGGGTAGCGGTGCCGGCGGCCGAGGCGAGCACCGGCGCGCCGTGCGTGCCGCCGCCGTCGGAACGGATGAAGTCCAACGCGCGGCGCACCTCGGCGGAGTGGTGGCTGTAGGTCCACTGCTGACCGCAGGCGAACGGGGCCTTGAAGACGGGCGCCGCGGTGGTGCCCGGGTCGGCGGCCAGCGCGGAGGGAACGGTCAACAGGCCGGCCAGCAGCGCGAACACGGCCAGCGCTGCGACCCGAAGGGAACGCATCGAGGGTCCTCCCGATGTCGGTCGAGAACGCACGTGACATGTTCACGCACCTCGCGCATCTACCCGCGTCATGCCTGCGGCATGCACGGCGGCGGCGCGCGGGCGCACGCCGGCGCCGCGCAGCGCGCGGCGCGCTGCACGCGGCGAGGGGGCGGGGGTGCGCTGTGACGCGGCGGTGGGCGTGGATCGCCGTTTGGTGGGTTGGGGCTGGTTCGTCGTTTGGTGGGGTTGTTGGCCGTTCTGGCGGGGGGTGGTGCGGGGGTTTGTCCGGCGGGTGGGGTGCGCTGTCCGGGAGGGGCGGCGTGGATCGCCGTTTGGTGGATTGGGGCGCTGTCCGGCGAAGCCGGGGTCGTCGGCCCCTCGCCCGGGACGGAACCGGCCCCGGCCGGTGGGGCCGGGGCCGCCTCGGCGCGCTCCGCGCCGAGGCAGGCCGCGCCGAGGCGTGGCGTCCGGGGCGGGGGTGCGCTGCGACGCGGCGGTGGGCGTGGATCGCCGTTTGGTGGGTTGGGGCTGGTTCGTCGTTTGGTGGGGTTGTTGGCCGTTCTGGCGGGGGCTGGTGCGGGGGTTTGTCCGGCGGGGCTCGGTCGTCTGTTGTTCGGCGGGTGGGGGGCGCTTCTGGGAGGGGCGGCGTGGATCGCCGTTTGGCGGGTTGGGGCGCTGTCCGGCGAAGCCGGGGTCGTCGGCCCCTCGCGCGGGACGGAGCCGGCCCCGGCCGGTGGGGCCGGGGCCGCCTCGGCGCGCTCCGCGCCGAGGCGTGGCGTCCGCCCGGGAAGGGCTACAGCGCGCGGGCGATGTGGTGGATCAGCTGGCGGGACTCGTCCGGGGTCAGGGAGCGTCCCGTGGCGCGGCTGAAGAAGACGCGGTAGTGCGCCAGTTGGTCGTCGGCGCCGAGGAGCCCGCCGCCCGTCGGGCCGTCCACCAGGATGGTGTCCAGCTGGGGGACCACCCCGTGCACATAGAGCATCGGCTGGGTGACCTCGTAGAAGTCCTCGTTGGTGAACGGGATCACCCGCAACATGACCTGCGGCCGTTCGGACGCCTCCATCAGCGTCTCCAGCTGGTGTCTGGCGACCTTCCGCCCGCCGAAGCGCATGTGCAGCGCCGCCTCGTGGAGGAAGACGGACAGCGGCGGCGGGTCCTCCCGGTCGAGCACCACCTTGCGGCGCATCCGGTGGCGGACCCGGACCTCGATCTCCCGGTCGGACGGCTCGGGCAGGCCGCCACGGAAGAGCGCCCGCGCGTAGTCCTCCGTCTGGAGCAGGCCAGGAACCGTCACGGTCTGCAGGGTCTGCATGGCCACCGCGTGATGTTCCAATTCGGCCACCGCCAGGAACTGCGAGGCAAGGGTGCCACGATATTCGTCCCACCAGAACTGGCCGCGATGTTCCCTGGCGATGGCGCACAGCGCGTCAAGCAGCGGTTCGTCGGCGCAGCTGTAGAAGTCGGCCAGTTTTCTGATGCGGTCCTCGCTGACCCCGATCCGCCCCGACTCTATGTGGCTGATCTTGCCCTGATCGGTGCCGAGCATGGCCGCCGTCTCCCGCGCCGTACGCCCCGCCGCCACCCGCAACTTGCGCAATTCCGCGCCGAGTCGGGCCTGTCGGGCGGTGGGATTCTCCCTCGGCGGCATCGTGCATCGGGTCCTTCCGTTGACTGGTTTCCGAGTGTGCCGCGCCCATACCTCGACAGTCCACTCGCCGTTCGAGCCGGCGAGAGCACAGTTGCTCCGGGGCAAAACTGCAACAAAAACGGTTCAGCGCCGCCCGGGGTGGCCCGAGCCATGTCTCCGGGGGCGGACTGGCGCTACGGTTGGCAGGATGACCAGCGGTTCCACCGACAGCCCCCGCACCCTCGCCGACGAACTGCGCGCGCGTTCCGACGAGGAGCTGTCCGAGCTGCTGCGCGCCAGGCCGGATCTCCTGTCGCCGCTCCCGGGCGACCTCTCCCAGCTCGCCACCCGCGCGGGCGCCCGCCCCTCGGTGCTGCGCGCGCTGGAGCATCTGGACACCTTCACCCTCCAAACGGCGGAGGCACTGGCCATCGCCGAGCGCCCCTGTTCGCAACACGCGCTGGGCGCACTGCTCGCCGGCGGTGAGTCCAGGCTGCCCCAGGCGCTCGCCACGCTCCGCGCCCGCGCGCTCCTCTGGGGCCGTCCCGACGCGCTGCGGCTGGTGCGCACCGCCCAGGAGCTGCTCGCGCCGACGCCTGGCCGGCCCAGCGCCACCGGGCTCGGCCCGACGCTCGCCGAGACGGCCTCGGGGATCGCGCCCAGCCGGATGCAGCAGCTCGTCGCCACCTGCGGACTGCCGCCCACCAGGGATCCGGTGAGCGCCGTGGCCGCGCTCACCGCGCTCTTCCGCTCCCCGGAGCGGCTGGCCGCGCTGCTGGCCGAGGCCCCGCCGGGGGCGCGCGCCGCCCTCGACCGGCTGACCTGGGGCCCGCCGTTCGGGACCATGGGCAGCGGCGCCGAAGCGGCCCGCTCCGGCACCCCGTTGCGCTGGCTCCTCGACCGTGGCCTGTTGATGCCGACCGGGCCCGGCTCGGTGGTGCTGCCCAGGGAGGTCGCGCTGGAGCTGCGCGGCGGCCGGGTGCACCGCGAGCTGCGGCCCGAGCCGCCCGAGCTGACGGCGGCGACGACGCACGCCCCCTCGGTGGTGGACGCCGCGGCTGCCGGCGCGGCGCACCGCGCCCTCGACACCGTCGAGGAGCTGCTGACCTCCTGGAACGCCGAGGGCCCGCCGGTGCTGCGGGCCGGTGGCCTGGGCCTGCGCGAGCTGAAGCGGATCGCCGTCGGACTGGACGTGCCCGAGCCCGAGGCCGTTTTCTGGCTTGAACTGGCCTATGGGGCCGGACTGTTGGCCTCCGACGGCGAGGCGGACGAACGTTATGCGCCGACTCCGCGCTTCGACGTCTGGCTGGAGGCGCCCACCGGCGACCGCTGGTTGCCGCTGGTCACCGCCTGGCTGGCCGGCACCCGGGTGCCTGGCCTGGTCGGCACCCGCGACGGCAAGGGCCGGCTGTTGGCCGTGTTGGGCACCGGGCTCGACCGGGGCGCCGCGCCCGCGCTGCGCCATCGAACGCTGGAGCTGGTGGGCGAGTTGCCGCCGGGCGGCGCGCCGTCGCCGACCGCCGTGGCGAACCGGCTCGGCTGGGAGCTGCCGCGCCGGGTGGGCGAGGAGACCCGCGCGCAGCTGTGCGCGGCGGCGCTGGCCGACGCCGAGCGGCTCGGCGTCACCGGGCGCGGCGCGCTGGCCTCCTTCGCCAGGCCGCTGCTGGCCCAGCCGCCCGACCCGACGGCCGCCGCCATGCTGCTCGCGCCGCTGTTCCCCGAACCGGTGGACCAGGTGCTGCTCCAGGCCGATCTGACGGCCATCGCCCCCGGGCCGCTCCGCCGCGATCTGCGGGCCACGATGGCGCTGGCCGCCGAGATCGAGTCCACCGGCGGGGCGACCGTCTACCGGTTCACGCCCGGCTCCATCCGCCGCGCGCTGGACGCCGGTTGGAGCACCGGCGAACTGCACGCGTTCCTGGCGCGGGTCTCCCGCACGCCGGTGCCCCAGCCGCTGGACTACCTGGTGGACGACGTGGCCAGGCGCCACGGGCGGCTGCGGGTCGGCGCGGCGGCCAGCTATCTGCGCTGCGAGGACGAGACGACCATCGGCCAGCTGCTCGCCGACCGGGGGTTCGCCGCGCTGCGGCTGCGCCGTATCGCGCCCACCGTGCTGGTCTCGGACCTCGCGCCGGACGCACTGCTCGGAAAACTGCGGGAGTTGGGCCAGGCACCGGCCGCCGAGACGGCCGAGGGCGATGTGGTGACGCTGGGCGGCGAACCGCACCGCGCGCCGGCGCGCACGGCGCCGGCGCCAGCGCCCGACACGCCGCCGCCCGCCGACGAGACGCTGCTCACCTCGGCGGTGCGCGCCGTGCGCGCCGGCGACCACGCCTCGGGCGCCGCGCCGGAGGCGCCGCCGGGCGCCAGGGTCCCGGAGGCGGTCGGCCCGCCGCCGCGCACCTCGCCCGAGGAGTCCCTCGCCGCGCTGCGCGCGGCGGCGGCCTCCGGCGGCCTGGTGCGGATCGGCTATGTCGGCTCGGACGGCACGGCCAGCCACCACGTGCTGGCCCCGGTGCGGGTGGCCGGCGGCTTTGTCACCGGCTTCGACCACACCGCCGAGGAGGTCCGCACCTACCCCCTCCACCGCATCACCGGCACCGCCCCCGCGACCTGACCCCGCGCCCGGCTAGCCGGGCCTGATGGTCGCGAGCTGGGCCAGGAGCAGGAGCAGCCGGTACGCCTCGGCGAAGTCGGTGGCGGTGAAGGCGACCGTCCGGCCGCCGTCGCGGCGGGTGACCCCGGGCACCAGGGTCGCCAGGTCGACCGATGACGGCGCGGACAGATCGACCTCGACCTCCAGCGGTCCCGCGATGGCCAGCGGCGGGACGTCCGCGCGCCGGGCGACGGCCTCCGCCGCCGCGCGGCGCAGCCGTTCCCGCGCCTCCTCGGGATGGAGGGCGACGGCGGCGCCCTGACCGAGCGCCTCCTTGACCGCCGTGGTGACCGCGCCGGGAACGAGGTCACGAAGCTCGGCGCAGGCGCTGTCGTCGCCGCTGAGCAGCACGACCGGCACGCCGAGATGCCCGGCCATGGCCGCGTTGAGACCGATCTCCCCCATGGAGCGCCCGGCCACCCGCACATCGAGGATGCCGTCGTTCATGGTGTGCGCCAGCACGGCGGGGCCGCGACCGGCACGGGCGTGGTAGCCCACCAGCAGAAGCGCGTCGGTGCTCTCGTCGAGCCCGCCGAGCATCCCGAGCGGGCGTGGCTTGCCGCGCACCAGACGCGCCCGTCGGTCCAGCTCCTCCGGCAGCAGGTTGCGGAACGGCCCGTGCGCGTCGGCGACCCACACCACGGCGGCCGGATCGGCGTCCAGCACCCCGGCCACCACGCTGTTCGTGTCGGCCGTCATCAGCGCGCGACCGCGTTCGTAGTCGTAGCGGTCGGGATGCGTCTCGGTGGGGTGCACGACCCCCGAGACGCCCTCCATGTCGACGGAGACCAGCACCTTCATGACCGGTGACCCTATGCCCCCGGGCCACCGGGGTCACCAGGGGATGACGCCGGCGTCCTCGAAGAACGCACCGGTCGGGCCGTCGTCCGGCAGCGTGGCGAGCCGGATCGCCGTGGCCGCGCCCTGCTCGGGGGTGCGGGGCCCGGTGAAGCCGGTGAAGTCGGTGGCGACCAGCCCCGGGCAGGCGGCGTTGATCAGGATGTTCGTGCCGGCGAACCGTCGGGCGTACTGCACGGTGACGGCGTTGAGGTACGACTTCGACGGCGCGTAGGCCGCCATGACGGGGCTGGCCGCGAACTCCGGGTCCGACTGTCGGCTCAGGGACGCCAGGGAGCTGGACACGTTGACGACGCGCGGCGACGCCGAGCGCCGCAGCAGCGGCAACATCGCGTTGGTCACCCGGATGACGCCGAAGACGTTGGTCTCCACGACGGCGCGGACCATGGCGAGGTCGAGCGCCGTCGGGTCCTGCTCCCAGCCCGGCCCCGTCTCCCCCGAGACGCCGGCGTTGTTGACCAGGACGTCCAGCCGACCGGCCCGCCGTTCCACCAGCTCCGCCGCGTCGGTGACGCTCCGGTCGCCGGTCACGTCCAGCGGCACCCCGAACGCGTCAGCGCCGGCGGCGCGCAGTTTCTCGACGGCGGACTCCCGCCTGGCCTCGTCGCGGGCGCCCACACCCACGCGGTATCCGAGGGCGCCGAGGCCGGCCGCGATCTCGTGACCGATTCCCTTGTTCGCGCCGGTGACCAGCGCGATCTTCGCTTCGCTCATGCGCTCGATGCTCGCCCGCGCACGGGCGGCGCGGCCAACACCGATACGGTGCCCTGTCATACCCGGCGGGTATCAGCCGGGGTTACGGTGGAGCCATGGACCCTCTGGAGACCCGCGAGTTGCGGTACTTCACGGCCGTCGCCGAGGAACTGCACTTCGGCCGCGCCGCCGAGCGGCTCGGCATGGCCCAACCGCCGCTGTCCCGGGCGATCCAGCGGCTGGAGCGGCGCCTCGGCGTCACGCTGCTGGAGCGCGACCGGCGCGGCGTCGCCCTGACCCGCGCCGGCGAGGTGCTGCTGCACGAGGGCCGCGCCGCCCTTGACGCGACGGCCGCCGCCGCGCGCCGCACCCGGCGTGCGGGGGGCGCGGGCGGCGCGCCCCGCGACCGGCTGGTGCTGTCCGTGAAGGCCGCCGGATCCCACGAGTTGCTGCGCGGGCTGCTCGACGCGTACGCGAGAGAGCCCGGCGCGGCCGAGGTCGAGGTGCTGCCGAGCGGCATGTGCGAGCAGGGCGAGATGCTGCGCGACGGCCGCGCCGACGTGGCGCTCATGCACGCGCCGTTCAACTCCCTCGCCGGCTTCGACAGCGAGGAGCTGCTGACCGAGGGCCAGGTCGCCATCCTGCCGGCCCGGCATCCCCTCGCCGCCCGCCGGACACTGACCCTGGCCGACATCGGCGACGTCCCCGACCTGCCGCCCGCCCGCTGGCCACGCGACGGCGGGTACGCCCCGGGGCCGGGTCCCGAGATCCGCGACCAGACGCAGCTGGCCCAACTGATCGCCCTCGGCCGCACCCTGGCCCTCTTCCCCGAGTCCGCCCGCGCCTGGCTGTGGGCCGAACACGCGGCCGTCCCCGTGACCGACGCACCCCCCGTCGTCACCCACATCGCCTGGCCCGCCCACAGCCGCTCCCGTCCCCTCGCCGCCCTCATCCACACCGCCACCCACCTTCGGACGAACCCACTCGCCGCCACCCCGCCACCACGCGGCACCTGAACGACCCCACACCGCACGGCACTTGCCGCCCCGCAGCGCCGTGGCCTGCGGCCGGCAGGCCGCCGAACCTCCGGCGTCAGCCGGTCCGCGCGCGGCGCGGGGGCTGGGACCTTCGCGCACCTGCCGGCGGGAGCCGGCCCGTGGCCTGCCGGTGCGTGGCCCCGTCGCCGAACCTCCGGCGTCAGCCGGTCCGCGCGCGGCGCGGGGGCTGGGGCCTTTTCGCACCTGCCGGCGGCGGCCAGCCTCCAGCCGTCCGGCACACAGCGCGGGCACCAGCGCCCTGTCGCCGCCCACCCCCGGGCGTCCGCCGGTCCCCGCGTAGCGCCCGGACCGATGCCCCGCCGTCGCACCCCCTCGCTGCCCCTCCCCGGCGGAGCAGCCGGCCCGCCCACATCGCCGGTGTCCGACCACGGCGTACCCCTGACGGGAGCCGGCCCGCAACCTGCCGACGCGCGGCCCCGGGGCCCGCCCTCTGACATCAGCCCGTCCGTGCGGCCCCGCTGGCGCCAGCGCCACCCCCGCCCTCGACGTCAGCCGGCCCGTCCCCTACCCCCAGGCGGCAGCCGGCCCGTGGCTTGCCGACGCGCAGCGCCGTTTCCACCTCCCGGCGTCAGCCGGGCCGTTGCCGCCCGCAGCCTCCCGGCCCGGCCCGTCCCCCGCCCCCCGGCGGGCAGCCGGCCTGCGGCCGTCTGGCGCGTAGCGCCGGCACCAGCGCCCCGTCGCCCACCTCTCGACAGCAGCGCCCTTCGCTGCCCGGCCCCGGCGGGGCAATCCGGCCTGCTACCTGCCGGCGAGCGGCGCTGGGGCCCGCCCTCTGGCGTCAGCCGGACCGCCCTTCACCTCCCGGCACCAGCCGGTCCGTCCCCCCACCCCCCGGCGCCCGCCGGACCACAGCCAGCCGGCGCGCGGCGCCGTTTCCACCTCCCGGCACCAGCCGGTCCGTCGCCCCCCGTCGCCCCCGCTGTCCGTCCGCCACCCTCCGGCGGGAGCCGGCCCGTGGCCTGCCGGCGCGCAGCGCCGGGGCCCCCGGCGTCAGCCGGCCCGTCCGCCACCCTCCCGGCGGGAGTCGGGCCGTTACCCCCCGCCGCCCGCCGTCCGTCCCCCACTGTCCGGCGTCAGCCGGCGCGCAGCGCCCACCCCCCGGCGGGAGTCGGCCCGTGGCCTGCCTGCGCGCAGCGCCGGGGCCCCCGGCGGCAGCGGGCCTCGCCCAGCCCCCGCCGCCCGCCGTCCGTCCCCCACTCCCCGGCGTCAGCCGGCGCGCAGCGCCCACCCCCCGGCGGGAGCCGGCCCGCGGCCTGCCGGCCCGCCGCCCGCCGGCCCGCAGCCGGTCGTCGCCCAGCCCCCGGCGGGAGCCGGTTAGCCGAAGCGGCCGGAGACGTAGTCTTCGGTCGCCTTGTTGGTGGGGGAGGAGAACATCTTCGTGGTCTCGTCCATCTCGACCAGGCCGCCCGGTTCGCCGATGGAGCGGAGGTTGAAGAAGCCGGTGACGTCGCTGACCCGCGCGGCCTGTTGCATGTTGTGGGTCACGATCACGATCGTGTAGTCCTTCTTCAGCTCCATCATCAGGTCCTCGATGGCCTGTGTGGAGATGGGGTCGAGCGCCGAGCAGGGCTCGTCCATCAGGAGGACGTCGGGGGCCACCGCGATGGCCCTGGCTATGCAGAGCCGCTGCTGCTGGCCGCCGGAGAGGCCGGAACCCGGCCGCTTCAGGCGGTCCTTGACCTCGTCCCAGAGGTTCGCGGAGCGCAGCGACCGTTCCACCAGCGCGTCCATCTCGCCGCGCTTCATCCGCTTGTTGTTGAGCCGCACACCGGCCACCACGTTGTCGTAGATCGACATCGTCGGGAACGGGTTCGGCCGCTGGAAGACCATGCCGATGTGGCGGCGGACGGCCACCGGGTCGATGTGCGGGGCGTAGAGGTCCGTCCCGTCCATCTCGACCGTGCCGACGGCCCTGGCCTTGGGCACCAGCTCGTGCATCCGGTTGAGGGTGCGCAGGAACGTGGACTTGCCGCAGCCGGAGGGACCGATCAGGGCGGTCACCGAACGCGGCTCGATGGTCATGGAGACGCCCTGCACGGCGAGGAACTTGTCGTAGTAGATATCGAGGCCCTTGACCTCGATGCGCTTGGCCACAGTGCTTCGCTTCCTTCGGGGATCGCGGGACGGCGCCGGTCAGGCGCGGGTCTTGGGGGCGAAGAGGCGGGAGATCAGGCGTGCCACCAGGTTGAGCGCCATCACGAGGAGGATCAGCGTGAACGCCGCCGCCCACGCCCGGTCCAGGAACGGCTCCGGCGGGATGCCCGGGGTCGCGTACTGGTAGTAGGAGAAGACCGAGAGGGTGGCCATGCGGTCGTCGAAGGGGTTGAAGTTGTCGCTGTTGGTGATGCCGACGGTGACCAGCAGCGGCGCGGTCTCGCCGATGACCCGGGCGACGGCCAGGGTGATACCGGTCGCGATGCCGGCCAGCGCGGTGGGCAGCACCACCTTGACGACGGTCCGCCACTTGGGGACGGCCAGCGCCATCGACGCCTCGCGCAGCTCGTTGGGCACCAGCTTCAGCATCTCCTCGGTGGAGCGCACCACCACCGGGATCATCAGCACGCTGAGCGCGACGGAGCCCATGATGCCCATCCGCACGCCCGCGCCGAAGAACAGCTCGAAGAGGGCGTAGGCGAAGAGGCCGGCCACGATGGACGGGATGCCGGTCATCACGTCGACGAAGAACGTGATCCAGCGGGACAGCGCGCCGCGCCCGTACTCGACGAGGTAGATCGCGGTCAGCATGCCGATCGGCACCGAGATCAGCGCGGCGAGCCCGGTGACGATCAGCGTGCCCATCAGCGCGTGGTGCACGCCGCCGCCCTCGCCGACGACGCCGCGCATCGAGTTGTTGAAGAACTCGGCGTCGAAGCGGGCGAAGCCCTTGGAGAGCACGGTGGTGATCACGGAGATCAGCGGCAGCAGGGCGATCAGGAAGGCACTGGACACCACGGCGGTGACCAGCCGGTCCCTGGCCTTGCGGGGGCCCTCGACGCTCCGTGACCAGCCGTAGACCGTGGCGGAGTAGCCGACGGCGGCGATCAGCCCGCTGAGCGCCGGGTTCCAGCCGGCGAGCAGATACAGCGCGACGCCCAGCAGCACCCAGGCGGCCAGCACCAGCGGGGCGCCCCTGCGGGGCAGCGAGCCCTGGGCGAGCGCGGGGCGCTCGGGTATGACGGGGGGCGGGCCGGCGTCGGGAGCCGCCGCCTGGGTGGTCTTCGACGTGTTCATCAGTTGGCTCCCGAGAAGTCACGCCGCCGGTTGATCACCGCGCGGGCGGCCATGTTGACCAGCAGGGTGACGGCGAAGAGGACAAGCCCTGAGGCGATCAGCACATTGATGTCCAGGCCCGACGACTCGGGGAAGGACAGCGCGATGTTGGCCGCGATGGTGGACGGGTTGCCGCTGCTGATCAGGTTGAAGGTGACGCCGCCGGAGGCGGACAGCACGATCGCGACGGCCATCGTCTCGCCCAGGGCCCGGCCCAGGCCGAGCATGGAGCCACCGATGATGCTGGAGCGGCCGAACGGCAGCACGGCCATCCGGATCATCTCCCAGCGGGTGGCGCCGAGCGCCAGCGACGCCTCCTCGTGCAGCCGGGGCGTCTGGAGGAACGCCTCCCGGATCACGGCCGTGGTGATCGGCAGGATCATCACGGCCAGCACGATCGAGGCGACCAGCATGGTGCGCCCGGTGGCCGAGGCGGGGCCGGCGAAGAGCGGGATGAAGCCGAGGTTCTCCTCCAGCCACCTGGTGGGCTCCACGGTGAGCGGGGCCAGTTCGGCGATGCCCCACAGGCCGAAGATGATGCTGGGCACCGCGGCCAGCAGGTCGATCACATAGCCGAGCGCCGAGGCCAGCCGCCGGGGCGCGTAGTGGCTGATGAAGAGCGCGATGGCGACGGCCAGCGGCGCCGCGATCAGCAGCGCGATCAGCGCGGCGAGCAGCGTGCCGAAGAGCAGCGGCCAGACGTAGAGGACGATCCCGTCGCCCCCTGACACCTCGTCGGCGTCGGCCCACAGTGCCGGCCACGCCTCGACCAGCAGGAAGGCGGCTACGCCGGCCAGGATGACCAGGATCAGCACCCCGGCGCCCGCGGCGGAGGTGGAGAACAGCCGGTCACCCAGCCGGCTGTCCCGCTGGCTGGACAGCTCGCGCTGGAGCTGCGGCGGTGGCTCGTGCTCTGGGGGTGACAGCTCGGTGCTCGAAGACACGCTTCGGTTTCCCTTTCTCGGGCTGGTGGCCGAAGGAGCGCCGGCCTGGGGGGCCGGCCCAGGGAGGGCCGGGCGGTCGCGGTGTGGGGCGACCGCCCGGGATCCGGTGGGTGGACTCAGCCAGCCGTGATGGCGTCGATGGCGGGCTGGAACTCCTGCCGCAGCGCGTCGGAGATCGGCGCGGAGCCGGCGGCCTCGGCGGCGGCCAGCTGGCCCTCCTCGCTGATCACGTAGGAGAGGTAGGCCTGGACCAGCTCGGCCTTGGTCGCGTCGTCGTAGGTGGCGCAGGCCATCGCGTAGGAGACGAGCACGATCGGGTAGGTGCCGGCCTCGGTGGTGTCCCGGGCCAGGTCGTAGGCGAAGTCGGAGTCGCCGCGGCCCTCGACCCGCTCGGAGACCTCGATGACGTTGGCCGCGGCCTCGGGGGAGTAGGCGACGAAGTCGTCACCGACGCCCACGTTGACGCTGCTCAGGTCGCTGGCCTGGCTGGCGTCCACATAGCCGATGGTGCCGTTGCCGCTGCCGACGGCCTGCACCACGCCGGAGCTGCCCTGGGCGGCCTCGCCGCCGGAGACGGGCCAGGCGTCGTCGGCCTCGTGCGGCCACGCGTCGGGCGCGGCGGCCAGCAGGTACTCGACGAAGTTCTCGGTGGTGCCGGAGTCGTCGGAGCGGTTCACCGGGGTGATCGCGGTGTCCGGCAGGTCGGCGTCCGGGTTGTCGGCGGCGATGGCCTCGTCGTTCCAGGTGGTGATCTCCTGGTTGAAGATCGCCGCGATGGTCTCCGGGGTGAGGTTCAGCTCGTCGACGCCCTCGACGTTGAAGATCAGGGCGATCGGGGAGACATAGACGGGGATCTGGACGATCTCGCCGCACTGCTCGATGGCGGCGGCCAGCTCCTCGTCGGCGAGGTAGGCGTCGGTGCCGCCGAAGTCGGTGCCACCGGCGATGAACTGCTCGCGCCCGCCGCCGGAGCCGACCGGGTCGTAGTTGACGGTCACATCGGGGTTGGCGCCCAGGAACCCGGCCTGCCAGGCCTGCTGCGCCGCGACCTGCGAGCTGGCGCCCGCGCCCGATATGGTGCCGGACAGCTCGGAGGTCTCCTCGCCGCCGCCGGTGGTGCCGCCGTTCTCGTTGTCCCCGTTGCCCCCGTTGCCGTCCTCGTTGTCACTGCTGCACGCCGTGACCAGTGCCAGGGCGGACACCACGGCTATCGCGGCGATGCGAGCGCGCGTCTTGCGCATGACCTGCTCCTTGTTCCTGTCCGGCCGTCGGCCGGGATGCAGATGACTGCTGGCTGCTGACTTTTGATTGGGTGTTGTCGTGGAGAACGTAAGAGCGGCCAGCGAAGCCGTGAGGGCCAGAAGGTGAACAAAAAGATAGGTTCGGCGGAACCGGCAGTTTCACAAAAAGAGTTGGAATCGTTAAGGAAGAAAGCTGGTGATCAAAACCGAAAGCGCGGGCGGCTGAGGGGCCTGTTCCCCGCCTTCCGGCAGGGGCCGCTTCGCCCGTCAACCGCCCGCGGATCGCCCTTCCCCGCTGGCCTCCAGGGCCGCCCCGCTCAGCCGGCGGGCGGCACCAGCCGGTAGCCGACGCCCCGGACGGTCTGGATGATCTCCGGGTGGTGCGGGTCGTCGCCCAGCCGTTCCCGCAGGCGCCGAATGTGAACGGTGATGGTGTTGGAGCGACGGGCGCCCTCACCCCAGAGCTCGGTTCGGATCTGATCACGCGTGATCACTTTTTCGGCGTGGAGCATCAGCAGATGCAGCAGCTGGAACTCCCGCAACGGCAGCCGGGCCGTCGACACGCCGTGCATCCGCACCTCGTAGGTGCTGGGGTCGAGCGTCAGCGGACCGCACACCAGCGGCTGGTCCCAGCCACGGTTGCCCCGGTCGGCCAGGCTCAGCAACTGGGCCACCTCGCGCGGCCGATAGGGGCGCGCCACACAGGCGCTCGCGCCGGCCGCGAGCGCCGGCGCCACCTGCGCGGTGTCGTCCGGGCCCACCCCCAGCACCACCGGGATGGACAGCCGACGCCGGACCAGGCGCAGCACCGTGGCCCCGTCGATCAACGGCAGATCGGCCGAGACCAGCAGCACATCCGGCTTGCGCAGCCCCGCCTCCAACAGCGCGGCGGCCCCGTCGGCGCAGTGCACCACCGACACCTGGTACTTCGCCAGCTGGGTGGTCAGCCCCTGCCGGATGCGCTCGTCCGCGTCGGCCAGCAGCACCACCGGGTGCGAGCCGAGCGGTATCCGTGCCGGCGCGATCGCCGGCGCCTCGGCGGCCCCGGTGGATCCAGGTGGCTCGTCGAGCATGTCGCTGGACAGGGATGTCGCCCGACTCGAACTCAACCAGGCACCCATGGGGCTCTCCCTCGCTGTCGGTCTCGGCAGTGAAGAAAGCGGCCGGCACACGGGGCGCCCGGCCGCGACTCGCCGCGGGAGATGTGCTGGGACCAGTAGCCGTGGTGCGGGCTCCCGGAAAGCGTGAATGAGGTCTCCGCGGAGACGTTCACCATGTAACGAGCTGTGGGTAGCGGGTTGTACGGCGTTCGGTGAACCCGCGATGAACAACGGCGTTCCCCTAGGTTCCACCGGCTCGCCCCCCGGCGGGGCCCCGGCTGAGTAGCATCAGGAGGCGTGACGCGGCGAGGGCGCTCCGGCCGATGCGAACACAGGGAACAGTGACGTGGGGATCGAAGACGAGAAGCTGGTGTTCGACTATCTGAGCCGGGTCGGCGACCTGGCTCATGGCACCACGATGTCGGCGGCCGAACGAGTCCGCCTGGTCAACCGGCTGCGCGACGAGATCGGGCGGGAACGTTCCGGCCCCGGGGCGGAGAGCCGCGCCTCGGTGAAACGCATCCTGGGCCGCCTCGGCAGCCCGGAGGACGTGGTCGCCGACGCGGCGGGCGGCGGCAACGCCCCGCCTCCGGCGGCGAAGCCGGCCGCGCCGTCGTCAGCGCCGACCGCTTCGCTGCCCCCGCAGCGGGAGGCCGCCACGCCCGAGGCGGCGAGGCCAGAGGCCGCCGGGCCCGAGGTGCCGATGGGGCGCACCGGCTCGCTCCCCCGGGTGGACAGCTGGCGGGACGGCCAGATCGGCGGCTTCACCGGCGGCGTCGACATCCCCGAACTGCTCGGCCCCAGCGGCCTGCCGGCCCCGGAGCGCGGCCCCAGCACCGAAGCGGAGCTGGAGGCCGAGCTTGAGGCCGCCGAGGCGGAGGCGGCCACCGCCGACGCCTCCCTGACCCAGCCGGTGGTGGAGGACGAGAACCCGCCCAGGCCGCCCCGCCGGGGCGCCCGGCTGGCCCGAGCGGTCCTCAGCGGCCGGCGCCGGGGCGGCGTGATCGAACTGGCCGGCGTCGCGGCCCTGGTCGGCGGCGCGGTGTGGCCCTCGCTCTACGCGATGGCGCTGGGCTGGCTGCTGGCCTACTGGTCGCCCCGGCTCAGCACCCGCGAGGGACAGTGGGCGGCGGTGGGCATGCCGGCCCTGGTCGCGACGGTCTACGCGGTCTGGCTGCTGGGCCGGGCCGGCGGCTACTGGGGCGAGCTGCTCCAGGAGGGCGACGCGCAGACGATGCTCGCCGACGACTGGGCCCTGCTGCTCCGCACCGCCGCCCTGACCAGCGCCGCCTTCCTCCTCTTCCGCGCCCGCCGCCCCCTCAGGGAGTGACCCCCGCCGGCGGCGGGGTCAGCCGCTGAGCTGGCCTCGGTAGCCGACGGGGCCCTCGCCGGGGAACTGGGCGGTGCCCTGGAAGGCGGTGCCGTCGTCGAAGAAGGTCACCGAGCCGTTCCCCGCGTTCTCACTGCTCCAGGTCACCGTCGTGCCGGTCGCGGGCGGGCCGTCCTCGGGCACGACGCTGCCACGGTTGGTGAGGGAGACGCTCAGGGGTTCGTCCGGCTGCCAGCCTCCGCCGCCGGTGTGGATCTCGGTGTCGTAGGTCGCCATGGAGGGCTCCTCGTTCGGTCTGCGGGCCCGGCCCCGGATCCCGTCCGGCGCCGGCTGTGCACCGACACCCTGGCCCTCCGCCACGAACCCCAACCCTCCCCACCGCCCCGCGTACCGCCAAACCGCCCACCCGAGTGAACCGGCCCCCCGGGGTCCTGGCCGGGTGGGCGCGGCCGAGGTGCTGGCTATGTCAGGGTTTCCTCGATCTCGTCGATGATCTGGTTGGCGGCCGTGTAGCCGATGCCGAGGTACCACAGTTGGTCGTTGACCGGGAAGGCGCGGTTCTCCTGGACGGCGGTCAGGTCCTCCCACAGGGGCCCGCCGACCGCGCCCTCTTCGCCGGAGGCGTCGGGGTCGCCGTAGGAGGCGTAGTAGATGACGTCCGCGTCGGCCTGGTCGATCTGCTCGGGGCTGATCTCCACGGCGAAGCCGTCCGTGGCCTCGTCGGTGATGGCCGGGCGGCCGAGGCCGAGGTCGGCCAGGACGCCGCCGATGTAGTTGTCGCGGCCGTAGAGCCGGGTGTTGCCGCCCTCGATGAAGCGCAGCATGGTGACCTCGATGTCGGCCGCCGCCTCGGCGCCGCCCAGCGCCTCGGTGACCTCGGCCGCGTGCGCCTCGTAGTCGGCGATGACCTGCTCGGCCTCCTCCGACTTGCCGAGCGCCTCGGCGTGCATCAGGAAGTTCTCCTTCCAGGGCGCACCGACCGTCTCGGAGAAGACCGTGGGCGCGATGGCGGAGAGCTCGTCGTAGCGTTCCTCGTCCCTGACCTTGCTGCCGATGATCAGATCGGGGTGCAGCCGGTCGATGGTCTCCAGGTTGGGTGCGGCGATGTTGCCCACCACCTCGATGTCGGACAGCTGGTCCTGCGGCAGGTAGTCGAGGAACTCCTGGGTGGCGTCGGCCTGGACGGCGCCGACCGGGATGACGCCGAGGGTGATCACGGTGTCCAGCTCGGCCGTGTCGAGGACCACGACGCGCTGCGGGTTCTCCGGCACCTCGACGGGGCCCATCGCGGTCTCGACGGTTCTCGTCGCCCCGTCGCCCGAGCCGTTGCCGGCGTCCGATGAGTCCGAGTCGTCGGAGTCGCTCCCGCACGCGGCGAGGGCGACGGCGCAGGCGAGGGCCAGCGCGGAGGCGGTGATGCGGCGGTTCATGACGGATGTGCCTTTCTGGCGAATCAGGTCTGGCGAATCAGGTCTGGCGAATTAGTGGAGGTCGGTGGCGGAGGGATGGGGGGCGGGTGCCTCCGGCACCACCAGGGGGGAGCCGGTGACCGGGTCGGGGATGACGACGGCCGCCAGGCCGAAGACGTCCCACACCAGGTCGGCGGTGACGATGTCGTCGGGGTGGCCGCTGGCCGCGATCCGGCCGTCCTTCATGGCCACCAGGTGGTCGGCGTAACGGGCGGCCTGGTTGAGGTCGTGGAGCACGGTGACAACGGTCCTGGCCGGTGTCTCGGGCGTGGCGGTGGCCAGCTGGCGCACCAGGTTGAGCACCTCCACCTGGTGCGCGATGTCGAGATAGGTGGTGGGTTCGTCCAACAGCAGCAGATCGGTGCGCTGGGCCAGGGCCATGGCGATCCAGACGCGTTGCCGCTGGCCGCCGGAGAGCTCGTCCACGGCGCGGTCGGCGAGCTCCGTGACGTCGGTGCGCGCCATGGCCTCGGCGACGGCCCTCTCGTCGGCCTCCGACCACTGCTGCCACCAGCGCTGGTGCGGCTGCCGGCCACGGGAGACCAGGTCGGCGACGGTGATCGCGTCGGGCGCGACGGGGGTCTGCGGCAGCAGCCCGAGCGCCTGCGCGATCCCCCGGGTGGGCAGCTTGGACAGCTCCTCGCCGTCCAACAGCACCACGCCGTCACGGGGTTTGAGGAGCCGGCCGAGGGCGCGCAGCGTGGTGGACTTGCCGCACGCGTTGGGGCCGACGATCACGGTGACCTGGCCGTCGGGGATGTCCAGGTCCAGTTCGGCGACGACGGGGCGCGCCGTGTCGTAGCCGAGGGTGAGCCCCCTGGCGGCCAGCCGTCCGGTCGGCGCGGCGAAGCCGGACGAGGGGGCCGAGGAGGCCGAGGGGGACGGAGCGGAAAAGGGGGTCATCATGCCCGTCCTCCGGTGCGGTTGTTGATGATCAGCCACAGCAGACAGGGCGCGCCGACGGCCGCCGTCACCACTCCGGCCGGCAGTTCGGTCGGGGCGAACAGCGTCCGGGCCACCAGGTCGGCCAGCACGGTCAGCAGCGCGCCGACCAACGCGGTGGCCAGCAGCGGTATCTGCGCGGTGCGGGTGAGCCGGCGGGCGATCTGCGGTGAGAGCAGGGCGACGAAGTCGACGGGCCCAGCGGTGCCGGTGGCCAGCGCGGCCAGCAGGACGCCGACGGTGGCCAGCCCGACGCGGGTGGCGTTGAGCCGGATGCCGAGCGCGGTGGCGGTGTCGTCGTCGAGGGCCACCGTCCGCTGGGCGCGGGCCGCCCAGCAGACGGCGGGCAGCAGCAACAGCAGGGCCCAGGCCAGCGGTTGGGCCTCGGCGTAGCCACGGCCGTTGAAGGAGCCCGTCATCCAGACGAGGGCCTGCTGGGCGACGGTGTGGTCGCCCTTGGTGAGGAAGAGCTGGGTGACGGAGCGCAGCGCGATGGCGAAGCCGATGCCCACCAGCACGAAGCGCGCGGCGTGCAGTCCCCGGCGCCAGGCGAAGAGATAGACCAGGCCGGCCGCCAACAGGCCGCCGCCGACGGCCCAGTAGGGCAGCTCGGAGGCGGAGGCCCAGCCGAAGGTCATGGCGGCGACGGCGAAGGCCGCCGCGCCATGGCTGACGCCGATGATGTCGGGGCTGGCCAGCGGGTTGCGGGCGACGGTCTGGATCAGCGCGCCGGCAACGGCGAGCGCGGCGCCCACCAGCAGCGCGACGGTGAGCCGGGGCAGCCGCAGCACGCCGATCAGGAAGTCGTGTTCGTCGGTGAGGCCCAGCACCGAGCGGACCGCTTCGGCCGGCGGCACGGTGGACTCGCCGAGGCAGAGGCTGGCCAGCGCGGCGGCGAGCAGCACCGGAACCAGCGCGGTCACCACGGCGAACGTCCGCCGGTGCAGCAGGAGCGAGCCGCGCCCGGCGCGCAGCGCCAGGTAGCCGGTGGGCCGCAGGCGCCGCTCGGTCGCCCGGCCGATGGTCATGGTCATGGCCGCTCCCCGCTGCCCCGTGTGCCGCGCGCGCTCATCCTCGGACCCCCGAGCGGCGCACCAGATAGATCAGGAACGGCACCCCGACCAGCGCCGTCATCACCCCGGCCGGCACCTCGGACGGCGGGAAGACCAGTCGGCCCACCACGTCGGAGACCAGCAGCACCACGGCGCCCAGCAGCGCGGACATCGGCAGCAGCCAGCGGTGTCCGCCGCCCACCAGGGCGCGGCCGATATGGGGAACGGCCAGGCCGACAAAGGCGATCGGCCCTGCCGCCGCCACCCCGACGCCGGTGAGCACGACGGCGCCGACGCCGCCGACGATCCGCACCGCTCCCACGTTCTGGCCCAGGCCCCTGGCCACGTCGTCGCCCAGCGCCAGCGCGTCGAGTCCCCGTGCGGCTGCGGCGACAAAGATCACGCCGGTCAGCAGGAACGGCGCTATCTGTCCGGCGATTTCCGCGTTCCTGTCGGTCAGTGATCCGATCTGCCAGAACCTGAACTGGTCGAGGGTGGCGCCATGGGTGGTGAGCACTCCGGCGATCACCGAGGCCAACAGCGCGTTGATCGCCGCGCCGGCCAGCGCGAGCCGCACCGGAGTGGCCCCGCCCCGGCCCTGGTTGGCGATCCCGTAGACCAGCACGGCGGCAACGCCCGCGCCGGCGAAGGCGTACCAGACGTAGTCGTCCAGGCTGTTCGCGCCGGCAAAGGTGATCGCCAGGACCACGGCGACTGAGGCGCCCTGACTCACCCCGAGGATGCCGGGCTCGGCGATCGGGTTGCGGGTGAGGCCCTGCATCACCGCGCCCGCCATGCCCAGCGCCGCGCCCACCATCACCGCGATCAGGGTGCGCGGCACCCGCAGTTCGCGCACCACCTTGGCGGCGCTCGCGTCCTCCCCGGTCAGCTGGTCAGGACCGGTGAACAGCGCCTGCCAGACCTGGTCGAGGCCCATGGAACGGCTGCCGAGCGCCACGCTCAGCAGCATCGCGACCACCAGCGCCGCAAGACCGGCGGCGAGCCAGGCCAGCCGGCGCGAGGTCGTCGCGCGAGACGCGGCGAGCGGTCGGCGGTCGGATATGGCTGGCATGACGTCCCTGGGGTTAGGTAAGGCGAGCCTAAGTATAGGCATCTGCCAGGGGCACAATAGCGGTATGGCTCTCTCAGCGCGGACACCCCGGTTGACCGTGGGTTTCGACCTCGACATGACCCTGATCGACTCCCGTCCCGGCATCCACCGCACCTATCGGGCGCTGGCCGACGAGACGGGGGTGTTCATCGACGCCGATCTCGCGGTCAGCCGGCTCGGACCGCCGCTTGAGGACGAGTTGGCCTGTTGGTTCCCCGCCGAGCTGATCCCGACCATGGTGGAGCGCTACCGCGAGATGTACGTGGATCTGGCGATCGAGCCGACCCTGTTGCTGCCGGGCGCCGCCGAGGCGATCGAGACGGTGCGCCGGCACGGCGGGCACAGCGTCGTGGTCACCGCCAAGCACGGGGGCAACGCCAAGCTGCATCTGGACCATCTGGGCCTGGCCCCCGACGCGGTGGTCGGCTGGCTCTGGGCCGAGCGGAAGGCGGAGGCGCTCAGGGCGCACGAGGCCGGCGTCTACGTGGGCGATCACGTGGGGGACGTGCGCGGGGCGCGCGCCGCCGACGCGCTCTCCGTCGCGGTCGCCACCGGGCCCTGCCCCGCCGACGAACTCAGGGCCGCCGGCGCCGATGTGGTCCTCGACGATCTGACGGCGTTCCCCGCCTGGCTCGCCGGCTATCTCGCGGAGGGCGCGACGGGCTGAGCGGACTGCGCGGCGCGGTCCATCCGGCGCTGCGCCGCCATGGACCGCATCAGGCCACAGCCGGCGAGCAGAAAGCCGGCGCCCATCAGCATCGACACCAGATACGCCGCCGTCGGCAGCGGGTCGGCCCCAACGAGGAGCGGAATCACGGTGATCAGGGTCGCCACGGCACCGACGGCGAACACCACGCCGCCCACGCGCACCAGGCCGTCTCCCGGGTAGTTCGTACTCACCCCCACAGGATCGCAGGTGCGAGCATATTTGCGACGCGCCGGGGGCAGTGATCCTCCGAAACGGCCCGGGAGCATCTTGTCACCGGGCCCCGGGCTACTAGCCTGGACCTGGCGGGCTGATGTGGCCCGCCTCACTGCTATGCGAGTGCGAGGACGAGGACACGTGCCTACCGGCAAAGTCAAGTGGTTCAACAGCGAGAAGGGCTTCGGCTTCCTTTC
Source organism: Streptomyces profundus (assembly GCF_020740535.1). Taxonomy (NCBI): domain Bacteria; kingdom Bacillati; phylum Actinomycetota; class Actinomycetes; order Kitasatosporales; family Streptomycetaceae; genus Streptomyces; species Streptomyces profundus. The sequence goes on from NZ_CP082362.1 coordinate 3,944,224, forward strand.
CCGTGATGACGGCGGCGATGTCTTTGTGCACTCTTCGGCCTTGCCCAGCGGCCTCGACGTGCTCAAGCCGGGACAGCGCGTCGAGTTCGGGGTGGTGGCGGGGCAGCGCGGCGATCAGGCGCTGTCGGTGGTGCTGCTCGACCCGGTCCCCTCGGTGGCCGCCGCGCAGCGCCGCAAGCCGGACGAGTTGGCCTCCATCGTGCAGGATCTGACCACGCTGCTCGACGGCGTCTCCCAGCAGTTGGAGCGCGGCCGGTATCCGGACCGCGCCAGTGGCCGGAAGATCGCCGGCATGCTCCGCGCCGTCGCCGACCAACTGGACGTCTAGGTCCCCTCCGGCGGTGTCACGGCCGCCCGACAGCGGGCGGCCTGGCGCAGCAGGGCGCGGGCCAGCTCAGGGGAGCCGTCGGTGAGGGTGAAGTCGGTGTCGACCGAGGTGATCATCCAGACCAGGGACGCGACGCTGTCGGCGCCCACGCGCAGCCGACAGCTCGCCTCGTCCACCGCCTCCAGCACCCCCATCCCCGGCCAGACCCGCTCCGTCACCTCCTCGATCGGCTCGTGCAGCGTGACGGTCGCCCGGTGCGGCCAGGTCCCGAAGGAGAGCCGGCGGGCGAGATAGGCCGCCGGGTCCCCGTCCGGTGGCGGACGCGGGGCGAAACGCGGGCCGGTGGGCGTGCGCGGGACCAGCCGGTCGATCCGGAAGGTGCGCCAGTCGTCCCTGTGGACGTCCCAGGCGATCAGATACCAGTGCCGTACGAAGCAGACGATGTGGTGCGGCTCGACCTCGCGCACCGCGCGGCGGCCGTGTGAGTCGGTGTAGTCGAAGCGCAGCCGCTCGCGCCGGCGGCTGGCCTCGGCCAGCGCCATCAGCGTCTCGCCCCCGACCTCGGGGCCGGCCGCCGACACCTGGACGGTGGCCGTGCCCAGGGTCTGGACGCGGTGCCGAAGCCGGCCTGGCAGCACCTGTTCCAGCTTGGCCAGCGCGCGCAGCGAGGTCTCCTCGATCCCGGTGACCGCGCTGCTCGCCGTCGTCGCGAGCGCCACGGCCACCGCGATCGCCTCCTCGTCGTCGAGCAGCAGCGGCGGCAGCGCGGCACCGGCGACCAGCCGGTATCCGGCGGTGCCACGCGCGGCCAGCACCGGATAGCCCAGCGCGCGCAGCCGCTCGACGTCCCTGCGCACGGTGCGGGCGGTCACGCCAAGACGCTCGGCCAGCTCCCCGCCGGAGCGGTCCTGTCCGCTCTGGAGGAGGGAGAGCAGCCTCAGCAGCCGGGCCGAGGGAGGCAGCGGGCCCGCACCGTCTCGCATGTCCCCAGTCTCCCGCATGGTTAGGACCGGTCCTGTCCGCACCGCCTCCTACGGTTCCCCGCATGAACGACGCCCACAACACAGCGCACCGCGACGATCCCGCCGAGCGGATCACGCCCTTCCGGATCGATGTCCCGCAGCCCGAGATCGCCGAGCTGAACGAGCGGCTGGCCCGCACCCGCCTGCCCGCCGAGCTGCCGGGCACCGGCTGGAGTCGGGGCGTGCCCGCCGACTATCTGAGGGAGTTGGTCGGCTACTGGCGCGACTCCTTCGACTGGCGGGCGAGGGAGGCCGAGCTGAACGCCCACCCGCAGTTCGTGACCTCGGTGCGGGGGCAGCGTCTGCACTTCGTCCACCTGCGCTCCCCGCACCCCGACGCCACCCCGCTGCTGTTGTTGCACGGTTGGCCAGGGACCTTCGCGGACTTCCTGGACGTGCTGGGGCCGCTGACCGATCCCGCCGCCCACGGCGGGGATCCGTCGGACGCCTACCACCTGGTGGTGCCGTCACTGCCCGGGTTCGGTTTCTCCACCCCGCTGGCCGGGCCCGGCATGGGGGCAGGGGCGATGGCCGCGTGCCTGGTGGAGCTGATGGACCGGCTGGGGTACCGGCGGTTCGGCGTCCAGGGCTATGACACGGGCGGCTGGGTCGGCCCCGAGATCGCGGCCCTGGCCCCCGACCGGGTGATCGGGCTGCACCTCAACGCCATGCTCACCTTCCCGGTCGGCGCGGAGGGCGAGATGGACGGGCTCTCCCCGGCCGACGCCGAGCGCTGGCAGCGGATGCAGGACTTCAACGACGGCTACCTCCAGTGCAACGGGAAGCGCCCTGACACCGTCGGCTATGCGCTCACCGACTCGCCGGTCGGTCAACTCGCCTGGATCGTCGAGAAGTTCAAGGAACTGACCCACCCGGAGGACGGGCTGCCCGAGGAGAGCGTGGCGCGTGACCGCTTTCTGACCACCGTCGCACTCTTCTGGTTCACCGCCACGGCGTCCTCGGCCGCCCAGATCTACTACGAGATGATGTCGGCCACCGACTGGGGTGCGGGCGGCGACGAGACGGCCACCGACTGGGGTGCGGGCGGCGACGAGGCGGCCGGCTGGTCGGGGCCCGCGCGCGGCACCGTGCCAACCGGCGTGCTGCTCTCCGCCGTCGATGCCACCGTTCGCCCCTGGGCCGAGCGGGACCACCACATCGTCCGCTGGACCGAGTTGGACTCGGGCGGTCACTTCCTCGCCATGGAGAAACCCGAGCTGCTGGTCGCCGACATCCGGGCCTTCTTCCGCGAGCTGGGCTGAACGGCCCGCCGTCAGCCCAGCCGGTCGACGCGGGGCACCAGGCCCGCGTCGGCCGCCCGGCCCAGCAGCTCGGCGACCGCCGCGTGCCCGCTCTCCCCGAGGTCGGCGGTGAACTCGTTGACGTAGAGCCCGATGTGGGCCTTCGCCACCTCCGGGTCCATCTCCTGTGCGTGCTCCCGCACATACGCCTCGCTGGCCGCCGGATCGGCCCAGGCCAGCCGCACCGACGCCCGGATCGCCGCCGTGATCGCGGCCAGCCGCTCCTCGCCCAGCGACCGCTTGGCGACGATGGCGCCCAGCGGAATCGGATGCCCCGTGCTGGACTCCCAGAACTCGCCCAGATCAGCCAGCCGCGTCAACCCGTAGTTCTGGTAGGTGAACCGCGCCTCGTGGATCACCAGGCCGGCGTCCACCCGCCCGTCCCGCACCGCCGGCATGATCTCGTCGAACGGCAGCACCAGCACCTCGCCCACCCCGCACGGCACCTCGGCCGCCGCCCACAGCCGGAACAGCAGATAGGCCGTCGACCGCTCGCTCGGCACCGCGACCGTGCGGCCCGCCAGATCGGCCGGAGCGGCGCCCCCGGCCCCAGGACCGGTCAGCACCAGCGGGCCACAGCCACGGCCCAGCGCCCCGCCGCACGGCAGCAGCGCGTACGCGTCCAGCACCCAGGGCAGCACCGCGTACGACACCTTCAACACATCGCCCTCGCCGCGCTGCGCCCGGCCGTTGGTGATGTCGATGTCCGCGTAGTCCACGGCCACCTCGGGCGCGTCGGGCAGCAGGCCGTGCGCCCAGGCGTGGAAGACGAAGGTGTCGTTGGGACAGGGCGAGAACGTCAGGGAGAGCGGACGGTCAGCCATCGGTCTTCTGCCTCCAGAGGTCGAACGCCGGGCCCAGGGCGGCGAACGCGTCCGTCAGGGCGCGCAGCGCGTCCGGGATGCGCCAGGCGGCGCGCTCCCTGGGGCCCACCGGATTGGACACGGTGCGGATCTCCAACACCGCGAGCTGGTGCGCCACGGCCGCCGTGGCGACCCCGTGGCCCTCCATGCCCTCGGCGGCGGCCCCCGGATGCCGGGCCGCCAACTCGGCGGCGCGGGCCGCCGTTCCGGTCGCCGTCGACACGGTCAGCACCGGGCCCGAGGGGCCGCCGACCGCCGAGGCCGCCGCCCGCAGCAGCTCGGCCGGCGGCCGGTGCACCGCAGCGCCGAAGCCCAACTCGCCCACGTCCAGGAACCCGTCGGCCGTCTCGGCGCCCAGATCGGCCGCGACCAGCGCCGAGGACACCACCGTCGCACCCACATCGGCGACCGCGGCGAACCCGCCGCCGATGCCGGCCGAGACCACCAGGTCGTAGCGGCCCTGCGCCAGCGCCAGCACCGTCGCCGTGCCGGCCGCGGCGGCGGCCGGGCCGACCCCGACCGAGACCGCGTCAAGGCCGGGTCCGCGTTGCAGGGAGAGGCCGCCGGGCAGCGTGAACGGCTCGGGCGCCACGCCCGCCGCCAACGTCACCGCGTCCCGCTCGGCCGGCACGGCCGTGACCACCAGCGTTCGCTTCTCCCCCATGGTGCGCGGGCCCCCAGCCGGCTCAGTCGCCGGGGGTGAGCGTCACGTTCCAGACGCCCTCGACCTGGCCGAAGAGGTTCTCCTGGAACTCCTCCTCGCTTGAGGCGTCCCAGATGGCGGCCACGTCGTACTCGTCGCGCACCTGGGCGACGGAGAGCCGCAGCTCCTCATCGACCGGCGGCTGGCCCGGCTGCGGCTCGCCCCGCACCATCTGGTAGAGATCGCCGCTGGGGAAGCTCTGGTAGGTGCCGGTGTACGGCTCGATCCGGTACAGCTGCTCGTTGACGAAGAGCACCCAGCCGTCCTCGGCCACCGCCGGATCCACGCCGATCCGGAACGTGTCGCCCGGCGAGGTGGAGAACGACACCGCCCCCTCGTCGCTGGCGAGGCACTCAAGCGCCCGTGTCACGCCCAGCGCCTCGCCGTGCCCGTGGCAGTCCCGCGCGGTCTCCCGCGTCTTGCTGCTGCTGTCCAACGTGAAATGCGCGTTCGGGGACGGCTTCTCACACCCCGACAGCACCAGGACGCCCAGCGAAACGGTGCCGAGCGCGAGCATGGTACGAAAGGCCCGGCGGCCCCGGTTCCTGGCGATCACAGTCATGTGGGCAGGTTACCGGCCCATACCGGTCACCTGACGCGCGGGTGCGGCGAGCCGCGACGGGCCGCGGAGAGCAGCCCCCGCACGCTGAAACCGGCCCCCAACAGGACAAGACCGGCACAGACCGCCATGCCCAGCGGGCCGATCAACGGCAACGAGATCCCGACCGCGCCACCCAGCACCCACGCCATCTGCAACGTGGTCTCCGAACGGGCGAACGCCGACGTCCGCACCACATCCGGCACGTCCCGCTGGATCAGCGCGTCCAGCGCCAGCTTGCCCAGCGCCTGACAGATCCCGGCCGCGGCGCACACCGCGATCACCGTCACCGCCAGATAGCTGACCGCGGCGGCCACCGTGGTGCCCACGGCCACCGCCAGCACCGCCAACAGGATCAGCTCGGGGGAACGCTCCCGCAGCCAGTTCCCCAGCACGTTGCCCAGGCCGTTCCCCACCCCGGCCGCCACCCCCACCAGGCCCAGCGACAGCGCGGCGGTCAGCCCCGGCAGCGGCTCGCCGCGCAGCAGGAACGCCATGAAGAACAGCAGGAAGCCGGAGAGCGCCCGCAGCGACGCGTTCGCCGTCAGCGCCCGCAACACCGGCGAGTCCCCGGCGCGCGGCAGAAACCCGCGCCGCTCCGAGCGCCCCTCGCCGTCCCCGCTCCTGATCTCCGCCAACTCCGCCAGATGCGCCGTCCGCTCACCCTTCGCCAGATCCACCTGGCCCGGCAGCCGAAACGACATCAGCGCGCCGACGACCGTGATGGCGCAGGCCGCGTAGAGCGGCCACCGCTCGCCGATCGCGTTGAGCGCGAACCCGACGGGCGCCATCGCCCCGGCCGAGAGCAGTCCCGTCAACGTGATCCGCGCGTTCGCCTTCACCAGGGAGATCCGGGGCGGCAGCAGCCGGGGCACCACAGCGGCCCGCACGATGTTGTACGCCTTCGAACAGACCATCACGCCGAGCGCCGCCGGATACAGCTCAAGACCGCCGGTGACCACGGCGCTCGCGATCACCAGCGCCAACATGCCGCGCGCCAGCAGCGCGCCGGCCATCGCCGCCCGCCGCCCGTGCGGCACCCGGTCCAACAGCGGCCCGATCACCGGCGCCAACAGCACGAAGGGCGCCATGGTGATCGCCAGATACAGCGCCACCCGGCCGCGCGCCTCGTCCGTCGGCACCGAGAAGAAGATGGTGGACGCCAGGGCGAAGGTGATCAGCATGTCGCCGGCCGAATGCACCGCGTGCAACTCGATCAGCTTCGCCATGCCCGACTCGCCCGCGCCGTGCGCGTGCGTCGCGCGCCGCACCCGGCGGGTCACCGCCAGTGGCACCGCCAACAGCCCACGACCCACCGCCCGGCCGGTGCGGACGACCACTCCGGCGCGGGCCTTGCCCTCGGGGTTTCCCGTGTCCAACCGACCGCCAGCAGCCACAACGGCAAGAGTAAGGCCCCCGGGCGCGCTGACTCCCCTGATCCGCACGGGCTTTACGGTCTTTCTCGGAGCTTCCGCCGGGCTGGCCCCGGCCCGGACCGGTCCCGCTCGCCCGCCGGTCCGATCCGTGCCCGACCAGCGCCACCGAACCCACGCGCGAGGGCGCTGCCCCGTGCGATAGCGTGGCCCGACGGTGCGCCTAGCCTCGATCAGCGCGACGTCGTAGCGGTCCCGCGTCCGCTCCGTCCGCCCCGTTCGCCACCCAAGGCGCCCGCACCGAACAACGCCGTAGGAGAGTTCTTGTGAGTCCTGGGATGCGAAGCCGGACCCCCGACCGGCTGTGCGCCGAAGCGGTGGAGCTAGCGCGCGACGCGGCGGCGCAGGCGGCGTTCCCGCACCGTCTTGGCGGCCATCTGGGAATGATCGCCGACGGCGAGCGCCTCGTCACCCACTTCTTCGCCAGCGAGGAGCCCGGCTACCCGGGCTGGCGCTGGGCCGTCACGGTCGCCCGCGCGGCGCGCGCCCGCTATGTGACGGTCGACGAGGTCGCCCTCACCCCGGGGCCGGAGGCGCTGCTGGCACCCGACTGGGTGCCGTGGAGCGAACGGCTGCGCCCCGGCGATCTGGGCCCGGGCGATCTGCTGCCCGCCGAGGAGGACGACCCGAGGCTCGAACCGGGCTTCCTCGCCGAGGAGGAGCCGCCGCCCAACTCCCCGCTGGCCGAGGACGACCACATCGGACGTGGCACCGTCCGCGATGTCGCCGGTGAGCTGGGCCTGGGCCGCAACCGGGTGCTCTCCCTGATGGGCCTCCGCGAGGCCGCCGACCGCTGGGACGACGAGTTCGGCGCCGCCACCCCGATGGCCCAGGCGGCCCCGGCCTCCTGCGTCAGCTGCGGCTTCCTGGTGCCGCTCGCCGGCAGCCTCCGGCAGGCGTTCGGCGTCTGCGGCAACGAGTTCTCCCCGGCGGACGGCCGCGTCATCTCCCTCGCGTACGGCTGCGGAGCGCACTCCGAGGCGGCCGAATCCCCCAAGCACCAGCCCCCCCCACCCCCCGTCATCGACGACCTCGGCGCCGACCCCCTCTGACCGGCTCCTTTTTCCCCACGGCGGCTGTCCGCTGCCCGCTCCTGGCCCCGGCCGGGGGCCGGCTGCGCGGAGTTCGCCACCGCCGGGCGGGCTCCCGCGTCCGCTGGCCCCGGGCGTTTTCCCCGCCCGCCCACCCCCTTGGGGGCTGTCCGTTGCCCGCTCCTGGCTCCGGCCAGGAACCGGCCGCGCTGCCCCGCCTCGGCCTGCCGGCCCGAGGCTGCGCGGAGTTCGCTGCCGCCGGCCGGGCTTGCCCCGCCCACCCGCCCCACGGGGGCGCCCGTTGGCCGCTCCTGGCCCCGGCCGGGGGCCGGCCGCGCCGCCGCGCCTTGGCCTGCCGGCCCGAGGCTGTGCGGAGTTCGCTGCCGCCGGTACGGCCGTTGCCTCCGGCAGGGCTCCCGCGCCCGCCGGCCCCGCTGCTTTCCCCACCCACCCGCCCCCTTGGGGCGTCTGTTGCCTGCTCCTGGCAGCTCCGGCCGGGAACCGGCTGCGCCGAGCCGGCTTGGCCTGCCGGCCCGAGGCTGTGCGGAGTTCGCCACCGCCGGCCGGGCTTGCCCCGCCCACCCGCCCCACGGGGGCGCCTGTTGACCGCCCCTGGCCCCGGCCGGGGGCCGGCCGCGCCGCCGCGCCTTGGCCTGCCGGCCAGAGGCTGCGCGGAGTTCGCTCGGGCCGCGCGGCGGAGGCCCGGTACGCCCGCTGCCCCCGGCAGGGCTCCCGCGCCCGCCGGCCTGCCCGGTTCGGGCTCCGGCCGGGTACCGGCTGCGCCGACCCGTCCCGGCCTGCCGGCCCGAGGCTGCGCGGAGTTCGCCGCCGCCGGTACGGCCGTTGCCTCCGGCAGGGCTTCTGCGACCTACCCGGCCCCACGGGAGCGCCCGTTGCCCGTTCCTGGCTCCGGCCAGGAACCGGCTGCGCCGAGCCGGCTTGGCCTGCCGGCCCGAGGCTGTGCGGAGTTCGCCACCGCCGGCCGGGCTTGCCCCGCCCATCCGCCCCACGGGGGCGCCCGTTGGCCGCTCCTGGCCCCGGCCGGGGGCCGGCTGCGCCGACCCGTCCCGGCCTGCCGGCCCGAGGCTGCGCCGAGTTCGCTCCTCCCGTTCGGGCCGCGCGGCGGAGGCCCGGTATGCCCGCTGCCCCCGGCCGCGCTCCCGGGCCCGCCGGCCTGCCCGGTTCGGGCTCCGGCCGGGTACCGGCCGCGCTGCCCCGCCTTGGCCTGCCGGCCCGAGGCCGCGCCGAGTTCGCCGCTGCCGAGCCGGCCGTGGCCCCCGGCCGGGTTCCCTCGCCCGCTGCCCCGCCGGCCCCCGTGGGGGCACCCGTTCCGGCCCGGCCAAGGGCCGGCTGTGCCGAGCCGGCCGGCTGTCAGCCGTTGGCCTCGGCCGCCCGGCCCGAGGGGCCGGCGCCGTCCCCCGCCACCGCCCGCGCCCACTTCGCTGTCCCCCGACCCTGCCCACCGTCCCTCCATATGTCCGTCCCGCCAGCCGCAAGGCGCTCTGCTGCCCGTCCGCCCCGGCCCTCGAAGCGGCCGTCCGGGCCCCCCGGCCCGAGGCTCGGCGCCGCGTGGGCCAGCCGGGCCTCCGGCTAGGTGAGGGCGCGCACCACCAGGCTCGTGCCGGCCGCCGCCACCGCGGCGAGCAGTACCGCGCGGAGTGCGGCGGCGTCGAAGCGGTCGCGGAGGAGCCGGCCCAGGAAGTAGCCGGCGATCACCAGGGGCGTCGCGGCCAGCCCGTAGCCGACCTGGCGCCCCGTGAGCTGGCCGCCGGCCAGCAGCGCGGCCAGCGACATCGCCCCGCCGAGCACGAAGTACGCGGCGAGTGTGGCCCGTACCCGCGCCGGTGGTTCGTACTGGTAGAGGAGGGCCATCGGCGGTCCGCCGATCGAGGTCGCGGTGCCCGCCACACCGGAGATGACGCCGACCCCGATCAGCGTGTCGGGGCGGATCGGGACGCGGACGCGCCACAGCGAGGCGGCCACCGCCAGCAGCACCATCACGCCGACCGCGCCCGCCAGCGCGTCAGGCGCGAGCCGGGCGACCAGCCAGACGCCGAGCAGCGAGCCGGGGACGCGTGCGGGCAGGGCCCAGGCCAGGCCGCGCCAGTCGATATGGCGTCGTTCGCCGGCGATGGTGAGTACGGGCAGCACCAGCGAGGTGATCAGCAGGCCGCCGGGCAGCAGGGAGGGTTCGACGAGGGCCAGGGTCGGCGCACCGAGGAGGCCGAGGCCGAGCCCGATCCCGCTCTGTAGGGCGGACCCGAGGAACACCGCGCCGCCCACCAGGAGCAGAAAGGATATGTCGGTCATCGAGCGTCGAACGTAGCACTTCGCGGTACCCCCCTCGGCCCCGGGCCGAACAAACGAGCGACCGGGGGCGGTCGCGCCGCCGGACGGCGATAGTGTCGGGACGTGACCATCGACCACGCGGACGATCCGTTCCCCGGCCTCGCCGACCCGTTCCACACCGAGCGGCTGCGGCAGCGCGTGCTGCGGGCCTGGCGGGACTCCCCGGCCAGGTTCCGGGAGGACGCCAACGCCGAGGAGGACCTCGCCCGGGGCGGCTACCGCGACCGGCTGGTCGTGGAGTTGGCGCAGAACGCCGGCGACGCCGCCCAACGTGCCGGCGATCCCGGCCGGTTGCGGTTCACGCTGCGCGACGGGGTGCTGTCGGCGGCCAACACGGGGGCGCCGCTGGACGCGGCCGGCGTCGAGTCGTTGTCGACGCTGCGCGCGTCGGCCAAGCGCGGCGGCCCCGGCGGCGGCTCGGGCGTCGGCCGGTTCGGCGTCGGCTTCGCCGCCGTGCTGGCGGTGAGCGACCGGCCCGAGATCGCCGGTGCCGGGGGCGGGGTGCGTTGGTCGCTGGCCGAGTCGACGGAGCTGGTCCGCGCCGCCGCCGAGGAGACGCCCGGGCTGCTGGCCGAGCTGGACCGCAGGGCCGGCGAGCGGCACGCCGTTCCGCTGCTGCGCCTGCCGCTGCCCTCGGTCGAGGCCGAGGTGCCAGATGGCTATGACACCGTGCTGCGGCTGCCGCTGCGCGACGCGGCGGCCGAGGATCTGGCCAACCGCCTGCTGGACGCCGTGGATGACAGCCTGCTGCTGGCGCTGCCCGCGCTCACCGAGGTGGTGCTGGACACCCCGCGCGGCGTGCGGGCGCTGACCCGCCGCCAGTTCGGCCCGTACACGCAGATCACCGAGGAGCCCGGGCCGGCCGGCAGCGCCGTCCGGTCGACGCGTTGGCGGATCTCGGCGCTGGAGGGCGAGGCGGACGAGGCGCTGTTGGCCGACCGGCCGCTGGAGGAGCGGGAGCGGCGGCACTGGTCGATCAGCTGGGCCGTGCCGGTGGACGCGGAGGGCGCCCCCAGCCCGCCGGCCAGCGCGCCGGTGCTGCACGCGCCCACGCCCACCGACGACACGCTCGGCCTGCCGGCGCTGCTCATCGGCAGCTTCCCGCTGGAGCCCACGCGGCGCCATGTCGCGCCCGGGCCGCTCACGGACTTTCTGCTGGCCCGCGCCGCCGAGGCGTATGCCGCGCTGCTCGCGGACTGGCGGCCCGTCACCCCGGAGATCCTCGATCTGGTGCCAGGTCCGCTGGGCCGTGGCGAACTGGACGGCCAGCTCCGCCAGTTGGTGCTCGATCTGCTCCCCGGCACGGCCTTCCTGCCGAGGGCGGCCGTCGATGTCAGCGTGCCGGAGCCGGCCGATCCGGTGGCCCAGGGGTCGGGGGAGGAGCCGGCGGAGAGCGAGCCGCCGGTCGCGTTGCGGCCCACCGAGGCCGAGTTGGTCGAGCGGGCCGGTATCGACACGGTCGCGGTGCTCGCCGAGCTGTTCCCCGGGCTGCTCCCGGCCGGCCTCGAACGCCGGGCGGAGCTCAGGGTGTTGGAGGTCGAGAGGGTCTCGCTGGGCGAGATCGTGGAGCGCCTGGCCGGCGTGGAACGCCCGCCGGGCTGGTGGTGGCGGCTGTACGAGTCGCTGGCCGGCGTCGATCCCGAGCTGCTCACCGGGCTGCCGGTGCCGCTGGCCGACGGGCGCACGACGATAGGTCCGCTGCGGGTGCTGCTGCCGACGCCCGGCACCGACCCGGGCGAGCTGGGGCGCCTGGGCCTGAAGGTGGCGCATCCCGAGGCGGCCCACCCGCTGCTGGAGCGGCTCGGCGCCCAGGCGGCGACGCCACGCGCGGTGTTGGACACCCACCAGGTGCGGAGCGCCGTCGCCGCCTCGGCCGATCTGGACGTGTGGGACGAGGACGCCGTGCCGGCCGCCGAGTTGGCCGCCACCGTGCTGGCCCTGGCCAGGGCCGCCGACCTCGGCCCCGGCGAGGAGCCGTGGCTGGCGGCCCTGGCGCTGCCGGACGACACCGGCGAGCTCACCCCGGCCGGGGAGCTGGTCTTCCCCGGCAGCCTCTTCCAGCAGGTCATCAGGGAGCATGAACTGGCGGCCTGTGACCACGAGTTGGCCGAGGAGTGGGGCGAGCGCACGCTGACGGCGGTCGGCGTGCAGGCCGATTTCGTGCTGGTGCGGTCGAACGACGTGGTGCTCGACCCGGACGAACTGGAGCCGCGCGAGGGGGCGTTCGCCGAGCCGGACGACGTCGGCCTGTTGGACTCGGTCGACGTCTGGTGCGAGGACCTGCTGGACGCGCTGCCCGAGGCGTCGCTGCCGCCGGTCGCGACGGAGGTGCTGGCCGTCCGCGACCTGGAGCTGGTCGACGACGCGCGGTGGCCGCGCGTGCTGGAGCTGCTGGGCCGCTCCCCGCTGCGCGAGGCGCTGACGTCCAGGGTGCGGGTGCGGATGCCCGACGGCACGGTGGAGCGCGGCCGTTCCTACACCGCCTGGTGGCTGCGTGGCGCGCCCGTGCTGGACGGCCGACGTCCGGCGGGCCTGCGGTCGGCCGCCGGGGACGCCCTGCTGGCCGGCCTCTACGAGGACGCGGACACCGCCGAGGCCGACGAGGAGGTGCTGCGCGCGCTGGGCGTGCGCACCACGGCGGCTGCCCTGCTGGCCGAGCCGGGCGGCGCGGCCGAGCTCCTCGCCCGGCTCGGCGATCCGGAACGCGAGGTCTCCGCCACCCAACTCCACGGTCTCTACGGCCTGTTGGCCGAGCTCGATCCGGCGGGCGTCACCCTGCCCGACCGGCTGCGCGCGGTGGTCGACGGCGAGGTGCGGGTGGTGGAGGCGGGCGAGGCGCTGGTCGCCGACGCGCCCGATCTGCTGCCGCTGGCGGACAGCTGCCCGCTGCTGCCCGTACCGCCGGATCTCGCCGTCGAGTTGGCGGCCGTGTTGGACGTCCGGCTGCTGAGCGCGGCCATCCCCGCCACCCCGCCTGACGGCGGGCAGCTGCGCGAGGTGCCGGCCGCCGCTCGGGAGTTGCTGGGTGAGGAGACCCCCGCCGAGTATCTGGAGCACGAGGACGGCCTGGTGATCGAGGGCCGCGAGGTGGACTGGCGGCTCACCGCCGAAGGCGCCCTGCACGCCGCCACGTTCGAGGGCCTGGCGGCCGGCCTCGCCTGGGCCACCGGCCAGTGGCCGCGCCGCTTCGAGCTGGCCGCGCTCCTCGAAGACCCCGACCGCGCCGCCGAGTTGGAGACGGCCCGTTGGTTCGACTGAGCCGTCCCGCCGCCCGGCTCGCGCTGGGGGCCCTGCTGCTGGCCGCCGTGCCGGCCTGTGCCGCAGAACGGGACGGCGCGGAGGCCGACCCCGACCGCTGGCGGCCGACCGCCGGCCTCGACTGGCAGTGGCAGCTGACCGGTCCGCTCGACCTCCAACTCCCCGTCGCCGTCTATGACATCGACGCCTTCGAGGCCACCGAGGAGGATGTCGCCACGCTCCACGAGCGCGATATCCGGGTCATCTGCTACGTCAACGTCGGTGCCTGGGAGGACTTCCGCCCCGACGCGGACGCCTTCCCCGGCGAGCTGCTGGGCGAGGGCAACGGCTGGCCGGGCGAACGATGGCTCGACATCCGCGCCACCGACACCCTCCGCCCGCTGCTCGCCGCCCGCTTCGACCTGTGTCGCGACAAGGGCTTCGACGCCGTCGAACCCGACCTCCTCGACGGCCACCTCAACGAAACCGGCTTCCCCCTCACGGCCGAACACCAGCTGACCTTCAACCGCATGGTCGCCGAGCTGGCCCACGAACGCGGCCTGGCCGTCGGCCTCAAGAACGACCTGCCCCAAGTGCCCGAGCTGGTCGACGACTTCGACTTCGCGGTCAACGAGGAGTGCGCGGCCTACGCCGAATGCCACCACCTCACCCCGTTCATCGACGCCGACAAGCCCGTCTTCCACGTCGAGTACGAGCTGCCCCCCGAGGACTTCTGTCCCGAGGCCGACCGCCTCGGCCTCAGCTCCATGGCCAAGAACTGGGACCTCGACGCCTGGCGCGCCCCCTGCTGACGGCGGGCAGCCGATCGGTGCGACGCCGTGCGCGTCGAACCAGAGGCGGTGGCACGCCGGGGCGTGCCACCGTGGGACAGCCCTCGGAGGGGGCCGCTGTAGCGGGTCCGTGACGCCACCGGCATCGAACTGTCTGGGTCCGTTCCCTAGATTTCCCTCAGCGAACGAGACCAGTTTCGGGGGGACTTGGGATGACGGTGGTGCCACGGGAAGCCGGCGAGGGCTGGCTGGTGCTGACGACCGCCACGGATGTGCTGCTCACGCTGGGCATCGCGGTCATCGGAGCGTTGACGCTCCCGCCGGAAAGCCTCGGGGTCGTGGGCTACCTGTTGGCGCTCTTCGGCTGCGCGCTGGCCTTCTCGTTCGCCAACCACGTCCTCGGCATGTGCCTGCTGCGCGCCAGCGTCGGCAAACTGCTGTGGGGGCTGCGCGTGGTCCGGGCCGCCGACGGGGGGCGGCCCGGACCATGGCGCGCGACGCTGCGCTGGATGGCCGGCTACGCGTTCCTCGCGGTGATGATCGCCGCCGAGGACGGCGGCGGCGTCGGCGAGGCCTGCGGCCTGCGCACCGTCCGCTGGCGCGACCTCCGCCACCTCCGCCGCTACGGCCAGGACGGCTACCGCGTCTGAGGCGAGGTGACGGTCGACGTCTCGGCGGCGGACGTGGGGAAGCGGATAACGAACGCGCCCTTCCCGCGCTTCGGCTGAAGCACTGCGGCTGTTCAGACGCTCGACGGGACAGCCAGTCAGAGACTGATGTCGAGGACGACCACGCCCAGGGTGTAGGTCGCCAGGACGATCAACACCAGAGCCACAATGTTCAACAGCGCTCCGCCGCGCACCATCTGTCCGATGGTGACCTGCCCGGAGCCGAAGACGATCGCGTTGGGCGGGGTGGCGACCGGCAACATGAAGGCACAGGTCGCGGCCAGGGCGACGGGCACGACCAGAAGCAGCGGGTCGATGCCGAGTCCGAGCGCCACGCCGCCCATGATGGGCAGAAAGGTCGCGGCGGTCGCGGTATTGCTGGTCAACTCGGTCAGCAGCAACACCAGTCCGGCGACCGCCAGCACCAGCAGAAGAACGGGGATGGCGTCCAGGCCACCGACCCGCTCTCCGATCCAGCTGCTGAGTCCGCTGGCACCGAACTGCGAGGAGAGGCTCAGCCCACCGCCGAAGAGCAGGAGGATGCCCCAGGGCACGTCCCTGGTGTCCTCCCAGATCAGCACCCGGCGGGTGGCCCGTGTGTCAGCCGGCAGTAGGAAGAGCAGCAGCGCCGCGCTGACCGCGATGCCGGAGTCACCGAAGTCCGAGACCCAGGACCAACGGTCCTCCATCTGTGGGACCAGCACCCAGGCCAGCGCCGCCGAGATGAAGACACCGAGCACCGTCTTCTCGGCGTGACTCATCGGGCCGAGTTCCCGCCGGCGCTCCAGCAGCATCTCCCGACCACCGGGGATCTCCGTGATCGTCGGCCGGAAGAAGACACGGGTCAGGGTCAGCCAGGCGAGGAACAGAAGCACGGCGGCCAGCGGGACCCCGAAGAGCATCCACTGGAAGAAGCCGATGTTGATGTCGTGCTCGCTGTTCAGGTACTCGCGGAGGAACGCGTTGGGCGGGGTGCCGATCAGGGTGCCGAGCGAGCCGATGGAGGCCGCGTAGGCGATGCCCAGCATCAGCGCGGTGGCGAAGTTCGGGTCTCGCCGGCCGTCCCCGATCTGGGTCACCAGGCCGAGCACCGCGACGCCGATGGGCAGCATCAGCACGGCGGTGGCCGTGTTGGAGATCCACATGCTCAGCGCGCCGGTGGCGATCATGAACCCACCGACCATGCGGACCGGGCTGGTGCCCACCAGTAGCACGGTGCTCAACGCGAACCTCGTGTGCAGATTCCAACGCTGCATCGCGATGGCGAGGATGAAACCGCCCATGAAGAGGAAGATCGTCTCGCTGGCGTAGGGCGGGGCCACCTCGCTGAATGCCGCGTTGCCCAGCAGGGGGAAGAGCACCAGCGGCAGCAGCGCGGTGGCGGACAGCGGGATGGCCTCCGTCATCCACCAGACCGCCATCAGGGTCGCGACCGCGGCGACGTTCTTCCCGTCCGCCGAGAGGGTGTCGGGGAGGATCAGCCGTACCACGACGGCCAGTACCACCCCCAGGCCGAGCCCGATCCACTGGCGCCGCCCCACCTGCCCCTCGTCCGCCCGCTCAGCGCTCGCTGTCGTACCGTCCGGTGCCACTTCGGCCTCCCCGTGATCGTCGTCGGGACAAGGTGGCACCCGGGCGATGATCTCGACAAGGCTTTGCGCAGTTTTAGTGCCGACGGACGGCCGGCTACCCCCGCTTGATGCCGTCCAGCCACGCGGTGAGCTGGGCGGGGGTGAAGCGGAGGGTGCCGGTGTCGGGGGTTTTGCTGTCGCGGATGGCGATGGTGTCCTCGGTGAGGTGGGCGACCTGCACGCAGTTGCCCCCCGCGTCGCTGTAGGAAGAGGTGCGCCAGGGGGAGTTGGGGGACTCGGTCATGGGGTGGAGCCTTTCCTGCGTTATCCGGCAAGGGCCTTGGCCAGCAGCTCCGTGGAGTCCTTCGCGGAGAGCGCCATCCGGCTCAGGTCCTTGAACATCGACCCCAAGGTAGCCACATCGCCTTCGTCGCTGATCATATAGCCGCCCAAGGGGCCGTCGAAGCAGCCAAGGGGCGGGTCCAACGAGGGGTCCGCGAAGTGCAGCACCAGGAAGTTGCTGGCCACGCCACCGTAACCGTTGCGGTCTCCGGCCAGCACCTGGATGGTGATGTTCCTGGCCGTGGATGCCTCATGCAACCTGGCGAGTTGCTGCCGCAGCACATCGGGCCCGCCGACGGCCAGGCGCAGCACCGCCTCCGGGATCACCGCATGCAGCTTGAGGGGCCGCTTCCCACTGAGCCGCTCTTGTCGCTTCATCCGGGCGGCCACCCACTTGTCCACGAACTCCGGCGCCACCTTGTGATGCCCCGTCTCGTGGATCGCCCGCGCGTATTCCTCGGTCTGCAACAGGCCCGGGACCAGCACCGGTTCGAAGGTCTCGACCCGGACCGCGTCCTCCTCGAAGCTGACCAGTGGCCGCATCCACTCCGGCAGGTCGTACGTCGCCCAGGGCGAGCGGCCCTGGTTGGCCGCGACGCGCAGTTCCTCCAGGCCCCTGCGGACCTCGGCCGGCGCCCGCAACTCCGCGAGCAGATAGGCGAGATCGGACTTGCTGATCTTGGTCTTGCCGCGCTCCCAGTTCACCAGGCTGGCGTGGGTGCGACCGAGCACCGCGCCGAGATCGCCCTGCGTCCGCCCCGTGAGCTCGCGCAGCCTGCGCAACTCAGCGCCGAGCCGCCGCAGCTGTGCCGAAGAACTGGTCATGAGTACCGCCCCCTTGATCGCCGGTTCGAGATCGATCCTAGGTCCTCATTCGACAGATTGAACTAACACTTTCGAGTGATACCTCAGGCTTACGTAAGCGCCTACCATGATGCAGGCAGCTCCAACTCGCTGAGGGAGACCGAGAAATGACACAACCGCCGATTGAGTCGTTCGAGGAGAGCCTGCGTGGACTGGTCGAATGCCAGCTGCCGCGACTCTTCGCCGTGATGCAGGTGTACCGGGAGAACGAAAACGCGTGGGTGGCGGCCTGGGGGCTGCGGTTCGATGACGGGAGGGTGGAGGTCACGAGTGTGGACGGGGGGCGTCGGCTACGTCTCCGCTCGCTGCGGCTGGCGGCCGTCCCGTTTCAGCGGGATCCGGACATCTCGACGCGGTTGATCTGGGCCGATCCGGACCACGAGCCCACCGAACCAGGCGAAACCGCCGAACCCGCCCTCGCGGGCTGACCACGCGCCCGCCGCTGAGGCGCGACGCGCCTCAGCGGTCGGCGGCGTTCGCCTCGCCGGCTTCGGCGTCCGCGCGGCGGATGGCTCGGTCGCGGGCGTGGACGTACCAGAGGCCGATCAGGCCGAGGCCGGCGCCGGCCAGGCAGGTCCAGAGCCACCAGGTGTGGTCGTTGTCGTCGAACCAGCCGTAGAAGGGGAGCTGGGCGAGGAAGAGCGCGGCCCACAGGAGGGTGCCGATCAGCACCGTGCGGATCGGATCGCCCTCCAGCGGCTCCGGCGCCTCCCGCTTGCCGTCCGCCAGATCGCCCCAGCGCATCGCGCCGCCTCCCGTGTGCCGTCAACCCGTCCGGTGAACCTGCCCGGATCAGCGTACCTTCGGCCGGGAAACAGGTCGGCTTCGTGGGGTTGCTCACGACTTTGGCCCCCAGGAATGTACAGGGGCCACCAATCGTCCTATATTTCGTTAGGCAAGCTAATGAGCGAACGGTGGTGTTCATGCCTCACGCGATGGATCGTCCGGAGGACGCCGAGGCGGTCAACACCCTGCGTGTCGGGGTGCTGCGGCTCTCCCGGCGCATGCGCCACCTGAGCGTCGACCGCACGCTGAGCCTGGCCGAGCTGTCCGCCCTGGGCACCCTCGCCCGCTGTGGGGCGATGACCCCGGGGGAGCTGGCCCGCAAGGAGCATGTGCAGCCGCCGTCGATGACGCGCATCCTGTCGCTGCTCCAGGAGCGCGGCCTGGTCGCCCTTCAGCCGCATCCGGAGGACCGGCGGCAGAAGCTGGTGGCCGCGACGGACGAGGCCGAGGAGATGCTCGCGGCGAGCCGCGCCCAGCGCAACGCCTGGCTCGCCGGGCTCGCCGACGAGCTGGACGAGGACGAGTGGGCCGCGCTGTGTGCCGCCGCCCCCATCCTCCATAAACTCGCGCACTTGTAGCGCGGGCAGCACTATCAGCAGAGAAGCAGAGAACGGCACAAAAGAGTACGGAACAGTACAGAGGAGAGTCACCCTTGAGTCCGGGACCCGGAGCAGGCTCCGCACCCGCATCCCTGACCGCCACCGACAAAGTATCCACATTCAGCTCGTTCCGGGTTCGGAACTACCGCATCCACTTCATGGGCTCGTCGATATCCAACATCGGCACCTGGATGCAGCGCATCGCCCAGGACTGGTTGGTCCACGAACTGACCGGTTCGGCCGCCGCCGTCGGGGTCACCCTGGCGCTCCAGTTCCTCCCGATGCTGCTCTTCGGCCTCTACGGCGGGGTACTCGCCGACCGGCTCGACAAGCGCAAGCTGCTCATCGGCACCCAGATAGCCATGGGGCTCTCCGGCCTCATCCTCGCCGCGCTGACGTTCACCAACGTCGTGAACGTCTACCACGTGTACGCGCTGGCGCTGATCGTCGGCCTGGTCACCGTCGTCGACAACCCGGCCAGGCAGACGTTCGTCTCGGACATGGTCGGTCCCGCGCTGTTGCGGAACGCCGTCTCGTTGAACTCCGCGAACTTCCAGTCCGCGCGGCTGATCGGCCCGGCCGTTGCCGGTGTGATGATCGCCGCCGTGGGCAGCGGCTGGGCGTTCCTCGCCAACGGGCTGTCCTTCATCGCCCCGATCGTCGGGCTGCTGATGATGCGCACCTCAGAGCTGATCCCCGCCGAGCGCCAGCCGCGCGCCAAGGGGCAGCTGCGCGAGGGCCTGCGCTACGTCGGGGGCCGCCCCGACCTGCTCTGGATGATCGTGCTGGTCGGCTTCATCGGCACCTTCGGCTACAACTTCGCGATCTGGCTGGTCGCCTTCACCGACCAGGTGTTCGAGTCGGGCGCCGGCACCTACGGCCTGCTGAACTCGCTGATGGCCTCCGGGTCCGTGGTCGGCGCGCTGCTGGCCGCGCGGCGCGGCAGCAGCCGGATGCGGTTCACCGTCGCCGCCGCCGCGCTCTTCGCGATCCTGCTGCTGATCGCCTCAGCCGCGCCGACGTTCCTGGTCTTCGCGCTGCTGATGCCGCTGATCGGCCTGGCCGGCATGACGTTCCAGGTGACCGCCAACTCCACCATCCAGCTCGGCAGCGACCCGGCGATGCGGGGCCGGGTGATCAGCCTCTTCATGATGGTCTTCGTCGGCGGTACCCCGTTCGGCGGTCCCTTGGTCGGCTGGCTCAGCGACGCCTTCGGCGCCCGCGTCGGGCTGATCGGCGGCGCCGCGGTCTGCCTGGCCGCCGCCGTCGGTGTGGCCCTGATCCTGGCCAGGGTCGGTGGGCTGCGGCTGCGGATCAGCCTGCGCGCCGGCAGCCGGGGCGTGGCCCTGGTGCCGCGCGAGGCCGAGCAGACGCCCGCCGGCGCGGGCGCGGCCGTCCGCCCGGCGTGAGGCCCCAGCCCCGGGCGCACGGCGCCCGGGGCGCGCCCCTGGGCACGCCGTGAGCGCCAGCGCAGCCGGCGCCGGCGGCGACGCCGTGGGCAGGGACTTCGTCCGCGGCTGCGCCGACGTCCGCGCGTGAGCCCCGGCCGGCCTCAGGACACCCGCATCGCCAGCACCTGGCCCGGCCAGTCGCCGACGGTGAACGTCTCGGTCGGGGTGAACCCCTGGCCGGTGTAGTAGGCCACCAGCCGGCCGTCCGAGCCGGCGTAGCAGTCGACCCGCAGCAGGTCGACGCCCTGCCGCCGGGTCTCCGCCGCCGCGTGCGCCAGCAGCGCGGCACCGACGCCCCGACCGGCGAACCGGCGGTCGGTGGCCAGCAGGTGCACATAGCGCTCGGGCTCACCGGCGGGCGCGACCTCGGGCCCCGGGCCCGAGGTGAGCGTGAGGGTCCCGGCGGGCTCGCCGTCGATCTCGGCGACCCAGGGCTCACCCTCGGCGATCATCCGCTCGACCTTGGCCACCGACCTCGGCCGTGACGACCACGGATCCGTCCCCCACTGCCCACTCCACCCCCGCGCCACCAGCCACTCCACCGCACCGTCCAACATCCCCAACACCAGCGGCACATCCGCCGGGCTTCCCGATCTGATCTTCATGCCGCGATCGTAGGCGGGCCTTACCATCAACGGCTATGAGACTCTTCGCCGCCGTGGTGCCGCCGCCCGAGGTGATGGACGAACTGGCCCTGACCGCCGTCCCGTTGCGTGCCCTCGACGAGGCGGATCGGCTGCGGTGGACGGATCGGGCCGGTTGGCACATCACCCTCGCCTTCTACGGCGAGGTGGACGGGCACCAGCTGCCCGCGCTCTTCGACGGGCTCGCCGACGCGGCCAGGGCCGGCGGCCCGTTGACGCTGCGGCTCGCCGGCAGCGGCGACTTCGCCGGCCGGCACCTCTGGGCCGGGGTCGAGGGGGACACGGCCGAACTCGCCGAACTGGCCGCCGGCAGCGTGACGGCCGGCCGCGCCGCCGGCGCCCCCGGCGGCGACGCCTACGACGCGTACCGCCCGCACCTCACCCTGGCCCGAGCCCGCCCCGGGGCGCCCCTGGACCGCTGGCGGACCGCGTTGGCCGGCTTCCGGGGCGGGACCTGGACGGCGGACCGGCTGACCCTGATGCGCAGCGAGACCCTCCCCGAGGGCGCCCGCTACACCACGGTGGGGGAGTGGCCCCTGGGTGGGGTGCTGGAGTAGCGAACGCGCCCGCGTACCGTGGAGGGCGTGGATGCCAAGACTCGTGTGCGTATCGTCAGTGCCGGCCTCGTTCTGATCTTCGCCGTGGTGGCGATCGCCGCCGCCTTCGGCTGAGCTGAGCCGAAGGCGGCGGCGGTCGCGCTACCGCTGTCTCACCAGGCGAAGGACTCGGGGGAGGGGCCGGGGCCCGGGAAGATCTTGTCCAGTTCGGTCAGGATCTCCTCGCTCAGCTCCAACTCCACCGCGCGCAGCGCCGAGTCCAGCTGCTCGCGGACGCGCGGGCCGACGATGGGCCCCGTCACGCCCGGCCGGGTGAGCAGCCAGGCCAGCGCCGCGTCGCCCGGCTCGATGCCGTGCTTCTCCAACAGGTCCTCGTACGCCTGCACCTTGGCGCGCAGCGCCGGGTCCGCCAGCGCCTCGGCCGACCGGCCGCCCGTGCTCCGGGAGCCGTTGCCGTCCCGCTCCTTGCGGATCGCGCCGCCGAGCAGGCCGCCCTGGAGCGGCGACCACGGGATCACGCCCAGGCCATAGCCCTCGGCCGCCGGGATGACCTCCATTTCCGCGCTGCGCTCGGCCAGGTTGTAGAGGCACTGCTCGCTCACCAGGCCCAGCGAACTGCGCCTGGCCGCCGCCTCGTTGGCGCGCGCGATATGCCAGCCGGCGAAGTTGGACGAGCCGGCGTACAGGATCTTGCCCTGCTGCACCAGCACGTCGATCGCCTGCCAGATCTCGTCCCAGGGGGTGTTCCTGTCCACATGGTGGAACTGGTAGAGATCGATGTGGTCCGTCTGGAGCCGCTTGAGGCTGGCGTCGACGGACCGGCGGATGTTGACCGCCGACAGCTTGTCGTGGTTGGGCCACGGCTCCTGGCCCTCGCCGGCCATGTTGGCGTACACCTTGGTGGCCAGCACCACCTTGTCGCGGCGGTCGCCGCCCTTCGCGAACCAGGTGCCGAGGATCTCCTCGGTACGGCCCTTGTTGTCGCCCCAGCCGTAGACGTTCGCGGTGTCGAAGAAGTTCACTCCCGCGTCCAGCGCGGCATCCATGATCGAATGGCTGTCCGCCTCGTCGGTGAGCGGACCGAAGTTCATCGTTCCCAGCACCAACCGGCTGACCTTGAGTCCCGTGCGTCCCAGCTGTGTGTACTTCATATTCGCCAAGACAACGCCCTGGAGTGCGCTCGAAGCAAGGGGCCCCGCCGCCGGCCCCGACGCCGGGGACGGAAAGCGAAAGTCGGCCACCACGGAGTGATGACCGACCCACGGACGCCGAGCGGGAAGCGAGTCCCTGGTGACTTCCGGTTGTTACTTGTATTGCTGGGGCAAACCAGCTGACTTACTTCTTCAACTTGGTGGCCGCGAACCCACCGGCACCGATGGCGACCAGGGCGCCGACCAGCACCAGGTAGAGGCCGACACCAGTGGAGAGATCGACCATCGACAGGAGCTCGTCGATCTGCGCGCTCGTGGCACCCTCGCTCTCGCCCTCCGCGCGCACCACCCGCTCCGCATCGAGCAGGTTCAGCACGCTGAAGACCAGCACGATCAGCGCGGGCGCAGCTGCGGCAGCGGTGAGCACCAGCTTCTTGGTGGCCAGACCGGCCGCGAAGAGGCCGATGACGGCGATGCCCAGGAGCAGGGTCCAGAGGCCGTCGCCCTCCAAACCCTTGGTGCCCAGAGACTCGCCCATGACATCGGCCGTGGCCCAGTCGAGCAACGAGCCAATGGCGGCGAGCACGCCGCCCGCGATGCCCGCGAAGTGGAGCTGCTGCGGCAGGGCTGACGGCGCGGGGCCGGCGGGCTGGCCGTAGGGGGCCGGCTGACCGTAAGGGGCCGGCTGCTGGGGCTGGCCGTAGGGCTGGCCGCCCGGAGGAGGCGTCTGAGGTTGTCCGTATCCGCTCATAACGAGAGACCGTAGGAAGGCGTGATCAACCCACGCAAGTTACTTGACTGATAAGACGCTTATGCGCCTTTTATCTTTGCGCACTTGTGTCCCAAGCACCTCAGCCGTCCTCATCCGGAACGAACTTTCCGCTTGGTCCGGATTTCCGCGACGCCTCGCGAACAACCCCATCATGCCCAGACCGACTCCCCGGTATCCCTTTCCCGACAACGGAGTTGGGGTCGCTTCAGTTCCTCCGCACCGCCCCCACCGGCTACTTCTTCAGGTTGGTCGCGGCGAGGATGCCGGCGACGACGCTGGCCAGGGCGCCGGCGGTCACTCCGTAGATGCCCAGGTGGCTGGTGAAGTCGAAGTTCCCCATGACCACCTCCCACTGGGCGTCCGTGATCGACATCTCGCTTTCGAGGTCGGTGCGGGCCAGCCGCTCGGGGCTCGCCAGGTTGACGAAGGCGATGAACGCGGCGATCAGTCCCGGGACGCCGGCGATCGCGTTGAGCAGCGGCTTCTTGGCGACCTTGGCGCCGATGCAGAGGCCGACGACGACCAGGCCCAGGATCAGGGTCCAGACGCCGTCGCCCGAGGTGCCCCTGATGCCGTCGGGCATGCCCTCGCGGATGCTGTCGCCCTCCACCCTGGTCCAGGCGAGGAGCGAGCAGACGGTGGCGAGGGCGCCGCCGGCTATGCCGATGATGTGTATTTGCTGAGGGAAAGCCGCCTGCGGCGGCTGCGGCACGGGGTAGGGCTGAGGGTTGGGGTATCCGTATCCGGTCATGGCGTGACCGTAGAGACCGTGATTAACCTGTGCAACTTCGGTGCCCGATAGGCGGTTTATGCGGCGCGTACCGGCTTGCCGGGGATGGCAGGCTTAGGGCATGGCCTCTTGGATCACCCGTCGTCTCGTCCTCCCGTGCCTGGTGGCGGCGGGTCTGGGCGCCGCCGCGAGCGTGCCGGCGGTGGCCGACGACGGTGCGCCGGCCGTTTTCACCATCGAGGACCCGCGCATCACCGAGTCCAGCGGCCTGGCGGCGAGTTCGCTCCACCCCGGGGTCTACTGGACGCACAACGACAGCGACGACGCGGCCCGGATCTACGCCGTCGACGGGACGACGGGGGAGACCAGGGCCACGATCGACCTGGACGGGGTGACGGCCAGGGACGTCGAGGCGATCTCGCTGGGCCCCGAAGGGGACCTCTACATCGCCGATATCGGCGACAACTTCGGCGGCGAGTGGCCCGAGGTGTGGATCTACCGGATCCCCGAGCCGGGGACGCTGGCCGACGCGCGCCTCACACCGACCGTGCACACCGTCCAGTACGCCGACGGGCCGCGCGACGCCGAGGCGTTGATGGTGCACCCGGAGACGGGGCGGGTCTATATCGCCAGCAAGAGGGACGACGGCAGCGGCGCGCTGTACGCGGGGCCGGCGGAGCTGTCCAGCGCCGAGGTGAACGTCTTCGAGCCGATCGCCGACATCGAACTGGAGGTCACCGACGGGGCGTTCTCACCGGACGGCACCCGGCTGCTGCTGCGCGGCTACTTCGCCGCGCGGATGTATGTCTGGACGGACGAGGGGCTGCCCGAGCGCCAGGAGCGCCGGGTGCGGGTGCCGTTCCAACGGCAGGGCGAGTCGGTGACGTTCACTCTGGACGGCCGGTATCTGATGTTCGGCTCGGAGGGCGGGCTGAGCCAGGTCGAACCGGTCGAGCTGGAGGCCGAGTTGCTGCCGGAGAGCGCCCAGGAGGCAGCGGGCGACGGCGACGGCGCGAGGGACCAGGGGGACGGGGCGGGGTCCGAGGGGGACGGCGAGGGGTCCGACGGGCTGAGCGCCAACGCGATCACCGCGCTGCTGGTGGTCGGCGCCATCGCCCTGCTGGCCTCCCGCCGCCTGCCGACCCGGGGCGACAAGGGCTGAGCCGTGACCCCGACGACGCGCCCTAACGGCAGGAGGCGGCGCCGGGATCGGCGTCCGGGGACTCGGGGCGCTCCGCCCGCCGGGCGGCGACAAAGGCCGCGATGCCGTCCAGCACCCGGGTCAGACCGAACTCGGTGATCTGCTCGGGGGAGTCGGCGAACGAGTCCTCCTCCAGCGTCATCACCTGGGTGAACTCCTCCCCGGTCAGGGCCGCCTCGATGGCGGGGCCCTGTATCTCCCAGAACTCCTCCTCCGTGATGTCCGACTCCTCGTTGGCCTGGCGCAGCAGCTCGAAGTGCCGGGCCATCCCGGTGACATAGGCGTCCAGCGTCATGATCACGCCGACCTTCTCGCGGCCGTTGAGCCCGGTGCCGGCGAGCGCGGCCACCGCCACGTTGAAGCCGAGCAGCGCGTTGGGGCCCAGCAGGGGCCGCGAGGAGTTGATCTGTAGGAGCCAGGGATGGTCCTGGTAGAGCCGGTAGGTGCCCCAGCCGATGTGTTCCAGCTTGCCGCGCCAGGCGTCGGGAGCGGCCGGCCGATCGTCGGGCGGGCCGCTCTCCGCCGGCGGCTCGGGCGGGGCCGAGACATGGTCGAGCATCAGGTTCAGCAGTTCGGCCTTGCCGGGGACGTAGCGGTAGAGCGACATGGTGCCCACGCCCAGCTCGGCGGCGACCCGGCGCATCGAGAGGGCGCCCAGGCCCTCCCGGTCGGCGAGGGTGATGGCGGCGGTGACCACGCGCTCCAGGGAGAGCCCCGGCTTGGGCCCCCGGCCGCGCGGGCCGCGCCCCTGCCAGAGCAGCTCCAGGCTGCGGACGAGGGTCGCGCGGTCCCGTCCCTGCGCCGGGCGCTCGCTTCCCACGTCCGCGCTCCCCGTGCTCGCGCTCCCCGCGCGTGCGCCTGTCACGCGCTCACTCTCCGATGTCATCGCCGGCCATCCTAGAACCCGCTATGTGGTGCGTACAGCGTACGCTACATTGGGTACGCCGTACCCAGTTGGTTGGTGTCACAGCGTCCGAGCGCGGGAGGGGAACGTTTCCCATGGGGTCATCCGAGTACTCAGTGGTCGCCGAGGGGCTGCGCAAGCGCTATGGCGACAAGGTCGCCCTGGACGGGCTCGACCTGGAGGTGAGAAGGGGCACGGTCTGCGGGCTGCTGGGTCCCAACGGGGCCGGCAAGACCACCTCCGTGCGGATCTTCGCCACCCTGCTGCGGGCCGACGGCGGCCGGGCCGAGGTGGGCGGGGTCGACGTCCGTTCCCAACCGGCGCTGGTGCGCCGGCGGATCGGGCTGACCGGGCAGAACGCGGCGGTGGACGAGATCCTCAGCGCCCGGCAGAACCTCCGCATGTTCGCCCGGCTCTTCCATCTGGACCACGCCACCTCCCGCCGCAGGACCGAGGAGCTGCTGGAGCAGTTCGGCCTCACCGAATCCGCGGACAAGCAGGTCAAGGGGTTCAGCGGCGGCATGCGCCGGCGGCTCGACCTGGCGGCCTCCATGATCCTGGCGCCCGAGGTGCTCTTCCTCGACGAGCCGACCACCGGGCTCGACCCGCGCGGGCGGAGCGAGGTGTGGGACGCGGTGCGGGCGCTGACGGCCGAGGGCACCACCGTGCTGCTGACCACCCACTACCTGGACGAGGCCGACAAGCTCTCCGACCGGATCGCGGTGATCGACCGGGGCCGCAACATCACCGAGGACACCCCGGCCGGCCTCAAGCGCGCGGTCGGCGGGGACCGCCTTGAGGTGGTGCTCTCCGATCCGTCCGACATCCCGCTCACGGTCCGCACCATGGCGCGGGTCGCCAGGGGTGTGGGGCCCGAGACGGACGAGGCCGAGTTGCGGGTGCACGCCCCGGTGGACGACGGGGTGGCCGCGCTCACCGCGGTCGCCAGGCAGTTGGAGGAGGCAGGCATCGGCGTGATCGACATCGGGCTGCGGCGCCCCACCCTGGACGAGGTCTTCCTGCGGCTCACCGGCAACCCGCCCGATGAGAGTCCCAGCACCGAGGACGCCGCCGCCGCGCGGAGCAAGGAGCGGATCGTATGACCAGCAGCCCGACCCGGACCAGCGACAGCGGCTCGTCCCTCCCGTCACCCTCGGTCGTCCGGTTCGAGCCCGGGCCCGAACGGCGTGTCTACTGGGCCGTCACCGACTGCCTGACCATCGTCCGACGCGAGTTGACCCACCTTGCCAAGCAACCCTCGCTGATCGCCTGGCAGTTGGGCTTTCCGATCGTCTCGGTGCTGCTCTTCGTCTATGTCTTCGGCAGCGCCATGGACGTCGGCGACGGCGCGGACTACAAGTCCTTCGCGATGCCGGGCCTCTTCGCGATGACCATGGCCTTCGGCTTCATGAACACCGCGATGGCGGTCGTGGTGGAGAAGGAACGGGGCGTCATCGACCGCTTCCGTTCGATGCCGATGGCCCCCTCGGCCGTGGTCACCGGACGCGGTGTCTCCGACGTGCTGCACGCGGCGCTCGATCTGGTGGTGATCGCGATCATCGCGCTGGCCATCGGCTGGCGCTCGGACGGCGGGCTGGCGGCCACGCTCGCCGCCTTCGGCCTGTTGCTGTTGCTGCGCTTCGCGCTGATCTGGATCGGCGTCTACCTCGGCCTGTTGACGCCCAACCAGGAGGCGGCGGGCAACCTCTTCGCGGTGGCCTTCCCGTTCGGGATGATCTCCAGCGTGTTCACGCCGCCGTCGATGATGCCGGACTGGCTGGGCACGATCGCCATGTGGAACCCGGTCTCCTCCACGGCCAACGCCATCCGTGACCTGTTCGGCAACCCGCTGCCCACCGGGGGCAGCTGGATCGAGGAGAACGCGCTGCTGATGTCCGTGGTCTGGCCGCTGGTCATCACCGCGGTCTTCCTCCCCCTCGCCGTCCGCCGCTACCAGGCCCTGGGCCGCTAGGCCGGACGAAAGAGGAGGTGGCCATGACCCCCGGGACCATGTGCGGATCTCAGCTGCCGGTCGAGGACTTCGAGGAGCTCGCCTCGGCGGCGCCGGAGACCGTCTCGCTGGAGTTCATCGACGGGCGTATCGAGGTGAAGAGGATGCCTGACGGCGATCGCGGAGCCATCATCATGTGGCTGATCAGGCAGTGCATCCAGGCGCGCCCCGAGTGGGATCTGCACCCGGAACGAGGGCTGGTGGTCGAGGCATACCGCAAGGGGCGGGCGCGGCCGGACGGCGTGCTGGCGCCGGTGGCGCACTTCGCCGGGCAGGGGGAGTGGGCCGACCCCGAGGGGGTGCTGATGACGGTGGAGATCACCTCGTACGACGCGGACACCGACCGGCGGGACCGGGTGGAGAAGCCCGGGGCGTATGCGGCGGTCGGCATTCCGGTCTATCTGCTGATCGATCGGGACGACTCCACGGTCACCGTCCACGCCGCGCCGGAGCGGGGGCGGTATCGGGAGATCCACACCGTGAGCTTCGGCGAGGTGGCCACGATGCCCGAGCCCGTGGGGTTCGCCCTGGACACCGAGATCCTCAAGCGTTACGTGCGCTGAGCCGCACACGACAGACGCCGGTGCCCGCCCCTCGTCCGACGGACAGGGGGCGGGCACCGGCGCTTGGCGCGTCTGGGAGGGTCAGAGGCGTTCGATCACATAGTCGACGCAATGGGTCAGGGCCTCGACGTCGTCCGGGGTGACGGCCGGGTACATCGCGACGCGGAGCTGGTTGCGGCCCAGCTTGCGGTAGGGCTCGGTGTCCACGATGCCGTTGGCGCGCAGCACGGAGGCGACCTTCGCCGCGTCCACCGAGTCGGCGAAGTCGATGGTGCCGACCACCGCTGAGCGCTGCTCGGGGTCCGCGACATAGGGCGAGGCCACCTCGGACCTCTCGGCCCAGGAGTAGAGGCGGCCCGAGGAGTCGGCGGTGCGCTTCACGGCCCAGTCCAGACCGCCCTGGCCGTTGATCCACTCCAGCTGGTCGGCCAGCAGGAAGAGCGTGGCCACCGCGGGGGTGTTGTAGGTCTGGTCCTTGCGGGAGTTGTCGATCGCCGTCGGCAGCGAGAAGAACTCCGGGATGTGCCGGCCCGAGGCGGCGATCCGCTCGACGCGCTCCAGCGCGGTCGGCGAGAACACCGCGACCCACAGGCCGCCGTCCGCCGCGAACGACTTCTGCGGGGCGAAGTAGTAGACGTCGGTCTCGGCGATGTCCACCGGGAGCCCGCCCGCGCCGGAGGTGGCGTCCACCAGCACCAGCGAGCCCTCGTCGGCGCCGGCGACCCGGCGGACCGGGGCGGCGACGCCCGTGGACGTCTCGTTGTGGGTGAGGGCGTAGGCGTCGACGCCGCGCTGGGCGCGCGCCTGCGGGTGGCTGCCCGGGTTGGCGCTGATGACGGTGGGCTCGTCCAGCCACGGCGCCCTGCTGGCGGCCTTGGCGAACTTGGAGGAGAACTCACCGAACGTCAGATGCTGGGACTTCGCCTCGATCAGCCCGTGCGTGGCGATGTCCCAGAAGGCGGTGGAGCCGCCGTTGCCGAGCACCACCTCGTAGCCGTCGGGGAGGGAGAACAGGGACGCCACGCCCGCGCGGACGCGGCCCACCAGACTCTTCACCGGGGCCTTCCGGTGGGAGGTGCCCAGCACGGAGACGCCGGTCGCGGCCAGGGCGTCCAGCGCCTCGACGCGCACCTTGGAGGGGCCCGACCCGAACCGGCCGTCGGCGGGCTTGATGTCAGTGGGAATCTCGATATCGGCCACGAGCCGGAGCGTAGTCCCTCGGTGCCCACGCGCGCACCTCGTCCGGGAGGTGAGACGTGTCGCTCCGGTCCGTGGCCAGGGGGTCAGGGCGTTCAGGCCGTGGGACCGTGCAGCAGGACGGGGAGTTCGTAGAGGTCGTTCTGAGTGACGTTGGGGCGGTGCCGCAGCTCGCCGTCGGGGACGGCCAACGTCAGGTCGGGGAAGCGCTCGAAGAGCGCGGGCAGCGCGACGGCGCCCTCAAGGCGGGAGAGCGGCGCGCCCGGGCAGACATGCGGGCCGTGGCCGAAGGACATGTGCCGTATCGGGGTCGGCCTGGTGATGTCGAACCGCTCGGCGTCCGGGCCGTGTTGGGCCTCGTCCCAGCCTATGGCGACATAGGAGGTGATCAACCCCTCACCCTTGGGGATCACCTGGTCGCCGACCGGGATGTCCTCGGTGGCGAAACGTATCAGCACGTGGGAGGTGGGCGACGACCAGCGCAGCGTCTCCTCGACCACGGTCTCCCAGGGGATCTCGCCGCCGCGCACCCGGGCCTTCTGGTCGGGGTTGGCCAGCAGCCCGCGCACCGCGTTGTTGATCAGCGCGATGGTGGTCTCGTGGCCGGCGGTGACCATCAGCTGGAGGGTGTTGGTCACCTCGTCGTCGGTGAGCGGCTCGCCGCCCTCGTCGGCGCCGATCAGCGCGCTGGTGAGGTCGTCGCCGGGGCGCGCGCGCTTCCCCGCGACCGTCCGGGCGAAGATGTCGTGCAGCTCCTCCAGCATCG
This sequence comes from Streptomyces profundus, assembly GCF_020740535.1. NCBI lineage: Bacteria > Bacillati > Actinomycetota > Actinomycetes > Kitasatosporales > Streptomycetaceae > Streptomyces > Streptomyces profundus. Next base: position 3,974,657 of record NZ_CP082362.1, read on the forward strand.
CCGGCACCCGGGCGGGCGGCGTCTGGGTGTTGAAGAACTCGTCGTACAGCTCGCGGAGCTTCGGCTGGTCGGCCGGGTCGATGCCCATCAGCTCGCTGACCACGGCCATCGGCAGCGGATAGGCGAAGAGCGCCTTGAGATCGACGGGACGCCCCGCCGGCTGGGCCGACAGCCCGTCGAGCAGCTTCGCCGTGATCCGCTCTATGCCGGGGCGCAGCAGCTGCACCCGGCGCGGGGTGAGCGCCTGCGCGGTCTTGGCGCGCAGCCGGCGGTGCTCGGCGCCGTCGACGGTGAGCATGGAACGGGGCGGCGCGGCGAGACCTATCAGCGGCCAGTCCTGGGAAATCTCGCCGCGCTGCCAGGCGCCCCAGGCGCGGACGTCCTTCACCAGCCGTGGATCGTTGAGCAGCCGCCGGGCCTCCGCGTGGTGGGTGACCGCCAACGCGGGCACGCCGCCCGGGAGTTCCACCCTGGCGATGGGGCCGGCGGCCAGCAGCGCCCGCCCCTCCCCCGCCAGGTCGCCGACCAGGGGGTCGAGGACGATGGTCTCGGTGGCTCCGGATCCGGCGGAGTGGTGGACGGGGCAGCTCATCTGTGGCCTCCATGGGTGGTGGTCGGCGTGAAGCGCACCGGGAGCGTGGTCATGCCGCGCAGCCAGGGTGACGGCCGTCGCTGGAGCGCTTCCGGGGGTATGGACAGGTCAAGGTCGGGCAGCCGGTCGAGGATCACCTCGATTCCGGTCCTGGCGATGACTTCCGCGATTTCCATCGCGGGAAACGGGCAACGGTGTTCGCCGTGGCTGAAGGAGAAGAAAGCGTTGTTGCTCCCGGGGCTTCCCGGGGCCCCGGGCAGCCCCGGGCCGCCGGTGGGCGGGCCGACCCGCACCTGGGGGTCGTCGTTGGCGCCCTGGATGCCCAGCAGCAGCAGGTCACCCGCCAGGATGTGGCGGTCGCCGAGCCGGGTGTCCCTGCTGGCCCAACGCCCCGCGATGATCTGGCTGGGCGCGTCCTCCCAGAGGACCTGCTTCATCGCGTCGCCGACGCTGTTCCGGCCGCCGAAGAACGAGGCGGCGAACCGGTCGTCGGTCAGCATCAGCCGCAGGGTGTTGCCGATCCAGTCGGCGGTGGGCTGGTGGCCGGCGGCCGACATCACCATCAGGTCCTGCACCAGCTCCTCGTCGGAGAAGCCCCTGGCCCCGGCGAGCATCCGGGTGGCCACGTCGGCGGCCGGCTGGACGCGCCGCGCCGCGACCAACCTCCGCATGGAACCGAGCAGATGTTGTTGCCCGGCGATCGCGTCCGCGCCACCGTCGATCATGTCGTGGAGCCCCTTGGCCAGCGCCGGACACTCCGCGTCGGGGAAGCCGAAGAGCCGCGCCAGCACCAGGATCGGCAGCGAGCTGGCGAAGTGGCCGATCAGCTCGGCCTCGCCAAGACCGCAGAAGCCGTCGATCAGCTGGTCGGCGTAGTGCTCGACGATCCCGTGCAGCTCGATCTGGTCGACGGCCTCCAGGGCGTCGCTGACCATCGCGCCGCGCCGGGTGTGCGCCTCGCCCACGGTGTAGAGGATCGACGGCTGCTTCCGGCCGATCATCGGCAGCATCGGCCAGTCGTCCGCGATATGGGGCCACTGGCTCCACAGATCCGAGTCGCGGCTGAACAGCACCGGATCGCTGAGGAGTTGGTGCAGCTCGCGGTAGCCGACGACCAGCCAGGCCGGCACGTCCCCCACCAGCACCACGGGCACCACCGTGCCGTGCCGCTGCCGCAGCTCCCGGTACATGCGGTGCGGGTCCGAGTGGAACCCGTCGACGCTCAGCGGCACCGCCTCCGGGTCCAGCGGGGGGCGCGTGCCGGGGGCGGACGGGGAGGCGGGAGTCGTCACGGAGTGGCCTCCTGGGCGGTGGACAGCGAGTGCAGATGCTCGACGAGGGTGATCAGCACGTTCTTGCTCGACGGCCGGGAACGGGCGTCGCAGTCGATCAGCGGGATGGAGTCGGAGAGGTCCAGCGCGTCCCGCACCTGCTCCGCGCTGTGCTCGGCCCCGCCGAAGTCGTTGCGGGCCACGATGAACGGGGTGCCGTGGTGTTCGAGGCGGTCGATCGCGTACCAGGAGTCGGCCAGCCGTCTGGTGTCCACCAGCACCACGGCGCCCAGGGTGCCGGTGAAGAGCCGGTCCCACAGGAACCAGAAGCGTTCCTGGCCCGGGGCACCGAAGAGATAGAGCACGGTGCGCTCGTCGAGCGTGATCCGCCCGAAGTCGAACGCCACGGTGGTGGACGTCTTGCCCTGGATGGCGGAGATGTCGTCCACCTGCTCCCCGGCCCGCGTCATCACCTCCTCGGTGTTCAACGGGCGGATGTCGCTGACGGAACGCACCATGGTGGTCTTGCCCACGCCGAAGCCGCCGACGATCACGATCTTCAGACCGTTGTCGGCTGCCCGGCCGAGTGGGGTGCGTATGGCCAGGCGGTCAGAGGTTGCGGAGTCCAACGAGCACCTGCTCAAGGAGATGTGAGTCGGGAAGGTGGTCCGCCGTGTGGGCGGTCCTGGGGTGGCGCGCGGTGATCCGGCCCATGTCGAGCAGATCGCTCAACAGGATCCGCACCACCGTGATCGGCATCCGCAGCTCGGCGGCGATCTCGACCACCGCCGTGGGGAACTGGCAGATCCGCAGGATCCTGACGTGCTCCGACTGCATCCCAGCCGTCGGCTCCGATTCGCTCACCACCAGCGTGACCAGGTCGAACGCGGTGGACGCCGCCCGGCTGCGGCCCCTGGTCACGGTATAGAGGCGGTCCGGGTCGTCATCCCGGCCGGGCCGCGTCACGCGGGGCCTTCGTCTTTGTCGGACCGGCCCGGATCCGCGTCCGAGGCGGTGGCCGCGTCGGCTGAGCGCGGCGCCGCGCTCAGATGCTCGCCCAACTGCTCGACCAGCTCGTTCATGTTGTGCCCGATCAGCCCGACGTCCGCCTGCTGATCGGCCACGATCGCGAGATGGGCGCCCTCGCCGGCCTCCACGATGAACAGGATGCCGCCGTAGAACTCGGTCATGGACTGGCGCACGCCGCCGGTGCCGTCACCGAACTCTATGGAGGCGCCGTGCGACAGGCTCTGGATGCCGGCGGCGATCGCGGCCAGCTGGTCGCCCTGGTCCTCGGACAGCTCGGGGGTGCGGCACAGCTTGAGGCCGTCCCGCGAGAGCACCAGCGCGTGACGGGCTCCGGGGGTGCGCTCCAGCAGCCTCTCCAGCAGCCAGTTCAGCTGCTCGTTCGCCCCGGCGGATGATGTGGTCATGGTGCTTCTTCCTCTGGGTGGGACGTCGCGTTGCGGGAGGTGTCGGTCCCCTCGCCCTTCGGTTGCGGTGTCTGCTCCCGTCCCCGCAGGGCCTGGCGGAAGGCGCCGAACCTGGCGGCGGACTCGGCCGGCGAGTGGCCGTTCGCCGCGGTCGTCTCCTGGGGCGCCCGCTGCCGCATGAGCTCCTGGCGGTTGGCGTTGGCCAGCGTCCGGCCACGGCGCCGCTTCGGCAGGCCGCTGTCGCCGAACCGGGGCAGCTCGTCCGTGCTCGACGCGTCGGCCGGCGCGTGCTCCCTCGTGGCGACCGGCCCGTCGAACGGGTCGGGAAGGGCGGGCGCGGCCGGCGCGACCGGCGCGGCCGACGGCTGCGGGGCAGCGGCGACGGGGAGCTGGTCGGCCTCCCTGGGACGGGTGATCAGCTCCTGGGGGATCATCAGCAGCACGCCGGTGCCGCCACGCGCCGACGGCCGGAAGGAGACCGTCAGCCCGTGCTTGCGGGCCAGCCGGCCGACCACGGCGAGGCCGAGGCGGGTGCCGGAGAGGGCCGTCGGGTCGAGGCGCTCACCCGAGACGGCGCGCTCGGCGCGGCGCAGCGCGATATCGCTCATCACCAGACCGCTGTCCTCCACGGTGATCACCACACCCGTCTGCACCTCCTCGACATAGACGTGCACCTCGGCGGTGGGCGGCGAGAAGTTGGCGGCGTTGTCCAGCAGTTCGGCCAGCGCGTGCATCACGCCCTCGGCGGCGTGGCCGGCGACGGCCGCGTTCACCGTGGAGTGCGGACGCACCCGCTGGTAGGCGCCGATCCGGCCCATGGCGCCGCGCAGGATGCTCTCCATCACGATCGGCTTGGCCCAGCGGCGCCCGGAGCGCGCGCCGGTGAGCACGGCGAGGCTGTCCGCGAGGCGGCCGGCCTGGGCGGTGCGGTGGTCGAGCAGCAGCAGGTCGCCCAGCACGTCCTCGTCCGAGTGCCGGTGCTCCATCTCGCGCAGATCGGCCAGCATGCTGATGGCCAGCGCCTGCATCCGGCCGGCCGCGTTGGCGCAGGCGGCCAGGGCGGCGGCCTTGCCGGCCTCGCCGCGCCCGACCTCCGCGGCCAGCAGCCGCAACACCCGCGCCTCGGGCTCGTCCCCGGGCTGTTCGGTGGCGGCGAGCGCGGTGTCGGCCGAGGCGCCCGCACGCAGCCGCTCGACCAGCGCGGGCACGATCGCGTCCGCGAAGAGTTCGGCGCGCCGCTCGCGTTCGGTCAGGGTTGTGGACAGGCGCCGCGTCTCGGCGCGCCCGTGTACGGCGAGCGCCACCGCGGCGCACAGCGCCAGGCCGCCGATGCCGGCACCCCAGGCGAGGGGCAGCCGCGCGGAGTCGGGCGCGGTGTAGACCGCGACCAACCAGGCCACACCGGTGGCGGCGAGAGAGATCAACAGGGCGAGCAGCGCCTGGCGCATGGGGTGACGCTCTGCCCTGGGGCGCGCCTGAAGGGTGTGCGCTGTCATGAATCGGCGACCTCGGGGGGGATGTCAGGGGCGTTAATTCGCCAACACTATAGGGTGAGTTGAGGACCGTGGTGATGTCCTGCCGGCCGGAGTTCTTTCGGGGGTTCTCTGGCGGTTCTCCGGAATCGCGTGTGCTTTCTGTGTGTTCGGACGCCCCGCCGCGCGGGAAAAGGGTGCAGGCTGGGAGTTATGGAACGGCTAAGGCGCGGGATGGCGGATGAACAGGACGTCGGCGGTGTGACGGAGTTGGCCGCGGCGCTGCGCGCCCGGATGCGCGGCGAGGTGGAATTCGAGGCGGCCAGCCGCGCGCTGGCGACCATGGACGCCTCCAACTACCGCAGGATTCCGGTCGGCGTGGTCGCGCCGAGGGACGCGGCGGACGTGGCCGCGGCCCTGGAGGTCTGCCGGGCCCACGGCACGCCCGTGGTGGCGCGCGGCGGCGGCACCAGCATCGCGGGTCAGGCCACCGGCACCGGCGTGGTGCTGGACTTCACCCGCCATATGAACGAGGTCGTCTCCCTCGACCCCGAGGCCCGCACCGCCGTGGTCCAGCCGGGCGTCGTCTGCGACACGCTGCGCGCCGCCGCCGGCCGGCACGGGCTGACGTTCGGCCCCGACCCGTCCACCCACAGCCGCTGCACGCTGGGCGGGATGATCGGCAACAACTCGTGCGGCGCGCACTCCGTCGCCTGGGGCACCACGGCCGACAACGTGCGGGATCTTGAAGTGCTCACCTACCGGGGCGAGTCGGCGCGCCTCGGCCGGGGCCCCACCGGCGTGCCGGCGGGGCTGCGGGAGCGCGTCGACGAGCTGCTCACGGGCGAACTGGCCACGCTGCGCACCGGGTTCCCCGATCTGCCGCGCCGCATCTCCGGCTACGCGCTGGACGAGCTGCTCCCCGAGCGCGGCCGGGACTGGGCCCGCGCCTTCACCGGCAGCGAGGGCACCCTCGGCGTGATCACCGAGGCCACGGTCGCGCTGGTCGCCGAGCCCGCCGCCCGGGCGCTCGCCGTGCTGGGCTATCCCGAGGAGGGCGACGCGGCCGACGCGGCTTCCGGGCTGTTGGCGCACGGCCCGCTGACCGTCGAGGGGATGGCCGTCGACCTGGTGGGCCGGGAGGCGGCGCGGGCGCTGCCGCCCGGCGGCGCCTGGCTCTTCGTCGAGATCGGCGGCGCCGACCAGGCCGAGGCCACGGCTTCGGCCGCGGCGCTCTGCCGGGCCTTCGCCGGCTCCACCACGGGGCACACGGTGATCACCGATCCGGCGGCGCGCCGCGCGCTGTGGCGGATCAGGGAGGACGCCTCCGGTACGGCCACCCGGCTGCCGGACGGCGGCGAGGCATGGCCGGGCTGGGAGGACTGCGCGGTGCCGCCGGCCCGACTCGGCGGCTATCTGCGGGAGTTCCGCGGCCTGCTGCGCGACCACGGGTTGCGCGGCCTGCCCTACGGGCACTTCGGCGACGGCTGCATCCATGTGCGGATCGACTTCGACCTGCTCAGCCGCGAAGGCGTCGCGCGCTTCCGGGAGTTCAGCCAGGACCTGGCCGATCTGGTGGTGGCGCACGGCGGTTCGCTCTCCGGCGAGCACGGCGACGGGCTCGCCCGCTCCGAGCTGCTGCCCCGGATGTACGGGGAGCGGCTCACCGGGCTCTTCGACCGGTTCAAGACGGCCTGGGATCCGGACGACGGGCTCAACCCCGGGGTGCTGGCCCGGCCGGCCAGGCTGGACGAACAGCTGCGGTTCACCGGGCTGCCCACCAGGCCCCCGGTCGCGTTCTCCTATCCGCATGACGACGGGGACTTCTCGGCCGCCGTGCGGCGCTGCGTCGGCGTGGCCAAGTGCCGCAACACCGAGGCGGGCGCCGGGGTGATGTGCCCCTCGTTCCGGGCCACCGGCGAGGAGACCCACTCCACCAGGGGGCGCGCCAGGCTGCTGCACGAGATGCTGCTGGGCGACGTGGTCACCGACGGCTGGCGCTCCACGGAGGTGCGGGACGCGCTCGATCTCTGCCTCTCCTGCAAGGGCTGCCGCAGCGACTGCCCGGTGGGCGTCGACATGGCCACCTACAAGGCCGAGTTCCTGCACCAGCACTATGCCGGCCGGCTGCGTCCCGCCGGGCACTACGCGATGGGCCGGCTGCCGACCTGGCTCCGGCTGACGTCGGCGCTGCGGCTGGCCGGGCCCGCCAACCTGGCGGCGCGGGTGCCGCCGCTGGCCGCGATCGCCAAGCGGCTCGGCGGCATCGCGCCCGAGCGCGCCATCCCGCCGCTGGCCCGTGAGTCGTTCACCCGCTGGTGGGCCCGGCAGGGCCGCGCCGGCGGTGACGATCTGCTGCTCTTCCCGGACAGCTTCACCAACTACCTGGCGCCCGAGGCCGGCCGTGCCGCCGTCCGGGTCTTCGACGACGCGGGGCTCCGGGTCGGCGTGCCCGAGGGCGCGGTGTGCTGCGGGCTGACGGAGATCTCCACCGGGCAGCTGGACCGCGCCCGCGCCACCGGCCGCCGCACCCTTGACCGGCTGGCCGAGCCGCTGGCCGCCGGGCGCACGGTCACCGTGCTGGAGCCGCCGTGTGCCGCCGCGCTCCGCACGGATCTGCCCGAGCTGCTGCCCGACGATCCACGTGCAGCCCAACTCGCCGGGCAGGTGCGGACGTTCGCCGAGACACTGGCCGATCTCGCCCCCGACTGGACGCCGCCGAACATCGGCCGCCCGGTCGCCGGCCAGACGCACTGCCACCAACACGCGGTCCTCGGCGACGTCGCTGACCGCCGGCTGCGGGCCAGGGCCGGCCTCGACGGCGCGCTCTCCGGCGGCTGTTGCGGACTCGCCGGCAACTTCGGCTTCGAGAAGGGGCACTACGAGGTCTCCGTCGCCTGCGCCGAGGACCAGCTGCTGCCCGCGGTGCGCCAAGCCCCCGACGACGCCGCGCTGTTGGCCGACGGCTACTCCTGCCGGCTCCAGCTGGAGCAGCTGACGGGCCGCCGCGCCCGCCACCTGGCCGAAACGCTCGCCGACGGCATCGAGGGGCCCGCTCCGACCGGCACCGATTAGCGCCGAGAGGCGTCCACGCGACGGCATCCCATCCGGCGGACGCCGATGGGGGCCCCGGATTCTCTCGCGGAAGCCGGACAGCGGCGGGCGGGGGAATTCCGGACCGGTGTCCGAAGAGGCGTTCGTCCATCGTGGGAAATGCCGTTCCGCCGCCGGGCCGGCGGGACTGTGCGGCCGGGGCGGTTGGCGCCGGCCGTCGACAACGATGCTTTTCCGCCACGTTATTTCCGTGGGCGGCGAGTTCGTTTACCCGTCAAGAAGCCGTGCGTAAACATCGCCGGTAGGGAAAGGCCATGGCCGCAGGCCCGCGAGCCATGCGCCGTGCCGTCCGCTGGCCGGTTCCCGGCCCCGGAGTTACCGCCGCCGCCCCTCGTTCAGGCGGCCGAATCAGGGGCGTTGGCTCCCGCTGTTCAGACCCTTGACGCTCCTGAGACGCACTTCTACAGTTGCCGGGTCTGTTCATGAGAATGGCCAAGATTCAAATATGTGAATGGCTGGCTATGCGCATACGTGAGATCCACCTGACCCCCATCGCGTTCCGGGACCCGCCGCTGCTCAACGCCAGCGGGGTGCACGAGCCCTGGGCGCTGCGGACCGTCGTCGAGGTCGTCACCGACGAGGGCGTGTCGGGGTTGGGGGAGACCTACGGCGACACCTCGCACCTCGACCGGCTGCGGGCCGCCGTGCCCGGGCTGATCGGTCTTGAGGTGCACGCCCACCACGCGCTCTACGCCCGAGTCGCCGCCAGCATCGGCACGGACGTCTTCGTCGACCAGCACGGACTCACCGGGGCCGGCAGCAACCAGAAGACCGTGGACGCGGTCTTCTCCCCGTTCGAGGTCGCCTGTCTCGACATCAGGGGCAAGGCCGCCGGGCTGCGCGTCGCCGACCTGCTCGGCGGGCCCGTGCGGGACGCCGTCCCCTACAGCGCCTACCTCTTCTACAAGTGGGCGGGACATCCAGGCGCCCCCGAGGACCGCTTCGGCCCCGCGCTCGACCCCGCCGGCATCGTCGCCCAGGCCAGGCTGTTCGTCGAGGAGTACGGCTTCGGCTCGATCAAGCTCAAGGGCGGCGTGCTGCCGCCCGACCAGGAGATCGACGCGGTCCTCGCGCTCCGTGACGCGTTCCCCGATCTCCCGCTGCGCATCGACCCCAACGCGGCCTGGACGCCGGCCACCTCGATCCGGGTCGGCCGCGCGCTCGCCGGCGTCCTTGAGTACCTGGAGGACCCGGCCCCCGAGATCGAGGGGATGGCCCAGGTCGCCCCCGAGGTCCCGATGCCGCTGGCCACCAACATGTGCGTGGTCACCCACGACCATCTGCCGCCGGCCATCGCCAGGCGCGCCATCGGCGTGCTGCTCACCGACCACCACTACTGGGGCGGGCTGCTGCGCTCCACCCAGGTCGCCGCGCTCTGCGGCACGTTCGGCCTGGAGCTCTCCATGCACTCCAACACCCATCTGGGGATCAGCCTGGCCGCGATGACCCAACTCGCCGCCGCCACCCCCAACATCAACCACGCCTGTGACACCCACACCCCCTGGCAGCAGGGACAGGACGTGGTCGCTCCCGGCGCGTTGCGTTTCGTCGACGGCGCGGTCCCGCTCCCCGAGGGGCCCGGGCTCGGCGTCGAACTCGACCGCGACGCGCTGGCCGTGCTGCACGAGAACTATCTGAAGTGCGGCGTCGAACGCCGCGACGACACCGCCTACATGCGGCGCACCGACCCCGCGTTCCAACCCAGACGCGGTCACTGGTGAGTCGCGAGCGGCCCTGGCACCGCCCCCGTTCCCCACCTCCCCCCCCTTAGGAGCCGCGATGTCCCCACTCGACTGGATCGTGGTCGCCGCCTACTTCTTCGTCGTGGTGGCCATCGGCTGGTGGTCCAAGAAACGCATCCACAACGTCGCCGACTTCTTCACCGCCAGCGGGCGCATACCCTGGTGGCTCTCCGGCATCTCGCACCACATGTCCGGCTACAGCGCGGTGATGTTCGTCGCCTTCGCCGCCGTCGCCTACAACGACGGCATCACCGTCTACTTCTGGTGGCCCCTGACCATCGGCCTCGGCGTGGGCGTCGGCGCCTTCCTCTTCGCCGCCCGCTGGAACCGGCTGCGCTCCAAACACGACGTCAAGTCGCCCCTGGAGTACCTGACCCGGCGCTACAACCTGCCCACCCAGCAGGTCCTCGCCTACAGCGGCGCCGCGCTCAAGGTCGTGGACATCGCCGCCAAGTGGGTCGCGATCTCCATCCTGCTGAAGGGCTTCGCCGACATCCCGCTCGAAGTCGGCATCATCTTCACCGGCATCGCCACCATGGCCTATATGACGGTCGGCGGGCTCTGGGCCGATGTCCTCACCGACATGGGCCAGTTCGTCATCCAGGCGGTCGCCGGCTTCGCGATGCTCTTCGCCGTGATGGCCAAGCTCGGCGCCGACTTCCCGTTCACCATGTGGGGCGACCTGCCGGACGGACACGGCGACCCGATCAGCGGCTCGGTCACCACCTGGCTGGTGATCGCGTTCCTCTTCGTCAAGACCTTCGAGTACAACGGCGGCATGTGGAACCTGGCGCAGCGTTACATGGCGGCGCCCTCAGGGTCGGCGGCCAAGCGTTCGGCGCTGCTCTCCAGCGTGCTCTGGCTGATCTGGCCGCTGATCCTCTTCCTGCCGATGGTCGCCGCGCCGCTGATCGTGCCCGGGCTCACCTCGGGCGAGGAGTCCTATGTGGCGCTCTCCCAGGAGCTGTTGCCGGCCGGCCTGATCGGCCTGATGTTGGCCGGTTTCTTCTCCCACACGATGGCCATGGTCGCCTCCGACTCCAATGTGATCACCGCCGTGATCACCCGGGACCTCGCGCCCGTGCTGGCGCCCAAGGTCCGCCGGCTCACCGAGGCCGCCCAGCTGACGTTCGCCCGGATCACCACCGTGCTCTTCGTCAGCCTCAGCATGCTGATCGCCATCACCACCAGAGGCGAGGGCTTCGTCCTTGACACGGTGGTGCAGCTGGTCGCCGCCACCATGGGGCCGATCTCCATCCCGCTGATGCTCGGCCTGCTGCCCTGGTTCCGCCGGGTCGGCCCCACGGCCGCCATCATCTCCTGGGCGGGGGGCCTGCTGGTCTGGTACATCGTCCGCTACCAGATCGACAGCTCGACGGAGGCCGCCATCGTCGGCCTGCCCCTGGTGACCTCGCTCGTCCTCTATATCGGCATCGGCTTCCTCTATCCCGAATCGACGCCGGAACGCGACGCGTTGGTGCTCTCCCTCGACACCGACCCGGACGAGGACGACGACACGGGGGACCGACCGGGCCGCGACCAGGTGCCGGCCCCCTAGGGCCCGCGATCCGCGCGATCCACCCCGCACCCCGGGGCCCCCGTCCACCTGCCAGGACGGGGGCCCCGGTCGTTCGCGCCCGGCCGGCGCCGGCCGTTGTCAGATGGTCAACGTGCCCGAGGCCACCAGCACCGTGTGGCCGCCCACCGAGGTGGCGACCAGCTCGCCGTCCCGCCACCGTGCCGACGCCTCGATCACACTGGGCCGGCCCATCGCCACGCCCTGGTCGACGGTCAGGGACAACGTGCCGCCCGAGCCGCCGGGGCCGGCCGCGTGCCCGGCCGCGACCCCGGCCACCAGGCCGGCCGCCGCCGCACCCGTCGCGGGGTCCTCCACCACCCCCATGCCGGGGATGAACGAGCGGGCGTGCAGCCGCGCCCCGTCCGTCAACTCGCCGGCGAACACATAGAGATCGGAGGAGAAGCCGCCGACCTCAGGGCCGAAGCCGGCCGCCCACGCCGCCTGGTTCAACACCGCCCGGTCCACCGCCGCGCCGTCGGCCAGCCGCGCGTAGCAGAACGGCACCCCGACCGAGCCGAACCAGCACTCCAGCACGTCGCTCTCCGACAGCGAGAGCGCCGCCGCGACCGCGCGCGGCTCCGGACGGTCGTCCGTGGTCACATGGGGAGCGGTCATCGTCAGCTCGGCATAGCTCCCGTCGACCCGCACCGAGACCAGGCCCACGCCCTCCTCGAAGAGCACCACACCACCGGTCGCCGCCGGATCGACCAGCTGCTGCCCCACCAGCACGGCGGCTGCCCCCACCGTGGGGTGCCCGGCGAACGGCAGCTCGACCGCCGGGGTCAGGATGCGCAGCCGCGCGCTGTGCGCCGGGTCCTCGGGCGGCAGCACGAAGACCGTCTCGGAGAAGTTGAACTCTCGCGCGATGTCGGCGAGTTGGGCATCCGTCAGCCCTTCGGCGCCCGGCACGACGGCCAGTTGGTTCCCCCCGAAGGGGCGGTCGGTGAACACGTCCGCGATATGGAAGGAGAGGCTCATCCCGGCAGCGTAGATCGCCCCCGCGCCGGGGGCGGGGCCATTTCCCGGCACGATCGACAGGACCGGGCCCCAACCGCCCGGGGCCCTAACCGCCCAGGGCGCTCGCCGGACGCGCCGGCGGGCCGACATAGCGCGCGGAGGGGCGCACGAGCCGCCCCGTGCGCTTCTGCTCCAGGATGTGCGCCGACCAGCCGGCCGTCCTGGCACAGGTGAACATCGCGGTGAACATGTGCGCCGGCACCTCGGCGAAGTCCAGCACGATCGCCGCCCAGAACTCCACATTGGTGGCCAGCACCCGATCCGGGCGCCGCTCGGCCAACTCGGCCAGCGCCGCCCGCTCCAACGCCTCGGCCACCTCGAACCTGGGCGCGCCCAACTCCCGCGCGGTGCGCCGCAACACCCGGGCCCGTGGGTCCTCGGCGCGGTACACCCGATGGCCGAAGCCCATCAGCCGCTCGCCGCCGTCCAGCGCCCGCCGCACATAGCCCTCGGCGTCCCCGGTCCGCTCGATCTCCTCGATCATGCCCAGCACCCGGGACGGCGCGCCGCCGTGCAGCGGCCCCGACATCGCGCCCACCGCGCCGGAGAGCGCCGCCGCCACATCGGCCCCGGTGGACGCGATCACCCGGGCGGTGAACGTGGAGGCGTTCATCCCGTGCTCGGCGGCCGACGTCCAGTACGCGTCAAGCGCGGCCACGTGCCGGGGGTCGGGATCGCCGCGCCAGCGCCGCAGGAACCGCTCGGTGATGCTCTCCGCCCCGTCGATCTCCCGCTGCGGCACCATCGGCAGGCCCAGGCCGCGCGCCGACTGCGCGACAAAGCTCAGCGCCATCACCGCGGCCCGCGCCAGATCCTCCCTGGCCCGCTCCGCGTCGATGTCCAGCAGCGGACGCAGCCCCCAGACCGGCGCGAGCAGCGCCAGCGCGGACTGCACATCGACGCGGACGTCGCCCGAGTGCACCGGGATCGGGAACGGCTCGGCCGGCGGCAGCCCCGGCTCGAACGCCCCGTCCACCAGCAGGCCCCACACCTTGCCGAAGGAGACGTGGCCCACCAACTCCTCGATATCCACCCCCCGGTAGCGCAGCGACCCCCCGTCGCGGTCCGGTTCGGCGATCTCCGTCTCGAAGGCGACGACGCCCTCCAGACCCGGTACGAAGTCGGCGGACATCAGGCGGCTCCTCGCGGCTCGTGCGGCGGCTCATCCAGCGGTCCTGCCGGCGCTCCGGCCGGCGGTCGGTCTGGTGGTCTGTCTGGCGGCCACCTTAACCACGCGTGTCCCTCCGGCGCGGGCTCGGGGAACGATTCTCCCGGGCGTGGGCCTCTGTCAGACCCATGTTGCAAGATATGGCGCGTGTCCCACGCCGAGAACGCCGACCAACCCCGCCGTCCCGCCGCCCGGCGCGCCAAGCGCGGGCGACGCGCCTCGCCCGCCGCCCTCGGGCAGGTCGCGCCCCAGCAGGAGCCCCCACCGCCCCCGCCGCCCGAGCGGCGGGATCCGGCCTCGATGCGCGCGCACTACCGCGAAGTCGGCTTCGCCGAGGAGGAGTTGGCCGCCGAGCCGATCGCCCAGTTCCAACGCTGGTTCGACGACACGGTGCACGGCGGCCTGCACGAGCCCAACGCGATGATCCTGGCCACGGTGGACCAGGCCGGCCGGCCCAGCCAGCGCACGGTCCTGCTCAAGGGCTTCGACGAGCGGGGCTTCGTCTTCTTCAGCAACTACGCCTCCCGCAAGGGCCGGGAGATCGAGGGCAACCCGCAGGTCTCCCTGCTCTTCCCCTGGCACCCGATCGCCCGCCAGGTGATCGTCCAGGGCCCGGTCGCCCGCACCGGGCGGGACGAGACGGCGGCGTACTTCCGCACCCGGCCGCACGGCTCCCAGCTGGGCGCCTGGGCCAGCGAGCAGTCGGCGCCCGTCGCCTCAAGGGCCGCGCTCGACGGCATGTACGCGGAGCTGGCCGCCCGCTATCCGGAGGGCGAGGACGTGCCGGCCCCACCCAACTGGGGCGGATACCGGGTGCGTCCCGAGGCCGTCGAGTTCTGGCAGGGCCGCGCCAACCGCCTGCACGACCGGCTGCGCTACGAGCGCGCCGCCGACGGCGGCTGGTCCGTGGGGCGGCTCTGCCCCTGAGGCGCCACGACGGCGGACGGGCCGAAGGAGGGCGCTCGCACTCCTTCGGCCCGTCGGGCACAAAAGCAACGATCCGCGAGCCTTTGGTCCCCTGGGCGCTGAGCGCCGCGGGGAGCCGGCCGGACTTACCGGCGGCTCGCGGATCGGGTGACTGCTTGGGATAGGCCGGCGGTCGCCGGCTTCGCCACGTGTCGTGTGAACCAGCGGCCTAGGCCGCAGCCACCTCACGCGTCCGGTTGTCATACATCTGACGAACCACCTCCCTTCTCGTGTGACTCAGACGTTAGGCGAACTCCACCACCGGCGCCAAGGGATTTTCGTCCCGCCCCCGGGAGGACCTCCGCCCCGGTCTCGGTGCGACAACGACCTTGGTTCAAACTCTATGTGACGGACGTCACCGTGCAGTTGAATGGATCGGCGCGCACTCGACCGGTGCCCACTCTTCTGTGCTGGGGGTACAGCAGGTGACCACTCACTCCGAGGCAGCTCATCCCGATCACTTCGAGGCCACGCAGGCCGCCGGCCACCCCGAGGGGGCGACTCCGCCGGACCAGGAGGCGGTCCCCGACGACCGGCTGCTCTCCGCGCTGCTCGACGGCATGGACGCGGCCCTGTTCGCTCTCGACACCACGGGCCGCGTCACCCACTGGAACCAGCGCGCCGAGGGGCTGCTGGGCTGGACCGCGGAACAGGCCGTCGGCCGCGCCGGGCTCGGCGGCTGGCTGGTCCGCGAGGCGGACGAGGCCGAGGCCGTCGCCGGGCTGCTGGCCGTGGCGCGGCCCGCGGCCGACGCCGGCCCCGACGCCCGCCAGGTGCGGCACCTCCCCTTCCGGCGAGCCGACGGGGGCCGGGCGCTGATGCGCGTCGCCAGCACCGCGATCCGCGACGCGGCGGGCCGCCCCGTCGGCGTCTACTGCGCCTTCGGCGAGGTGCTCGCCCAACTCGACCTGGAACGCGATCTGGCCCTGAGCGCCGCGCTGTTGGGCGAGGCCGCCTGGGGCGTCCTGCTGGTGGACGCCGACCTCCGCGTGGTCGCGGCCAACGGCAGGGCCGCCGACGCGCTCTCCGCCGCGCCCGTCGGACTGCTGGGGGAGCCGCTCGCCGAGTTCCTCTCCGGCGGGTTCGACGAGCTGGAGAGCGCGCTCGAACACAGCCTCGCCGGCCAGCCGCCCCGTGACCCCGTCGAGCTGTGGGTCACCCTGCGGGACGAAGGGCTCGCCGGCCCGGCCCTCTTCGACGACCACCGCCCAGGCGAACAGCGCCGCTGCCTGGTGAGCGGCTTCGTCCGGCTCGGCTCCACCGCCGGCGACGACGCGGCGCCGCTCGGCGTGGCCTGGATCTTCCAGGACGTCACCGAGACCAGGCGGGCCGGACAGGGCGCCGCGCGGCAGCGCTTCCGCGACAGCCAGCTCAGCCGCGCCTCCCGCGCCGCCGCCGACTGCCCCGACCCGATGGAAGCGGCCGTCCTCCACCTGCACTACGCCCTGGCGGGCTTCGCCGACCACGCCCTCCTCGACACGACGAGCGACGCGGGCGGCCTCACCAGGATCGCCGAGAGCCCCGGCAGCTTCGCCGGGCCCAACATGGCGCGGGGGCTGCCGATCCGCTATCGCGCGGGTCACCCGGCGCTCCAGGCGGTGGACTGCGGGGTGCCGGTCAGGGCGACCGGCGGGGTCTCCCGTTCAGCTTGGGCCCACGACCACCGCTGGCCGGCCGACGTCCAGCACGCGCTCTGCGTCCCCGTCCGCAGCCGGGGCCGGGTCCTCGGCGCCCTGACCTTCCTCCGAGGCGAGGGCCGCCGCCCCTTCGACCGCCTGGACGCCGCCTACGGCGAAGAGGTGGCCCTCCGCGTCGGCGCCGCCCTCGACCTCTCCCACCTCCTCACCACGGCGCGCTAGCCCCGCCACCCCCTGCCGGCGGCCCCCCCCGCAGGGGGCGGCCCCCGGCCGGGGGCGGCGCCGCGTCGGGGTGGTGCGTGGGTGCCGTGGCCCGGCGGCGGCTGGCCGTGACGCCGCGCCCGTCCGTTGGCCTGCCTGCCTGCCTGCTTGCCCGGCATCGGCGCCGCGTCGGGGTGGCGCTGGTTCGGCGATCGGCCTGCGGCTGGCCTGCCGGCCCGGCAACGGCGCCGTACCCGGTCCGGTGTGGCTCGCTGCCCGCTGGCCTGCCGGCCGGACAGCCTGCCGTCCCTACGCCGTGTCGGGGCCGTGGCCCGGCGGTCCGGTGGCCGGTTGTGCGAACAAACCGGCCACCGCCCTGGGACAGGGACGTCGGCCCGAGCCCGTCGTGGCCAGGCTCCCGCCAGGGTGCTAGCGGCGCCAGAGGATCTGGTCGGGGTGTTCGCGGAAGACGCGTTCGTTCCACGCCCCGCCGCCGTCCACGTTGGCGGAGCGCAGCAGCGGGGGTTCGACGCCGCGGTCGGCCAGCCGGCCGGCGGCCTCGGCGAAGACGGCCTGGAGCAGCGCGCAGGTCACCACCGTGGACGCGGGGGCGAACGGCGCCCCGATCCGTTCGCTGCTGAGCGTCGCGTCACCGATCGGGATGGCGCTGTCGAGGACCACGTCGCAGTGGTCCTTGAGGAAGGTGCCCGACGGATGGCGGGAGGCCGTGCCGGTGGCATAGCCGACGGAGGTGACGCCGAGCACGGTGAGGCCGCGTTCCCGCGCGTGCTGGGCCAGCTCGATGGGGAGGGTGTTGCGCCCGGAGAGCGAGATGACGATGAGCAGGTCGCCGGGGGCGGCCGGGCTGTTGTCGAGTGTGGCCGGGGCCAGCCCGCTGACGCGTTCCAGCGCGCTCCCCAGAGTGGCGGGGGAGACGTCGACGCCCGTGGTGCCAGGGATGGCCAGAAGATTGACCAGCGCCAGCCCCCCTGCCCGGTAGACTAGATCCTGGGCGGGCAGCGCGGAGTGCCCCGCGCCACTGGCGAACACCTTGCCGCCGGCGGTCACGGTGTCGGCGATCAACGTGGCGGCCTCGGCGATAGGCGCCGCCTCCTGATCTCTGACTCGGCGCAGCAGTTCGATCGCGGCATCGAAGAACTGGTGGGCGAGGGTGTCTTCGCGCATCTGCGGTGCGTCCCTTGCTGCTGGCCGGTGGCGGCGATCCGGGTCTGATAGGGCACACCGTAATGGTCCAGACCAGTTCGGTGTCAATACGCGCGCGCTCGGTTACCTGAGAGCCGGGTCCGTTTTCAGCGGGGTGCGTCAGAATTGCAACAGGGCCACCGCACGAGAAATCGAGGGGCACTTATGTCCGGACTGATCGATACCACCGAGATGTACCTCCGCACCATCCTGGAGCTGGAGGAGGAAGGGGTGGTCCCGATGCGTGCCCGCATCGCCGAGCGGCTTGAGCAGAGCGGCCCCACGGTGAGCCAGACGGTGGCCAGGATGGAGCGCGACGGTCTGCTCACCATCGCTGGCGACCGCCATCTGGAGCTGACGGAGCAGGGGCGTCGGCTGGCACAGCGCGTGATGCGCAAGCATCGGCTCGCGGAGTGCCTGCTGGTCGATGTGATCGGCCTGGAGTGGGAGCAGGTGCACGCGGAGGCGTGTCGTTGGGAGCACGTGATGAGCGACGCCGTGGAGCGGCGGGTGCTCGAACTGCTGAACCATCCGACGGAGTCGCCCTACGGGAACCCCATTCCGGGGTTGGCTGAGCTGGGTGAGACCACCGAGGTCGACGCCTTCCTCGCCGAGGGCGTGGTGGCGCTCTCCGATCTGGACGTGGACGGTGGAAAGACCGTGATCGTCCGGCGGATCGGCGAGCCGGTGCAGACGGACCAGCAGGTCATGCAGACGCTGCGGCGGGCCGGCGTGCAGCCGGGCGCCTCGGTGAGCGTGTCGTCGGCCGCGGCCGGTGGCGTCCAGGTCGGGAGCGGGGGCGAGTCGGCGGAGCTGGACTCCGAGGTGGCGTCGCACGTCTTCGTCGCCAAGGCGTGACCGGGTAGGTGCAGAAGGAGCGGTCGGTCGCCATCGGTGACCGACCGCTTCTCTTTTTGTTCGCCGTCTTCCGCTCTGGCGTCAACTCGCAAGGTCTGTCCACTCGTGAGGGGGAAGTGCGCCCTCATCTCCTTCTGTTCGAATGTCTGTTCGGTATTCTGGGTCGTGGTGATCGGTCGAGGGAGAGGAGGGGCGGCCATGGGGCGCACGATCGAGGTGTCGGGCCAGGGGGAACTGCCCCTGGTGGTGCGAGAGTTCGGCCGCCCCGGGGAGCGGCGTCCCGGTGCGCTGCTGCTGCACGGGCTGATGGGCCACGCGGACCACTGGGCGCCCACCGGGCGGTGGCTCGCCCGCCGCTTCCGGACGGTGGCGCTGGATCAGCGTGGGCACGGCCGCAGCGCCAAGCCGCCCGCCGGGCCCTGGGGGCGGGACGCGTTCGTCGCGGATGCCGAGGCGGTTCTCGAGGAGCTGGGTCTTGCCCCGGCGCTGCTGGTGGGCCACGGCATGGGGGCGCTCACCGCCTGGCAGTTGGCGGCGCGCCGGCCGGATCTGGTGCGGGCGCTGGTGATCTGCGAGATGCGGGCCTCCCCGCCGAGCGCCGAGGCGCAGCGGGGTTGGCGGCGCTGGCTGGGGTCGTGGCCGCTGCCCTTCGCCTCGGTCGAGGAGGTCCGGAGCTGGTTCGCCGAGCGGGATCCGACGCTCAACGCGCCCCAGCCGGCGCGGGGTTCGTTCTTCGCCGAGGTCATGGCCCGCCGTTCGGACGGCTGGCGGCCGGTGTTCAGCCGGGAGCAGATGGCCGCCGTCAGGGACGGCTTCGCGCATGACGCCTTCTGGGAGGAGCTGGCCGAGGTCTTCTGTCCCACGCTGGTCGTCCGGGGGGTGGATGGCGAGTTGGGTCGTGCGGAGGCGCAGGAGATGGTGCGGGCGCTGCCCAGGGGGCGGTACGCGGACATCCCCAAAGCGGGGCATCTGCCGCATCTGGAACGCCCGGATGCATGGCAGGAGACTCTCCAACATTTCGTTGAGGGCGCGTTGATAACGTGAGCTCGGGCGCTGACCTCGTCGGTGCCTCGCAAAGATTGTCATGATCACTTTATGGGGGGCCCGATGAGTCTCATAACCCGACGTACCCGTGTGGCAGCCGCCGCGATGGCGACGGCCGCCATGGTGGCGCTGGCCGGTTGTTCCAGCGACGACAGCAACGACGAGGAGACTCCGTCCACGGACTCCGAGAGCACGCCCGAGGAGGAGCCCGAGGACGAGGCTCCCGAGGCCGGCGGCTCCTTCGGCGACCTGGAGGCCGACGAGATCGGCGACCAGGCGCTGGACGCGCTGCTGGGGGCCGACTCCCTGCGGATGGCGGGCAGCGTCGAGCAGGCGGGGGACGAGATCTCCCTCGATCTGCACCTCAGCCGCGAGGGCGACTGCGCCGGCTCCGTCTCCGTCGCCTCGCAGGGCTCCTTCGAGATCATCAAGCTGGGCGACGAGGTCTGGATGAAGCCGGACACCACGTTCTGGCAGACCGCGGTCGGCACCGCCGACCAGGAGATCCTCACCCAGATCGACGGGTTCTACCTCTACGGCCCCGCCAACGAGGCCCCGATGAACTCCTCGGCCGAGTCCTGCAACCTGGAGACCTTCCTCGGTTCCATCGGTGCGACCAGCTCCATCGGTCTTACCAAGGGCGAGGAGACCGACGTGAACGGCACCCCGGTGCTCACGCTGCACGACGGTGAGGACGCCACGATCCTGGTCGCGTCCGAGGGCGAGCCCTACCCGCTGCGCATCGAGAGCAGCGACCCGTCGGCCCCCTCCGTGATCGACTTCAGCGCGTTCGACGAGCCGGTCCCCACCGACCAGCCCGCCGCCGAGGAGGTCATCACCATCGAGGACCTGCAGTCCGGCGCCTTCCTCAACTGATCGGCCGCGGCAGCCCGCAAGGGCGGACACACCACGAGCGCCGGGGGCAACGGATCACCGTTGCCGCCCGGCGCTCGTCGCGTTCCCGTCGCCGTTCCCGTTCCGCGCACGGACGCCCCCAAGTGCCGGGCGGCGATTGGCGCTCAGTGGGCGCGGGTTGGCGCGGATCGCGATGGTGCTGACTCCTTCGGCGCGTCAGAGTGATGGTTTGCGCACTGTTTGGGGGGCCGATGAGTGTGATGACCGGACGTACCCGGGTGACCGCCGCCGCGATGGCGGCGGCGATGGTGGCGCTGGCCGGTTGTGCCGGCGGCGACAGCGACGGTGGGCGGCCCTGGCCGAGGGAGCCCGAGCCCACGGAGTCGGGGCCCACGCCCGAGGAGGAGCCCGCGGACGACGTCCCCGAGGCCGACGGTCCGTTCGGTGGCCTCGACGGGCAGGAGATCGGCGATCTGGCGCAGGAGGCGCTGTTGGGGGTCGACTCCCTGCGGATGACGGGCACCAGCGAGGAGGCCGGGGAGGATGTCACCCTGGATCTGCACCTCAACCGCGCGGGCGACTGTGCCGGCACCATCTCCGCGGCCCCCGTGGGGTCCTTCGAGATCATCAAGCAGGGCGACGAGGTCTGGATGCAGCCGCATATCTCCCTCTGGGAGAACCTGCTGGGGTCCGCCGCAGGGCCTGAGGCGCTGGCCCACGTCGAGGGTCGGTACCTCCATGGGCCCGTCGGCGAGCCCCCGATGGAAGGCGCGGCCGAGTCCTGCGATCTGGCGAACTTCCTCGGCAACCTCCGTGGGTCCTCCGCCGGCCTGGTCAGGGGCGAGGAGACGGAGGTGAACGGCATCCCCGCGCTCACCCTGCTCGACGGCGAGGACAAGGTGCTGGTCGCCACCGAGGGCGAGCCCTATCCGCTGCGCTTCGCGACCAGGGACCCGACGGCGCCGACGATCGACTTCAGCGCGTTCGACGAGCCGGTCCCCACCGACCTGCCCCCCGCTGACCAGATCATCACCGTCGACGACCTGCGGTCCGGCGCCTTCCTCAACTGAGCCGACCGAGCCGACCGAGCCGACGGATCGGACGGATCGGACGGGTCGCACGGATCGGACGGGTCAGCCCCGGCAGACGGCGCGGGCGGCGGGGGAGCCCCGTCGCCGCCCGCCGCCCGCGTGCTCAGCTCCTGCTCACCGCGGCCAGGATCTCCGGCAGCCGGTCGGCGACCCGGCGCGCCGCGAGCCACAGCGCGAACCAGCAGACGGCCAGGCCGTAGCCGAACCCGATCGGCACCAGCAGCCAGCCCAGCGCCTCCCCGTGCCACCAGTGCGCCAGCAGCCCCACCGGCGCCGCGATCACGGCGCCGGCCAGCATGCCGCCCAGGACGCCGCCCCAGGCCAACCCGGCCTGTCCCGGCGCGACGTTCTTCATCGCGCCCTCCTGCGGGATCGAGTAGGGCAGCCAGGCGCTGGCCACGGCGCCCACCGCCAGCATCGAGCCCAGCAACGCCAGGCACAGGCCCAGGGCGGTCGGCCCGCCCTCCCAGTCGCCGAGCAGGGCCGCCGTACCGATCACGACCAGCACGGTGAAGGGCAGCCCGAGCAGGCAGATCGCCAGCGTCCTGGCCCGCAGTTCCACGAACGCCTCGTGGCTCGACCTGATCGTCTGGGCCACCAGCCAGAAGCCGCTGTAGTCCCCGCCGAACTGGTTGTACATCAACAGCCCGAGCAGGCCCGGCGCCCAGCAGGCCACATAGACGCTGCTCCCGCCCTGGACGCTCAGCACCACGGGCAGCAGCAGGCCCATGCCGAGCGAAGTGGCCCAGGACATCTTGGCCTTGGGGTCGCGCCACGCGTACCGCAGGACGCGCAGCATGACGGTGCCGGTGCGCCCGGTGGGCAGCCAGCCGGCGAGGCCGCCCGCACGGCCCGTCCCGGCCCGGTCGGTCGGGGCGTCGGCCTGCAGGGTGGAGGCGTCGGGGGCGGTCAACAGCCTGGTCAGGGTCGTCCGCCACCACCAGAGCAGCAGCCCGAGCGCCGCGACGGTGGCGGCCAGCGCCAGCACCGCCCAGGCGTGGGAGCCCTCGTCGGCCAGCTGGACGGCCCGCACGGCGGTGGCCGGGGGCAGCCAGCGCAGCACGTCGGCCATGGTGCCGAGCGGCGCCAGGCTGCCGTCCTCGTCGGTCATCCGGCTGATGGCCAGGTTGAGGCCCTGGAGCCCGAAGGCCACCAACAGGCCGCTGAGCACCGCCAGATCGCGTCCCCTGCGGCTGTTGAGCAGCCGGGCGTTGGCGGTCGCCAGGGCGCGGGTCAGGGTCACGCACACCAGCATCACCAGCGGCACCGCGACCACGGCGGCGAGCAGCGCGGCCGTGCCGTGCGCCGTGGCCACCATCGCGCCGAGCACCAGCAGCAGGGTGAACAGCGGGCCGCTGCCCACCAGACCTGAGACCAGCTGGGCGGTCATCAGCGGCGCCGGCCGGAGCGGCAGCATCGCGAGGCGTCCCGGGTCGAGCGTCTCGTCGCCGCCGATGAAGAGCGGCAGGAAGGCCCAGCCGACGGCGACGAAGGCGACCAGCACGATGCCGGCGTCGGGGCCGTACTCGTGCCCGCGCAGGCCGACCATGCCCAGCAGCCCCAGGCCGCCGAAGAGCACCGAGAGGATCACCGTGCCGACGAACGCCGTCGACTTCCCCTTGGACTGGCGCACACCGTTGCGCAGCAGCGCGAGCTTCATCCGGACGAAGGCGGTGGTGACGGTGCCGGTGCTCGGGGTGGCGAGCGCGCTCACCGCGCGCTTCCCAGCCAGTCGAGCCGCTGGCCGGCGGGGTTGCCCTGGACGCCGACGAGTTCGAGGAACGCGCTGTGCAGCGACTCGGCGTCGCCGCGCACCTCGGCCAGCGGCCCGTGCGCCCTGATCCGGCCGGCGGCCAGCACGGCGACCCAGTCGCAGAGCGACTCGACCAGCTCCATCACATGGCTGGAGAAGACCACCGTGGCGCCCGAAGCGGTGTAGCGCTCCAGCACCCCCCTGATGGCCTGCGCCGACACCGGGTCGACGCCCTCGAAGGGCTCGTCGAGGAAGAGCACCTCGGGGTTGTGGAGCAGGGCCGAGGCCAGCCCGATCTTCTTGCGCATGCCGGTCGAGTAGTCCACCACCAGCTTGTGCTGGCTCGCCGACAGGTCGAGCACGTCGAGCAGTTGGTCGGCGCGGCGCTCCAGCTCCGTCGCCGGCAGGCCGCGCATCCTGCCCATGTAGGTCAACAGCTCGCGGCCGGAGAGTCGTTCGAAGAGGCGGAGCCCCTCGGGCAGGACGCCGATCCTGGTCTTCACATCCGCCGGATCCCGCCAGACGTCCCGGCCCACCACCTCGACCTGTCCCGAGTCCGGCCGGAGCAGGCCGGTGATCATCGAGAGGGTGGTGGTCTTGCCCGCCCCGTTGGGCCCGACCAGGCCGACGAACCGGCCGGCCGGCAGGTCCAGGTCGATGCCGGAGACCGCCACCTGCTCGCCGAAGCTCTTCCACAGCCCGCGAACCCGCACCGCGACCGCGTCACCGGCCGGCCGGGCCGGTTGGTCGGGTTGGACGGGTTGGACGGGTTGGTCGGAGGGGCTGCTGGGTGGCGTTATGTCCTGTTCCCCGTTGTCGGTCATGCGGCACACCCTATAAGCCCGCTATCGGACCGATATGTACGGACGGGGCGCCGTGGCGCCGGGGAGCCGGCGGGAGTTCGACCGGCGGCCCGACCGGGAGTTCAACCGTGGCGCGCGGGGCGGGAGACCGGCGCGCGTGGCGAACTACCCGGCGCGGGTATGGGGGAACGCGCCCCGCCGTCCCCGGCCCCACGCGCCCCCCGCGCGCTGCCGGCGCCGGCGGCAACACGCCGCCGGGTCACGGCCGTTCGCCCGGCGATCCGGGCTGGTCCCTCGGCCGGGGGCCGGCCGCGCCCAGCGCCCGGCGCCGCGCCGCGCGGCCGGCCCCCGGGCCCCGCTGGCCGCGTTCGCCCCACTTCGTGCGCCGGGTCCCACGCCCGGGGCGCATGGATGCATCGATGGGGGCATACGGGATGGACCCGTTACCGAACGGGCATTGTTCTGCCCGGGATCACCCGGGCGCTGTCCCGGGACCAGCCCGGCGTGCCGGTCAGCCAAGGGAGCCACCGATGTCTGCCAGACCACTGATCGCCCGACAGCCCAACGAACGCCTGTTGGCGCTGATTCGGGAGGCCAACTGCTCCAACGCGGGACTGGCCCGGCGGGTCAACATGTGCGCGGCGGAACGCGCGCTGGACTTCCGCTACGACAAGACCTCGGTGGCGCGCTGGATCCGTGGCCAGCAGCCGCGCGGGCGGGCCCCGGAGCTGATCGCCGAGGCCCTCGGCCGCAAGCTGGGCCGTCCGGTCACCGTGGACGAGATCGGCATGGGCGCCACCCGGCAGCTGACGTCGTCCGTCGGGCTGCACTTCGCCGCCGGGCTCACCGAGTGCCTGGAGCAGGCGGCCGAGCTGTGGCGCACCGACGTGGGGCGGAACGAGGGGGCGGCAGACGGAGCCGCGCATCCGTACGCCCCCGGCGGCTCCCAGGTGGCGCCGGCGGCGCTGGTCGAGCCCAGCAGGGACTGGCTGATCACCCCGCCCGACGCGGAGGTGGCCAGGGCCAGCGGGCCCAGGGTCGGCGAGGCCGATGTGGCCGCCGTCGTCTCCACCACGGCCGCGCTGGTGGATCTGGACCGCCGCTGGGGCTCGGGCCATGTCCGGCCGCTGGTGGTGCACTACCTCAACGGCACGGTCGCCGGGCTGCTGGCCGGCTCCTACCAGGAGGCCACCGGCCGCGAGCTGTTCGCCGCCGCCGCCCGACTCACCGAGCTGGCCGGCTATATGGCGATCGACAGCGGGCTGCCCGGCCTCGCCCAGCGCTACTACATCCAGGCGCTCCGGCTGGCCCAGGCCTCGGGGGACCGGGGCTTCGGCGGCTATGTGCTGGCCGCCGGAATGAGCCACCTCGCCGCCGAGTTGGGGAACCCGCGCGAGGTGATCCAGCTGGCCAGGGCCGCCCAGGAGGGCACCAGGGGCCGGGTGCCCGCGCGCGCCGAGTCGCTCTTCCTCGCCGCCGAGGCGCGCGGCCACGCCCAGCTGGGCGACCGCGAGAGCTGCCGGCGGGCCGCTTCCGAGGCGCTGGCGGCACACGAACGCGCCGGGGGCGACGGCGACGAGCCGGCCTGGATCAGCCATTTCGACACGGCCTATCTGGCCGACGAGCTGGCCCACTGCCACCGCGACCTCGGCCAGGGCCGCGCCGCGCAGCGCCGGGCGGCCGAGGCGCTGGCCGCGCACCCGGAGAAGCGCACCAGAAGGCGCGCGATAGGCATGCTCATCATGGCGACGGGACAGCTCCAGGAAGGTGATCTGGAACACGCCTGCCACACCGCGAACGAGGCCGGCGGACTGCTCGGCGGCCTCCGCTCCGGGCGCGGCGTGGAGTACTTCGGCGACTTCAGGGCCCGTCTGGAGCCTCATCGGGACCATCAGCTGGTCCGCGACTTCGCCAACCGCTGGTCACCGGCGCCGACTCCGGTCTGATTCCACGCACTTGACGGCCGGCGGGCGGCACACGAGGCTGCGAAGAGCCGGTACCGTGGCCCGGCGAGCGGCGTTGAACGAACGAGGAGCCCCGGGTGACGAGCCACAACGGACGGGACGACGAGCCACGCGAGGGCGTGATACTGCCCCCGGGCGGCGCGCCCAGCGGTGAGCCCCGCCCGGCCCCGACGCCGGCCGCCCCGCCCGCGGGCCAGCCGTGGAACCAGCCGTGGGGCCCGGGTCAGGCGGGCCAGGAGCGGCAGCCCGCGCTCCCCACCCCCACGCAGCAGGTGCCTCGGCTGCCCCCGTCGCCCGAGCCGCCCCGGCCGCCGCGGCTGCCCCCGGGCGGCGGTCAGCACGCGCTGCCGACGCAGGTGACGCCGGTGATCCCCAGCGTCCCGCCGCGGGTGCCCCCCGTGGACAACGAGGGCGCTACCGAGCTGATCCCGCAGATCGAGACCACCACCCAGCTGCGGGCCATCTCGCCCAAGGACCTGCGGCGGGCCCAGCCAGGGCCACGGGGCGGCCGGCACGGACAGGCCCCGCCGCCGCCCGGCCAACCGGCCGCTCCCGCCCCCGACGAGGGCGCGACCGAGCTGATCCCGCTGGTCACCGACCGGCATCCGAACGAGGCGGCCACCGAGCTGATCCAGCCGGTACCGGCCGCCGGCCCCGAGGACACCACCCAGCTGCGCCCGGTGCCGCCCCGCCAGCCGGGCCGGCACCGTTCCCCCGAGCGTTCCCCCGAGCCGACCGGCGGCGCGGACGAGACCCAGGCGTTGCCCGCCGTCGACGGCGAGTTCGGCCAGCTCTTCCGCTCCGCCGCCGACCGCGAGCCGCCGCCGCCCGCCTGGGGCGGCCAGCCGCAGGGCCGGCACGGCGGGCCGCCCCAGGGGCACGGCGGCCCTGGGGCGCGGCAGTACGCCGGCGGTCCCCCGGGGCCCGAGCGCCGTGGCAACCCGAAGGTGCTGATCGGGGCCGTGATCGTGGGCTGCGCCCTGGTCGGCCTGATCGGCGGCTATCTGCTGAGCGGTGACAGCGGCGACGGCGACGCGCCGGGTGACCCGCTCTCGCCCGAGGCGCAGGCCGAGGACCAGGGCGGAGCCGAGGGCGAGGCCGCGGGCGGGGACACCGAGAAGGAGGAGAGCGACGCCGGCGGCGAGGAGGAGGCCGATCAGGGGGCGGCCGAGGCCCAGGCCGAGGCGCTCTCCGCACTCCTGGCGGACAGCAACGACAGCCGCGACTCGGTCATCGAGTCGGTCGCCAACATCCGCGCCTGCCAACACCTCGACCGCGCCGCCGACGACCTTCGGGCCGCCGCCGACCAGCGCAACGGTCTGGTGACGCGGCTCAACGAACTGACGCTGGACGAACTGCCGCAGGGCGACGAGCTGATCCAGGCGCTCACCGACGCGTGGCACGCCTCGGCCGAGGCCGACGACCACTACGCGGCCTGGGCCGACGAGGCCAGGGACGGCGACGGGAACGTCTGCCGGGGCGGCCAGGCCCGGCACACCGCCGTCGCCGGCGAGGGCGACGCGGCCAGCGGGCGCGCCACCGAGGCCAAGGAGCGCGCCGCCGCGCTCTGGAACCCGCTGGCCAGCCAGTACGGCCTTCCGGAGAGGGCGGCCACCCAGCTGTGAACGGTGAACCCGTAGCATCGGTCGACGTGCAAGGTACGGAAAGGTCTTCCCGTCGGCCACGCGGTTCCTCCACCATGGCGGGTATGCCGCTCAACGACATGCCGTGGTGGCGCTGGCGGGCCAACGTTCGCTCGGCGCTGCACATGCTCTCCGACCCCGTGTTCCACGAGACGTGCTGGCTGCCCGGCCTGCCCGGCTACGGCGACGTCACCGACGCCGTCTACCGGCTCGTCGAGGACACCTGGCTGGACAACTGGTCGGCCGAGAAGTACGTCGGTGCCGTCTTCAGGGACGCGGACGAGGCCGCGCTGGTGGATGTCGCGGTGCTGCGGGTGCTGCGGATCATGCACCAGGTCGGCGCTGACGCGCCGGTGGGGGACTATCTGGCGCACGCCAACTGGCCGGAGGCCGTGCAGGCGGCGCGCGAGGCGCACCAGTTGCTGTCGGTCAACGACGGTGAGGATCCGAACGTGCCCCCGCGCACGCTGGACGATCTGGCCGCCGGCGCGCGCAGCGTCTGACGCGCCCCCGCCGATGTGCCAGGCTTGGCGACCATGACGACCTCAACGGACCGGGGCGCCGCCCGGGGCGACGGGCAGAGCGACCAGTACGTGCTGACCCTGTCCTGCCCGGACAAGCCAGGCATCGTGCACGCGGTCTCCAGCTACCTGTTCATGACCGGCTGCAACATCGAGGACAGCCAGCAGTTCGGCGACCGCGACACCGGACTGTTCTTCATGCGCGTGCACTTCACCGGACAGGCCCCCGTCACTCTCGAAAAGCTGCGGGCCAGCTTCGCCGCCGTCGGTGACACGTTCCAGATGGAGTGGCAGCTGCACCGCGCCGACGAGAGGATGCGCGTGCTGCTGATGGTCAGCAAGTTCGGCCACTGCCTCAACGACCTGCTCTTCCGCACCCGGATCGGCGCGCTGCCCATCGAGATCGCCGGCGTGGTCTCCAACCATCCGACGTTCGAGGAGCTGGTCGGCTCCTACGGCGTCCCGTTCCACCACATCCCCGTCACGGCGGACAGCAAGCCGCAGGCGGAGGCGGCCGTGCTGGACATCGTGCGGGCCGAGCAGGTCGAACTGGTCGTCCTGGCCCGCTACATGCAGGTGATCTCGGACGATCTCTGCAAGCAGCTCGCCGGGCGGCTGATCAACATCCACCACTCGTTCCTGCCGAGCTTCAAGGGCGCCAAGCCGTACCACCAGGCGCACGCCCGGGGCGTGAAGCTGATCGGCGCGACCGCGCACTATGTCACGGCCGAACTGGACGAGGGCCCGATCATCGAGCAGGAGGTCGAGCGCGTCGGGCACGGCCTCACCCCGAACCAGCTGGTCGCGGTGGGCCGGGACGTCGAGTGCCGGGCCCTGGCCAGGGCGGTGCACTGGCACAGCGAACACCGCGTGCTGCTCAACGGCCGCCGCACGGTCGTCTTCGACTGAGACCGGCGGGGCCCGCGTCAGAGCCGGGACATCGCCGCTGCCGCCGCGAGCACGTCGTGGACGATATCGGGGTCGCCCTCGGTGCCGGACGCGGCGTCCTCCGGGGTGACGCGGCCGGCCGCCAGCTGGCAGAACACCACGTCGTCCAGGGCGACATGGGCCACCGACGCCCTGGCGGCCGTGCGGTTGACGCCGGCCACGGGGGAGTCCAGCGGGATGAACCAGTCGCCGCCGCCCGCGCCCTCGATCTCCAGATGCAGCGTGCGCCCAGGCGAACCGGCCGTGGTCAGCCTGGCGGGGGAGCGGGCCAGGCCGGCTCTGCGCCGCCCCGCGATGCTGTGCGGCAGCCGCCGCGCGGCCAGATCGACCAGCAGCCGCAGATGCGGGGCCAACGGCGGCTCGTACGGGTACTCGACGGCCTCGGCGACATCGCCCGCGTGCACCCAGCAGGCGAACGCCCGGTCCAGATAGAGGTCGGAGAGCGAGAGCGCGCCGCCCTCCGCCGGGAGGTGGCTCGGGCCGTAGCCGGAGCGGGGCACCCGGCGCTCGCCCATCCGCCCGCCCGTGCGGGAGGCGGCCCAGACCAGCGCCCTGGTCTGCGCGCGCCAGGGCTGCCAGGCGTCCGTCGGCCGGCAGGACCGCCGCTCGTCGGCCGCCCACCTGGCCAGCGTGCGGGCCACCGGATCGTCCGGGTCGGTCAGCCCCGGCTGGCCGGCCAGCGGATCGGGCAGCCCCATCGTCCGCGCCAACAGCCCGTCCACGGCGAGCAGATGGTCCAGCACCCCGGAGACGGTGGTGGACCGCCTCAGCTCCGACTCCTCGGCGAACCAGCGCAGCCGGACGGCCGTCAGCCACTCGTCCTCCGCCATGTCGTGCAGCAGCGCGTCGAACCTGGCGGCCTCCGCGTCCAGCGGCGCGGCCCAGGTGGGCACGGGCAGCCGCGCCGGGCGGCGGGACAGGCAGTCGTCCAACACGTCGGCCCGCAGTTCGGGATCCAGATCCAGGCTCCGGCGCGGCTCCAACAGCATCGCCGCGTCCCGCAGTCGCATCCCCTCGTCGGCACAGCGGGCGCAGTGCCCGAGATGCGACTCGACGCGTTCGACCTCCTCGTCCGAGCAGGCGGACAGGGCCCAGGCGCCCAGCAGGGACAACACCTCCTGGTGGTGTCCCCGGTGCTCGTCCCGCGCGTTGTCCGGGGGATCCTCCGGCTCCTCGACCCACTCCTCGTCGCCGAACGGGCGCGTCACCTGATCCCTGGGCATGGCCGTGCCGCGACGCGGTTCGGGCACCCGGCTCACGGCGTCCATGGCGCTCGCGCCGTCGCGTGCGCCGGCGTGCTCCTGCTCCCAGCCGCCGGGGCGCGAGCCGCTCACCTGGCCTCCCCGGTCATGTCCGCCGGCGCGTCCGGGCTGTACTGCGCCGCTGACGACAGCAGCTGGAGCCCGAGCCGCAGCCGCCGTCTGGCCTCGTCCTCGCTGATCCCCAGGCGCTCCGCCATCTGCCGGTAGTCCTGCCGCTGGAACCTGGTCAGCTCCAGGGCGGCGCGCAGCGGCGCCGGCATGGCCGTGACGATGTAGTCCGCCCGCGCGGCCGTGGAGGCGGCGCGGACCTGCGCCGAGACGCCGGGCCCCGCGGCGGCGCCCCGCAGCCTGGCGACGGCGAGCCGGTGCGCCAGAGCCGCGATCCACGACCGCATGGTGCCCTGCCGGGGGTCGAAGTCGTCCGGCGACTCCCAGATGGCGCCGAACACCTCACGGGTGACCTGCCCGGTGGCCTCGTCGTCGTCCAGCACCCGCCGCGCTATCCCGTAGGCGAGGGAGGCGAAGCGGTCGTACAGCTCGGCCAGGGCCGCCGCTTCCCCGCGACGGAGCCGCTCGCGCATGTTCCGGTCCCAGTGTGGCGGCGTCTCGTGCGCCATTCGGCCCCCATTCCCGTCCGCCTGACGACAACCTCCGGCCCCGTAGGCACGTCAAATGTAGTGTGCGGTGCGCTCACCGCGCGCCCCCGCGAGTTGACCTTCCCCCGGCTCGCCGGGGAACGCCCGCCTTCGCGCCGCCGCCGGGCGGCGGCGGGTGGCCGGGATGAGCCGGGATCGGCCGGATGAAGGGTGGCGGGACGGCCCGCGGCCGAGTTGTGACGCGTGCCGAAGGGGAAAGTGGGCAGGTCGCGTAAGAGGACGACGGAAGGAAAGACGATGACGGCGCTGCGGGTGCGGGCGGAGCAGTGGGGGGAGTGGACCGTGCTGCGCGTCGTCGGCGAGCTGGATCTGGCGACGTCACCGACCGTGCGTCAACGGGTGCACGACGCGGTCGCCGACGGGCACAGACGCCTGGTGCTCGATCTGTCCGAGGTCCTCTTCTGCGACTCCAGCGGGGTGGGCGTGCTGGTCGGAGCGCGGCGGTTGATGCGTTCCTGCGCCGGTGAGCTGCGGCTGATCCTGCCGGCCAGGGGCGCGGAGGACGGCTCCCATGTGAACCGCGTGCTGGCCGCGCTCGGCGTGCGCCGGCTCTTCGACTGCCACCCCGACCTGGCCTCGGCCGTCGGGGACGCCAACGCCTCGCTCTCCGCCTGACGGTTCCTTCTCCCGAGCCCTCGCGCGCCGGTAGTGCGCCCCCTCGCGCTGGCGCGCGCCGTCCTTCACCGCGACGCAACCTGTGAAGTGGCTCTCGTGAGCCTTGCCTTACTCCTGTTCGAGCGAACGTTTCAGGGCTCGTACAGCCACCCGCCGGCTTACTCCTTTGCGCCGGATTATTCCGGAAGCGCTTGTTGTCCGACTCGCCCGTCAATCATGCTGTCCTGAGCTGGGGTTGTGCCTCGGTGTGAGGTGTTTTGTCCGGCGGTTCGGATGGTGTGAACGGTGCAGGAGCAGGAAAGACAGTTGGAGGTGGCCGCCGAGCCCTCGGAGGTGGCCCGTGCGCGGAGCTGGGTGCGGGCACAGCTGGGGCGAGGGCGGCCGTGCCCTGCCTGCCCCGACGCGGCGCCGGGCGACACCCTGGTGCTGTTGGTCTCCGAGTTGGTGACCAACGCCGTGGTCCACACCGGCCGTCCGGCCGTGCTGCGGCTGGCGGTTCGGCGCCCGGAGGCGTCGCGCGCCGAGCGCGGCTGCGCCGGGGTGCCGGTGCGCCTTGAGGTGGTGGACGGCGGCGGCCAGGCGCCGATGCCCCGCCAGGCCACCCGCTGTGACACCGGCGGGCGCGGCCTGGAGCTGGTCGAGGTGCTGGCCGACCGCTGGGGCTGGCAGTGGGAGGGCGAGGGGAAACGCGTCTGGTGCGAGTTGGACTGCTCGCCCCCGGGTCAACCCCCGGACGAGGTCTCTCCGGAGGGGCGCAAGGTTCCGGCCAGGTATTGACGTCCTGTATTGGCTTGATGACCCTGTGAAGGGTTCCGTTCGGCCGTGGAGGCCGGCTCGAACGGGGCGGGGTGATGCGTTGCGAGGGGACGTCGAGGCCGGTCGGAACGGCCAGGGCCCTCGGCGAGTGCGGATCACCCGGTGTGGGGCCCCTCCCTCTCACCGGGGAGGGGAACCCCCTCTCGCGGCCCTGCCGTCAGCGGGCCGCGTCCCGCCGCTCGGCGACGACCGCGCCGGCGATACGGGGTGCGTCCAGGCCGAGTTCGCGCAGGCCCCCGCTGATCGGATTGGTGTAGCCGGTGAAGTACAGCCCGGGGGCGCTCGGATGGGTCTCCCGCCCGTGCACCAGCGGACGCCCGTCGCCGTCCAGCAGGCCCAGATGGCCGACCAGCGGTTCGAGACCGCGTCGGTAGCCGGTGGCGGCGATCACCACGTCGGGGGTCACGCTGTTCCCGTCGGCCAGCAGCACCCGTGCCCCGTCGAAGGACTCCACGGCGGCCACCGGCAGCACCTGCCGCCGCTTCACCGCGCGGACCAGGCCCCGGTCCAGCACCGGGATCGCGCCCTCCAACACCCGTGAGTAGAGGCCGGGCCCGGGGCGCGGCAGCCCGTGCGCGCTGAGGTCGGGCAGCAGCCGGGTCAGCGGGCGGGCGGCGCGGTCCACCAGGCCGACGGGCAGCCGGCGGCAGAGGATCGCGCTGGCCTGGGACGGCCAGCCGAGGGTGGAGCGGCGCAGGATGTGCGGCGGGGTGCGCACCGAGAGCCAGACCTGTCCGGCGCCGGCCCTGGCCAGTTCGGCGGCTATCTCGGCGCCGGTGTTGCCGACCCCGACGACCAGCACGTCACGACCGGCGTAGGGCGAGGGCTCGCGGTAGGCGCGGGCGTGCAGCAGCTCGCCGCCGAACGCGTCGGCGCCCGGCCAGTCGGGCAGCCTGGGCGTGTGGTTGAAGCCGGTGGCCACCACCACGGCCGAGGCGCGCAGCCTGCGTCCGCCGGTCGCCGTCAGCAGCCAGCCGCCGTCGGCCTCGGCGCGTTCCACCCGGAACACCTCGACGCCGGCCGCGAGATCGATCCTGTGGTGGCGGGTGTACTGCTCCAGATAGCGGACGAAGTCGCCCCTGGACACCCAGCGTCCGGCGGACCTGGGTATGGAGAGCCCGGGGAGCGCGGACCAGCGCCGGGTGGTGTGCAGACGCAACCCCTCGTAGTGGCCGCGCCAACTGGCGCCCACATCGGGCGACTTCTCCACCACCACGGCACGGACGCCCCGTTGGGCGAGCGCCGCGGCGACTGCGAGGCCGCCTGGCCCCGCGCCGATCACATGCACGGGGGCGGTGGGGTCCGGCGGTACGGGCGGATTCGGCATGGGCAGGAGCATACGCAGCCGCCGCCCCGGCGAGGGCTGGGGCGGCGGCTGTGTGCCGGCGGGACGCGCCGGCGTGTCACATCGGCGGGACGCGCCGTCCCGGAGACAGGGGCCGGGCGGCAGCGCCCGTTCCCTTACTTCGCGGGCTTACGGCCGGTGACGCCCAGATACACCAACAGGGAGAGCGCCGGCCGGAGTTCGGACTGCTTGGCGCCCAGCGACTGAAGGCTCTTGGGCTGGGCCGACACCGCGGCCAGCATGGCCACCAGCGAACCGGCGAGCGCCGCGGGCGAGGCGGGCGGCTTGGTTCTGCCCCGGCCGAGTTGGCTCTCGATCGACTCGGTCAACGGCTTCACCACGGCGCCCTGCACCCGGGTTCTGATCCGGACGAATCGCCGGTCCCCCTCGGCCGCGCCGAGGTCGATCACCCGGAGGATAGCGTCATGTTTGCGCCAGAAGCCGAGGAGGCCGTCCACGAGCTTGTCGGCCGTCTCCTTGCCCGCCTTGCCGGTCCACGACCGGCCGGCGACCAACTCAGAGAGCGCCGCGCTGTCGCGCACCGTCTCCTCGGCGATCTCCAGGACGGCGGCCTCGACATCCGGGAAATACTGGTAGAAAGTGGCCGGTGATGTGCCCGCTTTGCGAGCTACGTCAATGACCTTGACGTCTCGGTAGGGGGAGCTGTTGAGCATTTTTCCCAGGCAGTCGAGGAGCTTCTGCCGCGTCGCCTGACCGCGTCGGCCGGCAACCCTGCCGTCGACGGTCGTTACCTTTCCTGTCATGCCAGTCAGCTTATCGACGCGCGATCTAGGCGCGATTTGATCGCATCCGAATGGGGAATGGGCCCGTTGGTCGGGGGTGATCCCCAAGGCCGGTGGGGGATGTCCGGCATCCCGGCAGATCCGGCCCCCGAGTTCGTCTCTGTCAGTCCCGGGGGGAAGAATCGTCTCGGAAGCCCGCTCCTGTCAGGTGGCAATGAGATGCTGCCTGGGGGGCTGGACGAGGCAAGCGCTCAGACGGGGAGGTGGCAAGCACATGGTGGGGCAGCTGACGCAGCACGATCCCCGGCGGATCGGGCCGTTCGAGGTGCTCGGACGGCTGGGCGCCGGCGGCATGGGGCTGGTGTATCTGGCCCGTTCGGCATCGGGCCGGCGGGTCGCGATCAAGACCGTGCGCAGCGAACTCGCCGAGGACCAGCTGTTCCGGGTGCGTTTCACCAGGGAGGTGGAGGCGGCCCGCGCGGTCAGCGGCTTCTACACCGCCGCCGTGGTGGACGCGGATCCCCGCGCCGCCGTGCCCTGGCTGGCCACCGCCTATGTGCCGGCCCCCTCCCTTGAGGAGATCGTCAGCGAGTGCGGGCCGCTGCCGGCCCAGGCGGTGCGCTGGCTGGCCGCCGGCATCGCCGAGGCGCTCCAGTCGATCCACGGCGCCGGCCTGGTCCACCGGGACCTCAAGCCCT
Source organism: Streptomyces profundus (assembly GCF_020740535.1). Classification (NCBI taxonomy): domain Bacteria; kingdom Bacillati; phylum Actinomycetota; class Actinomycetes; order Kitasatosporales; family Streptomycetaceae; genus Streptomyces; species Streptomyces profundus. Next base: position 4,009,667 of record NZ_CP082362.1, read on the forward strand.
CCAATGTGCTGGTCGTCGAGGACGGCCCCCGGGTGATCGACTTCGGCATCGCCTCCGGCGTCTCCAACACCCGGCTCACCATGACCAACGTCGCGGTCGGTACCCCCGCCTACATGTCGCCCGAGCAGGCCAGGGACTCCCGCAGCGTCAACGGCGCGAGCGATGTCTTCTCCCTCGCCTCCACCCTGGTCTTCGCCGCCACCGGGCACCCGCCCTACCACGGCGGCAACCCGGTGGAGACGGTCTTCATGCTGCTGCGGGAGCGCCCCGACCTCTCCGGGCTGCCCGACGAACTGCTCCCGCTCATCGAGTCGTTGATGGAGCACAAGCCGGACGACCGGCCGAGCCCGGCGGATCTCCAGGCGCAGCTCGCCCCCTACCTCTTCGCCGCCGGGGACGACGGCGGCAGCGCGTCCGCCTGGCTGCCGCCGGGCGCCGTCGCCATGATCGAGACCCGCAGGGGCCGCACCAACAGCCCCGGTCCGCCCCGGCAGAACACCGGCGGCGGCTGGGGCGGCGCCGAGGCGCCGCCGTCCCCGCCGCCCTCGTCCGTGCGGCCCCCGCCCTCGCCCGTGCCCCCGTCCCGTGCGCACGAGGCGCCGCAGGGCCCGCCGGCGCAGCCGTCGGGGTCCGCCCCGATGGCGCCGCCGCCGATGCCGTCGATGCCGCCGCCCCCGCTGCCCAGCACGCCGCCGCCACCGACCAACAGCCCCGCCTCGCCGGCGCCCGAGCCGCCGCCCATGGTGCCGCCGCCGGGCGAGCATCAGGGCCCGGACTGGGCGAGACCGCCCACCGCCCATCAGCAGGCCGCGGTGCCCAGCCCCAACACGGCGCATCCCGGCCAGATGCACCAGCCGGGATCGACGGCGGACCACCCGATGGCGCGGGACGCCGGCGAGGCGGCGCCCCGGTGGCGGCCCTGGCGCTTCCGCATGAACAACGACCTCTGGGGTTCGCCCACGGTCGCCGGTGGCGCGCTCTACGTCACCTCGCTTGAGGTGCACGCGCTCGATGTGGCCACCGGCAGGCGCCGGTTCCGCACCCGGGAGGTCGCCTGGTCGATGGCGGTCACCGGCGGTGTCGTGCTGGCCTCGGACGGTCCCAGCCTCTACGCGCTGGACGCGGCCGAGGGGTCCGACCGCTGGCGGGTGCCGACCGACGGCTGGATCTACGCCCTGAGCGCCGAACGCGGCACGGTGATCACCGCCTCCCGAGGCGGCCTGGTCCAGGCCTGGGAGGCGGGCAACGGCGAGCAGCTGTGGGAGCTCTCCGGCGCCCAGAGCGATTTCGAGTCGCAGGACGCGGCCCCGGTGCTGCGGGACGGCGTGGTCTACGCCTGGGGCGAGGGCCAGCTCTATGTCCTGGAGGCGCGCACCGGCTCCGAGCTGTGGCGCTATCCGGTCGGTGACACCTCGGTCACGGGCGGGGTCCCCGTCCGCGTCACGCCGACCGACCAGGGCGTCGTCTATGTCGCGGCCGGTTCCCGGGTGCTGGCGTTGGACGCCGCCTCGGGCGCGGAGCGCTGGCGCTTCGACGCGCCGGCGGCGATCCTCTGCCCGCCGACCCACCAGCCGGCCGGCGGCCGGGACGCCGGCCTCTACTTCACCGACTACCTGGGCACGGTCTACGCCCTGGACGTCTCCACCGGCGACGACCGCTGGCGCATCGCCACGGAGTCCCGGCAGTCGACGGAGCCGGTGGTGGTCTCGGACGGCCTGGTGCATCTGGGCAGCGGCACCGCGATGTACACGCTGGACGCGGTCAGCGGCACCCCGCGCTGGCGGTTCGCCGCCGGCGAGGCGATCGTCGGCTCGCCGGTGGTCTCCGACGGCCGGCTGCACTTCGGCTCCGAGGACCACTGCCTCTACACCCTGGACGCGGTCAGCGGGCGGCTGAGCTGGAAGCTGGAGACCGGCGGCGCCATCACGGGCACCCCGGCCGCCTCCGGCGGCATGGTCTTCGCCTGTAGCAAGGACCACTGCGTCTACGCCCTCGACGCCGCCCGCGGCACCCGCCAGTCCTGACCGGCACTCCGACGGCCAACGACCCCGAGGAATCGCTCGCCCCGGCCCTGGGGCCCGTCGGGCCCTGGCACGGCCCTCCGGGCTTCCGGGCGGAGGCCGTGGCGCCCCTCCGGCCGGAGGGGGCTGTTCGGGGCCGCCCGGCCCGGCTGTTCGGGGCCGCCCGGCCTGAGGAGCACGCGACGCACCGCCGTCCCGGGAGGGGCGGCGGTGGCGCGCGATGGGGGTGATCAGTCGGACGGCGGCCTAGGCCACGTCGCGACGGCCGTGTTCCTCCTGGTCACCGTGTGCGGTGTGTTCGTCGTGGCGCCTGCGCCACGGGCCCTGCCGCACCTCGCCGCCCCGCTCCTCACGGTCTCCCCGACCGTGCCCATGCCGCTCGGCCAGGTGTCGGCCGGCCATGGTCGACGCCGCGTACAGCATCAGCAGACCGGAGCCCAGCGCGGCCAGCATCGCCCACTTGATGCCGCCCTGCCCGATGAGCAGGCTGTCGGTGGTGTTGTACTGCCGCACCAACCACAGGATGGTGAAGCCCAGAATCGCCACGCCCGAGAGCGCGGTGAGCAGGCGGGACCTCAGCAGAATGCCCGCGACGGCGAGGGCGGCGGCGACCAGCATCGGCAGGAAGAGTCCCGCGAACAACGCCGCGTTACTCCCTGTGACACCGGCCCCGTTGAACAGGTCCCACCATCGGTAGTGTCGTCCGTCGCGTCCTCCGTACCAGTTGAAGAACACGCTGCCGATTCCCACTATCGCGGCTATCAGAGCGAGTACCGCCCCGATCGAGTTACGCACCATGACGAGCCTCCCTAGGCACGACGGTCTGATTCCGGCTCGTGTTTCGACGCTACGCGCACCCCACCGGGCTCGCACCCCGAACGGAGGCGCCCCGGATGCGGGCATTAACCTCAGCCGCCATGAGCTTCGTCGCGCGTCCGTTGCCCCTGCTCACCTCCGTCGTCGCCTTTGTCACCCTGGAACTGCTGCGTCTGGCGGCGACCGCGCTCAGCGAGACCGGGGCCGTCGCGGTGGCGGCGGTCCCCGCGTTGGCGTGCCTGGCCGGCCCGTTGACCTGGTGGCTCGGCAGCCGCCAGGCCCTGACCGTCGCGGTGGGCGCGCTGGCCGGTGCCCGGCTGCTGGTGCAGTTCCCGGTGGGGCGTTCGGCCGCTCTGGTCGGCCTGGCGCTGGCCGCCGCCCTGGTGTCGCTGGTGTTGGTGGTGCGGCGCGCGATGGGCGACGCGGCGGCCGGGCCCGGGCGGGTGGCCAGGGGGATCGCCCTGGCGGTGGCCGTCGACCTGGCGCTTCGGCTGCCGCTCGACCTGCTGGATCCGCTCTGGGGCGGCCAGCTGCTCGGCTGGCTGCTGGTGCTCGCGCTGGTGGCGCTGCTCGGCCCGCTGGCCAGGGCGGCGCAGTCCGAGCCGTTGAGCAGGCCGCACGGCGGCGCGCAACTGGCGCTGCTGGGCGTGGCGTTGGCGCTCTATGTGGTGCTGCTCGGCGCGCCGGGCGCGCTGTCGGCGGTGAGCGGGCTCTCGCTGACCGCCACCGGCTTCTGGCTGGGCGCCGGCGCGCTGGCGGGGGTCGCGCTGCTCTCCGTGCCCTCGCCGGCGCGGCTGGGCGGGGCCGGCGGTCATGTGGTCCCCGTGGTGCTGCCGCTGGCGGTGCTGCTCTGCGCGGTGGACGTGTCCTGGCTGGCGGTGCCGGCGGCGGTGCTGGGGCTCGCCGTGCTGCCGGCGGTGCTCCGGCGCGCGCTGGCGGCGCCGCTGGGGTTCGGCCGGGGCCAGCAGGTGGATCTGGCGTTCGCCGGTGCCGGTGCGGGGCTGGCCTGTGTGCTGCTGGTGGTGGGCTACGAATTCCACCTGATGCCTTGGGCGTTCGCCACGGCGCTGGCCCTCGCGCTGGCCGCGCCCGCGTTCCGGGTGGCGTCCCAGCCGCCGCTGGCCCGTGCCTTCGCCCCCGTGGTGCTGGCCGCGCTGCTGTTGGCGTGGCCGCCGCTGGCCGGCGCGCTGCGCGGCGTTCCCGAGCCGCTGCCCACGGACACGGCCGGTGGCATGTACCGGCTGCTCACCTGGAACGTGCACGGGGCCGTCGACCAGAGCGGGGCGCTGTCCCCGGACGCGATCCGGAGCGTGATCGAGGAGTCGGGCGCGCAGGTGGTGGTCCTCCAGGAGGTGCCGAGGGGCAGCCCCGGCTCCGGTGGGCTCGATCTCGCCGCCTTTCTGGAGCGCCGCCTCGATGTGGAGACGGTCTGGAGCCCGGGGGCGGACGCGCGGTTCGGCAACCTGATCCTCACCAGCCTGCCGGTGGTGGCCAGGGAGACGGGCGAACTCCCGCGGGCCGGGGGCGATATGGACCGCTCCTACGCGAGCGTCACGGTGCGGCTGACGGATGGTGAGACGGCCAGGATCGTGGGCACCCATCTGCATGGCGGCGCCTCGGCTGGGCCGCGGCTGGCCCAGCTGGAGCCGCTGCTCGACGAGGTGGCCGACGATCCGACGGCGGTGCTCGCCGGCGATCTCAACGCCCGCCCGGACAGCGGGGAGATCGAGGCGATCGAGGCGCGCGGCCTGCACAGCGCGCAGGACGGGGCGGGGGATCCGAGCCTGGACACCGCCGTGGAGCCGCCGCGCCGGGTGGACTGGATCTTCGGGGCGCCGAAGATCGCCTTCGGCGGCTTCGAGCTGGTCGACACCACGGCCTCCGATCATCTGCCGCTGGTGGTGACGGTCTTCCTGGAGTGAGCCGGGCCGGCGGCATGCCTCAGGCCGCCCCGTAGTGGAGGTGGACCACGCCGCTGGCGAAGGTGTGCTGGTCGAGCGGGCGGAGGCGTTCGCGGGCGCCGGGCGGAAGCCCTGGCTGGCCGGCGCCCAGCGTGAGCGGGGTGAGGAAGACGTGGTATTCGTCGATCAGCCCGGCGCCGGCCGCGTGCGTGGCCAGGGTGGGCCCCGAGACGGTGATGTCGGCGGTGGCGGAGGCTTTGAGCGCGCGCACCGCGAGCGGGTCGAACTCCCGCTCAAGGCGGGTGCGCGCGCTGCGGACGCCCTCCAGGGTGCGGGAGTAGACGATCTTGTCGGCGGCGCGCCAGAGGTGGGCGAAGTCCAGCGTGGCCGGGCTCTGTTCGGGCTGGGTGTGGGCGCTCTCCCAATACACCATCTCCGCGTACATCCGTCTGCCGTAGAGGTAGGTGCCGATGGGGCGCTCCAGGTCGTTGATGAACTGATGGACCTCCTCGTCCGGCTCGCCCCAGGCGTAGTCGCCGTCCGCGTCGGTGTGAAAGCCGTCGAGCGACATGATCACGGAGTAGATCAGCTTGGCCGGCATGGTGGTCGTCCCTTCGGTGGCTGGCTGCCTTCGCCGAGCATGCCAGCCGCCACTGACAGTGGTGCCGGATACGCGGCACGGATGGGGCAAGACCTCAAGTCCCCCTGTGTGACATGCCGTTGTGTGATGAGGTAGTCATATGGACGTCAATCGGATCGTGGTGGAGACCGGTGGCTATCGGGCCGTCACCCCGTGGGAGGACGAGACCTGGCGCGAGGAGGCGCTCGACTGGATCACCGCGGCCCTGGCCCGGCGGCGGCTGGTGGCGGACGGGCAGGTGTGGGCACGGCTGCGCCCCTGGTCGGTGGTGTTGCGGGTGCCGGTACTCCGGACGGACGGGGTCGGAGCGGTCTGGTTCAAGGCGAACCCGCCGAGATCGGCGTTCGAGCCGGCCGTGATGGCGGCCCTCTCCCGCTGGGTGCCGGAGCGGGTGCTGGAGCCCATCGCGGTGGACACCGCCCGCGGTTGGTCCCTGCTCCCCGACGGCGGCTCGCTCTTCGCCGAGGTCCTGACCAACAACCCCGAGGACGTCAACGCCTGGGCCGAGATGCTGCGCCAGTACGCGCTGCTGCAACGGGAGTTGGAGCCCCATGTCGATCAGCTCGCCACGCTCGGGGTGCCCGACTTCCGGCCCCGGCGGCTGGCCGAGCGGTTCCTCGCGCTGGTCGAGTCGACCAGTGTGCTGCGAGGGCCGGAGCGCGCGGCGCTGCGCGCGCTGGCGCCCCGCTTCGAGGGCTGGTGCCAGGAGCTGGCGCAGTCCCCCGTGAGCTGCTCCCTCGACCAGTCGGACCTGCACCCCGCCTCGGTGCTCACCGGCGGTCGGCGCCCGCTGGACGACGGTCGGTTGACGGGCGGCGGGGCCTACCGTTTCTTCGACTGGGGCGACGCGTCCGTCACCCACCCCTTCATGAGCCTGCTGGTGCTCGGCCGGGTGCTGGGCGAGCGCTTCGACCAGGACCAGTCCGTCCGCGCCCGGGTGCTGGACGCCTACCTGGACGCCTGGGTGCAGCCCGGCACCAGCCTCGCCGAGCTGCGCTCCTGGGTCGATCTGGCCTGCCGGGTGGCCGTGGTCTGCCGGGCCGACACCTGGGACCGGGTCTTCCCGACCATGCTGCTGACCACGGCCGACCGGGACGCCCATATCGCCCGCTGGCTGCGGGAGTTGCTCTGACGCCCGGCCGGCCGCGCGGCCCTAACGCCCGCCCGTGGGGCGGCGGCGCGCCTTGACGGTCTGGTCGGTGCGGGTGGTGGGCTCGCCGGTGGTCGGGTGGTGCTGCACGCGCTTGTGCCGCTCGGCGCGCAGCACCTCCCACTCCGCCGGGTCCAGCGCCAGGGCGGCCACCGTCTCCTCCGGGGTGGGGAAGGGCACGTCCGTCGGATGCCCGTGCTCCCACTCGGGGAACCCCGCGTGCGCCTCGATCAGCAGGGTGCCGCCCGGGGCCACCGCCGAGGCGGCGCCGCGCAGCACCTTCGGGCCGAGCGTCGCGTCGGTGAAGTGCAGGAAGTGGGTGGTGACCAGGTCGAAGAGCCCGGCGGGGAAGGACTCCGTCAGATCGTGCCGCCGCCAGTCCACCCGGTCGGCGACGCCGGCCGCCGCCGCGTGCTCGGCCGCCCTGGCGAGCGCCACCCCTGACACGTCGACGCCGGTGACCCGCCAGCCGCGGCCGGCCAGATGGATCGCGTCCCCGCCCTCGCCGCAGCCCAGGTCGAGCGCGGTGCCGGGGGCGAGGCCGGCGGTCTCCTCGACCATCGCCGCGTTGGGCTCGCCGCTCCAGAGGTGGTCACTGGCGGCGTAACGCTCGTCCCAGTACCGCTCGTTGGCGAGTGGATCCCCGGAGTCCGGGGGCAGTAGCGGTCCGTGCTCGTGCGGTCGGTGTGTGCTCATGCCGCTCCCTCCATGGCCAGGGCCTGCGCGGCCTCGGCCTTGATCAGATCCATGTTGACGGCCGCGCCGGCGCGCTGGCCCGCGCTCGCCGCCGCGACCAACTGCTCGGTGACGCTGGCGACGTTGCCGGCGACCCAGACGCCCGGCACCGCGGTGCGCCCCGTGAAGTCGGAGGGGACCTCGCTTCCCAGCACCACCCCGTCCCTGACCACCTCCTCGGCGCGCAACCCGAGGCCCGCCAGCGGCTCGGCGCGCGCGGTGAGGAGGGGCGTCACCACCAGGGCCCGGCAGGGCACGTGCGTCCCGTCCGCCAGCGTGACGCCCCGGAGCCCGCCTTCGGCCGTCTCGACCCTGGCCACCGTGCCGGGCGTCACCCCGATGCCACGGGCGGCGAGCAGCCGCAGGTCCGCCTCGTCGAAGGCGGGCGCCGTGTGGCTCAGCACGGTGACCGAGGGGCTCCACTGCCGCCAGAGCAGCGCCTGGTCGACGGCGAGCGCGGGGTGCCTCGCCAGCACGGCGATCGGCTGGTCCCGCACCTCCCAGCCGTGGCAGTAGGGGCAGTGCAGCACCTCCCGGCCCCAGCGGTCGGCCAGGCCGGGGATGTCGGGCAGCTCGTCCACCAGGCCGGTGGCCACCAGCAGCCGGCGGGCGCGGACGGCGGCTCCCTCGGCCAGCGTCACCAGGAACCCCGCCTCGGCGTCCTCGCCGCCCTCGGGGCCACCGAGCGGGGTGACGGTGCGCACGGTGGCCCGGACGATCTCGGCGCCGTAGCCGGTCGCCTCGGCCCTGCCGGCGGCCAGGATCTCGGCGGGTGGGGCGCCGTCCCTGGTCAGAAAGCCGTGTGCGTGCGCGGCCAGGGCGTTGCGCGGCCGGCCGCCGTCGATCACCAGGACCGAGCGGCGGGCCCTGGCCAGCGTCAGCGCGCCGCTGAGGCCCGCCGCTCCACCCCCGATGATCACCACCTCGTAGCGGCCCTCGCGCGGGGTCTCTGCGTCCATGTCGGCCTGCTCCCTGTCGTCCGGCTCCGTCGTCCTCCGCTGGCGACGATGCGGGAATGGGGGCGGGTTTGACAAACATCGTTGCCGTGTCGGCAAATGGAAGGATGACGGAAGAGCACGGGCAGCGGAGAGCGGACCTACGAGAGGCCACCGGGACGGACGCCGACGAGGGGGGCGCGCTCGCCAGCGTGCTGAGCGGCGTGGGCCCCCGCCTGCGCGCCCTGCGGCGGGAACGCGAGATCACCCTGGTCGCGCTGAGCGAGCGGACCGGGATATCCGTGAGCACCCTCTCCCGGCTGGAGTCGGGCCGGCGCCGGCCCACCCTGGAGCTGCTGCTGCCGCTGGCCACGGCCTACCATGTGCCGCTCGACGAGCTGGTGGGGGCGCCCGCCACCGGCGACCCCCGGATCCACCCGCGCCCCTTCACCCGCTTCGGGCAGACCTTTGTGCCGCTCACCCGCTATCTGGGCGGGCTGCACGCCTACAAGCAGATCCTCCCGCCGGGGTACAACTGCGGCGCCGACGGGCGGCCGGGGGAGCCGCGCACTCATGAGGGGTTCGAGTGGCTCTACGTCCTCTCGGGCCGGGTGACGATGACGCTGGGGGACCGGCAGTTGACGCTCGCCGCGGGCGAGGCCGCCGAGTTCGACACCAGGGTGCCGCACGCGCTGGCCAACCCCGATCCCCAACCCGCCGAGTTCCTCAGCCTGTTCGGGGCCCAGGGCGAACGCATCCATGTCCGCGCCCGATCGGGCGGCGCCCCGCCTCAGGGGCCCTGACCCCCGCCGCACGCGAAGAGGCCCCGGACTCCCACCGAAGCGGGCGCCCGGGGCGCATCGGGCGTCGGCCCCCGACCGACATCCGATGTACTGGTGGTCGAGCTGGGCCTGATCCGGACGATGCCCCCTCCACGCCGCCCGAATCACCACCCGCCCGGACCCTGTCCGGCGACTCCCCCGTCGCCGCCGAACAGGTCCACCGGGGAGGCCGGCCGCGCACCCCTGTGCGGCCGGACATGGATGAGCATGTCAGGCGGCCATAAACGAGTGATAAACGTCTGCGGGCGGTCCCCCGGGGGGACCGCCCGCTGGTGGCATGCCGTCGGAGCAACGGCGGTTGGTCAGTCGCCTGACTGCGAGGTGCCGCCGCCGCTGATGAAGTGGTCGGCCTGGGCGGTGCCGGCCACTCCGACCAACAGCGCGGTGGTCAGGGCGGCACCGATAGCGAACCTTCTGAAGCGGATCATGCCGGGTCTCCTCACTGCGAATGCCGAACTGCGCTCGATGTGTCGGCGCGTCGATTTACGGAACGTCAGATGCGAGGTGAAGCGGAAGTGCCCATATGTGAGGGCCGGTTCCCCGGAGTCCGGGTACCGGCCCTCGTACGACCATTGTGCGGCTCAGGACACCCAGTGGTCCACCGGGGCGATGGGGCCCGGCTTCTCCTTGGGCTCACCGGAGACCCAGTGGTCCTCGGTGCCGACCTCCCCGTCCCCGTCCTCCCCGCTCTTCCTGGCCTCCGGGGCGTCACGCTCGGGCTTGGTCCCCGGGACCTTGGGCTCGCCGGAGACCCAGTGGTCCTTGGGACCGACGGGGCCTGGCGTGGTGTCCTGCTCGCTCTCCTGCGTGTGCGACGTGGTGTCGGTCAACGTCAGCTCCTTGACGGTACGGCTGATCCGGGCGACACGGACACGCCAGCGGTCCCCTCGTTCGCCGGTCGTTCCCTGGCCGGAAACGTCCGCCCCCGTGGTCAGCGAATGGTGGGCAGAGACTGACACGCAAAAATAAATGATCGGTAAACGTGTCAACTCGGTTCGCTTTGGGCTCTAGACGCCCGCAGGAGCCAGAAGGTTCCGTGCCATGGCCGCCTCGGGGCTGCCGAACCGTTCGAAAATCGTCAGTGCCTCCTGCCAACAGGCCCGGGCCCGGTCCGTCTGGCCGAGGGAGTCGAGGGCCTGGCCTAGCATCAACAGCACCGTGCCGCGCCGCCATTCGCCGCCGATGCCGCCCAGCGCCAGCGCCCGTTCCGCGTGCTGCGCCGCCTCGGCCGGGCTGCCGGCGGCCAACCGCAGCTCGCCGAGCCGGAAGTTCGTCACGCCCTCCCAGAGCCGCTGCCGGCTCTCCTGGAACCCGGCGAGCGCCTCGGTGAACTCGGCCAGCGCCTCCTCGTGCCGCTTGGCCTGGCTCAGCGCGACGGCCAGCGCGTAGCGCGCGTTGGCCAACCGCGTCGCCGACTTCGCGCCGCTCTGGTACTGGGTCAGGCACTGCGCGGCCAGCTCGATGGCGCTGTCGACGCGCCCGGTGTCCAGGTGCACCCGGGAGAGGTTGGCCAGCGCGCTGGCCTCGCTCGGCAGGTTGCCGTCCGCGCGGAACCGCTCGATGGCGCGGGTGAGACAGCTCTCGGCCCGCTCCATGTCGCCCCGGTAGATGGCGATGATCCCCCGGTCGTTGAGCGCGGCCGAGATGGCGTAGGCGTCGTCGGCCGCCGTGCCCAGCAGCATGGCGCGCTGCGCCTCGGCGTCGGCCTCGTCGAACCGGCCGGCGACGGAGTAGCTGTGGGCCAGCAGCGCGTGCAGCCGGGCCTGGGCCTGATCGTCCTCCGCCGCCCGCGCGGCGGCCAGCACGGCGTGCGCCACTTGGTCGAACTGGTAGGAGAACGCGCCCGACTCGCCCAGGTCCTGGGCGGCGAGCAGGGTGTCGACGCAGCGCCGCAGCAGCGTCGTGCCGGACGGCTGGCGCACGCAGGCCAGCACGCACTCGGCCTCGGCGAAGAACCAGTCGAGCGCCGCCGCGAGATCGGGGAAGGACAGCCCCGGGTGCTCCGTGATCGCCAGATGGTCGACCAGCCGGTCGCCCGGGCGCTCCATCGCGTAGACCTGGGCGCAGCTGGCCAGGTAGAAGTCCAACAGGCGGGTGCTGGCGGCCTCGCGCTCGGCCGGCGGCTGCTCGTCCCGTTCGGCGCAGGCCCGGGCGAACAGCCGCACCAGGTCGTGCATCCGGTACCGGCCGGGGGCCGCCGACTCCACCAGCGAGGTGTCCACCAGGGACTCCAGCAGCTCCTCGGTGGTCTCCGCGTCGCGGTTGAGCAGCGCGGAGGCCGCGGCCAGCGAGATGTCCGGGCCCTCCGTCAGCCCCAACAGCCGGAACGTGCGGGCCTGTTCGTCCTCCAGCTGGCCGTACCCCAGCTCGAAGGTGGCTTTGACGGCCTGGTCGCCCGCCTTCAGCTCGTCCAGCCGGCGGCGCTCGTCGCTGAGCTTGCGCGCCAGCGTGGACACCGTCCAGGTGCGGCGGGCCACCAGCCGGGCGGCGGCGATCCGGATCGCCAGCGGGAGGAACCCGCAGGCGCCGACCACGGCCATGGCGGCCTTGCGCTCGCCGCGCACCCGTTCGTCGCCGACGATCCTGGTGAAGAGGGTCAGCGCCTCGTCGGGGCTCATCACGTCCAGGTCGACCAGATGCGCCCCCGCCAGGTCGACCATCCGCAGCCGGCTGGTGATCAGGCTGGCGCAGCCGGGCGTGCCGGGCAGCAGGTCCCGCACCTGGGCGGCGTCCCTGGCGTTGTCCAGCAGGGTGAGCACCCGGCGGCCGTCGAGCAACGAGCGGTAGAGCGCGGCGCGTTCGTCCACCCCGTCCGGTATCGACTGGTCGGAGATGCCCAACGCCCGGAGGAACGAGGCCAGCACGGCGGCCGGATCGGCCGGTGCCGCGCCCGCGCCCTGGAGGTCCACATAGAGCTGGCCGTCGGGGAAGTGGTCCCGCGCCGCGTGCGCCACCTGCACGGCGAGCGTGGTCTTGCCGACCCCGCCGATCCCGGCCACCGCCGAGACGGCCATCACCTGGCCACCGGCCGAGGAGAGTTGGGCGCCGAGCTCCGCGACGAACGAGGCCCGTCCGGTGAAGTCGGGCACGGCGGCCGGCAGCTGCGCGGGGCGGATGCTGGGGGTCGGCGCGCTGCTCTGCTGCGCCGGGAGGTTGAGGCCCGGGTCGGCGTTCAGGATGCGCTGCTGGATCTCGGACAGCTCGGCGCGCGGCTCCACGCCCAGCTCGTCGATCAACAGCCGCCTGGCGTCGGCGTAGACGGCCAGCGCCTCGGCCTGCCGGCCGGCCCGGTAGAGCGCCAGCATCAGCAGCTCGCGCAGCCGCTCCCGCAGGGGGTAGGTGGTGGTGAGCTCGGTCAGCTCGGAGATGGAGTCCGCGTGCAGGCCGGCCTGGAGGCCGACGTCCAGGCGCTGTTCGCGCAGGCCGAGCCGCCGCTCGGCCAGCCGGGTGCGCTGCACCTCGGCCTCGGGGCCCGGCACGCCGGCGATCGCCTCGCCGTCCCAGAGGTCGAGCGCCTCGCCGAACAGCTCGTGCGCCTGCGTCAACTCGCCGGCGCCCGCCGCCTGCTCGGCGGCCGAGGCGATCCGTGCCACCTCGTCCAGGTCGAGCTGGTCGTGGGGGTCGAGCCGCAGCGCGTAGCCGCCGAACTGGCTCACCAGCACCGCCGCCCTGGGCCCGAAGGACTTCCGCAGCCGGGAGGCGTAGGTGCGCAGGGCGGCGACCGCCTGCTGCGGAGGCTCGTCCCCCCACAGCGCGTCGACCAGCTCGGACACGGACACCGGCCGCCCGCGCCGCAGCAACAGGACGGCCAGCAGCGCGCGTTGCTGCGGTGACCCGGCGGGCAGTAGTCGGCCGCCCTGCCAGGCACGAATCGGGCCAAGCACCGCAAAGCGCAAGGCGGGTGTGTAACCCCCCGTGTTCCCCGTCCCCTCACCAACGGCCATGGCGTCCTCTGCTTCTAACCTCTGCGCGTATGGGGCGAACGTTGGAGTCTATCTGCCCGAACCGGCATGGATAAAGACCGGGTGGCCGAAGTCCTCGCAGTGTGGCATGGACTCGACCAACGGGGGAGAAGGATTCTCCTGGGACGTACGACTCCCGGCCATGTGTTCCTCGCCTCATAGGGGCCAGGGGTGCATCCTCTTATCCTCGGAAGCATGACGACAAGTGCGCACGTTCCCACGGCCAACGCGATGCGTCGAGCGCTGCGGAGGGCCGATGACGGGGTGGCCCTGGACGTGGCGGAGGCGACCGTTCTGCTCCAGGCACGCGGCGCTGACCTGGAGCGCCTCTCCCAGGCGGCGTCCCGGGTGCGGGACGCGGGGCTGGCGGCGGCCGGCCGACCAGGAGTGATCACCTACTCGAAGAAGGTCTTTGTTCCGCTCACGCGACTCTGTCGGGATCGTTGCCACTACTGCACGTTCGTGACCGTTCCGGGGAAGCTTCGCCGCGATGGGCATGGCATGTTTCTGTCCCCGGACGAGGTGTTGGACATCGCCAGGGCCGGCGCGGCCCTGGGCTGCAAGGAGGCGCTCTTCACTCTCGGCGACCGCCCTGAGGACCGCTGGCCCGAGGCCCGCGAGTGGCTGGCCGCCGCAGGCTACGACGACACCCTCTCCTATGTACGGGCCATGGCCATCCGGGTGTTGGAGGAGACCGGGCTGCTGCCGCATCTCAACCCGGGCGTGCTGACCTGGACGGACTTCCAGCGGCTCAAGCCCGTCGCGCCCTCGATGGGGATGATGCTGGAGACCACCGCCACCCGGCTCTGGTCCGAGCCGGGCGGCCCGCACCACGGCTCCCCCGACAAGGAGCCCGCGGTGCGGCTGCGCGCGCTGGAGGCGGCCGGACGCTCCAGCGTCCCCTTCACCAGCGGCATCCTGCTGGGCATCGGGGAGAACCACACCGAACGCGCCGAGTCGCTCTTCGCGTTGCGCAAGGTGGCCCGCACCTACCGGGGCGTTCAGGAGATCATCGTGCAGAACTTCCGCGCCAAGCCGGACACGGCGATGCGCGGCATGCCGGACGCCGAGCTGGCGGAGCTGGCCGCCACCGTCGCCGTGGCCCGGCTGCTGCTGGGCCCCGACGCGCGGCTCCAGGCGCCGCCCAACCTGGTCGACGAGGAGTACGCGCCGCTGATCCGCGCCGGCATCGACGACTGGGGCGGCGTCTCCCCGCTCACCCCCGACCACGTCAACCCGGAGCGCCCCTGGCCGGCGATCGACGAACTGGCGGAGCGCACCGCGGCGGCCGGCTTCGAGCTGCGCGAACGGCTCACCATCTACCCGGAGTTCATCCGCCGCGGCGAGCCCTGGCTGGACCCGAGGCTGCTGCCGCACGTCACCGCGCTCGCCGATCCCGAGACGGGTCTCGCCCGCCAGGACGCCATGCCGCGCGGCCTGCCCTGGCAGGAGCCCGACGAACCGCTCACCGCCGGCGGCCGGGTCGACCTGCACCACACCATCGACACCGAGGGCCGCACCGGCGACCGCCGCGCCGACTTCGACGAGGTCTACGGCGACTGGTCCGAGCTCCGCGAGCTGGCCGCCCCCGGGCTCGTCCCGGACAGCAGGGAGCCCACGCGGCTGGACGCCGAGGTCCGCGAGGCGCTGCGGGTGGCCGCCGACGACCCCACGCGGCTGACGGACCAGGGGGCCCTCGCCCTGCTGCACGCGGAGGGCCCCGCCCTGGACGCGCTGGCCTCGGTCGCCGACGACCTGCGCCGCTCGGTGGTCGGCGACGAGGTCACCTATGTGGTGACCCGCAACATCAACTTCACCAACATCTGCTACACCGGCTGCCGGTTCTGCGCCTTCGCCCAGCGCCGCACCGACGCCGACGCCTACACCCTCTCCCTGGACCAGGTCGCCGACCGGGCCCAGCAGGCGTGGGAGGTCGGCGCCATCGAGGTGTGCATGCAGGGCGGCATCCACCCCGACCTGCCGGGCACCGCCTACTTCGACCTGGTGCGCGCGGTGCGGGAGCGCGTCCCCGAGATGCATATCCACGCCTTCTCCCCGATGGAGGTCGTCAACGGCGCCACTCGCACCGGGATGTCGATCAGGGAGTGGCTGCTCGCCGCCAAGGAGGCGGGGCTCGACACCATCCCCGGCACCGCGGCGGAAATCCTGGACGACGAGGTGCGCTGGGTGCTGACCAAGGGAAAGCTCCCCGCTGACACCTGGATCGAGGTCATCAGCACCGCGCACGAGCTGGGGCTGCGGTCCTCGTCCACCATGATGTACGGCCATGTGGACCAGCCCCGGCACTGGTTGGGGCATCTGCGCACGCTGGCCGGGATGCAGCGCGCCAACCAGGAGAAGGGAGTCGCCGGCTTCACGGAGTTCGTCACGCTGCCCTTCGTCCACACCAACGCCCCGGTCTACCTCGCGGGAATCGCCCGCCCGGGGCCCACCGCGCGCGACAATCGGGCGGTGACCTCGATGGCGCGGTTGCTGCTCCACCCCTACATCACCAATATCCAGACCAGTTGGGTCAAGCTCGGTGCCGAGGGCGCAGCCGCGATGCTGCGTTCGGGCGCCAACGATCTGGGGGGAACCCTGATGGAGGAGACCATCTCCCGCATGGCCGGCTCGGCCTATGGCTCGCACCGCTCGGTGGCGGAGCTGACGGCCATCGCCGAGCTGGCCGGCCGCCCGTCCAGGCCGCGCACCACCACCTATGGCGAGGTGCCGGCGGAACGGGTCGACGCCGCGCTGGCCGCCGACGGCCGACTGCCCAAGCTGCTGCCGGTGGTGGGGGGAGTCGAGTGACCGCCCCGGTCGGCGGCGCGCTCTGGGGGCGCGCCGACCAACAGGACTTCCGCAGCCGGGTGCGCGGCTGCCTGCTGGGCGGCGCGATAGGCGACGCGCTGGGCGCCGGCGTGGAGTTCGACTCGCTGGCGGCGATACGCGAGGCGCACGGCCCCGAAGGCGTCACGGACTATGTGCCGGCCTACGGGCGCCGAGGCGCCATCACCGACGACACCCAGATGACCCTGTTCACCGTGGACGGACTGATCCGCGCCCATGTCCGCCGCGACACCGGCGCCTGGCATCCGCCCACCGATGTGCACGCCGCGCACCGCCGCTGGTACCGCACCCAGCACGAGTGGGGGCCGGACGAACGCCGCCCCGGCGACGGCTGGTTGGCGCGTGAGGAGTGGCTCTACAGCCAGCGCGCCCCCGGCCGGGCCTGCCTCTCCGGGCTCGGCGACGCCGCCATGGGCACCGTCGACCAGCCGAAGAACCCGGACTCCAAGGGCTGCGGCACGGTGATGCGGTCCGCGCCGTTCGGCCTGCTGGTGGGCTGGGAGCCGCAGTTGGTCTTCCAGCTCGGCGTCGAGTGCGCCGCGCAGACCCATGGCCACCCCACCGGGATGCTGGCCGCCGGCGCCTTCGCCGCCATCGTGCACGCGGTGGTGCGCGGCGACGAGCTGGACGCGGCGGTGCAGAAGGCGCTGGCGCAACTCGCCACCCGCCCTGGGCACGAGGAGACCACCGAGGCCCTCAAGCAGGCGCTCGGCGCGGTCCGCCAGGGCCTGCCGAGCCCCGAGCGGGTCGCCGCGCTGGGGGAGGGCTGGACGGCCGAGGAGTCGCTGGCCATCGGCGTCTACTGCGCCCTGGTGGCCCAGGACATCCGCCATGGCCTGCTGCTGGCGGTCAACCACGGCGGCGACTCCGACTCCACCGGCTCCGTCTGCGGCAACCTGCTGGGCGCCCTGCACGGCGAGACGGCCCTCCCGCCCGCCTGGCTGGCCGAGTTGGAGGGGCGTGCCACGATCCTGGAGCTGGCCGACGACTTCTCGATGGAGATGACGCAGGGGCCGGCGCTGCACGGCCCGGGGGACTCGGCCAAGGTCTGGTTGGAGCGCTACCCGCGCGGTTGACGCCCCGGGGCCCCGGCCCGCCTCAGGGCGAGTCGGGGCCTCCCGATCCACAGGAGTCCCGGACGGTCAGGCGCGGGTGCAGCACCACATGCCGCGTCGCCGGGGGCCAGGCCGCCGCCGGGGCGTCCATCCGGTCCAACAGCAACTGGGCGGCCACCACACCCAGTTGGTGCTTGGCCGGGGTCACGGCCGTGAGCGGGACCTCGGCCAGTGAGGCGATCTCGTCGTCGTAGGCGATCAGCGCCATGTCCTCGGGGGTGTGCAGGCCCCTGGCGCGCAGCCGCTGGAGCAGCTCGATCGCGTCGTAGTCCGAGTGCACCAGCGCCGCGCGGGTGCCGGTGGCCAACAGCTCGTCGATGAACGGGTCGTACGGCTTGGCGCCGGTCTGGTAGCTGGGCAGGGAGCCGCCGCCCTCCAGCAGGGGCGCCCCCCGGTGCAGGCCCAGGCTCGCGACGGCGTGCTCGTACCCCTCGCGGATCAGCGGGGCGGTCGGGGTGCGGTTGAGGTACAGGCCGACGGAGCGATGGCCGAGCTCCCGCAGCCGACGCACCGCGGTGTAGGCGCCCATCCGATGGTCGGATATCACGAACTCGCAGTGTTCATACGGGTCTTCGGGCCGCCGTTCCAGCAGCACGAACGGCAGCCCGGTGGCGCGCAGATGGTCGAGGGTGGCTCCCGGAAGGTAGTGCCCGCCGGTGGACGCGATCAACAGACCGGCGGCGCCCGACGCGCACAGCTCGTCGATCTGCTGGATGTCGCGCGGCTGGCCGTAGTCGGTCAGCCCGATGACGATCCGGGCGTGCCGCCCGGACGCCACCGTCCGCACCCCGGCCACCACGCTCGGGTAGTAGTAGGTGGCCGACGGCACCAGCAGCCCGATGGTGCGGCCGGCCTGGCCCTCGTCGGCCTCATCGGCGACGGCGCCGAGTTGGTCGAGCCGGGCGGGCTGTTCCGCGCTGGTCTCGGCCGGCTCCGCGCGCGTGCCGGGAAGTATCGCCCCGCCGCGCACCTTGGTCAGCTGCCCCATCTCGGCCAGCTCCGCCAGGTCGCGTCTGATGGTGCCGGCCGACACCTCGAAGCGCGCGGCGAGTTCGGCGACGCGCACGGCCCCACTGGCGCGCAGCTCCCGCAGCAGCAAGTCCTGCCGTTGTTCTACGAGCATCTCGGCAACCCCTCTCGGTCCATTGTTGAGCTTAGTGGTTGTTCGTAGGTGATCATCAACGTTTCTGCGTACTTCTCTTGACTCGTGAACGGACCTGGTTCATCGTGCATGGCATCCGTCACTCAAGGAAGCGGAGCCGTTTGTGTTTCCTCACCGATGCCATGCGACGTCGCGGAGCATCCTGATCAGCGCCGCCACAGGTGCGTTGCTCGCCTCCTGCGCGCTCACCGGCGGCGCCTCCGACGAGGGGCCCACCACCATCACGTACTGGTCCTGGATCTCCGGTTCCCAACAGATCGTGGACCGGTTCAACGAGACCCACGACGACATACAGGTGGACTTCCAGCTGATACCCGGCGGTGGCGACGGTGGGTACTCGAAGATGTTCAACGCGGTGCGGGCCGGCAAGGCACCCGACGTGGTGACCGTGGAGTATCCGCAGCTCAACAGCTTTATCACACAGGACCTGCTGCGCCCGATCACGGACTACGGAGTGACGGAGCTGGCCGACCAGTACCCGGAGTGGACCTGGGAGCAGGTCGCCCCGTCCGGCGCCGACGTGTACGCGCTGCCCAAGGACGTCGCCCCCACGGTGCTCTACTACCGGGCGGACCTCTTCGACGAGTACGGCCTGGAACCGCCCGCCACCTGGGACGAGTTCCGCTCCACCGCCGAACAGCTCCAGGTGCTGGAGCCGGAGGCGGCCCTCACCACCTTCGGCCACAACGACGCCGGCCTGCTCTCCGGCCTCGCCTGGCAGGCCGGCGCCGAGTGGTTCGACACCTCCACCGGGGAGTGGAAGGTCAACACCACCGACGAGCACACCGTGCGGATGGCCAGGTTCTGGGACGGGCTGATCGCCGACGGGCTGGTCAACGCCGAGCCGCAGTACGCCGAGAAGCACATCACCGACCTCCAGAACGGCAGGTCGCTGACCATGATCGGCGCCCCCTGGACGGCGGCCAACCTCTCCCGCTTCCTCCCCGAACAGGCCGGCCTCTGGGACGTGGCGCCCATCCCCAACTGGGGCGAGGAGGCCACCGCCGGCAACTTCGGCGGCTCGACCATGGCCCTGCCCAAGGGCTCGCCCAACCCGGACGCGGCCATCGAGTTCGCCCGCTGGGTGTCCACCTCCCCGGACGCGGTGGCCGCCGCGGCGCCGGTCAGCACCGCCTACCCGGCGAACGTCAACCTCCAGGACACCTGGGCCCAGGAGGTCAGCTCGGTCAACGAGTGGGTCGAGGGCATGCGGCTGCCCGACGTCACCTCCCCGGCCGCGCAGGAGATCAACCCCGCCTGGGAGTGGGGCCCCGACATGACGGAGAGCTTCTCCCGACTCGGCGACGCGGCCAGCTCCCGGGTCGGCAGAGCCGGCGGCCTTGAGGCCGCGCTGCGCGACTGGCAGGACGGCACCGTCGACCAACTGCGGCTACGCGGCTACAACGCCAGCGACTAGCGGCACAGCGACGCGTCCCCCTGCCCCCGATCCGACCTGACTCCTGGGACAGCCCATGGCCTCACTCACCTCCACCCGATCACCCCGGGTCGGCGGACCACCCCGCCCCAAGCACGGAAGGCGCGGCTCAGGCCCCCTCCTGCTGCTCGCCCCGTTCTTCGTCCTCTTCTTCTTCACCTATGTCGGCCCGATCCTCTACGCCGTCGGCCTGAGCTTCTTCCGGGAGCGCTTCGACGGCATCGGCGGGACGGGCCACGGAAGGTCTTCGCCGGCTTCCACAACTACACGCGCGCGCTCACCGACACCGAGTTCCTCCAGGGCGTCGGGCGGGTGCTGCTCTACGGCGCGATCTACGTTCCGCTGCTGATCGCGCTGGCCGCGCTCTTCGCCCTGCTGCTGGACAGCGCCCTCACCGGCTTCCGCAGGACCTTCCAGACGGTGCTCTTCCTCCCGCACATCGTGCCGGGTCTGATCGCCTCCATCGTCTGGCTGTACCTCTACACCCCGGGCCTGAGCCCGGTGATCGACGGTCTTGAGGTCTTCGGCCTGGAGATCGACTTCCTCAACGGCGCCGCCACCCTCTTCTCCCTGGTGAACATCGCGGTCTGGAGCAACCTCGGCTTCAACGTGGTGCTGATCTTCGTCGCCCTCCAGGCGATCCCGCGCAGCACCATCGAGGCGGCCAAGCTGGACGGCGCGAGCGAGGGCCTGATCGCGTTCCGGGTGAAGCTGCCGCAGGTCTTCCCCGCCGTGATGGTGGCGACGCTCTTCACCATGATCGGCTCGCTCCAGCTCTTCACCGAGCCGTTCATCATCCAGTCCTCGGGCCTGAGCGACGTCAGCTCCACCTGGACGCCCAACATGCTGGCCTACACCGCGGCGTTCCAGTCCAACGACTACCACTACGCGGCCACCGTCTCCGTGCTGATCGCGCTCCTGGCCGGCGTGCTGTCCTTCACCGTCACCAAGCTCTCCAACAGAAGGGCACTGCGATGACCGCCCCGGTGAACTCCGTGGGTAGAGCGGGTACCGCGCACACCGACGACCGCGCCTGGTGGATGCGTCGCTCCTTCGCCACGCTGATCTGTCTCCTGGCCGCGCTGTACACCCTGATGCCGCTGATCTGGCTGCTGTTCGGCGTCACCAAGACCCTGCCCGACCTGTACAGCAGCAACGGCTTCGCGCCGTCAGCCGGCTTCCACGTCTGGGACAACATCACCGACCTGTTCGCCAGGGACGGCGGACTCTACGGCCGCTGGCTGCTGAACACGGCGATCTACGCCTTCGGCGGCGCGGCCGTGGCCACCCTGCTGTCCGTGATGGCCGGCTACGCCTTCGACAAGTTCGAGTTCCGTGGCCGGGAGAAGTGGTACGCCCTGGTGATCGCCGGCGTGCTGATCCCCAACACGGCCATCGTGGTGCCGCTCTACCTGCTGATGTCCGAGATCCGGATGACCGACACCATGTGGGCCGTCCTGATCCCGGTCATGGTCAACCCCTTCGGGGTCTACCTGGCGCGCGCCTACTCCTCGGGCGCCATCCCCGGCGAACTGCTGGAGTCCGCCAGGATCGACGGCGCCGGCGAGCTGCGCACGTTCTTCTCCGTCGGCCTGCGGCTGATGGGGCCCGGCGCGCTCACCATCTTCCTCTTCCAGTTCATCGCCATCTGGAACAACTTCTTCCTGCCGATGGTGATGATCACCAACAACGACCTCTTCACCCTGGGCCAGGGCCTCTTCACCTGGAACACCGGCGTGGGCCAGGACCCCGACTACGCCAGGATGGTCGTGGTCGGCTCCGCGCTGGCGACCATCCCGCTGATCCTGCTGTTCATCCCGCTCCAGCGCCGTTGGCGCGCCGGACTCACCGAAGGTGGCATCAAGTGACGAACGAGCACCAGGACCTGGCGCTCTCCCCGCACACCGGCTGGACCCGCCAGGACTGGCTGGACACCGCCGACCGGATGTTGGCGGCGGTCCGCCCCCACGCGACGCCGGGCAACTCGCTGATCCACCTGCCGGGACCGCCCAGCCGCTCGGGCAGGCTCAGCGACGGCCTCGAAGGCTACGCCCGCACCTTCCTGCTGGCCGCCTTCCGCACCGGCGGCGCCAACCTCGACGACCCGCGCTCCGCCGAACTGCTCGCGCCCTACGCCGAGGGACTCGCGGCCGGCACCGACCCACAACACCCGCACGCCTGGCCCCGGCCGAGCGAGGTGCGGCAGGCCAGGGTGGAGGCGGCCTCGGTGGCCATCGGGCTGCACGAGACCCGCGCGCTCCTCTGGGACCGGCTGCCGGCCGACGTCCAGGAACGCACCGTCGACTGGCTCTCCGAACTCGCCGACGCCTGGGTGCCGGAGAACAACTGGGTGTGGTTCCGGGGCTGCGTCGCCGCCTTCCTGCGCTCCGTGGGCGCGCCCCACCAGGCCAGCGACATCGCGTACGCCATCCACGAGACCGACGGCTGGTACGCGGGTGGCGGCTGGTACGCGGACGGCGCCGCCGAACGCGGCCAGTTCCGCAACTTCGACTACTACAACGCCTGGGCGATGCACCTCTACCCGCTCTGGTACTGCCGGATCTCCGGCGCGGACGCCGAGCCAGGGCTGCTCGACCGCTACCGGGCGCGGCTGCGGACCTTCCTGGACGACGCCCAACACCTGGTCGCCGCCGACGGCGGGCCGCTCTTCCAGGGCCGCTCGCTCACCTACCGGTTCGCCGCCGCCGCCCCGTTCTGGACCGGCGCGCTCTTCGACGCCAGCCCGCTGCCCCCCGGCCGCACCCGGCGCGCGGTCAGCGGACTGCTGAGCCACTTCGTCGACCGGGGCGCCACCGAGGAGGACGGCGTCCTCTCCCTCGGCTGGCACCGCCGCTTCGAGCCGATCAGGCAGATGTACTCGGGGCCCGCCTCGCCCTACTGGGCCAGCAAGGGCCTGGCCGGGCTGATGCTGCCCGCCGACCACCCGGTGTGGACCGCGACGGAGGAGCAGCTCCCCGCCGAGCGCGGCGACTTCACCCGCGCCATGGCGGCGCCCGGCTGGCTGGTCACCGGCACGAAGGCCGACGGGATCGTCCGCGTCGCCAACCACGGCACCGACCACACCCCGCCGGGACGGCCGGGCCGCGACGACCCGTTCTACGCCCGATACGCCTACACCACCCACACCGGGCCCGAGCTGGGCACCACCCCCTCGCCTGGCGACCGCCTCGACGACCACCAGCGGGACGGCGACGCCCGGCTCGGCACCAGCGTGGACGGCCAGGTCACCGTCGTGGACGCGGACGGCGTGCCCGCCCACCGCAGCCCCTTCCAACGCCTCGCGCTCACCGACGCGTTCGCCCTCTCGCGCCACCGCGCGCACTGGCCGGACGACCGGGCGGCCGACGAGGCGGCCGACCGGGACGACTGGCGGCGCGGCCCCTGGCTCACCACCGCGTCCGTGCCGCGTGGCCCCTGGGAGGTGCGGCTGGTCCGGGTCTCCCAACCTCAGGGCGACGCCCCCGTGCTGGTCGGCGGGCATCCGCTCGCGGACGGCTCCGCACCGGCCGACGACGGCGGCGTGCTGCGCCGCGCGGACGGCCTCACCAGCGCCGTGGTGCCGCTGCACCCGGCGGACGGCGAGGTCACCGTGCACCGTTCGGAGGGCACCAACGCCTTCGGCCCGCACAGCGCGACCCCGGTCTACCGCGCCGCCGGGCCGCTGCACGCCGTCGCGGTCTTCCTCGGCGGGACGGAGCCGGCCGGCGGCCTGCCACCGGCGCCTTCGGTCTCCTTCCCCACGGCGGACACCGTCACCGTGCACTGGCCGGACGGGGAGCGGACGACCGTGCCGCTGACCGACTGAGCCCACTCCCGTCAGATCCCGGCGGTCGGCCACGCCGACCGCCGGGACCGCGATGCGCGCGCGCCGGGCGGCGTCGACTGGCAGACTCCTCGGCCATGCAGCGCTCCGTTCCCGAAGAAGTGCCCCTGACCGGTGGCAACGTCAGCGGCGGCGTGGTGCGGATCGGCGACACCGTGCGCCGCCCCGCCGGCCCCTGGACCCCCGCCGTCCACGCCCTCCTCGACCATCTCGCCGACGTCGGCTACCCCGCGTCCCCACGGGCGCTCGGCATCGACGAACAGGGCCGCGAGGTGCTCACGTTCGCCCCCGGCGCCACCGTCTGGCCCGAACGGTTCGCGCTGCTCGACCCGGCGGCCCGGCTGGCGCGCGTCGCGCGCCTGATCCGCGAGTTCCACGACGCGGCGGCCGACTTCACCCCGCCGCCGGACGCGCGCTGGCGGCGGATGATCCCACCGGACGGCGAGGAGCAGATCATCCACCACGACCTCGCGCCCTGGAACCTGGTCGTCCCCGAGGGCGCCGAGGACAGCGGCGCCGGCTGGGCCCTCATCGACTGGGACGGCGCGGGACCCGGCACCAGGCTCTGGGATCTCGCCTACGCCGCCCACGGCTTCCTCCCGCTCTCCGCCAACCCGGCGTTCCGCCGCGCCGACCAGGACGCGGCCCGCCGGCTGCGGCTCTTCGCCGACGCCTACGGCGCCGCCGAGGCCGAACGCCACGCGCTGGTGCCGCTGCTGGGGGCGCGCGCCCGCTCCATGCACGACTTCCTGCGCGACCAGTCGGCCCTCGGCGCGCAGCCCTGGACCGACCTGTGGCGGGACGGACACGGCACCACCTGGCGGGAGGACGCCGACTACGCGGACGCCCGCCAGGACCTCTGGCGCACCGCCCTCCTCTCCTGACGGGCGTTCCATGGCGGTATGGGATGAATCACCAGCACCCGGTCTGCGGGCCGGGGCGGCGGCGCCGGCGCGGGCCCGGTCAGTGGGGCAGCGCCGCGGCGAAGCGATCCCCGAGGCCCCTGAGCCGGTGCACCGGCTCGTTGGCGAAGACCAGACGCAGATAGCGCTCCCCGCTCGGGCCCCAGCCGTCCATCGGGGTGGCGACCACCTTGCCCCTCCTGAGCAGCCGCTGGGACAACTCCGCGGGCCGCAACCGCAGCTGCCAGGCGTCGACCAGCAGCGACCAGCCACCACCGGGCCGCACCACCGGGTAGTCCGCGAGCTCGTCGAGCACCGTGTCGCACCGCAGCCGCCACTCCCGCGTCATGGCGGCCATCTCCTCCTCGGCGCCGGGCGCGGTCAGCGCCTCGGCCACCGCCCGCTGGGCCAGGCCCACCTGGCAGACCACGTTGGTCAGCCCCACCAGCCGGATATCGGCCAGGATCGGAGCGGGCCCCACCACCCAGCCCACCCGCCAGCCGATCATCCGCAGCTCCTTGGAGGCCGACCCCACCGTGATGGTCCGCTCCGCCAACCCCGCGTCGCGCGCCGGGTGTCGCGGCCCGAGCCCGTCGAAACGGACGCGTTCCATCGCCGCGTCGTAGATCAGCCACGCGTCGTGGCGGTGGCAAGGACCGGCCAGCGCCGCCCAGTGACGCTCGTCGAGCAGCAGGCCGCTGGGCATCGAGGGGCTCATCAGCAACACGGCCGCCGTGCGCGGGCCGACCGCCGCGGCCAACTCCTCAGGATCGACCTCCCACCCCTGGTCCGTCGGCCGTGACCGCACGAACCGCGGGACCCCGCCGGCCAGCCGTACCCGGTTGACCAGCCCCGCGTAGACCGGATCGCAGAGCACCACCTCCTCGCCCGGTTCGACCGTGGCCAGCAGCGAGTTGAGGATGCCGTTGAGACCACCGGCCACCCCGACGCACTCGCTGGCCGGATCGTAGGAACGGCCCGCGATCCGCCCCACATGCGCGGCGGCGGCCTCCCGCAGCGCCATGCCGCCCTGGAACGGCAGATAGCTGTTGGCCGCGTCCTGGTCCACCGCCTGGTGGGTGGCGACCAACGCCGCGTGCGGCGGGCGCAGATCGGTGTCGAGGTTCTCCAGCCGCAGCAGCTCCGGATCGGCCAGCGCGTCCGCCGCGTCCCCGAGCACATCCACACCGATCCCGGGGATGTCGCGCAGTCTGCTCACGGTCATCAGGGCCCCCTGCTCGAACGGCGTTGGTGCCGTCCATGACATCACGGGACCAGGCGGCACGGGAGTCGACGTCACGGGCCTGACCACTCGTCCGGCGCCGGGCACGACCACCCACCGACAGGGGCGTGTTGCGCCGACACCGCACAACGGCGGTTGTCCGCACATCGGCTGACGTCGACTCGGGAGGACCGCCGATGTGACGCGCGGGGGTGCTGGTACGCCGGAGGGACGCGCGGCATCCTGGGGGTTGCGGTGAACTGGCGAACGTCCGAGGGGGAGCAGCCGGGTGGAGGACGGGGCGGGTCTGCGGGTGCCGGTCGGGCGGGACGCGCGGCGCTGGGCGACCAGGGCGGACTGCCACCGGGTGCTGCTGGTGGTGCACAACGTGACCTCGGCGACCAGGCTGCTCGACGTGCTGCCCCTGATGGCCGACGACCTGCGGGTCCAGATGCTGGCCACCTGCACCGGCTCCTCCCCGTTCCTGGCCGGGATGCCCGAGCTGCTGTCCTCCCTCGGGCTGCCGGTGCTGCCCTGGGAACAGGCCAAGGCGACCCCGGTGGACCTGGCGATATCGGCCAGCTACGGCGGTCGACTCGACCTGATCCAGGGCGATCTGGCCGTCCTCTCGCACGGCGTCGGCTACAACAAGCGGCTGGCGACCCCGGAGGGCGGACCATCGGACGCCGCCGCCCCCGTCTTCGGCCTCTCGCCCGACTGGCTGCTGCACCGGGGACGTCCGTTGGCCACCGCCACGGTGCTGTCCCACCCGGAGCAGCTCGACCGGCTCAGCGCCGCCTGCCCGGAGGCCGCGCCCACCGCCGTGCTCGCCGGCGACCCCTGCTACGACCGGATCCTGGAGGCGCGCCCCCACCGCGCCAGGTTCCGGCGGGCGTTGGGCGTGACGCCCGAACAGCGCCTGGTGGTGGTCAGCTCCACCTGGTCGCCGCGCTCCCTCTTCGGCGACGAGCGCACGGACCACGACGAACTGCTGCCCTGGCTGTTGCGCGGACTCACCACCGAGCTGCCGGCCGACGAGTACCGCACCGCGGCCGTGCTGCACCCCAACATCTGGTACGGCCACGGACCAGGGCAGCTCCGCGCATGGCTGGACCGGGCACGCCGCGCCGGGCTCACCCTGATCGACCCGCTGGACGGCTGGCGACAGGCGCTGATAGCCGCCGACTGCGTGGTCGGCGACCACAGCTCGGTCACCTCCTACGCGGCGGCCATCGGCACCCCGGTGCTGCTCGGGGCCTTCCCGGAAGCCGACCTCGACCCGGACTCGCCCGTGGCCGCACTCGGCCGGGCGGCGCCGAGGCTGCGTCCGCGCGGCAGCCTCAGGGCCCAGCTCGACCGGGCCATCGACGAGCACCGGCCCGGCAGCTACGCCGAGTTGGCCGGCCATGTCTCCTCCGCGCCCGGCGAGTCGGCGCCGCTGCTGCGCCGGCTGTTCTACCGGCTGATCGGGCTGCCCGAGCCGGACGACCGCCCCGCCCGACTCGACCGGCTGCGGACCCCGTCCTTCGAACCGGCCGAACGCACCGCGCCCGTACGGGCGTTGACCCGCCTGATCAGCGAGGCGCCGCTGGAGATCGCCGTCACCCGCTACCCGGACACCGACTTCGAGCCCGAGATGGGGGGAGCCCGGACGGCGACGGACGACGCCCACACGGTGGTCCACGAGGACACCCAGGACGCCAGCCGGCTCGCCCTGGCCGATGTGATCCTCCGCTACGCCGCCGCCGACGACCCGCGCTACGGCCCGCCAGCCACCTGGACGGCGGAGGTCCTCGCGCGGTACGGCTCCTGCGCGCTGGCCGCCTATGTCAGCGGCCCGGACCGCTGCACCGTGCGCACCAGGGACGGCGCGCTCTACCAACTGACGGCGGCCCCCGACCCGGACGGCCACGCCGACCTCTGCGACCCCGCCGTCTACGCGTCGGCCGTCCGCGCCTGGCTCGACCTGGGCCACGCGCCGGCGGGCCGCCGACCCACCCTCCTCGTCACCACGGGCCCCACCCGCCACCGCGTCACCGTCGAGCCCCTCCCCAAGCTCCCGTAGCGGTGGGGCAACGGTCAGTGCGCCGGGGGCAGCTCCGCGAGGCGCCGGCCGACCCGGGCCAGCGCGTGGCGGTCGGTGGCCCGCTCGTACAACACCTGGGCGGCCAGCAGATCCCCCCGCTCGTCCGCCACCCGCCCCATCTCCCTGGCCACCCGGGCACGTAGCTCCAACGCGTCGGCCCAGTGGATCCTGGCGCCGTCCCGCTCCATGGCCTCGACCGCCCGATCGAGACAGACCCGCGCGTCGTGCGGGGCACCGGCCTCCAGATGCGTCTCGCCCAGCGTCATATAGACGCGACCCACGTTGTGGTCGTCCCCCTGGGGCAGCCGGCGCAGCGCGGCCAGCGCGGCGTTGAGCTGGTCGACCACCTCGGAGTGGGGCCGCAGATGACGCAGGGCGCGCCCGAGGTGGTGTTCGAGCAGCGCGACACCGCGCGGGACGTCCTCGACGCCGTCCTCCCTCTCCTCGATGCCGAGCAGCAACTCCTTGGCGGCCACGAACCGATCCGCCGCCTCGGCCCACTTCCACTGACTCAACGCCAGCAGACCCAGCAGCTCGACGGCCGTGGCCTGGCCGCGCTTGTGGCCCGCGACCCGGTCGGCCTCGACCGCCTTGGCCAGCGCCTCCTCGGCTTCCACCACGCTCCCCAACCGTGTCTGACCGAAGCCCAGCTGCGCCAGCATGCGGCCCTCGGCGCGGGGGTCGCCGAAGGAGTCGGCGGCATGGCGCCTCGCGGCCTCGGCGCCCCTGGCGTGGGTGGTGACCATGCGCGGGTAGTAGCCGAGCCGCAGGTGCAGCGGCCAACTCGCCTCGGCCAGCTGCCAGGTCAGCTCGTCCAGGCCGTACTCCTCGGCGGCCTCCACGGCGGCCCAGAGCGTCTCTCGTTCGGCGTCCAACTCGCCGAGGGCCAGAGCCGCGTCACCGTCGGGACGGTCGTCCGGCAGCGCTCGTCCTTTGAACGCCTCGCCCAGCCACCACCGGTCGGGCAGCACCCGGAACGCGCGCTCGGCCGTGTAGCCGAGCACCCAGAGGACCACCCGACGCACGGCGGCCACCTGCGCCCCTGGACCGCCCTCCTGCCGCGCCCGGTCGGCGGCGAACTCCCGCACCGAGTCGTGGAAGCGATAGCGTTCCTCGCCGAACTCCTCCAGCAGGTGGACGGCGGCCAACTCCTCAAGCGCCGCCTGGGCCTCGCCCTCCGTCAGGCCGGCGGCCCTGGCGGCGAGGGGCGGGGTCAGCGCGGGCCAGGGGTGGAGCGCGGCGGCGCGCATCAGCCGGGCGGCCGGCTCGGACAGCTCGCGGTAGCTCAGCTCGGTGCTCGCCCAGACCGGGTCGGGCCCGGAACGGTCGCTCATCCCCGCCTCCCTCTCGTCCCGGTGCTCCGGCCGGCGGGCCCTGGCCGCGAACTGCCGCTCCAGCGTCGTCCAGCTGAGTTGTTCCCGTTCGCGCAGCCGCGAACCGGTGGCCACCAGGGCCAGCGGCATGCCGTCACAGTGCCGGGCCACCGCGCGGGCGGCCGGTTCCGCCAGGGTCTCCTCCCGCCCGGTGATCCGGGCCAGCAGCAGCTCGGAGTCGGCCTGCGGCAGCTTGTCCAGCCGGATGACGGTGGCCCCCGGATCGCCGGCCAGCCCGCCCAGGCGGTAGCGGCTGGTGATCAACACCAGGGACTCGGGGGAGGCGGGCAGCAGCGGACGCAACTGCTCCGCCGAGTGCGCGTCGTCGAGGAGGACCAGCAACCGCCGACCGTCCACCAGCTCGCGGAAGAGCGCGGCCAACTCGTCCAGCTCGCGGGGGAGAGCACCGACATGGGGATCGAGCCTGCGCACGAAGCCGGTCAGCACCTCGGCCGGCGTGAGCGCGGTGGCCACCGAGGCGCCGCGCAGCTGTACGTACAACTGCCCGTCGGGGAAACGCGACTTGAGGCTGTGCGCGCAGTGCAGGGCGGTGGCGCTCTTGCCGATCCCGCCCGGCCCGACCAGGACCGCCACGGTGGGCGTGCCCGGCTTCGCCCGGTCGGGATCAAGCAGCTCGGTGACCTGATCGAGCACCGAGGTCCGGTCGGTGAAGTGCGCGGTGTAGCCGGGCAGCATCCGGGGCACGGCCAGCGGCGGCCGGGGCGCGGGGGCCAGCGCCCCTGCCTCGCCGAGCACGGCGGCGAGCTCACGGGAGACCTCCACCGAGCCGCTGGCCAGCCGATGCAGCTCGGCCGCCAGCTGACGGCGCTCGGCTTCGGTGGTCGGCAGGGTGGGCGGTGGGCCGCCGGCGTCCTCCCGAGCGCGGCCGGCCAGCAGGGACAGGCGTTCCGCCCAGCGCTTCCCCGCCTCACCCGCCGCTCCCGACAGGGCGGCGGTAAGGCCCGTCTCCACCATCGCGAAAACCGAGCCCATCGTGAACAACGGGTCCATGGCCCCACCCCCAACTCGCCGCTCCCGGCATGGTATCGGCAGCCGCGGGTTGACCGGGCGTGACGTGCCAGATCGGTTGAGCAACCGTCAGGCAGGAATCCCGGGCGCGCTCCACTCGTACGAGGCTCCGCTGTCTCCCTCCTCACCTGCCGGGTCCGCGCCGATATTGGCGCGCCGTCGCTCGCCGCTGATGACACCATCTCGCCATGAACACTGAACCGCCGGTGCCCTCGCTGGTGTCCCGAGCCCGAGAGGTCTGGCGCGAGCTGGCCGGCGGGCCGGTGGCCTTCCCGGCCGTTCGCGGCGGATTGGACGCCGTGGTCGCCCCGACGTCCGGGCTGGCCCCCGAGGGGTGGGTCGGCATCGTGGAGTTGGGCGGCTCTGCCATCGCCACGGCACCGGACGAGGAGCAGCGCCAGCGGGTGCTCCACGCGCTGTCCGTGCTGTCGGGACCCTCCAGCTCGGGCTTCTCGCTCACCGACCCCGACACCGCCCGTTCGGCGCTCCCGGTGCGGGAGGTGCTGGGGCCAGCCACCCTCGGCTACACCTCCGCCGATGCCTTCCGCCCGGCCCGAGCCGCCGTGGGAATCGGGGAGCTGCCGGCCAGGGACCTGCGCCTGGCCGCGCTGCTGGAGCGGGTGGGCCCCGACGAGGCGGGCGAGAGCGGGCTGGACGAGATCGACTCGCCGGCGTTCGTCCTCACCGACGGCTCCGAGGTGCTCGCCGTCGCCGGCTATGTGCACTGGCCCGGGGCCACGGCGCATATCTGCCTCCTCACCGCTCCCGAGCGGCGCGGTCAGGGCCTGGCCCAGCGGGTCGCGTCCGCCGCCGTGGGCCATGCGTTGGCGCGGGACATGCTGCCCCAGTGGCGCGCCAGGCCGCCGGCCTCCCGAGCGGTGGCCAGCGCGCTGGGATTTCAGGAACTCGGCACGCAACTCAGCCTGCTGCTCGGCCCCTTCGACCCTCCTGGCCCCCAACCGACGGTTGACCTTGTGGGATAGCGTGCGGATATGTCGCGCGATGCCGTAACGCCCCAGGCCACGTCCGCAGCCCAGCACCTGCTCGATCTGCTGTATCGGGTCTCCGGAGAGGCCACGCTCTCCGGGCAACACAACCAGCCCGTGCACCGATCGGCCTGGACGGAGCGGATCACCACGATCGCCGACCGGGTGCCGGCCGTCTGGGGGCAGGAGATCGGCTTCTCCGCCCCCGGCACCCTGGACGGGGTCGAGCACCGAGCCGCCAACGCCGACGAGGCCATCGCCTGGCATCGGCGCGGAGCCGTGATCACCTACACCTGGCACGCGGTCTGCCCGGCCGACGAGGAGCCGGTCGCGTTCCAAGGGGGCATCATCCGGGACTTCGACCCCGGCGAGTTCGACGCGGTTCTCGAACCCGGCTCCGACCTTCACATCCGTTGGTGCGCCCAGGTGGACGAGGCCGCGGCCGTGTTGGCCAGGCTGCGCGACGCCGATGTGCCCGTGCTCTGGCGGCCCTACCACGAGATGAACGGGCCCTGGTTCTGGTGGGGAGCCCAGCCGGAGCGCCTCGTCGCGCTCTGGCGCCAGCTCTTCGACCGCCTGGTGCGCCATCACGGGCTGCGCAACCTGGTCTGGGCGTGGAGCCCCAACGCCGCCTATGACAGCGCCGAGCCGTTGGCGCCCTACTACCCGGGCCACGACGTGGTCGACGTGCTGGCCTCGGACACCTACGGGGGCCACTACGAGCGGGAGCACTACGACAACCTGCTCGCCCTCGCCGAGGGGCGCCCCATCGGCCTCGGAGAGATCGGCGACCTGCCGCCGGCCGACGTCCTGGCCGACCAGCCGTTGTGGTCCTGGTTCATGGCGTGGCCCGATGTCGTCACCGACCGCAACAGCGACGCGGCGATCCGGGCCCTCTACCACCACCCCCGCGTCGCCAACCTGCCCGAGCTGTCGAACTGGCGCGGCTGAACCGCCCGTCGCGCGGCGGCCGGCCGGCCACCGGGGCAACCGCCGCGCCAGCGGGCCGAGCAGTCTCCTGAACCACGCTCTCAGTCCCACCAGAACTCCCAGCAACTCGCCCCGACGAGATCCCGCGCGTAGGCGGCCAGCGTCTGGGAGCCCTCGCGCTGCCAGACGTTGTCCGGGCAGAAGGCGAAGTGCTCCGCCGCGATCGGCAACGCCTCGTCGAAGGATCGCGCCGGAGCGGCGACGCTCAGATACAGCGTGTCGAAGCCGACCGCCACGACCCGTGCCCCGAACCGTCGCTCCCAGTCGCGGAGCACGGCGGCGAACTTGCCCGTGTCGTCGTAGTTCATCGGGCCTGACCAGCCGGCGACCACCAACGCGTCGGCGCCCGAGCCCGCCGTCTCGACCAACCCCAGCCGCAGCTCGGGCAGTTCCTCCGCCAGGAAGACGGCGCATCCAGCGGCCACCTCGTCCGGGTCCGCGATCGGCGGGCCGGCCGGCGCCCGGCCGGGCAACGCTCTCCCGAAGGGCGCGACGACGGAGAGGCGTTCCTCCTCGGACATCCCCTCCTCCTCGCCGGGCAGGGCGTGTTCCCGCCACCAGCCGGCCAGCAGATCGGCCGCGTCATGGCTGTCGGGGGACGACATCTCCGTCGGGAACAACTCTCCTGAGGCCCACGGCCGGCACTCCTTGTTCTCCGGGGTCTCCGGCTCCAACGGCTCCAACGGCTCCAACAACAGGGGGCGCACCCCCGTCTTCCCATGGGCCGCGTTGAGCCGCCCCCACAGCGCGCCGGAGACCGGCCCCTCGCTCAACCACAACGGCTGAAGATCCCCCTCGCCCTCGTCCGCCGTGACCAGCCGACCCGGCGGCAACGGGATGCCGAGGGCGACGAAGTGATTACTCTCAGTAGTCATGCGGGTATCCTAAGGGCAGGGTCTGACAGCCCGCAGTCGCGCGGAGCGGGTCGGCCCCAACGGACGCTGGCGTTGACGCCGACGTCAACGCTTACGGTCAGGTCGACCGGGGCGAGAAGCCGGAAAGGGGTCCTGATGCGCATCGGAGAACTGGCCGAGTTGGCCGGGACGAGCACGCGCACCCTGCGCTACTACGAGGCGCGCGGCCTGCTGACCGCGCACCGCGACCGGAACGGACACCGCACCTACGGTCCCGAGGACGTTCGCCTGCTGCGTCAGATCCGGGTGCTTCAGTCCTTCGGCTTTGGCCTGGAGGAGACGCGGCCCTTCGTCGAATGCCTCCGCGCGGGCAACCCCTCCGGCGACACCTGCCCGGCCTCCCTCGCCGTCTACCGCGCCAAGCTCGCCGAGTTGGACGCGGTCATAGCCGAGCTGATCGAGGTCAGAGCGGCCGTCGGCGAACGCCTCAGCCTCGCCGAGGCCGCCGCTACCCCCGCACCCGGCTGCGCCTTCGCCCCCACCCCACCCGTCGATCCCATGAGGAGTCCGCCATGACCGAAGCCCCCGTCACCCTGGTCACCCCGACCAGCGACGCCGCCTTCGCCGAGGATGTCCTCGGCGCACCGCTCCCCGTGCTGGTCGACTTCACCGCCGACCGGTGCCCACCCTGCCGAATGATCGCCCCGGTACTGGAGTCGCTCGCCGCAGATCTGCGGGACGAACTGCGCATCGTCACCCTCGACGTCGACCACAACCCCCGCACCACAGCCCGCTACGGCGTGCTCTCCACCCCCACCCTGATGCTCTTCCGCGCCGGCGAACCCCTCAATTCCCTCGTCGGCGCCCGTCCCAAGGCCCGCCTCCACGCCGAACTCGCCGACCACCTACCCGGTGAGGAGCGCCCCCGACGGTGGTGAACCCCCCTGTCCTTCACACCCGTGTGGCTACCGCTGCCGGATGGAGACGACGGATGGCCTTTCCGGCGCGGTCCTGGTGGAGCGGGCGGCGCCACCGTCCTCCGGGCCGCCGCCGGTCTCGCGAACGCCGAAGGCCCACACCCGGTCAAGCACCCAGCACGCGGGTCACCGACGTCCCGGGACAACACACCGAGCCGGTGGCACACGGCTGCCGCGCGGCCGGCGCGTGGACGCCCCGGAGCTCGCCGCCCGCCCCGGGCCGGACGACCTCTGGTCGACAGTCGGCGATCTGCCCCGCCCGGAAACGACCGTCGTGATCCTGAGCAACGCCGAGGAGACCCGCGTCGAGGACCTGCCGCGCCGGCTCATACCGGCGGCGCACGACGGCTGACCCCCGGCAGGGTCAGGGTTCGAGGGCCTCCAGCCGCCGGACCATGGCGGCGATCCGGCGGTCGCGGAGCCCGGGCTCGGCCGTCATGATCCGCAGCAGCAGGGCGTACCGTTCGCCGGCGGTCAGCGCCGCGAACCGGGCCGCCGCGACCGGCGACGCCGCGAGCGCGACGACGACGTCCTCGGGCACGTCGGCGGTCGCCGAGCCCGGGTAGGCGCGGTCCCAGCGCCCATCGAGCCGTGCCCGCTCGATCTCCGCCCGGCCCCGTGGCCGCACGCGCCCCTGACCGATCAGTGCCTCGACCCGTCCGACGTTGCGCCGCGACCAGATGGACCCTCCCCGCCTGGGCGTGAACCGCTGGAGAAACGTCGCCGCGTCCCGCCTCCTCCGCTGGCCGTCGATCCACCCGCTGCACAGCGCCTCGTCGAGCGCCTGAGCATAGGTCAGGGACGTCGGCGACACCGTCCGCGACTTCGCCAGCACGAGCCAGACACCGTTCGAGGCCTCCTCGTTCACATCGAGCCAGGCCCGCCACGCCGACACGTCCACGACCAGCAGCGACCGGTCATCCACCGGAGACCTCCTCGTCGAGCCCGCCGCCAGGGGAGTCGGGTGGCCGGGGGGCGAGATCCGCGAAGCGTCGCGAGAGCAGATCGAACGCGTCGGCCAGCTCGCGTGGTGCCACCTCGGAGACGGGGGCGTCGAAGCGGCCGAACGAGGCGGCCAGCGCCACCCACGACCAGGAACCGGCGGTGAGCCGGCACCGGTCGGGGCCGAGCTCCTCGACCATCCCGTCGGGAACGAACGGGATCACCTCCCGGGCCGGCAGACGCAGCACGACCGAGCCCGTACAAGGCCACTCGCTCCCACCAGCCGAGCCCCTGAAACGCCCGGAGAGGAAGTCGCGGACCTCCCCACCGGGCACGGTGCGCGGCCTGAAACGGGGCCCCGTCGGAATCCGCGGGGTCAGCCGGTCGAGCCGGTACACCCGCCAGTCGTCGACGTCGAGGTCCCAGCCGACGAGGTACCAACTCCCGTTCCCGAACACGACATGGTGAGGTTCGACGCGCCGCGGCGACGGACCGCTGTCCGGGGCGCGCCCGACCGGAACGTAGTCGAACCGCACCACCTCGGACGCCCTCACCGCCGCGCTCACGGCCAAGAGCACGGCGGGGTCGGCCACCGCCCCGGTGCCGGCGGGCAGCGTCGTGAACGTCATGGCGTCCATCCGGTGGCGCAGCCGGGAGGGCAGCACCTGCCGGATGGTCGTCAGCGCCCACAGGGCGGCCTCGCCGTCCGCCGCGCCCGACGCCGCGGCGGCCCGGAGAGCGATCGCGAGGGTGACGGCCTGGTCATCGTCGAACAACAGCGGTGGCAGCTCCGAACCCGCGTCGAGCCGATAACCGCCGTCCGGCCCCTTGACCGCGGTGATCCGGTAACCGAGTTCGCGCAGCCGGTCGATATCGCGGCGCAGCGTGCGGTCGCTGATCTCCAGCCGCTCGGACAGCACCTGGCCGGGCCAGTCACGCCGGGTCTGCAACAACGACAGCAGCTTCAACATCCGCGACGGCATTCCCACCATGGCGCTCATTCTGCGCCAAGAAGCGGACATTATCTGACCGGTACCGCTGTGAGGCTGACACCGCAGCCGGGAAACCGCACCGGCTCGGTCAACCTCAGTCAACAGCACCAGGAGCCATCGACATGACCGTCGACGTCACACCCCACCTGAACTTCCGTGGCAACGCCCGCGCGGCGCTGGAGTTCTACCGCACCGTGTTCGGCGGCGAGCTGACCATCGCCAGCTATGCCGACCTGGGCAACCCCGACCCCGCCACCGCCGACCACGTCACCTTCGGGCAGCTCACCGCCGCCAACGGCTTCCGCGTCATGGCCTACGACGTCTACCCCCACCTGCCCTGGGACCAGGGACGGGACCCGTTCTTCGTCTCCGTCCGAGGCACCGATCCCGCCGAACTCCAGGACTACTGGGACAGGCTCGCCGTCGGAGCGGACATCAAGCAACCCATCGGCCCCGCACCGTGGGCCACGCTCTACGGCCAGCTCACCGACCGCTTCGGCATCACCTGGGTGCTGGACACCCCCACCAGCCACCCCACCCCCTGAGCACCCCTCACCGAACCCACCGCCCACGCCAAAGCCCCCGCCGACACGAAGTCGGCGGGGGCTTTGACTGTCCGTTCCACCTGGTCCTGGGAACGGCGCTTGTCTGTGGACCTGAGGGGATTTGAACCCCTGACCCCCTCGTTGCGAACGAGATGCGCTACCAGGCTGCGCTACAGGCCCGTGTTGACGCCGAAACTCTAGCACTTCGGGGCGGGTGCTCCGAAATCCTGGCGTCGGGCCGCTACTCGCCCGCCGCGCGGGGGTGGTCGTCGTCGGCGAACTGGTCGAAGAGGGGGGTGCGCTGCGGGCCGCGGGACTCCGAGCGGGGGGCCGGCGGCGGCTGCGGGGTGCCGGCCGTGGCGGACCGGGCGGCGCTCCAGGTGTCGGGGGACTCCAGGTCCACGCCGCGCGAGGTGCGCGGGGCGACCGGGGCCTTGACGTAGGTGGGCAGCGGCACGGGCGCCGGGTCCCAGCTCTGGGGCTCGTCCTCGGGCGCCGGGCTGCGGCGGCGCTGCTGGTCGACCCACTCCGCGTGGTCCGTCTGCTCGACCACCGCCCGCGCCGGCTTCTCGGGGATGACGGCGGCGCTGGCCTGGGTGCGTTCCCGCAGCCGGCGCGCCGCCTCCTCCGCGCGGCGCCGGTCCACCGCGACCGCGTAGCGGCGCCGCTCCTGCTTGCGCAGATGGACCACGTAGGCGACGAGGAGGAGCGCGGGGATCGCGGGCAGCCAGAGGTAGCCGGCGCTGCTGGAGACGGCGAAGATGCCGGTCAGCGTGAAGGCCAGAAAGAGCACCATCGTGGTGCGACGACGGCGCGCGAGAACTCTCGCGCGCGGGTCGCCCGGCGCCTGGGGCGCCGCCTTGGGCGTGGCGGCGGGGCGCGCCATGGTGACGGGCTCGGCGAAGGCCCGGAGGTCGGCTGACCCCTCCGGGGCGGCGGTCTCGTCGGGCTCGGCCGAGCCGGTCTCCGGCATGTCCCCCTGCTCGGCCGGTGCGGGCGCGCGCTTACCGCGCGTCAGCAGCCGGATAGCGGTGCTGAAGCGCTCCGTCGGACGGGAGTCGTTCAACTCGTCCTGCCGGCGGAGCCACATCGGCACGAGGTACGCGGCCCAGGCCCCGACGATCATTGCGAAGATGAGGCCACTGCTGCTCACGGTCACACCGTAGAGGGGATGGCGGGCGTCCATCTGCCAAATAGAGCGGTGTGTCGCACGATCAGGCGGTCATCCCAGGGCTTTCTTCGGATTGTTATGAAGTCGGCCTCGCGTTCGGCTATCCGAGGGGGTGTGGATGAGCCCAGGTCGGGGCCTTGGGCAGACAAAGAATTCGAACACGCTTTCCTATTTTTGGGGTGTGCCCTGGCTGGGATCCTCGTGGATGCCCTCGTGAGGGCCCTCGCGCCCCTCATTCCGGTCGCTCCGCTGCCCGTCGGCGCGCTGCCACCGGGACAGCAGGCCGTGCGGAACGTCCTCCACCGTCAATGCGTAGATCAGATGGTCGCGCCACGCCCCGTCGATATGCAGATAGCGTGGTCGCACGCCTTCTTCACGAAATCCCAGTTTCTCCACCACGCGTCGGCTCGGTCCGTTCTCCGGGCGAATGCAGATCTCCACTCGATGGAGACCCATGGAGAGGAAACAGTGGTCGACCGCGAGCGCCACCGCCGTCGGCATCACGCCCCGGCCGGCGACCGACCGGTCGACCCAGTAACCGATGTGTGCCGAGCACATCGAGCCCCAGGTGATGCCGGCCACGGTCAACTGCCCGGCGAGCCGCCCCTGGTAGGTGACGACGAACGGCAGCATGCGCCCGGACTGGGCCTCGCCACGCAGATGCCGCACCATCTGCCGGAACGTCGGCCGGCGCGGCACCAGATGCCCGTGCGGCGGGGGCGGGATGGTGGCCTCCCAGGGCCGCAACCAGTCGCGGTTGCGTTGGTTGACCTCGCGCCAGGCGCGGTGGTCCCGCTGTCTGATGGGTCGCAGCCCGGTGTCGCCCGCGACCAGCTCAACGCTCCAGGAGGCGCTCACCGTCGGTGGTCGCCGCCCCGGAGCTGGTCGACCGCGTGCCGCAGCAGCGGCCCCAGCACCGCGAGACCGTCCCTGACACCGCCGGTCGAGCCCGGCAGGTTGACGATCAACGTGTGCCCGGCGACCCCGGCCAGACCACGGGAGAGGGCCGCCGTCGGGACCTTCTCCCGGCCGGCCGCGCGGATCGCCTCCGCGATGCCCGGCACCTCGTAGTCCAGGAGCCGGCGCGTCGACTCCGGGGTGGCGTCGGTGGGGGAGAGGCCGGTGCCGCCGGTGGTGAGCACCACGTCATAGCCCGCGTCCACCGCTTCGCGCAGCGCCCGCTCGACCGGTTCGCCGTCCGGGACCACCTGTGGCCCTTCGGTGGCGAAGCCGAGCTCGGTCAGCGCCTCGACCAGCAGCGGGCCGCCGGCGTCCGCGTAGACCCCGGCGGCGGCGCGGTTGGACGCGGTGATGGCCAACGCCCGATAGCCGTCACTCATCGCTCCCGGCTCCAGTTCCCCGACGCGCCCCCGGTCTTCTCCTCGACCCTGACGTCGGTGATGGTGGCCGCCTTGTCCACGGCCTTGACCATGTCCACCAGCGTCAGCGCGGCGACGCTCACCGCCGTAAGCGCCTCCATCTCCACCCCGGTGCGGTCCGTGGTGCGCACCTGGGCGGCGATCTCGACGGCGTCGTCGGCGACCGTCAGATCGACCGTCACGCCCGAGACCGCCAGCGGATGGCAGAGCGGAATCAGCTCGGGGGTGCGCTTCGCGCCCATGATGCCGGCGATCCTGGCGGTCGCCAGGGCATCGCCCTTGGGCATCCCGGCGCCACGCAGCAGCGTGACGACCTGCGGG
This sequence comes from Streptomyces profundus, assembly GCF_020740535.1. Classification (NCBI taxonomy): domain Bacteria; kingdom Bacillati; phylum Actinomycetota; class Actinomycetes; order Kitasatosporales; family Streptomycetaceae; genus Streptomyces; species Streptomyces profundus. The sequence continues at coordinate 4,048,844 of NZ_CP082362.1, forward strand.
GCGACCAGCACGCGGCCGGTGGCCCTGGCGGTGCGGATGGTCGTGTCCTTCTCGCTGACATCGACCATCCGAGCCGCCCCGGTGTCGTCGAGGTGGCTGAGACGAGGGCTGTTCATGACGGCTTACCGTACCGCTCCCACTACCCCAGGAGCACCACCGAGAACTCGCCTCCGGGCGTGGCCTCGGTAACGCCCTCCGGGATCTCGATGAGGGCGTTGGCGCGTGACAGCGCGGCGATCAGGTGGGATCCCGAGGCGCCCACCGGCCGGATCGTGCCGGTCGCGGCGCCGGGGGCGGGGGGCGTGTAGTGGCCGCGGAGGAACTGCCGCCGGCCGTCGGGGGACTTCAGGGCCCCGTCGGCGACCAGCTCGGCCGGGACGCGCGGGCGGTGCAGCGCGTCGGCCGGGTGTCCGGCCATCGCGCGCAGCGCGGGGCGCACGAAGAGTTCGAAGGAGACGAAGGCGCTCACCGGGTTGCCGGGCAGGGCGAACAGCGGCGAACGGGCTCGGCCGACCAGGCCGAACCCCTGGGGCTTGCCCGGCTGCATGGCGAGCCGGCGGAACTCCACCGAGCCCTGCTCGGGGGGCAGCTCGGACAGCGCCTCCTTGACCACGTCATAGGCGCCGACGCTCACCCCGCCGCTGGTGACCACCAGATCGGCGCTGGCCAGCTGGTCGTCGAGGGTGGCGCGCAGCGTCCCGGGGTCGTCCGCGACGGCCGCGACCCGGTAGGCGACCGCGCCCGCCTCGTGGGCGGCGGCGGCGAGCATGAAGCCGTTGGAGTCGTGGATCTGTCCGGGGCCCAACGAAACCCCGGGCGGCACCAGTTCGCTGCCGGTGGAGAGCACCACCACGCGCGGGCGCGGGCGCACCGGCACGGTGGCCCGGCCGATCGCGGCGAGCAGCCCGAGCTGGGACGCGCCGAGCACTGTGCCCGCGGTGAGCGCGATCGCGCCGGCCGCCGCGTCGCTGCCCGCCTCCCGCACGAACTGGCCGAGCGCGGCGGGGCGGTGCACCCGCACCTGGTCGCCCGAAGGACCCGTCATGTCGACGGCGGGACCGCCGCCGCTGCCGCCATCCGTCCACTCCACCGGGACGACCGCCTGCGCGCCCGGCGGCAGCTGGGCCCCGGTCATGATCCGTACCGCCTCGCCCGGGCGCACGGCCGGCAACTCCTCCGCCCCGGCGGCGACCTCGCCGACCAGGGCGAGCGAGGCGGGGAACGCCTCCGTCGCGCCCTCGACATCGGCGACGCGCACCGCGTAGCCGTCCATCGAGCTGTTGGCGAACGGCGGCAGGGCGGCCCCCACGGTGACGTCCTCGGTGAGCACGCAGCCCTGGGCGTCCAGCAGCTGAAGCTCGATGGGGTCCAGGGGGCGGACGGCGCGCAGCACGTCGTCCAGGTGCTCGTCGACGGACCAGGTGTCAGTCAAGGCGGGGCATCTCCTCGTCGACGTAGGAACGCAGCCAGGAGCGGAACTCCGGGCCCAGGTCGGGGCGTTCACAGGCCAGTCGGACGATGGCCCGCAGATAGTCGGCGCGGTCGCCCGTGTCGTAGCGGCGCCCCTTGAACGCCACGCCGTGCACGGGGCCGCCGAGGGTCGGATCGGCCGCCATGGCCTGGAGGGCGTCGGTGACCTGGATCTCGCCGCCGCGCCCTGGCTCCGTCTTGGTCAGCACGTCGAACACCGCGGGGTCCAGGACATAGCGGCCGATGACGGCGTAACTGCTCGGGGCCTCCGCCCGGCTGGGCTTCTCGACCAGGCCGGTCACGCGCAGCACCCCGTCGGCCGCCGGCTCGACGGCGGCGCATCCGTAGAGGTGGATCTGCTCGGGCTCGACCTCCATCAGCGCCACCACACTGCCGCCGTGCCGCTCGCGGACCTCGATCATCCGGGTCAGCAGCGGATCGCGCGGATCGATCAGGTCGTCGCCGAGCAGCACCGCGAACGGCTGGTCGCCGACGTGGGGTTCGGCGCAGAGGATGGCGTGGCCGAGGCCCCTCGGATCGCCCTGGCGGACGTAGTGCATGGTGGCGAGCGCGGTGGACTGCTGGACCCGGGAGAGGCGTTCGGTGTCCCCCTTGCGGCGGAGCGCGTCCTCCAGCTCGTAGTTGCGGTCGAAGTGGTCTTCCAGCGCTCGTTTGTTGCGTCCGGTGACCATCAGGACGTCGGTCAGTCCGGCCGCTGTCGCCTCCTCCACCACATACTGGATCGCCGGCTGATCGACGACCGGCAGCATTTCCTTGGGTGTGGCCTTGGTCGCGGGCAGAAACCGTGTGCCGAGACCAGCGGCGGGAATGACAGCCTTACTGATCCGAGGGCGCGCTGACGTCATGCCGATCACTTTATCCACCCGGTCCGTGCGTTACTGCCACAAGCCGCTGCGGCGCCGTGTTGTGAACGGTTCTGACTCATGGGTTGCGCGCGGGTTACCGGCTGGCTACTGCTTGGGGCGACGGAAGGGATGGTTGTGAAAGAAAAGATGCGCGATATTCACGCGGTGGATCGCGAGCGGGGCAGCGCGGTGGGGGCGGGCCGATGGCGTTGACGGAGGCGACGCGGCTGAAGCGCGCGGTGCGACGTGACCTGCTGGCCGTGCGTGCCGCGCTCGCCGACGACGAGGTGGCACAGGCCGCGGAGGCGCTGGCGGCCGGGGCGCTCGGGCTGACCGAGCTGGCCGACGCCGGCACGGTGGCCGCCTATGTCTCGGTGGGGCGCGAGCCGGGCACCCGACCGCTGTTGAACGCGCTGCGCGAGCGCGGCGTCCGGGTGCTGCTACCGGTGCTGTTGCCCGACAACGATCTGGACTGGGCGGAGTTCGACGGCCCCGGGCGATTGGTCGAGGCGGAGCACGCGGGGCGGGTGCGGCTCTTCGAGCCGGCCGGCCGCCGTCTCGGTCGCGCGGCTGTGACCTGGGCGGACACGATCCTGCTGCCCGGTCTCGCGGTCGACGCGCACGGCGTGCGGATGGGCCGGGGCGGCGGCAGCTACGACCGCGTGCTGGCCCGGGTCGAGGGATCGGAGGCGGATCCCGCGCTGGTCGCCCTGGTGTACGGGCACGAGATGGTCGACGCGCTGCCGAGCGAACCGCATGACCGACCGGTGCACGCCGCGCTCACCCCGGAGGGCGTGCACCGGTTCTGATCGTGATCGTCGCTCTCGTGCCCGCTATTCGCCGCTGCTTGTTCCGGACGGCGTCAGAGTGAGCGTGTTGGTCGACCGTTCCATGACCGCTTCCGGACTGCTGGGCCAGTTCAGATACTCGCCACGGGACCAGAGGTCGGTCTGGTCGGTGTAGTTGTCGTGGTAGGCGTGGCCGGAGGCGCCGGTGAGGTTGATCCACAGCGAGTCGTCGAACGCGTCCAGGCTGATGATCATCCGCATGGAGGGTACCCAGGTGATGTCATAGCCGCCGGCCGCGTTCCACCCGCTGGCGTCCACCGCGTCGGCGCCGCCAGCGAGGTTCCACGGGCCGCGGTTCAGCAGCCACTGCACGGGGCCGGGGCCCTCGGTGCCGAGCGTCTGGTTGTTGAGCATCAGCCGGTGCAGACGGCCCCAGTTCCAGGTGTCGATGTCCTTGCCCAGCTTGGCGGTCAGCTCGTAGCGCGCGTCGCGCATGGCCCGGGCGAGCAGCTCGTCGCGGTTCTCCGCGCCGGCGGCCTGGCTGGTCGCCGGCGTGCTCCACCAGTCGCTCTCCGGGTCCTCCAGCAGGTTCCGCACCACCTCGAACCAGCGGTCGCCCCCGTCCGGTTGGGCGTTCTCCGGGGACCGCTCGCCGCACTCCTCGATCAGCCGCTCGCCGCCGTCCAGGTCTTCGAGGGGTTCGGAGTCGTCGGCCGGTGAGACCCACAGGCACTGGTCCTCGACGCGCAGCTCCTTGGGCAGCTTGTTGCCGATGGACAGCTGTAGCAGGTTCCGCCAGACCGCGTTGTAGTAGGCGGCGCCCGGGGAGTCCGCGTCCTGGCTGAAGTCCCAGCCCACGAGCAGCTCCTGGGCGTCGCGCACATACGGGTCGGAGATCTCGATCTCCAGCAGGTACGGCACCAGGACCTTGGCCATCTCGTTGCTGTTGTCCAGCTGGATCGCCTGCATGTCGCCCATCGAGATCTTGCCGCCGTCCTCGATGGTGGCCTGGATCAGATCCTCGATCCGCTGGCTGCGGGTGCCGTAGCTCCAGTCGTCGGTGAGGTGGTAGCGGTACTCCGCCGGGGCGATCACGGACTGGTTGGCGGTGACGATGTAGCCCCGCTCCGGGTTGAACTCCCAGGGGAGTTCCTCGGGGGCGATGTAGTCGACCCAGTCGTAGGAGGAGTCCCAGCCGGGGGAAGGGTAGCGGCCGTCGCCGGCGCCCCTGATCGGGATCAGCCCGGGGGCCTGGTAGCCGATGTTGCCCTCGGTGTCGGCGTAGACGAGGTTCTGCGACGGCACCGCGAAGTCCTGCGCGGCGGCCCTGAAGTCGTCCCAGTCCGTCGCGGTGTTCAGGCCGAAGACCGCGTCCATGGTGTTGGTCGGCTCCAACGCCGTCCAGTTGAGCGAGATCGCGTAGCCGCTGCCCCGGTCGGGCGCGCCGGCGTCCACGGGAGCGCTGCCGCCGAGGGCCTCCAACTCCTCGTGCCGGTCGGAGACGATGGGGCCGTTGACCGTCGAACGAACGGTGATCTCCCGGGTCTCCCCGCCGGCCACCCGAATCTCCTCCTTCCGGGTGTCATAGGCGACCTGCTCACCGTCGCGCAGATAGTTGCCGTGGTCGAGCTTCTCCAGCCGGAGATCGGTCACATCCGCGCCGAGATTGGTCAGGCCCCAGGCGATGTCCTGGTTATGGCCGATTATCACGCCGGGCATTCCCGAGAAGGTGAAGCCGGAGACGTCGTAGGGGCACTCGGCCGAGACCTCGACGCAGTGCAGACCCATCTGGTACCAGACGCCGGGCAGCGACGGCGCCAGATGCGGGTCGTTGGCCAGCAGCGGCGCCCCGGTGGTGGTGTAGTCGCCGTGCACCACCCAGGAGTTGGAGCCGATACCACTGCCGCTCGGGCCCAGCAGCGCCGGCATCTCATCCAGCGTCTCGGCGAGCGAGGAGAGCTGCGTCGACACCCCGTCGGCTGCCCCGGCCGCGTCGTCGGGCAGGGCGTCGACGGGGTAGATGTCCCCGTTCTCCCCGCCGTTCTCGGTCACGATCGGTCGGTTCCGGTCGTACGGATAGTCCGGATACAGCTCCTCGACCTGCTCGGGAGTGAGCCGCTCGGTCAGAAACGCTCGGTCGATCTCGTCTTCCATGTTGCCGCGGAGGTCCCAGGCCATCGCCTTGAGCCAGGCCACCGAGTCGACCGGCTGCCATTCCTCCGGGCGGTAGTCGTTGACCAGGTCGAGGGCGGCGTACTCGACGGAGATCTCCTCCACGCTGTGCTCCGCCAGATAGGCGTTGACACCCTCCGAGTAGGCGACCAGGAAGTCCTTGGTCTCATCCGAAAGTTCGTTGTCGAATTCCTCCTGCGCGACCCGGTGCCAACCAAGCGTTCGTAGAAACGCATCGGTCTCAACCTGGTCCTCGCCGAACATCTCCGAAAGTCGCCCCGCGGTCATATGGCGACGTACATCCATCTCCCAGAAACGGTCCTGGGCGTGCACATACCCCTGGGCGCGGAACAGGTCCTCCGACGTCTCTCCGTACAGCTGCGGAATACCGTTGGCATCACGCTCCACGGAGACGGGCGCGGAAAGGCCGTCGATGGCGATCTCTCCCGAGACCTGGGGGAAGGACGCGCGTACGGTGGAGACACTCCAGTAGGCGCCGTAGCCGAGACCGGCCATGAGCAGCACGACGAGCGCGATCACGATCAGACGACCGCGTCGCCTGGGCTTCTTGGCGGGCATCTCTGTCCTTCACAGGGCAGCTGAGGCGGGTGGGAGCAACCATAGACATACGGCCACTGGGGTGAGCCTACGGGGAGTGGGAGGCCCGGGACGCCGCGCTCCCATGCCGGGCGAAGTGCGGCGAAAGCGTCCCAACCGCCGTGCCATGGGGCTCTGTCGGAGCCTCCGCCACCCGCGCGGGGCCCGGCGTGCCGGGCGCGGCCAGGGGCGCCCCGCGCCGCTTCCGGCGTGCGCCCCGGCGCGCGGAGGGCGGCGTGCCGGGCGCGCTCCGTCCGGGCGGTGTGGGCGACCCCGGAGGGGGCGGCGGTGGACTTCCGGCGGTGGAATGTTGCACGATGGGTCGTCGTTAGCACTCCACAGTGCAGAGTGCCAGGAGGAAGACGTGCCGACCTATCAGTACCAGTGCACCGCGTGCGACGAGGGTCTTGAGGTGGTGCAGAAGTTCACCGATGACGCCCTGACCGAGTGCCCCAGTTGTCAGGGGCGCCTCAAGAAGGTCTACTCGGCGGTCGGCATCGTCTTCAAGGGCTCCGGCTTCTACCGTAATGACAGCCGGAGCACCTCGTCCAGCAGCAGCCCGGCCTCGGGCGGGGCCAAGGGCGGCGAGAAGGCCGCGGCCTCGTCCGGCGAGTCCTCGAAGTCCGGCTCGGACTCCTCGTCCTCGGCCGGGTCGGCCACGACGGGCGGCGCCGGGCTCACCGGCGGCTCGTCGAGCAAGAGCAAGAGCACGGGCACCGCGGCGTCCGCCGCATGAGCCCTGCCGGCACGGGCGCGACCGGCTCCGCCGGCGCTGAGTCCGTCGAGGCCGCCGAGATCGGCGTCATCGGCGGGTCCGGTTTCTACTCGTTCCTGGACGACGTGACCGAGATCACAGTCGATACGCCCTATGGCGCGCCCAGCGACTCCCTCTTCCTGGGCGAGGTCGCCGGCCGCCGGGTGGCGTTCCTGCCGCGTCACGGCCGGGGCCACCACCTGCCCCCGGCCCGCATCAACTACCGGGCCAACCTCTGGGCCCTCAGATCCGTGGGCGCGCGCCAGGTGCTCGGTCCGTGCGCGGTGGGCGGCCTGCGGCCCGAGTACGGCCCCGGCACACTGCTGGTGCCCGACCAGCTCGTGGACCGCACCAAGACCCGGGTGGGCACGTTCTACGACGGCGAGACGCGCTCGGACGGGCAGCGGTCCAACGTGGTCCATGTCTCGCTGGCCGATCCCTACTGCCCGGCCGGCCGCCGGGTGGCCCTGGGGGCCGCGCGGGGACGGGACTGGGACGCGGTGGACGGCGGCACCATGTGCGTGATCGAGGGGCCGCGCTTCTCCACCCGGGCCGAGTCCCGCTGGCACGCGGCCCAGGGCTGGTCGGTGGTCGGGATGACGGGCCACCCCGAGGCGATCCTCGCTCGCGAACTTGAGCTGTGCTACACCTCGTTGGCCCTGGTCACCGACCTCGACGCGGGTGCGGAGGCCGGCGAGGGCGTCTCGCACGCGGAGGTGCTCGAAGTCTTCGGCCGCAACGTCGGGCGTCTGCGGGACGTGCTCTTCGACGTGGTGAGCGGACTGCCGAAGGAGCGCGACTGCCTCTGCGCCACGGGGCTGTCGGGCCAGGACCCGGGCATCACGCTGCCCTAGGGGGGCCGGGCGGCACAGCGGGTCGGGAGCCCGGGCCATTGTGCTGGGCCGCCGTCCCGCGCGTGGGCGCCCTCTGGCGCACCTCGCCGAGGACGGAACCGGCGTGGGTGAATTCCCTGCGGAGTGGCGGCTGTTCAGTCCGTGCACGGGCGACGTGTCACTCGTTCGGGTGATGGGCTTTTCCACAGGTCAGAGGTTGTCCACAGGCTTCGGCGGGATTCTCACGCGGCGGGCAGAGTGGCGCCATGAGCCCCTATCCGGACGCCGCCGAGGCGGCCCTCAGAACGCCCGGCCTTCCCGCCGAGCCGCCCGATCCCATCCGTCGCGCCCGTCGGGGCCGCGCCCCCGACCAACGCGCGTCCGCCGCCTGGGCGGCGGTGGGCCACGGCTCCCGGGGTGGGCCGGCGGCGCCTTCCGCTGCGGGCGCCCGCGCGCCGCAGTGCGGCGTGGTGCCGTCCTTCGCCCCCATTCGCCCGCGTGGCTCCCGCCGCCCGCTGTGGTGGCTGCTGCGCCGCCGGCGGCCGGTGGCCGGGGTGCTCGCGCTGCTGGCGGCGCTGGTGTCGCTGCTGCTGCCCCATGCCGGGGCCGAGCCGGCGAGCCCACCGGACCCGCTGGTCAGCGGCGGTTCGCCGGCCGCCCAGGAGGCGGACGATGAGCCTCAGGCTGCCGCCGCGGAGCCGAGGCAACTCTCGTTGACGCTGCCGATCGCGGATCCGGCCTCGGTTCGCTCGCTCACGCCCGGGGATCGAGTCGACGTGTTCGCCACCGCGCCTTCGGGCGGGGGAGCGGAGGGGGGCTCGTCCGGTGTCCCCGAGGCCAGGCTGGTCGCCAGCGGCGCCAGGGTGGCCGAGGTGCCGGAGCCCCCCGGCGGGGCGGCGGAGGAGCGCGGCACGGCGCTCTCCTCGGGCGTCGAGCCGGATGGCCTCGGGGCACGGCTGGTGCTCTCCGTCGCCCCCGACACGGCGGCCGAGCTGGCGGGCGCGGCGGCCGGTTCGACGCTGGCGGTCGCGCGATGGTGAGCGCCCGCCGGGGGCGATGTCCGGATTGGACAGCCTCCCGCGGCATGTTGCACGGTGACCCGCACGGAATCCCGGGGCCCCGGGGCGCGCGCGGTGCGCGGTGGCCGAGTGGGGCGGAAGAGAGGCGAAACGGTGAGCGAGGAAGAGCGGGGCGGCAAGCGGGCCCTCACGGAGGCGAGGGGGGTGCTGGCCGGCTTCCGCGAGTTCCTGATGCGTGGGAACGTGGTGGATCTGGCGGTGGCCGTGGTCATCGGGGCCGCGTTCACCAACATCGTGAACTCGGTGGTCGAGGGGGTGATCAACCCCATGGTGGGTGCCTTCGGCACCCAGGATCTCAACGAGTACCAGTCCTGCCTGCGCGGGCTCTGCGAGGAGGACGCCAACGGCGTGATGCAGGGCATCCCGATCCGCTGGGGCTCGGTGATCAGCGCCTCGCTCACCTTCGTGATCACGGCGGCGGTGGTCTACTTCCTGATGATCCTGCCGATGACCCGCTATCTGGCGCGGCGCAAGGCCAAGCAGCCGGTGGAGCCGGTGGCGAAGACCGATCTGGATCTGCTGGCCGAGATCAGGGACGAGCTGGTGGCGCTGCGGGCCGCCAGCGCCCCCGCCGCCGATGGCTCGGGTGGCGCCGGCGGCACCGCCACGGTCGGCGCCCAGCGTCCGGCGCCGGAGGACGCCCCCGGCGGCGGGGCGGATCCCACCGCGACGGGCGGGGATCGCCAGAGCTGAGGCCGTCGGCCACGGCAGGCGGCTCAGATGTGGTGCGGTGGCCGCTCGTTGATCAGGCGCAGCAGGTTGCCCTCGGAGGCTTCCTGCGTGGGGTCCTCGCCCCAGCCGTGGTCGCCGTCGTCCGAGGAACGGCTCGACAGCGGGTCCTCGAAGACCAGCCTTTCGGTGCCCGAGGTGCCACTCGCCGGTGGGATGTCCGCGCTCATACGGTCAGGATACGGCCGGGGCGGCAGCGTCCGAGGCGCCAGGTCCTCGTGCCACCAGCGGTCCCGCCCGGGCTCCCAGGGCACAGGCCGCGCCAGCTGCCTGACCACCAGCACGGTTTCCACCAGCGGGCAGCGGGCGAGGGTGCGGTCCAGGTTCGCCTTGACGCTGTGCACCCGGCCGTCGAGGTCACAGGCGTCAGCGCAGATCACCACACGGGCCCCGCTGCTGTTGAGGCGGCCCCGAACGAAGTCCCGGTTGTCCCCGAGGGGCAGGGTGAGCCGCTGAGCGCCGATCTTCAGACAGGCCAGGGTGATCACCACCGACTCCAGGCACATGGGCAGTTGCACGGCCACCGGATCCTGGGCACGGACCCCGTGGCTCAGCAGGGCGGCGCTGGCCTGGTCTCCCATACGCAGCAGCTGGCCGTGGGTGAGCACGTCGGCCGGACCGGACCAGCGCCCCCCACCATGTTGATCTCCCGACATGTGCCCAGCCTCACCGGTGTCGGTAGACGTTCGATAAACGTCCTCTGTACGGGGTGGCGGCCTGCCGCACTGCGCTTCGCGGGATGGTCGATGACCACCGACGGCCCCGGAACGTCGGCGCCCGTCCGGGGCCACGAGCCCTCTCATCGCCTGGTTCCGGCCCCCCGGCCGGCTACGTGGCCCGCCTCATGGCGCGGCCCCACGGCCGCTGGTCGGTCGTGGGGCCGGCGCCCCGGCGGGTGCCGGGCGGGCTGTGTGTCAGTGCACGAGCACCGGAGCCGGCTGCTCCCCGGCCTCCTCGCCCTCGGCGCCGCTGCGCCCGCCGCCGCGCTCCGCGTTGATCAGCAGGAACGCGATCACCGCCCCCGTCGCGATGATGCCGAAGCCCCACCAGATGGCCACGCTGTAGCCGTGCACCTCGGACGCGAGACGCAGTTGCAGCTGGGCGTCGTCCGTGGTGGCGTCCTGCAGGCGCGCGGCCAGATAGCCGCTGGTGGCGCTCGCGGCGATGGTGTTCAGCAGCGCGGTGCCGACGGCCCCACCGATCTGCTGCGCGGTGTTGACCATCGCCGAGGCGACTCCCGCGTCGGTGGGCCGCACCCCGGAGGTGGCCAGGCTCATCCCCGCCATGAAGGCCGTGCCCATGCCGAGGCCGAGCAGCACCTGCCCCGGCATGATCACCGTGGCGTAGGAGGAGTCCAGCTCCAGCTGGGTCAGCCAGAGCATGCCCAGCGAGGCCACGAGCAGGCCGGGCCCCATCAGATAGCGCGGCGCCACCAGGGGGGTCAGCCGGGGAGCTATCTGCGTGGATCCGATGATCATGCCGACGACCATCGGCAGGAACGCGACGCCGGTCTGGACGGGCGAGTACTCGCGAATGATCTGGAGGTACAGGGTCAGGAACAGGAAGAGCCCGAACATCGCGATCACGGCGAGGGCGAACGCCAGATAGGTGCCGCCCCGGTTGCGGTCGGTGAGCACGCGCAGCGGCAGCAGGGGGTGTTCGACCCGGCTCTCCACCACCACGAAGGCGATCAACAGCACCGCGGAGGCCACGAAGCTCGCGATCACCCAGGTCTCGCTCCAACCCTGGTGCTCGGCCCGGCTGAACCCGTAGACCAGCGCGACCAGGCCGAGTGTCGCCAACAGCACACCGGGCACGTCCAGCGGGGAGCGGTTGCGCGCCTCGTCCGGTTCGCGGATCACGAGGACGGCGCCGATCACGGCGACCACGGCGAAGGGCACGTTCACATAGAAGGTCCAGCGCCAGTCCAGGTACTCGGTGAGCACGCCGCCGAGCAGCAGGCCCACGGCGGCGCCGGCGCCCGCGATGGCACCGAAGACGCCGAACGCCTTGGCGCGTTCCTTGACGTCGGTGAACATCACGGTGAGCAGGGCGAGCGCCGCGGGAGCGAGCAGGGCGCCGAAGACGCCCTGGAGGGCCCGCGCGCCGAACATCATCAGCTGGTTCTGCGCCGCTCCTCCGAGCGCTGAGGCGAAGGCGAAGCCGACCAGGCCCAGGATGAAGGTGCGCTGCCGGCCCCAGATGTCGGAGATGCGTCCGCCGAAGAGCAGCAGACCACCAAAGGCCAGGGCATAGGCGGTGATCACCCACTGGCGGTCACCCGCCGAGATGCCGAGGTCCTCCTGGGCGGTGGGAAGGGCGATGTTCACGATCGTGCCGTCGAGCACGACCATCAGTTGAGCCAACGCGATGAAGAACAGAGCCTGCCAGCGCCTGGGGTTGGCGCCGACCGGCGTCGGGCTCACGGTGGTGTCGGGTGGCATGGGCGTTCTACCTCATAAGGGAGATAAGGGGCGACGATGGGGGAGGGTGAGCCCCCGGTCGGGCATGCGGCCCGATCGGCGCTCAGCGGAGGCGCTGATCTGATGGACCCGGCGTGGCGCGGAAACTCAGCGCTGAGTCGCCGGCCCGGGGGAGTTCAGCGGATCTCGTCTTTGAGATCCGCCAATCGCAGGGCGCCTCCCGCGAGTTCGCTGCGTGGAGGAGTCCGCAGGCCGTCCAGGAAGATCTGGAGGTGCCGTCTGGACAGGTCGACGTCGTTGGAGCATGGGCTGCCCGGCACGGACAGCGTGAGCCGGCTGATGGCGATCAGAAGGTCTCCCGCGCCCACGTCGGAACGCAGCTGGCCCGAAGCGTGCGCGGCGGCCAGCAGTTGCTCGGTGATGTGGAGGGCCCGGTTCCGGCTGGCGGCCAGCTCCGAGTTCTCTCCCTCGGCGCCGACGCCGAGCAGGTGGCAGAGGCCGCCGACGCGTTCCTCGGCCGAGTCGAGGATGAGGCGGCTCAGCGCCTCGAAAGGGTCGCGCTCGGCCTCCAGTGCCTGTCTGGCGCGCTCGGTGATCCGGTCGCTGACATAGATCAGCATCTGGAGCAGCAGAGACTGCCGGTCGGGAAAGTGCCGGTACAGCGTGGCATTTCCTACTCCGGCCCGTCGAGCGATTTCGTCGAGGGCGACCTCGGGCCCGTGTTCCACCACGGCCTCGCGCGCCGCGCCCAGGATGCGCTCCCGGTTGCGCGCGGCGTCGGCACGCAGCGGAGTGCGCGCTCCGCACCGCGCGGGCGTCGTGGGCTGGCTCATGAGGGATCCCTCGCAGCGTGAGAACTCAACAACCGGGGAAAGACTCCCCGCTTGATCGGACTCAGGCTTAAACGGGCAGGGACTCCCCGCTTATTTCGGTATGAAGTGTGGGCACCGTCACATCCGGCGCCGCACCCGGACGCGCGGGCAGAACTCGGCCCCGGCACCTGGGGCGCCGGGGCCGTTGAGTGGTGATGTCAGGACTGGCTGTGTTCCGTCGCCGGCGACGGCCGGGACGACAGGGCGGCTCAGGCCGCCGCGTCGAAGCCGGAGTCGCTCGCCATCTTCTTCAGTTCGAGCAGCGCGTGCTTCTCGATCTGCCGGATGCGCTCCCTGGTCAGGCCGTGCTGCCTGCCCACCTCCGTGAGCGTGCGCTCGCGCCCGTCCTCGATGCCGTAGCGCGCCCTGATGATGGCCGCGGTGCGCTGGTCGAGCCGCCCGATGAGGTCCTCAAGGCCCTCGCGGCGCATCATCACCAGCACCGACTGCTCGGGCGAGGCTGCCGAGGTGTCCTCCAGCAGATCCCCGAACTGGGTCTCGCCCTCGTCGTCCACCGCCATGTTCAGGCTGACCGGGTCACGCGCCCAGTCCAGTACGTCCTGCACGCGCTCCGGCGTGGAGCCCAGCTCGGCCGATACCTCGGCCGGCTCCGGCTCGCGACCGTGCTCGCGGTTGAACTCCCGCTGCACACGGCGGATCCGGCCCAACTCCTCGACCAGATGCACCGGCAGCCGGATGGTGCGCGACTGGTCGGCTATCGATCGGGTGATGGCCTGCCTGATCCACCAGGTGGCGTAGGTGGAGAACTTGAAGCCCTTGGTGTAGTCGAACTTCTCCACGGCCCGCACAAGACCGGCGTTGCCCTCCTGGATGAGGTCGAGCAACGGCAGCCCACTGCGCGGGTACCGGCGCGCCACGGCGACCACCAGACGCAGGTTGGAACGGATGAAGCTGTCCTTGGCGCGGTCGCCCTCGGCGGCCAGCGCTGCCAGCTCGTCCCGCGAGGCCGAGCCGGAGGGCCCTTCGGCCGCCGGCTCCTCCTGCTCGTTGAGCAGGCGCTCCGCGTAGAGCCCCGCCTCGATGGCGAGGGACAGCTCGACCTCCTGAGCCGCGTCGAGCAGCGGAGTGCGGGCTATCTCGTCGAGATACATTCCGACCAGGTCGCGCTCCGTGGCATCGCTGCTCGCGCTCGACCGGACACTGCCCGTCGCGACACTGTCATCGGTGTCCTGACGCCGGGCGACGGCACGGGTTGCCATACGTGCTCCCTTGCGAATTGATCAATGGTGATCTGGGCGATCACACGAGGTCCTCCTCGGACCGGACCGGGACGCCCCCTTGCCTCCCGAGCCCGTAACGATCTAACGACGGGAATCCGGACAGAATTCCCAACCGGTGCATCTTTTTCTCTGCGATGGAGTACCCTGCCCGGCCACAGATGCCGGCGGTGCCGGATCGGACCGTGTGCGTCATCCCCTCCACACCCCTGAAGACGAACAGAAGCAAGCGATAGTTGCGTTCGGGTACCCCGGGCTGTGCGGCGCCATGCCCCTTGCCTCGGGGCCCCGAGGTTCGTCCCACGAGGTCTCCCTCCCCTCAACGAACGCGCGCGCTCCCCCCTTCCCCGTTCGGCGTCCTCTCTGCCGACTCACCCGTTCGGCCGTAAGGGGTGCGCGGGTGCGGCGTTCTCCCCGCATGGGTAGGTTGCGGACGGCACGCGCCGCTTCCGCCGCGACGGCCGGTCTCCCACCGGCCGTCGCGGCGTGTGTGGAAGGCCACAGCGGCGGGTGCGGACGACACGGGGGATGGGGACGGGATGGGCAGAGACAGCGCGGGGGCCCCGCGCTCCCGCCGGAGGGGGTGGGGGCATCCGGCCGAGTCGCCCGGCGTGCGCGCCTGGACGGCGCGCCGTCGCAACCTCGAACTCACCCTGGTGATCTTCGCGATCGCGATCATCGCGGCCGGCCACACCATCGTCGGCCTGACGGTGCTGGGCCGCCCGCCGTCCGGGCTCCTCGCCCACACCGTGGGCCTGGGCGCGCTGGCGTTGGCCGCGCATCTGGTGGTGCGCAGGTTCGCGCGCTTCGCCGACCCGCTGATCCTGCCCATCACCGTGCTGCTCACCGGGCTCGGCCTGGTGCTGATCGACCGGCTGGACCACGCCTACGCCGCGCACCTCCCGGAGACCGACTACCAGTCCGTCCCGGTCGCGCCGGACCAGGTGGCCTGGACGGTGGTGGGCGTCGGCCTGCTGACCGGCACGCTGGTGGTGCTGCGCCACCACCGCGCGTTGCAGCGGTACACCTATCTCGGCATGACCGTGGCCATGGCGCTCCTGATGGCGCCCGCCCTCTTCGGCGCCGACATCTACGGTGCCAAGCGGTGGATCATCGTGGGGTCGCTCTCCGTCCAGCCGGGCGAGTTCGTCAAGGTCATGATCGTTGTCTTCTTCGCGAGCTATCTGATGGCGAACCGGGACGCGCTGGCGCTGGCCGGACGCCGGGTGCTCGGCCTGGATCTGCCGCGCGGACGCAACGCCGGGCCGGTGCTGCTGGTGTGGGCCGTCAGCCTGGTGGTGCTCTTCTACGAACGCGACCTCGGCACGTCGTTGATCTTCTTCGGGGTCTTCGTGGTGATGCTCTACATCGCGACCGGGCGCACCGGATGGCTGGTGTTCGGCGGGTTGTTGGCCGCGTTGGGGACGGCGGTGGTCTCGGCCACCCAGGAGCATGTCAAGGGGCGCATCCGCATCTGGCTGGACCCGATGGTCGCGTTTCTGCCCAAGGAGGAGCAGCCCGCTGGCTTCGTGTCCGACCAGGCCGCCCAGGCGTTGTTCAGTTTCGGTGCCGGCGAGCTCACCGGCACGGGTCTCGGACAGGGACACACCTATCTGGTCGGCTTCGCGGGGCGCAGCGACTTCATCCTGACCGCCGTGGGCGAGGAACTCGGGCTGCTGGGCGTGACCCTGGTGCTGCTGCTCTACGCACTGCTGATCCAACGCGGTTTCAGCGCCGGCCTCGCGACCCCCGATCCGTTCGGGAAGCTGCTGGCGGCCGGGCTGGCATCGGTGATAGCGCTCCAGGTCTTCGTGGTGGTGGGCGGCGTGATCGGGCTGATCCCGCTGACCGGCAAGGCACTGCCGTTCCTGGCCCAGGGCGGATCGTCGACGGTGGCCAACTGGCTGCTGGTGGCCCTGTTGATCCGGGTCAGCGACCGGGCCGGGCGGGCGGCCACCGAACCGGCGGGCAACGCCACCATCCTCACCCCCGCCATCGTGGCGCGCCCCGATCCGCTGTAGCGCGCGCACGGGGGCGCTCAGCTCGACCGAAAGGCGCCCCTGGGAACGGGTTTCCCCGTCACAACTCCCGTTTTCAGGGCTGAAATCGGCCAATGTGGGGCAGCTATGCACGATGAACCTTCTCGACGACGCCAGAGCCCTGAACGACGAACTCGTCCAACTCCGCCGGCGGTTGCACGCGATCCCCGAGATCGGGCTCCAGCTGCCCCGCACCCAGGAGGCCGTGTTGGCCGCGCTGGACGGGCTGCCCATCGAGGTCGACACCGGGCGGGGCCTGACCTCGGTCACCGGGGTGCTGCGCGGCGCCCGCCCCGGGCCCACCGTGCTGCTGCGCGGCGACATGGACGCCCTTCCGGTCGCCGAGCGCACCGGGTTGCCGTTCGCCGCCGAGGCCGAGCGGATGCACGCGTGCGGCCACGACCTGCACACCACCATGCTGGCCGGCGCCGCCCGGCTGCTGGCCGCCCACAGGGATCAACTGGCTGGAAACGTGCTGTTGATGTTTCAGCCGGGCGAGGAGGGATACAACGGCGCCGGTCAGATGCTCGACGAGGGCGTGCTCGACGCCACGGGCGAGCGCCCGGTCGCCGCCTACGCGCTCCATGTGCTCTCGCACACCTGGCCGGCTGGCGTCTTCACCGCCAGGGGCGGTCCCGCCATGGCGGCCTCCAGCGTCCTCGACGTGACGGTGCGCGGTGCCGGCGGCCATGGCTCGGCGCCCTACCGCGCCAA
This sequence comes from Streptomyces profundus, assembly GCF_020740535.1. Lineage (NCBI taxonomy): Bacteria > Bacillati > Actinomycetota > Actinomycetes > Kitasatosporales > Streptomycetaceae > Streptomyces > Streptomyces profundus. The sequence continues at coordinate 4,065,418 of NZ_CP082362.1, forward strand.
GGATCCGATCCCCGCCGCCTGCGAGATGGTCACCGCACTCCAGACGTGGATCAGCCGTAGTTTCGACGTCTTCGACCCGGTGGTGCTCACGGTCGGCAGTTTCCACTCGGGAACGGCCACCAACATCATTCCCGACACGGCGACCTTCGCCGCGACGGTGCGCACCTTCTCCCGCGAAGCCAGGTCCAGGATCGGCGAGGGCGTGGTGGCCGTCTGCGAGGGCGTCGCCGCCGCCCACGGGCTGGAGGTGGATGCCCGCTTCGTCGAGCAGTACCCGGTGACGGTCAACGACGTGGCGGAGACCGCGTTCGCCGCCGACGCCGTCCGCGAGGCGCTCGGCGAGGAGCGGTTCGCGCCCATGGAGAACCCGCTGACCGGCGCGGAGGACTTCTCCCGGGTGATCGACGAGGTGCCGGGCGCGATGGTCTTCCTCGGTGCCACGCCCGAGGGCGTCGACCCCGAGGCCGCGCCGGCCAACCACTCGCCGCTGGCCGCCTTCGACGAGTCGGTGCTGGCCGACGGCGCCGCCCTCTACGCGGAGCTGGCGGTGCGCCGACTGGCCGTATAGCGCCCGGCGGGTCGTGCCCGGCCGTCCTACCGTGATTCCACTGCCCGGACAAAGGGGGCGGATGGGATAGAGGAGGGCGGCCGGGATGGCGTCGGAAGTGTCTCGCCCAGCAACGGCCCCGTCGGGTCCTTGGGGCCCGACGGGCTCATCGCGCCCCGGGGCGGCCACCCCGCGCGCGCACGCGGGCGCGCGCCACCCCGACGCGCCCTCCGACGCGCCGCCCCTGAGCGAGCGGGACGCCGAGGAACACGTCGCCCGCACCTGTGTCTCCACCGGTGCCCCCACCCGGACCGGGGTGGAGTTGGAGTGGCTGGTGCGCCGGGTCGACGATCCAGCCGCCGCGGTGCCCGCCGAGGCGGTGCGGGCCGCGCTCGCCCCGCTCCACGACACCGCTCCGCGAGGCGACGACCCGCCGTGCGACGCCGTGCTGCCCGGCGGCGGACGGCTCACCCGCGAACCTGGCGGGCAGGTCGAGATCAGCAGCGCCCCGGGGGACTCGCTGGTCGCGTGCGTCCGGGCGACCCGGACCGATCTGGCGCGGCTGCGCGACGCGCTGGCCGCTGCCGGCCTGGAGGCCGTCGGCCTCGGCCTTGACCCCTACCGCGATCCGCCCCGGGTGCTGCACCACCCGCGCTACCAGGCGATGGAGAGCTTCTTCGACCGGCAGACCCCGGGCGGTCGGCTGATCATGCGGGCCACCGCCTCGGTGCAGATCAGCGTGGACGCCGGTGACGACTCCCGGGGCCCGACCGGCTATCGCGCCCGCTGGGCGCTGACCCATCGCCTCGGCCCGGTGCTGATCGCCGCCTTCGCCAACTCCCCCGTCTGGCGGGGCCGCCCCACCGGCTGGCGCTCCACCCGGCAGGCCCTGTGGAGCCGCCTGGATCCCGGCCGCACCCGGCCGTTCACCCCCGACGCCCAGGCCACCACCGCCCCCGAGGCCGCCCCCGACGGTGAGGATCCCCGCGCCGCCTGGGCCCGTTACGCCCTGGACGCGTCGCTGCTGTGCGTGCGCCGGGGGGCGCCCGCAGGATGGTACGCGCCCCCCAATCACTCCTTCCGCTCCTGGCTGCGCGGGCCGACCGCAGACCGGCGCGCGCCCACCCTGGCCGATCTCGACTACCACCTGAGCACCCTCTTCCCACCAGTGCGCCCCCGTGGCTGGTGGGAACTGCGGATGATCGACGCCCAACCCGGGGATGACTGGGTCGTGCCGTTGGCGGTGACCAGCGTGCTGCTGGACGATCCGCTCGCCGCCGACGCCGCTCGGCGCGCGACCGAGCCGCTCACCCGGGGCCATGGGGCCCATGCGATGCCCTCCTTCGACCTCTGGCTGCGCGCCGCCCGGCACGGGCCGGCCGACCCGGAGCTTGGCCCGGCCGTCCGCGCCTGCTTCGCCGCCGCCGACGCCGCGCTGGCCCGCCTGCCCGACGCCGGCGAACTCCGGGACGCCGTCGCCGCGTTCGCCAACCGCTACGTGGAGCACGGCCGTTGCCCGGCGGACGATCAGCTGGACGCGCTGGGAACACCCCTCGGCCCTCCGCCTCGGCGGGCCAGGAGGCCCGGCCGCCCGCCACCGGCACCCCCCGACCCGGCGACCGGACCCGATCGACGAGACCGGACACAACGGCCGGCCCACCCCCCTCGCGCGGCAGCCAAGGAGACACCCGAATGACCGAGACCCCCGTCGCGCCCACGCCCCCCAAGCGCCGGGTCACCGCCCCCAGCGCACTCGACGCGCTCGACATCGCGTCCGCCCCTGACGGGCGCGGCCCCCTGGACCCGAGCGAGTTGGCCGCCGCGCTGGAGACCGCCCGCCGGCGCACCCACGAACTCACCGACTGCCTGCCCGCGGAGGAACTCACCGTCCGGCACTCGCCCCTGATGTCCCCGTTCGTCTGGGACCTGGCGCATATCGCCAACCAGGAGGAGCTCTGGCTGCTCCGCCGGGCCGGCGGACGGGCGCCGCTCCGCGCCGACCTCGACGATCTCTACGACGCCTTCCGACACCCCAGGGCCGACCGCCCGAACCTGCCCCTGCTGTCACCGGCCGACGCCCGCCGGTACGCGGCCGAGGTCCGCGCCCAGGCGCTGGAGGTACTGGGCGGGCTGACCGGCGACACCGAGGGGGCCTTCCTCTTCGCCATGATCGCCCAACACGAGCAGCAGCACGACGAGACCATGCTGGCCACCCACCAGCTGCGCCGAGGGCGCGCGGCGCTCTATGCGCCGCCACCCGCGCGCCCCCGCCCCGAGCATCGACTTCCGGCCGAAGTCCTGGTGCCCGCAGGCCCGTTCACCATGGGCGTCGACCCGGCCGACGACCCCTGGGCGCTGGACAACGAGGGTCCGGCGCACCGCGTCTTCGTCCCCGCCTTCTGGCTGGACACCACGCCCGTCAGCAACGCCGCCTACCAGGAGTTCATCGCCGACGGCGGCTACCACCAGCCTCGTTGGTGGCACCCCGAGGGCTGGCTCCACCGAAGGCAGGCCAACCTGACGGGGCCCGCGTTCTGGCACCGCGACCTCGACGGGGAGTGGCTGCGCCACCGGTTCGGGCGCACCGAACCCGTGCCGCCCGACGAGCCGGTGCTGCACGTCAGCTGGTACGAGGCCGACGCCTACGCCCGCTGGGCAGGGCGGCGGCTGCCCACCGAGGCCGAGTGGGAGAAGGCCGCCAGACACCACCCCGCCACCGGCCGCTCCCGCCGCTACCCCTGGGGCGCGGCGGCCCCCGAGGCACGGCATGCCAACCTCGGCCAGCGCCACCTCCGCCCCGCGCCCGTCGGCGCCTACCCGGACGGGGCCGCGCCCTGCGGGGCACGCCAACTCCTCGGTGACGTCTGGGAGTGGACCGCCACCGAGTTCACCGGCTACCCCGACTTCGCCGCCCATCCGTACCGGGAGTACAGCGAGGCGTTCTTCGGCGCCGGCTACCAGGTGCTGCGCGGCGGCTCGTTCGGCACCGACCCGATCGCCTGCCGAGGCACCTTCCGCAACTGGGACCTCCCCATCCGCCGCCAGATCTTCGCCGGCTTCCGGACCTGCCGCGACGCGGGCACGGGCGTCGGCTGATGTGCCGCCACCTCGCCTACCTCGGGCCACCCCTCTCCCTGGCCGAACTGCTCACCACCCCTCCGCACAGCCTCTACGAACAGTCCTGGGCACCGAAGTGCCAGGTGGGAGGCACGGTCAACGCCGATGGCTTCGGCGTCGGTTGGTACCCACCGGACGACGGGGCGGGCCCCGTGCGCTACCGCCGCGCCGTCCCCATCTGGGCCGACGAGAACCTTCCCGGGCTCGCCGCACTGCTGCACAGCGGCGCGGTGCTGGCCTCGGTGCGCTCCACCACACCGGGCGGCAGCAACCACGAGACGGCCGTGGCCCCCTTCGCCCTGGGACGCTGGCTGTTCAGCCTCAACGGACGCGTCGACCGCTGGGAGCAACTCCCCACCGACCTCGGCGAGCCGTTGACCCTCGCCGAACTGCTCAGCATCGAGGCGCACGTCGACGCGGCGTTGCTCTGGCTGATGGCGGCCCGACGGCTGGTGGCCGGCCAGCCGGCCCCCGAGGCGCTGGCCGAACTCGTGGCCGGCGTCCTCGCCGCCCGCCCCGACGCCCGCCTCAACCTGCTCCTCACGGACGGCAGCACCGTCGTCGCCACCCGCCACGGCGACAGCCTCTGGTACCGGAGCGAGGACGAGCGGCTGATCGTCGCCTCGGAGCCGGTGCCGGAACAGCCGGGCTGGCGCGAGGTGCCCGAACACTCCCTGCTCCGCGCCAGCCGCACCTCCGTCGATCTCCAAGCCCTGCCCCGACTCTAGGCCCCGCCACTGACAGCCGCCGCGGCCCCCGCGCCCCCGCCGGCCGGGTTCCGCGAGACGGCCGGCCCGGAACCGCGAAAGGAACCCCATGACCAGCAGCGTCACCGTGCACGACACCCTGCCGGAGGACCACTTCGCCGAGCGCCTGCACGCCGATGTGCGCGCCGGCCTCACCGCCACCCCCAAATCCCTGCCGCCCAAGTGGTTCTACGACGCCAGGGGCAGCGAACTCTTCACCCGCATCACCCGGCTGCCCGAGTACTACCTCACCCGCGCCGAACGGCAGATCCTCCGCGCCCACGCCCCGGACATAGCGACGCACACCAGAGCGCGGACCCTGGTCGAACTCGGCTCGGGCTCGTCCGAGAAGACCCGCGTGCTGCTCGACGCCCTCACGGCCGGCGGCACCCTGCGCGCCTACGCCCCCATCGACGTCTCGCGCACCGCCCTGACCGAGGCGGCCGAATCGATCCTGGCCGCCTACCCGGGTTTGGAAGTCGACGCCACCGTTGCCGACTTCGATCAGGAACTGCCCATACCCGACGGCCCAGGACCACGTCTGGTCGCCTTTCTCGGCTCCACGATCGGAAACTTCGACACGGCGGAGCGAGCCACCTTCCTCAGCCGCCTCAGCGCCGCGCTCACTCCCAACGACGCGATCCTGATCGGCGCCGACCTGGTCAAGTCGCCCACCACCCTGACCCGCGCCTACGACGACGCGCAGGGTGTCACCGCGGAGTTCAACAAGAACCTGCTGCGCGTCCTCAACCGCGAACTGGACGCCGACTTCGACGCCAGCGCCTTCGACCATGTGGCGAGGTGGGACGAGCGCGCCGAACGGATCGAGATGTCCCTCAAAGCCCGCCACGGGCACACGGTCAAGATCCCGGCGCTCGACCTCGAAGTGGGCTTCAGCCAGGGCGAACTCCTGCGCACCGAACTCTCCACCAAGTTCCGCCGCCCCCGCCTCGCGGCCGACCTCGGCCGATCCGCCCTCACCCCGACCCACTGGTGGACCGACCCCCAGAACCGCTTCACCGTCCTCCTGGCCCGCCCCACCGAACGAACCCGCTAGACTGGCCCGCGCTACCTCAGCCTCCGTAGCTCAGGGGATAGAGCACCGCTCTCCTAAAGCGGGTGTCGCAGGTTCGAATCCTGCCGGGGGCACCGCTCGTCAGGTCGCTGACCTGGGGTTTCCTCCCAGCGAAGCGCTCTATTCGGCCTCGGACTCCCCGTCCGGGGCCGTTTGCGTGCGCGGTGCGTGAGCGGACGGGGAGTTGATCTTCCGAATATCTCCCGACGGATCGGCATCACCCGGCACGGGCTCCCCCGCGTTGTCGGGTTCGGGCTCTTCTTCCGTCGGGGCGTGGGCGCGCGGTACGAGCCGGGCCGCTGCCTCGGCGATCGCCAGGTCCGCTTCGGGGAGCAGGCTCGTGTACGTATCGGCCGTGATGGTGATCGAGGAGTGGCCGAGCATCTCCTGGATGTCCTTCAGGTCGGCTCCGGCGGCATGGGCCAGCGTCGCGGCGCCGTGGCGCAGATCGTGGAGCCGGACCGGCGGGAGGCTGATCTCCTCGTACAGCTCGACGAACCGCCGGGTGACGTTGGCGGGGTGGAGCAACGCGCCGTTCTCCCGGGTGAAGACGCGGCCGGTCTCCACCCAGGCGCTCTCCCACTCCTTACGGTCCTTGTCCTGCTGGGCTCGATGCCGCCCCAGGACTCGGACCGTGTCGGAGTCCAAGGCGATGGTCCGCGCTCCGGCATCCGTTTTGGGGTCGTCCTCGTACACCTCCCAGCCGTCCACGACGAGTTGCTTGGCGACGGTGATGAGACCGGCGTCCAGGTTGGTGTCGGTCCACTTCTGCCCGCACGCCTCGCCCCGCCGCAGCCCACGGAACGCGATCAGGTGGAACAGCGCGTACAGCCGGTCCTCCGCGATGTGGTCGAGGAAGAGGCCGATCTGTTCCGGCGTCCAGACCATCACCGGCGAGGGCTTCTCGCCGGTGCGTTTCCAGTGCAGGATGCGCTCGTCCGTCCACACCAGAGCCTTGGGCCGCTTACCCGCCTCCAACTCGACGTGGGCCGCCGGATTGAAGGTGATCAACTGCTGGGCGATCGCGGCGTTCAACGCGGCTCGGAGGGTGGAGCGGACGCGCTGACGTGTGGCCGGGCCGACGATGCGGCGGTAGGGCTCCATCTCGGCGATCGCCGCCTTCAGTGCCTTGCGGCGGGCGCGGTGCTCGCGCCCCTTCCACGGGATCTGGGCAAGGTCTTCGAACGCACTGCGGCGGGCCGCGTTGCCCTCCGCGATCTCGACGTTGGCCTCGGCTATGGCGCCGAACATCTCCGACAGATGGGCAACGCGGAGCCGGTCCAGCCGTAGGTGCCCGATGCGCGGCTTGAGGTGCACCCGGATGTTGCTCTCGTCGCGGCTGATGGCGGTCTGTCGGCCCTTCTTGCCCGCCAGCCACATGTCCAGCCACTCACCGACCGCGAGTCGGCTGGTCAGGTCCAGGCCGTGGCTGAGACGCCTGCGGGTGGCCTCGATCTCCGGCAACGGCGACTTCTCGTCGGCCACCGTCTCCAGCAACTCGGCTATCTGGGCCAAGCCGTCGGTGTCATCCGCTTCGGCGAGGCCGAGGAGCGCGCGGACGTGGTCGAGGTCGGCCTGGGCTGCCTTCAGGGACTCGTAGCCCGCGCGACTGAAGGATCGGCGGGTGCCGTCCTCGTGAGGTGGCAACTCCTGACGTATGGAGTAGGAGCCGTGCTTGCGGCCGGCGAGCTTGGGGCACTTCTTGCCGAGCGGTTTGCCGCTCTCGGGGTCGCGGCAGTAGCAGCGGCGGTGGGTTGATCCCTTCAATGGCGTTCCTCCGAGGCTGTGTCGGATGCGGGGGAGTCGATGTCGTCGAGCGCGGGAGGCAGACTGGGCGGGGTGGCACCCTCCTCGCGGAGTTCACGACGCAGGACGCGGAGCGAATCCCTGGCAGAGGTGGCCTGATCGGCGTATGCGGCCCGCCTGCGCTCGGCCTCGTCCTGCTGGACGCGGCCGGTGGCGGCCTTGGCCGCGAACCGGGCCTGTTCCTCTTCTTCGAGAGCGGCCAGGGCGGTGCGGACGAGGCTGGCGTGGAGTGCGAAGTCGGGGATGAGGCCCGCGTCGTACAGGCCCACCTCCTCGTCGCCCGTGAAGCGCCGTAGGGCATCCCAGGTCGGCACGAGCTCCTGGAACGGGAGTTCCTGGGTCTGTTCGACAAAGCCGACAGGGAAGATCAGGCAGACCGGGTACGTCTCCAGGGCTGCGGCCAGCACCATGACGTCCACGAGCGGGAGGTTGGCCCGGCGTCCGGACTCCAGGTTGGCGATCACGTTGCGCGGGATGGGATGCCCCAACTGCTCGCACCGGTCCGCCAGGTCCTGTGCGCTCCACCCCAACTCCTTTCTCCGCCGCCGGACTTCGCCGGCCACATTGGCCTTGATCCGATCCGCCCACTCCGGGACGTCCTCCTCATCAGGATGCACACCGTGTTGTGTCATGCAGACACATTAGCTTCGCCATTCTGGGTGTTGGACGCCTGGAGCCGGATGTGGTGGTCACGTTCGCCGAGGGCTGCATGGAGAGGGTGCGCGGCATGAGTGAAGGCGCGATGGGTGTTCGTCCAAAGGGGATGAGCCGGGAGGAGCTTCTGGCGCTTCCCGTCTCGGTCGACCTGGAAACAGGCAACCGCGCCCTGGGGCTTGGGCGGAGCAAGGGATACGAGCTGGCGAAGCGCGGCGAGTGCCCGTGCAAGGTGCTGCGGCTCGGCAACGCCTACCGGGTCGTGACGGCTGACCTGTTGGATCTGCTCGGGTTGGTGGCGTGAACGGTTGCCGGCGGTCGGCCGCCTGTGTCGTGTTGACGCAGAAACGTTGGACTGTTGGCGGAGGTGGACGTACTGTCCCTGCTCCCCGGCCATAGCGGCGCGCCTCCGGTGCCTGCCAGCCCAGAGGCCCCGGGGCCCATTCCGCCCCCTCCCGGCGAACAACCAGCGCAGCAAGAGGAGCCGCCAGTGCACCCCGAGACCCCCAAGCTCGATCCCGCGCCCGACACTACCGCCCCGCCACCGGTCACGGAGCCGGACAGCCCCGACCGTCAGGAGCCCATCGCACCGGACCCGGACCCGACCTGCGGCTCGGCTCTGCTGGACGAACTGCGCACGCGCATAGCCGAGTTCGTGATCCCGCCCTCAGAGGAAGCGCTGGACGCCGTCACGCTGTGGGTGGCCGCCACGCATCTTCAACCCGCGTGGCAGCACGCGCCGCGTCTCGCGGTCGTCGGGCCGGCGAAGCGGTGCGGCAAGTCGCGGCTGCTGGACGTGCTGACCGAGACCGTCCACGAGCCGATGCTCACCATCAACACCACGCCGGCAGCGGTCTTCCGCTCCATCACCGAGGAGCCGCCGACCCTGTTGGTGGACGAGGCGGACACGATCTTCGGCACCCCGAAGCAGGCGGAAAAGAACGAGGAGATGCGCGGCCTGCTTAACGCCGGTCACCAGCGCAACCGTTATGTCACCCGCGTCGTCGGAAACGAGCACACGCCGCACCGGTTCGCCACCTTCGCCATGGCGGCCCTCGCGGGCATCGGGGACCTGCCCGACACGATCATGGACCGGTCCGTGGTCATCCGGATGCGCCGCCGGGCTGAGGGCGAGCACGTCAAGCCCTTCCGGTCCCGCCGTGACACGCCAGCTCTCCACGACCTGCGTGACCGCCTCGCGGCCTGGGCCAGGCCGCTTCTCGATGAAGCAGCCGGCCTGGAGCCGGAGATGCCGGTCGAGGACCGTGCCGCCGACACCTGGGAGCCGCTGGTCATCGTCGCCGATCTCGCCGCCGGAGCCTGGCCCCGCCTCGCACGAGCGTCCTGCGCGCGGATGGTCACCGACGAGACCCAGGCCGAGGAGGAGCACCCCAGCGAAGCGCGGATACTGGCCGACATCCGGCGGGTCTTCGTCGCCCAGCGCGAGGTCGACAGCCTCTCCACGGACGAGATCCTCCACCACCTGCGCCAGGACCCGGAAAGCCGGAGTGGGGACGAAGCGGGCTGAGCCCCCGCAGCCTGGCCGCGATGCTCCGCACCTTCGGCGTCAGGTCCGGCAACGTCCGCCTTGCCGACGGCACTCAGCGCAAGGGCTACACGCGTAACAAGTTCCTGGACGCCTGGCGCCGCTACTGCCCGACCGTCCACCCGGTCGATGCCGAGCCCACCGGGAGTGAGAGCTGAGCCCTCGCACACCTCGCCCACCTTGGCTGCCGTCCCTACCGTCCCTGCCGTAACGCCGCAGGTCAGACGACAGGTAGGCAGGACGCCAACCGTGCCCGGGACGGCAGCACGACCACGACCACCATGGTGGCTCGCTGGGACGCCGCCCGTATCCGTCTTATGCCGTCCCTGGCGTCCCCGCCGTATCGCCGCAGGTCGCAGCCCTACGGCGGGGGACGGAAGACGGCCCCGATCCGTCCCCGGCCGCCGCACCGATTATTTGGACCGTCCCTGTTGCCGTCCCCGTCCTGACCTGCGCCTGCAACGGCTGGGACGGCAGAGACGGACCACGCACCAGGTAGGAGTACCCCACTTGACCACCTTCGCTAGCCTCTCCGCCGCTGTCGCCTCCAGGACCAACGCTGCCAGGAGTGGCGGCCGATGACGGAGCAGACCGCTGAGCGCTACACGCTCGTCGCTGCGGCAACCGTCATCGTGGCGCTCACCGCCGGCGCGTTCTGGCTCTCGTACGCGCATCTCGCCGAGGTGGCCGGACAACACGGCCTCGAACACTCCCCGGTCCGCCAGTGGGCCTGGCCGGCGACCCTGGACGCGTTCATCGTCGCCGGCGAGCTGCTCATGCTCCGCGCCGGCCTGCGGCGGGTGACCGACGGATGGGCCATCGCCCTCACGGCCACCGGCTCGATCGGCTCCATCGCGCTCAACGTGGCAGGAGTCAGCAGCACGGGCAACGCCGACGCGGTGCCGCTGCTCGACTACGTGGTCGCCGCGGTCCCCCCGACCGCCGCGCTGCTTGCCTTCGGGGTTCTGATGCGGCAGATCCACCAACTCGTCGCCGAACCCACCTCGGCCACCGACTGCCACAACTGCGTCGGCCACCGCCACAACGACACGGATGGCGCTCAGCCCGCAGCCCTCGACGGAGACGATCAGGGGCAGTCGGAGTTGCCCGTGCGTCACGTGGCACGAGCCGGCGGCCACCTGCCGAAGCAGAGGCAGCCCTCTGCGCAGTCGGCATCCCAGAAGCCCCGCACGGTCTCCGACGAACTCCTCGCCCTCGCCCGTACCGCTCCATTGGGGCGCGGAGGCCGTGCCTCGCGCCGCCACATCGAGGCGGCCATCCGAGCCAAGGAACTCCCCATCAGCAGGGCCGACGCGGAAACGCTCAAGGACATCCTGCAAGCCGAACTGGACGCGAACGCCCTCCGACCGTCGGCCCGCTCCGGCCAGGCCAGCCCCGCCGGCCGTCAGACCGAGGTCACCCCGCATCACGAACGCGCCACCGGAGAACCGCCCCATGCCTGATGCCCACCACGAACTTCCCGCTGCCCAGGAGGAGACACCCGCGCCCACCGAGCCAGCAAGGTATCCCGCTGGACCGTCCAAGGACGGCAGCGACAGGGAACCCTCCGCCCCAGGGGTGGCGGAGGGACCCGGGCACCAGGGGGTGCCCGAGCAGGAGCCGCTCGTCCGCGCCGCCGAGGTCGCCGCACTGCACCGGGTCGCCCGACGTCGCCGTCGCGACCCGAACGGCCAGCGCAAGCAACGCGTCGATGCCCGCTACAGCGTTGACGAGAAGGCCGACATCCTCCGTAAGGCCCGAGCGCTCAACATCGCCGGAGCCCACTACGTCGGAGCCGTCGTCATGGCCCACGTCCACGGTGACCTCACCTTGCCAGGCCAACGCACCGAGATCGACGACTACATCGACGAGCTGACTGCCCTCCGTGGCGAAGTCACGAGGATCGGCCACAACATCAACCAGATCGCCAGGAAGCTCAACGCAGGTGGTCAACCGCACCACGGGGACTCCGAACTCCTGGCCCAGGTCGAGAACACCCTGACCATGGTTGGCGCCACAGTCAGCCACATCGCCGCCGCCACCAACCAGGCCGTCGCCAAGAGGCCGCCCCGGTGATCGCGAAGATCAGCGGTGGCAAGGACACGGGCGGACTGATCCGCTACCTGTTCGACACGAAGAAGGCCAAGGACCACACCGACCCGCACCTCGTCGCCTCCTGGGACGGCTACGCTCCCGATCCCGGCCGCACGGACGATGCCGACACCACACGCAAGCTGCTCATGGCCGACCTCGACCTGTACGTGAAGCAGGCTCGGCGGCTCGGCTCCGCCCCTGAGAAGCACGTCTGGCACTGCTCGATCCGTGCGTCTCCTCAGGACCGAATCCTCAGCGACGAAGAGTGGGCGGACATCGCCCGCCGCGTCGTCGCCGCTACCGGAATCGCGCCTGACGGCGACCGGGACGGCTGCCGGTGGGTCGCCGTACGCCACGCTCCCGATCACATCCATATCGCCGCCACCAAGGTCCGGCGAGATCTCCGCACCGCCCGACACTGGAACGACTACCTCAACGCCGACCGCGAACTCGCCGCCATCGAGGAGGAACACGACCTGCGCCGCGTCGTGCGCGGGGACCGCACCGCCGCGAAGCGGCCTACCCGTGCCGAGCAGGAAAAGGCCCACCGTGCCGGACAGAAGACGACCGCTCGCGAACACCTGCGAACCACCGTCCGTACCGTGGTAGCGGCGGCCTCCAGCATCGAGGAGTTCGTCCACCTGCTGAGCCACCTCGACGATGTGCTCGTGGACGTCGTGTACTTCCCCTCCGGCGACGTACGGGGCTACAAGGTGGCCAGCCAGGACTCCACCACCGCCGACGAACAACCGGTGTGGTTCTCCGGCTCCGCACTCGCCCCAGACCTGTCCTTCCCCAAGATCCGGGCGCGCCTGGAGAACATCGCCCCGAAGCCCACCGCCCAGCCGGGCCAGCACGAGACCGACCCGTGGCACCGGGCCGCCGCCACGATGGAACGCATCCCGCACCACCTCCACCAGGCCGATGACGAAGCCGCTCAGGGCCACATCGCCGCCTTCGGTGAGACGCTCGACCTGCTTCCCCTCCTTGCTCCCAAGGCCCTCCAGCCCCAACTCCGCGAAGCGGCGATCGCCTTCGAGCGAGCCACCCGCTCCCGCGTCCACGCACGGCACCACCACGGCCGCGCCCTCCGCGCAGCCGTACGGACGATGCTCCGCGAGCCGGCCTCCGGGGACGGAGCCGGGCTGGCGATGCTCCTCGACGTCGCGATCCTCCTCGTCGTCGCCGCAGCCCGCTGGCACCAGCTCCGCCGCCACGACCAGCAAGTCGCCGCCGCCCACCGGACCCTGGTCCACCTCCAGGCGGCCTACGACCAAGCCGCGGCCTCACCCCTGGCGGCCCTTGCGCAGCGCCGGCCGTCCCCGCTGACCGTGGACAGGACCACGCGCCATCTACGTCAAGCCTTGCCCGCGCACATGGAACAGGTGCTCCGGGACCCGGCCTTCGACGCGCTTACCGCCGCCCTCGCCGAAGCCGAGGCCGTGGGCCACAACGTGGACCAACTTCTCCACCGGGCCGTTGATCAGCGCGCCCTGGATGACGCCCGCCACCCGGCACGTGTGCTGATCTGGCGTGTACGGAGGCTCAGCGCAGCGCGGATGCAGAACGGTCCGGCGGCCTTTCCTGCCGCACAACCATCGAACGCTCGTCGGCGCTGACCACTGTCCCCTGGGGGCCATCAGGCGTCGGAAGAACGTGCCAGGCTCCCCCGGATCACAAGATCGCTGGCGTTCAGGGCCGCCGTCAGGTCCCCTCGCAGCTCATCCGAGAGGACCCCTGAGCCGAGGGAGCAGGCACGAACCAGCGCACGGCAGTCCGCTGCCTGCACTTCTGCGGCGAGCGCGGTGAACAGTGGGTGCGCCAGAGTCTCGCGTGCCGCGTAACCGTCCTGGGCCTCCACCGTCCTGCGGTGCAGGTCCGCGACAACGCGGCGTGCGACGGGCGAGGCGGCGGAGTCGATCAGGTCGAGGACCGTGAGGCCGAGTCGGATGGTGAAGACGGTGATCCCGGGTTCGGCCTGCCGCTCAAGAAAGGCGGCTACCAGCTCGTCCAGTTCCCGGTCGACCACCTGCCCGGCGGCGCGGCGGCACAGGACCGTCAGGCAGGCTGTGAGGTCCTGCTCCCATTGGTCGCCGGGCAGCGTGTCGGCGAGGAGAGCAGCCGCCGCTTCCGTTTCGCCCGCGACGAGTGCCGCAAGTACGGCGACCTGACGTCCGTCGAGCATCCGTTGCCCCACTCCGTGGTGAGCCTCGATGTGCGCCAGGGCCTCGTTCCATCGGCCCTCGGTGGTGAGGCTGCGGGTGCCGTCGGCAAGGAGCACGCGCCACAACCACGCCCGGACCTCCTGGCGTTCCTCGTCGGTCGCGGCGAGATCCGCCGGGACCGCGATGCCTTCGAAGCTGGCAGCTCTGCCCGCTTCGACCGCCGCATAGAGGGCAAGCAGGCGTCGATGGCCCTCATCCGCGCGGCCAGCTCGGATCTGAAGGCGGGCGAGGTTGACGACAGGTTCGAGACCACGGATCGCGCTCATGCCCGGCAGGGGGCAGGCGTGTAGGTAGGCGGCAGCGTGCTGGTGGCACATCTCGCGCGCCACGTCAGGAAGGCCGAGGTCGGAGGCGACGAGCGCCGCCTGGTTGTAGACGGCCGAGGCAAGCCCCTGGTCGCCCTGCCGTGCCGCGCTGTCGGCGAGTTCGACAAGGCTCCGCACACGTTCCCGCAAGGGCAGGCACGCGGGGCGGAAGCGGGCGACGAGCGGGAAGCGCCGAGCTATGCGGCCGTGCGGGGCCATGGATTCCCCCGGGGTGCGAGTGCGGGCTTGCTGCGGCGACGGTGCCCGCCGCCGCAGCTGAGGGGGAGTCACTGCCAGTCGACGACGATCCGGTTCAGAGGGGTGTCGAGGGCGAAGAGGCCGGGGCGTTGTTCGATCGCCGGGGCGTCCAGGGCCTGGATCTCGAATGCGGCCTCTCGGCTGCGGAACTCCCGGTCCCAGGTGCGGATGGCGTCGGCCACCCTCGCGGCCAACGCGTCGCTGCCGGGGCCGTGACCGATGACGCCGAACTCCCATAGCTTGTCGCCCTCGGGCGTCCTCCTCTCCGACGGACGCCTGGCCAGGTAGGTCAGGGCGCCCTTGTCGACGGCGGCGGTCGAGGAGGGATAGGGGTCTTCGGTGAGCAGGCCACCCTTGGCGGTCGGCGGGAACAGCATCCGGATCAGACCGGAAGGAAGGGAACAGGTGACGAACAGCTCCATCCACTCCGGCGACTCCATGGCGCGGACCGTCATCCCGGTCCACTCCTCAACGCGCGGCTGGTCCAGGACTCCGGCAAGAGCGTCAGCGTCCAGGCTGAGCCCGGCGGGAGCATGGAGCCGGACGGTGCCGTCGTCGCTGAGCGGGACAACGCGGCGGTCGTCGTCGGCGATGCCGCGCCGGAGTGGCATAAAGGTGTTCATCTCGCTGCCGAGGGAGAGCCAGCGGCCGTCGCGCGGCTCGTAGGCGATGGAGCGGCACACCGTGCCCTTGAGTCGCTGGGGAACGAGCAGCCGGCCGCCGGGCGCGAGTTGTTCCAACCAGGCGTGCGGCACGCCGTGGGCGCCCACCGTGGCGATGATCCGGTCGTATGGCGCCCCTTCGGCGTAGCCGAGGGCGCCGTCGCGGGTCACGGCCGTGACGTTGGTGATCCCGGCGGCGGCGAGGTGTTCTCGGGCGCCTTCCACCAGGTCATCGTCGACGTCGAGGGTGGTCACCCGCCCGCCCGCGCCGACCAGATGGGCGAGCAGACCGGCGTTGTAGCCGGTGCCGGCGCCGAGTTCGAGGATGTGCTTGCCGGGCTGTGCGTCGAGCTGGTCCAGCATGAGGGCGACGACGCCCGGCTGGGAGGCGCAGGAGATGGAGGTGCCGTCGGTGTCGTACTTGATGTGCACCGGCGCGTTGGCGTACGCGTCTTCGAGCGAGGCGTCAGGCACGAAGAGGTGGCGGGGCACGCTCCGCAACGCGTCCTCGACGGCGGGAGTGCGGGCGTGTCCGTCCGCCCGGAGCTGGTCGACCAGGGCGTTGCGGAGGCGCTCGGCGTCCGCCGTGGGTGTGGCGATCGTGTCGGTGTTCACCGGGCCGACGCTAGCGGCGCTGGATGTCGCCTCGGTGCGCGACGCGGTGGGCTCACTCGTTCCCATGACTACCTCTCGTGCGGTGTTGAACAGGGTGCTCTGGTCGTCCCGGAGGAGACCAGCGCGGTTGGCGTGGAAGATCAGATGGTGGGCGAGGACGGCGCGCAGGCCCCGGGTGAGCACGCCTCCACTGGCGAGGTCGGCGAGCGTGGCCCCGGTGCTTTCGAAGGCGGTCACCCATTCGGCGTGGCCATGGAGCGGACCATCCGGTCGGCAGAGGCTGCAGGCGTCGGCGGACATGAGCTTCCGCACGGCCGGGACCAGTTCGGCCCGGCGCTCGGGCGGTAGGGGATGGGTGGCCGGCCGAAGGGCGGCAGCCTTGGCCCACACGTCGCCCTGCTCGAACCAGTCGAGCCCGGCGCCGCGCATCATGGCGCTCGCCAGCAGGACGACGGTCTCCCGTCGGCCCAGGCGTTCCGGCCCTGGCTGATAGGTGAGCAGATGGCGGGAGTCGTGGTGGAACAGCGCGTGGGCCACGTCCATGCCGTCCGGGCCGCCGAACGCCGCGACCTCGGGCTCGTAGACCTGAGGCCGGCAGGACACGGCCGAGCCGTCGCGGACGAGATCACCCAGCAGCACTTCGATCATGGGCGAGGGCTTGCCGGCGCGGTAACGCAGCGGCCAGGGCTGCTTGTTCATGAACCACCACCCGGTGAGCTGCCCCTCCGCCTCGGCGTCTATCAGGGAGGGACCGATCCGTCCGACGACGGCGCGCCGGGCGGTCTCGCGGTCGCGAAAGGTGATGTTGTGCTGCTGCCAGCGATCGGGAGGCATGGGCGTCCTTCGGTTGGTGGTGGATCAGGCGATGAGCAGGCAGGCGTCCCAGGCCGACCCGGGTGGTGTGGCGGTGGCGGGCGCGAGCAGCGCCAGGGCTATGCCGGCCGCGCCGCCGAGGAACCCGGGGTCCTGCTTCTTGTCTTGAACGAGCACGCCGGCCATGAGCTCGGGGTCCGTGCCCGGTGGGGTGGCCGCAGCCAAGGGGACTCGCAACGCGGCGCGGAGCCGGCCAACCGTCGTGGAGTGTGCGTCTTCAGCGACCCGAGCGGCGACATGGGCGAGGCCGGCGAAACCGTGACACAGGCCGCTGTCGGTCATGGCCCTCAGTTGGTCGGGATCGGCGAGGGCGGCCACGAGCGCGTTCTCCGCGTCGATCTGGCGGTTCGTTTCGCCGAGGGCGAGAGCCGCGAGTTGTTGGGCGCGGGCGAGGCCGGCGGTGCCGTAGCACCAGGAAGGCCGCCGAGGCTGGTACGGGAGAAGGCGACCGTTGCGCAGTTCTTCCCGGGTGACCCAGTACGGCCAGGCCGGTGCGCCGCCTGAGTTTCCCCGCCAGCGGTCCAGCCAGGCCAGGATGGTGCGCAGCGCCGCATGGTGGCCGTCGACGAGGGTTCCGTTCCGGGCAGCGAGTGCGAGGAGCGCCAGCACGCCGCCGATGCCGTGCGCCATGCCGGTGTTGGCGTGCCCGCCGGGAAAACGGTCGTCCGGCCTGCCGGAAGGACCCGTCCGCGTCCACCAGCCCGGCAGGCGTTCCCCGTCGTGAGTGATCGGCTCGGTGAGGCGCACGCAGTAGTCGAGAACGGCACGTGCGGTCGGACCACCGGGGTCCCGGCGCAGAAGGTGGGCGCCGTATCCGGTCAGTCCCCGGATGGCGTCGAACTCGGCGAGTTGTGGCAGGCGTCCGGCGTCGATGCGACGGTGCGCGATGTCGAGATGGTGCCTGACGTCCACGACGATCTGCCGGTCCATCGTGTCCAGGGCGCGTCGGTAGGAGCCGGGAAGGTGATCGGCGGCGCAGACCAGGGCATGGGCGAAGGCGGGCATCCCGTAGAAGGGATGGCTGTGCGGGCCGCTGGTGAGCGGTTGGTCGGAGGCCGCAGCGAGCCAGTCGTGGGCGCGCTGCCACGGCGCCACACCGCGCACGGCTCGTTCGATGTGCAGGAGTGCGATGCCGGGCGGGCCGTAGGCGAGGTGCTGCCGGTGTTCCCGGCGGGCCGGAACCGTACTGGGGCCGGCGAGCTGGTGAGCAACGGCGTCGACCAAGGCGAACGCGGGATGGGCGGTCACGTCGGCCTCCCGGTGGTGCGTGCGGTCCAGGCCAGCGCGGCGGCACGCGCGAGGTAGCGGCACACCTCTTCCTCGGGGAAGTTCACCGCGACGTGGCGGACGAAGTGGACGTGCAGCAGGGAGGTGAGGACATCATCGAGCGCGATGCCCTCGGTGTCCGGGCCGGGAAGGTGTGTCCGGTATGCGGCGAGCGCCACGTCCCGCCCGGCCCACCCCGACACGACGACGCTTCCGCCCGGCACATCGCGGAGCGCCGCCCAGTCGTCCGACGGGTTGGCGAGCCGTACGGCTTCGGCGAACTCCGCCCGCGCAACGCGCACGGGAGCCGCCGGCGGGATGTGGTCGATCAGCCATCGCGTTCCGGCCTCGACACCACCGAGGAACGCGGAGGCGATGGCGACGGTATGGGCAGCCACCAGCGCGCGCTGGCCGAGACGTCGCGGCTCGGCGAGCTGGGCCAGGACAGCGCGCGAGTCCGCCCGGAACACCTCCTCGGCCGCCTCCCAGGCGTCGCCGGAACCCCAACGGCCCATCTCGCGATAGGAGGTGAGGTAGCGCAGATCGGCCAGCAGGCCGGCGCCACGTAGCCCGTCGGCCCAGGCGCTCACCGTTCGGGCCGTGTCGGCGAAGGCTCCCGGCTCGCGGAGACTGATGCGAACGCGGAGATGCTGAGCCGGGTCTCGGAAGCGGATGAACCACCATGGCGGGTCACCGAGTTGTTCGAGAAGACGGGGAACGTGCCGGGCGAGCAGCGCGTCCTGCCGCCGAGGATCGCCGTAGAGGGCGGCCAGAAGTACCGAGGAGCCGGCGGGAGTCTGCACCTGAGCTGCGGAGAGGTTCCGCGCCGAGGTGGGGGCAGGCAGCCGCGGCCATGCCGGCGGGCGTGTCGCCCTGAGCGGCACCACGACCTCGTGGGCTCGCCCGCCGCACCAACCGTAAGCCTCCGGCTCCGGAGCTTCGACGAGCACGGCGAGTCCCGAACGGTTGAGGTGCTGGCGCAGCAGCGTCCGGTGGCCCGCCTCGTCCAGGTCGAGGAACAGACGCCGGTCGCCCTCGACGAGGTGGACGCGGCGGGGCAGCCGCCGCCGAGCCTGCACGTCGCTGAGCGCCGCTTCCCACTCCGACCGCAGGCAGTCACGGTCCGGCAACTCGGCTGCCTCCAGCCGCCAGCGCGCCGGAGACAGCACCGTCCGCCCATGCCGCAGGCGCGGAAGGTAGGGCATCGCCGCGGCGGCGCCCCAGTCGAACACGGTGACCTGCGCGCACTGAGCCCGAGACAGCTCGCTGAGGAAGCGCGCCAACGGTGGGGTGTGCGTGTGCGGGTTCAGCGCGTTCATCCCGATGGCTTCGACGCGGTGGCCTCGCTCCGGGGCGGCCAGGTACATGCGGCGGCCGTCGCACCCCACCGCCAAGTCATCCGGAGTGAGGACCGCGTCTTCCGGGGCGCGGTGCTCCTGGAGGCTGATCACGGTTGGCAGGACCTGCGGGGCGCGGGTGACATGTGCGGTCTCGGCGTTCAGTGGGGGGAAGGACAGCTGCGCGGGCACGGTGCCACCATCCGCGACCGGGAGGTCCGACAGCTCCGCAGCCAACGCCTCTCGGTCGTCCGGAGCCAGCATGCCGAGGAACCGGCCCGTGGACACGCCAACACCGCGAGAAACACTCACCACCTCCAACCGAAACCGCCCCTGCCGCAAGGCGTCCAGGCTGGCCGCGTGCACCCGGACCCCGACCTCCAAGTGGGGCGGCAGCCGAGGCTCGTCGGGGCCGACGTCCAGGGCCGCGATCACCTCGTCGGTGAGGACCACCTCGTCCCGTCCGTCGAGGGCGGCGGCCTGCGCCAAGCGCACGAGGACGTCATCCCGCGCGGAGATCCGGGGGCGCCGCGCGCCGGCCGGAGTCCCCGGGTAGCCGTCGGGATAGCCGGTACCGCTGTCCGCCACGACTTCGGCGAGCGGCACCAGCGTGCCGATCCCGTACCGCTCGTAGAACCGCTGGTGGTACTCGTTCCACGCGGCGGTCCCGTAAGGCCGAGCGCTCACTCGGGTCAGGACAAGGGCGGCGCGCTCGATCTCCCTGGCCACCTCGTCCGGCACGACGATCCGCGCGTCCACCCGCAGGTCCAGTGCCAAGGGATGACGGCGCAGACCGGGAACGAGGTCCCGCATCCGCTCCGCTGCCCGTTCCCGACCGCCGGGCGAGCCGCACGTGTCCAGGGCCTCCCGGACACCGTGCAGTTCGGCGACCTGGACCACGTCTCCCGCGCTCACCGCGTCGAGTTGCCCGAGCAGATATCCGAGCGCATCGGTCTCGGTGCTCGGCGCGTGCAGGCTGGTGATCAACACCCGCCTTCGAATCAGCTCTCGTAGCAGCCCCCTCGCCCTCTCCGGCCCGGCCTCGGGGAACTCCGCCCGGAGTGCGTCCCGCAGCGCACCAAACCGGATCGGTGCGTGAGCAGCGGCGAGGACCGCACGCACCGGTTGGGTCAGGGCCAGCGACGCCTCGACAGCACGAGGCCGGTCGTCCTGGGCATCGGACTGGAAGGGGACGATGAGCCGGTCGTCACGGCTGGTCACGGCGCTGTTGACGACAACGGGCAGGCGTTCCAGAAGCTCCGGACACGACTCCAGCCGCTCGACCACGGCAGCCAACCACTCGGCCCCCGCACGGGCGACGACCACGTGCTCCTCGCCCCAGTCCGCACGCGCCCGCGGACCGAACTTCGCGGTCGCCACGCCGGCGAACAGGCCGAAGGGCGTTGGCCGATGCTGGGCCCGCAACAGGTAGCGGGCCACGGACAGGGCCGCACGCCGGACATCCCGCTGGGGAGGACGCTCGGTCATACACAGGGTGTGGACCCGGTCTGCCAGCACCGGGCTGGAGTGCCGCAGCGCCTCCGCCAAGTCCCGGTCCGCCCAGACCGCGCGCAGCCACGTCGCTTGAGCGGACACCGCGCCGGGTGAACGTTCGTCGAGGTCGGGGCATGGCGGCACCGGTTGCGAAGGCCGGGCCACAGCGCGCACGAGGGCGGTGGCGCCGGCTCGGAACGGTGCGGGCGGAGCAGCCATCAATGACCTCCGTAGGTGACGGGACGGGCAGCCGGTGCCGCCGCGTTCGGACGCGGCGGCACCAGACCCGCAGGAACGCGGTACCGGTCAGGCGACGTTGGTGGTGCAGGCGCCGCAGGTGGACCCGCAGTTGTCGTCGGTCAGGTTGACGAGGCCAGCCGGGTCGGAAATCTCGACGAGAGAAACGTCCAGGTCGAAACCGTCCGACACCGCCGGGTCCTGCGGGCGCACCTCGCTGCTGCTGGGAACTGCGGTGATGAGAGACATGCCAAACTCCTCGTTGTTGTGCCGTTGTTGTTGGGCGGTCACGCCCACCAGGTGCCGCCCGGGGCCCTTGCTCCGTGGACGACTCCTGGCCGCCCGACGCGGGGGCGCCGCACAGGAAGTCCTCGCGGCTCTCCGCCCCGCGCCGGGAAGATCTGGCGCCAGCTGCTGGCGGTGCCGTGGCCGGGGCGCTCACTCGGCCCCCTCGGTGCGCAGTTCCGCCCAGACCTCTTTGCCCCACGGGCACCTCTCCGTGCCCCTGATCTCGCAGCCCCAGCCGTCGGCGACGGCTTCGATGAGGAACAGCCCTCGCCCCGACTCGTCGCTCTCGCCTGCGCAGCCGAGCTCCGGTAGACGCGACGGCTCCTCGTCCACGACTCCGACACGCACCCGCGTCGCGCTCGGTCGTCCGAGGACCACATGTATCTCGACGCACGAGGTGTGCCGGGCGGCGTTCGCGATCAGCTCCGTGACGACCAGCGCTGCTTGGTCAGCGAGGTCGTCCAGGTGCCACACCCCGAGTACGCCTCGGACGAGCTCGCGGCCGATCTCGGCGGTGGACGGTTCGCAGGGGAGGGTCTGGCTGTACGTGGGGTGGCCGACGGAGACGGCCTCAGTTGGCGTTCTCAGACTCGTCATGGGGATGGAGCCTTCGTGTGGTCTCGGCGCTCGGCCCACCCCGATGCGGAACTTCAGGGCCGGGCCGAGCCGTCAACAGCCGCTGCGAGCGGCCGACACCAAGACAACTCCCCCTCATCGGCAAGTGATTAGGGCGATCGACTCCTTACCGAGCGGCACGGCCTAGGGTGATTTGACCTTCCCTTTACCTCGCTCTTGAGGGCGTGGGAGAGCTACCGTGCGGGCATGGACACCACGCGCAACACGGTCCTTGAGGCGTGGATGGCCGAACACGGGTACAGCTCCAACAGCCTTGCCGACGCGGTGAACAGCGCCATGGAGAGACTGACCGGGCGACCCGGTGGTCTCGACGGCTCATCGGTCCGCGCCTGGAAGGCCGGCCGGGTCACCTGGCCGAAGTCGGTCACCCGCAAGGCACTTGAGGATGTCAGCGGCCTGCCCGCCGTCGCCTTAGGGTTCGTGCCACGGAGCCGGCCTCCGACCGCCCCGGCCGCATCGCAGCAGGAGGACCTCGACATGAAGCGCCGCAGCCTTGTCGGTGGCATCGCGGCTGCCGCCGCCGCGGCAGCCGCGCCCGGGACCGCGTCGCGCCGCATCGGCATGAGCGACGTCAACCGCCTGAACCAGCGCTTCGCCGAGATCATCGCCAGCGACCACCGGCACGGTGGACAACTCGGCATCGAGCAGCGGGCCGCCGCGCTCGCCGACGAGGCGCTCAACCTCCAGAACGCGGGGAGCGCCACCCAACGCGTGCGCAGCAGCATCTACGCCTCTGCGGCGGCCTTCCGTTCCTCGGCGATGTGGGCCGCCATCGACGGCCGGCGCTACGACATCGCCAAGGGACACATGCGCGAGGCCCAAGCCCTCGCCGAGATGTCCGGCGACCAGGCGATCAAGTTCCGCATCTGGAGCCACGCGGGCACCATGTACCGGCACATGGGCCGCCCAGCCGACGCCATCGCCGCCAATGACGTGGCCCGCAACCTCCACCTCACCCGTCGCGATCCCCTGTTCGCCTCCCTCGGCCTGGCCCGCCAGGGCGCCATCCACGGCACGGCGCAGGACCGCACCGGCGCCCGCCGGGCTTTCGGGCAGGCCCAGGAAGCCATGCTGCGCGCCGATCCAGCCGACCACCGGCCGGTGTGGTTGCTCGCCTTCTACGACCAGGCGGAGTTGGACTCCCTGGCCCTCTGCGCGCATCTGGCGCTCGGCGACTACCCGGTCGCCGAGTACCACGCGCACCGCTGCCTGTCGGCCCTCCGGCCGCACATGGTCCGCTCCCGGGCCATCGCCACCACCCGGCTCGCCCATGCCCAACTCGCCCAGGGCGACGCGGACGCCGCCACGGAGACCGCGATGAACGTTCCCTCCGATGCCGCTACCCGGCACGCCCGAGTGTCGCGGATGCTCCAGGAGTTCGGGGCCGCGCTCCGGGCCACGGCGCCCGGCAGTACCACCGCGCGGACCTGGACCGAGCACGCCGCCACCTGGAGGATGGCCGCATGACCACGGCACCCGCCATCGAACTGCGCACCTTCACCACGCTCGACCCCGTCCGCGGGGACCTTCTCAACGTGTACGCCGAGGTGCGCGCGCCTCTGCTCCACCTGCCGAACTACGCGGTCACGGCGTTCGGTGAACGCCTCGACCGGCACGGCATCGAGCCGGGCTTCACGGCCGTCCTCGCCTACGCGGACGGCCAACCGGTCGGCTACGCCTACGCCAACACCATCGAACACGGCGACCGCTACTGGCAGCGCACCAACCCGACGCCGCCGGCGAAGTACACCGAACACCCAGCCGTGGCCCTGAAGGAGATCGGCGTCAGCCCCTCCTGGCGCAAAACCGGCACCGCCCGCGGCATCCACGACACTCTTCTCGCCATCCGCGACGAGCCGTACGTCACGCTCATGGTCAACCCGGCGGCGGGGGAAGGAAAGGTCCACCAGCACTACCGGTCGTGGGGCTACGAGGACATCGGCCAGAGCCAGCCGTCACCGGCCTCGCCGGTCCTGTTGGTGATGGTCCGCAACGTCCCCTGACGACCTTGCGATCTCAGCAATCAGTTGTTGGTCCCAAGGGGCGGTCTCCCGATCAACCCCGTGGCGCAGCTCCACTGCCGACGATCTTGCGGAGGCACCGCTTGTGCCCGTGGGCTGCGCTAGCCTGCATCCGTGATTACAGGTGAGCTGAAGAGCAAGATCGATCGATTGTGGGACGCCTTCTGGTCAGGGGGTATCTCGAATCCGCTGGAGGTCATCGAACAGATCACCTACCTGATGTTCATCCGGCGCCTCGACATCCTGGAACAGGCCAAGGAGAACAAGGCCAACCGCACTGGGCGGCCGGTCGAGAACCCGATCTACGCGGATGACACTCAAGTCCTGCGCTGGTCAGCGTTCATCAACGAGTCCCCCGAGAACATGCTCACCCGGGTACGTGACGGTGTCTTCCCCTGGCTGAGCACCCTGGGTGGCGAGGGGTCCACCTACGCGCACCACATGAAGGACGCGCGGTTCACCATCACGACCTCAAACCTGCTCACCAAGGCCGTCGACATGATCAACGGCATCGACATGGGCGACAGGGACACCAAGGGCGATCTGTACGAGTACATGCTCGGCAAGATCGCCACGGCGGGGCAGAACGGCCAGTTCCGCACGCCCCGACACATCATCCAACTGATGGTGGAGATGATGGCCCCACAACCGGGTGACGAGATCTGCGACCCGGCGTGCGGCACCGCAGGCTTCCTCGTGGCTTCCGCAGAGTATGTGGAGCGCACGCACCGCGAGGCGTTGTACGAGCCAGCCCAGCGCCAGCACTTCAACGAAAGCATGTTCCACGGCTTCGACTTCGACAGCACCATGCTCCGTATCGGCAGCATGAATATGCTGTTGCACTCGGTCGAGAACCCCGACATCCGCTACCGCGACTCGCTCGCCCAGAGCGCGGCGGGTGAGGTTGACCGGTACTCCCTCATCCTCGCCAACCCCCCCTTCGCAGGGAGCCTCGACTATGACGCGACGGCGTCCGATCTGCAGAAGGTCGTGAAGACCAAGAAGACCGAGCTGCTCTTCCTCGCTCTCTTTCTGCGCCTACTCAAGCCGGGTGGCCGGGCCGCAGTCATTGTCCCGGACGGAGTACTGTTTGGATCCAGCAAGGCACACAAAGAACTGCGGAAGATCCTTGTCGATGACCATAAGCTGGACGCCGTAGTAAAGCTTCCCAGTGGCGTCTTCAAACCTTATGCGGGAGTCTCTACAGCGATTCTATTTTTCACCAAGACCAATAGCGGAGGAACAGATAACGTCTGGTTCTACGAAGTCACGGCAGACGGTTGGAGTCTCGACGATAGGCGAAATCCGCTACTCCCGGAAGACAAGATCGGGCCGCTCATCGGCGATGCTACGCTGAGCGATGAAGAACACAACAAAAACAACCTTCCCGACGTGCTGTCCCGTTGGCGGCGCCGCAATGGCAGCGAGCAGGAGCGGCCCCGGACTGAGCAGAGCTTCTCTGTCTCCAAGGAGGAAATCTCTGCACAGAACTATGACCTGAGCCTGAATCGGTACAAGGAAATCACCCACGAGGAGATCGCACATCGAGAACCAAGCGAGATTATGGATGAACTCGAACGGATCGAGGCGGATATCCAACAAGGCATGAGCGAGCTGAAGGGGATGCTGAGATGAGCGCACTCACTCGACGAGTGCTTGCCAATGTGGTCACAGATGTGAAATCTGGTTTCGCTTGCGGAGAGGAGGATCCCAACGGCATCTTCCAAGTCCGCATGAACAACATTGCCAGGTCCGGGAAGCTGGACCTTACCAAAAAGCGCTACGTGCCAGCCAGCCAAAAGCAGGTCGAAAAAACCCTACTTGGCCCAGGCGACATCCTCTTCAATGCAACAAACAGCCCAGACCTCGTAGGGAAGACCCTTCTTTTTTCTGGGCTCGATGAGCCCACGGTTTTCAGTAACCACTTTCTGCGACTGCGCACGGACGAAGAGCAGGTCACTCCAGCATACCTGGCTCATTTGCTCCAAGCCCAGTTTCAGCGCGGGGTATTCAAGTCGATGTGCCGCCAGTGGGTGAATCAGGCCACGGTGAGTCGCGATTCCTTGCTCCGTATGGACCTTCCAGTACCGCCAATCACAGAACAGCACGAGATTGTCTCTGTGCTCGATCACGTGGACGCGTTGCGCATCAAACGACAAAATACCCTTTCCCTTCTCGACGATCTCGCTGAATCTATCTTCGCCGACACATTTGGCAACGTAGCAACGAACGATCGCCATTGGAACAGCGCCCGAAGCTTGGGCGAGGTGGCATTCGTCGGATCTGGAATCACGAAAGGTCGCAAGGTACCCAACCTTCCGCTACGGAAAATTCCATACATGGCGGTTGTCAATGTCCAAGAGCGACACCTTGATCTTTCTGTAATCAAGGAGATCGATGCCACAGAGGATGAGATCAATCGCTACCGCCTCTTGGGGAACGACCTACTACTCACAGAGGGCGGGGACCCAGACAAACTGGGGCGAGGAACGCTATGGCGCAATGAATTGCCAGAATGCATCCATCAGAATCACATTTTCCGCGTTCGGGTCCGCGACGGATCAGGAGTTGATCCGGTATTCCTGAATTGGCTGATTGCATCAGCCCGTGGACGTCGTTATTTTTTGCGTTCCGCAAAGCAGACAACAGGGATCGCCTCCATTAATGCGACGCAGTTGAAGAATTTCCCGCTACTCACTCCGCCCATCGAAGTGCAGCAGGAATTCTCGGCTCGCATGGGCAGGCTCGAGTCGTGGAAATCGTTGCTTACCAAGCATCTTGTTGAACTTGATGCGCTATTTTCCTCTCTGCAGCATCGCGCCTTCTATGGTGAGTGGAGGGAAACTATCTCCTCCATGGTTGGTTAATCACTGTGATGGCTCACATGCCGAATCGCCCGACCTCTTTCGTTCGCATCAACGAAAGGTTATTACCGTGAGCAACTTTGGGTTCCTCCAGGCGGAGTGGCCTGACCTGTACCGTGAGGTGGCGCATGCAGAGCGGCTGACATACGCGGACCCGAGGGCATCCGCGTTCTACGCGCGCCGGGTGCTGGAACTCACGGTGGCGTGGTTGTTCGAAGCCGACGACACGCTTAGGCTGCCTTATCGACGTGATCTAGCAGCCCAGATTGCCGAACCGACGCTAGTGCGGGTTGCTGGCCCTGCTGTTCGGGCGAAGATGGATGTGATTCGCCGGCAAGGCAATATCGCTGTGCACCGCAAGACACCCATCACGCCCCAGGACGCGGTGCGCACACTCACCGAGCTATTCCACGTTCTGTACTGGATGGCCCGCACCTACACCCGCGATCAGACGCAACTCCCCTCGTCCACGCTCGCCTTCGATACGACGCTGATACCTCGACCGGTCCCCGCAGAGGTGCGCATCGCCAAGCCGGCCGAGCTGAAGGCCCAGGCCGAGAGGCACGCCGAGCAGGATGCCGCACTGATCGCGGAGCGGAAGAAGAACGAAGATCTCGATGCGGAGATCGACGAGTTGCGTGCGCAGATCAAGGCAGCCAAGGTCGCGAACGAGGCACAGCCGGACACACACGACTACAACGAAGCTCAGACCCGCACCCTGATTATTGACCTCCTCCTCAAGGAGGCTGGCTGGGTCCTGGACCAGCCAAGGGAACGCGAGTACCCGGTCACTGGGTTGCCGACTTCGGCCGCGCCCTCTGGCAAAGGCAAGGTTGATTACGTCTTGTGGGACGACGACGGCAAGCCTCTGGCCGTCGTCGAGGCCAAGCGAACCACCCGCGACCCGCAGCAGGGCAAGTACCAAGCAACCGTCTACGCCAAGGCTCTGGAAGATCAGTTCAAACAGCGGCCGGTGATCTTCTACACCAACGGCTACCGCACCTACTTGTTCGATGACCTCAGGTACCCTCCCCGTGAGGTGCAAGGCTTTTATACCAAGGATGAACTTCGTCTCCTGGTCCAACGGCGAGCCAGTCGCCGCAGCCTCGCCAGGATGCCGATCAACGAGCAGATCGCCGGCCGCCACTATCAGTCCCGCGCAATAAGACGGATCGCTGACTCCTTTGAAAAGGACTCACTGCGCCACGTTCTGCTCGTGATGGCAACTGGGTCCGGCAAAACCCGCACCGTAATTGCGCTGAGCGACTTGATGATGCGCGCAAACTGGGCCAAGCGCATCCTCTTCCTCGCCGACCGCACCGCTTTGGTCAAGCAAGCCACCAACGAGTTCAAGAAGCATCTACCTGGAGCTCCCGTCGTAAACCTGCTGGAGGAGAAGGATCCCAACGCGCGGGTATTCGTGTCCACCTATCCGACGATGATGAATCTGATCGATCAGACCGATGCTGCGGGTCGCCGTCCCTTCGGCCCAGGCTTCTTCGACCTGATCGTCATCGATGAGGCACATCGCTCGATCTACCAGCGATACGGCGCGATCTTCGACTACTTCGATGCACTCCTTGTTGGCCTGACAGCGACGCCTAAGGACGAAGTCGACCGGAACACCTATCGTCGCTTCGAGCTTGAGGACGGCGTGCCCACTGATGTCTACAGCCTGGATGAGGCGGTGGCGGAGGGCTACCTGGTGGCGCCACGCGCAGTCGATGTCCCGCTGAAGTTCCAGCGGGGCGGTATCAAGTACGACGACCTCTCCGATGAGGACAAGGAGAAATGGGACGAGACAGAGTGGAGCGAGGATGGGCAAATCCCTGACGAGATCACCACAGAGGAACTGAACAAGTACCTCTTCAACGCCGACACCGTCGACAAGGTCTTGCAGACCCTCATGACACACGGCCTGAAGGTCGACGGTGGTGACAAGCTCGGCAAAACCATCATCTTCGCCGCGAATAACCGCCACGCGGAGTTCATCGCAGGGCGGTTCGACAAGAACTACCCGCACCTCAAAGGCGCCTTCGCCCAGGTCATCACGTACCGCACCGAGTACGCCCAGAGCCTCATCGACAAGTTCTCCGACGCTGCGGAGCTTCCCCAGATTGCCATCTCCGTGGACATGCTGGACACCGGCATCGATGTGCCCGAGGTCGTCAACCTCGTCTTCTTCAAGCTGGTGCGGTCCAAGACCAAGTTCTGGCAGATGGTCGGCCGCGGCACTCGCCTCGCACCCGACCTGTTCGGCCCGAACCGGAGCAAGGACGGATTCCTGGTTTTTGACCTGTGCCAGAACATCGAGTTCTTCAACCAGAACCTGATGCGCGCTGAAGGCAAGGTCGCTCCCTCTCTGAGCCAGCGGATCTTCGAACGCCGCGCCGACCTGCTCCTCGCCCTCGATGAGGCAGAAGACCCTGGCCAAGATGCGGCCGAGTCTGCCGTACGTCCAGAGTCCGATGGCACGGTCAGTGATGAGGGCCTGCGCTGGGACCTCGCCACACGCCTGCACGACGAGGTGACGGCGATGAACCCGGACAACTTCCTTGTCCGTCCGCACCGCGAGCAGATTGAAACGTTCGCGGACTTCGATGCATGGCTCGCATTCACGCCTGACGCGCACAGCCAAGTCGTCGATCACCTATCAGGACTTCCGACGGCCTTCCGCGACAAGGGCGACACAGGGGAGGAGGCCAAGCGATTCGACCTGCTTTCGCTCCGCCTCCAACTCGCCGTTCTAAACGGCGACCCGAGCTTTACTCGGCTGCGGGACCAAGTCCAGGAGATTGCGTCCACACTGCTCGACCAGCTGACTATCCCTGCGATCAAGGCCCAGCAGTTCCTGCTCGACGAAGTGGCCGGCGACGAGTGGTGGCAGGACGTGACACTTCCCCTGCTGGAGACGATGCGCCGCCGCCTACGCGGGCTCGTCCGGCTCCTTGAGAAGGCCAAACGCAGCATTGTCTACACTGATTTTGAAGACGAGCTGGGCGAGCTGACTGCTGCCACGCTCAGCGGCATGGAGATCGGCACCGATCTCACGCGCTTCGAGCAGAAGATCCGTATCTATCTCAATACGCACCATGACCAGCTTGCCGTCCAGAAGATCCGTCGCAACAAGCAGATCACCGCGACGGACCTGTCGCAGCTGGAGCAAATCTTCGTCGAGGCCGGTCTCGGCACCACAGCGGACATTAACTACATCAAGGACGCCAAGGGCGGCCTCGGCCTTTTTCTAAGGTCGCTGACGGGTTTGGAACGGGAGGCAGCAGCGTTGGCCTTTGACGCCTTCCAGCAGGGCAAGACGTTGACAGCCAACCAACTGCGCTTCCTCAACGAGCTGATCGACTATCTGGCGCGTAACGGCACCATTGACGTCGAGGCGCTGTATGAATCGCCGTTCACCGCCCTTGCGCCGACTGGCCCCGAGGCGATCTTTCCCGATCCCGAAGTGGACGCGATGGTGTCCGTCATCCACTCGATCCGCTCGACCGCTGTTGCGGCCGAAGGCGCGGCCTGATCAACCAACAACAGGGGAGAAGCAATGCGTCATGAAGAAATCACCAACGAGTGCCCTGGGACCGGGCAACATGGCCGCATGGACGAGAGCGCGCCGGGCGACGACTGGTACGTGATCTGCCACGTGTGTGGAATGAAGTGGGCGGGAGGCAGCACCCTTCTCGTGCCTCACGAGGACCGGCGAAGCGCTGACGCCCGGGCTGGTGACGCGTGAGCGATGCGTGAGCGGACGGGTCAGCACGGGGTGCATCCCGCTGTCACTTCAGAGAAGGCAATAAGTGCCTGACCAGGGGAAACAGCACCCCGCAGCAGCGCCAGACACCCCCCGGCAAGGATTCGATCCCACTCCTAAAGCGGGTGTCGCAGGTTCGAATCCTGCCGGGGGCACCAGCGCAAACGCCCCGGAGCGATCACACTCCGGGGCGTTTGACATCCACTGCTGACATCAACGGCGGCGGTCAGTCACGACCGGGGCGCCTCCTGAGCAGCCGATCCGTGTGGCTGATCGCCTCCCGCTGGGTGTCCCGCACGACGTGCGTGTACACGTCCATGGTGATGCTGATCTGGCTGTGTCCGAGGATCTCCATCACCACCCGGGGAGCAACCCCGGCGGCGGTCAGGATCGTGGCGCAGCCGTGCCGGGCGTCGTGCAGCCGGATCACCCGCAGCCCCGCGTTCCCGGCGACCCGGGTGAACGACCGGTACACGTTGCGCGGCTCGACCGGCCGCCCGGTGCGCGTGGTGAACACGTAGTCGCCACCCGCCCACTTCTCGCCCGCCTGCTTCCTGACGGCTGCCTGCCGCAACCGCTGCCACCGCAACGGCGCCACGCACATGGCCGGGAGGGGAACCGCCCGACGACGCCGGCCCTTGGGATCGTCGTCATAGAGCCGCCCACGCCGACGCTGCGTCTGCTGCCGGATATGGAGAACCCGGTTGTCCAGGTCCATATCCGACCAGCGAAGGCCGACGATCTCTCCGCGTCGCAGACCCATGGTGATGGCCAGCACGAACGCCGCGTAGAGCGGGTCCTTCCGGGCCGCCGCGAGGAACGTGAGCGTCTCGTCCAACGTCCACGGCGTCAGCTCCCGCGACGTGGGACGCGGAGGCTCCACCAGCGACGCCACATTCCGACTGATCAGCTCCTCCCGGCAGGCCGCCGTGAGCGCGCTCCGCAGTACCCGGTGTGCCTCCTTGGCCGTCGCCGCAGTAGTCCGTTTCTCCAACCGGGTGAGAAAGCGCCGCACGTCCGCCACGCCCAAAGACTCCAGCCGCTTGGTCCCGAGCAGCGGCACCAGATACAGCCTGACGTGCGCCTCGTACTTGTCGTAGGTGCTCAGCTTCCGGCGCGGCCGGACCACGTTGTCCAGCCAGTAGGGCAGCCACTCGGCGAGCTTCGCCGACCGGGTGGGCACGGGCACGCCGCTCTCCGCCTTGGCCAGCAGCGCGCGCCGCTTGGTGTCGCACTCCGTCCACGTCTTGCCGTAGGCGTACTTTCGGGCGCGGGTTCCGTCCGGCTGGAGCACATAGACCGCCGCCTGATAGCGACCGTCCGACCGTTTGGTGATCGTGCCCGCGCCGTTCGGGTTTCGCTTCCGTTGCCGCGCCATCAGGCGGCCTCCCCGGTCTCGTTGGCGATGAAGTCGCGCAGCGCCGACATCGGCACCCGACGCGCGCGCCCGATGGTGAGAGAGGACAGCCGCCCGGACCGGATCAGCTCATAGACCGCCGTGCGCCCGAGCTTGAGCCGGGCCATGACCTCCGGAACGGTCAACAGCGCGGCGGGGCCGACCGGTTCAGTGCGTGCCATAAGGCTCACCTTCCTCGCGCACGGACGCGGCGATGAGTTCCCCGGCGGGTTCATAGCCGCGTCCGGCGTAGTGCCACCGGCCCACGGTGACCGTCGCCTTCCCACCGGCGCGGTGCGTGGCGCGAGCGGTGCGAAGGGCGGTCAGCGTGGTGGAGTAGCGGCGGGACTTGGTGGTGAAGTGGCCCCGGTAGCCGAGCATGTGGGCCCAACGACGCAGGCCGAGTTCAGCGAAGGGCGGCAGCCCACCGAGCCACCAACACGTTTCCGCCATGCGGAGCACGTGGTAGCGCAGGGGCAGGGCGACCAGTTCGGAAGCGTCGCGGATACGACTGGCGGTGGCGCCGGCAGTCTCCGCGCCCTTTGTCGCGTACTTGGCGATGTAGCCCGCCACGGCCGAGGAGGTCAGCCGTTGCCCGTCGCCGAACGCGGCGATGGGACGCACATCAACCTGAGGGCCGAAGCGGAGTACGCGAGCACCGATCACGTCCGCTCCGACCGCGCGGAGGCGGACCCGAGTAGCCGCCGTGCGCACCGCGTCGGCGAGCAGTTCGGTAGTCGCCCAGCGGGGCGGGACGGTCGAGGGCCCGTCGGGCCCGTCGAGGCGGACGACCGCGTGGAAGTGGACCAGGCCGCGACGTTGGTACTCGGCGACCTTGGCGTACGACAGGCGCACTCGTTCGGCGAACGCGGAGCGGGTAAGCCCCGCCTGCCGGGCCAGTTCGCGGCGCAGCTCCAGCGTGAACCGGTGCCACAGCGTTCCCGCGTGCGCCTGCCACAGGACCGCCCCCGCGTAGTCGTAGCAGCGCGGGCACAGCGGCTCGCCCAACCGGGGATCGCCCACGGTGTGCCGGATGCGGCAGCCGATCGGTCGCCCGTGCGGGCAGCGTTGGTCAGCCGGTCGAGGACGGCACGGCAACGGTTCGCCGCTCCGCTCCCGACGGGTGTGGACCGCGCCGAAGCCGGGGGCGGTGAGCGTGGCGAACACCCGAGGGTGCCCACCGACCCGTTCCGTCACCTCCTTGCCACCGGTCAGCCCCGCGCGGATCAGATGGAAGGTGTCTCCCCGGTAGGTCCGGGCACAGGGCAGGCAGACGACGGCACGTCGGTTGCCGCACGGGATGATCAGTCCCCCGCTCAGCGAGCGGAGCACTTCGCCCGTGGCCGCGTCCACGCTGACTCCGTGACCGGCCAGATTGACCGGGCTGACGCAGCCGCCGAGCCGGACGATGCCGCGTCGCCAGTCCTCGAAACCGGGGCGGGTGGCGCGTTCGAGCAGCGCGTTCAGTGAGTCGAGGGAGTTGAGGGAGTCGTTCATCGCGGCTCCCCGAAGGCGTGCCGCATGACGTCGGCGATGCCGGCCGGCCGGGTCTTGGCGGAGAACCGGAACGTCGGGTCGGTCAGCCACAGGGCCGCGCCGTGGGCCGGACACAGGCGCCGTTCCTCGCCGTCCGCACCGACGAGCACGGCCTGTTCGGTGCCCGCACAGGTGGGGCGTTCCTCCTCGCGCATGACGCACACGGGAGGGCGCGACTTGCGCGAGCGCTTCTCGCTGGTCACAGTGTGGATGCTCCTTTCTCTGCTCACGCGGGGGTGGGAGTGGGCACCTGACCGGGTCGGGTTTGGCGACTTCGCGCCCGGTCGGGAGCCCGTTTTCTCTGGGGTCATGTCGCCCGGCTCTCGGGCGGTGGGATGATCTTGTTGACGCACCCGCAGTGTTTCCTCTCCTTGGTCAGCGGTCAGAACTGAAGGCGCGCCAGGAGCGCGCTGACTCCGTTGAGCGCCGTCTGAAGCATCGGGGCGGCTGCCGTCTGAGCGAGCAGGAAGCCGAAGGTCGTGCAGAGCACCGCCTCGAACGTGCGCAGGTAGCGGATGCGGACGAGGAACCAGATCAGCAGGCCGAGCAGTAACACGGCGGAGGCCGACAGAAGCACGGGACATCTCCCTTCAGGGCGTGTCGTCGTGGAGTTGGGGCAGGTCCGGGGTCAGGTGCCTGTACTCGTTCGCGATCGCCTGTGCTTCCCGCTCGGAGACAAGGTGCGACCGGGCCCGTTCCCAGCCGCCCCCACAGGCGAGGACAGCCGTTCCGGGTACGTCGGGTGCGATGGACTGAGCGGCGTGCAGGGCGTCGCGATGGAGGTCGCCGAGGGCCATCTCCGCCGTGCCCGAGTCGGTCACCCGGTGGCAGACCCGGCCACCGAGTTGGGAGCGGAGCGCGGTCACGCCGGGGCCGAGATCAGAGCCGACGCGCTGCCCGGCGACGATGAGGAAGATCCCAAGCGCGGCGCCAAGTTGGGCCAGCCGGACCAGCGCGGTCGCCACCGACTGAGCGTCGTCCTTCTCCATGCGGTTGGCGACAAGGAACAGCTCGGCGATCTCGTCCACGATCACCACGACCGGAACGGGGCGCTCCTCCTCCGGCAGTCCCCACAGCGTGCGAACCCCCGCCGAGCGGCAGTGCTCCATCCGCTCCCGTGCCATCCTCACCAGTGCGTTCAACAACCGGATGGCCTCGGCCCGGTCAGTGGCCAGAGCCGACAACCGTTGGCCGAACAGGCTCAGTTCCATGCCGCCCTTGCAGTCGATGCCGACCAGGGCGACTCGCTGTGGTGCGAGCCCCGAGACAAGAGCGTTGATCAGCGTGGACTTCCCCGAACGGGTCGCGCCGACAACGAGCCAGTGCGGCACTTGGCGTAGGTCGATGGCCCAAGCGCCTCCCGACTCCAACACGCCAACGACAACCCGCAGCAGGCGACCGGGGTCGCGCTGACGAGGAACGGAGGGGTGGCGCAGCGGGTCGGCGAACGTCGCGGAGACCCGCACGACGCCGGGGCGCTCCGTCGTGACGCGCACGGCGTGCATCTCCCAGTCGTGTGCCATGGCCGGCGCCGCTTTGACGAAATCCTCCGGGACTTGACCCGGCAGAAGTCGGACCAGGAACCAGAAGCCACCGGCCTTCGGATGCGTCCGCCCACGCCCCGGCACGCGAGGATTCGGCGGCGGTCCGCCGCTGGTGACCAGGCCGGAGACGACCGCCAACGCGGCCTTGCGACTCTGCGCCAGCCCGCACGCGGCCATCAACGGACGCCACGTACGGACCACCCGCAGGGCCGCAGCGGGGAACCCGACGCACAACCACCAGGCCGCCGGGTGCCGTCGGCGCCAGGCCGGCCCTGCGACCAGCAGCACCATCCCCAACGCCGCTGTGAACACCAGCACCCAGGCCAGCAGGGTTTCCGTGACGGTCACCGTCACGCCCCCTTCCCGGACGACGGGGCGGACAGGGGCTTGATCTCGGTCGCGCGGAAGGCGACGCCGTGCCGGCCGTCGTTCTCCCACGGCGTGGCGACCAGGTCTCGCACCTGGACGGGCACGCCGACCTGAACCCCGTTGGGCTCACCCGGCACGCTCACGTTGACGACGTCCGCCGAGGTGCCCGCCATGAGGCACAGGCCCACCTGATAGACGGTCTTGCCGGTCTCCCGGTCCACGCGCAGCTGACCGGTCTCCCGGTTGGCGACTCGCGGGGCGGGGGGAACCGCGCAGAAGATCCCCGTGAACCTCGCGGTATCGATCGGTAGGGCAACCACAGTCTCAACTCCCTTCTCCTTGAGCCCGGGACGACCGCCGTCCTGAGCTGGCTTCCACCCGTAGTACGGGCTGAGTCCAGAGTGGGAGCCCGTAGTACGGGTTGTCAAGTGAGAAGGAGTGCGGGAAGCTGTCCAAGTGCCCCGATGCCACTTGCGCACGGCAGGCGCGGCAGGTCACTGGAACGCTCATGGAGGCCCTGGATGCCCGCGAGGAACACCACGCCGAAGTATCGGCAAATCGCCGATCACCTGCGAGAAGGCATCCTGAACGGCGACTACCCGACCGGGCAGCCGCTCCCCTCGGAGGAATCACTCGCGAAGCAGTTCGGTGTGACGCGCCCCACAGTTCGTCAGGCTGTCGCGGAACTACGAGCCAATGGCCTGGTCGAAGTCCTCATGGGCCGAGGCATGTTCGTCCGCTCCCCACACGGGCGTCCCGCTCTGACACGGCCCCGGGGGGTGCGCCATGGTGCCGACGGCCGCTTCACCGAGGCCGACGGCCTCCGCTGGGAAAACGCCGAGGAACCAACCGCCACCCGCACCGACGCCCCGCTCGCGCTGGCCGACCTACTGCGTGTCCCGCCCGGCGAACCCCTGTTCACCTACCAAGCACTTCAGACGGCCGACCGGGGTCGAGTGCGTCAACTCCACACCACCTACGTACCGTTCTCCGTGCTCGTCGGTACGAAGTACGAGGAGCAGGCACCGCCGCCGGCGCCGCAGCTCTACGAGGCCCTGAGCGAACTGGGCTACGAACTCGACTTCACCGAATACGTCCGCACCCGAATGCCCCTGCCGGACCAGGCGCTCTCCCTCCGCCTCCCCGAAGGCGTCCCCCTGCTGCACATCCTCCGCGTGGCCCGTGGCGACGGCTCCAAGCCTCTAACCCTGGAGGAGTTCCACCTCCCCGGCGACGACACCGAGCTGATGTACCGTCCCTGAAACCGCCGTTGGCTCAAACTTCCTTTACTCCATCAAGGCGCCGCGCACGCGCGGCGCGCACGGCAGCGGCGGCCCCCGGGCCGCCGCTCCTGTCTCCGCCCCGCCACGGCCCAGGCCCGCCGGCCGGCCGTGCACTAGCGTGCAGTTCTCGAAGGGTTGCTCTTGGGGCATCGTCGTCTCCACGGCCTTACGCAGCCACTTTGGCGCAGGCCTCGAAGATCATGGCCCTAACGTTGTGCTTTACCGGGCAGGTCCACAGACTGCCTGACGCGTCGGAAGCTTACGGGACCATGATCACTCGCGACAAAGCGTCTCGACGCCACAGCCACTCCACCAGCCTTGATCAGCAACTGCCTCCCTTGAGAGCGACTTTGGCGGACATGATCGCCGCGCCGGGTGTAAACTGCTTGACTAGCTTCTTGCGGAAGGGCGGGGCATGACAAGCAGCGAGGTCAGGGTTACAGGGCCTGAAATCGATCGTTTCACGGTGGCTCTTGAAGAGGCCGCTAGATCGACCGGACCAGCGGCGAATAAATTCATCGAACCAGCCGCAGGTACGCTCGCCCGCGCTCTCTCGAATCGAAATCATCTAATCTTCGGCCGCCGAGGATCTGGGAAGACCAGCTTGCTGCAAAAGGCGCGAAGTGAAATGATGATGAATAGGTGCCCAAACGCCTACATCGACATGGAGAAATTTAAGGGTCACGCATACCCCGATGTCTTAATTAGTGTACTCATCGAAACTTTCGAAAATATCGAGAGCTGGCTGACTGGTGGGGCAATCGCTCCAGCCAATAAAACCTCATTCTGGCAGCGCATCAAACCCCGGCGAGGCCCGCTGAAGAGGTCAGTAGCCGCAAACCTATCAACGGATATCGAAAGCTACATCAAGGAACTAAACAACCTGCTGCATGCCTATGATGACGCAGAAATTCAGAGCCTGAAAAAAGAAGAGAATCAACAGGACAGCGCGTCAAATCTAGACCTGGGTCTGCTCGGGAAGTCCGTCAATCTTGGGACCTCACGGTCACGTTCGGCGCGCGCCCTCTCTCTGGAAGAGGCACACGAGACAGCTCGACGATCAAAAATCGATGCGCTTCACAGGCGCGTCATCGCCTATCAGAAGACGTTGCGCGGCGTTGTAGAGTTGTCGGGAGGAAATGGGTTCATCCTTCTCGATGACATGTACTACCTCAAGCGAACTAGCCAGCCCGAGGTGCTTGACTACTTTCATCGATTGTTTAAGGGGACTGGGTTATGGCTCAAGGTCGGTACGATCCGTCATCGCTCCTCTTGGTACAAGAACGGCGACCCGCCCCTCGGGATTAAACTAGGCGATGATGTCGAGGAGATCGACCTCGACCTAACCCTAGAGAAATACAAGACTGCTAAGCGGTTCTTGATCCAAGTCACTGAGAACGTTGCATCACAAAGCGATGTCGATGTTCACGACCTAATCAACGAGGGCGCGCGTGATCGCCTGGTTCTGGCTAGCGGCGGCGTTGCGCGAGACTTCCTGTCGATTCTGCGGAAATCAGTGGCCGTGGCCGCTGATCAAGGCGCCAGAAACGTAGGGGTGGCATCTGTGAATCAGGCTGCCGGTGAGCATGAAAGCTCGAAGCGAGATGAGTTCCACCGCGATGTCCTTGATGGGCAGCGAGAGCTGGAAGAGGAACTTGAACGCATCAAGACGTTCTGCTTGGCAACCCGGAAAAAGAATTGCTTTCTCGTCGAAAAAGATCTGACCACAGACATCCATGAACGCGTAAAAGAGCTAGTCGATTTGCGCCTCATTCATTCGATCAACTCGCGAGTGACGGTTCGTCATCGCCCAGGCCGGATCTACGAAGCTTACATGCTGGACATTTCCCAGTATACTGGCGAGCGTAAACGCAGGAATGTCGAAATCATCGAATTCTGGAAACGCACTGGGAGTGAGAAGCTCCGAGGAGCATCACTAATCTTTGCCGAGAGGGTGTCGTAACCTGGTGTCACATGGGCGCAAGGGGGAGTGGGCACCGGCGGGGAGAATCAAGCGCACTCTGCGAGGCGACGACCCTGACTGTTCGTCCAGGACAGTACCCGAAACGACCCCGAATGATCGCAGCTTCCAATCTCAGGGTGCACACGGACCAGCCGAGTGGGCCAGTCCGCCCCGGCTGAGTTCACACCCCGTGCGACCGCAGCGCTGGAATGGCGCCCTGTTGCGCTATCCGGAGGCAGTCAGCCTCCCAGCTTGCAGTTTGCAACGAGAGGGTTATCGCAGCGGCGGGTGTCTTGGCCGGTAGCCATGGAAGCGTCCGGGCCCCGCGTGGCACCGCTCAGGGGATTGAGGCGGTGCTGCGCGGGGCCGAGGTCCGAGCGGGTGGGACCGACATGCGGCCCAGCACGTACGGGAGTTCGGTCGTCAGCCGGTGGCCGTTGGCGGTTCGTCCTTCGCGCTGGCCTTGTGGAGGAGTTCGTTGGTGAGGCCCGCCATGATGAGGGTGGCCAGGGCTTCGGCGGTTGCCGGGCGGATGGTGCCGAGGCGGACGACGCCTTCGCCGAAGACGTTGACGTCGGCCTTGAGTTGGGGGAAGAGAGCGGCGAGGTCGAGGGTGTGGAGTTGCGCGGCAAGGTGGTCCGTCGCCCGTTTTGCCTCCGCCCAGCCACGGACGTACGGGGCGTCGGCGTTCAGGTCGGTGGCGCTGCGTGCGCAGACGCCGCGTGGGTCGGTCATGGT
Organism: Streptomyces profundus; assembly: GCF_020740535.1. Classification (NCBI taxonomy): domain Bacteria; kingdom Bacillati; phylum Actinomycetota; class Actinomycetes; order Kitasatosporales; family Streptomycetaceae; genus Streptomyces; species Streptomyces profundus. The sequence continues at coordinate 4,104,673 of NZ_CP082362.1, forward strand.
GTCCTTCCTCCCGGACCGCTGCTGTTCTCGTGCTCTTGGGCGCAGTTGAGGCCCGTCCGGATTAGTTCCGCGAGGCGTTCGGCCGTGTGCGGGGAGATGCGGCCCAGTTCGATCAGCCCCATGCCGAACGCGTTCAGGTCGGCCCGCAGATAGGGGAACTCGCTGTCGAGGCCGGCCGCGATCAGGACGTCACGGAGTCCGGCGACGGCATCGCGGGCCGCGTACCACTCGCGGCTGTGGATCGGGGACCAGGTGGCCGCGTCCATCGGAAGATCGTCGTCCCTACTGGTCACGGTCCGTTCCTTTCCCGCTGTCGCCAGCGGTGCGCCGTGACAGCGCTTCGCCGTAGCGATCGGCGCGGAGGACGAGTTCGTGGGCGGCGACGAGCATCGCGGCCAGGGTGACGGCGTGGGTCGGGGTGTTGTCGAGCCGCTTCGCCGGGGCCCGGAGCCACGTGTAGCGGTCGCCCGACAGCGGCATGGGGCCGGGGACAACAGCCAGACTGTTCGACCCCAGGTAGCGGTAGGTGGGCGGCTCGGAGCTTTCGGAGGCGAGCGTCCGATCGAACGGTGCACGCGAGCCCGGGAAGAGGAAGAAGCCGATCTGGCGCGTCGCCCAGTCCGCCATCACCGGTCCCACGGGCATCTGGTGCCGCTCCAGTTGATCGAACGTCTCCACGCCGATCCGCTGCTCCAGCACCACCACATCGAAGAGTCGGCCCGTCGGCAGCGCGTACGGTCGGCGGGGATCGTCCGCCCACACCTCACGGCACCGCTCCGGCAGGTCCGCCGCCTCGGACAGCCACCCGAGTCCTCGCCGCGTCATCATCTGCACGCCACCTTCACCTCACTCCAAGCCGGTTCAGCGGCCCGACGACCGCCGTGTGACCAGCCTCGGTTCCCCGGCGCGCGTCCGGGAGACGACGGCAGGTGACGGGGGATGACGTGTCACCCGGCCTGACGTCATCCCCCGTCACCGGCCAAGCGGGCGACTGCCGAGGGGAGTTGCTTCACAGTGAGGCCGTGGCTCCGTACAGTCAGAAGTCGGCGGCGTCCGAAGGGGGCGGGGGAGCATGACGGACGATCCGGTGTCTTCCGGAAACCTCCTGCGGCAGGCGAGGAAGAGGCGCGGGTGGGGTCAGCTTCGGCTGGTCCGGGGGATGCGCACGGCCGCAGCCCAGCAGGGTATGTCGCTGCCGGCCGACGCCAGCGTGAAGCGTCGGATCGCGAGTTGGGAGAACAGCCACAGCGTCCCCGACGAGTTTTACGGGCCGATCCTCTCCAAGGCCCTGGGCATGAGCGCTGCTGAGCTGGGGCTGAATCACCTTGGGGGCCATGACGCGCGGTTGCTCGACACCGGATACCCGGCGACGGTCGAGAGCGCCATCATTTCCGTCACCCAACTCTGGCGCGCCGATCTCAACGGCTACGAACCGCTGCTCACCTCACAGCCCTCCGAACCGACCTGGCATGAGGCATCGGTGACGTGGCTGGTCGCTCCCGAGCCCGCGCCGCTGTCGGCGGAGCGCGGCTCCGGGGTGCGGGTCGGCCTGCCCGATGTCGCGGCGATCAAGACGACAACGGATCTGTTCTCGCAGCTGGACGACCGTTTCGGCGGGGACCACGCGCGGCACTCAGTGATCCACTACCTCAGCCGGGACGTGAGTCCGCTCCTCTCCGGGCAGTACAAGGAGGCCGTGGGGCGGGCACTGTTCTCCACCGCCGCCGAATCCACGTTGCTCGCCGGCTGGATGTCCTATGACGCCTGTCATCACGGCCTCGCCCAGCGGTATTTCCTCCAGGCACTCCGGCTCGCCCAGGACGGGGCCGATCGCCGGCTCGCCGGAAGCATCCTGTCGGCGATGAGTCACCAGGCGACGTTCCTCGGCCGCTACACCGAGGCCGCGACGCTCGCCCGCGCCGCCCGCATGGGCATTGCCCGTGTCGCGACGCCGACGCTCATGGCCCAGTTCCACGCGATGGAGGCCCGCGCGCTGGCTCGCACGGGGGACGCACGCGCCTGCGAGATGGCCCTTGCCGAGGCGACCAGGGCGCTGGAGAGTCGGAACAGCACCGACGAGCCCGAGTGGATCACCTACTTCGACGAGGCGGAGCTGGCCGCCGAAGCCGCCCACTGCTTTCGCGACGTCAACAGCGCCCGGCAAGCTGTCGCCCACGCGCAGAACGCCATGAGCGGGTCTCATGTCCGCAGCGACTTCTTCGCCACCATGGTCTTGGCCGACGCCCATCTCCGCGCCGGGGACGTCGAGGAGGCATGTCGCGTGGCGTTGGACGCGCTTGACCTGGGGGAGCAGCTCAAGTCGGCCCGCTGTGTCAGCTACCTCGCGGAGTTCCGCGAGCATCTGGCCCGGGTGGGCGATACCTCGGCGACCCGTGACTTCTACGGGCAGGCCGCCGGACACCGCCTCTGGCTTGCCACCGGCCGGTAGCCCGCACGTTAGAACGGCTGCCAGTCGCGCCGGCTGCCGTCGGTGCGCAACGTGTGGAGGCGACGCCGGAATTCCTCGGCCGACTTGGGGTCGCCGGACGTTCGGGTGCCCAGCCATAGCATCATCATCAGCTCGCGGATGTCGGCCAGCACCTCGTAGCCGGGCCAGTTCATCAGCTCGAAGCCGTAGTGATAGACGAACGACTCGTACTCGGCTTTGGTGTGCCAGCCGAACCGCTCGTAGTAGAGCGACGTCAGCACCAGATCCCATTCGCGGTGGCCCAGGGCGAAGCTGTCCAGGTCGATCAGGATCGGGTGGCCCTGCCGATGACGGAGCGCATTGCCCACGTTCGCGTCACCGTGGATCGCCCCGAAGGGAAGCACGAAGTCCACCCGGCTCAGGTCCTTCTGAAGCCGGGCAGCCCGCTGTTCCAGCAACTCCCGGTCGTGCTCAGAGACATTGGTCAGTGCCCGCATTCCCTCGGCGACACGGGAGAACGGGTCGTAGTACGGCAGGCCCAGCGACTCCGGCTCCTCCAGCCAGTGCAGCCGCTTCAGCAGGTCGCCCAACTCGTCCAACCGCGCGTACTCCACACGATCCCGGGCGCTCTCCCAGTACGTCACCACCCGACCCCCGACGACAGTTGGTTGGGCCACACCGGGTACGAGGCGGGTAGCCGGGTAGTCCTCCGACTCCAGCCACCGGGCGACGGCGACGCCCCGTTTCATCTCCTCGGCAGCACTCGGGTCCTGGGCGATTCGGACAATGACGGGGGCGGAGGCCAGCCGGAACACCGCGTTCGAGCCGAGCCGCAGCAGTTCGGCTCCGCCCGCATCCAGCCCTGTGGCGGCACATGCCTGCGTGAGAACGTCACGTGCCACGTCCTCCGTGAACTCCGACGCCATCCAGCGCACCTCCAGGACTGGTGATCCTTCGACGCTACCCCCGGTCACCTGCCCGCAGACAGGTCCACCGTCGCATCATGGCGCGATCTGACCACCGCTCACCGCCGCTCCAGGCGGTAAGGGGGCGCGTTCGCGTCGGTATCGAACGCGCCCTCAGAGCCCCGCATCGACCGGTTGTGCGCCCTGTCTGCCGCATCCGGGCGGGGCCAGGGTGGCGAAGGAGGCCGGTGGTCTCCGGCCCAGTCAGGAATCTTCCAGGAGGAAGCTGGTGCCCAAGCAGTTGTTCAAGTGTGGCCACAGGACCAAGAGGGGAACGGCGTGCCGGAAGGCGTGCATGACGGGCACATCCCGATGCGAGGTGCATCAGGGCTCGTTGACGTCGTACGCCGTCACTCAACGCAAGAAGCGTGAGGCGAAGAAGACCGGCAAGAGCCGTAAGAAGTGACCCGAGAGGGCGCCGTTCCCTGACATCCATCGCTGACATCAACGGGCCCGGACGAGGGCGGATCGGCGGGGACCGTGGCGTACGGACAGGCACGGCGTCCGCCCGTTGGGCGGGGCGTCCGCGCGAACTCCTAAAGCGGGTGTCGCAGGTTCGAATCCTGCCGGGGGCACCGCTCGTCAGGTCGCTGACCTGGGGGTTTTCGCCCAGCGAAGCACTCTATTCGGCCTCGGACTCCCCGTCCGGGGCCGTTTGCGTGCGCGGTGCGTGAGCGGACGGGGAGTTGATCTGCCGAATATCGCCCGACGGATCAGCATCACCTGGTACGGGCTCCCCCGCGTTGTCGGGGTCGGGCTCCTCTTCTCCCGTGGCGCGGGCGCGCGGTACGGGCTGGGCCGCTGCCTCGGCGATCGCCAGGTCCGCTTCGGGGAGCAGACTCGTGTGCGTATCGGCCGGTGTGGTTGCTCGCCTTCTACGACCAAGCGGAGTTGGACTCCCTGGCCCTCCGCGCGCACCTGGCGTTCGGCGACTACCCGGTCGCCGAGTAACACGCACACTGCTGCCTGTCGGCCATCCGGCCGCACATGGTCCGCTCCCGGGCCATCGCCACAATCTGGCTCGCCAATGCCCAACTCGCCCAGGGCGACTCCGACGCCGCCACGGCGACCGCAATGAATGTTTCCTGCGACGCAGCCACCCGACACGCCCGAGTGTCGCGGACGCTCAAGGAGTTCAGCTCCGGGCCACGGCGCCCGGCAGCACCACCACCCAAACCTGGACCGAGCAGGCCGCCACCTGGAGAGTGGCCGCATGACCACGGCACCCGCCATCGAACTGCGCACCTTCACCACTCTCGACCTCGTCTGCGGGGACCTCCTCGACGTGTACGCCGAGGTGCACGCCCCCCTGCTCCAGCTGCCGAACTAAGCGGTCACGTCGTTCGGCGAACGCCTCGACCGGCACGGCATCGAGCCCGGCTTCACGGTCGTCCTCGCCTACGCGGACGGCCAACCAGTCGGCTACGCCTACGGCAGCACCAGCGAACACCTTGACCGCTACTGGCAGCGCACCGCCCAACGCCGCCGGCGAAGTACACCGAACACCCGGTCGTGGCCCTGAAGGAGATCGGCGTCAGCCCGTCCTGGCGCAAGACCGGCACCGCCCATCGCGTCCACGACACCCTCCTCACCACCCACCACGAGCCGTTCGTCAGGCTCATGGTCAACCGGGCAGTTGGCGACGGGAAGGTCCACCAGCTCTGTCGGTCGCGGGGCTACGAGGACATCGGCCAGAGCCAACCGTAACTGGCCTCGCCGCTGCTCACGGTGATGATCCGCGCCGTCGGCTGATCTCATGGGCAGATCGCGGTAACCTTGATTCTTTCGTGGCGAGTACTACCACTCCGCGTAGCGCAGGAACTGCCAGCCCAGTACGGCCAGGGCAAGGGTCTGGGCGAGGGAGGCGATCAGGAGTAGGGGCGGGGTAGCGGGGGAGCACCAGAATGTGGTCACACAGGTCATGGGTAAGGCCAAGTAGGTGAACAGGTCCACCGCAGCCTGTAGCCGCTTGCGCAGGGTGCGCCTTTCATCGCCGCGGTGGTAGGTCTCCCAGCCGAACACCGCGCCGCTGGCACCGCTCAGCTCGGCCAACCGTGGTCCCAGCTGATCGCGGATGTAGCACCCGACCGCGGAGATCTTCTCGTCGTTGACCAAGTAGGTCCAGCCGAGTACCAGGCAGATCACCGGGATGACGAGCAGCAGTTGTACCTGCTTGGTCTGGACGGCGATCGCCAGGACCGCGGTGGACGCGGCGAGTGTGAAGTAGAGCAGATTGTCGCGGAACCCGATCCGGGTCTTCTGTTCCTCCTTGATGCGGTCGTACTCGGCCAGCAACAGTCTGCTCTCAGTGACGTCTTCCGCGGCGGCCATGGACGGCTCCTCAGCTCGACTCCGGCGGGACTGGTGAGCGGGTGGGCAAGGGGCGGGTGCTCCGGTCCCTTGCCCACCCCGGGGGCTCAGTCGGCAGTGCGGAAGGATGGCAGGTTCTTGGGGTTGTTTCTCTCGATCCAACCCTTTCCGTCAGCAGCGATTCCTTCCAGGAGGCGGAAGGCGTGGATGAAACCACTCGCGTTGAGGCTGATGTCGGCGAGTTCCTGGGCGCTTTCGTCCGGCGCCAGTTGATGGGTGTCGGCGTCTTTGACGCGGATGCTCCTGGCCGGCCCGTTAGTCAGGATGAGTTCCAGGTCGTAGCCGACACGGGAACTCTCTGTGACCTGCACTGAGGACAGTGCGTCGAAACGGTAGTTGCTTCGCTGTTGCTCGTTCCCGCGCTTCGCGTCGGTGAAATTCAACTCCGTGCTGATCTCCCGAACACCGTCCTGCGTGACCAAGAAAAGGCGGAAGCTGTAGCGCGAGTATCGCCAGGGACCGCCCTTTACCCGCCCTCGTTTGTAGGGGCGCGCGGGTGTCATCAGGATGGTGTGGGTGATCAGATCGTGCCACGTGAGCTGGTAGTGGCGGAGCGCTTCGTCGACGAATAGCGTCTTGTCGCAGGTGAGCCAGGTCTCCATTTGCAGCTCACTGGGCCGCATGGCGTCCAGGAACGACCTCCACTTCTGATAGGCGATTTGCCGCGCGGTCAGCTGCTCCTTATACTCCTGGGTTTCCCTGGCCATCCGGTGTTCTTCGCCCTGGGCCAGCAGCCACGAGGCAACGGCCGCACGTCCGGACAGGACCGCTCCGACCAAGGCCAGGAAGGCCAGCGGCATTTGCGACGAGCCGGCACCCGAGGCCGCTGTTCCGAGAAGCGCCAGAGTCGCGCCGCCGAGAGTGACGAGGGCGACCACGCACAGCGCCTTCGCCACCAACGGGGTCTGGTTCTGATAGTGGTCGTCGAACAAAGTGCCCTTGTTGTGGCGGTCGCGAGCATCCTCGGCGAGATAGCGGATCAGCCAGTTGACCCGGTCCACGCTGATCCGGCTCTCACGGTAGAGAAGAGCGATCTCAGTGGCGAGGTCGTTGCGCATGTGGATGGTGTGATCACGCCATTCTTGAGCCGTAAATCCGTGCGGCGTGTGAACGCTGAAGTAGTGGTCGAACGAATGGCGGACCCTATGGGTGAACCCGCCACCGGTGGAGGCAGCATCTTGCATTTGTGGGGTGTGGGGCTCCCGGAGCCTGGCCTTCCGTTGTTGTTCCTGATGCCACCACTGGGGGCCGAATTGAGCAGCGGTTAGCCCTGCGGCGATGCCCACCAATAACTCGATGAACGCCGCGGACGGATCCGCGGCCAGCGCCAAGGCCCAGAGGAACGCGGTGGCGATGACGAACGCGCTGGCCCGAAGGGGAAGGGATGCTTGGTCGGCAGTAGCGGTGCCCGGGCGAGGCGGCATGGCCCGCGGCCCGATGGGCTCGGGTTCGAAATACGCCCAGACCCGGTTGACTCGGTCATTCTCGAAGCGAGCTGCCTCGGCCCGTTCGCGGTTCTCGGCCCACAGGCTGTCCTTCAGCCCTCCGGTGAGGACGAGGTCGAGGTGGTGGACGATCGCGTCACGTCGGCGAGGCGACAGGGCCTGCAACCGCTCCGATACGCGCCCCGTTTCGCCGACCGCGGTGCCGAGCATCGCCAGCAGTTCGAAAGCCACCTGCAGAGCGTCTTTCCACCCTCCTTCGGCGTAGGTCCGTACGAGCCCGGAGGCATGGTGCAGACGCTGGACCTCCTCGGTGCTGAGGTCGTGGTAGGCACGAGCGCTGAGCATGGCGAGCACCCAGTGGAAACGCACCTCGGCGTTGTCGTATCCGTGTGCGATCGCGTCGCTGATCATGTCGCGAGCACGGCTGGAGACGCCATCCTCCAGAAACCGCACGCCGACCTTGTATTTTTCCTGGGGCGACGCGTCTGGATGGACGAAGTAGACGTTGGAGTTGTGTACGGTCTCGGCCTGGATTCCGACGGTGGAGTCGTAAGCGGCCGAAATGTGCGGGACACCGCTGCCGTCATTCATGACAAGTTGCCTGCCGCAACTACCATGGGTGCCAGCCTGGCCGTCAGCTCGGGAGAATCCGCGATCAGGCCGCGTAACCTCTTGAGCGCCATGGTCGTCGTCTTGGATGCCTCGGCGGTGTTCTCGCTTGCCGCCTGCCGGGCGGAGCGAAGCTCGACCAGTGCCTCCTGGTAGGTGTCGCCGTCAAGCGATCCGTCAAGGTGGTGACGTGCCATGTGCTCACGGAAACTATCCAGGTCTGCGATCAGGTCAGTTGGACCGGTGGCCTTCGGGGCCGCATTCATGAAGACGCTGCTCTCCTTGACCGAACCGGCCATGATCCCAATCGTGCTGTTATGGGCGGTGTTGCTGACGTGCTCCTGGGTTCCGCCGCCCGTCTGGGGCTGTTCCGCCTCGGACATTGCGATCTGCTCCTGTTCTGCCACCAGTTCCACCGCCAGCCGAGTGGCGAATGCCGCCGCGTTCGCCGCAGCCTGTGGTTGCCAGTTACGGTCGTTCGCGCTGCTCTTCGTGCCGTCCGCTCGGTCGCTGATTCCCCGGATGATGGCCACGGGTGCTCCGTTGAGATGACCGGCCTGTGCTATGCCGGCGGCCTCCATCTCGATCGCGAGCGCGTCGTTGTAGTGCTGCCGAATCCACCGAGCTTCGGCCGAGATCCTCGAGTTCTGTACGACCTCGCCCGCGGCGATGGCGCCGAAGCGCACCTGCGGCACGTGCTCACGGCCAGGCATGTCGTCGGCCCAGTCGTCCACGCGAGCCAGATGCGAGCCGAGTTGACTGATACCGTGCGCCGTCTCCCATACCCGGGGACGGGCCTTGAGGCCGTCGTCCTCGCTGGTCCCGCCGTGGTAGGCGTACACATGGCTGGCCATCACCACGTCGCCCAGCCTGGCGGTGCCCCACAGCGCGCCGGCGACTCCGACGAACAACAAGGCCACCGGCGAGAACTCCTGTATCGCCCGCTCGGCGATCACTGCGGCAGACTGATTCCCCTTGTTCGTCAGACCGAGCACGATGCGACACGAAGTGCCCTGCACGGTTCCCACCTCGAACCGGGTACCACGCTTATGGCGGTGGACCTGTGGACGGGATAGTTTCTGGCGCATGGCCTGGTATTCGAGATTGAGAGCAGTGAGAATCACCACCGGGTTTTTCGGCATCTATTTCCCTTTCTCTCTCATGTCCTTTTCCGTTCCGGGCGGCGCGGGTCGTATCAATGGCGGGAACAACGTCGTCGTTGGCCCGGCGCGGTACAGCCGTGCGGGCCGCCCTCCCGTGGCCCTGCGTTCCGATCCGGCGGGGACGATGAATCCTTTGATGGCCTGGATCTTGCGGTAGAAATTGCGGGTGTCGAGTTCGGTTCCCCAGACTGCTTCGTAGACCTGCTGCAACTCGGCTATGGTGAAAACGTCGGTGCAGAAGGCCGTGGCCAGTGCCGAGAATTCGAGCTTGGTGCGCGCGCGTTCGACTCCGTCCTTCACGATTTGGTGATGATCGAAGGCCAGTTCCCTCGCGCCGGATAGGACGGATTCCGCAGGTGCCCACGCGGCGTCCCTGGCGTCCGTTCCCGCCACCGGTTCGGGCAGCTCCGGTGCGATCGCCAAATGGGCCACGGAAACAACGCGGCCCCTTGGGTCGCGGCCCGCGTCGCCATAGGTGGTGAGTTGCTCAAGATGCACCTCCCCGGCGGCGAGGGAGGTTTCCTCGCGCAACTCGCGGTAGGCGGCGTCCTGGATCTCCTCACCGGTGTGATTGAGGAATCCGCCGGGCAGGGCCAGCATGCCCTGAAAAGGATCTTCGTTCCGCTCCACAAGGAGTACACACAGCTCCCTTTCGCGCAGCGTCAGGATCACCAGATCGACCGTCAGTAGCACCGGTGTGGGGACCCATGCGTCAGCTTGCATGAGGCGAACCGTACTTCGGTTCCTGTCGCTCTGACAAGAAGTGCAGGTGGGTGGTCTCTGGTGCTCTGGCGTTGCGTGCGGCCAGCGTTTCTGGGAGGACGCTATGTGGCCTTGTGGCCGTTTCGCCCTTTCGGGGTCGTGCTCTGATCCCTGCTCCTTCCAGGTAGCCGGAGGCTTCCGCAATGCCGTACGAGCGGTTTCCAGCCGTACCTATTGCGTCGGCACAGGAGCCTCCGGAGCGGTGCCGCGAAATCTTCGTCGCTTCGGCCAGCGGCCGCATAGACGCTCGCGGAATCGCCGGACCTCGGCATGGGACGTGTCATGCGGCCTATGGGGGGACGGCTCGCGTCGCCGGTGGGACGGCACCCGCCGTGCGGCCACCAGGTCATCGACGCCGCTCGTCTGTTCCGATCCCCTGGTGGCCAGTCCACCGTGCCGATTCCTGATCACCGCTGGCTCACCGATTGGAGGCCCGCCGGCGGGCAGTGTATGAGCGAGATCAGCGTGCCGGACGGATCGCAGACAGTACCCTGAACGCACGGGATCGGGCCCGCGACACAGTGTCTGGGAGGTGCTTCATGACGGCCGAGACGGTCGCCCCAGCGTGGATGCATGAGCAGATCACGGCGGAGGAGTACGAGTCCTGGTCCGAGGAACAGTGCGCCGGCATCGAGATCGTGGATGGGATGGTCGTCGTGAGTCCGGGTGCGTCCAAACGACACAATCGAGTGGCCAGGATTTTCGCGAACGCCTTGGACGCGGCTGCGGGCCCGGAGTGGAATGCCGACACGGACTTCGACGTCCGGCTTCAGGATGTTCCGCTGACCAATCGCCGCCCGGACGTCGTTGTATACCGTGCGGACACGATTGATATCGCCCCCACGCGCTCTGAGCATGTGCTGCTGGTCGCGGAGGTGGTGCCGCCGGGCTCCGAGAGCACCGACCGGATCGTGAAGGTCGACCAAATACGCCAAGGCTGGCATTGGCTTTTACTGGCGGATCGAGCAAGCCGCGACAGGCGTTCCTCTCGTGTACACCTACGTTTTCGACCCCGCGACGAACGCTTATCGGGACGGAGACGTTTTCACCGGCGTCCTCAAGGCCGCAGCTCCCTTCCCGGTGGAATTCGACCTCACCCGGATCTGACCACATGCTGATCAGCCCACGGCGGCGCGTGAGCGAACTGCCCGATACAGGGCGGCAGGAGGCGGATCGTTTGGCTCGCCGCGCGGCTCTAATCAGGGGGACAGCAGCGCCGTCCCCGGCAGGGGTTCGATCCCACTCCTAAAGCGGGTGTCGCAGGTTCGAATCCTGCCGGGGGCACCGTGCTGAGGAGACGACGCCGCGCCGGTGAGTCCGGTGCGGCGTCGTCGTTGTGGCTGTGAGGGGTCCGCTCTATTCGTCGCCGTGGGTGTGGTGCCGGATGAGGAGCAGGAGGGAGGCGGCTAAGGACGAGCCCGGCAGGTCTGTGGCCGTGAGCATGGTGGCGATGACTCTCGCGGCGAATCGCAGAAGGTGTGAAAGCCGGGAGCGGCATACCGTCCGTGGTTTGCGGGTGTCGGTCTCTTCCGCGTAGGTGTGTCCGCAATGCGCATCACCTGGGCGATCGGAGTGTTGTGCCATGGGGAATATCTCCTTCAGACGGTGGGAAAGCATGGGCACCGTATTCGATCTCCGAATCGGCTGGCATAGACGGTAATGCGCTCGGCGGGGCCCACCTGCCACGTTTCGCCGTTCGCTCTCCGCGCCGTCGTGTCGGTGCAAAGGGATCGTGGCTCCCGCGTCATGTTCACGGATGGACGGTGATGACGCGGAATGCCGCCCTGGGGGGCCGAGGCGGGTGGGTGGCTATATCGTCCCAGGTCAAGTGACTTGGGAATAGTTAGCGAACATATGACCGCCGCACGTGCCTCTGTTCTTCGCTCTATTCGGCGGGGCGATCGGTCCGGATGCGACGGTTCGCAGAAATTTCTCCCGCGGTATGCACTTGCGCGCCGGCGCACCACCAGTTGCCGAGGATTTCCACGAAGTCGTCCGCTTGAGGACAGGGTTGGGCGGCCATACTTACAGCAGCCGAGGCCTGCAATTGCAAGTGTCGGAGGGGGAAGTGTGTCGACCACGGGAGGCGGCGTCATGGCACAGCCGAACACGTCCGGAAGTGAGACAGGCGAGGTCGCGCTCGTCTGGCGGAAGAGTTCCCACAGCAATCACAACGGTGACTGCGTCGAACTGGCGACGCTCCGCGCAGCGGTTCTGCTGCGGGACTCCAAGGACCGCGAGGGTCCGGTGATCCGCTGGGGCAAGGGCTCGATGCGCGTCTTTGTGGGACGTCTTCGCGGTGGTGATGGGTTTCTGGCCGGCTGACTTGTTGGCACGGTCTTGGAGTGGTGGGCCGAGGGGGTCTTTCGGCCATGATCACGTGGGGGTGGCAGCGTTCCTGGACAGGCGGTGGGCCGGCGCGTACTGATGAGGGCTGAGGCAACTGCGCTGCTCCGCACGTGAGTGCGCAGCTGCCGCAGCCGGGCACGGGGCGAGGGAGGCGGACCAGAGGGTGAGCGCTGTGGACGAGACGCCGGAGCCGTCCGAGAACGTCGGCGTGCCCGTGGACCTGGGGCAGGACCGGCCCCACAGCGCGCGAATGTATGACTACTACCTGGGTGGAAAGACCAACTATCGGGTTGACCGGGAGGCTGCTCAGGCGGTTATCCGACGTTTCCCCGCCATGCCCATGCTCGCCCGGGTCAACCGCGCGTTTATGCGTCGCGCTGTTCGCTTTCTCGTCGCCGAATGCCGGATCACCCAGTTCCTCGATGTCGGGTCCGGGGTCCCGGCGGCGCCCAACCTGCACGAGATCGCCCAGGCCCAGGAGCCGAGCAGCCGGGTGGCCTATGTCGACACCGACCCCATCGTCCTGGCCTATGCGGACTCCCTGTTGACCAGCTCACGGGAGGGCAGGACCGCCTGCCTCGCGGCCGATCTCACCGAGCCGGCCGCGGTGTTCGCGGCGTTGGAGAAGGACGGCTGTCTCGATCTGGCGCGGCCCGTCGGGCTGAGCCTGCACGCGGTGCTCCACTTCGTGACGGACGCCCAGGATCCCTACGCGGTGGTCGACGGACTGCTCGCCCGACTCGCGCCGGGCTCCTATCTGAGCGTGTCGCACTGCACCGGCGATTTCGCCGCCGAGCCCTGGCGGGAGGTCATGGACCTCTACCGGGGGTGGGGCACGCCCACGCAGGTTCGCTCGCGCGCGGCGGTGCTGCGTTTCTTCGACGGCCTCGAACTCGTCGATCCCGGGCTTGTCGTGGCGCACCGGTGGCGCCCGGAGCCGGTCGGCGGACCAGGGCTGGTCGGCGGACCCGAGCTGGTGGCCGACGCTCACGCGTCGCTCTATGCCGGCGTCGCGCGGAAGCTCTGAACGGTCGGGATCACCGGTGGGTTTTCCTGGTCAGCCGATCGAGATGATCGCGGATGCGCCGTCTCGTGTGGATCGTGGACATGCTGGCGTGAAGTAACCGATCGAAGCTCTTGCATCGTTCGTCCACCTCTTCGGGCTCCTGGCAGACGAATGCGCTCTCGTGGCGCTCCTCGTAGAGGATCGTGGGGAGGATCTGTTGGCCGAAGTCGAAGAGGATCGTCTGCCCGATTCCGGTTGGCATGTTGTATTTCCGTAACTCCGCGATATGCAGCCCGTAACGACGGTCTTCGGCCAGTTCGAGGAGCTTCTCCAACTGCCGTCGCATGACCGTGGGGTTGCCGTAGCCCCGGATGAGGGTCGCCTCGTCCAACACGCTCGTGTAGTGCTTTCCCTTCGACTGCGCGTAATGCCCTTGACGTTCCATCCGGAGATTCACGCGCCGTCGGATGTCCCTCTCCGATCCACCGCCCATTCCCACGCTGATCGCCCAGTGCGCGTACTCCTCCGTCTGTAGCATGCCCGGAATGCGATCGCGGTCGTAGACCCGGATGTACTCCGCCTGTTCTTCCAGGCTGATCAGGGTGAGAAGCTTCTTCTGCGCGACGCCTCGCCATTCGGAGCCCTGCCACCAGCGCCGCCTACTGGCCTCGCTCAGCATGTGGGAGAGCAGGGCCTGTTCCTCGGGCGTCGCGTTGTAGATTCCGCAGGCCTTGAGCAGGGTCTCTCGTTTGCACGGGGTTTCACCGGTCTCGTTGCGGCTGAGTATGTAGGTGCTGATGCCGAGGAGACTCGCAGCGTTCTTCTGGCTGAGCAGGGCCGCGTCGCGCAGCCGCCGCAACTCACGACCGACCACCATGTGCTGGGCCGTGGGCACGGCACCATGGAGTTCTCTCGACTGTCGTCGGGCCGGTTGGGCTCCCACTGAGTCTCTCCTCGGGCGTACTGACAAGCGGGGCGGTCCCGCTGACCGCATCTCAACATCGTGCAGCACCCGAGGGGACAGCCTCTGCCCAATCGGATAGATGACCGAATCCTGGCGATAGGTCCCTCGTGTGCGCCAACGCCCTCCTGCCAGGAAACATGCCCCTGGAATATGCCCGGGATCGGGGGGAGGAGTCACTTCCGAGCAGTCGTGCAACTGCATGACGACGCCACCGGCTTGTGTCGCATGCCCCGTGCCCACGCCGGTGCCTCGTGTTCGCAGCTCGCGGGACGGATCCTCGACTCCGCGCCGTACAGAGGGGGCTGGGGCCGGACCGCCCTCCTGTGAACGAGCGGCGACTGTCAGTGGTGCGCGCTATCGTCGGGCCAACGTTGGCAGTGGCGTTGGGGGAGGGAATCCGATGGCTGATCGTCGTCTGGGAGCGGTTCGGGAGGAGTTCCGGACGGACAGCGGCAAGCGGGCCGTGGTGGGCTGGTCCGCCCTGGCGCTGGGGGCCGTGGCGGTCGCCGTCGGGGTGCCGCTGCTGCTGGGGCAGGCCGACGAGGCGCGGGAGGGCTTCGGCCCGACGTTGATCCCCGGGCTGCTGCTGGGCGTGGGGTTGGCCGGGCTGGTCGTCGGCGGCGTGCGGGTCTGGCAGGCGGTCAGCCGGCCCGGCGAATCCTTCGCGCTGCGTGAGCACGGCCTCGTTCACCACCATGCGGAGGAGCGCACGGCGGTGTTCTGGGAGGACGTCGCGCGGGTGCGTGATCAGCGGGCGCGTGGGCCCGAGTTGCTCGGCTCCGACGTGCACTGCCGCATAGATGCCAGGGACGGCGGCTCCATGCTGATCACCGGCTATACCGAGGAGGCCCGGCGGCTCGCCGACGCGGTCGCCGAGGCGGTGGGAGGGGGCGATCGGGGCCGGGCCAGTAGCTTCCGCGCCTGGTGGTGGCCGGTCGGTGCCGTGGCTGTCGTTCTCGCGACAACGCTGGGGGCCGCCGCCTGGGGGCATGCCCAGCGGGAGCCGATCCCGGGATTCGAGGCGGACGATCCCCGTGCCTGTCGCTACTTCTCCGAATCGGAGCTGGAAGAGCTGCGCCTCGACGAGGGGTATCGGCTGCCGCAGCCGGTGGACGAGCGGATAGTCGACGCCTGCCGCTTCGGGACCAGGATCGTCTCCTCCATGGGGGGAGTCCATGCGAGCTCGGTGGTGGTGCATGTCTGGGATCGCGAAGCCGCCGAGCTGGCCGAGGAGTTCGGGTTCACCGCGCGGTCCGAGGGGGCCGATGTCCACGAGGCGGAGGAGATCTCGAACTCCCCGTACGAGGTGACCTGCTCGGTGCTCTACGAGATAGCCGACGCGCGCTCGGTGAGCGTGCAGATCCGGTTGGGCGGACCGGGCATGTCCACCTGCGAGGAATCCCTGCCGGACGCCGTCCCGCACCTTCTGGGCAAGCTGCCCTGAGGCGGCGGACGGTGTGCGCTGACTGAAAGAAGTTGCAAGCGGAGCGGCGGTGGTTCGGGGCGCAGCGGCAGGACACCCGGAGACGAACGTCTGCGCGGACTGTTTACAGCGTGAGCCGACGCTCATACGATGCCGCAAGTTTCTGCATCTTCTTGCAGAACGGCCGCTGGCGCGTGTGGCCTTCCGGAGCAAGTCGAAGGAGCCGTTGTGCGCAGGAAACCCCCACACCCCACCCCGTCCCGCACGACCGGGTGGCGGATCGCGTTGCTCGGACTGCCCGTCGCCGGGCTGATCACCGCCCTGATCCCCGGCAGCGGCATGGCCGCCTCCGAGCCGGCCGCCGAGGCCAACGCCGGGCAGGCCGTGTCCCCCCAGGCCGCCGAGAACGATGTGATCGCCAACCTCTGGGCCTGGAACTGGAGTTCCGTGGCCGCCGAGTGCACCGACGTGCTCGCCCCCGCGGGCTATGGCGCGGTGTGGGTCGCACCGCCGCACGAGTCGCTGGCGCACCCGGAAGGCGCCTGGTGGGACATCTACCAGCCGTTCAGCTATCAGTTGAGCGGCCGTCTCGGATCCGAGAGCGACTTCGCCGCCATGGTGCGGACCTGCGACGACGCGGGCATCCGGGTCTACACCGACGCGGTGATCAACCACACCGCCGCCATCGGCGGCACCGGCTACGCGGGCACCCAGATCAGCGACAAGTACGATCCGCCGATGTACTCGCGGGCCGACTACAACGTCGACATCTGCGACCGGGAGATCAGCGACTACAACGACATCTGGGAGGTGCAGAACTGCGAGCTGCTGGGGCTGCCCGACCTCAAGAGCGACAGCTCCTATGTGCGCGAGCAGTTGGTCGGCTACCTCAACTCCCAGATAGCGCTGGGCGTCTCGGGCTTCCGGGTGGACGCGTCCAAGCACATGCCGGCCGAGGATCTGGAAGCGATCATCGGCGCGCTGGACTCGACGGCCGACGGCGAGCGGCCGTTCGTCTTCCACGAGGTGTTCCCCGGGCCGACTCCGCCGGCTGAGGACTACTTCGGCAGCGGCCGGGTGCTGGACTTCGCCATGGGCGACCAGCTGAAGGGGGCGTTCGAGGGCGACATCGCCCAACTGACCGACTTCGGCGGCGGCCTGCTGCCGGCCG
This sequence comes from Streptomyces profundus, assembly GCF_020740535.1. NCBI lineage: Bacteria > Bacillati > Actinomycetota > Actinomycetes > Kitasatosporales > Streptomycetaceae > Streptomyces > Streptomyces profundus. Next base: position 4,121,328 of record NZ_CP082362.1, read on the forward strand.
ACGACTCCGTCGCCTTCGTCACCAACCACGATACCGAGCGCGACGGCCGGCATCTGACCTATCGGGACGGAGACACGGCCGTCCTCGCCAACGTCTTCCAGCTGGCCTGGTCGGACGCGCCCCCCACGGTCTACTCGGGCTTCGAGTACGAGGGCCGCGACGACTCGCCGCCCGCCGACGGCAGTGGGTTCGTCACCGGAACCGACTGCGACAACGGCTGGTACTGCCTGGACCGTGACCCCCGGATCACCGGCGCGGTCGGCTGGCGCAACGCGGTCGCGGGCGCCGAGGTCGGGGAGATCCAGTCCCCGCAGTACAACGTGATCGGCTTCGACCGGGGCGCGGGGCTGGTCGCCATCAACAACTCCGACGAGCAGGTGAGCGTCCAGCTCGGCACCCAGCTGCCCGACGGTACGTACTGCGACATGCTCAGTGACTGTGCCACCGAGGTGACCGTCTCCGGTGGTCAGGCAACGGTGGAGCTGCCCGCGAAGTCGGCGGTCGCCGTGCACGCCGGCGACAGCTGAGCCCCTCGTGCCGGACGGTCCCGTCCCCGCGACCCCGCGTCCTCCGGGGGACGCGAGGACGGGACCACCGCGCGTCAGCGCTTGATCGCCATGCCGCCGATCATCAACAGCCCGCTGTGGTCCAGGGGTTCGGAGACCGGACCGTTCGGGCGCCAGAGCGGGAGGGGAACCAGGCCCGGCTCCAGGAGCTCCATGCCGTCGAAGTACCGGGTGATCTCCTCCCGGCTGCGCAGCTGCCCCCGGCCCAGCGACTGGACGAGGACGTTCTGCAACGTCCTCGCCTCCGGGAACGAGTTGCAGAAGTGGGTGATGAAGAGGTGGCTGCCCGGGGCGAGGCGGGCCTTGTACGTCTCGACCATCCCCGCCGGGTCCTCCTCGTCCAGGAGGTGGTGGAGCACGGCGACCATCAGCAGGCCGATGGGCCGGGAGAAGTCCAGGAAGCCGTCCACCTCCGGGTGGGCGAGGATCTCCTCGACGTCCAGGACGTTGGCCGTCAGTACCTTGGTGCAGTTGTTCTTGGCCAACAGCGCTCGCCCGTGCGAGAGCACGATCGGATCGTTATCGACGTAGACCACACGCGCCTGCGGAATGATCGCCTGGGCGACCTCGTGGGTGTTCTGGGCCGAGGGCAGTCCGGAGCCGAGGTCGAGGAACTGGTCGATGCCCTGCTCGGCCAGGTAGCGAACGCCCCGGATCAACAGGTCGCGGTTGACGCGGGCGCTGTTCACCCCGGCGGCCGAGACGCGCCGCCCCTCCGCGATCACCGCCGCGTCCACGGCGTAGTGGTCCTTGCCGCCGATCGCCGCGTCGTAGACCCGGGCGATGCTCGGCTTGCTGGTGTCGATCGCGACCGGTTCCTGGCTGGGCCGGGCGGCGGTCCAGCTCCAGTCCGATGACGAGGCGGCCCCGGAGGCCGGAGTCTCTCCCGATATCCCGGTCGGCGTCGCGCCGTCCTGCCCGGGGCCTTCGTTGATCTGGTCCGCCATGGTGGGCCCAACTCTTTTCCACAGTCGAGTCAGCTTCCGGAGCAGTCTCTCATGGGCCCAGGAGTCCAGGCGGGCGCCCTGGGCGGGCCGGTCCGGCGCCCGAGGCGCTGGTCAGCGGCCCAGGAGGCCGTCGATCTCGGTCAGTTGAGCAGCCGTCAGCGGGCCGAAGCGCAGCGCGCCCGCGTTCTGCTCCGCCTGTTCCACGGTGCGGATCCCGGGGATCGGCACCGTGTGTGGGCTGCGGGCCCAGAGCCAGGCGAGCGCGCCCTGGGCGGGGGTCCGTCCCTCGCTGGTGAGGACGGCGCGGACCGCCTCGAACCGCTTCTGCCACTCGGGCGCCACCCGGCCGTCCCGGAAGAGGGTGAGCCACTCCGGCGGGGTGGCACGGATATCGCCGGGCCGGAGGCCCGCACCGGAACCGTACTTTCCGGTGAGCACACCCATGGCCAGCGGGCCCCGGTTGATGGCCGCCAGGTTGAGTTCCGCACAGACGGCGAGCATCTCCGGGGCATCCTGCAACACATTGCAGTTGACCTGCACGGTCGCGCAGTGCGGCCCCTTGGCGAACAGCCGAGCGCGTTGCGGGTCGTCCGTCGACCAGCCATAGGCGCGGATCAGGCCCTCGGCGACCAACTCCTCGCAGACGTCCCTCAGCGCGGCAGCCGCTTCCATGGGCGCGTAGTTCACATGGAGTTGGAACAGGTCGAGATAGTCGGTGCCCAGCCGGCGCAGTGTCGCGGTGAGGGCTTCCCGCGCATGCTCGGGGCGCAGGTCGGGCCCGTCGGTGGTGGTCTTGGTGGTGGTGTCGAAGACGCTGCCCCATTTGGAAGCGAGCACCACGGCGTCCCGACGCCCGGCGACCGCTCGTCCAAGCACCTTCTCGCTGTGCCCGGCACCATACACATTGGCTGTGTCGAAGAACGTAATGCCAAGATCCAGTGCCTTGTGGATGGCGCGCACCGAGACATCGTCATCGACCGGGCCCCAGCCCAGCGGCTCGCCGCTCTCGTTCTGCCACTCGCCGCCGATCGCCCAACAGCCGAAGCCCAGCGCGCTGACCTCGATACCGCTACGTCCTAGTTTCCGCGTATCCATGAGCGGAGTCTGTCACTTAGAGCGCTCTTCATGACCAGTGTCAATCGCAGGGGATCGCTCTCTGGCCGGGATGGGGCGGCTGGCGGTCCCGGTGTGAAACTCGCTCCAGCGCACCGCCAGTTGGGTGCGGCTGGTGGCGCCCGTCTTGGCCAGGACACGCCCCAGGTGTTTCTTCACCGTGGTCACCCCGACGAACAGCCGGGCGGCGATCTGCTGGTTGGTGAGCCCGCGGGCGGCCAGGTCGGCGACCTCACGTTCCCTCGGTGTCAGCGCGAGGTGGCGCCTCGCCTCTGCCAGTACCCGGTCATGAGCGAGAAGTTGACGGGCCAGCGGGGCCAGGTGGCGGCTCAGCGACCGCATCACCGCGATGTCGCGCGCCGGAATCCACCGGGCGCCACGCACCAGGGCGCCGACGTAGAACGCGCCCTCCTCGCCGGCGTCGATCATCATCCCGACCTTGTCCCGCACCCCGTGCGGGCGCAGGAACTCGTGGACGAAGGCGGCCTGGCGCGGATCCCGCTCGGGCTCCAGCTCGCGCAGCGTCACCACGCCGCGTTCGGTCAGCAACTGGGAAGCATGCGAGGAAAGAAAGGGGTCATCGGCGATCCAGCGGGTGGCGTACTCGTCCAGGAACGCTCGCGTGTAGCCACTTTTGATCCCATGGCCTTCGCGTAGCGCCGCGACGATGGTCGGACCGTGCAACACCACCACACTCGGGTAGCCGAACCACTCCTCCAGGGCGCGCAGCAACGCCTCCCGGAACGCGGGCAGATCGGGCGCCCGGTCCACCGCCTCGACCACGCCGAAGAGTCGGCGGTAGTCCTCCGGGGGCAGCGGTTCGCCGGCGGGCAGTTGGCGGGGTCCCGAACTCCGGGAGGCCACGGCCAGAGCGGCGGCACGCGGCGGGGGGTATGGCTCCACGGTCCCGTTATAGGGCGGCGCTCGCGTTCGGACAAGGCGGAACGTTCCACCTTTGGCCCATGTCGCGGCCACCTCCCGCCGGGAAATGGTCGTGCCATGACTTCTTCGGCGTCTTCGGCATCTTCGGCTCCTGTGACTTCGCCCATGCACGAACCATCGAGGCGTGAACAATCCGCCTCCGCGCACGAACCATCGGCGCCACCCGCCGGCCGCCACTGGTTCATCACCGGAGCCAACAGCGGCCTCGGCGCCGCCTTCGTCGACGCCGCGCTCGCCGCCGGCGACCGGGTGACGGGGGCGGTGCGCCGCCCCGAGACCATGGCGGCGAAGAGCGCGGCCCACCCCGAGCGACTGGCCGTGGTGCCCCTGGAGGTGACCGAGGCGGACCGTTGCGCCGCCGCACTGCGGGAGGCGGAGGCGGTGGGCGGACCGATCGACGTGCTGGTGAACAACGCCGGCTTCGGCACCGTGGGCGCCGTCGAGGAGACCGGAGACGAGGAACTGCGGCACGTCATGGAGGTGATGTTCCACGGGCCGCTGCGTCTGACCCGGCTGGCGCTGCCGACCATGCGCCGCCGGCGATCCGGCACCATCGTGCAGGTCAGCAGCATGGGCGGGCTGCTGTCGTTCGCCGGTGTCGGCGCCTACTGCGCGGCCAAGGGGGCACTGGAGTTGGCGAGTGAGGCGCTGAGCGACGAGGTGCGGCCCCTGGGCGTTCGGGTGCTGATCGTCGAACCGGGGGCCTTCCGCACCGCGTTCAACGGTGCCATCTCGTCGACGACGCCGCTGCCCGACTACGAGGCTACGGTCGGTCCGCTGCGCGAGAGCCTGCTCGGGACCGAGAACGGACAACAGCCCGGCGATCCCCGGAAGGCCGCGGAGGCCCTGTTGGCGGTGCTGCGGCTGCCGGACCCGCCCCTGCGGTTGGCGCTGGGCGACGACGCCTTCTCGGCGATCCGCGCCAAACTCGGCGCCGTGGAGGCCGATCTGGCGGTCACCGAACACCTCGGCACCGGAGCGGCCGTCAACTTCGGCTGAGCCGCGGGCGGGACGGCGCCACGGGGCACCGCGCTGCCGGGGGGCGCGCGGAACCTAACGCGCGCCGGCCGCCGTCTGCCGCAGCGTTCTGCCGGTGCGGGCCGATCGCGCGCGCGTCGGGTCGGGAGTGCCCCGGCGACCGGCGCTCCCGTCGTCGCGCTTGACCAACAGCCAGGCGTCGCCGCGGAAGCGGGTGAGGGCGAAGCCACCACGCAGCTTGCGGCCGTCGAGCCGGAAGGAGAGGTGCCCCCGCTCCAGCGCCTCGCGCACCGACCGGCCGCGCTCCTGCCGCCAGGTGCCCTCGTCCCAGATGATCACCGTGCCGGCTCCGTACTCGCCCTCGGCGATGGTGCCCTCGAAGTTCCGGTAGGCGAGCGGATGATCCTCGGTCGGCATCGCCAGCCGTTTGTCCTGGGGATCGGTCGAAGGGCCCTTGGGGACGGCCCAGGATTTCAGCACCCCGTCCGCCTCCAGGCGGAAATCGAAATGCATGCTGCTGGCATCGTGAATCTGCACCACGAAACGCGCGGCGGCGCCCCCGGAGGGCGATTCGGCTTCCGGTTCGGCGGTGCGGGAGAAGTCGCGTCGTTCGCGATAGGTGCCGAGTGATCCGGACGACGCCGGGGCGGCTGGGCCACTCGGGTGACCGGGCCCGCCCCTCGCGGCGCGTGGCCCTTTGCCGCGCCCGTTGTCGGCGCGGTGATCCTCACGGCGCATGGCGTTCACCTTTTCATGCTGACAGAGCCGGACAGTCCGCGCATTCCGAGCGGCGCAAGGTGAACACGAGGTTTCCCGGGAGGCTTCTCAAGATGCCGTTCCGGTGGGCCTTGGTAGCGTCGGTGTTGCCCGCCGTCGCGCGGTGCCCGACATTGGCTCCGAAGGGTTCCCTCACCATGACCAGAATTCGCAAGGCCGTCATTCCAGCCGCCGGCCTCGGCACGCGACTGCTGCCGCTGACCCGTGCCCTGCCCAAGGAGATGTTGCCGATCGGCGACAAACCGGTGATCGAGCACACGGTAAGGGAGTTGGTCGCCTCGGACATCGAGGAGATCATCATCGTCACCAGCGGGAGCAAGGACCTGATCCAGGAGCACTTCCGCCCGAACCCGGGGCTGGTGGCGCAACTTCGGGAGGCGGGAAAGCACGATCACGCCGAGAGCGTGCAGGAGGTCTCGGAGCTCGCGCACATCACCTACATGTACCAGAACGGCCCCTATGGTAATGGCACTCCGGTATTGAATGCCTATCGCATTCTGGGTGATGAGCCGATTCTCGTGCTGTGGCCCGACGATGTGTTCGTCTCCGAGGTGCCGCGCGCCCAGCAGTTGATCGCCGCCTATGAGACCACCGATGCCCCGGTGCTGGCCCTGATGCCCATGGATCCGGCCGAGTCCGTGCGTTACGGGGTGCCCATTGTCAAGGAGGACCTGGGCAATGGCTGTATGGCCATCGGCGGTCTGGTGGAAAAGCCGGAGCCGCGTAACGCGCCGTCGCCTTTCGCGGCCATCGGCGGTTATGTGATCACCCCGGGCGTGATCGCCGAGTTGGAGGAGCAGACCCGCCGCTGGTACGACCGTCCGGACGGGGAGATCTATCTCACCGACGCGCTCAACGCCTATGCCGCCGAACACCCGGTGTACGGGCAGGTCATCGACGGCACCTGGTTCGACACCGGCACTCCGGAGGCGTATCTGAAGGCGCAGTTCGCGGCGGCGCTGACCGATCCGACCTATGGTCCGTCGCTCTGCCGGCTGGCGGACGATCTGCGCGCGGCCATGGCCGGGGAGACCGGCCCCGACGGCCAGCCGATCACGGCGACGCCGGCGTCGTTCCCCGGCTGGGCCGGCCGCTGGTCCTCCTGAGCCGACCGGACCCTAGGCGCGGGTCGGTGAGGCGACCAGTTCCTGGCCGGTGTCCCGCTCGGCGGGGGACGGTGACTCCGTTATCTCGACGCGGATGTGGCGGGGCAGGGTGTCCTCGCCGAGCAGCGCGGTGTCCGGCGAGACATGGAGGGAGCGCAACGAGGGCAACTCGGCGAACTCCCCCAGGTCGACAAGGGCGATCGCCGGTCCGATGGTGATCTGGTGGACGTCCCGGAAGCAGGACAGGGCGCGCGCGTCGAGGTCCGTCTCGGCGGCCAGCCGCAGGTGGGTGACCCGGCGGGCGGAACACAGCGGCGCGCACTCCTCCAGCGGGAATCCGCCGGTGACCGCGATCCGGTGGCGGCCCCCGTGGGCGGCCAGCTCGCGGACCTGCGCCGGGTGGGAGACGGGAAAGTAGAGATCGCCCTCGTCGACCTGGGAGATCACCTCCGCCGCGTACCGCACCGTGTCGAAACGGCTCCAGGACCGCACCAGCAGGTCCCGGATGCGGGGGTCGAAGGTGAGGCAGTACTGGGCGAGGACGGGGATGGCCGCGTCCGTGGCGATGCCGGTGGCCGTCAGCACGGTGTGGTAGGACTCCTCGACGGTCAACCCCTCTGGCCCCGGAAGGAGTTCGAGGGCCACGGGGCCGACCTCGATCATGGCTCTGGCCTGGTCCTGTGAGCGCGGTGGAATCAGCGCGGCAGCACGCTGCTGCACCTCGCGATGCACGGTGGGGTCCAGTTCGGTGGCGTGTTCGAGGCAGGTCGCCGCCAGCAGATGGAGGCGGTGGCCGGGGTCGGGCCCTTCGTCGCCCCGGTTCAGCAGCGAGGTCAGCAGCTTGGCGCGCTCCGCCGGCCGGGCGTGGGCGATGGACATGCGGATGACGTCCTCCCACTGGTCCAGGTGCGCGTTGCCGACCAGCACGTCGAAGTCCAGCTCCTCCACGGCCGCCTTGGCGCCGAGATAGTCCTGGAAGGTGCGGTGGATGAAGTCCACCGTGCTGACGCTGGGCGCCCGCAACAGACCGCTGCGGTTGAGGAGATGACGGAAGACCGTCTCGCTGTCGGACCGTTCGGCCAGGACCGGCAGGGCCGGGAGGGCGCGGTCGAGGAGGGTCACGGCGTCCGTGTGGTCCATCTCCGAGCGCTCGTTCCGGATCATCCAGTAGGCGAGGCGCTGTAGCAGCTGGATCTGGTGCGCCTCGCTGACCACCAGCCGTTCGGGAGCGACGATGCCGCGTTCCCTGTCCCGGCGCGCCAGCAGCATGGAGAGCGCGGCGCTGTACAACTCCATGCGCCCGTTGGGGAGATAGCCGCGCCGCTCCTGGTGGAGCGCGCAGATCAACGCGCACATCAGCGGGTTGGTCGCCAACCGGCCGAGGTCCTGCTTTCTGCGCGCGGCCTGGAGCAGCGAGCGGGCCAGGGCGTCCCCCGCGCCGGCGGCGACATGCCAGCGGCGCACGAAGGCCTCCACGTTGTCCGGGCTCATCGGCGCCAGGTCCAGCTCGGTGAACTCCTCGCCGGCCAGCCAGTCGTCCCGCACCGCCGAGGGGCGTGAGGTCACCAGCCAGCGGTTCCTGGGGTAGCCGCGCATCAGATCGCGGAGCCAGGCCCGGACCTGGAGTCTTTCGTGCTCCGGGATCTCGTCGATGCCGTCGACCAGCAACAGGGCGCGTCCCTCACTCAGCACGCGGTTGGCCCAGCCGGTGGGCTGCTCACCGGCGATCGTGCATCCCACCACGTTGAGAAACTGGTCGGGCCCCGGCAGCGTGGCCCCCGACGCGCGGGTCAGTGTGCGCAGGGGCAGCACGAAGGGCACCAGGCCGTAGAGGTGCAGCAGTTGCTCGCCGGTCTTGCGCCCGGCGGTGCTCACCGCGAGCCACTGGATCAGCGTGGTCTTGCCCGAGCCGGCGACGCCGCGCAGCAGCACCCGGTCGCGTCCGGAGAGCACCTGCTCGGCCGGCATCAGCCCTGGCGCGGACCCCGGCGAACGGGTACTCGCCTCCAGGCTCAGATAGGCGCTGTCCAGCGGCCAACTGTGCGGGGAATGCACCAGGTCGAGCCCGAACACATTCAATTCGCTGTGCTTGTCCGCCATATAGGACAGATAGCGGCTCTCGAAGGGGGTGTCCGCCGGCGCCGGGGTGCGTGAGATCAGGCGGTCGATCCTTTCGGCGAGCTCCGCGATCTGGCGGCTGTGCTCGACCAGGGTTCTGGGCACAAAGCTGGACCGCTGCGTGAAGAAATGCAGGATATGCAGGCAGGCCGTTTCGAGCAGACGTTCGTGGAGGAGCACGGCGTCCGTGGACAGGCCGATGGTGGCGCTGGGGGACTCGCGGAGCAGGGCCCGGGCCAGCGCGTGGTGGCCGAGCTGGACCGCCTGCACATCGTCCATGGTCAGGTCGCCCAGCGCGCGGAGGGAGTTGGCCACCGCGTTGCCCAGGGCGTTGAGCTCGTAGGAGGGGAGCTGCTCGTACAGTCCGGTGGCGGTGGCGGCCCGGTCGACGAGCTTTTCGGCGATGCGGGTGAAATCCGCGTCCGTCAGGGTGCGTTTCTCCCCTTTGAAGGAGACCAACGAGCTGATCCGAACGGGGCGCTGCACCAGATCGGCGCCCACCCCTTCGGTTCGAAAGAGATTGCGAATAAGTGGTGCGACAAGATTCGACGTGAGGCGAACCCCGATGACTGCCGGGTCCACGTACTCCCCATGGTGTGTGGGCACTTGGTGTTCTCTGGAGGCGACAGCGTAGACGGGGCCGTCGAAAAGCGCGGGCAAACCGGGGGATTGCCCCGTCGCATGTGCGGGAGGCAAGCCGGCACCCCGCTGACCGGGGCGTCCGGCCGTCGCGCGGCGCGCGCGGGGGCGCACGATCTCGGCGCGCGCCGGGAGAGCGCCGGTGGTGCCATGGGCGGGACAGCTCGCCGACCCGGTCGGCGCGGTGGCGACGCGGAAGGGACTGACCATGGCGCACGCGCCCCCTGCCGGCGATCTCGTGGTGGCCAGCGCGGCCGGCCGCTGGGTCCTGATCTGCGCGGTGCTGGGCTCGGGGCTGGCCATGCTCGACGGCACCATCGTCACGGTCGCGCTTCCGCACATCGGCGCCGACCTCGACGTCCCGCTGTCGTCCCTGCAGTGGACGCTCAACGCCTACATGCTCACGCTGTCCGCGCTGATCCTGCTCGGTGGCGGGCTGGGAGACCGCTTCGGGCGGCGCCGGGTCTTCCTCTGGGGGGTCGGCTGGTTCGCGCTGGCCTCGCTGCTCTGCGGGATCGCGCCCAACGGGCCGTCGCTGATCGCCGCCCGTGCCCTGCAGGGAGTGGGCGGGGCGCTGCTGACCCCCGGCTCGCTGGCCCTGATCCAGTCCTCCTTCCGGCAGCGCGAGCGCGCCAAGGCCGTGGGCCTGTGGTCCGGCCTCGGCGGGGTGGCCACCGCGGGCGGCCCGTTTCTCGGCGGATGGCTGGTGGACGGTCCCGGATGGCGTTGGATCTTCCTGATCAACGCCCCGTTCGCCCTGGTGATCGCGGTGTTGGCGCGTCGGGTGCCGGAGAGCCGGGACTGGGAGGCCAGTGGCCGCTTCGACGTGCTGGGCGCGGCGCTGGGCGCCCTGGCCCTGGGCGGCCTCACCTATGCGCTGATCGACGGCGTCCCCTGGCCGCTCCTCGTCGGGGTCCCACTGGCCGTCGCCTTCGTGGGCCGGGAGCGCCGCGCGTCCCATCCGATGCTGCCCCTGACCGTGTTCCGGTCCCGGCTCTTCAGCGCCACCAACCTGGTGACGCTCTGCCTCTATGCCGCGTTGGGAGGCATCTTCTTCCTGTTGCCCACGCAGCTTCAGAACGGACTCGGCTATGACGCGCTGACCGCCGGAGTGGCCTCGCTGCCCACCACCCTGCTGCTGATCGCGTTGTCGGGGCCCGCGGGAGAGTTGGCGCAGCGGATCGGGCCCAGGCTGCCGTTGACGCTGGGCCCCCTGGTCGCCGCGGTCGGCCTGGTGCTGCTGCGCCGGGTGAGTCCGGGGAGTTCCTACTGGCCTGACGTGTTTCCGGCCCTCGTCGTTCAGGGACTCGGCATCAGCCTCTTTGTCGCGCCGCTGACCGCCACCGTGCTCGCCTCCGTTGACGACCGCCGTGCGGGCATCGCCAGCGGGGTCAACAACGCGGCGGCCCGGGTGGCCCAACTGCTCGCCGTGGCGGCGTTGCCGCTGCTGGTCGGCCTCTCCACCCATGACTACCGGGACGCCGAAGCGCTGAACGTGTCCTTCGGCCGCGCCGTGCTGGTCTGTGCCGGGCTGATGGTGCTGGGCGCGCTCGTGGCCTGGTTCACCGTGCCTCGGGGGCTGCCGCGCAAGGAGGCGCCCAAGCCGCAGTGCACCCGGCACGGCCATGTCACGGCGCCCCCGCTGGAGCCGGGACCCGAGGAACGCGGACCGGACGGGTCGGGCGGCGGCGGACCTGGCGGCTGAACGCGGTCGGCGTGGCCGGGCGGGGATGACCGGATCGGTCGGTCCTGGCCAGGACACGTTCGGGGGAGAGGAGATAGTGACGTCATGAGCACGCCATCACCCGAACGGCACAGACCCCGCCCCTCGGCCTCCGCCTCGGGCGGCGACGTGACATCAGCGGGTGGAGCGGGGCTCGGGGCCGGGCTCTGGAGCCGCAACTTCTCGCTGTTCTTCGCCGCCCGAACGGTCGCCAAGCTCGGCGATCTGATGCTGCCGGTGGCGCTGGCCGCCGGGCTCGTGCGGGAGGGCGGCGGGGCTGGCGCGGTGGGGGCGGCGATGGCGTCGTTCACCGCCAGCTTCGCCGGACTGGTGATCTTCGGCGGGGTCTTCGCCGACCGGTTCGACACCAGGAGGCTGATGATCGGCTCGGATCTGGTGCGAGTTGTCACCCAGACGATCACCGCCTTGCTGTTCATAACCGGCCATGTCGCTCTCTGGGGCATCTGCCTGATCGGTGTGATCAACGGGGTGTGCGCAGCGATGTTCCAACCGGGCGTCGCCAGCACCGTGCCCCTGATCGCACGTGATGTGCAGGCCGCCAACGCCGCCGTGCGCACGGCGGAGTCGGGCATGGCGGTGCTGGGGCCGGCCACCGCAGGCGTGTTGGTCGGGCTCACCTCGGCGGGCGGGGTCTTCGCCGTGCACGCCGGCACCTACCTGGTCAGCGCGCTCTGCCTGGTCGCGCTGCGGCTGCCGCCGGGGCCCCGGCCGCCGGCGGTGCCGGGCGGCGAACGGACGGCGTTCCGGGCCGATCTCGCCGAGGGCTGGCGGGAGTTCGTCGCGCGACCCTGGATGTGGGGGGTGATCGTGATCTGGATGGTCTTCATGGGCGCGGCCTGGGGGCCTTCGGTGCCGCTGGCGGCGACCGAGATCATCACCGAACACGGCGAGCGTGTCTATGGCCTGATCAACTCGGGCCTCGGCGTCGGCATGGTGATGGGCGGCCTGCTGGCGTTGCGCATCAGACCGGTCCGCCCCCTGCGCGCCGGCGCCGTCGCGCTCTTCGGCTTCGCCCTGCAACCGGCGGCCATCGGTGCCTCGTTGCCGGTGGCGATGATCACCGGGGCCTCGGTGGTGGCGGGGGCGGCGTTGGCGTTCTGGGGCGTGATGTGGGCCACCAGTGTGCAGACGCAGGTGCCGGGCGCGGTGCTCAACCGCATCCATGCCTACGAGGTGGCCGGCTCGCTTGTGATGCTGCCGGTCGGACAGGCCCTCGCTGGGCCTGCGGCCGGCCTGTTCGGTGCCCAACAGGTGCTGTTGGCCGGGGGAGTCGTCTCCCTCGCGGTGTGCGGTGCGCTGCTGAGCGTGCCGGCGATCCGCCGGCTGCGCCGGGTGGACGCGCCGCCGGACGCGGGGGGCGGCGTGGCGAAGGACCCGTCGCGGGACGGGGCGTGGGACAGACCGTGTGACGAACGGCTCGCCGACAGCTGAGCCGGCTCCCGACGAACGGGGCGGCCGGCGGCTCACCGGGCAGCGGCAGCCGGATCAGCTGTCGCGGAAGACGGCGGTCAACTCGTCGGGCTCCTCGGGGAGCCCCGAGCCGATGCCCACGGCGAGGGCCCCGGCCTTCAGATAGGACGGTGCCTCGGCCAGGGAGATCCCGCCGGTCGGGATCAGCACGGCGTCGGGCAGCACTGCCCGCAGCGAGGAGAGGAACCGGGGGCCGCCGACATGGGCGGGGAACACCTTGGCGGGGCCCCGGCCGGCCGCGTCCGCGATCTCGCCGGGGGTGAAGCCGCCCTCGATCAGCACCACGCCGGCCTCGGCGGCCACCGGGCGCACGGCGGGTGCGGGGAAGGGGGTCACCAGGAAGTCGGCCCCGGCGCGCACGGCGGACTCGGCCTGCTCGGCGGTGCTGATGGTCCCGACGCCCAACTGGCCTCGGCCCTCCGCCCGCAGCGTGGCCAGCGCCTCGGCCCAGTCGGGGGTGGACGTGGTCAACTCCACCGCCTCGCACCCCGCGTCCAGCAGGCGCCTGGTCCGGTCGACCGCCGCCGCCGCGTCGGTGGAGCGCAGCACGGGCAGCAGCCGCTGGGCGGCCAGAGCGGTGAGCAGGCGGTCGGTCGCGTCCATCGTGTCCCCTGGCGAGTGCTACGGGTCGGTCGGCGCCGTGTGGTGTTCGTGGCGTCGGGGCGGTGCGAAAACGCGGCCACGTTAGGAGCGCGGCGGTCCGATGTCAACGTTCTCCCTCGTTGGTCGAGGGCTCGTGGGCGGGGTAGGCATCGGTCCTTCGCCCGGGGCGGGAGAGGGCAGGGCGTTCGGTGCTTCGTTGCGCGCGCGGCGGACGGACCGGTGTCGGAGCAGGGGGACGTCGGTGGGATGCGGTCAACTGGCCCATGATTCCCGGGTCGAAGTGGACCAGGCGTTGGGCCGCATCGCCTCCTAGCGTGGAAGGCATGACGCACACGGGCACCACCGACATGACCGACAGCACCGCCACCACCGGCGGCGCCGGCACCGGCGACACCGCGCGGGGACGCATCGACTTCGCCCGGAGCCTGCCCAAGGCCCGCCGGGCACTTGTCCAGTTGGGGATGGCGGCTCGCACGAGCCTGGACGCCACCCTGATCGAGTTGGTTCAGATACGTGCCTCCCAGATCAACGGCTGTGCCTACTGCCTCTATCTGCACACCGCCGACGCCAGCAGGGCGGGGGAGTCCCCGGAGCGGCTCGCCCTGGTCGCGGCCTGGCGCGAGGCGGGCCGTTTCTTCACCGAGCGGGAGCGGGCGGCACTGGCCTTCACCGAGTCCGTGACCCGCCTGGACGACGGGGTGTCCGACACGGTCTACGCCGAGACGGCCCGACACTTCGACGAGGACGAACTGAGCCAGCTTCTCGCCCTGGTCGTGTCCATCAACGCGTGGAACCGGGTGGCCCTCGCCACGGCAAAGGAAACCGGGCTGGACGACCGGCGGGCGCCCTGACGAATCGCTCCTCCGCCAAAGGCTCGCGCCGGCCCCGCCGACTCGACCACCCCCGGCCCCTCCCAACCGGCGGGCCGTCGTTCGGAACCGGCACCGTACCAACCCTCAGCACGGCGGGCGTTGGCTTGTTAACGTCACACGGATGATCACCAATTCCATCAACTTCGCGGACTACAACGAGGTTCAGCGTCTCGACACGGACGCGGAAGTGGCCGAGCACGCGCTGATCGCACTGGCCGACGGCCGGCACTCCTGGTACAGCGGGTTCCACCACGGGGAGAGCTTCGCCCGCCGGGTCCGCTACGCCTCGGCCGACCGGGACGTGCACCGGGGGCAGCGACTCGACAAGCTGGTCGTGGGCAACTTCTGTCAGTTCGCCTCCGGGGTCTCCTTTCTGCTCGGGGGCAATCACGGGCACGACATGACCGCGGTGACGCCCTACCCCTTCAACTTCTTCTCCGGCGCCGCGGACGCCTGGGCGCCCGCCGGGGACACCGTGATCGGCCACGAGGTGTGGATGGGCTACGAGGCGGTGGTGATGCCCGGAGTACGGATAGGCACCGGCGCGGTCATCGGCGCCAGGGCCGTGGTCACCAAGGACGTGCCGCCCTATGCCGTGGTGGTCGGCGACAACCGGGTGGTGCGCCACCGGTTCGACTCCCACACGCGCAAACTGCTCTGGCGGATCGCCTGGTGGGAATGGCCCGACGAACGCCTCGCCGACGCCCTTCCGTTGCTCCAGGGGCATGATGTGCCGGCACTCGCCCGCTACGCGGGCGTCGATCCCAGCCGCGTCATCGCGGATCCGGACCCCGGCCTGCTCCGGGGAAGTCGCGAGCGACCCGACGCCCGCTGACCCGGAGCGGCCCTCTCACCCCGACAGGCTCGCGCCGCACCCCCCGGGGACGTCTCATTCGCGCCAACTGCCCTCCCAGTCGTAGAGCGGCGCGGAGGTCTCGTACTCCCGGAGACGGCTGATCCGTCGGCCTCGCAGCTCGGCGACGGTGGCCCCCTCGAAGGTGGCCGCCGAGCCCTGCCAGGTGCAGGAGAAACGCCATTCGGCGACCAGCAGCTCACCGGCCACGCCCTCCGAGGTGACCTCCCAGCCGTCCACCGTGCCACCGGCGGCAAGCCAGGTGCGCATCCACTGCTCCACCCGAGGAAGGCCCCGATACACCGGGCCATAGCACTCCACCACCACGCAGTCATCCGTCAACTCTCCAAGCACCGCCGCCACATCGTGGTGTCGCCAGCCGTCGATATAGGCCCGTAGCGGGCTTCTCTCGGTCACCATGCGTAGCAGTGTGTCAGAGGGGTCTGACATTCTCATCACTGAGGGTCACGAAGGGGGCTTGAGTTGAGGGTCGAGACAGTGCCGGCCTCGGAGGGCGGGTCAGAGGAGACGTCCGAGAAGGACTCAGAAGAGGGAGAGCGAGGAGTTGATCCGGCGTGGGGCGTCCAGCAGGCGGCTGACCGCTTCCACGGCCGCGGGCGGCTGGTCGGCTCGCAGATCGCCCGAGGTCAGGATGTAGTACACCTGCTCGATCGAGGGCGGCCCCACGGCGAGAGTGCGCACGGCGGCCTCCCGGGACGACGCCTGCCCGGTGTGCACCAGATAGGCCGAGGTCAGCGAGCCGGTGCGGCCCACGCCTGCTCCGCAGTGCACATAGACCGGGCCGGGTGCCGCGTCCACGATGCGCAGAAAGCGGTCCACCTGCTCGTTCGTGGGGGTCTGCCCGTCCCGGATCGGCATGCGTTCGACGTTGAGCCCGGCGGCCTCGGGACGGGCCAACTCCTCCGGGGAGAGGTTCTCGGCCCGCAGGTCGACCACGGTGTGCGCGCCCCGCCCGGCCAGTTGCTCGTAGCCGTCCTCGCTCGGCGCCGACCCGCGCCAGAGGTCGTCGTCCACGGCCAGGAAGTTGTCGATACCGGTGATGCGCTCCCCCCTGGGCTGATGCTGTCCGGCCCAGGCGTGCGCGCCGAGCATCCCCAGCACCGAGGTCAACCAGAGGCCGAGATAGCCGATCGCGATCAGACCCAGCACCCGCAGGGCACGACGAGGCCAGGGGCGCTTGGCGGGCCCGCCCGGCTGGGCGGGGGCGGGCAACACCTCGGGAGGAGCCGACACGAGATCACCACCGGATAGGTCGAGAGACAGCGAAAGGGCTGGGCAATTCAGGAAGTGGAAAGAGGCGTCCATGACGGAATGAGAAGACACCCATGGGGCGTGGTCACATATCCGAAGCCGTTTGTCCGGCACCCCACCATGGAATCCCGCCGCCTGTCCAGCGAGCGAGGTCAGCGCTTGATCCGCTTCCCGAACAGCGGTATTCGATCTTTCCGTCGATCGTTTCCGTCGATCCTCCGTGTGGCCAGCCGGATTCTTTCGGCCTCGCCTTTCGAGGTGCCGGCGAGGCGTTGGCGAATTCCGTTTGGGGCCGCGGAGATCGAGCGGGGCCGTGGAGATCGAGTGGGGCTGTGGAGATCGAGCGGCTAATGCTCCTCGGAAGTGGCCTGCCCCCGACCGAGAACGTGGGCCACCGTGCGATCGCTGGTGGCATCGCTGAGACAGCCGTGCAGGCGTCGCATGTCGTGCGCCGCCAGCGGGGGCCGCAGCACGCCCACGAAGACGTCGTCCTCCAGCCGGCCGAGCACCCCGTGTTGGCGCGGCGCGGAGATGGCCCGGCGGCAGGTCTCCCAGAGCGCGTCCGCAGCCTGTGGGTAGGCCGTGGTGTCTTCGGTGCCGCCCACCTCGATCTGGAAGACCACGGTGGTCGCCGCAGCGTCCGGGACATCGGCGCCGCGCGTCTGGGTGGCGTCGGAGATCGCCTTGACCAGCAGTGTTCCCGCCAGTGCCACCACCACGACGCCGGCTACGGCCAGCGCTCCGCGGCGGGGGCGGGCCGGTGGAACGGGCGGCTCCTCGGCCGGCCAGGGGCCGTTGCCACAGATCCCGCCCGGCGGCGCCGCCAGGCTGGCCAACCGTCCGGCGAGCCGACGTTCGGCGCCGGGGCGCACACTCGCGGAGGCGACCTTCTGCACCAGCAGCGCCAGTCCGGAGAGCGCGGCGCCCGTCGCCATCAACACCGGGACGAAGACCATCACTCCCCGGTCGCCCTCGTTCAGCCAGCGGAAACGGGTCGGTCCCTCGGCGCGTGACTGCTCAAGCCGCCGCAGCACTTCTTCGCCGCGCGCGTGCGAGGCGGTGATCCGTCGATCGAGCCGCCCCAGCCGGGCCAATACCACGGTTCCCACCAGAAGCAACTCGATGACCAACAGCAACACCCCGCACAACAGAGCACGTTGCCATTCCCAGCGATAGAGATAGACCACCAGATAGAGCGCCGCTCCGGCGGCGGCCACACCGGCGAGCAGATAGACGGCGTAATGCAGGGCTTTCATCGAGTCACCGTTCCCGTGGTGCCATCGACGGACAGTTCGGTCCCCGGCGGAAACCGCTCCACGGCGTGCGGAACGCCCACGGCGGCCGGCACCCGGTACTCCCTGGCCAGCACCGCCAGATGGGAGAGCGCGCTGCCGCTCTCCGCCACCAGGCCGGCAAGGCCGGGCAGGCGTGGCGCGAGCGCCGGGTCGAGGCTGCGCACCACCAGCACCGCTCTCGGCGGCGGCTCTCCCGTACCGTCCCAGGCCACTCCCTTGCCGAAGCCGCCACTCGCACCCTCCCCAGGCGGCTCGCCGCCATCGGCGTCGCCAAGCCGTTCCGGCACGGGCTCGCCTCGTGGGGACAGCCGGAAGGCCGCCGGGAGTTCAGGAGCCCAGGGGCGAGGCTTCCTGGGGTCGCCGCCGGGCGGCCCGCCGCCGTCGAGCGCGGCGAGCAGCTCGGGCCAGCGCAGGGAGGAGGCGCGCACCAGCGCGTTCTCATAGCCGGCCGCCCCCCAACGCGCCGCGCACTCCCGCACCACGCGCGCCTGCATCTCCTGCACCCACCGGGAGCGCAACCGCAGGCCCTCCCTGGGCGGTAACGCGCCGACTCCTCGGGGAGCCGCCGTCAGCCGTGCGACTTCGGGCAGTCCGGCCCCGGGCGTCAGGGAGGGGGGCAGCAGTGCCAGGAGCACCGGGTTCTCGGCGATCAGACGAACGTCGTCGGACGGTCGGGGCGCGTCGCGCGCCCGGCGTTCCGAGAGGAGCGCCAACGCCTCACCGGTGGCGGTGGAGCCCCGCCCCTCGCTGAGCAACGCGCCGGCGAGGGATTCCAGGGCGTGCAGCGCGACCAGCGCGCTGCGCCCCCAGCACAACGCGTTGATCAATTGGCCGGTGAGCAGCTCCGAGGGCGCGGGGAGCCCGGCCAACTCGCGGTCGACGTCCGCCATCAGGTCCAAGGCGAGCAGGGGCAGCGCCGTGCGGAGTCGTCCGGTGCGCCAGGCGGCGGCGGCCCGGCGGGCGCCGGGCGCCGGGTTCAGGAACTGGAGCCCCGGGTGGGGCGGCCCCACCGTGCCCAGAAGTCGCAGATCCGCGGCGGCGCGCCCGTCGACGGTGAGCACGGCGGGACAGTCGCGCAGCACCCGGCGCGGCACGGTGCCCGCGATGTCCAGTGCCCGAGCCAGACCATGGGCCATCGGCTCCACCCAGAGGTCCTCCTCCAGGGGCTGGAGCACCGCGGGAAAGGTCTCGGCCACGGGCCCTGGGCCCAGCAACCGCGCGCCCCGGGCCGGTGCTGTGGCCATCGCGGTGATCGGGCGCGTCTGGAAGAGCCACAGCCGATCGGTCGAGTCGAAGCCGAACTCCAGATCCTGGGGCGCCTTCCCCACCCGCTCGGCGCGACGGGCGAGGCGGGCCAGACGACGGAGTCGACGTCGATCGAGCAGCCGGGCGTCGGGCGCCTTCGCCGGCTCCCGTCCGACCAGCCTCCCGCGTCGGGTGAGCTGGTAGCGCATGTCCTGACGCGAGCCGTCGACGAGCTTCTCGGGCCCTCCGGCCACGGCGCTGACCACGATGCGGTCCCTGCGCCCGGCCACCGGGTCGGCGCCGAACACCACCCCGCCGACCGTGGCCTTCAGCATGGGCTGCACCAGGACGGCCATGGCGCCCTCCCTCCCTGCCGGGTTCGCGCCTGCCGGGTTCCCGCCGGCCGCGTTCTCGACGGCTGAGTTCTCGCCGCCCGAGCCGAGCACGCGGTGGACCGCGTCCCGCAACGCCGGCCAGCCGCGCACGTTCAGCACGGAGGTGAATCGGCCGGCCATGGAGGAGCCTTCGGAGTCCTCGCCCACGGCCGACGAACGCACCACGAGCGCCGGCGCGCCCAACTCCGCGCAGGCGCGCTTGATCTGTTCCACGCCCCTTGGCGCGCTGGCGGGCGCCAACTCGGGGGTGACCAGCACGAACCCGGGTAGCACCGGCAGGCCCGACGCGTGCGCTCGGGACAGGTGCGCCGCCTTTCCGCCGACCACCTTCGGGTCCCTGGCGGGGACGGTGTCCAGTGCCACCACCGCGAGCTGGTCCGCGCTGCGCGCCACGGCACACCTCCTCCCGAGCCTCAGCGTCCCCGCAGGTGCCGGGCGCCGCCAGCCGGGTGGCCCGTTCAGTTGAGCCGCTGGTCCGCCCGGGGCGCGGCGATTGTCAGTGGGTGCTGGTTGACTACGCAGCGTTAAGGGTGGCCTACTGAGAGGAGTCAGTCATGGGAGGTCGGTTCCGCTGGTGCCGAGGGTCGGATCCCCGTTCGTCGGCTGTTCGCCGGTTCTTCCGCTGGGCGTGGTCAGTGCGGCCCCGGGGGGCGCGGCTGGGCCGCGCGGTGCCGGAAGACATGCCGGTAGGTGGCGGGGGAGACGGTGGTGGTGCGCCGGAAGTGGTGCCTGAGATTGGGCGCGGTGCCGAAACCGGCCCGGTGCGCGATCGTCTCCACCGACGCGTCCGTCGTCTCCAGCAACTCCTGTGCCAGGCGCACGCGTTCCTGAGACAGCCAGCGCAGCGGGGTGGTGCCCAGCGTGTCGCGGAAGCGGCGCGCGAAGGTGCGCTCGCTCAGGCCGGCGACCCGGGCCAGCCGGGACACCGTGAGCGGCTGGTCGAGGCGCTGTCTCGCCCAGTCCAGGACCGGGGCGAGCCCACCGCTGCCGGCCCTGACGCGCACCCGGGGCGTGGCGTACTGGATCTGCCCGCCCTCCCGGTGCGGCGGGACCACCATCCGGCGGGCCACCTCGTTGGCCACCGCCGAGCCCAGGTCGCCGCGTACGAGGTGCAGACAGAGGTCGATGACGGAGCCGGTGCCCGCCGAGGTCAGGATGTCGCCCTCGTCGATGTAGAGCGGCGCCGGGTCGAAGTCCACGGCGGGGTAGCGGTGGGCGAAGTCCGTGGCGTTCATCCAGTGCGTGGTGGCCCTGCGGCCGTCCAACAGGCCGGCGGCGGCCAGCACGTAGGCGCCGGCGCAGAGAGAGACCACGCGGCGGCCGAGGCGGTGCGCCTCGCGCACGGCCGCCACCAGCTCCCCGGGCGGTTCGAGCTGACGGCTTCTGGAGCATGCGGAGACCACCACGGTGTCGGCCTCGGTGAGGCTCTCCAGACCATGCGAGGTGGGCACGATCAGCCCGTTGGCGGTGCGCAGTTCGCCGGGCTCTCCGGCACAGAGCCGCAGCTCGTACCACGGGTCCGCCAGATCGCTGCGATCCAGCCCGAACACCTCGCAGGGAACGGCCAGTTCGAAGTCCGGAGTGCCGTCCGTGACGGCCAGCGCCACGACATGCCGCTGGGGACGGCGCCGGCGGCCCGGGGCGCGGTGGGAGGGCGTGAGCGGGGAGGATCCGGGGGGTCCGGGGGATCCCTGGAATTCGGAGAACTCGGCCATGGCAGGAATTTAGCGCTGGTCGCCGTTTCTGCCACTGGTCGCGCCGGAGGTGCGGCAGAAGGCTGTCCCCATGACTGCGGAACAGAGCGAAGTCCGGGCTCCTGCGGGCCGACTGAGCATGACCCAGGGCACGGGGATGTGTGTGGGTGCCGTGCTGGGCACGGGGGTGATCGCGCTGCCCGCGCTCGCAGCCGAAGCGGCCGGTCCCGCCTCGCTGCTGGCCTGGCTGGCGCTGGTGCTGCTCTCCGCGCCGCTGGCCGGTGCCTTCGCCGCGCTGGGGGCCCGCTATCCGGACGCGGGCGGCGTTTCCACCTACGCCAGGGTGGCCTTCGGCGACCGCGCGGCTGCCGTCGTCGGTTGGTGCTTCTACTTCGCGGTGCCCCCGGGGGCGACGGCTGCGGCGCTGTTCTTCGGGGACTATGTCTCGGCGGCCCTTGGCGGCGGGCGCGCGGCCACGGCGGGCGCGGCGATGGGCCTGATGGTGGCTGTGATCGCGGCCAACGCGGTCGGGCTGCGGCTCACCGGGCGGATCCAGCTGGTGCTCGCGGCTCTGCTCGCCGCCCTGTTGCTCGGCTCGGTGCTGCTCTCGCTGCCCGAGGCTCGGCTGGAGAATCTCACCCCCTTCGCGCCGAACGGCTGGGCGGCCATCGGCTCGGCCGCCACCCTGCTCGTGTGGAGCTTCGCCGGCTGGGAGGCGATCACGCATCTGGCCGGCGAGTTCCGGCGACCGGAGCGGGACCTCCCCCGCGCGACCGCCGCCGCGGTGGTGCTGATCGGTCTGCTCTATCTCTCCCTGGCCTTCGCGGTGATCACCGTGCTCGGCTCCGAAGCGGCCACCTCGCGGGCCCCGTTGGGGGACTTGATGGAGCACGGCCTCGGTGGCTCCGCCATGACCCTGGCCGCGTTGGTGGCCATGCTGCTCACCTTCGGCGTCATCAACACCTACTTCGCCAGCTCGGCCAACCTTGGCGCGGCCCTGGCCAGGGACGGCGCGCTGCCGGTGCCCCTGGGCCGGGGCGCGGCAGCCGGCGAGGTGCCACGGCGCAGCCTCACCCTGGTCGCCGCGCTGACCCTGCTGTGCCTGGGCGGGGTCCTGTGGGCCGATGTGGGGCCCAAGCCTCTGGTGTTGATGACCACCGGCATGTTCGTGACGGTCTACGCCGTGGGGGTCGCCGCCGCGCTCCGGCTGTTGCCGTCCCGTGGCGCCGGCTGGTGGTCGGCCCTGGTGTCCCTGGTGGCCGTGGTGGCGCTGCTGTTGATGACGGGGTACTACCTGCTCTGGCCGCTGCTGGTGGCCGGTGCCGCGCTCGGCTATCTACGGCTCTTCGGCGGGGAGGGGGCACGGCCCCGCGCTCCCGGAGGGGGGCTGCCGCCGGCGCGAAGGGCGCTCACCCGGCGCGGGCGCGCCCCCGCGTCCGATCACGAGCCGGTTTGAACACCAGTTGCCCGCGGGTGTGTTCCCCCACAGGCGATACGGTGCGCCAAACGGGGAAAGCTCCGCGTGGGCGACGGCTGGGAGGCTTGGGGCATGGGACGGCGAAGTTGGTTGACCACGGTGGCGGTTGCGGCGCTGGGCCCCCTGGTCCTCATAGCGGGCTGCGAGACCGCTTCGGACCCGGAGTCGCTGGACGACGAGCCGGCGCCTTCCCCCGAGGCGACCCTGGAGTTGCCCGGCCTGCCGGACGAGGCGGCGGCACGGGATCAGCTGGCGGAGCTCGTCGAGGCGGAGCCGGCGGCGATGGACGGATACTCCCGCGACCGCTTCCGGCACTGGACGAGCACGGACGGTTGCACGGTCCGCCAGCAGGTGCTCCGTCGCGACGGCCAGGGGGTCGAGGTCGACGACGACTGCCAGCCGACGGCCGGCAGTTGGCTGAGCCCTTACGACGATGTCACGGTCGGCGAGGCGGGTGAGGTGGATATCGACCATATGGTCCCGCTGGCCAATGCCTGGCGTTCCGGCGCGGACGTCTGGACCGACGAGGAACGCGAGGTGTTCGCCAACGATCTCACCGGCCCGCAGTTGCTCGCGGTCACCGCCCGCAGCAACCGCGCGAAGGGAGACCAGGGCCCGGACACCTGGTTGCCGGACGCCGAGGAGTTCCACTGCGTGTACGGCCGGGCCTGGACCCAGGTCAAGCATCACTACGAGCTCACCGTCACGGCTCCCGAGCGGGAGGTGCTCGGCCAGTTGCTCGACACCTGCGCCTGAGCTGGCCGCCCTCGCACGGCGCCGTCGGCTGTGGCCTCGACCAGCGAAGATCGTCCTTCGCCAGCGGGGGTGAGGTTTGTTACGGTGCCTCGTCCTGGGCGTTGTCCGGGAGAGGAACTCGGGCACAGAAAGCGAGAGATCCGTGCTCACCGTGACGACCGTCAATGTCAACGGACTGCGGGCCGCAGCCAAGAAGGGCTATCTGGAGTGGCTGGCCGGCTGCTCCGCCGACGTGGTCTGTCTCCAGGAGGTGCGGGCGGAGGAGGCCCAGCTGGCGGAGGAGGTCTGCCGTCCCGCCGGGTGGTACGCCTTCTACGCGCCGGCCGCCGCCCGGGGCCGCGCGGGGGTCGCGGTGCTGACCCGCCGCGAGCCGGAGGCGGTGCGGGTCGGCTTCGGCGCCCCGGAGTTCGCCGACGCCGGCCGCTATCTGGAGGTGGACCTGCCCGGGGTGACGGTGGCCAGTCTTTATCTGCCGTCCGGCGAGGTGGACACGCCTCGGCAGGAGGAGAAGGAGCGCTTCATGGCGGCCTTTCTCGACTACCTGGTGGCACTGCGCTCGACGTCAGCCGCCGGTGGCCGTGAGGCGCTGGTCTGCGGGGACTGGAACATCGCGCACCAGGAGGCGGACCTCAGGAACTGGCGGGGCAACCGGAAGAGCTCCGGCTTCCTGCCCGAGGAGCGGGCATGGCTTTCCCGGGTGCTGGGCGAGGAAGGCGGATACACCGACGTGGTCCGCGCCCTCCACCCGGACCAGGAGGGCCCCTACAGCTGGTGGTCCTACCGGGGGCGCGCCTTCGACAACGACACCGGCTGGCGGATCGACTACCAGATGGCGACGCCGGGGCTGGCCGGGCGGGCCGTCAAGGCGCTTGTCGAGCGTGCCCCCAGCCATCCCGAGCGGTGGAGCGATCACGCCCCCGTGACGGTGGTCTTCGAGCAGTAGGCGGCGGGGGGCGCCGCGGGCCGTTTGGGATCAGGGGGCCGTGACGTACTGCTCGGCGTAGGCGTCGCTGGCCGGAATCGGGGTGATCACGTCGATCAGCACCCCGCCCGGATCGGCCACGATGAAGTGGCGCTGCCCGAAGTCCTCGTCGCGCAACGTGAGTTCGGGGGTGAGCCCACCGTCGAGCACCAGTCGCCGCCACTCCGCGTCGACGTCGGGCACCTCCAGGTTGAGAAGCAGCCCGCGCGCCGGCGTGCGGTACGCGGCCGGCAGCGTGGGGTGCTGGTGGTCGAGCAGGGCCAGTTCCCAGGGCCGCGCCCCCGGATGGCGCAGGCTGACGTACCAGTCGGCGGCGAACGTGACCTCGAAGCCCAGGAGTTCGGTGTAGAAGTGACGGGAAGCGGCCAGATCCTCGGTGCAGATCACTGGATAGAAGCTGGTCAGCGGGATGGTCGCGGACTCGGGGGTGGTCATGAGCGCTCCTCGACTTGGTTTTCACGTACCGTTGGTATGTGAAATGAGCCTACTGGCATACCGCCGGTATGCCAACTGGAGGTGAGCGTGGCGAACGAGGGCGCGAACGCGGGGGCGCGCGAAGGGGTGCGCGCGCGTCGGCGCGCCGAGACGAGGACGGCCCTGCTCCGCGAGGCCCGAGCACTCTTCGCCGCGCGGGGATATGGCGCGGTGGGCCTCTCCGAGGTGGTGCGCGCGGCCGGGGTGACCAAGGGGGCGCTCTACCACCACTTCGACGGCAAGGCCGCGCTGTTCCGCGCCGTGCTGGAACAGGTGCAGCAGGAGGTGGCGGAGCGCGTGGCCCAGCGCGCTGAGGAGCGGTCCGGCGCCTGGGGCCAACTCACCGCCGGCTGCGCCGCGTTCCTCGACGCGAGCGCCGACCCCGAGGTGCAGCGCGTCATGCTGGTGGACGGCCCGGCGGTCCTGGGGTGGAACGAATGGCGCGCGCTGGACGAGGCGACATCCGCACGGCATCTCTCCGAGGCCCTCGCGGAGGCGATCGAAGCGGGGGAGATCCCCCGACAGCCGGTGGCGCCCCTGGCAAGTCTGCTCTCCGGGGCCATGAACGAGACGGCTCTGTGGCTGGCCTCATCGGAGCGCTCCGAGGACCTCGCGGACGCGCGGGCCGCCCTGGCGCGGTTGTTGGAGGGCTTGCGGTCCCCGGCGGGCTCGGGGCGTTGACGACGGGAGCGGCGGGGCCGTCAGCGCTGCTGGCCCAACCCCTTCATCCGCCGGTCGAGATCGGACAGGCGGTTCACCTCTTCCAGTCGTTCGCTCAGCGACGGTCGGGCGTCCGGCGGCTCGGAGGCGGGGGGCGACTCCTGTGGTGCCGCCGCGGGTTCGGTACTGCTGGTGCTCATGGCTTCTCCTGAGGGTGGGAGTTGAGCGCGGGGAATCCCCTGGTACGAACACCATCCAATCAGCGAGATGCCAGATGCAATTGCGTCTCACACTTTCAACACAGCGGCATATGCCCCGCACCGGCTCCGCCATCTTCCGGGCGCGTTTCCCACCCCGTTCCCGTCCTTCTCCCGCTTTGTGCCCGCTCCGTCTCCGCCGCGTCCCGCCCGAGCGCGCGCTCGGGGCGCGGTTGCGTGCGCACAGGACGGAGAACGTGCGCCGGCGCACCCCCGCCGGTGGTCGTCGCTGGTCGGAGCGGTCGAAGTCGCTGCCGGCCGGCCGACTCTTCTGGCGACTTCCGACCGGGATGACACCGGTACCGGGGCGCCCTCCGCGCCGCGAGGCGGTGGCCCCCGCCCCCGGGGGGCCGACCCAGGACCGGTGCGGCCAACGCGGGCGACCCCCGGGGCGGACGGTCTCCGCCTCCGTTCGACGGCGGAGACCGTCCGCCCGGCATATGCCACAGGTAAGGGCATCGATCCGCGCGCGATCGCCGGCCGAGCCCGGGGGCACGCGCACCGCGAGACCGCCGGTCAGGAGGTCAGGAGGAGGTCAGGAGGTGGGCAACTCGTAGGCGTCGGCGATCAGTTCGTAACTGCGCGCCCTGACCTCCGCCGTGTGCGCGTTCCCCGTGATCATCAGCTCCTGCGCCCCGGTGCGTTCCGCCAACTCGTCCAACCCCTTGGTCACCATCTCCGGGGTGCCATAGACGATGTTGGCGAGCCAGCCGTCGACGAAGTCCCGCTCGACCGGGCTGAACGTGTGGGCCGCGGCCTCCTCCGGGGTGGGTACCAGCCCTGCCTGGCCGGTGCGCAGCCGGATCATGGACAGCGCGCTGGTGAGGACCTGCGCCTGGGCGCTGGCCGCGTCGTCGGCGGCCAGCGCTGACACCCCGATCAGCGCGTACGGCTCGTCGAGCACGTCGGACGGCCGGAACGAAGCGCGGTAGAGCTCCAGCGCCGGGATGGTGTGCGCGGCCGAGAAGTGGTGGGCGAAGGCGAACGGCAGCCCCATCCGGCCGGCCAGTTCGGCGCTGAACCCCGAGGAGCCCAACAGCCACACCGGCGGCCTGGCGGCCGACTGCACGCCTCCTGGGCCACGGCTCTGCACCGGCCCCGGCACCGCGTGCACCCGACTGTAGGGGTGCCCGTCGGGGAAGTCGTCGTCCAGGAAACGGATCAACTCGGCCAGCTGGCTGGGGAACTCGTCCGCGCCGTCCACGCGCCCCCGGCGCAGCGCCGCAGCCGTCGCGCCGTCACTTCCTGGCGCGCGCCCGAGGCCGAGGTCGATCCGCCCCGGCGCCAACGCCTCCAGGGTGCCGAACTGTTCGGCGATCACCAGGGGCGCGTGGTTGGGCAGCATCACGCCGCCCGAGCCGAGACGGATGCGCTCCGTGTGCGCGGCGAGGTGTGCCAGGATCACCGCGGGCGACGAGCTGGCCACCCCTGGCATCGAGTGGTGTTCGGCCACCCAGAAGCGGTGGAAGCCGCGCCGCTCGGCCGCCCGCGCCAGCTCGATGCCGGCGCGCAGCGCCTCCGTCGCGGTGTGGCCGCTGCCGACCGTGGCCAGGTCGAGCACGGACAGGGGGACGGGCGCCCGTCCGCGCCGTACGCCTCTGATCTCGGCCCTGTCCACGGAGCCCTGGTCCACGGAATCCTTGCCCACGGCCACGCTGTTCGCCTCCCGGTCTCGGCGGTCACAGGGGAGGGCAGACGCCGCTCCCCAAGGCGCCAACCAGGACGCGCGACGGTTCATTCCGCCGTCCGCGCGCCGCGCCCGCGGCGCGCGGACGGCGGCGGGGCCCAGAGGGCCGAAGGGCTAGGGCAGATAGCGTTCGATGGCGGAGGGGCCCTCTTCCGCCAGCAGCTGCCTGGCCTCTTCGAGCAGCTCGGGCGTGGGTTCCCGCCCGCTGAGTCGCACCAGGTCCTCCGGGTCCACGGGCCCCTCGGCACCAGTGTGCAGCTTGCGGTCGGGCGTGGGGAGCTCCGTGTGGCGTCGCTCCTCCGATCCGCCTGACTCGCTTGATTCGGGTGATTCGGATGACTGGGGCATAACACCTCCCTGCCCGCCAGGGTAGGCGCATCCCGGCTGCCCCGCCATCGCGCCGTCCCACGGACTCGGCGCCTCCCCCGGCGCCCGGGACACCCGCCGGCGGTGCCAGCCGCCGCGCGTGCGGGCGTCCCCCCGTCCCCACGGCCCCCCGTCCCCACGGCCCCCCGTCCCCACGGCCCCCCGTCCCCACCGGCCCCACGACGTCTCGCAGCCCCACAGCTCCAGAGTCCCGCCAACGCCAACGCCAAGGCCACGCTCTCCCGAGCCGCGGCCCGTGATGGCGAGCGGGTCAGTCCAGGCGGGGCCCCGGCCGATGCACCCCGTCCACAAAGGCCGACCAGGTCGCCACCGGGAAGCCGAGGCGGGGCCCGGCGGGAACCTTGGAATCCCGCACCGCGAGCAGTCCTCTGTCCCGGCAGCGCACCTCGACGCAGGCGCCCTCCCCGGCCGAGTGCGAGGACCTGATCCAGGTACGGGTCCTGTCGTCATCCATCGTCATGCCTGCTGCCATGTCCGCTGCCATGTCCGCTCCGGTTCTCGACGTTCGATAGGGAACGCCGTGACCGTACTGGCCACCCGGCCGGGTACCCCCCTGGTTTCATCCAACCGAGTGACTTGTTCTCAACTTGCCCCAGGAATAGTCCAGTTGAGGTGTAGGCTGGTCTGCTTTTCCGGGCGGAGGCGGCAGAGGGCGGGGCATGGGGCTGGCCCCGCCACGTCGGCGGTCACCTCTGCTGCTCGTCGAAGTCCTGGGCGAGCTGGAGGATGAAGCGCCGGGTCTGTTCCGGGCTGTACGCCTGGGCGCGGAGATGTTCGTACATGATGCTGTAGTGCTGCACATCATGCGGTTTCTCCAGATAGAGATCGCTGGTGCCGCCCTCCAGATAGACCACCGTGGAATCGGCGGCCTCGGAGAACTCCAGGATGGTGTACTGCCCGTTCACGCCGGGGTGCGCGCCGGCGGAGAAGGGCATGACCTGGAGCGTGACGTGGGGGAGCCGGGAACTCTCCTCCAGCTTCCGCAGCTGCTCCGCCATGGTCGCCGCACCGCCGATCGCCCGGCGCAGCACCGACTCGTCCACCACCGCCCACAGGCGTAACGGCGTGCGGTCCTCCCAGATGCGTTCCTGTCGGCGCATCCGCACCTGCACCCGGCTGCGCACCTCGTCCTCCCCGACCTCGGGCAGTGCCCCGGATATGACGGCGGCGGCGTAGGGCGCGGTCTGCAACAGGCCGGGCACCACCTGCGGTTCGTAGACGCGCAGCGAGGACGCGTCGGTCTCCAGACCGATGTAGACGCTGTAGCTCGGCGACAACTCGGCGAACGCGTGCCACCAGCCCTGCTGGCGCGACTCCTTCGCCATCTGCATCAGCGACTCGACCAGCTTCGCGTCCTCGACGTCATAGACCCCGCAGAGGTCGCGCACATCGCGCGGACTGATGCTGCGCCGCCCGTTCTCCAACCTGCTGATCTTGGACTGCGAGACCAGCAGCCGGTCGGCGACCTCCTCGGCCGTCATGCCCCGGTCCTCGCGGAGCCTTCTCAGCTCCTGACCCAGCCTGCGTCGCCGAACAGTGGGATTGACGTTGCCCGCCACTGAAGTCCCTCCGTCGATGGGGGCGATCACCGTGATCGCCGCTGCCAAGCAGATTGCCACCGAGCGCGGTACGTCCGCTGGGGTTTCGCGACAGAGGGTGCTCATTCGCGAGCACGGGGTGTGGCCGACAGGAGCTTCGCGCTCCCGCCGCCACACCCCGTGCTCGCTATGCGGCTCCCGGTGCGGTCACATGGGAAGAGCTAGTGCGACAGCGAAGGACGTACCGCGGCTCGCGTCACTCCTCTCCGCCTGCTCTGCTCGGAAACCTGTGGTGACTGACCGACCACGCTCATTGCCGCAGTCGCCGGCGCGCGCACGGGGGCGCGTGCGCCGGGACTCGCGGGCTGCGAGCGCCGTGCGGCGGCGGCCTGCCCCGCCACCCCGTTCTGCACGTCCATGACAGCGTGAGCGACCAGCCCACCCATGGGATCGTGCCGGATCAGATCCCGGAGCCGGGAGCGCGACGACCGCCCCTCGTTGCCGGGATACAGGTGTTTGCCGAGTCCTACCGAGTGCGCCAGGGCCGCGAGGGCGGCCGTTCTGGCGTCCGGTGGTGTTCCGGTGCGGATCGCGGTGTCCAGCCGAGCCCGGATCTGCCTGCTGACGGCGGTATCGGTTGCCTGATACCTGGTCGTCGGCAGCACTCCGCACATGTGGTTCTCCACCGCGTGCACCATGCCGCAGCGTTCCAGATGCGAGAGATACGTCTGGCGGAGCCCAAGCCTGGGCCCGCCGATCCAGTGGACAGCGCGCACCGGAGAGCCACGCCTGCGCAGCAGCTCCAGAGCGGAGTCCAGCGTGGGATCTCCGGTCGGCCGTGGCAACACCACGGCTATTCGGTCCCCATCAGGGGCTATCCGGCCCGCCAAGGCCAGCTCGACGAGCTGGGCCCCGGCCAGGCCGAGGTCGAGAGACTGCGGCTGCGCCGTGGTACCCGTGGTCGGGTCCAAAGCGAGAAGCAGCAGCTCCTCTGGAATGGTTCGACGACTCCTGCCCATCCATGCCTCCCCGCGTGGATGAAAGACAGGGTGACGCCTCTCACATTGTTCTGTCGAGAGTGCGTGGTCGCTTTGGCAGGGAACCCGTAGATATGTCGTTAACGTCCTAAGGGGGAGGCGGAGAGAAACCGCCACGACTGGTGTGGCGTACCGAGGTGCACAGGACGCGGCAAACTGGTAGGGACCAGCAGCCAGTTCAGTGCAGGGCGTTGCGAGGAGGCATGGGTGTCGGGCGAGTCCCCGGACAAGTCGGATCGGGAGCGAGTGTCATCGGAGAAGACGTCTGAGGACCCCGGAAGGGTTCCGCAGGACGAGAAGGTTCCCGAGGACGAGAACGAGAAGGCCGGGAAGCCGGCCGAGGGGGATGGGCGCGAGGGGGCGGCCGATGCCGGGGCCGAGGGGATAGCCGAGGCTTCCCCCGGCGATGCCGAGGACGAGACGGAAGACGCCCAGAGCGCCTCTCAGGCGCCGGGCGAGGCGACGACGGTGCTCCGGGTGCCGGAGTCGCCGGAGGATGAGGACGGGGCCGCTGGGGACCGCGATGACCGCCTGACGACGGAGCTGCGGGTTCCGCCCGCCGAGGTCCGCGAGGCGGAGGAGGCCGCCGGGGAAGCCGGGGAAGTCGAGGGGGACGACACGTCCGCCGACGGCGGCGACCACGCGACGACGATGCTGCGGGTTCCCGCCGAGCCGCCGGAGGGCGAAGGGAAGCCCGGCGAGAAGCCTGACGGGAAGGCGGGGGAGGGCGACCGGCGCGAGGGCGCCGAGGGCGCCGAGGCGGAGACCTTGGTCACCGCCGCGCCGGGCGCCGAGCCGGACGGCGATGGCGACGCCGGCGCGTCGGACGAGGGCGGCGAGGGTGACCGGGGCGGCGAGGGTGACCGGGGCGGTGACGCGGATGCCACGGCGATGTTGCGGCTCCCCGCTTCGGCGAAGGATGAACCGGGTGAGCCGGACGAACCAGACGAACCGCGCCCCGAGTCGGCCGACGACACCGAGGGGTCCGGGAAAACGAAGGCCCCCGGAGAGGCCGGCGAGGCCGGAAAAGCCGAGGAGGCCGAGGAGGTAAACGAGCCCAGGGAGGCCGACGGCGCCACGGGATCCGAGGAGTCGGAGGCCGGCGAGGCGTCCGGGAGGCCGGATGTCACCGCCGTGCTGCCCGCCCCCGGCGACGTTCCCCCCAAACCGCCCGCGCCCCCCACGCCCCCCAAGGAGCCCAGGGAGCCCAGGGAGCCCGCGAAGCCGGCCGCCGCGCCCGACGTTCCGCCGCCGCCGACCGAGGCGCCGCCGCCGGCGGATTCACAGCGCGACCCGTTGGAGTTGCTCGCCGCACTGACCAACCGCCCGCCGCCCTCGCCCACTCCGCTGCGCACCGCGCTGCGACGGGTGAAGATCTGGACGCCGCTGGTGGTGTTGCTGCTGGTCGTCTTCGTGGTGGCCCAGTCGCTGCGCCCGCTGCCGGATCCGGAGCTGCGTCTGACCGGCGCCCAGGCGCACACCCTCGCGGGTGAGCTGGACTCGGTGCCGTGGCCGGCGACCGGGCAGGCGCGGGTGGACGTG
The DNA here is from genome assembly GCF_020740535.1 of Streptomyces profundus. Taxonomy (NCBI): domain Bacteria; kingdom Bacillati; phylum Actinomycetota; class Actinomycetes; order Kitasatosporales; family Streptomycetaceae; genus Streptomyces; species Streptomyces profundus. The sequence goes on from NZ_CP082362.1 coordinate 4,152,754, forward strand.
GTCGGCCTCGGCACGCTGGGTTCCTCCGGCGATGAGGAGCCGGTGCCGATCGCCTCGGTCGCGAAGGTGATGACCGCCTATGTGATCCTCCGCGACCACCCGATGGAGGCGGAGGAGGAGCTGGGAGAGATGATCCCGGTCGACCAACAGGCCGAGGACGACGCGGCGTTGAGCGAGGAAAACGAATCCATCGTGGAGGTGACGGCCGGTACGGAGCTGAGTCAGCGGGAGGCGCTACAGGCCGTCATGATCGCCTCGGCGAACAACGTGGCCCGTTTGCTCGCCCGTTGGGACGCCGGTTCCGAGGAGGCGTTCGTCGCGAAGATGAACGAGGCCGCGGCCGAGTTGGGCATGGAGAACACCACCTACACCGACCCCAGCGGGCTGCGCTCGGAGACGGTCAGCACCGCCGCCGACCAGGTGAGACTCGCGAAGGCGGTGATGGAGGACCCGGTCTTCCGCGAGGTGGCGCGGATGCCCAGCTATGAGGACAGCGAGGGGCGGCTGCACTACAACTGGAACCATCTGGTGTCGGTGAACGGGGTGATCGGCATCAAGACCGGCACCACCACCTCGGCCGGCGGCAATCTGATGTTCGCCGCCGAGCAGGAGGTCGGTGGGACCACCCAGTTGATCGTGGGCGCGGTGTTGGCTCAACCTCCGCACCCGTCCGACAACTCGATCCTGACCGGGGCCTTGACGGCGAGTGACGAGCTGATCCGGTTCACCCAGGGGCAGTTGACGGACGAGCCGCTCTTCGCCGCAGGCGACACGGTCGGTGAGGTCGACGACGGGCTCGGCGGCAGCGTGCCCGTGGTGGTGACGGAGGACGTTCCGGTGGTGGGTTGGCCCGGCCTTGAGGTCCGGCTGGCCCTGACCGCGGCGGGTGACGGGGTGCCGGGTTCGGCCGAGGCCGGAACGGTGGTGGGCACGCTCTCCGTCGGTGGGGGAGCTGGCGCCGTCGAGGTGCCGGTCGCGTTGGCCGACGACCTGGCGGAGCCCGGCTTCGGCACGCGGCTCACGCGCATCGGTTGACCCCGCGCGGCGCGGCCTCCCCCGGCCGCGTCCCGCCCGCGCCCACCGCCCCGAACGGGCAGGTGGGCGCGGTGGGTTGACAGGGTGCGCAACGGCGCGTCCGGTCGGCGGCTCGGGGCTGCCGACCAGGCGTGCCGCACGCTACAGTCGGAGCCCGTGACGGCTGGCGAAGCGTGAGGGGGCGCCGGTGGACTGTCCTTCTTGTGGCTCGGGCGAGGGCCGCAGGCTCAACAACGGCAACTGGGTGTGCGAAGACTGTGGCGCGGTCACCGCAGGATGAGGCCGCGTGGCGGGATCTGGACCCGGCCACGCGGGAGAGGCTCGATTTCCTCGACCCCGAGGACTTCACCGTGGGCCCCACCGCCGAGGGCGCCGCGCAGTGGGAACGTTTCACGGCCATCCTCGACAAGGCGGAGAACTACCGCACGCCCCACTGACCCGCCCGGCCGCTCGGACACCACGGACACCACGGGCACCACGGGCACCGCGCGCTCAGTGTGAGTGACGGGGGACCGCGTCGCCGCTGCCGCCGGTGAGGAAGTCGAGGTCGGCGCCCTCGTCGGCCTGGGTCACATGGTCCACATAGAGCTTCGCCCAGCCCCTGCGCGGCGGTTCGTCCACCGGTTCGGCCCGTGGCTCGCGGGCGCGGGCGGCGAGTTCGTCCGGGGCCACGTCCAGGTCGAGGCGGCGCGCCGCCACGTCGATCTCGATCCAGTCGCCGGTGCGGACCAGCGCCAGCGGGCCGCCGACCGCCGCCTCCGGGGCGACATGGAGCACACAGCTGCCGTACCCCGTGCCGCTCATCCGGCCGTCGCTGATCCGCAGCACATCGGTGACGCCGGCCGCCAGCAGCACCTTGGGCACGGGAACGTTGCCCACCTCGGGGAAGCCCGGGTAGCCGCGTGGTCCGGCGTTTCTGACCACGATCACCGAGTCGGCGGTGACCGGCAGGTCCGGGTCGTCGGCCGCGACCACGTAGTCCTCGACCCGGTCCCAGACCAGCGCCCGCCCCCGGTGGGTGAGGAGTTCGGGCGAGGCCGCCGACACCTTGAGCACCGCGCCGTCGGGGGCGAGGCTGCCCCTGAGCACGACGGTGCCCTCGCCCGCCGGCCGGAACGGCGCCGCTCCGGGGTGGATCACCTCGGTGTTCCAGCAGCGCGCGCCGGCCGTCTCGGTGCCGGTGTCCCGCCCGCTGACGGTGATCGTCTCGCGGTGCAGCAGCCCCAAGCCGTCGAGTTCGCGCAGCACCACGGGCAGCCCGCCGGCGTAGTAGAAGTCCTCCATCAGGAAGCGCCCGGACGGCATCAGATCGACCAGCACCGGTACCTCGGTGGTCAGCGCGTCGAAGTCGTCGAGCGTCAGCGGCACGCCCACCCGGCCGGCCAGGGCCAGCAGATGGACCACGGCGTTGGTCGAGCCGCCGAGCGCCGCGTTGGCGCGGATGGCGTTCTCGAACGCGTCCCTGGTGAGCACGGCCGAGGGGCGCAGATCCTCCTCGACCAGGGCGACCGCGCGCCGTCCCGCCTCCTGGGCGAGGGCGTAGCGGCGGGCGTCCACGGCCGGGATGGCGGCCGAGCCCGACAGCTGCATGCCCAGCGCCTCGGCGAGGCAGGCCATGGTGGACGCGGTCCCCATCGTCATGCAGTGGCCCCGGCTGCGGGACATGCACCCCTCGGCCTCGGTGAGGGCGGCCGGGTCGAGACGGCCGGCCCGCACCTCCTCGCTGAGCTGCCAGACGGCGGTGCCCGAACCGATGTCCCGGCCCTGGAACTTGCCGTTGAGCATGGGCCCGCCGGTGACCATCAGCGCCGGCAAATCGACGCTGGCGGCGCCCATCAGCATCGCCGGCGTCGTCTTGTCGCAGCCGGAGAGCAGCACCACGCCGTCCAGCGGGTTGGCCCGGACGGTCTCCTCGACCTCCATCGCCATCAGGTTGCGGAAGAGCATGGTGGTCGGCCGCATCAGCGTCTCGCCGAGCGACATCACGGGGAACTCCAGCGGCAGGCCGCCGGCCTCCCAGACGCCGCGTTTCACGGACTCGGCGACCTCGCGCAGATGGGAGTTGCAGGGCGTCAGCTCGGACCAGCTGCTGGCGATGCCGATGACGGGGCGGCCGTCGAAGACCTCGGGCCCGAAGCCCTGGTTCCGCATCCAGGAGCGGTGGATGAAGCCGTTGCGCCCCTCGGCGCCGAACCACGCGGCGCTGCGCCGCGCGCCGTTGGGTTGCCCGGTCATAGGGTGCCTCCCGGTGTGACGAGGATCTTGATGTGCCGGCCGCGTTCGGCCCCTGCGAGGATGTCGAGGCCCTGGGGGACCGTGTCCGCGAGCCGCACCCGTTTGGTGATCAACGCGGCGGCCTGGTCGGTGTGTCGGGCCAGGAAGTCCAGCGCGGGACGCAGATCGGCCGTGGTCCGGTGGGACATCGAGCCGACCAGGGTCAGCTCGCGCTTGGCGGCGTCGGCGACGTCGAACGGCACCGGTTCGCCCGGCAGCCCGGCCAGGCCGACGGTGCCGCCTGGGCGCGTCACCGCGCAGGCCAGGGCGAAGCCGGGCCCGGTGCCCGTGGCGTCCACGGCGAGGTCGGCGACGCCGGTTGGCGGGTCCTGATCGGCTCGGCGGGTGGGGAGTTCGAGGGCGCGGGGGACGGCGAGCCGCTCGTCGCCGACGTCGACGACGGTCACCTCGTGCCCCTCGGCGCGCAGGATCAGCGCGCAGGCGAGGCCGATGGAGCCGGCGCCGACGATCGACACCCGCCGTCCCGGCGGCGGTTCGACGCGGCGCACCAGATGCCAGGCGACGGCGAACGGCTCGGCGAGTGCGGCGAGAGCCGGGTCAAGGCCGGCCGGCGCCCGGACGACCATCTGGACGGGGACGGTGAGGAGTTCGGCCAGCCCGCCGTCCGCCGACATGCCGATATGCCCGAAGTCCGGGCAGCGGTGGTAGGCCCCCGACCGGCAGATCGCGCAGTCGCCGCACGGGATCAGCGCGTTGAGGGCGACCAGGTCGCCGGCGCGGAGCCCGCCGTTCACGCCCTCGCCCACGCCGTCGCCCACGTCGGTGATTCGCCCCGACACCTCGTGTCCCAGGATCACCGGGGCGGCATGGCCGGTGACGGGGTGTTCGCTGGTGGGAATCTCGATCGGTCCGGCGCGGTACTCCAGCAGATCAGTGCCGCACAGTCCGCACCACTCGACGGCCAGCCGCACCTGCCTCGGGCCCGGCGGCGGGGCGTCGGGCACCGTCTCGTGGCGGACGTCGTGCCGCCCGTGCCATCGCACCGCGCGCATGAGCTGTCTCCCTCCGTCGCCCGATGCCGGGCGGCACGCTCCCAAACAGTAGTTACGCATCGCGGATTGGGAAGGGGGCGCGGACGCCCAGGATGGTGTCGCGCGGTGCCGTGCGAGCCGCTACGGGATGCCGGACGCGGCGGCTCCGGCGGCGCCGACCATCATGGAGGCGGTGGATATCGCGGTGATCGCTGCCGCGAAGCCGCCCCGCTCGGCCCGTGGGCATGCCCGCGCGTCGAGGTGCGACTCCCAGAAAGGAAGCACGGCCCATGTCCCAGACATCAGGTATGGCCTATGTGGAGATCGGCGTCAGCGACGCCGAACGGTCCCTCGACTTCTACCGTGGGCTGCTCGGCCTGCGTCCCGCCGACTCGGCGCCCGAGCCGGCCACCGCCGGGGTGCACTGGCTGTCCGGCGGGGGTGCGCTGGTCAAGCTGGTGGAGCAGCCGGCGGGCAGCACCCTGGGCGGGTGGATCGGCGGCGATCTCCAGCGCGGCATGCGGCACTTCGGCCTGAAGGTCGGCGATGTGTACGCCCAGGCCGAGCGGCTGCGCTCGGCCGGCGTCTCGTTCACGGTCGAGCCGCTGGCCGCCGTCGGCGGCGTCAACCTGGCCTTCTTCACCGATCCGGACGGCGCCCTGTTGGAGATCATCGACGGGCATCTCACCTATCACGAGGTGGGCACCCCCGAGCTGGCCGACGAGGAGCGGCGGCTGGCCGAGGAGCGGGCGCCGGACGCGGATCCGGTGTTCGACCATGTCGCGGTCACCTCGGCCGATCTGGACGGCACGCTCTCCTACTACCGCGACCGGCTGGGGTATCCGGTGATCGGCCGGCTGGTCCACGACCAGGACCCGCGCGGCTTCGTCATCGACTATCTGCGGGCGGGCGACGCGGTGTTGGAGGTCTTCACCTTCACCGGGGCGACCACCAGGCCGGCCCCCGAGCCGACGGAGGACCGGCTGGGGCTGCGGGCCATCGGTCTGGCCGCCGAGCTCGACGGGTCCGTGGACCCGCACGGCGTGGCGCTGCGGCAGGTGGGCCGATGAGCGCCGTCGAGCCGCTGCCCACGCGTCAGTTGGGCCGCACCGGTCTGCGGGTGCCGGAGATCTGCTTCGGCGGCGCCGTGTTGGCGAGCATGCCGTCCATCTTCGGCTACGACGTGCCGGAGGAGCGCGCGTTGGAGACGGTGCGCGCGGTGCTGCGCGGCCCGGTGGGCTTTCTGGACACCGCCGCCGGCTACGGCGGGGGCCGCAGCGAGCGGATCATCGGCGCCGCGCTCGCCGAGATCGGCGGCCCGCCGCCGGGCTTCGTACTCGCCACCAAGGTGGACAGGGACGAGGAGACGGGCGACTACTCGGCGGCCCAGGTGCGCCGTTCGCTGGAGGGCAGCCTGGAGCGGCTGGGCCTGGACCGGCTCCCGCTGCTCTATCTGCACGATCCCGAACACATCTCCTTCGAGGCCGGGATGGCCGCCGGCGGCCCGGTCGAGGAGCTGACGCGGATCCGGGAGGAGGGGCTCGCCGAGCACATCGGGGTGGCCGGCGGCCCGGTGGGGCTGCTGGAGCGCTATGTGGCCACCGGTGCCTTCGAGGTGGTCCTCACCCACAACCGGTGGACGCTGATCGACCGTTCGGCCGGTCCGCTGCTGGACGCCGCGCGGGAGGCCGGGGTCGGGGTGATCAACGCGGCCCCGTTCGGCGGCGGGATCCTCGCCAAGGGGCCCGAGGGGCAGCCGCGCTACGCCTACGCGGCGGCCGACCCGGTGGTGCTGGAGCGGGTCGGGGAGATCGTCGCGGCCTGCGACCGCCACGGGGTGCCGCTGCCGGCCGCCGCCATACGCTTCTCCACCCGCGATCCCCGGATCGCCTCCACCGTCATCGGGGTCACCCGTCCGGAGCGGGTGACCGAAACGCTCGAATTGCATCAGTGGTCCATACCGGACGAACTGTGGCCCACTCTCGACGGGCTGGCCGCACCGGCCGATCACTGGCAGAACTGAACGGCACAGAACCGCTCAGAAGTGATTCAGAGCACAGGGAGTGGTTCAGGGCGCCGGAAACGGCGTAGAACAACCCGGACCACTCCTGAACGAAACCGAGCACGAAACCGAGCACGGAAGCCAGCACGAAGCCGAGCACAGCCGCGAACGCGACGCGCACGGCCATCCGAGCAAGACCGAGCAGGACCTGAGCGAGACCTGAGCCAGATGCAAGCCAGACCTGAGCCAGACCAGAGCCAGACCCGAGCAAGAGCAGAGCAACTCAGAACGATTCGGAACCATCATCGTCATGACCTCTGACCAGCAGTCATCCGCGTCCTCGACGTCCTCGACCACCACTTCCGCCACCGTTGCCGCGCCCCGTGACCTCTCCGAGGTGCGGTTCCCCGAGGGTTTCGTCTGGGGCACCGCGACCGCCAGTTACCAGGTGGAGGGCGCGGTCGCCGAGGACGGCCGCGGCCCCTCGATCTGGGACACCTTCTCGCACACCCCGGGCAAGGTCCTCGGTGGCGACACGGGCGATGTCGCCGACGACCACTACCACCGTTACCCCGAGGACATCTCGCTGATGGCCGACCTCGGGATCAGCCACTACCGCTTCTCCCTGGCCTGGCCACGGATCCAGCCGGAGGGCCGGGGGCAACTCAACGGCGCCGGCGTGGACTTCTACAGCCGGCTGGTGGACAGCCTGCTGGAACGTGGCGTCCAGCCCTGGGTCACCCTCTACCACTGGGATCTGCCGCAGGCCCTTGAGGACGCCGGCGGTTGGCCGGAGCGTGACACGGCCGAGCGGTTCGCCGAGTACGCGGCGGCCGTCCAGCAGCGGCTCGGCGACCGGGTCACCAACTGGACCACGCTCAACGAGCCCTGGTGCTCCGCGTTCCTCGGCTACGCCAACGGCGTGCACGCCCCGGGCCGCACCGAGGGGCCTGCCGCCGTGCGCGCCGCCCACCATCTGCTGCTCGGCCACGGGCTCGCGGCCCGCGCGCTGCGCGAACAGGGCGCGGAGGAGGTGGGGATCACGGTCAACCTCTACCCGGTCGATCCGGCGACGGACAGCGCCGCCGACCGGGACGCGGCCCGCCGGATCGACGGCCTGATGAACCGCGTCTTCCTCGATCCGCTGCTGCGCGGCGCCTACCCGGACGATCTCGTCAAGGACCTGTCGTCCGTGGTCGGCACCGACCACGTCCACGAAGGCGATCTCGCGGTCATCAGCACCCCGTTGGACTTCCTCGGGGTCAACTACTACTCCCGGCATGTGGTGCGGGCCGGCACGGCGACGGGCGCGCCGTCCACCTGGGTCGGCTCCGAGGACGTCGAGTTCGTCAAGCGCGGCCTGCCACAGACGGCGATGGGCTGGGAGATCGACCCCGACGGGCTCCACGAGACCCTGACCAGGGTGTGGCGCGAGTACGACGCGCCGCCGCTCTATGTCACGGAGAACGGCGCGGCGTTCGACGACGAGGTCACGCCGGACGGGCGGGTGCGTGACGAGCCCAGGCGCTCGTATCTGGAGCGGCACTTCGCGGCTGCCCACCGGGCGCTGACGGAGGGGGTCGACCTGCGCGGCTACTTCGTCTGGAGCCTGCTGGACAACTTCGAGTGGGCGCTGGGCTACAGCAAGCGGTTCGGCCTGGTCCATGTCGACTTCGAGACGCAGCGCCGGATCCTCAAGGACTCGGGGCACTGGTACGCCGAGGTCACCCGGGCCAACGGCCTGTAGGCGAACGCCTCCCCGGCCCCGTGGCCGGGGAGGCGTTCAGCGCAGCCGGACCAGTCCGGCCGGGGTGGGGCGCAGCCCCGGGGTGCGGGCGTAGAAGTCCGCGAGGTGGGGTTCGTAGTCCACATGCAGCCAGTCGCAGCCGGCGGCCCTGGCCCCGTCGACGGCGTGCCGCACCAGCAGTTGGCCCACGCCGTGCGAGCGCTCCGCCTCGGCCACCACCGTGTCCAGCAGGAACGCGTGCGCCGCGCCGTCCCAGGCGACGTTGACCAGGCCGACCAGCGCCGCGTCCCGCTCCCGCCTGGCGCAGACCCACCCCAGGCTGTGGGCGTTGAGCCGGCCCCACCAGTCCTCGTCGCCCGGCTCGTGCCCGAACCCCTCCGCGTGCAGGGCCTCGGCCTCCACGCTGTGAAACGGCGCACGCCAGCCATAGAAGATCGACATGGCCGAGAAGCCTACGCGTGGCCGGAGGCCGCATACCGAGCTGTCTCCACATTTCGTACGATGACCAGCATGGACCTGGTCGTGACGCGCTTTGATCATCCCGATGCCCGCAAGCTCAATGACGCGGTGCAGGCGGAGTACGCGGAGCGCTATGGCGGCGACGGCGATGTCACCCCGTTGGCACCCGAGATGTTCGATCCGCCGCACGGGGTGTATCTCCTCGCCTACGATCCGTTGGGCCGCCCCGTCGCGACCGGCGCCTGGCGTGCCCAGCGGGCGGGGGGCGAGGGGTATCTCGACGGGGACGCCGAGATCAAGCGGATGTATGTGGTGCCGGAGGCGAGAGGGCTCGGCCTGGCCCGGCTGATCCTCGGCCGCCTGGAGCAGGACGCGCGGGAGGCGGGCCGCGTCAGGATGGTCCTGGAGACCGGCATCGCCCAGCCGGAGGCGATGAACCTCTATGCCTCCAGCGGCTATCTGATGCTGCCGCGCGAGCAGCACTTCGGCGTCTACCGCCACGAGCCCAACAGCCGCTGCTACAGCAAGCCGCTGTAGCTCCGGCTCAGCGGGCCGGGGCCTCCCGGGAACGCGCGGCGCGGAGCCGGCCGCCGACCAGCACGCCCGCCGCCCCGAGCAGCACCCAGCCGAGCAGCACCGCGAGCGGGAAGCCGCCCCCGTTGCCGTCGAAGAAGGCGACCGAGCGCAGCAGGCTGGAGCCGGCGCCCGTCGGCAGCCACTGGCCCAGCACGCCGGCCGGCGCGGGCAGCATCTCAGGCGCCGAGGTCGCCCCCGACCAGGGGTTGCCCAGCAACAGCAGCAGCAGCGCGCCCACGCCGATCCCGCCGCGGCCCAGCAGCGCCGCCGCGCCGGCGACCGTCGCCCCGCCGGCCAGCACCAGCAGGCCGAGCGTCCCGGCCACCGCCCACCAGTCGCCGACCAGCACCCCGAGCCAGCTGTGTGCCAGCAGGGCCGCGGTGATCCCCGCCAGCGCCGAGGCGCCGAGCAGCCCGACGAGCGCCCGACCGCCGCGCAGCCCGGTGACCGTGATCAACACCCCGGTGGCGAGGCCGGCCATCACCAGCGGCAGCAGGCTGGCCCCGAAGGCCGCGCCCCTCGGGTCGGCCTCGGGCGCCGGCACCACATCCGTGACGGTGACCTGGACCCCGTCGGGCGCCTGCTGTCGCGCCGCCTCCACCAGCAGTTGGGCGACGGTGCCGCTGCCGGCGGTCGCGGTCAGCACCTCGGGGGCGCCGCCGTCGTCGACGAGGAAGGCGCCGTAGATCTCGCGCTCCTCGATGGCCCGCCGCGCGTCGGCCGCGTCCGCGTAACGGCGCACGTCGAACGCGTCGCCCCGGGCCGCGAGCCCTTCCGCCACCCGTTCCGTCACCGCCCCTGCCCCGGCGACGCCGACGGGGAGTTCGTGGGGGGCGCTCCTGGCCGTTGGCCAGGCGAAGGCCCAGAGGACGAGGCCGATGAGCAGCGGAACGGCCGCGATCACGGCGACCAGTGCCCGCGCCGGTGGCAGCGGCGGTCCTGACGGCTTCGGCGGCTCCCCGGCCCCGGGGCCGGGCGTCGAGGAAGTGGGCTGTCCGGGCGTGCTCACGACGGCCTCCAGAAGGGATGGCTACGCCCCGGCGGGGCGGGTGCCCCGAACGAGGGCTGGAATCGACAAGAAGAACGGCAAGAAGAACGGCAAGAGGAACGGCAAGAAGAGGGGACGGGAGGAGAGGGGACGGGAGGAGAGGGAAAGCGTAAGGAGAAGGATCGTTCGTTTTCTCCGCGTCTCACGGTGCGCCCGACTCGGCCGGTTGTCAAGAACGAACGTTCGCTTTAAGGTGCTGGCATGGCGCGCGTATCACCGGAACACCTGGCCGCCCGGCGTCGACAGATCCTGGAGGGTGCCGCGCGCTGCTTCTCCCGCGACGGCTTCCACGGCAGCTCGATGCAGGACATCCTCCGGGAGACCGGCCTCTCGGCCGGCGCGGTCTACCGGTACTTCCCGAGCAAGGACGCGATGATCGTCGCCCTCGCCCAGGAGGTGCTGAGCGCCGTTCGGGAGAGCTTCCAGGAGTCGGCCGCGTCCGACGATCCGCCGCCGCCCGATGTGCTGGTGCTGCGCGGGCTGCACCGGGCCGGCCAGCGGCTGACCGCCTCGCCCTCGCTGGTCATCCAGGTGTGGGCGGAGACCCTGCGCAACCCCGACCTGCACGCCATCCTCACTGAGGGGTTCAACGCGCTGCTCGGCTACTGGACCAGGATCGTCTCCGTCTACCAGCGGCAGGGGCGGATGCGGGCGGATCTGGAGCCGGAGCACGTGGCCCGCTATCTGGTCGCCAGCGCCCAGGGCTTCCTGTTGCAGCGGGCGCTCTTCGGGGAGCGGGGCGAGGTCGACGAGATGGTGCTGCGGCAGGGCATGCGCGGGCTGATGTCCATGTCCGAACCGCCGACCGACTGAGGTCAGTCCGGCGTGTCCTGGGCCGTCCCGGCGTCAAGGGCCGTGCGGAGCCGGCGGTCGAGGGCCAGAGAGACCTCCGCGTAGACCGCCTTCTTGGCCAGCGGGCGGAGCCGTCCCAACGCCTCCGTCAGCCGCTCGATGTCCTCCGCCGAGGCGGGCTCCGCCCGCTCGCCGCCCTCGGGGGCCAGCACCTCGGGAAGTACCCGCTGCCGCAGCACCTCGGTGAACACCGAGGCCAACGCGTCCGCGTGGGCGCGGAGTTGACGGCCGGCGTCGAGCAGCGTGGTCAACGGGATGCCCTCCCGCACCAGCGCGGACGAGGCATCGAGCAGATCGCGGCTGACATGGATCACCGTCTCGCCGGCCGGCCGCAGATAGCCGATCTCCATCGCCAGCCGCAGGTTCTCCGGATCCGTCTCGCCCCGGTAGTGATCGGCCAGCTCGCGCGCGGTCAGCCGCACCGGCTCCTCCTCCGCCCAGGGCAACGACGCGGTCAGGCCCAGGAGTTCGGCCGTCCGCTCGGCGTCCTGGCCGGAGGCGAAGGCGGCCAGCAGCTCGGCGATCCCGCCCAGGGTGTGGCCGCGGGCCAGCAGCCCGGCGATGGTGCGCAGCCGCTCCAGATGCCGCTCGTCGAACCAGGTGATCCGCCCCTCGCGGCGGGGCGGCGGCAGCAGCCGGCGCTCCCGGTAGAAGCGCAGGGTGCGCGGGGTGATGCCGGCGGCGGCGGCCAACTCCGCCGCCCGGTACTCCCTGGTGGGCTCCTCCCGCTGAGCCTGGCTTCCGTCCACCCGAGGCAGTTTAGGAGGTGCACGCCCCCTACCGGCCAGTACCGCTCTGGCCTACGCTCCCAATGTGCCAGTGATTGCTGGCACATTGGCGTCGGCCGACGGGAGGCGGACGGAGATGCGCGTACGCGTCGCGGTGATCGGGGCGGGCTTCGGCGGTCTCGGCGCGGCGGTGACGCTGCGCCGCATGGGCATCACCGACTTCGTGGTCCTGGAACGCGCCGGCGCCGTCGGCGGCACCTGGCGGGACAACACCTATCCGGGATGCGCCTGCGATGTGCCCTCCCACCTCTACTCCTTCTCCTTCGCCCCCAACCCCGGCTGGCCGCGCAGCTTCTCCGGTCAGCCGCACATCCGCGACTACCTGGAACGGATCGCCGACAGCCACCGGCTCCGCCCCCATCTGCGGCTGAACACCGAAGTGCGCGGGGCACGTTGGGACAACGCCGAACTGCGCTGGGCGATCGACACCAACGCCGGCTCCTACCAGGCCGATGTCATCGTCTCCGCCACCGGGCCGCTCTCCGACCCCCGGTTGCCCGAGGTGCCCGGGCTCGACGCGTTCCCCGGCCGGGTCTTCCACTCGGCGCGCTGGGACCACGACTACCCGCTGCGCGGCAAACGGGTCGCCGTCGTCGGCACGGGCGCCTCCGCCATCCAGTTCGTGCCGCGGATCGAGCGGATCGTCAACGAGGTGACCGTCTTCCAGCGGACCCCGCCCTGGGTGCTGCCCCGGGCGGACCGGCGGATCGCCGCCGTCGAACGTCGGCTGCACGACCGGCTGCCGATCACCGCCGCCGCTCGCCGGCAACTCATCTGGGGCAGCCGCGAGTTGGTGGTGGGCGCCTTCGCCAAGCACCCGGAGTGGATGCGCGCCGCCGAAGGGCTGGCCCGGCTCCACCTGCGCCGTTCCATCGCCGACCCCGAGCTGCGCCGCCGGCTGACCCCCGACTACCGCATCGGCTGCAAGCGCATCCTGCTCTCCAACGACTGGTATCCGGCGCTGACCAGACCCCATGTCCGAGTCGTCGACGCGGGGTTGCGCGAGGTGCGCGGCAGCGCCCTGGTGGCGAGCGACGGGCGTGCCGTCGAGGCCGACGCGATCATCTTCGGCACCGGCTTCAAGGTCACCGACCTGCCGATGGCCCACCGGGTCACCGGCGTCGCCGGCACCACCCTCGCCGAGGAGTGGAGCGGGGGGATGGCCGCGCTGCGCGGCACCACCGCCGCCGGATTCCCCAACTTCCTCACCGTGATCGGCCCCAACACGGGGCTCGGCAACAGCTCGATGATCCTGATCATCGAGGCCCAACTCGCCTATATCGCCGACTACCTCGCCAAGCTCCGCAGCCTCGACGGCGGCGTCGCCGGACGGGCCGCGCTGGTGCCGCGCCCCGAGGCCGTCGACTCCTGGAACGAGGGCCTGCGGCGCCGGCTCGCCCGTTCGGTGTGGAACACCGGCGGCTGCGACAGCTGGTATCTGGACGCCGCCGGCCGCAACACCACCGTCTGGCCCGGCACCACGGCGGAGTTCCGCCGGGTCACCCGGTCCGTCCGACTCGACGAGTACGAGGTGCTGCGCCATGGCTGAGACCTCCCGGGGGCCCGCCGGCCGGCCCGACGTCCGCGTGCTGACCGTCACCTCCACCGGCGGCGCCAGGCCGCACACCGAGATCCACGGTCCCGACGACGGCCCGACCGTGGTGCTGGTCCACGGCTGGGCCTGCCGCGCCGCCTTCTGGTATCCGGTGCTCCGACCCCTGGTCGCCGCCGGCCACCGGGTGGTCGTCTACGACCAGCGTGGGCATGGCGACACCCCGGCGACGCCCGGGAGTTGCTCGCCCGAGGCGCTCGCGGACGACCTCTGCGCGGTGCTCGCCGCCACCCTGGAAGAAGGGCGGCGAGCCGTGCTCGTCGGCCACTCCATGGGCGCCATGACCATCGTCGCCGCCGCCGACCGCCCCCTACTGCGCGCCCACGCCGCCGCCGCGCTGCTGTGCAGCACCGGCATGGACCGCCTCGCCGACGAGTCGACCGTGCTGCCGCTGCGCCCGGGCCGCTGGTGCAGCGGGGGTCAACGGGCCTTTCTGCGCACCACCCTCGGCTATGGCCCCCTCGCCCCGCTCTTCCGGCGGCTGATCCACCACATCACGATGGGCCAGGGCGCGACCCGCGCCCAGTGCGACGCGGTCGCCCGGATGGTCAGGGCCTGCCCGCGTCGCGCGCGCGGCGAGTGGGGCACCGTCCTCGCCGGCCTCGACCTCGCCGACCGCGTCGGCCAGCTCGACATCCCCGTCGCCCTGTTGCAGGGTGAGGCGGACCGGCTCACACCACCCGTGCACGCCCACCGCATCCATGGCCGCCTCACCCGGCCCGATGGCTTCGTCCGGCTTCCGGGCGTCGGCCATATGACCCCGATCGAGGCCACCGACACCGTCGTCGCGACGGCGGCCAGACTCGCGAAGGAGCAGCTGTGACAGCCCGAGGGAGAACGGGGCGCCGCCGCCCGATCGCCGGCCAGGTCGTGGTGGTCACCGGCGCGGCCAGGGGCATCGGCGCCGAGCTGGCGAACGTCCTCTCCTCGCGCGGCGCCCGACTCGCGCTGGTCGGCCTGGAACCGGACGAACTCGACCGCGTCCGCGCCGGGTTGCCCGGCGAGGCCGCCGCGTGGACGGCGGACGTCACCGACGCCGACGCGATGCGCCGGGTCGCCGCCGAGGTGGCGGAGAGGTTCGGGGCGGTGGACGCCGTCGTCGCCAACGCCGGGGTCGCCTCCGGGGGGCCCTTCGCCGACGCGGACGAGGCCGTCTGGCTGCGGGTGATCGAGGTCAACCTCCTCGGCTCCGTCACCACCTGCCGCGCGTTCCTCCCCGCGCTGCGCGCCGGCGGCGGCTACTACCTACAGATCGCCTCGGTCGCCGCCCTGGCGCCCTCCCCCCTCATGACGGCCTACTGCGCGTCCAAAACCGGTGTGGAGACGTTCGCGCACTGTCTGAGGGCCGAGGTGGCCCCCGACGGGGTGGCGGTCGGCGTGGCCTATCTCAGCTGGACCGACACCCACATGGTGCGCGCCACCGACGAGCACGAGGGGCTCCGCGAGGCCCGACTCCGACTGCCCTGGCCGGCCAACCGCACCACCCCCATCGGCCCGGCCGTCGCACGCCTCGCGGCCGGTGTCGAACGCCGCGCCCCGCACGTCTACGCACAGCGCTGGATCCGTGGCCTGGTGCCGATGCGCCCCGTCCTGCCGGGTCTGCTGGGCGGTCGACTGGCGCAGCGCCGCCTGCGCGCGCTGGGCCCGCCCCCGGAGCATGTGGGGCTGATCGGGCCCGGCGGCCGGGCCGCCGCCGAGCGCCGTTCCTGAACAGGCGCGCGACGCGTCCCGGGGCCGATGGGCCGGCCGGGGCGCGTCGCGTGCGGCGCGGGGTGAGGAGCCCGCTCAGCGGTCCTGACCGCGCTGCTTGGCGCGGTCGGCCGCCTTCTGGGCCGCGTCCTTGCCCTTGTCCATCATGCCGCCGCCCTCCTTCTTGTCGTCGGTCCGCTGCTGCTTGTCCTCGCGGTCCTTGGTCTCGTCCTTGTTGCCCATGGCGTCCTTGGCGCGCTCCTGGAGTTCGTGGGCCTTGTCCTTGAACTGGTCCGAGATGCCCATGTGATGCCACTCCTCGACATTGACTCGACATAGAAGAAAGCCGGTTTGGCGGCAATCTGGGGCAAACGGGATAAACCGCCGTCCCCGTCCAGCGTCACACGGACTCGCCGTCCTCGCATTCCAGGGCCGAACCCGGGGCCACGGTGCGCGGCGGCAGCGGGGGGCGCGCGCGATCCGGGATGCGCTGGTAGCCGGGCGGGCTGGCCGCCGGATGGCGCTCCAGCAGATCCAGCGCGACCCGCACCGCCGTGTCCAGGACGACGGACCGTCCCTCCGCCCAGTCCAGCGGGGTGCGCAGCGCCTCGATGTCCGGAGCGACGCCGTGGTTCTCCACGTCCCAGCCGTAGGCGTCGAACCAGGCAGCGTTCATCGGCACCGTGATCTCCGTGCCGTCCCCCAGCTTGTGCTCCCCCGTGATGCCGACCACCCCGCCCCACGTCCGGGAACCCACCACAGGGCCCAGACCCAGCAGCCGGAACGCGGCCGTGATCATGTCGCCGTCCGACGACGTGGCCTCGTCCGCCACCGCGACCACGGGACCGCGCGGCGCGTTCGACGTGTACGAGACGGGCTGGGCGTTCCGCGTCAGATCCCAACCGAGGATGGTGCGGCTGAGCTTCTCCACCACCAACTCGCTGATGTTCCCGCCGGCGTTGCCCCGCACATCCACGATCAACGCCTCGCGGTCGAACTCCCGCCGCAGATCGCGGTTGAACTGCGCCCAACCCGAGCCGCCCATGTCCGGGATGTGCACATAGCCGCACCGCCCGCCGCTCAACTCCCGCACCAGCTCCCGACGGCGCGCCACCCAGTCCTGATAGCGCAACTGCCGGTCGTCGATCAGCGGCATCACCGCGACCCGCCGCTGCCGGCCCGACTCGTCGGCGAACGTCAACTCCACGCTGGTGCCGCCGGTGCCGGCGAGCAACGGCCACGGCCCGAGGGCCGGATCCACCGGCCGACCCCCGACATGCGTCAGCACCGCGCCCTCCCGCACCCCCGAACCCGCCAGCGGCGAATGGGCCTTGGGATCCGACGAGTCCCCGGGCAGCACCCGCGCCAACTGCCAGCCCGCGCCGTCCTTCGTCCGGGCGAAGTTGGCGCCCAGCAACCCCTGGGGCCGCTGGTAGTGCCACGGTCCCTCATTGAACCTGCCGGCACTGACATACGCGTGCGAGGTGCCCAACTCGCCCATCGTCTCGGTCAGCAGATCGGCGAACTCGTCGGGGCTCGCCACCCGGTCGACCAGCGGACGGTACAGGGCCAGCACCGCCTGCCAGTCGATACCGCACATCCCCGGATCCCAGAAGTAGTCCCTGACCAGCCGGCCCGCCTCCTCGAACGACTGCCGCCACTCGGCCGCCGGGTCGGCGACATGCACGATCCGCCGCAGATCGACGCGGACCGCGGCGTCGCTGTCGGTGCTGTCGGTCGCGGAGACCACCGACAGGTCGTTGTCCTCGCTGACCACCAGCCGCGAACCGTCGCCGCTGGGCGCGAACCAGTCGACCCCTTCGACGAGTTCGCTGCGCTTGGCCTTCGCCAGATCGAAGTGCTCAAGCGACGGCTTGCCCGAGGTGTTGTCCGGATTGAGAAACGTCTCCCCCAGGGCACCGGAGATCGGCCAGCGCAGCCACACCAGGCCGCCGCCGCTCACCGGATGGAGCGACGAGTACTTGGAGGCCGCCACCGGGAACGGCGTCACCCGGCTGCCAAGCCCCTCGGCCTCCACCGTCACCCGCCCCTCGCCGCTGCCCGCGTCCGCGCCCTCGCCGCCGGCCTCGTCCGGATCGAGCCCCCCGGCGGCCGGCCGACCCTCCGGGGTGATCGCGAACGGCGACCTGGTCGCGGAGGAGAGCGGCACCAGATACGGACGACACCCCAACGGGAACGACAGCCCACCGGTGTGCACGTCGTAGACCGGATCGAAGCCCCGCCAGGAGAGAAACGCGAGATACCGACCGTCCGAGGTGAAGACGGGCTCCTCGTCCTCGAACCGCCCGTCCGTCACCTCCAGCACCGTCGGCTCGTCGGCGGCGAACTCGGCGATGCGGATCTGCGTCAACGAACGCCCGATCCCGGGGTGCGCCCAGGCCAGCCACGCCGAATCGGGCGAGAACGCGAGATCCCGCACCGGGCCGTTCACCGACCGGGCCACTTCGACGACCTCTGCGAGAACCGCCACATCGGCCCCCTCGGCGGGATCCTCGCCGACGCCGGCCTGACCGGCCGGACCAGCGGCTGCCTCGTCGGCGTCGGCCTCGGTCGCCTCCCCGGCAGGGGCTTCGGCGCGGCTGTCCCGCACCCTGGCGGCGACGCCGGCTCCCACCACGCCGGCGGAGGACCCACCCGCCGCCGCCCCTCCGCCGGCGACGGCGTCCGCCCCTCCGCCGGAGGCACCGGCCTCCGTCTCGCCGCCGGAGGCATCCGTCGCGTCGTCCGGGATGCGGATGGTGAGGAGGCGGCCGTCGTGGGTGGCGGCAGCCAGGGTCGTGCCGTCGGGGGTGGCGAGTAGTTCGCGTACCCGGCCCAGGGGGCCGGTCGCGAGGCGCAGCGGCTCGCGGCCACCGCTGACGCGGGGGAGGTGGGCGATCTCCAGCGCGTCCTCGCCGTCCGCGTCCGTGACATACGCGATGCGGCCGGTGTCGCCCAGCATCTGCGGCAGGCGGACGCGGACCCCCGGCGCGTCGGTCAGCGCGCGGGCCGGTCCGTCGCGGTGGGTGAGCCAGTAGAGCCCGCCGCGCACGCAGATCGCGCTGGCCCGTCCCGTGGTGTCCACCGTGAGGGAGTCCACATGGGTGGCCGTGTGCAGCTGATAGGGGCGGCGTCCGTTGCGGGGCCCACCCAGGCGGACGGGCAGGCGGCGCGGGACCGACCCCGGGCCCAGGTCGTCCAGCAGCCACAGCTCGCCGGCGCACTGGTAGACCACCCGGTGGCCGTCGGTCGACGCGTGCCGGGCGTAGAACGCGTCGTGGTCGGTGTGCCGCCACAGCTGGGTGCCGTCGGGGCGGCAGGAGTAGACGTTGCCCACCCCCTCGTGGTCGGAGAGGAACGCGATGCGGTCACCGACAAACATCGGGCTGTTCAGCTGGCCGCCAAGATCCGCCAGAAGACGTTCCCCGTGGAGCCAGAGGCGGCCCGTGCCGCCGCCTCGGTAGCGCTTCCAGTCGGCCGGGTCATGGGAGGCGGCGCCGTTCAGCAGCAGGGTGCGGCGGTCCGCGCCGTGGCCGTGGACGGCGATGTCGGAGACCGGCCCCCAGGGCAGCTCGTCGCCCGGACCGCCGGCCGTCGGAACCGTGTAGGCGCGGGCGAAGTGCGAGAACGGCTGTTGGTGGGAGCCGATGGCCAGCACGCGGCTGCCGCCGGCGGCGTCGGGCGGGGTCCAGCCGCGCACCCGGGTGTCGTAGGAGGCCCAGTGCGTCAGCTGCCGCACGGGCCCGCCGTCCACCGGTGTGAGGTGGATCTCCGGGTCCAGGGTGCGCCAGCTGGTGAAGGCGATGTGCCCTCCGTCGGGAGAGAACCGAGGGGGACCCAACCGGGTACGATCGACGGTGAGTCGCCAGGCCCGGCCCTTCGCCGAGCGGCCTGGGCCTGCGGCGGGCAAGGGCGCCAGCCACAGATCGTCTTCGGCGACAAAGCACAACAGGTCACCGTGGAGATGCGGGAATCTCAGGTACCCGTCCGGTTCCGCGGATGCGGAGTCCCGTCGCGGGTTCGGCGGTGCGTCAGATGAGTTCGGTTCGTCGCTCACAGCTCCATGCTTCGGGTCACGGAAAGCAGCGGCAAGTCACAAAGCGGCACGAAAAGTGATTCGCATCACAAGCGCTTCGTGGACTCATCCCCAATGGCCTGTGCCGCGTCTCGTGACATGAGCTGACTCATCTGCTAATTCGAATCACGACACCCGGACAGGAGAACCTGCCCCGTGGCTACGTTCTTGTACAAACTCGGGCGCCTGAGCTTCCGACGCCGCTGGTGGGTGGCGCTGGTCTGGCTGGCGCTCCTCGTCGGCGTCGGCGGCGCCGCCGCGACGGCGGGTACGCCCCCCACCGACGAATTCGCCCTGCCTGGGACGGAGTCCCAGGACGCCTTCGACCTGATGGAGGAGGAGTTCCCGCAGGCCGGCGCGGAGAACCTCGAATCCCAGGTCGTCTTCCAGGCTCCCGAGGGGGAGCGGCTGGACACGCCGGCCCACCAGGAGACCATCGACGACGTCCGCGGGCTGCTCGTGGACGGCGACCTGGTCGTGAACGTCACCGACCCGTTCGAGACGTCCTCCGTCAGTGAGGACGCCTCCACCGCCTACCTCACCGTGTCCTACGACGCGGCGTGGGGCGACATCACCCATGAGATGCGCCAGCAGCTGATCGACGCGATGGAGACCGGCCGCGACGCCGGGCTCGCCGTCGAGGCCAGCGGCGAGGTCGCCATGGAGGAGATGGAGATGGGCGGCGGTGAGATCATCGGCATCGTGGTGGCCGCCATCGTGCTGGTCATCACCTTCGGTTCGCTGGTCGCCGCTGGTCTGCCGCTGCTGACCGCGCTGGTCGGCGTCGGCGTCGCCATGATCGGTATCGCCGCGCTGAGCAGTACGCTCGGCCTCTCCGAGACCACCGGCATCCTCGCGATGATGATCGGCCTCGCGGTCGGCATCGACTACGCCCTGTTCATCGCCTCCCGCTATCGAGCGGAGCTGGTCGAGGGACACAACCAGGAGGAGGCCGCGGGCCGGGCCGTCGGCACCGCCGGGTCCGCCGTGGTGTTCGCCGGTCTCACGGTGGTCATCGCGCTGGCCGGCCTCGCCGTCGCGAACGTCCCGATCCTCACCAAGATGGGTCTCGCCGCCGCCGCGGCCGTGGTGATCGCGGTGTTCGTCGCGCTGACCCTGGTGCCGGCGGCGCTCGGCATGGTGGGCAAGCGGATCTTCGGCCGCAAGCTCCGTGCGCAGAACCCGGAGACCGGCGTTCCGGCCTCGCTGAACAAGGCGGGCAAGGACAACGGCGGCACCCGCTGGGCCAAGGCCGTGCTGAAGCGCCCAGGGCTGGTGCTGGCCGCGTCCGTCGTGGGCCTGGGCGTCCTGGCCATTCCGGTGGCGAGCATCGAGCAGGGCCTGCCGGACAACGGCACCCAGCCCGAGGACACCACCCTGCGGCAGTCCTACGACATGTTGAGCGAGGGCTTCGGTCCGGGCTTCAACGGTCCGCTGATGCTGGTCATCGACGCGACCGGCGGGGCGGACGTCGAGCAGGTCGCCGCCGATGTGACCGACCGGCTCGGGGGCCTTGACGGCGTGGTCGCCACCGCGCCGCCGAACGTCAACCCGGACGGAACCGTCGCGACGGTGCTGGCGTTCCCCTCCACCGGCCCCTCGGACAGCGCGACGTCCGATCTGGTGCAGCACATCAGGGACGACGTCGCCGCGCAGGTGGAGAGCGACACCGGGGCGAAGGTGCTGGTCTCCGGCGTCACGGCGGCCGGCATCGACTTCTCCAAGGTCATGTCCGACGCGCTGGTGCCCTACCTGACCCTGGTGGTCGGCCTCGCGTTCGTGCTGCTGGTGCTGGTGTTCCGCTCCATCCTGGTGCCGCTGAAGGCGGCGCTCGGCTTCCTGCTCTCAGTGCTCGCGGCGCTCGGCGCCGTGGTCGCCGTCTTCCAGTGGGGTTGGGCGGCCGACCTGATCGGCGTGCACGAGACCGGGCCGATCATGAGCCTGATGCCGATCTTCATGGTCGGTGTGATCTTCGGTCTGGCGATGGACTACGAGGTCTTCCTGGTCACGCGGATGCGCGAGGCGTATGTGCATGGCGAGGACGCCCGTCAGTCGGTCATCAGCGGTTTCAAGCTGAACGCCCGGGTGGTCACCGCCGCCGCGGTCATCATGATCAGCGTGTTCGCCGGCTTCGCGGTCACCAGCGACGAGGCCATGATCAAGATGATGGGCTTCGGCCTGGCCACCGCCGTGCTGCTGGACGCCTTCGTGGTCCGGATGACGATCGTGCCCGCGCTGCTGGGCCTGATCGGCGACCGTGCCTGGTGGCTGCCCAAGTGGCTGGATCGCATCCTGCCCAACGTGGATGTCGAGGGCGAGTCCCTTGAACGCTACCTGGAGGCCAATGGCAAAGGGCGCGACAGTGTGACGCGGGAGCGGGAGCCCGCTGGGGTCAGCTGAGCTGGAAGCGGCCCACGGGCCGTGGCACGACCCGGCTTTCGAGCCGCGACCGGGTGTCTTCAAGGACGAGGCCCGGCGTCGGGACCCACGGGGTCCGGCGCCGGGCCTCGGCCTGTCGGCCGGCCAACTCGCCTCATCGAGCACCCATGTGACGGTGTGTATCCCCTTCGTGCCGATCCGAGGGGGATTCTTTCGTCCCCACCGATTTGCGACTAGGATGCGACGCCTTGCGCAAAGTAGCCATATCGACAAGTCGGGAGGCCAGGTGCGACGCACATCAGGGGCGCGACGTGGGCCGTTGACACTGCTGGCGACCACACTGCTGGCGGCGGTGGCGCTCACGCCGCTGTCCGCGCCGAGCGCGGCGGCCGAGCCACGCGCCACGGGCGAGGCCGCGTGTGCACCGCGGGTGGCGGCCGACACCGAGCGGGGAGCGGACCAACTCCTGTCGCTGGTCGGTGGGTTGCGGGCCAAGGGGCACGACGACGCGGAGATCGACGAGCGGCTGGCCGCGTTCGCCTGCCTCAGCCGGGTGGACCAGCCGGGGCCGGCCACCGAGATCCCGCCGGCGGACCAGGTGCAGGTGACCGCGCCCGCCGTCTACAGCATCGGCCAGGTCAACGGCAAGGAGCGCTGGGTGGCGTTCGCCGAGTGGGACTGGAGCAGCGTGCCCGGCCATCCGATGACCGGCAACCAGGCCGTGGCCACCTGGTTCGACACCGAGGTGAGCCCCGTTCTCCAGGTGGTCCACTACGCCGGTGACACCCCCGCGTTCCCCAACGTCAGCCGCGAGGACGCGGCGGATGTGAACGGCTGGGGCGTCGGCTTCCTGATGTGGCCCGAGAAGGCGGGCGGCGACATGAACGTGGCGACGGGCAGCCTGGCGCTGGTCTTCGAGGGCCAGGGAGCGTGCACCGACCTCACGGCGCGCAGTGCCTTCGCGCACACCTGGAACAACACCGGCATCAACGGGCTGACGGTGGGCGCGAGCGGTGTGAGCTATGACTGGACCGACCAGGTCGACCGCGCCCTGACCGTGAGCCAGCCGACGACGGTCCCCGGCATCTGTCCCTGACGCCCAGGCCGAAGCGGCGCGCTACTGGTCGAAGAGGGCGCTGACCGACTCCCCGTTGTGGATCCGGCGCATCGCCTCGGCCAGTGCCGGGGCGATCGAGAGCACCCGCAGCTTCTCGGTGCGCTCCTCGGCCGGTATCGGCACCGTGTTGGTGCAGACGATCTCCAGCACGTCGGGCTCCGCGCTCAACCGGCCGAGGGCGCCCTGTGAGAACAGGCCGTGCGTGCACGCCACCCGGATCGTGCGGGCCTTCAACTCCCTGAGCTTGCCCAGCAGTTCCAGCACCGTGCTGCCCTTGGCGATCTCGTCGTCCAACACGATCACATCCCGGCCGGCGACCTCGCCGATCACCGAGCTGATGGTGACCCGGTCGTCGCTGAACCGCTGCTTGGCGCCGGCGGCCACCGGAACGCCCAGCAGCCTGGCGAACGCCGCGGCCTCCTTGGCGTTGCCCAGATCGGGCGAGACGACCACCGCGTTGCTCAGATCCTGGCCCCTGAAGTGCGCCGCCAACTCCCGCAGCGCGTGCAGATGGTCGACCGGCACCGCGAAGAAGCCATGCACCTGCGGCGAGTGCAGCGTCAGCGCCAACACCCGGCTGGCCCCGGCCGTCACCATCAGATCGGCGATCAGCCGGCCGCCGATGGAGATCCGGGGCGCGTCCTTCTTGTCCGAGCGGGCGTAGGCGTAGTGCGGCAGCACCACGGTGGTGCGGCCGGCCGAGGCGCCCCGCGCCGCGTCCAGCATCAGCAGCAGCTCGACGAGGTTCTCCTGCACCGGCTTGACCAGCGGCTGGATCAGGAAGACGTCGCGCTCCCGGCAGTTGGCCGCGAGCTGGACCTGGAGACAGTCATTGGCGAAACGATCCACCTTGCTGGGTAGGAGTGGTACCCCCAGATGCGCGCAGACCTCCTGGGCCAACTCCGGATGGGCGCTGCCGCTGAAGACCGCGATCTCGCGCATGACTCCCTCTCTGGTCCCACGCCTGCCCAGGCGCGGGACCAGCGTACGAGCCGGCCCTGACACGCGAGGACTCAGGGGGCGGCGCGCAGCACGTCGGCCACCACGGGACCGGCGAACTCGCCCCCGTGCCCGGAGTCGGGAACCACGGCCGCCACCGCCAGATCGTCGCGGTAGCCGGTGAACCACGCGTTGGGCTTCTCCTGGCCGTCCACCTCGGCCGAGCCGGTCTTGGCGCCGATGTCGCCGCCAAGACCCGACATCGCCTCGGCGGCCGTACCGGCAGTCGCGGTGTGCCGCATCAACCCACGCAGCTGCTCCGCCGCCGGCAACGGGCCTTCCGTGCCCACCAGTTGGCGCTCGGCGAAGTCGGTGGGCACCAGATACGGCTGGAGGAACGAGCCGTTCTTCACCGTTGCCGAGACCGAGGCCATGGTCAGCGGGTTCATCCGGACCGCGCCCTGCCCGATCAGCTGGGCGGCCATCTGCGCCTGGGACTCCGGCGGGATCCGGCCGTCCATCGAGGTGGCGCCCACCTGCCACTCCAGGCCGAGACCGAAGTACTTCCGCGCGTGGTCCCCGAGGTCCTCGTCCGCCAGCTCGGGCGCCTGGCTGATGAAGGCCGTGTTGCAGGAGGCGGCGAAGCTGTCCGTGAACGTGCCGTTCTCGATCTCGAACTCGTTGAGGTTCTGGAACTCCCAACCGCCGTGCTCGAAGTACTGCGGGCACGGGTGCGCCGCGCCCGGATCGGCCAGGCCCTGCTCCATCAGCAGCGAGGCGGTGACGATCTTGAACGTGGAGCCGGGGGCGTAGCTGCCCTCCAGCGCTATGTCGGGCCCGTCGGACCGCGCGTTGGCCACCGCGAGGATCTCGCCGGTGCTGGGCCGCACGGCGACGACGGAGCCGCGCTCCGTCTCGGCGACCGCGGCCTCGGCGGCCTGCTGGATCGTCCGGTCCAGAGTGGTGGGCACCGTCCCGGCGACCGGCTCCGACAGCTCCAGCAGCACCTCGACCGGCTCGCCCTCGGCGTCCGTGATCCGCACCGCGCCGCCCGGGTCGCTGCCCGACGCCTCCGCGTACCGCTCGCGCAGCTCATCGAGCAGCGGCACCAGACCGGGGAACTCGTCGGCGGTCAACACCTCACCGTCGTTGGCCAGCACCTCGATGGGGGGCAACTCGCCCCCGGGGCCGATCTGGAGCGTCTGCCCCTCGGCGAGCGCCGGATGCAGCACGGCCGGCGCCCAGTCGACCACCGGAGTGCCGTCCTCGTCCCTGACCACGGTCAACAGGCTCTCGTAGGCGAAGGCGTGGATCTCCTCCTCGTGCGTGATCTCGGCCGCCACGTCGAACGGCACCGAGGCGTCGAGCGGCTCGGCGGCCGTTGTGGCGAGGGCGGTCACCGCGTCGTTCTCCGTCAGCGTCGCCAGGCCGAGGCGGGCCGCGTCCGGCTCGTCCGTCAACCGGCTCGCCGCCGCGGTGTCCCCGGCGGCCCACGCGTCCAGGAAGGCGCCGGCCGTGGCCGTCACCTCCTCGGCGCTGAGCGGCCCCTCGCCCTCGCTGTCCTCGCCCTCGGCGGCCGATCCCGAACCGCCGCCGTCCTCGTCGTCGTTGAACGCGTACGCGCCGAAGCCGACCACCGTGGCCACCGCCGCGCACACCCCGACCACGACCGCGATCCGCTGCTTCCGATCCATTGGCCCCTGCCCCCTCGTCTCGCCGCGAACACCCCGCCGCCACCCCGCGACGGTCCACCGGCACCGTGGAGTCGCGCATGCCACCCCGCCCCTCGCAGCCTACCGGCTACCCGCCGTAGCCCTGACCGGACGGCTGGCTATATCCAACTCGGCAACCACATCCGCGCGCGCCAGCCGTCGCGGGGGATCTCGGTGGCGGTGTAGAGGGGGTAGAAATAGATGAAGTTCCAGATGATCAGCAGCACCAGGACGCCGACCGTGACGATGCCGATCACCCGGCGGCGTTCGGAGCTGCCGGGGGGGCCGAGCAGGGCGCCGACGAGGAGGGCCACCGCCAGGCAGAGGAACGGCACCAGCACCACGGCGTAGAAGTAGAAGATGGTGCGTTCCTGGTAGAGGAACCACGGCAGATAGCAGGCGGCCACCGCGCAGAGCACCGCGCCGGCGCGCCAGTCGCGGCGGAAGAGCCAGCGCCAGACGGCGTAGGCCAGCGCCACGCACGCGGTCCACCACAGCAACGGGGTGCCCAGCGCGAGCACTTCGCGGACGCAGCCGCTGGCGTAGCCGCAGCCCCCCGCCGCCGAGTCGCTGGCGCTGTACGGCTCGCCCGGGTCGGCGGAGGCGTAGTAGTAGGTGACCGGCCGGGCCGCGACCAGCCAGCCGAAGGGGTTGGACTCGTAGGGGTGGCTTGAGGTCAGCGCCACATGGAAGTCGTAGACCTGGAAGGTGTAGTGCCACAGGCCGCGCAGCGGCCCAGGCACCCACGACCAGGAGCTGTCGGCGCCGGCCCCGTTGTGCCAGTTCCGGTAGTAGCCGCCCGAGGTGGCGAACCAGCCGACCCAGGACGCCACATAGACGGCCAGCGCCACCGGGACCAGCGACAGGAAGGCGGGCGCCGCGTCCCGCCGCAGCATCGCGCGGTGCGCGGCCCTGGCGCCGGCGGCGCGGCGGGCGCCCGCGTCCCACAGCACCGTCAGGACGCCGAAGGCGGCCAGCACATAGAGGCCGTTCCACTTGGTGGCGCACGCCAGGCCGAGGCAGACGCCGGCCGCCAGCCGCCAGGGGCGCAGGCCGAGTCCGAGGCGCTCGCCCACGGTCGTGTCGGAGCGCAGCAGCCCGTCGGCGCCGGTGGGCAGCGCGGCGGCCAGCCGCGCCCTGGCCGCGTCCCGGTCGATCAGCAGGCAGCCGAAGGCGGCCAACAGCCAGAACATCAGCACCAGGTCGAGCAGCGCGGTGCGGCTCATCACGAAGTGCAGCCCGTCGACCGCCAGCAGCAGCCCGGCGAGGCAGCCAAGGGCGGTGGAGCGGAACAGGCGCCGCCCGATGCGGCACAGCATCAGCACGGAGAGGGTGCCGAGCAGCGCCACCATGAAGCGCCAGCCGAAGGGCGTGAGGCCGAAGAGCCACTCGCCGGCCGCGATCATCCACTTCCCGGCGGGCGGGTGCACCACGTAGGAGGCGGTGTCGCCCAGCGGGATGGTGCCGTCGATGATCAGCTCGTTGGACTTCTCCGGCCAGTCCGTCTCATAGCCGTGCTTCAGCAGCGACCAGGCGTCCTTGGCGTAGTACGTCTCGTCGAATATGACGGCGTGCGGCCGACCCAGATTGACGAACCGCAACACCCCGGCCAGCAGCGCGACCAGCAGCGGACCGCCCCATCCGGTGGCCCTGGCCAGCCGGCCGGCGGCGGGCGCCGAGAAGCCGAAGTACTGCCAGAGCCTGGCGCCCGGCTCCGGGTATCCGGGCACCAGCCGTTCCCGCAGGTCCTGGGCGCGGGACGGCTGGTAGCCGAAGCGGCGCAGCCGTGCGGCCCAGCTGTCGGGCCGCTGCGGGTGCTCCAGGGGAGCGTCGGTCAGGGTCTGGCTGCTCATCACGGCCATCTTGGCATCCGGTGGCCGGGAACCTCCGTCGGATGGGTGAGGATGGGGTGATGACTGGGACGGCTGAGGACACGGCTGAAGGTGTCGCGGAGGGCGCGGGAGCTGGCGTTCTCGTGCTGGCGGGGACCCCGATCGGCTCGTTGGCTGACGCGCCGCCCCGGCTGGCCGAGGAGTTGGCGTCGGCGGACGTCGTGGCGGCGGAGGACACCCGCCGGCTGCGTCGGCTGGCGCAGGGCCTCGATGTCGCGGTGCGCGGCCGGGTGGTCTCCTACTTCGAGGGCAACGAGGCGGCCCGCACCCCGGAGCTGGCCGATGAACTGGCGGGTGGCGCCCGGGTGTTGCTGGTCACGGACGCCGGGATGCCCTCGGTGTCCGACCCCGGCTACCGGCTGGTGGTCGCCGCCGTGGCGCGCGGGGTGCGGGTGACGGCGGTGCCAGGCCCCTCGGCGGTGCTGACGGCGCTGGCGCTCTCGGGGCTGCCGGTGGACCGCTTCTGTTTCGAGGGCTTCCTGCCGCGCAAGGCGGGGGAGCGCGCGGCGCGGCTGCGGGAGGTGGCCGAGGAGCGGCGCACCCTGGTCTTCTTCGAGGCGCCGCACCGGCTGGCGGCGACGCTGTCCGCCATGGCGCAGGCGCTGGGCGACGAGCGTCCGGCGGCCGTCTGCCGCGAGCTGACCAAGACCTACGAGGAGGTCAGGCGCGGCCCGCTGGCGGAGTTGGCGCGCTGGGCCGAGCCCGGGGTCAGGGGCGAGATCACGGTGGTGGTGGGCGGCGCCGAACGGGCCGCGCCGGTGACGGACGCCGCCGAGCTGGCCCGGCGGGTGGCGGCCAGGGAGGAGGCGGGGCAGCGCCGCAAGGAGGCCATCGCCGAGGTGGCGCGGGAGGCGGAGGTGCCCAAGCGGGCGGTCTTCGACGCGGTGGTGGCGGCCAAGCCCCGGGGTTAGCGTGGAGGGGGAGCGGCGTGTTCCCACGTGCCCACGAGTCTCCTGGGGGCCGACATGGCCGAGAGCGAGCGCGCGACCACCTCTGAGTCCTTCGCCTTCGCCTGCCTGAGCTGCGGCTACGGCTGGGAGCAGAGTTTCGAGCGGGAGCGGCACACCGGCCCCGAGGGCGAGCGCGTCATCCGTTATCTGGTCGACGGCCGGCCGGTGCCCTCCCCGTTGATCCATCCGTCCTGCCCCAACTGCGGCGGGCATCGGGTGCGGGTGCTGCCGGCGGGTGCCGTGGACGACGTGCGGCGCGGGCCCGGCTCCGGCGCGCCGTAGGATCGGGCCATGCCCAAGTCCGCCAAGGCGAAGGCCGAGCAGACCGTGCCGCCGCCGCTTCCCGAGCCACTGACCGTGCCGGTCGCCGACGCGCACACCCATCTGGACATGCAGGAGGGCACGGTCGAGGAGGCGCTGGCGAAGGCCGCGGCGGTCGGGGTCACCCGGCTCGTCCAGATCGGCTGCGATGTGGCCAGGGCGCGCTGGGCCGTCAAGATCGCCGCCGAGCATCCCGAGGCGATCTGGGCCGCCGTCGCCCTGCACCCCAACGAGGCGCCCAGGATCGAGGCGGAGGGCGGGCCGGCCGCGCTTGACGCGGCGCTCGCCGAGATCGCCGAGCTGGCGGCGCTGCCGCAGGTCCGCGCGATCGGCGAGACCGGCCTGGACTACTACCGCACGGGCGCCGATGGCGTCGCCGCGCAGCAGCGTTCGTTCCGGCGCCATCTGGCGCTGGCCAAGGAGCTGGACAAGGCGCTGGTGATCCACGACCGGGAGGCGCACGCCGATGTGCTGCGCATCCTCAAGGAGGACGGCGCCCCCAGGCGCACCGTCTTCCACTGCTACTCGGGCGACGCCGAGATGGCCGCGATCTGCGCCGCCGAGGGGTACTTCATGTCCTTCGCCGGCAATGTCACCTTCGCCAGCGCGCACCCGCTGCGCGCGGCCCTGGCGGCGGCGCCGCCCGAGCTGCTGCTGGTGGAGACGGACGCGCCCTTTCTCACCCCGGCGCCGTTCCGTGGCCGCCCCAACGCGCCGTATCTGATCCCGGTCACGGTGCGCGCCATGGCCGAGGTCAAGGGCCTGGGCGAGGCCGACCTCGCCCGGCGGCTGGCCGCCAACACCGAGCGGGCCTTCGGATGAGCGCCGAGGCGCTGCTCGGCCCGGCCGAGGTGCGGGAGCTGGCCGCCGCGCTGGGGGTGCGCCCCAGCAAGCAGCGCGGCCAGAACTTCGTGATCGACGCCAACACCGTGCGGCGGATCGTGCGCGCCGCCGGGGTGGGCGAGAGCGACACCGTCCTTGAGGTCGGCCCCGGGCTCGGCTCGTTGACGTTGGCGCTGCTGGCCGGCGCCGACCGGGTGGTCGCGATCGAGATCGACGACACGCTCGCCGGGGCGCTCCCCGCCACCGTCGCCGCGCGCCTCCCGGCGCGCGCCGACCGGTTCGCGCTGGTGCATGCCGACGCGCTACGGGTCACCGAGCTGCCGGGCCCGCCGCCGGACGCGCTGGTCGCCAACCTGCCCTACAACGTGGCCGTTCCGGTGCTGCTGCATCTGCTGGCCGCCTTCCCCAGCCTGCGGCGCGGCCTGGTCATGGTGCAGTCCGAGGTCGCCGACCGGCTGACAGCGCCGCCGGGGTCCCGGGTGTACGGGGTGCCCTCGGTCAAGGCCGCCTGGTACGCCGACGCCAGGCGGGCCGGGGCGATCGGCCGCACGGTGTTCTGGCCGGCGCCCAACGTGGACTCGGGCCTGGTCGCGTTCACCCGCCGGGAGCCGCCGGCCACCACGGCCGACCGCGCCGAGGTCTTCGCCGTGGTGGACGCGGCCTTCGCGCAGCGCCGCAAGACGCTGCGCGCCGCGCTCGCCGGCTGGGCCGGCTCCCCTGCGGCGGCCGAGGCGGCGTGCCGGGCGGCCGACGTGCCGCCCACGGCGCGCGGCGAGCAGCTGACGGTCGCCGACTTCGCCCGGCTCGCCGAGCACCGCCCCCCGCGCCCCTGACCGGTTGCCCGCCCGCCGGTCCGACCGTACGTTTGTCCGCCCGTCCGTTCGGCGTGAGCCGTTGATCAGTCCCTGTGAGGGACTACGAGGGACCCAGACGACCATGACCGCAGCATCCCGCACCGTCCGCGTTCCGGCCAAGGTCAACGTGCAGTTGGCCGTGGGCCCGCCGCGGGCCGACGGCTTCCACGACCTGGCCAACGTCTTTCTCGCGGTGGCCCTGTACGACGAGGTCACCGCCACCGAGGCCGGGGAGCTGAGCGTCGGCTGCACGGGCCCTGGCAGCGAGCTGGTGCCCACGGGCGAGGAGAACCTCGCGGTGCGCGCCGCCCTGCTGCTGGCCCGGCACCACGGCCGGGATCCGGCGGTGCGTCTCGACATCGTCAAGGACATCCCGGTGGCCGGCGGCATGGCCGGCGGCAGCGCGGACGCGGCCGGCGCCCTGCTGGCCTGCGACCAGCTCTGGGGCACCCGCACCCCGCACGAGGAACTGCTCGCGATCTGCGCCGAGTTGGGCTCGGATGTGCCGTTCAGCCTGATCGGCGGGGCGGCCCTGGGCGAGGGCAGGGGCGAGCGGCTGACCCGGCTGCCGGTCAGCGGCACCTTCCACTGGGTGTTCGCGCTGGCCGACGGCGGCCTCTCGACGCCGGCCGTCTACCAGGAGTGCGACCGGCTGCGCGCCGACGCCGAGGTGCCAGCGCCGCTGCCCGACCCGGCGCTGTTGAAGGCGCTGGCGGCCGGCGACCCGCTGGCGCTGGCGCCCACACTGGCCAACGACCTCCAGCCGGCGGCGCTCTCGCTGCGCCCCGCCCTGGCCGAGACGCTGAAGGCCGGCGTCGCCGCCGGCGCGCTCGCCGGCCTGGTCTCCGGTTCGGGGCCCAGCTGCGCCTTCCTGGCCGCCGACGCCGAGGCCGCCGCCGCCGTCGCCGACGCCCTGGCGGGCTCGGCGCACTGCCGCACCGCCCGCGCGACGACGGGGCCAGTGCCCGGGGCGACTACCATCGACTCCCATGCCTGAAGCGTCCGGAACCACCAGGTCGGCGTCGCCGTCCTCCGCTGGCCGAAACCTGGTCAACGTCGAGTCCATCAGCAAGGTCTACGGCACCCGCGCGCTGCTCGACGGGGTCTCGCTCGGCGTCAACGAGGGCGACCGGATCGGCGTGGTGGGCCGCAACGGCGACGGCAAGACGACGCTGGTGCGGGTCCTCGCCCGGCAGGAGCCGCCGGACGGCGGCCGGGTCACCCACGCCGGTGGCCTGCGGCTCGGGGTGCTCACCCAGCACGACTCGCTCGACCCGGCGGCCACCGTCCGTCAGGAGGTGATCGGCGATCTCGCCGACCACGAGTGGGCCGGCGAGGCCCGGGTCCGTGACGTCCTGACGGGGCTCTTCGGCGGTCTCGACCTGCCGGGCTTCGCCGACGGGCTCGACACGGTGATCGGGCCGCTCTCCGGCGGTGAGCGGCGCCGGATCGCGCTGGCCAGGCTGCTGATCGCGGAGCAGGACCTGATCGTGCTCGACGAGCCGACCAACCACCTCGACGTCGAGGGCATCGCCTGGCTCGCCGGCCATCTGCGGGTCCGCAGGTCCGCGCTGGTGGTGGTCACCCACGACCGCTGGTTCCTCGACCAGGTCTGCACCCGGATGTGGGACGTGCAGCGCGGCACGGTCTTCGGCTACGAGGGCGGCTACAGCGACTACGTCTTCTCCCGGGCCGAACGGGAGCGGATCGCGGCCACGGAGGAGACCAAGCGGCAGAACCTCGTGCGCAAGGAGCTGGCCTGGCTGCGGCGCGGCGCCCCGGCGCGCACCAGCAAGCCCAGGTTCCGCGTCGAGGCGGCCAACGAGCTGATCGAGGATGTGCCGCCGCCCAGGGACAGCGCCGAGCTGATGGGCTTCGCCAGCGCCCGACTCGGCAAGACCGTCTTCGATCTGGAGGACGTCACGGTCCGGGTCGGCGCCACGGCGGACGGCGGACGCACCCTGTTGGAGCGGCTCACCTGGCAGCTGGGTCCTGGCGACCGGGTCGGCCTGGTCGGGGTGAACGGCGCGGGCAAGACGTCCCTGCTCCGCGCGTTGGCCGAAACGGCCAGGGCCCCCGACTCGGCCGGTTCGCCGCTGCTGACCGCCGGCCGGATCACCGTGGGCAAGACGGTCCGGCTCGCCTACCTCTCCCAGGAGGTCGCCGAGATCGACCCCGACTGGCGGGTGTTGCAGGCGGTCGAGAGCGTGCGCTCGCGCGTCGACCTGGGCAAGGGACGGGAGATGACCGCCTCCCAGCTCTGCGAGCGGTTCGGCTTCGGCAAGGAACGCCAGTGGACGCCGGTCGGCGACCTCTCCGGCGGCGAACGCCGGCGCCTCCAGATCCTGCGGCTGCTGATGGACGAGCCCAACGTCCTCTTCCTCGACGAGCCGACCAACGACCTGGACATCGAGACGCTGACCCAGCTGGAGGACGTGCTCGACGGCTGGCCGGGATCGCTCGTGGTGATCAGCCACGACCGGTTCTTCCTGGAGCGCACCACGGACCGGGTGTTCGCGCTGCTCGGGGACCGCACCCTGCGGATGCTGCCGCGCGGCGTCGACGAGTACCTCGAACGGCGCGCCGCGCGGCGGGAGTCGGAGGCCGTGGCCAACGCGGCGACGGCGCCGGCCGCGCCCGCCGAGGCCAAGCCGGCGCGGCTCTCCCGCGCCGCCCAGAAGGAGTTCCAGCGGATCGAGCGCCAACTCGACAAGCTCGGCGACCGGGAGCGCGCCCTGCACGGCGAGATGGCCGAGCACGCCACGGACTTCCCACGCGTCGCCCAACTCGACGAGCGGCTGCGGGAGCTGGCGCGGGAGCGCGACGACCTGGAGACGCGCTGGCTGGAGTTGGCCGAGGACGCCTGACGCCGACCCGCGCTCCGGGGGGTGTTGGTTGCGGGCCGGTCACGGCTGTCGTTGGTACGCAACCGTTCTCGGCGCTGTCAGAGTCCGGTGATAGAAAGAGGAACTGCGCGCGCCGACCGAAAACGCGCGTATCTCGGGCCAGACCGCCCGAACCGTCACTGAGTAGTCCGGCCCAGGGGGAACGATGTCCACGCCACCGCCACCGCACCAGCCACCCGGCGGCCAGCCGGGCTCGCCGGAGGAGGAGCCGGCGCACGGGACGCCGCCGGCTCCCGCGGCCGGCGGCTTCGGTCCGCCGACGCCGGCCAGCCCGCCGCCCTCGCCCACGCCCGCCATGGGCACGCCGGGCGGGCCCGTCGGGGCCGAGCCCGGCACGCCGCCGTCGGTGCCGGCGGTGCCGCCCCAGGGGCAGCCAGGGCAGCCGGGCTACGGCTATCCGCAGGCCCCGCCGGCCGGCTACGGCTATCCGCAGACGCCGCCCCAGGCGGGCTATGGCTTCCCGCAGACGCCGCCCCAGGCCGGCTACGGCTTCCCGCAGGGCCAGACGCAGGGCGGGGCCCCCTCACAACAGCCCACCCTCGGCGGCGGGTTCAGCGCGGCCACGCCGCCAGGACCGTACGGCGCCCCTGGCGTCGGCGGTCCGCAGGGGACGTTCGGCGGCCCCGGGGGCTTCGGGGGGCAGGGGACGCCCCCGCCCGGCCCCGGTGGCGCCGGCGGGGCGGGGCGGGGCAAGCTGCTGCTCGTCGTGGGCCTGGTCCTGGTGGGGCTGTTGGGCATCGGTGGCGCCTTCTGGGCGCTGTCGGGCGACGACAAGAACGACAACGCGGAGAACCGCGACGCCGGCGGGGACGAGACGCCTCCCGAGGAGGAGGACACCGCCGGCCCCGGTGAGGGAGACGACGACGAGGGCGCCGGTGGCGGTTCGCTGCCGAGCGAGCCGATCTCGGCCTCGCTGGCCTGGGAGGTCGCGCCGCTCGAAGTCAGCGCCGACGACATCCTGGTGCGCTCCAAGGCCGTCTGGTTCATCGACGACGCCCTGGTCCGGGTCCTCGGCGACGAGCTGATCTCCTACGACATCGCCACCGGCC
This sequence comes from Streptomyces profundus, assembly GCF_020740535.1. NCBI lineage: Bacteria > Bacillati > Actinomycetota > Actinomycetes > Kitasatosporales > Streptomycetaceae > Streptomyces > Streptomyces profundus. The sequence continues at coordinate 4,186,865 of NZ_CP082362.1, forward strand.
AGGAGAACTGGTCGCTGCCGTTCGAGCTGTCCGGCGGTGACTGCAACGCCTCGGCCAACGTGGACGACAACCGCATCGCGATCCTCCAGGGCCGGGACTGCGAGGTGATCTCGGTGGTCGACATCTCGGCCGGCCAGGAGGTCACCAGCATTCCGATCAACAACTCGATCACCCCGGACAAGTACGACTTCCCGGCGATCCTCGGCGACACGGTCGCGGTGAGCTGGGGCATCGGCGGCGGCGGGTACCAGATCTCCACCGGCGAACAGCTCTGGGTCTCCGAGGGCAACTGCGCCGAGACCTCCTACATGGTGGTCGAGACCCAGTTCGTCTCGCTGCTGGAGTGCGGTTGGCTCGCCGAGGACGGCGGCACCCTCCGGGCCACCGACGAGGCGGGCAACCCGGACTGGGAGTGGGACTTCGCCGAGTTGGACGGCGAGCAGATGGAGATCCGCTCCGTCCTCTCGCTCGACCCGCTGACCGTGGTGGTGAGGACGGGCGAGGCGTTCGGCGAAAGCACCGAGCAGATCGTGGTGGTCAACGAGGGCCGCACCGAGATCGAGCATGTCCTGGACTACGACATCGACCGCTATGTCGCGCCCTGCGAGAACCAGATGTTCACCTCCTGCGGCCTGGGCGTGGTCTCCGACGGCTATCTCTACCTGGGCACGCAGGCCGTGCGGGGCGACGGCGCGCTGACCGCGTTCAACCTCACCACCGGGGCCGCCGAGTACGAGGTGAGCGCGATCAACGGCGGCTCCATACGCCCGTTCGCCGCCGAGGACGGCAAGATCCTGGCCTACCAGCCGGCCGACTACGAGTTGGAGGGCATGGTGACGGTGCTCGACCCGGCGACGGAGGCGCTGAGCCCGCTGATGGCGCTCGACCGGGTCGCGCGGGAGAAGGAGTACGCCATGATGGGCGGCGGCGTGTTCCCGCACGACAGCTTGCCGATGTGGAAGGACAACACCCTGCTCCTGGTGGACCATGTGACCTACGAGAGCGAGGAATCGCCGCCTTCGATGCTCGCCTATCGGTGATCCCCTGGCGGGGGGGGGCCGGGGTTCGGTCCCCCCACCGGTGTCAGGGATGTCCGAGAGGTCCGAAGGATCCGATGGATGTCCGAGGAGGGGAAGGCGCGACGATGACGCTCCGGGTCGTGGTCGTCGACGACCGGCGGTTGGTCGCTGAGGCGTTGGCCTCGGCGCTGCGGGTGCGCGGGCATCGGGTGTTGGGCGCCGCCGCGCCCTCGGCGCGGGCCGTCGAGCTGGTGGCCGGCAAGCAGCCGGAGGTCTGTCTCTTCGGCTGTGTGACGCCGGAGGCGCCCGGCGCGCTCGCCCAGGTGGCCCGTATCCACCACGAGTTCCCGCGCTGCGCCGTGGTGGTGCTCGGCCCGGTGCCCAGGCCGGTCGGCGTCGCGGCGGCCTTCGCGGCCGGTGCCCGTGGCTATGTCCGCCATGACGAGCGGATCGAGGGCGTGGAGCGGGCGATGGCCAAGGCCAGGGCCGGCGAGGCGGCCGTCGCTCCCCAGCTGCTGCGGGAGGCGTTCGCCGAGCTCCTGCACCCGCGTGACGGAGCGCACGCGGAGGGCGCCAGGCTGGCCGGCCTGCTCACCGAGCGCGAGGCCGACGTGCTGGCCCGGATCGTCGAGGGTGAGGACACCCGGCGGATAGCCACCGGCCTCGGCGTGGCGCCCAGCACCGCCCGCACCCATGTCCAGCGGCTGCTGACCAAGCTGGGCACGGCCTCCCGGCTGGAGGCCGCCGCCCTCGCCGTCCGCACGGGGCTGCTGGAACATCTGGAACACCTCCGTCAGCGGCCCATCTGACGCCGCGCCCCACCCCCTGCCCCCGCCCCTTCAGGCCCGCGCATTGACGCGCGGGTGTTCTTCCCTGCATTCTTATGTTTGATTCTGTTGAACAGTGCGCTGGACTGCATGGGATGGCGAGGCAAAGCCGGATGCTGCAAGGGACCGGGGCGAACACCGGGATGACGAAGACGTCGACCAGACTGGCCGACGGCCGCGAGCTCCTCTACTACGACGCGGTGGACACCACCGACCGCTCCGACGAGGCGGCGGTCGACCGCAGACCGCTGCCGAAGACCACCTCCAGCTCCGAGGTGCGGCATCACGCCCTGCTCGACGAGCACGTCGGCTACGCCGCCCACCGACAGTCCCGCATCTACCACCCGCCGGCCGACCAGTGCCCGCTCTGCCCCACCAGCGGCGACCGGCTGAGCGAGATACCGGCCGACTCCTACCAGGTCGCCGTCTTCGAGAACCGCTTCCCCTCCTTCGGCGGCGACGTCGGCCGCTGCGAGGTGGTCTGCTTCACCTCCGACCACAACGCCTCCTTCGCCGACCTCACGGAGGAGCAGGCCGCCCTGGTGCTCGCCGCCTGGACGGACAGGACCGACGAGCTGTCCCGGCATCCGGGCGTCCGCCAGGTGTACTGCTTCGAGAACCGCGGCGCCGAGATCGGCGTCACCCTCGCGCACCCGCACGGCCAGATCTACGGCTACCCGTTCGTCACCCCCTTCACCGAGCGGGCGCTGCGCTCCGTCGCCGAGCACAAGCGGCGCACCGGCGGCAACCTCTTCGACGAGCTGCTCGCCGCCGAGCGGTCCGAGGGCCGCCGGATCGTGCTGGAGAGCGGGCACTGGACGGCCTTCGTGCCCTACGCGGCCCGCTGGCCCTACGAGGTGCACCTCTACCCGAACCGCAGGCTGCCCGACCTGCGCGGGCTGAACGAGGCCGAGCGCGCCGAGTTCCCCGCCGTCTATCTGGAGCTGCTGCGCCGCTTCGACCGGATCTTCGGCCCCGACGCCGGCCCCACCCCCTACATCTCCGGCTGGCACCAGGCTCCCTTCGACGTACCTGACCGCGAGGATTACGCGCTCCACCTGGAGTTGTTCACCATCCGCAGGAGTGCGGACAAGTTGAAGTTCCTGGCCGGATCGGAGTCCGGCATGGGGGCCTTCGTCAGTGACGTTCTGCCGGAGGCCGCCGCCGACCGGCTGCGAGAGGTGGCAAGCGCATGAGGTATCTGGTCACGGGTGGAGCCGGCTATGTCGGCGGCGTGGTCGCCGCCCGGCTGCTGGCCGCCGGACACCGGGTGACGGTGCTGGACGACCTGTCCACCGGCTTCCGGGCCGGCGTCCCCGAGGGCGCCGAGTTCGTCGAGGGCCGGGTGCGGGACGTCGCGCGCTGGCTGGACGACTCCTACGACGGGGTGCTGCACTTCGCGGCCTGCTCCCAGGTCGGCGAGTCCGTCGTGGACCCGGAGAAGTACTGGCGCAACAACGTCGCCGGCACCATCGAGCTGCTCGCCGCGATGCGCGACGCCGGGGTGCGCACCCTGGTCTTCTCCTCCACCGCGGCCGTCTACGGCGAGCCGACCTCGACGCCCATCACGGAGGAGGCCACCACCGCGCCCACCAACCCCTACGGCGCCACCAAGCTCGCCGTCGACCAGATGATCACCGGGGAGTGCGCCGCCCACGGCCTGGCCGCCGTCTCGCTGCGCTACTTCAACGTGGCCGGCGCCCTCGGCGCCCAGGGCGAGCGGCACGATCCGGAGAGCCATCTGATCCCCATCGTGCTCCAGGTCGCCCAGGGCCGCCGGGAGTCGATCTCCGTCTACGGCACCGACTACCCGACCCCCGACGGCACCTGTGTCCGCGACTACATCCATGTCGACGACCTGGCCGAGGCGCATCTGCTGGCGCTGACCGCCGTCTCCCCGGGCGAGCACCTGATCTGCAACCTGGGCAACGGCAACGGGTTCTCCGTGCGCCAGGTGATCGAGACCGCCCGCGAGGTCACCGGGCACCCCATCCCCGAGACCGTGGCCGACCGCCGCGCCGGCGACCCGGCCGTGCTGGTGGCCTCGGCCGAGCGCGCCAGGACCCGCCTGGGCTGGCGTCCTGGCCGCCAGGACCTGGCGGACATCATCGCCGACGCCTGGGCCTTCGCCCAGCGAGAGGAGCCGAGCGCGTGAGCAGCCATCAGCAGGTGTTCGGGGTCGAGCCCGACGGCGCCTGGAGCGCCCCTGGACGGGTGAACCTCATCGGGGAGCACACCGACTACAACGAGGGCTTCGTGCTGCCCTTCGCGCTTCCGCACGCCACCGTCGCCACGGTCACCAGGCGCGACGACCGGGTGCTGCGGCTGCGTTCGCGGGACGTCGGCCACGCCGTCGTCGAGCTGAGCCTGGACGCCCTGACGCCGGGCTCCGTGCCCGGCTGGGCGGGCTACCCGGCGGGCGTGGCCTGGGCGCTGGAGCGCGCGGGCCACCGGCTGGCCGGCGCCGACATCCGCTTCGCCTCCGACGTTCCCACCGGCGCCGGGCTCTCCTCCTCGGCGGCGCTTGAGGTCGTCACCGCGCTCGCCCTCAGCGAGCTGAACGGCCTCGGCCTGGACGTGGCCGAGCTGGCCAGGATCGGCCAGCTCGCGGAGAACGACTTCGTCGGCATGCCCTGCGGCATCCTGGACCAGATGGCGTCCGCCGCCTGTGCCGAGGGCCATGTGCTCTTTCTGGACACCAGGGATCTCGGCCGCCGGCAGGTGCCGTTCGACATGGCCGCCGAGGGCCTTCGGCTGCTGGTCGTCGACACCCAGGTCAAGCACGCCCACGCGGACGGCGGTTACGCGGACCGCCGCGCGGAGTGCGAGGCGGGGGCGGCGAAGCTCGGCGTCCCGTTCCTGCGCGATGTGCCCTTCGCCGAGCTGGACGCGGCGCTCGCCCGGCTGGACGACGAGGTGGTGCGGCGCCGGGTGCGCCATGTGGTCACGGAGGACCGCCGGGTCGAGCGGGTCGTCGGGCTGCTCGACGCGGGCCGGGCCCGGGAGATCGGCCCGCTGCTGACCGAGGGGCACGCCTCGCTGCGCGACGACTTCGAGGTCTCCTGCCCCGAGTTGGATCTGGCGGTGGAGACAGCCGACGCGGCGGGCGCCCTCGGGTCCCGGATGACGGGCGGCGGGTTCGGCGGCTCGGCCGTCGCGCTCGTCCCCGAGGAGTCGGTCGCCGCGGTCAGCCGCGCCGTGCTCGACGCGTTCGCGGCCAGAGGTCTCAAGGAACCCCGGATCTTCGAGGCGATTCCCTCCGCCGGGGCCCGTCGCCTGCCGGCGTGACCGCACCGATATCCGCACTTCGGCGAAACCCCTTCCACCGGGGAGCGCCAGCCGTAGGCTGATCCCAGCACCGGTGGGGGCCGGTGCCGATCAGGGGGCGAGACGGTGGGCGCGGCGCCCTGTCCGGCAACAGACCCTCGGCGGCGGCCGTGTGGTCAGGACACGCGAGGACAGGGCGCCGCGCCCGCCTGGCCCGCCGCTTCGACGCGACCCCAGGGGCTTTCGGTGGACCGTATTCGGGTGCTGGTGGTGGACGAGCACCGGATCTTCGCAGAGTCGCTGGCCACCGCCCTCGCGGCGGAGGCGGATGTCGAGGCCATGGCCGTCGGCAGCGTGCTCGCGGCCCACCAGCTGCTGGAGCAGGTCAGGCAGGGCCGACAGCCCCCCTTCCAGGTGCTGTTGCTCGATGTGGAGCTCCCGGGCGCCGTCGAGCCGACGGCCGATGGCCCGACCGAGGCCACCGCCCTGCTCGACCTGACGCGCGAGCGCTTCCCCGAGCTCAGAACTGTCATGCTCGCGGCATGCGACGATCCGGCCATGGCCGCCAGGGCGCTGAGCGGGGAGGCGCGCGGCTGGGTGGCCAAGGACAGCTCGCTGGCCCGGCTGCTCCAGGTGATCAGGGGTGTGCTGCGCGACGAGACACACCTGCCGCCGGGGCTGCTCACCGGCGTGCTGCGCGAACTCCAGGCCGACCGGGCGCACCGGGGCGAGCGTCAACGGCTGGTCGAGTCCCTGACGCCGCGCGAGTTGGAGGTGCTGCGTTGCATGCTCGCCGGTCTCGGCCGTAAGGCCGTCGCCGAGCGGCTCTATCTCTCCCCGCACACGGTGCGCACCCATATGCAGAACGTCCTGGGCAAGCTGAACGTGCACTCGACGCTGGCCGCCGTGGCCCTCGCCCGGCGCGCCGGCATCCCCCCGGCGGACGGCGCGCCCTAGAAGTTGTCGAAGGGCGCGGTGAGCGCGCGGAGCAGCGCGGCGAGGTCGCGGCGCTGGGCGGGGGTGAGATCGGCCAGGATCGCCCGTTCCTGCTCCAGCAGCCCGGCCAGGGCGCTGTCCGCGTGATCGCGGCCCGCCGGGGTGAGCCGGACCAGGACCCCGCGCCGGTCGCTCGGGTCGGGGAGCCGTTCCACCAGCCCCTTCTTGGCCAGCCGGTCGATGCGGTTGGTCATGGTGCCCGAGGTGACCAGGGTCTGGGTGAGCAACTGCCCCGGGGAGAGCTGATAGGGGTCGCCGGCTCGGCGCAGCGCGGTGAGCACGTCGAACTCCCACGGCTCCAGGCGGTGTTCGGCGAACGCCAACCGCCTGGCCCGGTCCAGGTGGCGGGCCAGCCTGCTCACCCGGCTGAGCACTTCGAGCGGCTCCACGTCGAGATCGGGCCTCTCCCGCCGCCAGGCCGCGACCAGCCGATCCACCTCGTCCTCCATGAGGCCAGTCTAGTTGTTCTGTCGACGTGAAGTCTCACGTCATCAAGCTTCTTGACGTCAAGAGAGAACGGGGGCAGGATCCGGCGTATGGCATCCGCACAGCACCTCAGGTGGGATCCGGCCCAGTACCAGCGGCACGGTCGCCACCGTTCCCGTCCCCTGACCGAACTCGTCGCGCGCGTACCGGAGTTGCCGAGCCGGCCGAGGATCGCCGATCTGGGCTGCGGGCCCGGCGGGCCCACCGTCTCGCTCCTGGAGCGCTGGCCCGACGCCCGGATCACCGGCTTCGACAACTCCCCCGAGATGCTCGCCGCGGCGGAGGCCACGGCGGGGCGGTCCGTGCGGTTCGTCGAGGCCGACCTGGCGAGCTGGCGGCCGGCCGAGCCCTGGGAGCTGCTGATCGCCAACGCCGCCCTCCAGTGGGTGCCCGACCACCACCTCCGGTTCCCCGAGTGGGTGGCCGGGCTGGCCCCCGGCGGGGTGCTGGCCTTCCAGGTGCCGGGGAACTTCGCGGCCCCCAGCCACCGGCTGATGCGGGAGGTCGCCGAACGCCCGCGCTGGCGCGCCCGGTTGGCCGGCGTGCTCCGCGCGGCCGACCCCGTGCTCACCCCCGAGGGCTACCTCGCCGCGCTGGCCCCGCTCTGCCCGGAGGTCGACGTCTGGGAGACCACCTACCTCCACCGGCTGGCCGGCGAGGATCCGGTCCTCGACTGGGTCAGCGGCACGGGCCTGCGCCCCGCGCTCACCGCCCTGGAGGACGATCCGGCGGCCAGGGACGCCTTCGTCGCCGAGTACGCGGCCGAGCTGCGCGCCGCCTACCCGGCGGACGCCCACGGCACCGTCTTCCCGTTCCGCCGGATCTTCGCCGTCGCCAGGAGGGCCCGGTGACTCCGGGGCCGGCCGCGGGGCGCCCGCCGTCTCGCACGGTGGCGCGGGGTGGGGGGCGGGTGAGCCGTCGCGCGCCCCCCGAAGTGCGCTGACAAGCCCCCAATGGGCCTCAGATTGCGCGATTCGGGTGAACGGAGGCAACTGAATCCACTGAGAAGCGTTGTTCAGGGCGCTCCGGAAACAGGGCATCCCAGAACTCGGAAGGACAAGCTTGTGATCAAGAAGTCGCTTGCCACGGTCGCGGTCGCGGCCTCCGCTGTCGGCATGGCCGGCATCGCCGCCACCCCCGCCATGGCCGCCGACGACTCCGAACTCACCACGATCAACGGCAACGGTGCCTCGGACCGGGTTGGCAACACCACCACCGGCGGCTACATGAGCCCCAACATGGCGCTGATCAACAGCTCCCTGAACGACGTCTGCCTGCCGATCGCCGACATCAACAAGCTCAACGTCGGTTCCGTCGTCGGCCTCATCCCGATCACCGTTCAGGACGTGCTCACCAGCAGCAACGACCAGACCTGTGCGGAGAACTCCACCCAGGTGGACGGCGACGACCCGCTGTCGCACGTGCTGTCGGACATCCCGATCCTGTCGTGGAACGGCATCAACGACTGAGGCACCCCGCCTCCCGTGGCGCCGGCCGGCACGCCGTATCCGTCAGACGCCACACCCCTTCCTCGGCCCTCCGACCGGATCAGTCAGCTCCGGTCGGAGGGCCGAGGGCCGTCTCCGGGTCACACCCGGCGACGGCCCACCAGCTTCGGGTCGTGCTCAAGCCCCTGGAGCCCGTGCCAGGCCAGGTTCACCAGATGCGCCGCCACCTCGGCCTTCTTCGGCTTGCGGACGTTGAGCCACCACTGCCCGGTCAGCGCCACCATCCCCACCAGCGCGTGGGCGTACATCGGCGCCAACTTCGCGTCATAGCCCCGGCTCTTGAACTCCAGGCCGAGGATGTCCTCGACCTGGGTGGCGATGTCACCGATCAGCGAGGCGAAGGTCCCGGTGGACTGGGCCACCGGGGAGTCCCGCACCAGGATGTGGAAGCCGTCGGTGTATCGCTCGATGTAGTCCAGCAGCGCGAACGCCGCCTGCTCCAGCAGCTCGCGGGGGTGCCCGGCGGTCAGCGCCCCGTTCACCATGGACAGCAGCCGGCTCATCTCGCGGTCGACGACCACCGCGTAGAGGCCCTCCTTGCCGCCGAAGTGCTCGTAGACCACCGGCTTGGAGACCCCCGCCTTGGCGGCGATCTCCTCCACCGAGGTGCCCTCGAACCCACGCTCGGCGAAGAGGGTGCGTCCGATGTCCAGCAGCTGCTCTCGACGTTCGGTGCCGGTCATCCGTCTGCGGGTCCGCCGATTGGCGCGGGCCGGCCGGTCTTTGCCGCTGTCGCTGGTGCTGTTTTCGGTCGCCACGCCCCCATCATGCCGTCTCGGCCGGTGCGCCTTCCCGCCGGTTTCCCGAGGCGGCGCCGGCGCCCTTCGGCGCGACCCGCCGCGCCCTGAGCCGGGAGTCCCTCGGCCAGCGCACGTCCCAGGCCCAGCCGGCCAGCTCCAGCAGCCGGATCAGCCGCGCGCTGGAGTCCACCTGCCAGCGGTCGACGCCGTGCCGCGCGCAGGTGGGGTCGGCATGGTGCAGGTTGTGCCAGGACTCGCCGCAGGACAGCACGGCCAGCCACCAGACGTTGCCCGAGCGGTCGCGGGACCTGAAGGGGCGCTTGCCGAGGGCGTGACAGAGGGAGTTGATCGACCAGGTCACATGGTGCAGCAGTGCGACGCGCACCAACGAGCCCCAGAAGAAGGCCGTCAACGCGCCCTGCCACGACCAGGTGGCGAGGCCGCCGATCAGCGCGGGCGTCGCCAGCGACACCGTCGTCCACCAAGCGAAGTGTCGGGAGACCCGGCGCAGGTCCGGATCGTCGACCAGATCGGGGGCGTACTTCCGGGGGCAGGTCCGCTCGCTGTCGAACATCCAGCCCATATGGGCCCACCACAGGCCCTTGAGCAGGGCGGGCACGGTCTCGCCGTAGCGCCAGGGGGAGTGCGGGTCGCCCTCGGCGTCCGAGTGCTGGTGGTGCTTGCGGTGATCGGCGACCCACCGCACCAGCGGCCCCTCCACGGCCATCGAGCCCGCGACGGCCAGGGCGATCCGCGTCCGCCGGCCCGCCTTGAACGCCCCATGCGTGAAGTGCCGGTGGAAGCCGACCGTGATGCCGTGGCAGGTGAGGAAGTAGAAGGCCACCAGCAGCCCCAGGTCCAGCCAGCTCACCCCCCAGCCCCAGGCGAGCGGCACGGCGGCCAGCACCGCCAGGAAGGGCACCACGATGAAGAGGGCCAGGGCGAACTGTTCGACCGTGCGGCGCTGTTCACCGCTCCGGGTGGCGGGCGGCGGCGCGGGCTGCCGCGCGGATTCGGCTCGGGGCGGGGGAACCCGATCGGGGGTGCTGGTCATGAGCGTTTTCCTCGGGGAGGTTTGGGAAGGGGGGACGGGGGCGCCGCCGGCCGGCACGCGCCTCCTGGTGCGACGGCCCACTACCGGTGGGGGCCACGACGGCCCTGTCGGCCGGAGAGCTCGCGCTACCTACGGGACCGTAACCTACGGCTACGTAAGTATCGCTGTTCACCGAGTGCGACAAGGCACGTGCCGGGGAAGCCACCGAGAGGTGAAGAACCCGTAAGGGCGGCTCACTACCATGGGACGGTCGGACAGCGCGGTCCGCTACGTGCCCAAACGACCTGCCAGAAGAGTCAGCTGCGAGGAGCCGCACCCGTGAGCAGTCCCGACAGCAAGAGCCGCCAGCCCCAGCCAGCTGGCGCCGCCGATATCCCGGACGCCAAGGGGGCCCCGGAAAGTAGTAGCGCGCTCCGCGCCGATATCCGCCGACTGGGCGACCTGTTGGGGGAGACCCTGGTCCGGCAGGACAGCCCGGAGCTGCTGGAACTGGTCGAGCGGGTCCGCGCGCTCACCAGGAGCGACGGGGAGGCCGCCGCCGAGCTGCTCGGTTCCACCGATCTGACCACGGCGGCCAAGCTGGTCCGTGCCTTCTCCATCTACTTCCATCTGGCCAATGTCACCGAACAGGTGCACCGTGGCCGCGAGCTGCGGCAGCGCCGCGCGGCCGAGGGCGGCGCGCTCACCCGCACCGCCGACATGCTCAAGGACGCCGACCCCGCGCACCTGCGGGAGACGGTCGCCGCGCTGGGCGTGCGCCCCGTCTTCACCGCGCACCCCACGGAGGCGGCCCGCCGTTCGGTGCTCACCAAGCTGCGTCGGATCGCGGAGCTGTTGGACCGCCCCGAGGCGGAGGACGGCGGCGACCGGCGCCGCACCGACCTGCGGCTCGCGGAGAACATCGACCTCATCTGGCAGACCGACGAACTGCGGGTCACCAGGCCCGAGCCGACCGACGAGGCCAGGAACGCCGTCTACTACCTGGACGAGCTGCACGCCGGCGCCGTCGGCGACCTGCTGGAGGACCTCTCGGCCGAGCTGGAGCGGGCCGGCGCCGAACTGCCGTCCGACGCCCGCCCGCTGACCTTCGGCACCTGGATCGGCGGCGACCGCGACGGCAACCCCAACGTCACCCCCGACGTCACCTGGGACGTCCTGCTGCTCCAGCACGAGCACGGCATCTCCAGCGCCCTGGAGCACATCGACGAGCTGCGCAGCGCGCTCTCCAACTCCATCCGCAACTCCGGCGCCAGCGAGGAGCTGTTGGAGTCGCTGCGGCGCGATCTCGAGCTGCTGCCCGAGATCACCCCGCGCTACAAGCGGCTCAACGCCGAGGAGCCCTACCGGCTCAAGGTCACCTGCATCCGGCAGAAGCTCCTCAACACCAGGGAGCGGCTGGCGGCGGGCAACCCGCACGCCGAAGGCCGTGACTACCTGGGCACCGGCGGCCTGCTCGCCGACCTGGCCGTGGTCAGGGACTCGCTGCGCACCCACCGGGGCGAGCTGATCGCGGGCGGCCGGCTTGAGCGGCTGATGCGCACCATCGCGGCCTTCGGCCTCCAGCTGGCCACCATGGACGTCCGCGAACACGCGGACGCCCACCACCACGCGCTCGGCCAGCTCTTCGACCGGCTGGGCGAGGAGTCCTGGCGGTACGCCGACATGCCGCGCGAGTACCGCGCCAAGCTGCTGGCCAGGGAGCTGCGCTCGCGCCGTCCGCTGGCCCCGACGCCGGCCCCGCTGGACGCCGCGGGCTCCCGGACGCTGGGCGTCTTCGAGACGGTGCGCAAGGCGCTGGACGCCTTCGGCCCCGAGGTGATCGAGTCCTACATCATCTCCATGTGCCAGGGCGCCGACGACGTCTTCGCCGCCGCCGTGCTGGCCAGGGAGGCAGGCCTGCTCGACCTGCACGCCGGCTGGGCCAGGATCGGCATCGTCCCGCTGCTGGAGACCACCGACGAACTGCGCATCGCCGACGAGCTGTTGGACGCGATGCTCTCCGACCCCTCCTACCGGCGCCTCGTCTCGCTCAGGGACGACGTGCAGGAGGTCATGCTCGGCTACAGCGACTCGTCGAAGTTCGGCGGCATCACCACCTCGCAGTGGGAGATCCACCGCGCCCAGCGCCGGCTGCGCGACGTGGCGCACCGGCACGGCGTGCGGCTGCGGCTCTTCCACGGCCGGGGCGGCACGGTCGGCCGGGGCGGCGGACCCACCCACGACGCGATCCTCGCGCAGCCCTGGGGCACGCTTGAGGGCGAGATCAAGGTCACCGAGCAGGGCGAGGTCATCTCGGACAAGTACCTGGTCCCCTCCCTCGCCAGGGAGAACCTGGAGCTGACCGTCTCGGCCACCCTCCAGGCGTCGGCGCTGCACACCGCCCCGAGGCAGTCCAGCGAGGCGCTGGCCCGCTGGGACGCGGCGATGGACACCGTCTCCGAGGCCGCGCACGGCGCCTACCGGGACCTGGTCGAGGATCCCGACCTGCCGGCCTACTTCTTCGCCGCCACCCCCGTCGACCAGCTCGCCGAGCTGCATCTGGGCTCGCGCCCCTCGCGCCGCCCCGACAGCGGTGCGGGACTCGACGGGCTCCGCGCCATCCCGTGGGTCTTCGGCTGGACGCAGTCCCGGCAGATCGTCCCCGGCTGGTTCGGCGTCGGCTCGGGCCTGAGGGCGGCCCGCGAGGCCGGCCTCGACGAGGTGCTCGCCGAGGCCTTCGGGCACTGGCACTTCTTCCGCAACTTCCTCTCCAACGTCGAGATGACGCTGGCCAAGACGGATCTGCGGATCGCCAGGCACTATGTGGAGACGCTGGTCCCCGACGAGCTGCGGCACGTCTTCGACACCATCCAGGCCGAGCACGAGCGGACGGTCGCCGAGGTGCTGCGGATCACCGGCGAACAGGAGCTGCTGGACGCCGACCCGGCCCTCCAGCGCACGCTGCACATCAGGGACGCCTATCTGGACCCGATCTCCTACCTCCAGGTCACCCTGCTCGACCGGCAGCGTGCCGCCGCCAAGCGCGGCGAGGAGCCCGACCAGCTGCTCTCCCGCGCCCTGCTGCTCACCGTCAACGGAGTGGCCGCCGGTCTGCGCAACACCGGCTGAACCGACGTGCCCCCCGCCGCACCAGGTGCGGCGGGGGGCGACGACTCTGGGGGCAGATCCGGTGTCAGATCCAGAGCAGGAACGTGGCCAGCAGGGCGGCGAGCGCGGTGCCCGCCATCGCCCAGGCGGCGCGGTAGAGCCGCAGCCCGCCGCCCACCGCCACGGCCGCGAGCAGCAGCGCGCCGCTCAGCGGCAGAAACGCGTAGAGGACGCCGGCGGGGCCCGAGCGGACCACCTCGTCGCTGCCGGGGATCAGCGCCACGTCCAGCGTCTCGCCCTCGGCCCGCGCCAGGCGCTGCTCCAACACCACCAGCTCGCCGCTGGGTTGGAACGGCCCGACGCACTGCTCCCGGTCGCAGGTGAGCAGGGTGACCTCGCCCCGTTCGGCGTCGGAGAGCAGTACATGGCGCCCGGTGTCCCAGGCGGCCCAGCCGCCGGCCACCAGCAGCAGCACGGCCAGCAGCCCCATCACCACGAGGCGGCCCAGCAGCAGCGCGCCGAACGCGCTCTCACTGGCCCGGCGGGCAACGCTGCGGCGGCTGGCCTGGGTCGCTGGCATGGCGCTGATCCTTGGCCAAAGCCGCGCGCTGGGTCAAGCCCGAGGGGCGATCAGCCGTTGTACTCGCTCTGCGCCCGCTCCAGGCCCTCAGTGACCAGCGCCTCGGCGGCGTCGGCGGCCCGGTCCACGTGGAAGTCGAGCTCCTTCCGCTCCACCGAGGCGAAGTCCCGCAGGACATAGGCCGCGACGTCCATCCGGCCGGGGGGACGCCCGACGCCGAAGCGGACCCGGAAGTAGTCCTTGCCCAGCGTCGAGGTGATCGACTTCAGCCCGTTGTGGCCGTTGTCCCCGCCGCCGCGCTTCAGCCGCAGCACCCCGTAGCCGATGTCCAACTCGTCGTGCACGACGACGAGTCGGGACGGCGGCACCCGGTAGAACGCGCAGAGCGCGCCGGTCGGGCCGCCGGACACGTTCATGAACGACATGGGTTTGGCCAGCACCACCCGGGGCCCGCCGGCGCCGGGCGGGCCCAGCCGCCCCTCCAGCGCCATCGCCCGGGACCGGTGCGCCTTGAAGGCGCCGCCCAACCGTTCGGCCAGCAGATCCACCACCATGAAGCCGACGTTGTGCCGGTTCGCGGCGTAGCCGGGACCCGGGTTGCCGAGACCGACGATCAGCCACGGCCCGTCGGGCGCCGTCGTGGCACCGGCGTCGTTCATGCGTCAGTTCCTTCCACCGGCCGGGCCCGTCCGGGCCCGGCCACGGTCGCCGAGCTTCAGCTGGCTTCCCCTTCGCCCTCAGCGCCGGAGTCGGCGGACGGCTCCTCGGCCTGCGGCTGGAGCACCTGGACGATGACGTCGTCGGGAGACCCGGCCAGCGTGGTGCCGGCCGGCAGCGTGACGTCCTTGGCCAGCAGGGAGTCACCCACCGTGAGGCCGTCCACGGAGACGGTGACCGACTCCGGGATGTTGGTGGCCTCGGCCTCGACCGACAGGGTGTTGACCACGTGCTCCAACAGGCCACCGCCGGGGGCCAGTTCGCCCTCGGTGATGATCCGGATCTCGACGTTGACCTTCTCGCCGCGCTTCACGACCAGCAGGTCGGTGTGGACCAGGAAGCCGCGGATCGCCTCGCGCTGCACGGCCTTGGGGATCACCAGCTCCTCGCGACCCTCGATGTCGAGGGTGATCAGGACGTTGGAGTTCTTGAGCGCCATCATCAGCTCGTGCCCCGGCAGCGTCACATGCACCGGGTCGCCACCGTGCCCGTAGACGACGGCGGGAACCTTGCCGGCGGCGCGGATACGGCGCGAGGCGCCCTTCCCGAACTCGGCCCTCGGCTCGGCGGTGATCTTCACATCAGCCATGGCTGCGCTCCTCGTGGTGTGACCGAAAACATAGATGGTCACTCGGCCCTGGGCGGGCCTGCACAAAGAGCGCGTCGATAACGGATGGGCCCCGGGGGCCTCCCTCGCCGAGCAACGCCCCGAGTGTACCCAGCGGATCGCCTCGCGGCTCAACCGGGCCCTCACCACGCCCCGACGGCCGGGGCCCGCCGCGCCGGACCGGTGTGGGCGGCGTGGGGGAAAGTGCCCTGGCGGCGGGCTTCGCCCGGGAGCGCTCCGGGCCCGGGCCCCGGGCCGAAAGCGCCGCTGCCCGGCGAGTGGGGGGCCGCACGCCGGACGGGCGGGTGGCCGTGTGGCCGGGCGTCTTCCCAGGGGTTCCACCCCCACCGGGGGCTTTGCCCCCGGTGGGGGTGGAACCCCTGGGCCCGTCTCGGGGCGGGGCTTGTCGCTTGGGCCAGCCCGGGCTCGGGCTACGCGTCGCCCTCGAAGAGGCTGGTGACCGAGCCGTCCTCGAAGACCTCGCGGACCGCGCGGGCGATGGTGGGGGCCATGGACAGGACCGTGATCTTGTCGAGGGCGACCTCGCCCGGCGTGGGCAGGGAGTTGGTGAAGATGACCTCGCTCACCCGGGAGTTCTTCAGCCGGTCCGTCGCCGGCCCGGAGAGGACGCCGTGGGTCGCGGCCACGATGACGTCCGAGGCCCCGTTGGCGAACAGCGCGTCGGCAGCCGCGCAGATCGTGCCGCCGGTGTCGATCATGTCGTCGACCAGGACGCAGACCCGGTCCTTCACGTTGCCGACCACCTCGTGGACGGTGACCTGGTTGGCGACGTCCGGGTCCCGGCGCTTGTGGACGATGGCCAGCGGGGCGGCCAGCCGGTCCGCCCAGCGGTCCGCGACGCGCACCCGGCCGGCGTCGGGGGAGACCACCGTCAGCTTCTCGCGGTCCACCCTGCTGCCGATGTAGTTGGTGAGCACCGGCAGCGCGAAGAGGTGGTCGACCGGACCGTCGAAGTAGCCCTGGACCTGGTCCGCGTGCAGGTCCATGGTGATGATCCGGTCGGCGCCCGCCGTCTTCAGCAGGTCCGCCATCAGCCGCGCGGAGATCGGCTCCCTACCACGGTGCTTCTTGTCCTGCCTGGCATATCCATAGAACGGAATGATCACCGAGATACTCCGCGCCGAGGCCCTCTTCAGCGCGTCGAGCATGATCAGTTGTTCCATGATCCATTTATTGATCGGCGCGGTGTGACTCTGCATCAGAAAACAGTCGGCACCCCGCACGGACTCCTGGAAACGCACATAGATCTCGCCGTTGGCAAAGTCCTGAGCCTTGGTCGGGACCAGTCCCACGCCCAATTCGGCGGCGACCTCCTTCGCCAGCTCGGGGTGGGCGCGGCCGGAGAAGAGCATGAGTTTCTTCTCACCGGTCGTCTTGATCCCGGTCACAGTACGTCTCCTTGGAATCCGCGGTTCGGCGCTCGTTCACCCCAAAGGGGCCCTCCTACGGTACGCCGTGGACCGGCCGGCGCGAACCCGTCAGGCGTTATCTTGATCGCGCTCCGCCGCAGCTAGAGCCGCCTCGGCGGCCTCGGCGGCGGCCGATCCCGGCCGCCTTCGCGCGACCCAGCCCGCCACATTTCGCTGCTTGCCACGGGCTACCCCGAGTGACCCCGGGGGAACGTCGAGCGTGATCACGGAACCCGCGGCGGTGTAACTCCCGTCCCCGACCGTGACCGGGGCCACAAACGTATTGTCCGCTCCCGTTCGGCAGTGCGAACCGATGGTGGTGCGGTGTTTGGCCTCACCGTCGTAGTTCACCACCACGCTGGACGCGCCGATGTTGGTGTGCTCACCGATGGTGGCGTCGCCGACATAGGAGAGGTGCGGGACTTTGGTGCCGGTGCCGAGGGTGGAGTTCTTCACCTCGACAAAGCCACCGACCTTGCTGTCGGTGCCCAGCAGGGTGCCGGGGCGCAGATAGGAGTAGGGGCCGACTTTGGCGCCCGTGCCGATCACCGCCGTGTCGGCGACCGTGTGGACCACCAGCGCGCCCTCGCCCACCGTGCAGTCCTTCAGCTGCGTTCCCGGGCCCACCTCGGCGAAGGCCGCCACATGGGTGGCGCCCAGCAGTTGGCAGCCCGGCTGCACCAGCGCGTCCGGCTCGAAGGTGACGGTCGCGTCGATCCAGGTGCTCGCCGGGTCCACGACCGTCGCCCCGGCCAGCATCGCGCGCTCGACCAGGCGGTCGTTCAACAGCCGGCGCGCCTGCGCCAGTTGGACCCGGTTGTTGATGCCGACCAGCTCCCTGGGGTCGGCCGCCAGCTCGGCGCCGACGCGGTGCCCCTCGGCGCGCAGGATGCGCAGCACGTCGGGCAGGTACTCCTCGCCCTGGCTGTTGTCGGTGCCGACCTTCGTGAGGGCCTCGGCCAGCAACTCCCCGTCGAAGGCGAAGACGCCGGAGCTGACCTCGCGGATCGCCAGGGTGTCGGTGGACGCGTCCTTGTGCTCCACGATCTCGGCCACCGAGCCGTCCGGCTCCCGCACCACCCGGCCGTAGCCGGTGGCGTCCGGCAGCTCCATGGTGAGCACCGTCACCGCGTTGCCCTCGGTGGTGTGCCGCTCGGCCAGCGCGCCCAGCGTCGCCGACGTCTGCAACGGGGTGTCGCCGCAGGTGACCAGCACCGTTCCGGTGGGCGCCCCGCCCTCGGCGGCCAGGGCGTGCAGCGCGGTGCGCACCGCGTGCGCCGTGCCGCGCCGCTCGTGCTGGACGGCGGTCTGCACCTTGGCGTCCAGCCGCGCCAGGTGGTCCGTCACCTGCTCCCGGCCGTGGCCGACCACGACCACCAGCCGCTCGGGCGCCAACTCCCCGGCCGCCGTGACCACATGGCCGACCATGGAACGGCCGCACAGCTCGTGCAGCACCTTGGGCGTCGCCGACTTCATGCGGGTCCCCTCGCCCGCTGCGAGAACGATGATGGCTGCCGGACGGTTGGAACTCACGAGGATCGCGTCCTTAGGTCTGCGGTACGGGGGGATGATCCGCAGGATACCCACGTGCCGCCGCCCGGCCCTCGCGTCAGCCCCGGCGGGGCTCCCCGCCTTCCGCGCCCTCCCAGCCTGCGCCGGCCTCCTCGGCGGGCTCGCCCAGCGGGCGCACGGCCGGCCGGCGCGGGGCGCGCCCGGTCAGCGCGGCCAGCGTGGTGCGCAGGTGCGTCATATACGCCCGCACCTGGTCGGCCCGCTCCTCCTGGAGGCGCAGCATCCGCTCCGCGTCCTGCTCGATCCGCAGCCGCCGCGCCTCGGCGTCGGCCAGCAGCTCGGCGCGGCGCGCCTCCGCCGCCTCGTTGCGCGCGCGGACCGCGCCCTCGGCCTCGGCCAACTCCCGCCTGGCCTGCTCCCAGACCGCGTCGGCCCGCTCCGTCAGCTGCCGCACCCGCGCCTCGACGGAGGCGCTCCTGGCGGCCATCCGCTCCTCGGCCAGCCGGCCGCTGGCCCGCGCCTTGGACCGCTGCTCGGCCAGCAGTGCCTCCGCGTGCCTGGCGACATCGGCCAGCGCGGCGTCCGCCGTGGCGCGCACCCGGGCCGCGCGGGCGCGCTCCCGCTCCAGCAGGCCCCGGCCCTCGGCGTCCGCCTCGTCCAGCGCCCGCCTGGCCTCGGCCTCCGCGGTCACCCGCACCTGGGCGGCCTCGCGGGCCGCCCGCTCCCGCAGCGCGCGGCTGAACTCCTCGGCGCCGCGCAGCAGCGCCTCCGCGTCCGCCTCGGCCGACTCGCGCACGCCGGTGGCCTCGGCGACCACCTCGGCCAGCAGCAGTTCGGCGCGCTCACCCAGCGTGGAGAAGTCCGGCTCGGGCAGCGCGGCGACCTCGGCGCGCAGCGCGGCGGCCCGCTCACCCAGCCGGTCGGCGCGCAGCCCCACCTCGGCCAACCTGCGCCACGCCTCGTCGCGCTCCCGGCCCAACGCCGCCAGAACGCGGTCCACCTGCTGCGGCGAGTAGCCCCGCCCCCGTGCCGTGCGGAAACCCGTCATAGCCAAGATGATCCCCCATCAGCGGCGGGGACATCCGAACTACAGCAGACCGTCCCACATCTGTTCCAGCAGAACCGACCACCAGCTCTCCGGATCGGACACGGCCATCGGGTCGAGCGAGGCGAGCTGGGCCTGGAAGTCCGTCGTCCAGCGGCCGGCCTGCTCGGACGTGAGGCCGTAGCGCAGCCGCCACATCCGGCCGAGCAGCGCCATGGACCGCGCGAACTGGGGCAGCGAGGCGTTGACGAACTGCGGCGGCGCGCCCTGCCCGCCGGGACCGGCCTCAAGCGGCACGGCCACGATATGCGCGGTGCCGTACTGCACACAGAGCTGCCGTCCGAAGTCGCTGCCCACCACCAGATAGGAACCGGCGTCGGGCGCCGGCTGGACACCGTGCTCCATCGCCACCTCGGCCAGCGTGGGGATCGGCATCCCCGGCTGGGCCCTGGCCCAGAAGAACGGCGGGATCTCCATCGGGACGCCGCTCCAGGCGAGGGTCTGCGCCACCACCTCCGGCACCCCCTGCCGGGAGGCGAACCTCGGCTCGTAACGGAACACCAGATGCGGCCCGAACGCCTCGGCCAGCTCCTGCCCGATCACGTCGAGGCCCACGGCCGGCGCCGGCGGCTGCTGCGGCAGCGGGGCGCGCACCGGGGCGGAACGCGGGGGGCCGTCGGCGAACTGCTGCAACTCGTCCTGGTGCTCCACCAGATGACGCACGCCCGCCTGGCGGGAGGCGAAGTCCGTGCCGTAGGCGGCGGTGTTGGTGATCCGCACCTGGGGCCAGGTCTCCCGGATCATCCGGGCGCAGTAGCCGCCCGGCAGCTCGCAGGACTGCAACTCGGTGTGCAGTTCGATCACCTGCTGTGCCGGTACCTGCATGGCGAGCAGCTCGTGCAGGATCTGCCACTCGGGGTGCGGCATGCCGGGCGCCGAGCGGCGGATGAGCTGCTGCTCGGAGCCGTCGGGGCCGCGGTAGCGCAGCACCGCCATATAGCCGGAGCCGACGGCCGGCTGTGCCTCCTGCGGGTAGCCGTAGGAGGGCGGCGGCGGGGTGGAGCCGGGCAGGGGCCCCTGCCCGGGCAGCGGCGCCGGGCCCTGGGGGCCTGGCCCCGGGCCCGGGCCGCCGAGCGAGGCGCCGAGTCCCGGGCCGCCGGGCGGGCCCGGCTGGGCCGCGGGGCCAGGCGGCGGTGGCGGGCCCTGGGGCGCGCCGGCGGGCCCCGGGGGCGGCGGCGTGCCACCGGGGGACTGCGAGCGCAGCGAGGCCACCACGTCCGGGTCCACCATCTGGGTGGGGACGTAGGCGACCTCCTCGCCCGCGGTCTGCTCGTCCGCCTGCGGGCGGGCGCCGCGCGGCGCGCCGGGCGCCGACGGCGGGGGCGGCACCGGCATCCCGGGGCCGCCGGCCGGGCGGCTGCCTGGCCCGCCGATCTGCGTCTTGTGGGTGTCCTCAGCGGCGATCCGCGCCGCCCCCGGCGGCGGGGGCGTGCCCGGGACGTTCGGCGGCGCCGGCGGCGGGCCGACGGGTGCGCCGGGCGGCGCGTTCCTGAGGCCGGGCGGCTGGAGATCGCCCGGCGGGGGCTGGACCGCCGTCTGGGGCAGCGCGCTGCCCTGCGGCAGCACGGTGGTCCTGGCCTCGGACGTGGTCGGCCCCGGGGCCAGCCGCTGTCCGTCCGCGTTGGTCAGCGGGGCGGAGAACACGGTGGCGGGCGGGGCCATCGCCTCCGCCTCCTCGGCGCTGCCCGAGGTGTCCGTGCCCGCCCAGGGGGAGGCGCTCGCCGGCGCCGCGTCCCGCTGGGCCGGCTGCTCGGGCTTGTCGGGCTTGTTGGGGGACTTGTCGTCGCCACCCGGCGTCACATCGGCGGCGGCCCACGGGTTGTCGCTCGGCGCGGGGGCCTCGGGGGCCGGCGGCGTCGGAGCGGCGGAAGCGGCGGCCGGGGCCGGCGGCTTGAACGGGGCGAACGGATCGGGCGCCGCCGGCCGCTCGGCCGCAGGCTTCCCCATGGAGAACGGCTCGGAGGCGGGCGGCGGCGGGGACGGCGCGGCGGCGCCCGGCCTGTTGTCCGGGATACCGGCCTTGTCGGCCGCTGCCTGGAGCCACTCGGGCGGGGTCAGCAGGAAGGAGGTGGCCTCCAGATCGACGGACCTCGGCGGCTCGGGAGCGGGCACGGGATCCGTCGAACCGCCGTACTCCTCCTCGTACCGCCGGATGATCTCGGCCACCTCCAGCGCCGGCCAGTAGGTGGCCTCACCGCTGTCCCTGGCGATGACCAGCCGGCCGCCGCCGGCCTCGACGCCGGACGCCTCCTCGGCCCAGGCCACGAAGCCCAGGGCGAACTCCCGCACCCGCGCCGTGCGCGCCGGCGCGCCGGCGCCGTTCACCCAGCGCTCGGCGCGCTCCTGTGCCTGCGCGAACGTGACCAACGCGCTCACTCCTCAACCGGGACGACGGTGGCGAAGCCGCCGTCCACCATCAGATCCGCCACGGTCTCCAGCTCCGGCGGGGAGCCGGCCAGCCGGCGAAGGAAGTCGTCGAAGTCCTCGCCGCAGGGCAGCAGCAGCTCGGCGACACGTTCGGTGACGGCGAGGCCGTCCCGGTCCCGCGCGTCGTCCACCGGGCAGAGCCAGACGGAGCCCGTGCCCTCGCCGCGCACCCGCACCGCCACGATGCCGCCCTGCGCGAACCCCACCGCCAGGTAGTCCTTGGTGAGATGGTCGCGCAGGCACTTGTTGATGTAGACGAGGTCGTTGACCGCCGCCTCCTCACGCAGGGTGAAGAACGGCTGGTCGACCAGCAGGCCCAACTCGGCGTCCAGCGCGACCCCCACGGGGGCGCAGCCGCCGGCGGCCTTGAGGAACGCCCGGTAGGCGGGCGGCAGCTGGTTGCCCAGCTTCTCCTCGGCGGCGCGCAGCCGCTCCTCCGGGACGGCCAGCCCGCTCGGCAGCTTGAAGTGCGCCGGGCGCGGATCGGTCAACGGCCGGGTGCCGCGCTTGTGCTGGTCGACCGCGGTGGTGGCGAGCCCGCCGTGGTGCCGCAGCAGCGCCTTGACCTCGACCGGGACCAGTTCGAGCCGCCGCGAGTTGGCCACGTGGTGCCAGGTCCAGCCGTGCGGGGTGGCGACGGCCGGCAGCTCGGCCCAGAGCGGATGACCCGAGGCGTGCAGCGCCGCGTTGGCCGACACGTAGTCCGTCAGCCGCAGTTCGTCCACGCCGAAGCCGGCCGGCGGCTCGGCGATCTCGGCCGCCGCTCTGGCGTAGCGCGAGAAGTCGGGATAGCCCTGTGCGTCCACCCGGACACCGTGCGGATATCTGCCCGCGCGGACCGGGTCGGGAAACTGCACCACCTGACCGGCATAGGCCCTGTTCGGTGGCGCGGCCTGTTGCCCGAGCCGACCTGTCGTCATGGCGTTAAGCCCCCTGCTGTTGCCTCTCGCTGTTGCGGCACAGCCTATGGGTTCCACCAGTCGGTGGCACGATCGTCCTCGTGATATCGGAAATCCACGGCCAGCCGTCGGGCGGTCAGCAGGATCGCGACCCTCGACCGGCACCTCCCGAGATGCCACGTGGCCGCGACGGCATCCTGCCGACCACCGCCGCCGCGCTCTCCCTTCCGGACCGGGCTCAGCCGCTGACCGGCACCGCCAGCCGCAGCACGCCGCCGCCCGAGCCACACCCGGTGGTCGCCGAGATCCTCGCCGGACTCGGCACCGCCCAGCGGGAACGTCACATCGGACGTTGCCCGGAGCCCGCCCTGCTCTCCCGTCTGCTCACCGAGGTCGGCGCGCGCGACGTCGACGAGGCCAGAGAGGCGCTGACGGGCGCGGGCATCACCACACGCCACATCCGCGAGGACGGCGACCCGTTGCACGGCGCGCACGCCCCGCACTGCCGCTCCTGCGCCGTGCTGCTGGCGCGGTTGGACGTGCCGACGCAGGGCCCGGATCCGGCCGTTGTCGGCGGCGCCGATCCGGGCGGCGGGCCGACGGCCGGCGCGCCGTGGTCGATCGGCACGGTCGACCAGGCGTTGGCCGCCGCCGGTTGGACGCCGGGGCGTTCCCACGCGGCCCGCGCGGAACGCTGGGCGGATGTGCTCAGCGGCCACCGTTCGCCCCAGGGGCACGCGCATCAGCTCTTCCCCGCCGCCTTCGAGGCGTGGGCCGAACTGGGGGAGATCACCCTGCACCCCACCGGACCCGGGGTCGCCGTGGCGCCCCACGCGGTGACCATCAACCCGCTCGCCGGTGTGCACTGGGTGCGCACCCTGAGCGACTTGGGGAACGCACTGGGCACCCGGCTCTGCCCGCTGGGCGAGGAAGTGAACGGCACCGCCCTGTTGGCCATCGACCGCGAGGCGCGGCTGTATGGCATTGACCACACCGGTGACTGGTTTCTCGGCTGGGATGTGCTCAGCGGTCTGGCCACCCTGCTCACGGGGACCCTGCCGCACCGCCTGGCGCCGTCCTGAGCGGGCGGGACCGGGCGCCTCAGCCGCCGGCCTGCCTCAGCCGCCGGCCGCGATGATCGCGTCGCGATAGGCGCGGGCGGCGGCGCGCAGCGCCGTCTCCGGGTCGACCCCGGCGGCCTCGGCCTCGGCGGCCAGCGCCAACAGCCGGTAGCCGAACCCCTGATCAGCGCCGTCGGGGCCGTCGTTCGGGTCGCCCCCGGGCAGCGGCACCGCCAGCCCCGCCGTCCTGACCCGGCCGGTCAGCTTGGCGGCCAGGGCCAGCCCCGGCTGGCCCAGCGGGATTCCCTCGGTCAGCGAGGTGCGCTGCTTCTCGGTCGCCTTGGCGGTCAGCCACAGTGCCTTGACGTCCTCCGGAGTCGTGGCGTGCGCCTCGCCGAAGACATGCGGATGGCGCCGGATCAGCTTGTCGACGATGGTGCCGGCGACATCGTCGATGTCGAAGGGCTCCTCGGGGGCGTCGGCGGCGATCCTCGCGTGGAAGACCACCTGGAGCAGGACGTCGCCCAACTCCTCCCTGATCTCGTCGGGATCGCCCGTCTCCACGGCCTCGATCAGCTCGTGGACCTCCTCCAGGCCGTAGCGCGCGAGATCCGCGTTGCTCTGGATGGCCGCCCACGGGCAGTTGGCCCTGATCTCGTCCATCACCCGCACCAGATCGAGGAGCCTGGCGCCGGGGAGGTCGTAGGAGCCGGGCAGCAGCTCAAGCTCGGGCAGGGTCCGGAAGCGTCCGGAACCGGCCATTCCGGCCAGCTCGTTGGTGAGGTCGGGCTCGCCCTCGGCGCCGGCCAGCACGACCACCGTCCGGCCCCCGGCGCACGCGGCGACCAACTCGGCCGCGCCCGGCACACCGTCCGACACGGCGACCCCGGCCTCCCGCAGATAGGGGCCCTGGGGGTGCGAGCTGTCCCCGCACACCACCGAGTCGGCCTCGTGCAACACCTGCCAGGCCGGCCAGGACAGCAGCCCGGGGGCCACCCGGTGGCTGGTGGTCAACAGAACGATCCGGCCAGAAGCGCCGTTGAGGTCTCGCACGGTCATCCGTCGACCCTAACCGCGCCGTTGGGGGACCGGGCCGTCAGGCCGGCGGCTGGGGGATCAGCCCTTCCTCCTCGGCCGGGGCGTCCTGGCGGAGCCACGGGGTGTCGGCGTCGGCGAGCACCAGCTGTTCGGTGTCCCAGGTGCCGTAGCGCGGGTTGACCTCGACCCCGACCTCGTCGGCGGTCGCCGACAGGGCCTGGGCCAACAGCTGGTTGCCCTCGGGGCCGGCCGGCAGGCCCAGCCGGGTGGCGAGGCCCTGGAAGAGCAACTGCCGACGCAGCACCTCGTTGATCTGCTCCTCGCCGGTCAGCGGCAGGCCGACCGTGCCGTTGATCGCGCTCAGCTCCAACTCCTCGGCGCTGCCCAACGATGCCTCGACCAGGTTCCGTTCCTGCTGGACCTGGGCCGTGGTCACCTCGACGCCGTGCGACGCGGCGGTCTGCTCCAGCAGCTCCTGGTACACCAGGAAGTCCACCGTGTCCCGGGTCAACCCGGCACTTGAGGCGAGCAGTTGGTCCCCGTTGGGCTGCTCGCGCTGGGCCTCGCGCACGGTCTCGACGCGGGCCTGCACGCTGGAGACGGTGATGCGTTCGTCGCCCACCACGGCCGCGGCGCCCGGGTGGGACCCGGTGGAGCAGCCGGCGAGCAGCGGGGCGGCGAGGAGCAGGGCTGCGGAGGAAACCGCTAGTGCGGAGGTGCGGCGCTTCACTGGGGCACTCCCGTGGACGAGCCATTGGGTCGGTCGATCTTACGCGGCCCGATCCTATGCAGCGTGGGCGACCCTGACCACCGTCGGATCCGTTTCTCCCCCACGGGCACGGCCCTCGACCCCCCGCCGCCGGGCCGAACGCGCGGCCGGCGTCTGCCGCGCCGGCGCCGTGCACTCCGTGTCCCCTACGCCCCTTGGACGGTCCCTTAGGGGAACCCTGCCACTTCTCACTGACCCAGAGTTCATCCCGGGGGCTGATAAGGGGGAGTCGCCGCAGACTCTAGTCTCTAGGGAGTCGAACGGGAATCAGACAGATATCCGCGCAGAGCAAGGAGAAACACGTGACGACGGCTGTAGTCAATCCGGCGACCGGGGGCAGCGGGGGGCACTCGGCCGTAGCCGCGCGAGCTGAGAACGTTGTCAAAGCCTATGGCGAGGGCGAGACGCGGGTGGCGGCGTTGGACGGGGTGAGTGTGGATGTGGAGCGGGGGGTGTTCACGGCGATCATGGGTCCTTCGGGGTCCGGTAAGTCGACGTTGATGCACTGTCTGGCCGGGTTGGACACGGTGACCAGCGGCCGGATCTGGGTCGGGGACAGTGAGATCACCGGTCTGAAGGACAAGAAGCTGACCCAGTTGCGGCGGGACCACATCGGGTTCATCTTCCAGGCGTTCAACCTGCTGCCCACCCTGAACGCCATCGAGAACATCACGCTCCCGATGGACATAGCGGGCCGCAAGCCCGATCGCGAGTGGCTGGATCGTGTCGTCGCCACCGTCGGTCTGGGCGAGCGTCTCAAGCACCGTCCCAACCAGCTCTCCGGCGGACAGCAGCAGCGCGTGGCCGTCGCCCGCGCCCTCGCGGCCCGACCCGACATCATCTTCGGCGACGAGCCCACCGGAAACCTCGACTCCCGCGCCGGCGCCGAAGTCCTCGACTTCCTGCGCCGCTCCGTCGACGACCTCGGTCAGACCATCGTCATGGTCACCCACGACCCCGTCGCCGCCGCCTACGCCAACCGCATCATCTTCCTCGCCGACGGCCAGGTCGTCGACGAGATGCGCGACCCCACCGCCGACCGCGTCCTCGACCGCATGCGCAACTTCGACGGACAGGGACGCACCTCGTGACCGTCCTCAAGACCTCACTCCGCAGCTTCTACGCGCACAAATGGCGCATGGTCCTCTCGGCCATGGCCATCGTCCTCTCCGTGGCCTTCGTCTGCGGAACGCTGGTCTTCACGGCCACCATGAACAACACGTTCACCAAGCTCTTCGACGTCAGCGCCTCCAACGTGGCCGTCAGCCACGAGGACGCCGACGAGTTCTCCGCCCCGGGCATGGGCACCGGCAAGCCGGACACCATCCCCGGCGAGCTCCAGGAGCAGCTGGCCGACCTGCCGGGCGTGGAGCACGTCAACGGCTCGATCGTCTCGCTGTCGGCCATGGCCATCGACCAGGACAACGAGAGCATCAGCCCGACCTCGGGCGCGCCGACGATCACGTCCAACTGGAGCGTGATCGACGAGCGGATGATGACCGTCACCGAGGGTGCGCCGCCCGAGGGCGGCCAGGTCATGGTCGACGCCGACACCGCCGACTCGGCGGACCTCGCCGTCGGTGACTCGCTGCGGCTGCTCAGCGCCTTCGGCGACTTTCCGCTGACCATCAGCGGCATCGCCAAGTTCGACACCACCAACCCGGGTGCCGCGCTGCTCTACCTGGACACGGAGAGCGCCCGCGAGTACCTGCTCGACGGCGACGCGGATCTGACCAACATCTACGTCGACTCCGACGGCACCGTCACCGACGAGCAGCTGAAGGCGAGCGTCGCCGCGCTGATCGGCGAGGACGGCTACAAGATCCAGACCGCCGAGGAGTACGTCGAGGACAACAAGGACGCGATCGGCGAGGCGCTGTCGATCTTCGAGTACGTGCTGCTCGGCTTCGCCGGCATCGCGCTGCTCGTCGGGATCTTCCTGATCGTCAACACCTTCTCGATGCTGGTCGCCCAGCGCACCCGCGAGATCGGCCTGATGCGGGCCATCGGCACCAGCCGCCGGCAGGTCAACCGATCCGTGCTGATCGAAGCCCTGCTGCTCGGCACGGTCGCCTCGCTGATCGGCTTCGGCGTCGGCATCGGGCTGGCCGTCGGGCTGATGTCGATCATGAGCGCGGTCGGCATGAAGCTGAGCACGGACGATCTCACCATCGACGCCTCGGTGCCGATCATCGGTGTGATCCTGGGTATCGCGGTCACCCTGATCGCCGCCTACATACCGGCGCGCAGGGCGTCCAGGATCAGCCCGATGGCCGCGCTCCGCGACGCCGGCCTGCCGGGCGACGCCCGCGCCGGCCGGGTGCGGGCCCTGCTGGGCGGCGTGCTGACGGTGGCCGGCCTCGGCTTCCTCGCGCTCACCGCCACGGCGAACGAGGCATCCGCCGGCGCCGGCTTCCTGGCGCTGGGCGTGCTCTTCAGCCTGATCGGCCTGGTCATCGTCGGTCCGTCCCTGGTCGGCCTGGTGGTGCGGGGCATCAGCGCCGTGCTGCTGCGCGGCTTCGGCTCGGTCGGCCGGCTCGCCGAACGCAACGCGCTGCGCAACCCGCGCCGCACTGGCGCCACCGCCTCCGCGCTGATGATCGGCCTCGCGCTGGTCGCCGGCCTGTCGGTGATCGGCTCATCCATGGTCGCCTCGGCTCGCGACCAGATCGACTCGTCACTCGGCTCCGACTACGTCGTCACCACCAGCATGTTCAGCGAGATCGTGCCCGAGGTGACGGCCGCCATCGAGGATGTGCCCGGCCTCGACCACATCAGCGAGTTCCGCATGGTCGACCTCGATGTGACGCTGCCGTCCGGCGACGTCCTTGAGCTCGACACCGTCGCCGCGGTCTCCGAGACCTATGACCGCGATGTGACCATGGAGACCCTGGAGGGCGACCTCTCGTCGGCCCTCGCCCCCGGTGCCATCGCGGTGAGCGAGTCGCACGCCGAGGATGAGGGCATCGCCTTCGGCGACGAGCTGCTGGTCGCCTTCGACGGCGGCGGCGAGACCACGCTGACGGTGGCGGCGATCATCGCCGACAGCGACATGCTCGGCGGCTGGCACTTCGGCGAGCAGACGCTGTTCGACCACGCCGACCAGGTCCCGCTCCCGGTGACCCTCTACATCAGCGCCGTCGACGGCCAGCAGGACGCCGCCCGCGCCGCCCTGGACGCGGCCGTCGAGCCGTACCCCCAGATGGAGGTCCGCGACCAGGCCGAGTTCAAGGACCTGATCGAGAGCCAGGTCGGCATGCTGCTCAACATGGTCTACGGCCTGCTGGCGCTGGCGATCATCGTGGCCGTGCTGGGTGTGGTGAACACCCTGGCGCTCTCGGTGGTGGAACGCACCAGGGAGATCGGCCTGATGCGGGCCATCGGTCTCTCCCGCCGCCAGCTGCGCCGGATGATTCGCCTGGAATCCGTGGTCATCGCCCTCTTCGGGGCGCTACTCGGCCTGGGCCTCGGCCTCGCCTGGGGCGCGGCCGGCCAGCAGCTGCTGGCCATGGAGGGCATGGAGTCGTTCGAGATCCCGTGGGGCACCATCATCGGTGTCTTCATCGGCTCCGCGGTGGTCGGCCTGCTGGCCGCCCTGCTGCCGGCCTTCCGCGCCGGCCGGATGAACGTGCTGAACGCCATCGCCACCGAGTGACCCTCGGGCCGCGACGGCCACCCACCCCCTCGGGGCCGCGACCCAGCCGGGTCGCGGCCCCGAGCCGTACGTTCCTTGCCTCCAAGGCAAGTAATTTGCCTCAGAGGGAAGAGGCGTGGCTCAATCGTGGGTATGCCCCCTGGCTCCTCCGGCTTCCCCGACCCCTCGGCCTCCGCTTCGGTCGCCGCGCGTGAGCTGCCCGTCATCTCGCCCCGGCTGCGGGAACTGCGCCGCCACGCCGGGCTGACCCTGGAGGCCGCGGCCCAGAGGGCGCAGCTGTCGCCCGCGCACCTCTCCCGACTGGAGACGGGCCATCGGCAGCCGTCGCTCCCCGTGCTGCTCGGCCTCGCCCGGATCTACGGCACCACCGTCTCCGGCCTGCTCGGCGAGACCGCCGCCCTTCCCGACCCCGTCATCCGCGCCGGCGAGGCGGTGCCCCAGGAGGTCGGCGGCTGGTCCTACCGGCAGGCCGGCGCCCCCGGCCGCGCCATGCACGCGCTGCGCGTGAGCGTCCCGGCCGGCGGCGGCCAGAGCGACCTGGTCCGGGTGCACCCGGGCGAGGAGTGGCTGCACGTCCTGTCCGGCCGACTGCTGCTCTCCCTCGGCGACTTCGAGCACACCCTCGACGCGGGGGACAGCGCCCACTTCGACTCCCTGACCCCGCACCGCATCCGTGCCGCCACCGCCCGGGGCGCCGAACTGCTCTTCGTGCACACGCTGCTGCGCAGCGCCGACGCCGAACTGTGCCTGGGCGAACCCCGCCACTGAGCCGCCCGAACCTGTTCGAAGGAGAACCCGGTCATGCCAGACATGCGCAAGGACACCATTCCCCGGGGCCTGTGGATCCGGGTCCTCCTCTACGGCCTCGTGGGCCATATCCTCGCGGGCTTCCTCGTTCTCCTCTTCACCGTCGGCAAGTAGCCGCCACACGGGGAAGGGCGCGGTCAGATGCCCGGCCCATAGCCGGGATCCGGGTGCTGGCGCGGTGACCACCACTCCAGGGCACCCCACAGCCCGAGGCCGAGCGCCGCGAGGGCGACGACCAGAGCGACCGAAGGCCGCGACCCGAGCCGGCAGGCCAGCGCCCAGGCGAGCGCGGGAAAGAGCGCGCAGGCGAGCACGACGAGCGGCACGCTCAGATCACGGGCGTGGTGCTCGAAACCGCCGTCCAGACTGAACGCGGCGCGCGGCCCCGCCAACAGCGCCGACGACACCGCCCCCACCCCGGCCAGGGCCAACCCCACACCGCGGGAGCGCTCCGCGACCGTACCCATGAGCCCTCCCAACACCGCCCTACCCGAACACCCGGTAGACGCCGACCAGCCACCCCCCGGTTCTCTTCCCCCTGCGCCAGCCCCCCCACCGCGACCCGACCGGGCGAAACCCACGCGTCGAGCCACAACACGCTCAACGGCCGCGCTTCCACCCCGCTCCGCGTCAACGGCCCGGCCAGGCCGCGGCCCGCGCTCGGTCCGCTCACGCCGGTCCGGCGTGAGGACGCCGCGCGGTGGGTGGTGTGCTTTCGGTCCGTCTGTGCCTGTGGGGCGCGGAGCGGTCCCGGCCGAAGCCCGCGTTTGGTCCGTTCAGGCCGGTCGGGCGTGGGGACGCCGCGCGGTGGGTGGTGTGCTTTCGGTCCGTCTGTGCCTGTGGGGCGCGGAGCGCTCCCGGCTGGGGCCCGTGTTTGGTTCGTTCAGGCCGGTCGGGCGTGGGGACGCCGCGCGGTGGGTGGTGTGCTTTCGGTCCGTCTGTGCCTGTGGGGCGCGGAGCGGTCCCGGCCGGGGCCCGCGTTTGGTCCGTTCACGCCGGTCGGGCGTGAGGACGCCGTTCACGCCGGTCCGGCGTGGGGACGCCGCGCGGTGGGTGGTGTGCTTTCGGTCCGTCTGTGCCTGTGGGGCGCGGAGCGGTCCCGGCTGGAGCCCGTGTTTGGTTCGTTCAGGCCGGTCCGGCGTGAGGACGCCGCGCGGTGGGTGGTGTGCTTTCGGTCCGTCTGTGCCTGTGGGGCGCGGAGCGCTCCCGGCCGGGGCCTGCGTTTGGTCCGTTCACGCCGGTCGGGCGTGAGGGCATCGCGCGGTGGGTGGTGTGCTTTCGGTCCGTCTGAGCCTGCGGGGCGCGGAGCGCTGCCGGCCGGGGCCCGCGCTCGGTCCGTTCAGGCCGGTCCGGCGTGAGGACGCCGTTCACGCCCGTCCGGCGTCAGGACGCCGTGGATTCGCGGATGATCAGGGTCGGCTGGCGTACTTTCGGGGCCTCCGCGCCAGCGGACTCCGCGGAACCGTTCAGGATGGCGAACATCGTGGCCGCCGCCGCGCGGCCAAGTTGGCTGAGGTCCTGGGCGATGGTGGTCAGCCGGGGGTGGACCAACTCCCCTATGGGCAGGTCGTCGTAGCCGATGACGGAGAGGTCGCGGGGCACCTCGAAGCCCAGCCGGCGCGCCTCGCTCATGCCGGCCACGGCCATCGTGTCGTTGGCGAAGAGCACCGCCGTCGGCCGGCGTTCCGGCTCCGCTCCGGAGAGCAGTTCCCGCACCGCCCGTACCGCCGCGTCCGCGGTGAAGTCCGAGACCATGATCCGGGCCGGCCGCAACCCCCGTTCGGCCAGGGCGGATTCGAAGACCCGGCGGCGGAATACGGTGTGCACCCGGTCTTCTGGGCCCGAGACATAGGCGACGCGGCGGTGGCCGAGGTCCGCCAGGTGGTCGACGGCCGCCCTGATCCCGGCGTCCTGTTCGCCGCCGGATCGGACGGAGGGGACGGGGTCGTCGCGCCAGGGCGTGCCGACGAGCACCGCCGGCAGTTGGAGCTGGCGGAGCAGCTCGAACCTGCCGTCGCCGACCCGGCTCTCGGTGAGGATCACCCCGTCGACCCGCCGTTCCTCGGCCAGCCGGCGGTAGGCCCGCTCCTCCGCGCCCGGCTCCTCGCCGACGATATGCAGCAGCAAACCGTAGTCCGCCGGGGCGAGTTCGCTCTCGATGCCGGAGATCAGCACCGAGAAGTGCGGGTCGGTGGCCAGGACGTCGGCCGACCGGCCGGCGACCATGCCGATGGCCTTGGTCCGCGCGCCGCGCAGGGCCACCGCCGTGGCGGACGGCGACCAACGCAGCTTGTCCGCCGCGTCCAGCACCCGTTGCCGGGTGGGCGCCGAGATCCCGGGCCGGTTGTTGACCACCTTGGAGACGGCCGAGACCGAGACGCCGGCCAGGGCCGCCACATCGGCGATCGTCGGCTTGTCGGACCTTCGCCCGCGTCCGGGGTTCTTCTGTGCCGCCAAGTGCTGGACCTGACCCATCGGGAGAACGTTACGAGAAAACGTTGCACGGACTGAGGAGTACCGCATGGTAGCGCGGCAAGTCCGCTCACTCAATCTCTCGACAGCCAACTAGTAAAACGATATACCTGAGGGGCCACACAGCGGCCCCGAGCAGAGGAACCAGGCGATGAGGCGCAACGCGGCCAAGCTCCGCACCACCCCGCAGACCACCAGCGTGCCCAGCGGCGGCCAGCCATCCGTCGGCCGGGAAGGCGGCCAGGAAGGCGGTCAGGAGGAAGGCGAGGCCACCATCTGGATCGGCGTGAACTACTGGTCCCGCACCGGCGGCCCGCTGATGTGGCGGGACTACCGCCCCGAGGTGGTGGACGAGGAGTTGAAGGTGATGCGGGAGCACGGCATCACGCTGACCCGCTCGTTCTTCTTCTGGCCCGACTTCATGCCGGCCGAGAACACCCTCGACCCCGAGATGCTGGCCCACTACGACGATTTCCTGGACCGGCACCAGGCCCAGGGGATGCACACCATCCCCACCTTCATCGTCGGTCACATGTCGGGGCAGAACTGGGACCCGGTCTGGCGCGGTGGGCGCGACATCTTCGGCGACGCCTCGTTCGTCGCGCAACAGGAGTGGTACGTCCGCGAGTTGACCCAGCGCTGGAAGGACCACCCGGCGGTCGCCGGCTGGCTGCTCACCAACGAGATCCCGATCTACGGCGACTGGCGGTCCCGTGGCATCGGCACCCTGGACGCCACCACCGTCACGGCCTGGGCGAAGACCCTGGTGAACGCCATCAGGGGGACGGGGGCCCGGCAGCCGGTCTCCATCGGCGACGGCGCCTGGGGCGTGGAGATGACCGGTGCCGACAACGGTTTCCGGGTGCGCGATCTGGAGCCGCTGATCGACTTCCACGGCCCGCATGTCTACCGGATGGAGACGGACCCGGTGCGCCAGCACCTGGGCGCCGCCTTCGTCTGCGAGCTGCTGGACATCGGCGGAAAGCCGGTGATCATGGAGGAGTTCGGCGTGACCTCGGACTATGTCTCCGAGGAGAACGCCGCACACTACTACCGGCAGATCCTGCACAACACCCTGCTGGCCGGTGCCACCGGCTGGATGCCCTGGAACAACACGGACTACGACGCCCTCTGGGACCAGGAACCGTACAGCCACCATCCCTTCGAGATGCATTTCGGCATCACCGACGAGGCGGGGCGTCCCAAGGAGCAGCTGCGTGAGGTCAAGCGGTTCACCGAGCTGCTGGCCCGGGTCGACTTCGGCCGGCTGCACCGCCAGGACACCCGGGTGGCGCTCGTCGTCTCCTCGTTCCTGGAGAAGATGTACCCGTTCACGCAGCCCGAGGACGCCAGCAGTGTGCTGAACCACACCCGGCAGGCGTATGTCGCCGCCCGCGAGGCGGACCTGCCGGTCGGCGTGGCCCGCGAGGCGGACGGGCTGCCGGACGACTGCTCGCTCTATCTGCTGCCCTCGGCCAAGCAGCTGACCGCCGGCGGCTGGCGTCATCTGGTCCGGCGCGCGGAGGCGGGCGCCACCGTCTACGCCTCCTTCTTCACCGGTGAGCACGGCGTGCAACGCGGCCCGTGGTGGCCGAAGTTGGACGAGACCTTCGGCGTGGTCAAGAAGCTGCGCTACGGCCTGACCGAGCCCATCGAGGACGAGGAGCTGGTCCTCACCTTCCAGCGCGACTTCGGCACCATCAGGGCCGGCGAGCGGCTGACGTTCACCGTCGCCGGCACCGAGAACTCGCGCTCCTATCTGCCGGTCGAGCCGGACGGCGCCGAGGTGGTGGCCACCGACGCGCACGGCCGTCCCGCACTGCTGCGCCGTCGCCACGGCGCCGGTCAACTGGTGCTGTCCACCTACCCGGTCGAGCACATGGCGGCGGTCACGCCCCGGGTCAACCCGGAGCCCACCTGGCGGCTCTACGCGGCGTTGGCAGCCGAGGCCGGGGTGGTACCCGAGGTGTCGGTGGACGATCCCCGGGTGTTGGTGGCGCGGATGGTGCACGAGGAGGGACGGTCCTATGTGTGGTTCGTCAGCCAGCACGCGGCACCGCTCAGCGTCACGCCCACCATGGTCGCCGGCTCCCTGCGGGACCTTGAGGGCGAGAAACTGACCACGATCGAACTGCCGACCTATGGTGTGGTGATAGCCGAACTCGGGGAAGTCGACGACCGTGCGACGAGCTGAGCAGGGCAACCGGAGGATTGGGAAGGCGCGAAACCATGCAGACAACCGAGCGGTCGCCGCTGCGGATCGAGTCGGCCGAGACCATCGTCACCAGCCCGGGGCGCAACTTCGTCACGTTGCGGATCACCACGGCTGACGGGTTGACGGGGCTCGGTGACGCCACCCTCAACGGGCGTGAACTGGCCGTGGAGAGCTATCTCCGTGACCATGTCGCTCCGTTGTTGATCGGTCGCGACGCGGGCCGGATCGAGGACACCTGGCAGTACCTCTACCGTGGCGCCTACTGGCGACGCGGCCCCGTCACCATGGCCGCCATCGCCGCCGTGGACATGGCCCTGTGGGACATCAAGGCCAAGGCGGCGGGGATGCCGCTCTACCAACTCCTCGGCGGCGCCTCGCGAACCGGCGCGCTCGCCTACGGCCACGCCTCGGGGCGGGACATACCCGAGCTGTTCGACTCCATCAGGGCGCACCTCGACGAGGGGTTCCGCGCCATCCGGATCCAGACGGGCATCCCCGGCCTGGACTCCGTCTACGGGGTGGCGACCTCCACGGCCGGCGACGGGGAGCGCTACGACTACGAGCCCGCGCGCCGCACCGCGCTCCCCGTCCAGGAGGCCTGGGACACCCGGGCCTATCTGCGCCATCTGCCGACCGTCTTCGAGGCGGTACGCAACGAGTTCGGCCCCGAGCTGCCGCTGCTGCACGACGGCCACCACCGGATGACGCCGATCCAGGCCGCCAAGCTGGGCAAGGCCCTGGAGCCCTATGACCTGTTCTGGCTGGAGGACGCCACCCCCGGCGAGGACCAGGCCGCGCTGCGGCTGATCCGCCAGCACACCACCACCCCGTTGGCGATCGGCGAGGTCTTCAACTCCGTTCACGACTACACCACGTTGCTCAGCGAGCGGCTGATCGACTATGTGCGCTCCGCCGTCACCCACACGGGCGGCATCACGGCCATGAAGAAGCTGCTGGACCTGGCGGCGGTGTACGGCGCCAAGTCCGGTATCCACGGGCCGACGGACATCTCGCCGGTCGGCATGGCGGCGGCGCTCCATCTGGACATCGCCATCCACAACTTCGGCATCCAGGAGTACATGCGCCACGACCCGCGCACCCTTGAGGTCTTCCGCACCTCCTACACCTTTGTCGACGGGCTGCTGCACCCGGGCGAGAACCCCGGCCTGGGCGTGGAATTGGACGACGAGGCGGCGGCGGGCTTCCCCTACGCGCCCGCCTATCTGCCGGTGAACCGACTGCTCGACGGAACCGTTCACGACTGGTAGCCGTTCTGCGGTGCCCGCGGTGGGGCCGGTGGTCGAGCGCGACCGCCGGCCCCACCGTGCTGGGGGCAACACCCTTGACGGGGCAGGGTAGTTAGGTGAGGCTAACCTACCTCCGACAGGAAGAGGTTTCCCATGGCGGACGTCAAGGGCGGCGAGGAGCGCCGGACGGTGATGCGGCTGGTCTTCGGCACCATGGTCGCCGGCACCGTGGGCGCCGCGGCCCGGCTGGGCGTGGTGGACGCGCTGGGCGACGAGGAACGCGCCGTCGAGGCGCTGGCCGCCGACTGCGCGGTCCAACCCCGCTCCCTGCTGCGACTGTTGCGTGCCATGGCGGGCCTGGAGCTGGTCGAGGAGGTGCGGCCAGGGGTCTTCCGGGCGACGCCCACCGGGCGGGTGCTGGCGGCCGACCACCCCGGCTCGTTCAAGACGATCGCCACCGTCTTCACCGACCCGCTGATGGTCCGCTCCTGGGAGCGCCTCGCCGACAGCGTGCGCACCGGCGAGCCCGCGTTCGAGCAGGTCTTCGGCAAGGGCTTCTTCGAGTACCTGGAGGAACGCCCGGAGCTTTCGGCGGCCTTCAACGCCTCCATGAGCGAGGGCACCCGCACGACCGCCGCCGTGCTGCCGGGCGCCTATGACTTCGCCCGCTTCCACACGGTGGTGGATGTGGGCGGCGGCGACGGCACCCTGCTCGCCGAGGTGCTCCGCGCCCACCCGACCCTGCGGGGCGTCGTCCACGACACCCCGCGCGGGCTGGCGCAGGCGGCGGCGACGATGGAGCGGGCCGGAGTGGGGAGCCGCTTCTCGGCGGTGACCGGCGACTTCTTCGCCTCGGTGCCCGAGGGGGGTGACCTCTATCTGCTCAAGAGCGTCCTCCACGACTGGGACGACGACCGCTCCGCCACCCTGCTCGGCAACTGCCGGAAGGTGCTGCCGTCCGACGGCCGGGTGCTGCTTGTCGAGCCCGTGCTGCCGCCCATCGCACAGCCGGGTGGGGCCGGGTGGTATCTGAGCGACCTCAACATGCTGGTCAACCTCGGGGGGATGGAGCGCACCCGCGAGGACTTCGAGGCGCTGCTCGCCCGAGCCGGCTTCCGGCTCTCCAGCCTGGCCCAACTCCCGCCGCCCAGCACCTTCTCCCTGATCGAGGCCGCACCCGTGGCGGGGTGAGAGCGCGTCGGCGCCCGGGCCACGCCGCCACCGGCCCGGGGAGCCGGGGGCGGCGCCGGTCGAAGACCGGCATCCCCCCGCCCCCGGGGCGACGGACCCGCGGGGCAGGTAACGTTGAGTGCCGTGGTTGTGACGGGACGCGCAACCTGGGCTCGACATGGGAGTGGGATGGGCGTCGCTGGGGACGACTGCGGGGGGCCGCACCGGCAGTGTCAGGCATGCAACGGACAGCGCGTGGAGATCCGCGAGACGCTGTATATCGCGGAGTCGGGGCAGGCCCAGGGGGTGGCCGCCCCGCACGGCTGTTGGCACTGCTGCGGACGCGGCTTCTACTGCGCCGCCGCCGCGCGCTGCGTGTTCCCCCGGGCCTGGTAGGCCGGCCAACGGGCCGCCGGCCGGCCGCGTCAGCGGTGCGGCGCGCCGCCCAGGACATGTTCCTGACCCCAGTCGCCGAGCGGCGCCAGCGCCGCGTTGAGGCTCTGGCCCAGGGCCGTGAGCGAGTAGACCACATGCGGGGGCACCTCGCCCCGATCCTCGCGATGGATGATGCCGTCGGCCTCCAACTCCCGCAGATGGGAGGCGAGAACCTTCTCCGTGACGCCCGGGATGGCGCGTCGCAGCTCGCCGAACCGGCAGGGCCGCTCGTCCAGGGCCCAGAGGATCAGCACCTTCCACTTGCCGCCGATGACATCCATCGCGGCATCGATGCCGCAGGAGTACCGGGGGCGCGGTGTGGTCGTCAAGGACAGCCCTCCTAGCTGCTCGCTCACCTGGGGGTAAGCACCCACTCCGAAGTGCGTACTTGTTCATTCTCCTGGCCAGGACAAGCCTGAGTGCCATGACGAACAGTGCCACGAACCGTTTCATTTCCCCATCCCCCTCCGCTGCCGACGCGGACCGCTCGGATTCCCCCGCCGCGTCTCCCGGCTCCCTCTCCCTGCTGGGCCTCGGCGCCATGGGCACCGCGCTCGGGCGGGCCTGGCTGCGCGCCGGGCACCCGCTGACCGTGTGGAACAGGACGCCCGCGCGAGCCGAGGCGCTGGCCGCCGAGGGCGCCGTCGTCGTGGCCAGCGCCGCCGAGGCGGTCGAGGCCAACGACCTCGTGGTCCTCTGCCTGTTGGACGACGCCTCCGTGAGCGAGACGCTGGCGGGCGCCGACCTGGTCGGCCGCGATCTGGTGAACCTCACCACCGGCACGCCGGCCGAGGGGCGCGCCCGCGCCGCGTGGGCCCAGGAGCGGCAGGCCCGTTTCCTGGACGGCGGCATCATGGCGATCCCGCCGATGATCGGGGTGCCGGAGTCCGGCGGCTATGTCTTCTACAGCGGCTCCGCCGACCTCTTCGAGGCCCACCGGGCGACGCTCACCGCGCCGACCGGCGCGCGCTATGTCGGATCGGACGCCGGCTTCGCCGCGCTCCACGATGTGGCCCTGCTGAGCGCGATGAACGGGATGTTCGCCGGGATGACCCACGCGTTCGCCCTGATCCACGGCGAGGACATCCCGGCGACGGGCTTCGCCGGATCGCTGGTGGAGTGGCTGGTGGCCATGGCGCCGGCGGCGCACGCGACGGCGAAGCAGCTGGAGAGCGGCGTATACGAGACCGAGGTGTCGGCGAATCTGGAGATGCAGTCGGTCGGCAATGCCACCCTGCTCGGCACCGCCGAGCAACAGGGCGTCAGCACCGAGCTGTTGGCCCCCTTCGCCGCCCTGATGGCGCGAGGCGTCGCCGCCGGCCAGGGCGAAGGGGACGGCGCTCAGCTCGTCGAACTGCTGCGGAGCTGATCGCTGGCTCACGGCCATCAGCCGCTACCCCGCGCCGAGTTCGGGGACGGTGAGGGAGCCGTCGGGGGAGAGCGCGAAGGCCGGGTTGTGGGCGATCTCCCACGGATGGCCGTCCGGATCGGTGAAGGAGCCGGCGTATCCGCCGTAGAAGGTGGGCGCCGCCGGGCTGGTGATCCGGGCGCCGGCCCGCTCGGCCGCGGTCAGCACCGCGTCCACCTCCGAGGAGGAGCGGACATTGTGGGCCAGGCCGATCCCACCGAACCCGCCGGCCGGCACCGGCGTGTCCGCGAGGCCGTTGTCCGCAGCCGCCTCGGCCCGGCCCCAAAGCACCAGGGCCATCCCTCCGGCCTGGAAGAAGACCGTCTCCTGCGTCTCCTGGCCGCGCCAACCGAGGCTCTCGTAGAACGAACGGGCGCGGGCCACATCGGCCACGCCCAGGGTGATCAGACTGAGTCGCTGTTCCATGCCGAGAAGATTACCCTGAGCTACTGACAGTGGCTTTGGGTGACGGAGTGCATGGCTGATCCCATGGCCTCGAATGTCACTCCGGCACGGCGGCCGGGCCCCCGTCCGCCGGGGCCCCCGCCCGCGCCGCCTTACCGGTCCGCCCGGCGCGGAAGACCCGAACCGACGGTCGGAGCCGTGCGGTTCGGCGACGGGGTGAGCGGTCGGTGGGCGCGGCGCGAGCGTCCGGCGCGGTCCCTCGCGGACTTCGAGCCGGGGGGACGGACCGTTACCGTCGGCAGGCCGCCGGCCCGGCCCGCGACGGACGGACGGGCGTCGTCGGCGCGCTCCGGGGCCCGTGCCACCGTGACGCGCCGACGCGGCCCGGGTCAGCAGCCGTTGAGGATGCCGCTCAGCGCGCTCTTCTCCGCCGAGTCGACCGAGAGCCCGTAGTAGTGCTTCACCTGCACCCACGCCCTGGCGTAGACGCAGTGGTAGGCGCCGCGCGGCGGCAGCCACTCGGCCGGGTCCCTGTCGCCCTTGGACTGGTTGACGTTGTCGGTGACCGCGAGCAGTTGCGGCCGGGTGAGGTCGTTGGCGAACGCCTCGCGGCGTGCCGTGGTCCAGGAGTCGGCGCCCGAGTCCCATGCCTCGGCCAGCGGCACCAGGTGGTCGATGTCCACGTCGGACGCGGCGGTCCAGGTGGCGCCGTCGTAGGGGGAGTACCAACTGCCGCTGGTCGCCGCGCAGCTGGGATCCGTCACGACGTTGCTGCCGTCGCGCTGGAGGATGACCTCGCGCGTGTTGCAGTTGTTGCCCTGGTTGCTCCAGTGGGGGAAGAGGTCGCGGTTGTAGCCGGTGCGGTCCTCGGTGGCGACCGTCAGTTGGGAGAGGTAGGTGCGCGCGGTTGACGCGGCGATGGGGGTGGGGAGGGCGGCCTGTGCCGAGGGGCCGGTGAACAGGGCCGCCAGGGATATCAGTCCGGTGAGCGCGGCCAACAGGGAAAGTCGGCGACGCGCGTAGACGCTGGAGGTGCGAAGCACGCGAACTCCCTTGGTGTGGGGGTGGTTTCGGCTGGGCGGATGCGTTCGGCGGCTCCCAGGGTGCTGCCTGAACGTTTCCGCACGGCATGCCACAGGTTACAAGTTGAGGGCATGGACACGTCAGGTGTTGGACGGTGGAACATCGTCACCACCGCGGGGCGGTCGCGCGCCGGGAGTGCCGGAAGTGGGGGGTGTGTGCACGAGGTGTGGAGGGCGCGCCGGGCCGTCAGGGGCGTGCGGGCGCACACTGGGACGTGGCGTCAGCCACCACACGTGGGACAGAGGAAGCCGACCGAGGAGGTCATGGAGGATGCGGGAGCCGCGCGAACACCGGTATCGGGTGGACGTCAGCTGGACGGGCAACACGGGGGAGGGGACGGCGGGGTACCGGGGGTTTCGGCGGGACCATCAGGTGGTGGTCGAGGGGAAGCCGGTGATCGAGGCCAGCGCCGATCCGGCGTTCGTCGGCGACCCGGAGCGGTGGAATCCCGAGGAACTGCTGGTGGGCTCGCTCTCCCAGTGCCACATGCTGACCTATCTGGCGCTCTGCTCCCTGAAGCGGGTCAGGGTGCTTGAGTACCGGGACGCCGCCGAGGGCACGATGCGGGAGACGGCCGGGCGCGGCGAGTTCGCCGAGGTGCGCTTGCGTCCCGTGGTGACGGTGGCCGAGCCCGGCATGATCGATCTGGCCACCGCACTGCACGAGGACGCCCACCGGGACTGCTTCATCGCCCGGTCGGTCAACTTTCCGGTGCGGCATCTGCCCACGGTCACCGTGGCCGGGAGCTGACCGTCCGGCGGCACGCGTACCCTGGAAGGTCCCCGGCCCGCGACGCGTGCCGGGTGCTTCGCGTTGCCCGCTCACCGGGATGGAACCCTCATGACCCTGCACGGCCTGCTTGACGCCGTCACCCAGGAGCCCGCCTTCGCCGAGGCGCTGACCTCGGCGGGAGACGTCGGCCACCCCGCCGTCGACCTGGTGGGGCCGCCGGCCGCCAGGCCGCTGGCCGTGGCCGCGCTGGCGCGCGCCGCCAAGCGGACCGTGCTCGCCGTGACGGCCACCGGGCGGGAGGCCGAGGACCTGGCCGCCGCGCTGCGCTCGCTGCTGCCCGAGGACGGGGTGGTCGAGTTCCCTTCCTGGGAGACGCTCCCGCACGAGCGGCTCTCGCCGCGCGCCGACACCGTCGGCCGTCGGCTGGCGGTGCTCCGCCGGCTGGCGCACCCCCGCTCGGACGATCCCGGTTCCGGGCCCGTCTCGGTCGTGGTGGCGCCGGTGCGCTCGGTGCTTCAGCCGCAGGTGGCGGGGCTCGGCGATCTGGAGCCCGTCGCCCTGCGGAACGGCCAGAGCGCCGATCTGACGGAGCTCACCGCCGCGCTGGCGGCAGCCGCCTACACCCGGGTCGAACTGGTGGAGAAGCGCGGTGAGTTCGCCGTGCGCGGCGGCATCCTCGATGTCTTCCCGCCCACCGAGGAGCATCCGCTGCGGGTGGAGTTCTGGGGCGACGAGGTCGAGGAGATTCGTTATTTCAAGGTCGCCGACCAGCGGTCCCTGGAGATCGCCGAGCACGGCCTGTGGGCGCCGCCCTGTCGTGAGCTGCTGCTCACCGACGAGGTGCGCCGGCGGGCGGCCGAGCTGGCCGTCGAACACCCCGAGCTGGACGAGCTGCTGAGCAAGATCGCCGAGGGGGTGGCGGTCGAGGGCATGGAGTCGCTGGCCCCCGTGCTGGTGGACGAGATGGAGCTGCTGCTCGACGTGTTGCCGGCCGGCAGCACGGTGCTGGTCTGCGATCCGGAGCGGGTGCGCTCGCGCGCGTCCGATCTGGTGGCCACCAGCCAGGAGTTCCTCCAGGCGTCCTGGGCCGCCGCCGCGATGGCGGACAGCGGCAGGGCGCCGATCGACGTGGGCGCGGCCAGCCTCCGTGGGATCGCCGACGTGCGCGCGCACGCCCGGGAGTTGGGCCTGCCGTGGTGGACGGTCTCACCGTTCTCGCCGGACGAGGAGCTGGACACGGACACGGTCAGGCTGGGGCTGCGCGCCCCGGAGAGCTACCGGGGGGACGTCTCCCGGGCGCTGGCCGACACCAAGGGCTGGCTGGCCGACGGCTGGCGCGTCGTCTATCTGACCGAGGCGCACGGCCCGGCCGCCCGCACCGTCGAGGTCCTCGGCGGCGAGGGCATCCCCGCCCGCCTCGACCCGGCGCTGACCGGCGAGATTGAACCGGCCGTCGTCCATGTCTCCTGTGGCGCGCTCGAACACGGCTTCCTGGTGCCGGGATCCCGGCTCGCCGTGCTGACCGAGACGGACCTCACGGGGCAGCGCGCCGCCGGCCGGGAGGGCGCGCGGATGCCGGCGCGCCGTCGCAAGGCGCTCGACCCGCTGAGCCTGGAGCCCGGCGACTACATCGTGCACGAGCAGCACGGCGTGGGCCGCTACGTGGAGATGGCGCAGCGCACCGTGCAGGGCGCCACCCGCGAGTACCTGCTGGTCGAGTACGCCCCGGCGAAGCGGGGGCAGCCGGGCGACCGGCTCTTCGTGCCGACGGACCAGCTGGACCAGGTGACCAAGTACGTCGGTGGCGAGGCCCCGACGCTGCACCGGCTCGGCGGCGCGGACTGGACCAAGACCAAGGCGCGCGCCAAGAAGGCCGTCAAGGAGATCGCGGCCGACCTGATCAAGCTCTACTCGGCGCGGATGGCGGCCCCGGGTCACGCCTTCGGCGGGGACACGCCCTGGCAGCGCGAGCTGGAGGACGCGTTCCCCTACGCCGAGACCCCCGACCAGCTGACCACCATCGGCGAGGTCAAGGAGGACATGGAGCGCTCGGTCCCGATGGACCGGCTGATCTGCGGCGACGTCGGCTACGGCAAGACGGAGATCGCGGTGCGCGCCGCGTTCAAGGCGGTGCAGGACGGCAAGCAGGTGGCGGTGCTGGTGCCCACCACGCTGCTGGTGCAGCAGCACTTCGGCACCTTCTCGGAGCGTTACGCCCAGTTCCCGGTGAACGTGCGCCCGTTGAGCCGCTTCCAGTCGGACGCGGACGCCAAGGCGACGCTGGAGAGCCTGCGGGACGGCACGGTCGACGTGGTCATCGGCACCCATCGGCTGTTCTCCTCCGAGGTCACGTTCAAGGACCTCGGCCTCGTGATCGTGGACGAGGAACAGCGGTTCGGCGTGGAGCACAAGGAGCAGCTGAAGAAGCTGCGCGCCAACGTGGACGTGCTGACGATGTCGGCGACGCCCATTCCGCGCACGCTGGAGATGGCGGTGACCGGCATCAGGGAGATGTCCACCATCACCACGCCGCCGGAGGAACGTCATCCGGTGTTGACGTTCGTCGGCCCCTACGAGGAACGGCAGATCGGCGCGGCGATCCGGCGGGAGCTGCTGCGCGAGGGGCAGGTCTTCTACATCCACAACCGGGTGGACTCGATCGACCGGGTGGCCGCCAAGCTGCGCCAGATCGTGCCGGAGGCGCGGATCGCGACGGCACACGGCCAGATGGGCGAGACCGCGCTTGAGCGGGTCGTGGTGGACTTCTGGGAGAAGAAGTTCGATGTGCTGGTGTCCACCACCATCGTCGAGTCGGGGATCGACATCTCCAACGCGAACACCCTGGTCGTCGAGCGCGGCGACACCTTCGGCCTCTCCCAGCTGCACCAGCTGCGCGGCCGGGTCGGCCGGGGTCGGGAGCGCGGCTACGCCTACTTCCTCTATCCGCCGGAGAAGCCGCTGACGGAGACCGCGCACGAGCGGC
This sequence comes from Streptomyces profundus, assembly GCF_020740535.1. Lineage (NCBI taxonomy): Bacteria > Bacillati > Actinomycetota > Actinomycetes > Kitasatosporales > Streptomycetaceae > Streptomyces > Streptomyces profundus. The sequence continues at coordinate 4,230,606 of NZ_CP082362.1, forward strand.
TGGCCACCATCGCGCAGCACACCGAGATGGGTGCCGGCATGTATGTGGCGATGAAGGACCTGGAGATCAGGGGCGCCGGCAACCTGCTGGGCGGCGAGCAGTCGGGGCATATCGCGGGCGTGGGCTTCGACCTCTATGTGCGCATGGTCGGCGAGGCGGTCGCGGACTACCGGGCGGCGTTGGAGGCGGGCGGCGGCGAGCCGGAGGAGGCGCCGCTCGAAGTGAAGATCGAGCTGCCGGTGGACGCGCATGTGCCGCACGAGTACGCGCCGGGGGAGCGGCTGCGGCTCCAGGCGTACCGGGCGATCGCCGCCGCCAACACCGAGGACGAGATCCGCGCCGTCCGGGAGGAGCTGGCCGACCGCTACGGCCCGCTGCCCGAGCCGGTGGAGAACCTGCTGCTGGTGGCCGGGCTGCGGATGCTGGCCAGGGCCTGCGGGGTCGGCGACATCACGCTCCAGGGCAGCAGGATCAGGTTCTCGCCCGTCGAGCTGCGGGAGTCCCAGGAGCTGCGGCTGAACCGGGTCTACCCGGGATCGGTGGTCAAGCGGGGCACCAACCAGCTGCTGGTGCCCAGGCCGACCACGGCGCGGGTCGGCGGCAAGCCGTTGACGGGGAGGGAACTGCTCGCCTGGACCGGGGAGTTCCTCACCACGATCCCGGGGAGCTGACCGCCTGACGAGGCGTACAGCGCCTGGTGGGCTCCCCCGCCAGGACTCGAACCTGGACAATGCGAGTCAAAGTCGCATGTGCTGCCGATTACACCACAGGGGAATGGTGCGTCACCGGGGCCGCCAGAGGCGGATGACGCCCGATCGACCCCCACACTATGCCAGCCCTCGGGGCTCCCTCGCGACGGCATACCCCGTATCGCCGTAGAGTGGGTGCGGGTCCGCCGGCGGCGGGCCCGGGGAGGTGGGGCCCTCCCCCCGACGAACCGCGGCGACGACGCCGACAACGGTCCCTACGCGTGACAGGACGCGCCCGCCTCGGCGGCGGGTTCGGATACCGAACGTGTAGGGAGAGTGACCGTCGATGACCGATCCATTGCGGAACGGGCCGCAGGACCCCGAGCCCGTCGACCCGGACGTCCCGCTCGAACCGCCCGTGTCGCGGGCCGGGACGCTCGCCGGCTACGGCGCGGTCGCCGCCGGCGGCGCCCTGGGCGCGCTGGCCAGGTTCGGCGCCGGACGGCTGTGGCCGACCGCGCCCGGCGCCTTCCCCTGGACCACCCTCGCCGTGAACGCGGTGGGTTGCCTGCTGATCGGCTGCCTGCTGGTCGCGGCCACCGAGCTGTGGTCGGCGCGCCCACTGCTGCGCCCGTTCGCCGGCACCGGGCTGCTCGGCGGCTTCACCACCTTCTCCACCTACGCCGTGGACGCGCGCGGCCTGTTCGCCGACGGCAGCGCCTGGGCCGGTCTCGGCGTGCTCGCCGGCACGGTCGCCGCCGCCCTGATCGCCGTGACGGTGGGCGCCTGGGGCGCACGCCGGGCGCTACGCCCGGTGCTCGCACGCCGGGCGATGCGCGCGAAGGAGCGCCGATGACGGACTATCTGCTGGTCGCACTGGGGGGAGCGGTGGGAGCACCGCTTCGCTACGGGGTGGACCGCGCGATCAGGGCCCGCCGCGACTCGCCCGTCCCCTGGGGCACCTTCCTGGTCAACGTGGTGGGTTCGCTGGTCCTCGGCCTGCTGGCCGGCGCCGCGCTCGCCGGGGCCACGGGGGAGCGGCTCGGGCTGCTGCTGGGCACCGGCCTCTGCGGCGCGCTGACCACGTACTCCACCTTCTCCTACGAGGCGCTGCGGCTGGTGGAGACCGGCGCGGGACGGATCGCGGCCGGCTATGTGCTGGGCTCCGTCGGGGCCGGGTTCACAGCCGCCTTCGCCGGGCACGCGCTGGGCCGCCTCTGCTGGGGCTGAGCCGGGCCCGTTCCGACACGGGCGGCGCCGGGCTTTCCGCCCGCCGGGAAACCCACTGGCCTCCCGCCCGTAGGCTGGTCTTCATGGATGCGAAGGGGGCGCCCATGGCGGGAAGCGACTTCTCGCTGTTGTGGTGGACGCGGCGGCGCGGGGTGGCGCTGGACGCGGGGCTCGCGTTGCTCTCGGCCGCCGAGTGCGCGATGCAGGGGGTGGTCTTCGCCGACAACACCGGGCTGCCGGTCGGCCTGGTGGTGGTGCCGGGGGTGGTGGCCGGGCTCACGCTGCTGCTGCGCCGCCGCTGGCCGCTGGCCGTGATCCTGATCGCGATCGCGGTGCTGCCGGCGAACATGGGCGGGATGCTGGCGCTGGTCGGCCTCTACACGCTGGCCACCACGGACGCGCCGCGTCGGGTGATCGGGGCCCTGGCCTGCATGGAGGGCCTGGGCATGATCATCGTCACCTACCTCCTGCTGGACAACGATCCGGCGATCAGGGAGCAGGCCGTCCCGGTGTGGTTCCGGCCGCTGGTGGCCGTGCTGTTCGGCGTGGCCACGGTGGTGCCTCCGGTGCTGCTGGGGATGTATGTCCGGGCGAGACGCCGGCTGGTGGAGACGCTGCGGGATCGCGCGCTCGGCCTGGAGCGGGAGCTGGGGCTGCTGGCCGACCGGGCCGAGGAGCGGGCCGAGTGGGCGCGTGGCGAGGAGCGGCGCAGGATCGCCAGGGAGATGCACGACGTGGTGGCCCACCGGGTGAGCCTGATGGTGGTGCACGCGGCGGCCGTCCAGGCGGTGGCGCCCAAGGATCCGGAGAAGGCCGCCAGGAACGCCGCGCTGATCGGGGACATGGGCCGGCAGGCGCTGACCGAGCTGCGCACCATGCTGGGCGTGCTGCGCGCGGCGGACAAGGTCGTCGAACGGGCCGGCCCCTCGCCCGAGGAGTCGTCCTCCGACGCCTCGCCGTCGTCCCAGGCGTCCTCCCGGCTGGCGGAGATCGCCGCGGGCGCGGGCCGGGAGCGGCGGCCCTCGGCCGGTGACAACGGCGGCGCCGGCGGGCCTCGGCTCACCGGGTTGACGGCCCTGGTCGAGGAGTCACGTGCGGCCGGCATGACGGTGGAGCTGGCCGTCGAGGGCGAGCCGAGGCCCTATCCGGAGCAGGTGGAGTCGACCGCCTACCGGGTGGTCCAGGAGGCGCTGACCAATGTGCACAAGCACGCCGCCGGGGCAGCCGCCTGGGTGCGGCTGGCGCACCGGGACGGCGAGGTGGCCGTGCAGGTGCGCAACGAGGCGCCGGCGGACGGCGTCCGGGCGCCGCACGAGGCGAGGCTGCCGAGCGGCGGGAACGGCCTGGTGGGCATGCGGGAGCGGGTGACCGCGCTGGGCGGCGGCTTTGTCTCGGGGCCGACGGACGAGGGCGGCTTCCGCGTCTCGGCGGTCATCCCCGGCGCAGAGGAGGAGCGGGCGGGTGGCTGAGCACGATGCCGCGCCCGGCCTGTTCGCGCCGGGTTTCGTGGCAGATCCCTATCCGGCGTACGCCTGGCTGCGGGAGAACGCGCCGGTGCACCGGGCGACGTTGCCCAGCGGGGTGGACGCCTGGCTGGTGACCCGCTACCGGGACGCCAGGGCCGCGCTCGCCGATCCCCGGCTCAGCAAGAACCCGCGCCGTCACCAGGCGGAGGAGCACGCCTCGGGGCGGGTCGGCATCCCGGGCGAGCGCGGCGCCGGGCTGATGACGCATCTGCTCAACATCGACCCGCCCGACCACACCCGGCTGCGGCGGCTGGTCTCCAAGGCGTTCACGCCGCGCGGGGTCGCCGCCTTCGAGCCGAGGGTGCGGGAGTTGACCGAGCGGCTGGTGGACGGCTTCGCGGCCCGCGGCTCGGCCGATCTGATCGACGAGTTCGCCTTTCCGCTGCCGATCTACGCCATCTGCGATCTGCTGGGCGTACCGCCCGAGGATCAGGACGACTTCCGCTCCTGGGCCGGGATGATGCTGCACACCACGGGGAAGCGCGGCGGGGTGGGGCGCGCGGTCAAGCGGATGCGCGGATATCTCGCCGAGCTGATCGGGCGGAAGCGCCGGGAGCCGGGCGACGACCTGATCTCCGCGCTGATCCGCGCCTCGGACCACGGGGAGCAGCTCACCGAGGAGGAGGCCGCGGCGATGGCCTTCATCCTGTTGTTCGCCGGCTTCGAGACCACGGTCAACCTGATCGGCAACGGGGTGTACGCGTTGCTCCGCGACCCCGACCAACTCGCCCTGCTGCGGCGGGCGGCGGCCGAGGGCGACGAGGGGCTGTTGGCCACGGCGGTGGAGGAGTTGCTCCGCTACGACGGCCCGGTGGAGCTGGCGACCTGGCGGTTCGCCACCGAGCCGCTCGTCCTGGGCGGTCAGCGGATCGCGGTGGGCGAGCCGGTGCTGGTCGTGCTGGCGGCAGCGGACCGGGATCCGGCGCGTTTCGCCGACCCCGACGCCCTGGACCTCACGCGCACCGACAACCCCCATCTCGGCTACGGCCACGGCATCCACTACTGTCTGGGCGCGCCCCTGGCCAGAGCCGAGGGGCGCACGGCGCTCTCGGTGCTGTTGCGGCGGCTGCCCGATCTCCGTCTGGCCAGCGAGGCGCCCGAACTCCGCTGGCGCGGTGGGCTGATCATGCGTGGGCTCCGTTCGCTGCCCGTGGAGTTCACACCGGAACGAGTGACGGAGCGTCAGTAGTGTGATCTGTACGTGATCTGCGTGGGATCGGCTTGTGATCGTGCCGTGCGGACGGCTAGGTTCCCCTCATCCGCAACAGTGTTCGCTTGGGAGGGTCCGCAGATGCGCTCCGGGACAGGTCGTCATCGTCGCCCACGGCAGGCTCCTGCCTTTATCGTCGCAGCGGGCGTCACCGGCGCCGGCATCGCCATGCCGCTGCTGACCGCCGCGTCCGCCTCCGCCGTCAGCGACGACGCCTGGGACCGAGCGGCCGAGTGCGAGTCCGGCGGCCGATGGAGCGCCAACGAGGGCAACGGCATGTACGGCGGCTTCCAGTTGACGCTGGACCAGTGGGAGGCGTACGGCGGCCTGGAGTTCGCCATCCGGCCCGACCTCGCCAGCCGGGTGCAGCAGATCTCCGTGGCCGAACGGCTGGTCGCCGACATGCGGATGGGGGCGCTGCCGGGTTGCGGGGTGGCCTCGGGCGTGTGGCAGGAGTACCGCCAGGAGAAGCGCGAGGAGATAGACCGGGCCGAGGAGGCCGAGGAGGCCCAGGCGGAGGAGGAGATCGGCGCCTCGCCCGAGGAGTCGTCCGCCGAGGCCGGCGATGAGGACCGCCCGGGCGATGTCACCCCCGAGCCGGAGCCGGTCGAGGAGGCGCCGGACGCCGGGGACCGGCCGGAGGAGGAGCCGGCCGAGGGCGCGACGGACGAACGCGAGGCCGAGGAGCAGCCGGAGGCCGAGGGTTCGGGCCGGCACCGTGGCGATCCGGATCCGGCGGAGACCGGGGCGGCGGAGCGGGATGCCGAGCGGGGGTCCGAGCAGGCCAGGGGAGATCGGGGCGACCGCGAGGAGGACGGGCTGGACGAGCGGGCGAGACCGTCCGACGGCGAGTACCGCGTGCTGCCCGGCGACACGCTCTCCCATATCGCCCTGGAACAGGGTGTTTCGGGCGGATGGACCGTCCTCTACCAGGCGAACGAATCGGTCATTGGGGACGACCCGGACTATATTCTTCCCGGGCAGCGGCTGGACTTGAGCACGGCGAGCCGTTAAGGCCGGCTCGTCCGGGGTCACTTCGCGACCGCTTCGCGGTCCCGTCCGGGGTGCCGAAGATGTGACGCTCCTCTCCCTTTCGGTCGTGCTTGTCCCGCATCTCCCTCCTGTCCGTTGAGCGGCTGACCTGCGATAAGGCGGCGTTCCTTGGTCAAAATCGGTCAAGTTGGGTCGATCTGGCGATCTTCATCGTTCTTGAATCGTTAGTTGAGGTGTGTTTAGTGTCCCCTCGCCCGGTTTTCCGCCGGGCGCCTGGGGCGTTACGCCAAATCCTGTCGCCGGCCCGGGGACCACCATCGCGCACCACCGCAGACAGGAGCGGGGGACCCACCACGAACCCGGCCGCCCATGGCCGCTCGTGTCCGCCGGCCCGGAACGAACCCGTACCGGGACGGCTTGGGGTGAAGCCGACGGGCGGCGTCAACCGCCCTGCCGGCCGGGCGACTCACCAGTCCCGAACCCGACAGCTGACCTCGTAGGCGTCCGGTGAGAAGGAACGTCCATGCTGTTCTCCGGCAAGGGGCGGCACCGCCGTCCCAGCACCCCCACCCGCATAGCCGCAGCCGCCGGCGTCACCGGTGCCGCCGTCGCGCTGCCCCTGGTCGGCGCCACCGGCGCCTCGGCCGCCTCCGTCGACACCTGGGACGCCGTCGCCCAGTGCGAGTCCGGCGGGGACTGGTCCATCAACACGGGCAACGGCTACTACGGCGGCCTGCAGTTCTCCCAGTCCAGCTGGGAGGCGGCCGGCGGCACCCAGTACGCCGCGCGTGCCGACCAGGCCACCAAGGAGCAGCAGATCTCCGCCGCCGAGCAACTGCTCGCCATGCAGGGCCCCGGCGCCTGGCCGACCTGCGGCGCCCAGGCCGGGCTCAGCTCCGGCGGCCCCGCCCCCGAACTCGACACCAGCGGCGGCCAGTCGGCGCCGGCCCCCGAGCCCGAGGCGGCCCCCGAGCCCGAGCCTGAGCCGGCGCCCGCCCCCGAGGTCGAGCCGCGCGCGACGGACGGCGCGACCTACACCGTGGTGAAGGGAGACACGCTCTCCTCGATCGCCGAGGAGCACGACACCGTCTGGCGCCAGGTCTGGGCCGACAACGTGGACGTCGTCGGCGAGGACCCCAACCTGATCCTCCCGGGTCAGAAGCTCGCGGTCTGACGCGACAGCGCCAGGACCGAAGGGTGCCGGGCCGGTGCGGGGAGCCCCGTTCACCGGCCCGGCACCCGCTTTTCTTCAACGGTTAAACAAAAAGCTTTCCCGCGTGGACGCCCAGGCTGAACTGCGCGTTTGACGTGCCGGACGGCGATTGGGGCGTGCTGGCGGATGGGGTGGGGCCGGGAGCCGGTTAGGCTCAGGGGGTTGTCCCCATGACAGCCAGACGCCAGACAACAGACACAGCCAGGGTCACGTCACCCTGACCAACTCTGACCAAAGGAGAACCTCGTGCCGTCCATCGACGTCGTCGTAGCCCGCGAGATCCTGGACTCGCGAGGGAACCCCACGGTCGAGGTCGAGGTCGGCCTCGACGACGGTTCCACCGGCCGCGCCGCGGTCCCGTCCGGCGCCTCCACGGGCGCCTTCGAGGCCCTTGAGCTGCGCGACGGCGACGCCAGCCGTTACCTCGGCAAGGGTGTGGAGAAGGCGGTGCTCGCCGTCATCGAGCAGATCGGCCCCGAGCTGGTCGGCTACGACGCCACCGAGCAGCGGCTGATCGACCAGGCGATGTTCGATCTGGACGCGACGCCCGACAAGTCCTCGCTCGGCGCCAACGCCATCCTGGGCGTCTCCCTGGCCGTGGCGCACGCCGCCTCCGAGTCCCGCGACCTGCTGCTCTTCCGCTACCTCGGCGGCCCCAACGCGCACCTGCTGCCGGTGCCGATGATGAACATCCTGAACGGCGGCGCGCACGCCGACTCCAACGTGGACATCCAGGAGTTCATGATCGCGCCGATCGGCGCCGAGTCCTTCTCCGAGGCGGTCCGCTGGGGCGCCGAGACGTACCACACGCTCAAGAAGGTCCTCAAGGAGCGCGGCCTGGGCACCGGCCTCGGCGACGAGGGCGGCTTCGCGCCGAACCTCTCCTCCAACCGCGAGGCGCTCGACCTGATCGTCGAGGCCATCCAGAAGGCCGGTTACACCCCCGGCCAGGACATCGCGCTGGCCCTCGACGTCGCCGCCACCGAGCTGTACTCGGACGGCGCCTACACGCTGGAGGGCAACAAGCTCAGTGCCGAGCAGCTGACCTCCTACTACGAGGAGCTGGTCGACGCCTACCCGCTGGTCTCCATCGAGGACCCGCTGGCCGAGGAGGACTGGGAGGGCTGGCAGACGCTGACCGGCCGGCTCGGCGAGAAGGTGCAGATCGTCGGCGACGACCTGTTCGTCACCAACCCGGAGCGCCTCCAGCGCGGCATCGACACCGACGCCGCCAACGCGCTGCTGGTGAAGGTGAACCAGATCGGTTCGCTCACCGAGACGCTGGACGCCATGGAGCTGGCGCAGCGCAACGGCTTCAAGTGCATGATGTCGCACCGCTCCGGCGAGACCGAGGACGTCACCATCGCCGACCTCGCCGTCGCCACCAACTGCGGCCAGATCAAGACCGGCGCCCCGGCCCGCTCCGAGCGCGTCGCCAAGTACAACCAGCTGCTGCGCATCGAGGAGATCCTGGACGACGCCGCGGTCTACGCCGGCCGCGCCGCCTTCCCACGCTTCCGCGGCTGAGGCCACGCGACCGCGGGGCCGAGCCGGCCCCGCGCTCCTGCTCGGGTGGACTTCCGCGCGCTTCGGTCGGCCACCTGACCGTGTCCCCGCCATCCGTCCCGTACGGTGGCGGGGACGTGTCGTGGCAGCCAGGCAGCGGGTGAGAGGGAGGCGATGTGGCCGCGCAGCGGGACCGGTTCTCCACCGCCACTCGGCTGAGGGCACTGGGCGAGCAGGCCGCCGCCCGGGTCTACCGGGCGCAGAGCCGCCGCCTCGCCGGGCCGAGACAGCCCGGTGGTCCGCCCCGGCGCAACCGGCTCACCGGCCGGGCCGCGCTGCTGGCGTTGGTGGTCTGCTCGCTGGTCGTGGCGCTCGCCTATCCGCTGCGGCAGTACGTGCAGCAGCGCTCGGAGATCGCCGACCAGCGTCGGCAGGCCGAGGAGGCCGCGGACCGGGTCGAGGAGCTGCGGGACGCCAAGGCCCGCTGGCAGGACGACGCCTATGTGGAGCGTCAGGCCAGGGAGCGGCTGCGCTATGTGCGCCCGGGCGAGATCGGCTATCTGCTGCCGGACGAGTCCGGCGGCGAATCCGACGAACGGCTGCGCACCCGGGGGTCGTCGGCGCCCCGTCCGTGGCATCAGAATCTCTGGGACGGCATCGACCGGGCCGACCAGCCCAGGTGAGCCGTGGGGCGCGCGCCCCCCACAGTGCCCGTTGACGCTTCGTAAAGAGAGTTCGCTCGTGGAAACCCCAAGTCCGACCGACGTCCTGGCGATCGAGGAGCAGCTCGGCCGGCCCCCGCGCGGACTGCGCGCGATCGCCCACCGCTGCCCCTGCGGGAACCCCGACGTGGTGGAGACGGCGCCCCGGCTGCCGGACGGCTCCCCGTTCCCCACCGTCTACTACCTGACCTGCCCGCGCGCCGCCTCCGCCATCGGGACCCTGGAGGCCAACGGCGTGATGCGGGAGATGACCGCGCGGCTGGCCGCCGATCCCGAGCTGGCGGCGGCCTACCGGAAGGCGCACGAGGACTATCTGGCGCGCCGGGACGCGATCGAGGTGCTGGCGGGGTTCCCGAGCGCCGGCGGGATGCCGGATCGGGTGAAGTGCCTGCATGTGCTGGTGGCGCACTCGCTGGTCGCCGGGCCTGGCGTCAACCCGCTGGGTGACGAGGCGTTGGCGATGCTGCCCGAGTGGTGGCGCGCGGGGCGCTGCGTGGGCGCCGAGCAGGGCGGGTCCGGGGCGAACGCCGTTCAGGCACCGGTGCGAGGAGAGCGCGCATGAGCGTCCGGACCGCCGCCGCGGTCGACTGCGGCACCAACTCCATCAGGCTGCTGATCGCGGACGCCGACCCGGACACGGGCGAACTGGTCGACCGCGACCGGCGGATGGAGATCGTCCGGCTCGGGCAGGGCGTCGACCGCACGGGCAGGCTGGCGCCCGAGGCGCTGGAGCGCACGTTCGCCGCCTGCCGACGCTACGCCGAGGCGATCGCCGCGCACGGGGTCACGCCCGACCGGCTGCGCTTCGTGGCCACCTCCGCGTCCAGGGACGCGGAGAACCGCGAGGACTTCGTCCGGGGCGTCAAGGAGATCCTGGGCGTGCTGCCCGAGGTGATCACCGGGGACGAGGAGGCCGCGCTCTCGTTCACAGGCGCCACCAAGGAGCTGGCCGGTCGTCCCGAGGCGGCCGGTCCCTTCCTGGTCGTGGACATCGGCGGTGGCTCGACGGAGTTCGTGCTGGGCGCCGACCGGGTCGACGCGGCGCGCAGCGTGGACATCGGCTGTGTGCGGCTGACAGAGCGCCATCTGACGTCCGGGGACGGCACGGTGGCCGACCCGCCGAGTGCGGCGGAGCGCGCGGCGATCGTGGCCGATATCGACGCCGCCCTGGAACTCGCCGCCGAACGCGTCCCGTTGGAGCGGGCCAGGACCCTGGTCGGGCTCGCGGGGTCGGTGACGACGGTGGCGGCCATGGCGCTTGAGCTGCCCGGTTACGACCCCGCCGCGATCCATCACGCGGTGCTCGACCTCGACCAGGTCAGGTCCGTCACGGAGTGGCTGCTGGCGGCCACCCACGCCGAGCGGGCCCTGGTGCCCGCCATGCACCCGGGCCGGATCGACGTGATCGGCGCCGGCGCGCTGGTGCTGCTGCGGATCATGGAACGGGCGGGCGTGGAGCGGGTCACGGTCTCCGAGCACGACATCCTGGACGGCATCCTCTGGAACGTCGTCAGCCGCTAGCCAGCCGCCGTCGAGGGCCGGCCGGCGAGGGGGCGTCGAAAAGTTCGTGAAGTAATTCACATGGCTGGCTCGCCGGAGCGGGTCCAAGGGGGCTCGAAAGGGTGTGGGCGCCGCCTCGCACGGTCCATGCGTCGGGTCGGGGCGGCGCGGGGCCGTGGGGGAGCGGGTGGTGGCCCGCCTCCGCTGCCTCCGGTCGGGAGCCCTCTCCACCTGGAACGTTCCCTTGTGAGTCGACCCTTTTCGGCCTTCGATGGGCCGTTCCGGGAGGGGACCGTGGGGCCAGCGGGAAAATGTGGGCGCGAAGTGTAGCAGAAACGGCCCAAGTGCTTGTGAAGGGCCTCACGAGCCACCCCCCGGGGGTGGGTGGATACTCGATGGCATGAGCACCACGGAGCGTCCGCGCATCCTCGTCGTAGGCGGGGGTTACGTCGGCCTGTACGCGGCCCGTCGCATCCTGAAGAAGATGCGGTACGGCGAGGCCACCGTCACCGTCGTCGATCCTCGCTCGTACATGACCTACCAGCCCTTCCTCCCCGAGGCCGCGGCTGGCAGCATCTCCCCGCGGCACGTCGTGGTGCCTCTGCGTCGGGTGCTGCCGAAGGCCGAGGTTCTCACCGGCCGTGTCACCTCCATCGACCAGGACCGCCAGGTCGCCACCGTGGCGCCGCACGTCGGTTCGGCGTACGAGGTCCCCTTCGACTACCTGGTGGTGGCGCTCGGCGCCGTCTCCCGCACCTTCCCGATCCCCGGGCTCGCCGAGCAGGGCATCGGCATGAAGGGGGTGGAGGAGGCGATCGGCCTGCGCAACCATGTGCTCGAACAGCTGGACAAGGCCGACTCCACCACCGACGAGGAGATCCGCCGCAAGGCGCTGACCTTCGTCTTCGTCGGTGGCGGCTTCGCCGGCGCCGAGACCATCGGTGAGGTCGAGGACCTCGCGCGGGACGCCACCCGCTACTACCCGAACATCAAGCCGTCCGACCTGCGCTTCCTGCTGGTCGACGTGGCGGACCGGATCCTCCCCGAGGTCGGGCCCAAGCTGGGCGAGTGGGGCCTTGAGCACCTGAGGCAGCGCGGCATCGAGGTGCATCTGAAGACCTCGCTCACCTCCTGCGTGGACGGTCATGTGGTGCTGAGCGACGGCACCGAGGTGGACTCCAACACCCTGGTCTGGACGGCGGGCGTCAAGCCGAACCCGGCGCTGGCCGAGTTCGGCCTCCCGCTGGGCCCGCGCGGCCATGTGGACACCGAGCCCACCCTCCAGGTGAGGGGCACCACCCACATC